>NZ_MDDR01000019.1 GCF_001870435.1 Pseudomonas costantinii | reverse complement strand
GTGACCGACGCCAGTAGCGGGTCACGGTGGAAAGCATCACTGAGCAGCCTTCTCGCGAGGGCTGCTTGGGATGACAACCAAGAGGAATTCACCATGGCTATTCGTAACGACAAAGGTCAGTTCGTCAGCACCCAGCAAGCGCTCGCCGCGGACCTTCAAGGCTTCATTGATGACTGGACGCACTGGGCCAAGCAAGCGCTGCGCGGCGGTGACAAGACTGAAGCCGCTCGCTGCATGGCCGAGGTTCGCGACTGCCGCCAGAAGCTGATCGCGTTGACTGCATGACGGACCTTTTCACTTCTGCCACCGCATCGGTGGCAGCGGGAAAACAACCCATCAAGCACGGAGCCTCAAATGAGCGAACAAACCCTTCAAGCGCTGCTTGCCGAGCGCGTCACTGCATACGCCCAGTCAGACCGCCCGCGCGAGCTGATCGACGAGGGTATCGAGAAGCTGTTCAAAGAAGTTGTTAGCGACACCTTCCGCTCCTATGGCGATTTCGGCGGAGCCATCAAGGAGGCTGTCAAGGCTGCGTTGCCGGCCAACGTCTCCGACGTGTTCGACCTTCAGCGTTACAACGCAGTAGTGGCGAATGCGCTTCGTCAGCGGTGGGAAGCGGCTGGCCTGGGCGCAATCATCTTGGAGCAGGCGGACAAGTCGATCACTGAGGTGCTTACCGGCGATGGCCTGATAGCTGGCGAGGTATCGCTGAAGGCCCTGCTCGACGAATTCATCGAGCATCACAAGGACAGCGCAGCAGAAGGCCAATGGGAGCGTCCGGAAATCCGTATTGAGGAAGGAGACGGCAGCTACTCACACAAAACACTTCACATCTACTTCGATCCGGAGCCAGAAGGCAGTTACCGGAGCAGCCACTACTCGTCATCCTCACGCAGCAACTACAGCCTGAAACATGCTCTGCACGTGAGCATCAAAGGCGAACGTGAAACCGGCGATCGCTGGAAACCAACCATCGCCTTTGGCGAGGTCTACAGCGCAAAGCTGGATGACAAAAAGCTAGCCATTAACATGCAGGTTTATTCGAAGTGGGAGCGCATGTTGGCAGCCCTGTACTTCGGCAACGCAATGCTTTTGATCGATTGCGATACGGATGACCTGAGCTACGGAATTTACGACTGAACAACCAGCGCCAAACGTGAGCCTCACGTTAACTGCCCGATCCTCTCTATGAGAGCGCATCGGACTGCTCTCCACCTTTCACGGCAGGCTTGAGACTGTTCAAGAACCTCCACCGGAAGCCTGAGAGCAGTCCGATGCGTACGAAGGCGCGGCCTAGCCGCTTAAACGCATCAGATCGCAGGAGAGTCAGCAAGCCTAGCATCGTGATTTCGGGTATTGACCAGCAACCATATCGAGCTGATCAAACAAAGAATTATGACGGCAATAGAAGCGGGCAAATGAAACTGATGCGCGCCAGCCAGAGCGAGTCCGGCATGGATAACGAATGTCAGCGTACCTAAACCAGCGCAGATCTTGGCAAAGAACGACGCGCGACTCGTGCCCAGTAAAACATGCCGATACCCAATCATTAACACGGGTATGACTAAGGCATTGAAGAGCAGAAAGCCTTGAACACCACCGGGCAAGAAAAACAACTCCCACTCGCGCCAAAAGGCAGCATCTATCTGATGAAGGACCAGTAAAAGCATCGTCAAAAAGTAGCTTCTTTCCATTTAAGCAGCCCCATAGGGAAAGTAATGATCATCCATGTATGCAGCGCTTGGATGATATTAGCTGCCAAGACAAAACGCTAATGCCCCTGTGCGCCTCTACCCGTCAGCACTCCTCCCCGCGCCCATCGGCAACCAGCGGGAGGCATGAGTGTTTACGAATATAGGTGAACAACCCGCCACTTTGGAGGCGACCATGTCAGCACTACGCAAGGCTCAGTTTGAGCACGACGAACAACTGCCGCCCCCGGTGAGCGAAACCTCTCAGCAATTGGCCCGCACTGAATGGCTGTACAACGCCGCCGAAGAGCTGGCCAGAGGTGGCAGCGTGGTGTTCAAGCGCCACCTGCACCCACAGCAAGGCGTCACGGCCTACCAGTTCGCACTGGCTGTCGATGAGTACGCCAACAACCTACTTGCCGACTGCGGCGTCGACGCTCCAGCCCTGGGCTACTTGCTGATCGCTGGGATGGCGGGCTCAAGGGTGAAATCGGAAGCTCTGGAGCTACTCGGTCGGAGCGACCATCCACTGGGAAAGCTCGGCGAGATTGCCGAACGCCTCCTTCAACCTTTGGCTGATGACGCTCTGATCGCCCAGGCCGAGGACAACGAACTGTGAGCCCCTACGTTGAGATCGATAAAGCGCTGTTTGCGCTTGAAGATCCAGATAAGCCCGCCCTCGAAGAGATCTTGGCTGAGGGTTTGATCGTGCGCCACTTCACCTCAGGCGCCATCAACGCAGAAGAATTTCATTGGTATAGCGCACGCCTCCTGGATGTCAGCCGGCGGCGTAAGGAGAAGGCATGACTACCGCACCGGTTAAATCACTGATCGACGAGCAGCTCGAAGATATCAGCGCTCATAACCTTCGCGAGGCCTACAGCCTGGCCGAACGCCGCGGCTTCTTCGGTGCGCCAGTTGAGCAGTACGCAGAACCTGGTTACGGCGGTCGAGTGCTTCAGGTACTTCGCTATCGGGTTCAGCAGCAGCGCTGACCTTACGCCCGCCCCCTTCAATTCCACCATCCACTCAGTCACTTTGAACGCTGCGATCATCGCGGCAAGGACTTCTCATGTCGACGAACATGCAGATTTGGGAAAAGGTCTGCACGACCGATACCCGCTATACAAAACCTGCCGAGGTTGGCGGTCAGAAGATCACCAGTCTGAACGGTACCGCGATGATCATGAAGGCGACCGAAGTGTTCGGCCCTGTAGGGATCGGGTTCGGTTGGTCAGTTATTGAGGAGCGCTTCGACGAAGGCGCTGAAATGGTCAGCGGTGAAGGAGACAAGCGCCTGGTATTGGGTCGCGAACTGAACCACACCATCAAGATCCGCTTCTGGTTTGAGTTGGATGGCAAACGCGGCGAGATAGAGCAGTACGGCTGCACGCGCTACCTCTACAAGTCGAAGTTCGGCACGACTACCGATGGCGAGGCGCCAAAGAAGTCGCTCACCGATGCCATCAAGAAATCACTATCAATGCTCGGCTTCAGTGCCGACGTGTTCCTTGGGATGTTTGACGACGCCGAGTACGTCAACCAGCTGAAGGATGAAGAACTGATCGAGCAAGCTGAAGATCAAGAAGCCGAGAAAGCTCGCCAACAGCAGGAACGCCTGGACTACATCAAATCAGTCATCGACACGATGGCCAGTGCCCAGTCTCCTCAGGAACTGAAAAAGATCCATGACGTGGCGGTGCGCAAACTAACCCTACGCAAAGACACCAAGGGTGCCGAGCGCGTCTCGCTGGAATGGAAGCGAATCACCGACGCCGATAAGGAGGCTGCAGCATGACCCAGCTCTACACCCTCACCGGCAAGCTCGCCGAACTACAAGCGATGGCCGACACCGATGACGAAGGCCTGAAAGAAGCTTTGCAGCACGCCATGGAAGAGATTCAAGGTGAGTTCAGCGACAAAGCGGAAAGCGTTGTCATGTTGAGTCTGAACATCCAGGGAGATATCGACGCAATCGAAAAAGAGGTTGATCGGCTGAACGAGCTCAAGCGCATCCGGAAGAATACCGTCGGCAAGCTCGACGAGTACCTGCGCAATAACATGGAGGCCGCCGATATCAAGACGATCAGGCGCCCCTTGTTCACGATCACTTTGGCTCTGGCACCTGAAAAGGTCATCGTCGATAAAGAGGACGATATCCCGGATGACTTCATCGACACCAAAACAGTGTTCTCTCCCGACAAGCGTGCTATCGCGACCAAGCTCAAGGAAATCCGAGATCACAACGCAGCCGTAAGAAAGAGTATGGCGGCCGGTGAGGATGCGGAGCACGATCTTTTACCCGAACCAGCCTGGGCTCACCTGGAGCGCGGCGACAGCACCATACGAATCAAGTGAAGCACTATGGTTCTGTAGGAAAAGTGGCGATATGACGGCGGTCATTCGCTTCGGGCCATTTCGGCCCGCACTCAAACACGCACTCCACTTAAGGATGAGTAACATGAACGATGATTTGAAGCAGTCAGGCTCCACCACTACCTCTCAGACCACCACCTCGCTAGAACAGGTTAAAACCGGAAGGGTCTTGGATTTCACTTGGGCGCCTAACGCCAACACTACGACCACCATCGTCTCGGCGGACTTTGTCGACTACCAGGTCGATACTTCCCAGGGCAGCCCTACGGGTGACAGCCACTCCATTGCACGATTTACCTATGCCCAAGGCAAAGGCGGCGGCCAGATCAGTCAACTGTTTCTCGAAGAGATGCGTGCCGGTGTACGTGCCAACACCCAGATCGGGCTGATGGTAGGACGCAAATGGGTTTTGGACCCCGACGGAGAAGTCTCCGGCAGCGTCGGTACCTATGTGGTCGAGCAATTCGATGACATGCGCGCCAGTGTCAATTATGTCGGTTCCTTCGCCCGTGTCTTCGCCGACCCCAGGATGGTCAGCTACCACGCCGGTGGGCATGTGCACCCCAATGTATCTATCACTGGTAGCAGGTCACTGACCATGGCGGATTCAGGTAAGTCGATCCTGGTCATTAGCGACACAGACGTCACGCTTACGATCGGTGACGATGTGACTGAAGGGTTCAAGGTCACTCTGATCCAAGCAGCCGCAGGCAAGGTCAACATCGCAGTATCGAGCAGCCATACGATCTACAGCAACGCTGGTGGGCGCACACGCACGCTCAACCCATTAGATGAGCTGGAAGTCAGTACCTTCCCATTCGGCCCAGTGTTGCTGGCCTTCCGGGTAAGGCCTACAGCCTAACGATCTGTCGCGCGCTGGCTGAGGCTGCTCTCATTGCCAGCGCCACATTAACATCCGAGTCACCTGCTGACCTGGCTCGCACTGCCTGCCAGCGGAATAGAAGAGGTAGGCCATGGCAAAGACTGTTCAGGAAAGATCGGCCAAAGCCGCGCAAAAACGCCAGGCCGTAGCCGAGAAGGAGTTGCGGCACAAAGTAAGGCCTGGCATCGAGCAGGCCATGGAACGTATTCGGCTGCGCGGCCAGGTGCCGATCATCAGCGAGGTCATGCAGATCGCCATCATGAAGATGGACTTAATGACCGACGAAGAGCTCGCGGCCTTCTTGAGCTATCCGCGCCACGAAATCCTGATTGACGAAAACGTGGCGCTGGAATTCAGAAATCAAAGCTTGGCCGAGATTAGGCGCGACCCAGGTGACGAAGTTATAGCTCCAGATCAGCTTCAATCGGGGCTCCATGGTTGATGGTGCCAAACCATTCAAACTGACCGATCGTTTTTAAAGCTGCACGCTTGATGCCTTCAGCGACCTCGTCGAATTCTTCAACTGAGGGGCACAACTCGAATGTGCAGCAGCAGCTGTTGGAATCATAGAACAGACTAATAACCCGATTCTTTAATCCGGTTTTTTCAATAGCAGCGCAGAAACTAAGCATCTCCGCTAACTCGCTTGCTTTGCCATGCCTTGTATCGATGGCAATTCCGAATGCTTTCATCGAGTCGACGGACACTTCACCTGCATACATTTTTTAGCTCCTTGATCCGGCTCCATGCCGGGCCGCCCATCAATACCCCAACCCAAACCAATTTGCCACCACCGGACACGGAGGGCGGCGCTTACCCGAGGTAAACGAAATGCCTGTACGCCATAGCGTCATCCACAAGATCGACAAGAAGCCCGACGGCAGTCCGGCCGTGCTGTTTCTGGGCGCATCCGAGCAGGTAGATAGCCAAGCCCGCGACGACCTGATGGGCCAGCTCAACGAAAGCTACAACGCCACCGCAGGCAAGGGCTGGGGCTTCTTCCACCAAGAGTCAGGCGCTTACCCATTCAGCGGCTGGCTAGGCAAGTACATGGCCGGCGCTACCGACTTCCTGTCGTTCAGCACCACCGCCGTCGAACACCTGACCCAGATGATGGAAGAATCAAACCTCACCACTGGCGGGCACGCCCTCTTCTGCCACTACCAGCAAGGTATGACCGAATACCTTGCCATCGCCCTTGTGCAGGAAACAGAAGCGGTGACCATGACCGAAGAGCTGGCCCTGATGACGGTGAAGCGCCTGGATCTGGACCATATCCGTCTGGCCGCACGCATCAACATCAGTGAATGGCAGACCAACAAGCAGTCGAAACAGTACATTTCGTACCTCAAGGGCAAGCAGGGCCGGAAGCTCAACGATTATTTCCGTGACTTCATCGGCTGCCAGGAAGGAATCGACGCGCCGGGCGAAACCCGCACGCTGCTGAAGGCGTTCAGTGACTTCGTAGAAAGCGAGGACATGGTCGAAGATGCGGCCCGCGAGAAGACCCACACGCTGGTCAGCTACTCGATGGCCCAGGCCAAGTTGGGCGAGACGATTACCCTCGACGAACTGTCGGGCCTGATCGATGAAGACCGTCCGAAGAACTTCTACGACTTCATCAAGGCGAAGGACTACGGCCTTTCCGAGACCCTGCCACCGGACAAGAAGACCCTCAACAAATTCCGGCGCTTCACTGGTCGGGCCGAAGGCATGTCGATCAGCTTCGAAGCGCACCTTTTGGGCGACAAGATCGAGTTCGACGAAGCTGGCGGCACTCTGATGTTACGCAGGCTGCCAACTCAGCTTACCGAGCAGCTCAAGCGCGCCGCCGCATAACCCACCCTACTCGCTGCATCCGATATCACGGAGGGCGGCGCCTGACTGGAGATAAGTTAGGGTGTATCCACCCTAACTTATAAAGAAGATTACATTAGTAATTGTTGCCCATTAGGAACGGGTGGCCAATAAGATAAAAACTCAACAAGCTTACTACGATTAAAACCATAGAGATCAAACACCTCGTCCCTCATGTAACGCAGAGCACTATCAACCTTAAGAAAAAGTAGTCCATCCTCTCTTTTGTAAAGAGCTGTATCAGCTTGCAAGGGAGCGCCGACAATGTAATCGCCAACAGCTGGAATTTCGATCACACCCACAAAGTCTTTAAAAAGATTATTGTAGACGTCCATATTCGGGACGTGCCGCAAATAATGATCGACAACAAGATATACAGCACCATTAGATGCGTCTCTTATGCGACTTCCATTGGCAGGTGTAGGTTTTTCCTTATCCCCGATGGTTCCGCAGATCGTTACCTGAGCATGATTATAACTCACAGCAAGGTAAAAAGGACCGTCGGCTGATTTGCACGCTACATTGAGTACAGCTATCCCATCAGCCCCTGTCAGTACTATTGCGTTACCCGGATCGGTTTCTACACCTGTGGGATTTGGAAATCGCGTTTCAAAGTACACTTTTTCTCCAGCGATCGGACTCCCACTAGCATCCTTAAGAAGAATAATTATAGGATCTAATTTAGCCTCATTTTTACCATCGAATGTTTGTCTTCGAGGTTTTGTTTGATGATCGCCGGAAACAATGACAAGCTTCACATTTTCTTTCGGCTGCGGGTATCCAACAGTAAGATTAAACGTTACAGGCGGTGTATCATCAATATATACATTAACAACAAACGACCCCTCCCCATACATTGCGCGGACACTGTAACCATTTATATGATTTAAAACTGCAAATCCGCCCTCATTAGTCTTTGTTGCCAAAAAAAAGCTATCACCACCATTGATTTGCGGAGTAATATCACCCTGATAGGTTTTAAACCCTACGTTAATATCAGCTGCTGGCACACCATCGTCTTGCGTAACCTGCACAGTTAAAGGCGCAAAATAAGCCATTGGATTCATAGGATCTGAGTAAACGGTTAGTGGAACTAATTGATTATCGCCTGAAACAATTGTTAACTTCATTTTCTGGCCTCTGCAAAAAAAATCGGACTTCAATCTCAAACATATACTTTTTATCGTTATATTTCTGAGCCGAATATTGAAGCTCCACTGACAAAACCGCCTCTCCGATCCGGCCTTGTGCCGGTAACTCGTAATACCCCAACCCAAACCAGATAGCCGCCAGCCGTCACGATGGTCTATAGCGCATCGGTATGATCACGTTGGCTGGAAAAGCATCATGGCTTTTTGCGTCCGATGTCCGCAGCTTTCTGGGCTGGAGTTCTATCCTCGCCCTTGTTGTACTTATGATTATGGCCGCCATTTTTCTTTTGAGGGCCATAAGGAACTGCACCATCGACTAAATCATGTTGCTGCGATCTGTTAGACGAAGAAATGATCGAGGTCACAATCTCGATCGCCGCCTCGAATGCTTCCAAAGTTGCACCACGCACTTCTGGATCCTTGAGCAAATCGATAGTCCTTTTCAACGAAATCCCCCTTCAGCCGTCCCGACCATAGTGCCGAGGCGAACACAGATACCCCATATCAACGAATCACGCCAGCAGGCTCGGCGGCTGATAGGCCAGCCAGGTCGCGCCACCGCGCCAGATCAGCGATCAGCTTGAGCCCCAGGCGCACCTCAGCCTCAAGCCTTTCCTCGGGAAGGCTCAGCAGCCGTACAACCTCATCGCCTATCAGGCGTATCGCTTCCACATCGGTTTTCGCACTCATCGCAGTCACCGTCAGGTTTTTGCTGAGTGCAAATCAATATCCCAAAAATCTAAATCATGCCAGCCGGAGATCCCTGTGCCTGCATGGAGATGCCCCATGGGCACCTCAGATCTCTACAGCCTCAAGCTGATAGCCATCCAAAGCCCTCATGAACCGAAAGTAATAGAAGCTTTCCTCTGCGTCAGACTTTGTCTTAAAGGCTTCCGCCTGCGCGGTACTCGCACAGCGATATCGAATGCCGTCGCGGTCGATAGCCTCACCATAAAACCTATCGCCTTTGGGACTAGTAAGCATAACTACCCAGGCCATATCAGTTCCCTCATCGGGCCGAATGTCCGAATACACCAATACCCCCTTTAAACGAATCACGCCAGCCGGCGAGGATCCCCTATGTCCGCACAACAGAAGAAACACCCCTTCGATTTCAAAACCCAATACGGACTCGGCTTCAACCCTCAGGACGATGAGATCGTTGTCGACTTCTTCTGTGGTGGCGGCGGCGCCGGCACCGGGCTGGAAATTGGCCTGGGCCGCACCGTGAACGTGGCGAAGAACCACAGCCCGCAAGCCATCAGCATGCACACCGTGAATCACCCAGGCGCCAAGCACTTCACCACCGACGTGTTCGATGGTGACCCGGACACCGAATGCGGCGGCAAGGCCGTGGGCTGGTTCCACATGTCGCCTGACTGCACGCACCACAGCCAGGCTGCCGGCGGCCAGCCGCGCAAGCGCGAGATCCGCAACCTGTCGTGGATCGGCCTCAAGTGGGGAGGCAAGAAGCGCCCCCGGGTGATCAGCCTGGAAAACGTGAAGCAGATCCTGCAGTGGGGCCGACTGATCGCCAAGCGTGACAAAGCTACCGGGCGCGTTGTGAAACTCTGCGGTGATATCGCCGCACCTGGTGAGGTTGTGCCGGTGGGCCAGCAGTTCCTGATTCCCGACCCGAAGCAACGCGGCCGCACCTGGCGCCGTTTCGTGGCCCTGCTGGAAGGAATGGGCTATGTCGTTGAGTGGAAAGTAATTAGGGCCTGCGACTTCGGCGCGCCAACCAGCCGGGAACGCCTGTTCATGATCGCCCGGCGCGACGGGCAGCCGATCGTGTGGCCGGAGCCAACCCACGCCAAGAACCCCACCAAGGGCCAGCAGAAATGGAAAACAGCCGCTGACTGCATCGACTTCAGCGACTTGGGCAAAAGCATCTTCGGACGCAAGAAGGACCTGGCCCCGGCCACCCTACGCCGCGTTGCCAAAGGCATGAAGAAGTTCGTCATCGATAGCGCGGCGCCGTTCATTGTGCCGATTGCCAACTGGTCGGGAGAGGCAGTGCAGTCGGCCGGCGAGCCACTGCGCACCATCACCTCCTATCCAAAGGGGGGCGCCTTCTCGGTGGTCAGTCCGGTCATCGCACCGGCAACCCACCAAGGCAGCGACCGAATCAACGACCCGCTCGACCCGTTGCCGACAGTGACCTGCGCGAACCGCGGTGAGCTGACACTGATCAGCCCGTTGATGGTTGGGGCCGGTGGCCCTGAGTACTCAGGCAAGCCGGTGAGCGTCGACCAGCCAACCGGTACGCTTATGACCCAGAACCACCGAGCGATCGCAGCGGCTCACCTGGTGAAGTTCCGCTTCAATGACGCTGGTAAAGCATTGGACGAACCACTGCCGACCATTACCAGCGGCGGAAACTATCAGCGCCCGGCAGGGGCTGCTCACGCCATGGGCATATCCACGGTGTTCATGGCCCAGATGAATGGCGGCTTCAACACCACCGTCGCCAAGGATATCAAAGACCCCATGACTACGGTCACCAACACCGGCAGCCAACAGCAACTGGTGGCGGCTAACCTGGTGCATATGCGCGGGAACTGCGATGCACGGGACGTAAATGACCCACTGCACACCATCAGCGCCGGCGGCCAGCACCACGGGTTGGCTACCGCATTCATGGAGCGAGCATTCGGCGCCAGCGTCGGCCAGGGCCTGGAAGAACCGGCGCCTACCATCACAGCCGGTGGCGGCGGCAAGAGTTCGCTGGTGTCGCTCACTCTCTCGCCTGAGCACGAAGCCGGTGCCCTTCGCGTCGCCGCCTTCCTGATCAGTTACTACGGCACCGAGAACATCAGCGCTTGCGACGCACCAGCGCCGACCATCACCACCAAGGACCGACTCGCCATGGTAACCGTGATGGTGAAAGGAACCCCCTATGTAATCGTCGATATCTGTCTGCGGATGCTGAAGCCGACCGAACTATACAAGGCCCAGGGCTTCCCCGCCGACTACATCATCAGCCACGGCGCCGACGGCAAGCCGTTCACCAAGACTCAGCAAGTGCACATGTGCGGGAACAGCGTCAGCCCGCCACCGATGGCAGCGCTGGCACGGGCCAACGACCCATGGCGAGTGGCTGAGCGCCAGGCGGAAGCAGCCTAACAACCGCATAACGATTGCCAAGGCAGCGACAAAAGCCAGCCCAGTAGCTGCTGAAGGACATCAAGTAACAGATTTCCGATGATTTGAAGGATGAGGTCTACGAGTAGTCGGTTCATGTGAGCGCCTTTTAATTTGGACGCTGCCTATGATCCTCTCGGTTCTGAGCCCGCTGTATACCGGAAACTTGTCGCAAGCCTTCCTACAAGTCGCAACTTTCTCTCACGCCCCCCCCATTGACAGCACTTCAACCCCCGGGCAAGGCCCGGCAAGGACTCCCCATGCCTACAGAAAACAAAGTCGCCGCGCCCCTGCTGGTGGAGCGCTCGACAGTAACGAAGCTGGTGATCACCGGCGCGCCGAGCCTAGACCCGATTACCGTCTTCCTTGAGGACTTGGCCCCATGCAAGGGCAAGATCACCGTCAGCTGCTGGGGCAAGAGCTGGACGGCCTACTGGGGTGGCATGTGGGACGGCCTGAACATCGGGCAGTTCTTTTGCGAGCTTAACACCGGCTACATCATCGGCTACTTCGACCCGGCTATGAACCCGCGCCGATTCAGTGGCGAGGCCCTTGCATGTGAAGCGCAGCGTCTGGTCCTGAAAGAGCGCCGCCAGGTTTGTTACGGCGCGGACGAGGCCCGCGAGCGGTTCGATGAGGCAGAGGATCTGCGCGACTCACCATCGATTGAACATCTCCACGGCGCACACAGCGAGCTGATGACGAAACTGTTCGGTGATGAGTGGTGGCACCTGACCAATGACGCTACCGAGCCAAACCCCGATTACGCCTACCTAGAGCGGATCATTCACGCGGTACAGCAGGCGCTGGGCCAGGAGCAGCAGGTAGCTGCATGACACTTGGTAACGAGTGAAGCTGTGGGGTGAATCAGAAGAGATGACCGGCAAGCCAAGGCATTGAGTTAGTAGCCCAGAGGAAGGGAGTTGTTTAACTCGCTGCTAAATGCGACGACCTACCGATCACTGCCCACATCAAAAGGGCGCGCTCCAACGACGTTAGGGAGCGCCTGCCGGCCATGCACGTCAACCACCAGTACCTGAAATGCATGCGCGACATGTCATTTCTAGCACAGCTCTTGAGCTCGTCTAGGACCGTTTTCAAATAAATCCACTCCCCCGTCCCAGTCAACCGCTATAGCTCCTCGTGGAATGAAGTCAGCGTTGATCGTTTGGAGGTAAATCCGAGGAATTAAGGAAAGAATTCCAAGCTTCGAAAGCGGCGTGATGCTTTTTGGTCGCCTCCTCCCAATCGGGCCCAGAAACCTGCTTGGAAACAACCATCATCATCATTTTGTTAGTGGCGGCATCAAGCTCAACCAGTAACTCGTGGGATCTAAATCTGAAATCGTCTAAGTCGGCCATAAAATCACCTTACGACAGGTCTAGCCGGAGATTCCGGGTTGTGCCCATTTCACTAATGACACGCCCCAAAAGGCGAAGGTTCATCGAGCAACTGGGTTTCTTTTCAGGCCGCTTTGAACACGCGCTGTAGGTAACTCTCTACCCTTCCCATCCCCCCTTCAAAGTCAGCCGCTA
>NZ_MDDR01000018.1 GCF_001870435.1 Pseudomonas costantinii | reverse complement strand
CATTCTTCCAATCATGAGCTGCGCTGCCCCAGTTCGCAGTGATATTGCGTAAGCCCAGCCAGATCAACTTTGTCGCTGCTTCGTCCGTCGGGAAGTGGCCTCGGGTCTTAATGATCTTTCGCAATTGAGCATTGATACTCTCGATGGCGTTCGTTGTGTAGATCACTTTTCGTATCGCCGGGGGAAACACGAAGAACGGAATGACGCGATCCCAAGCGCGCTTCCAAGCAGCTACCACCGTCGGATATTGCCTGCCCCAAGGCCCTGTTTCGAAGGCCAGAAGCGCTTGTTCGGCCGTGTCCGCGTTAAGCGCTTGATAGATCGGCTTCAGTGCTTTTGCCAGTTCGCGACGCTTATCCCACGGTGCGTACTCAAGGCTGTTACGGATCAGATGAACGATGCAGGTCTGCAATGTCGCGTCAGGAAACACTGCAGCCAGGGCTTCGGGCATGCCTTTCAGACCGTCAGTTACCGCAATCAAGACGTCCTCGACACCCCGGATCTTCAGGTCATTGAAGACTTTCATCCAGAACTTAGCGCCTTCGGTTGTCTCAATCCAAATGCCCAGAATATCTCGCGTGCCGTCTGGTAAAACACCCAGCGCCAAGTAGATAGCCTTGTTACGTACCAAACCTTCATCGCGAATTTTGACGCGTAAGGCATCGAAGAAAATCACTGGGTACATCGGCTCAAGCGGCCGTTGTTGCCAAGCGGTGACTTCCTCCAAAACGGCGTCGGTCACCGAGCTGATGAAGTTGTGCGAGACGTCTGTTCCGTACTGTTCCGACAGAAACGCACGGATCTCACGCACCGTCATGCCTCGGGCGTACATCGCAATGATTTTGTCGTCAAAGCCGGTAAAACGGCGTTCATGCTTGGGGATCAAGATCGGCGCAAAGCTTCCATCGCGATCTCGGGGAATATCCAGGCGAAGTGGGCCGTCATCGGTCAACACTGTCTTACCGCTTTTTCCGTTGCGCTGATTGCTCGACTCCTCAGGGCGCTCCGCGCCCTGAGGATAGCCAAGGTGATGACCCAGTTCGGCACCGAGGGCTCGTTCGATGAGCGCCTTTTTGAACGCCATCGAGGCGTCCTGAATGGCTTCGGCACTCATCGGGCCACTGACGAACTGGTCGATCAGCTCTTTTGGAATCGATGGAAGGTCGCGCTGGGCCTCACGGGCCGGTTTCTTTTTGGTCGGCATACATGCACCTCTTCAACATGTTATGCCCGAACACAAAATTTATGACAGTCCCCCCTAAAATCAAACACCGCGCTCCGTCTGACAGAACGCGGTGTTTTTATTGGGGCTGCTTCGCAACCCAACGCGGGGCAAGCCCGCTCGCCACACCAAGTCCGCTCGCCAGAGGAAGCCCGCTCACTACAGATTTATTCGGTATACGCCCACGTCATGCGAAACGACGCCCCGCCCCACTCCGAGTCCAGTACCTCCACCTGCCCGCCATGCCACTGGCTGACCCGCTGCACCAACGCAAGGCCCAGGCCGAAACCACCGGTGCGGCGGTCACGGCTGGCATCAAGACGCATAAACGGCTCGAAGATCTTTGCCCGACCCTCCAACGGTACGCCCGGGCCATCGTCATTGACCCGCACTTCGTAGCCGCTGCCGAACTTGACCAACGACACCTCCACACGACGCTCGGCATAGCGAATCGCATTGCGCAACAGATTGATCACCGCCCGCGCCATAAAACGCGGCTCGATCTGGATGAAATCCACCTCACAGGTGCGTAACGACAGTTGCACACCGGCCGCCTCGGCTTCCAGGGCCACACTGCCGATCACGCTATCAAGCCAACTGTGGGCCTCGATATTTTCCCGGGTAACCTGGGTCGCACCACGCTCCAGGCTGGCGTAGGTGAGTAGTTCGGAAACCATTTCTTCCAGCTCGCCGAGGTCGGCGTACATATCGGCGATCAGTTCGCGGCTCTGGCGCGGGTCGGCCTGTTGCTTGAGTTGGTCAAGTTCGAACGACAACCGTGCAATCGGTGTGCGCAGCTCGTGGGAGACGGCGTTGGTCAGTTCGCGCTGGTTGGCAATCAGGCTTTCGATACGCTCGGCCATCTGGTTGAAGTGCCCGGCCAGCTCACGCACCGTGGAGCGACGTGGCAGCAGGATGCGCGAAGCGAGGTCGTTGTCACCGAAACGTTGCGCGGCCAGGCGAATATGCTCCAGATCACGCCAGTGCGGGCGCACCCAAAAATACAACACGATCGCCAGGCTCACACCCAGGAAACCATACGCCCACAGGTACAACCATTTGGGCTCTTCCGGCAGTTTGATTTCCAGCAGTTGCGGGCCACCATCGATACTGGTGATGAACTCCATAAAGTCCCCGCGCACCACCAACTGGCCATTGGCGAGCAGCTTTTGTTCGCGCTCCTCCAGTGCCAGGGTATCGCGCTGCACCAGCTTCAGGCGCAAGCCGTAATGGGGTTGCAACTCGGCCAAACGAGCCTGGCGAGCCTCCCCTTGCAGCGATCGCAGTTGCTCCACCAAGCCATAGGCAGGGCCACGCAGGGCTTCGCGGTTATAGATTTCGTTGGCTTCGGGGAGTAACTCGTCAAAGGTGTAGTTGACCAGCCAGATCGCCCCCGCCAAACCAAGCGCCAAAATCACGTACAGGCGCAGAAACAGCCGCAGCATCTAAACCTCCCACGCAAACGGATTAAACAGATAGCCCTTGCCCCAGATAGTCTTGATGCACACCGGTTCCCGTGGGTTGTCGTTGAGCTTGCTGCGCAGCTTGCTGATGTAGACATCTACGCTGCGGTTAAGGCCGTCGAAAGCGATACCGCGCATGCGATTGAGGATGTCATCGCGGGAGAGGATTTTTCCTGAATTGCTGGCCAACAACCACAGCAACTCGAACTCCATGGTAGTGAGGTCGATTTTCTCACCGCCCAGGTTGACCACCCGGCAACTGCGATCAATCGACAACCTGCCGAACTCCACGGAGCCGCGCACCGTGGGCTCAGGCACTTGGCGGCGTTGCAAGGCACGCAAACGTGCCAGCAGCACCGGTGGCTTGATAGGTTTGATTACATAGTCGTCGGCACCGGACTCGAGGCCGAGGATGTGGTCAAGGTCGTCTTCCTTGGCGGTGAGGATCACAATGGGCGTGTCGGACACATTACGAATCTCGCGGCACACATGCAGGCCACTTTGGCCCGGCAACATCAGATCAAGCACGACGATCTTCGGCTTGAAGTCGAGAAACGCGGCCAAGGCTTCATCGCCCCGGTGCACTACCCGCACCTCGAAACCGTGTTGCGCCAGAAAATGCGCGATCAGCCCTGCCAGTTTTTCATCGTCCTCAACGAGCAGGACTTTGCCCAAACCCAGGTTTTCCATAAGTTCTCAGTGTGCATGCACGAATTGAAGTGTGAATATTATAGGTGGCAAGCTAGCCAACAGATGCAACTGGCCATTACGGCCCGACGAAGCTTCATGCTTTTAAGAGTTTTTAACAAATAGCCCGCAATCTTTAACGCCACTCACAGGGAGTTGTATGCGCAAGGATTACCTGGCGTTCTTTGTTTCGCTGTTCCTGTCGCGCCTGGCAGACCAGATTCTGTTGTTTATCGTGCCGTTGATCGTGTTCCAGACCACCCAGAGTGTCTCGTGGGCGGGGCTGGCGTTCTTTGTCGAATCACTGCCGCGCTACCTGGCCTTCCCGGTATGCGGTGCAGTGTGCGACAAGTTCTCGCCGGTGCGCATCCTGCATATCAGCCAGGTTTACCGGGCGCTGGCCTGTGTGGTGGCCGTGGCGCTGTACAGGGTGTTCGACGGTATCTATTGGATCGTCCTGCTTTCAGCGCTGTGCGGGGTGTTGACCACTCAGGGCATCATGGCCCGTGAAGTGCTGTTGCCGCATATTTTCAAGCAGTATACCTACGCCAAGACGCTCTCCTATTCACAGATCGCCGATCAGAGTGGCCTGGTACTCGGCCCACTGTTGGCGGCGTTGATGCTGGAAATCTGGGCCTGGCATTGGGTGCTGCTGGGGATTGCCGGGTTATTTGTGCTGGCGGACCTGGCGATGCGGTTTTGGCAGCGCACGAGTACCGTGAAGCTGGAAATCTTTGAGCAGCATCGGGATATCTGGTTACAACCGTTGCGCATCGCGTTCAGGCATATCCGCAACCTGGCGGAATTGAAGCGCATCATCACGTTGGCGGTGGGTGTGAACCTGATCATCGGCGTCACATTGGCCACGTCTGCCGCCATGGTCACGGGCCACTATGCGGCCGGCAAAGATGCTTATGCCTTACTGCAAGCGGCTGGCGCATTGGTGACCATTGGAATTCTGTTTTACCTGGCGCGCGCCGAATTATCGTTGAAAGTGCTGGGCGGGCTGTCGTATTCGGTGATTGCCGTGGGCGCATTGATCATGGCCATCAGTCCTGACCTGTGGGCTTACACCGTAGGTTTTTTACTGGTCACAGGTTTCGACAAGATGTTCAACGTGTACCTGCGCAGCACCCGCCAGCGGGTAATTCCGGCGCAGGACTTCGGCAAGACAGTCGGCGTGATCACCTTGCTCAACAACCTGTCCCAACCGTTGGCGGGCCTGCTGATCGCCGTGTTGGCTGCACCGCTGGGTACGCAAACAGTGATCCTGCTGTTGGCCGGGATCACTGCACTGCTCGGCGTGGCCGTCGCCTCAGGCTGGCACGCCACTGTGAAAGCGGAACTCGACGTCGGGTGATTCGATCAGTTCCTGCTCGGCCGCCCTCACCCGCTCGATCACCTGGGCGATGTCCTTGGCGTCACCATACTGGTATGCCAACTTCAGATACCCCTGGTAGTGCCGTGCTTCGCTTTTCAGCAAGCCGAAATAAAACTTGCCGAGTTCTTCGTCCAAATGCGGCACCAGCGCTTCGAAACGCTCGCAACTGCGTGCTTCGATAAACGCCCCGACCACCAGCGTGTCTACCAACTTGACCGGCTCATGGCTGCGCACCACTTTGCGCAAAGCCGAGGCATAACGGCCGGCATGCAGTTGGCGCAGCTCGACCTTGCGTTTTTTCATCAGGCGCATGACTTGCTCGTGATGCACCAGCTCTTCGCGGGCCAAGCGCGACATCATATTAATCAGGTCAACATGACCGTGGTACTTGGCGATCAGGCTCAGGGCGGTGCTGGCGGCTTTGAATTCGCAGTTCCTGTGGTCGATCAGCAGGGTTTCCTGATCGGCCAATGCGGCCTGGACCCAGGCGTCGGGGGTACGGCAGCCGAGGAATTCGTTGATTTCGGGCAGGTTCATCAGGCTCACGGGCAAAAGGATCACAAAAGGGTGCCGATTATACCGACCGCACCGCAGACCACCAGCCACCGGCCTTGATGTGCATCAACATGACGTCTGGCGGGCAGCAACTATAGTTGTTCCAAGCCCCCCTTCTTTGCGTTTCTGGAGATCCGTCCATGCAAGCCATCCGCAGCATCCTGGTGGTCATCGAGCCCGAGCATTCTGAAAGCCTGGCCCTCAAGCGCGCCAAGCTGATCGCCGGCGTCACCGGCGCCCATCTGCACTTGCTGGTCTGCGACAAGAAACACGAGCACTCGGCACTGCTGAGCTTGCTTAAGTCGGGCTTGCAAGAGGACGGTTATAGCGTGACCACCGAGCAGGCGTGGAATGACAACCTGCATGAAACCATCATCGACGTGCAGCAGGCCGAAGGGTGTGGGTTGGTGATCAAACAGCACTTTCCCGACAGCCCGCTGAAAAAGGCCCTGCTGACGCCTGCGGACTGGAAGCTGCTGCGCTATTGCCCTACGCCGGTATTGCTGGTCAAGACTGCCACCCCTTGGGCCGGCGGGGTGATCCTGGCGGCCATCGACGTGGGTAACAGCGACGGCGAACACCGCTCCCTGCACAACGCCATCATCGACCATGGCTTCGACATTGCCAGCCTGGCCAAGGCGCAGCTACATGTGATCAGCGCGCATCCGTCGCCGATGTTGTCGGCGGCAGACCCGACCTTCCAGCTCAAAGAAACCATCGAGGCGCGTTATCGCGAGCAATGCCAGGCGTTCCAGGCCGAGTTTGATGTCGATGACTCACACCTGCACATCATGGAAGGCCCAGCGGATGTGTTGATCCCCCATACCGTGCACAAGTTACAGGCGGCGGTGACCATCATCGGCACTGTGGCGCGCACAGGGATTTCCGGGGCGTTGATCGGGAATACCGCCGAAGTGGTACTGGATGCGGTGGAAAGCGATGTGCTGGTGCTCAAGCCACAGGAACTCATGGATCACTTGGAAGAATTGGCCACCAAGCCCTGACCCGGTCCAGGCGCCAATAAAAAAGATCAAATGTGGGACCTGGCAGGCCCGCGGGGTCCATATCCGTTGTTTAGGTAACGGATATGGACCCAGCCCCAACAATCGCCCTACGCAAAACCAACGCCAACTCCGCCGCCTGCTCAGCCGTAGCCACATTAGTAAACCCCATCAACACCCCCTGCTCGCCTCCCGGCTCGAGCGTCCACCCCGACAACGCCTGAACTGCCAAACCTGCCCCGTCAGCAGCCTCTGCCACCACGGCATCAGGCACCTCAACCAACAACCGAGCGAGCAAATTAATCCCCCCCGCTTGCTCATCAACCCGTAAAAACTCCCCGCAATGCACCCGTAAAGCCTCAACCAACAACCCACGTCGCAGCCCATACAACTGCCGCATTTTCTTCAAATGCCGCGTGAAATGCCCCTGCTCCAGAAAATCCGCCGCCGTGAGCTGCAACAACTGCGCACTGCGCTGCTGCAACGCCTGGGCACCCCGTTCAAACGCGCCGGATAACTGCGCTGGCACCACCAGATACCCCAACCGCAACCCCGGAAACAGCATCTTGCTGAAGCTCCCGGCATAAATCACCCGGTCATCCACATCCTGGCTCTTGAGCGCCGCCAACGGCTGGCCCTGATAGCGAAACTCACTGTCGTAATCATCCTCTACCACCCAACTGCCCTGCGCGCGCGCCCAGGCGAGCAACATTTGCCGCCGCGCCGGGCTCAGCGCCACACCCAATGGGCTCTGATGCGCTGGCGTCACGATGGCCAATCGCGCATTCACATCACGCTGCATGCCCTGCGCGACATCCAGCCCATCACGATCCACCGGCACCGGCACCACTTCAACACCTTGATGCATCAACAACTGCCGCGCATGCAGATACCCCGGGTCTTCAAACCAGCAGCGCTGCCCCGCCATCTCCAGCGCATCGCACAACAGCGTCAGGCACCCTGCATACCCCGAACACACAAATACCTGCTGCGGCGTACATTCCACACCCCGGTACAGTGCAAGGTAGTTGGCAATCGCCACGCGCAAAGCCTGGGCACCGCGTACGTCGCCCATCGCCAGGCTGTCGGCATCGGTCCGGCGCACCTGCTGGGTGACCAGCCGCGCCCACAACTTTCGCGGGAACGCATCCAGCGCCGGCAAGCCCATTTGCAATGGACGAGGCCCCGGCACAACCGGCGCGACGACCGGCAGCGGCTTGACTGAAACCTGCGGCGCAGAACCGGCAATCACCGTCCCCGCCTGCCCACGCGCCTCAAAAAAACCTTCGCTGACCAGCAACTGATACGCCGCCTCTACCGTCCCGCGTGCCACCTTGAGTTCCAACGCCAGGCTGCGCACGGACGGCACCCGGTCACCCGGTCACCCGGTCACCCGGGCCAAGCTGGCCCTGGTCAATGGCCAGGCGAAAGCGCCGGTAGATTTCCTGGTATTTGGGCAGAGATGGCATCGCAGGTGGGCTCGGCGGGAAGACAGTGCGAAGTCTGATCATGTCCCAACCCACTTGTCCAATCATGCCCCTGTTGACCAGCCTTCATGCCGCCGAAAATGGCGCATCTGCTCACACACAAGGATCGCCCATGCAACACCGTCTCGATTACGCCCAGGCCTCGCCTGCGGGTTACAAGGCCCTGGGCTCGGTGCACAGCTATATCCACGGCTGCGGCCTGGAAAAAGAGCTGATTGACCTGATATACCTGCGCGTCTCCCAGCTCAACGGCTGCGCCTATTGCCTGGACTCCCACTCCCGCGACCTGCTCAAGCAAGGTGTTAGCCTGGAAAAAATCATGCTGCTGGCCGCCTGGCGCGAGGGGTTGCCTCTGTATACGCCACGAGAACAAGCGGCTTTGGCCTGGGCTGAAGTGGTCACCGATGTGGCGAATACCGAAGTACCGGACGAAGATTACGCCGCCGTCGCAGCGATGTTCAGCGAGAAAGAAGTCGCCGACCTGACCCTGGCTATTTCGCTGATGAACGCCTTGAACCGTGTCGCCATCAGCTTTCGCAAGGTACCTGCGGCGATCAAGGCCCATCTGGAGAACCTCAACTATGAATGAACACGTCGAATTCGTGCCCATGGAAACCGAGGCCGATTGCGTCGCCAGCTTCGCGGTGATGCAGCAACTGCGCCCGCACCTGACCGACGCTGCCACCTTCGCCGAGCAGATCCAGCGCCAACGGGAAAACGGCTACCACCTGCTGGCTGCACGTGAACACGGCAAGGTGCTCGGCCTGGCCGGTTACCGGTTGACGGAGAACACCCTCTACGGCCGCTTCGTCTACGTCGATGACCTGGTGGTAGATGCATCCTTGCAACGTCGACGCCTGGGTGAGCAGTTGCTTGACCGAGTGCGCCAGGAAACCCGCGCGCGCGGCTATCGCTATCTGGTACTGGACACCGGCATGCACATGGCCTTGGCCCAGCGCTTCTATTTCCGCCAAGGCCTGCTGCCGCTGGGCATGCACTTTTCCCAGGATTTGAGCCAATGACCCGCGCCCTGTTGCTCAGTTTCAGTCCCCACGGCAAGGCCGCGCAGACTTTCAAGCTGGCCCGCGCGCTGCTCCGGGACCTGGTGCCGAACGCCCAGATCACCGAGCGCGACTACGGCGGCCAGGCGCTACCGCCGCTGACCCGCGAATACGCCAATGCACTGACCACCCCTGGCGGGTTGAGTGGCAGCGCCACGGCACTCTCCGAAGCATTGATTGGCGAACTGGAGGCCTGCGACCTGCTGATCCTCTGCACCCCGGTGCACAACTTCACCGTACCAGCTGCGCTTAAAGGCTGGATCGACCATGTAGTGCGCATTCAACGCAGCTTCACGGTCAATGCGCAATTTGAAAAAGTCGGCCTGCTCAATGACCGGCGCACCTTTGTGTTGGTCAGCTGCGGCAATGCGCGCAAAGGCCACGAGCCGGACTTTCTCACGCCCTATCTGACCGCCATCCTGTCTACGGTGGGCATCCACACGGTGGATTTCATCTACTTGGGCGCGATGGTGCGCGGTGAAGAAGCCGTCAATCGCGCAGTGGAACAGGCATACCGACAGCTGTCTGAGGCAATCAGCTCTGGCCTATAAAATTAATGGCGCTAGAATCGGCGCCATTCTTTGCCTGCCTTCCAGACACGAGCCCCCCATGAGCTTTGATTTCGACACGATCCACCCCCGCCTCGGCACCGGCAGCACCAAGTGGAACCGCTACCCGCAAGACGTTTTGCCGATGTGGATCGCCGACATGGATATCGCCGCGCCACCCGCCGTGCTGCAAGCCCTGCACGATCGACTCGGTCAGCAAGTCCTCGGCTACAGCGTGGCGGGCCCGGACGTGCGCGAAGCGATCGTCGCCGACCTGTGGGCCAAGTACGCCTGGCGCGTACAGCCTGAAGACTTGTTGTTCCTGCCCGGCGTCGAGCCCGGCTTCAATATGGCGCTGCACGCGTTTGTGCAGCCAGGCCAGCCGGTGGTATTGCAAACCCCCAACTACCGCCCGATTCGCCTGGCACCGGGTCACTGGAACCTGCCGCGCATCGAAGTGCCCTTCGAGTTGATCAACGGTGAATACCTCACACCGCTGCCAGCCATGCACCAGGCGCTGACCGGCGCCGGCGCGCTGCTGCTGAGCAACCCGCACAACCCCGTGGGCAAAGTCTTCCCCCGCGAAGAGCTGCTGGCTGTGGCCAACGCCTGCCTGGAACACGGCACGCTGATCATCAGCGATGAAATCCACGCCGAGCTGTGCTTCGACGGCCGCCGTCATATCCCTACCGCCAGCCTGAGCCCCGAGATCGCCCAGCGCACCATCACGCTGATGTCGGCGAGCAAGGCCTACAACGTGGCCGGTTTGAAGACCTGTTTTGCCGTGGTGCAAAACGCCGACATACGCGAGCGCTTCAATAACGCCCGCTGCGGCATGGTCGACAGCGTCAGCCCGCTGGGCCTGGAAGCCACCCGCGCCGCCTACAGCCAGTGCGGCGAATGGTTGGACGCGCTGGTGCAGTACCTGCAAGCCAACCGTGACTACCTGCTCAATGCCGTGCAAACCCGGTTACCCGGCGTGGTAATGCATGCACCTCAAGGCACCTACCTGGCATGGCTGGATTGCAGTGCGCTGGGCCTGGACGACCCGCAGCAATTTTTCCTGGAACAGGCCAAGGTCGGTTTGAGCGCGGGGATCGAGTTCGGTGATGACAGCCAGCAGTTCGTGCGCCTGAATTTCGGCTGCCCACGGGCGATGCTGGAAGAAGGGTTGCAACGCATGGAGCGCGCACTGCGCCAGCGTTAAATGAACAGGGTTGAGAGGCGCCAGCCGAAAGATGGCGGCGCGAAGATCAACTGAGGTGTCGAATGCCCCCGCCCGTGTGCGGGGGCACTCATTTACAGCTTGGCGATGGAGACTTCGGTCGACTTCACAAAGGCAATCACTTCGCTGCCTACCTTCAATTCCAAGTCACGCACCGAGCGGGTGGTGATGACCGAAGTCACGATGCCGGACGCGGTTTGCACGTCAATTTCGGACACCACTTCCCCCAGCAGAATTTCCTTGATCACGCCCTTGAACTGGTTGCGCACGTTGATCGCTTTGATGGTCATGTCGGCTTTCCTTTAGGCTGTTGGGTCAATCCGCACGAATGCGCAGGCCCTCAAAATGCGCTATCCGAGAGACCATTAAAAGGAATATATAACTCTTTATTTATTCCATAAAAACATATACAGCTGTTCACCTACCAACAGATGATCAACAGATTGCACAATTTCTCCACCCCCCCGTAGCAGCTGTCGAGCCCCAGCGAGGCTGCGTCGACGGTCTGTCAGGCACACCGCATACGCAACCTCGCCGAGGCTCGACAGCGGCTACGGCGAACATGACAGACCACAACCCGGCAGATGGCACAGAGACTGCATATTCCTATAAAGCATGATGGAACATGCCAACTCAATTTTCCGAATATAAGAAAAGCCTTCTCTCAACGCCTTGTCCGGAGCTGTTCCATGAAACCCTTCACCCAATGCTTACTGGGCGCCTGCGCCCTTGCCTTGTGCCTGCAACCGCTGGCCCATGCCGCCGAAACCGATCCCGCGCAAGTCAATCTGGATTACGCCTATTACTCACCCGTCAGCCTGGTGCTCAAGCATTTCGGCTGGCTGGAACAGGCCCTGCCGCAAACCAAAGTCGGTTGGGTACTGAGCCAAGGCAGCAACCGCTCCCTGGAATACCTCAACAGCGGTGGTGTCGACTTCGCCTCGTCCGCCAGCCTGTCGGCCGTGCTGAGCCGAGCCAATGGCAGCCCGATCAAATCGGTCTACGTCTACAGCCGTGCCGAGTGGACCGCACTGATCGTTCGCAAAGACTCGCCGTTCAAGAGCGTCACGGACCTGAAAGGCAAGAAAATCGCCGCCACCAAAGGCACAGACCCGTACCTGTTCACCCTGCGCAGCCTGCAAAAAGCCGGGCTGAAAAAAGACGACGTTGAACTGGTGCACTTGCAACACCCGGACGGCCGCACCGCCCTGGAAAAAGGTGATGTGGACGCCTGGGCCGGTCTCGACCCGCACATGGCCGCCAGTCAAATCCAGGCCGGTTCGCGCCTGCTGTACCGCAACAAGGATTTCAACAGCTACGGCGTGGTCAGCGTCACCGAGAAGTACGCCAAGGAGCATCCACAAACCATCACCAAGGTGCTCGGCGCCTATGAAAAAGCCCGTGACTGGGCCGTGAAACACCCGGATGAATTCGCCAAGTTGCTGGCCGATGAATCCGGCTTGCCGCTGGAAGTGGCCAAGCTGCAACTGTCGCGTACCGACTTGAGCAGCCCGCTGCTGACCGCCAAGGACGTGGAGTCGTCCAAGGCCGCCGCGCCGATTCTGGTGTCCGAGGAACTGGTACGCCGAGGGGTGAATGTGGACCAAGTGATCGACCAATTGATCGATACCTCGTTTGGCCAGTCACTGCCCAAGCAGTAAGGGGCGCGTGATGACCAGTAAAAGCCAAGCCTTGCCCGTCGAACTGCCGACGCCAACGGTCATCCATCGCAGTGCCTGGCCGCGGCGACTCAAGGGCTTGGTATTGCCGGTGCTGATCCTGTTGGTGCTGGAGGTGGTCGTGCGGATCGGCTGGCTGCCGTCCTACCAGATGCCGGCGCCCAGTGAGATCGCCGTCACCCTCACTGACCTCGCCGAAGGGGCCTTGTGGAAACACATCAGCGCCAGCCTGTTGCGGGTGCTGCTGGGTTTTGCGATTGGCGCCGGCCTGGCCTTGGTGTTCGCCGCCTGGGTTGGCCTTAGTCGCGAAGCCGAGGCCTACCTGGAACCGACCTTCGCCGGGCTGCGTTCGATCCCGAGCCTGGCCTGGGTGCCGCTGTTGCTGCTGTGGCTGGGCATCGATGAAACCTCCAAGATCGTGCTGATCGCGATTGGCGCGTTCTTCCCGGTGTACCTCAATGGCGTCGCAGCGATTCGCGACATCGACCGCAAGCTGGTGGAAGTCGGGCAAATGTACGGCTTCAGCCGTAGGCGCCTGGTGCGGCGAGTTCTATTGCCCGCCGCCCTGCCCGGCCTGTTTACCGGCTTGCGCAGTGGCTTGAGCCTGGCATGGATGTTCCTGGTAGCGGCCGAACTGATCGCGGCCACAAAGGGGCTGGGATACCTACTCAGTGATGGGCGGGAAACCTCGCGGCCGGACATCGTGTTGGCGGCGATTATCGTATTGGCACTGCTGGGCAAAATCAGTGATGGTTTGCTCGCAGCGCTGGAGAAGCGCTGCCTGGCGTGGCGTGACACGTTCAATGGCCAAGGCGCGGAGCAATAAACATGAGCCAATCTTTACTGGAAATTCGTGTGGCGCATAAAAGCTTCGCCAGCACCACGGTACTTAAAGATGTTCACCTGGCCCTGCAACCGAGGGAAGCCGTCAGCCTGCTAGGCCCCAGTGGCTGCGGTAAAAGCACATTGCTGCGGATTGTCGCGGGGCTGGAAAAGGACTTCCAGGGTGAGTTAAGCAGCCCGGAGGGCGAAGTCGCCTTTGTGTTCCAGGAGCCACGGCTGATGCCCTGGCTCACGGTGGAACAGAACATCGGTTTCAGCGATGACGACCACTACGACAAAGCCTGGGTCACACAGTTGATCGAGGAAGTCGGCCTCAAGGGTTTTGCCCAGGCGCTGCCCAAGGCGTTGTCCGGTGGAATGGCGCAACGCGTGGCCATCGCTCGCGGTCTGTATTCGCGGCCACAGGTGTTACTGTTGGATGAGCCGTTCAGCGCAGTGGATGCCTTTACCCGCATGAAGCTGCAGGACTTGCTGCTGCAACTGGCCGAGCACCATGCCATTGCGTTGTTGTTGGTGACTCATGATGTGGACGAGGCGCTGTACCTCAGCGACCGGGTGTTGGTGATGGACAACCGGCCGAGCAGTATTCGCCAGGAATTAGCGGTGGACCTGCCGCACCCAAGGGATCGACGTGACCCGTTGCTGGCGCAACTCAAGGTGCTGTCCTTGACCGAACTGCAGCGAGCGCATGTGATCTAGGCTAGCGCGCCCCTATACCTCAGCATCAAACACCTGCCCCCGCCCAACCACACTCCCAGTCACCAACACCGCCCCCGGCGCCAACACCGCATTCGCCCCGATCCGACACTGATCCCCAAGCAACGCGCCAAACTTATCGCAGCCCGTACGCAACAAGACCCCATCCACCCGCACCAACACCTCCTTGTCATCCCGCTCATTGCGGTAGTTGGCGACGATGCTCCCCGCCTCCAGGTTGATCCCGTGACCCAACACCGAATCCCCGACAAAGTTGAAGTGCGCCAGCTTACTGCCGCCGAACACAAACGAGGTTTTCAACTCGGCGCCAGGGCCAATGATGCAGTGCTCATCCAGCCAGCACCCACCCCGCAACAACGAACCACTGGCGATAAAACACTGCGCGCCAATAATCAACGGCCCCTTGAGCAACGCGCCTGGCTCGACGATAGCGGTGCGGTGGATGGCGACTTCATCCTGAATGACGTAATCGTCAACCGACAGATCTGCCAGCAAGCGGCGGACAACCGCTGGTGCCTGGGCAGCCAATGCCCAGGGCGTCAGGTCAGCCCAAGGAGCCAAAGGGGACTGGGAAAAGTGGGCGATATAGTCGGTGAGTCGAATCAACGTCGAACCTTCCAGATGTCAGAGAAGCTCGAAACGCTAACATGTCAGAGGGGATAAACGGAGCTTTACTATTTGTCTTAATATAGATATTTTATCCAGACAAATACACGAGGTCCGCCCCATGCAACCCTCCACCTACCAAGACGTCATCGCCGCCGCCCAACGCCTGGAAGGCTTCGCCCATCGCACGCCGGTGTTCACCTCCCGCACCCTGGATGCCGAGACCGGCGCCCAAGTCTTTATCAAGTGCGACAACCTGCAACGCACCGGCTCGTTCAAGTTTCGCGGCGCGTTCAATGCCCTGTCACGCTTTGACGAGCAACAGCGCAAAGCCGGAGTGGTGGCGTTTTCCTCTGGCAATCATGCCCAGGGGATTGCCTTGGCGGCGCGCCTGCTGAAGATACCCGCGACCATCGTCATGCCCACCGACGCACCGGCGGCCAAGGTTGCAGCGACCCGTGAATACGGCGCCAGTGTGGTGTTTTACGACCGTGTCACTGAAGACCGTGAGCTGATCGGCCGTACCTTGGCAGACGAACACGGTATGACCCTGATCCCGTCTTACGACCACCCCGACGTACTCGCCGGGCAAGGCACTGCCGCCAAGGAGCTATTTGAATTCACGGGGCCGCTGGATGCATTGTTCGTCGGCCTGGGTGGCGGCGGCATGCTCTCGGGCACCGCATTGTCGACGCGTGCGCTGTCGCCGGATTGCCAGTTGTTCGGCGTCGAGCCCGAGGCAGGTAATGACGGCCAGCGCTCGTTCCAGAGCGGCAGCATCGTACACATCGACACCCCGGCGACCATTGCCGACGGCGCGCAAACCCAGCACTTGGGCAACTACACCTTCCCGATTATCCGTGACCACGTGAACGACATTCTCACCGTCTGCGACGCGCAACTGGTGGACGGCATGCGCTTCTTCATGCAGCGCATGAAGATGGTCGTGGAGCCTACCGGCTGCCTGGGCCTCGCCGCGCTGCGCAACGCCAACGGCCAATTCAAGGGCCAGCGCGTTGGGATTATCGTCACCGGCGGCAACGTCGATATCCAGAAGTACGCGAGCCTGCTACAGGGCTGATCCGCGCCCGCACACACCTGAACCGCTGTCGCAAAGCGCTCGCCAGAAGCGCTGACGGCCTCGCTTTGCCTGCTCAAAACTGCCGCCGATAAAAAACGCCCGGGCCTGACCCGGGCATCAACAACAAGAGGTGCTTATGAAAAATCGTTACCTGGCCCGGGCCATCGTGATTGCGATCCTCCTGGGTGTACTCGTGGGGGCCGTGCTGCACGCCCACCTTGACGCCGCCACCGCCAAGGCGATCGCCGGTTACTTCAACCTGGTGACCGACGTGTTCCTGCGCTTGATCAAGATGGTGATCGCGCCGCTGGTGCTGGCCACACTGATCAGCGGTGTCGCCAGCATGGCTGACAGCGGTGCGATTGGCCGCGTAGGGCTCAAGGCGATGAGCTGGTTTTTGCTGGCATCGGTGGTGTCGCTGCTGATCGGGCTGGTGCTGGCCAATCTGTTCCAGCCCGGTGTGGGGCTTAATCTGAATACCGCTGCCGGTGGCGCGAGTGGTTTGAATACCGCCGGCTTCAACCTGTCGGGCTTTCTATCCCATGTGTTCCCGCGCAGCATCGTCGAGGCGATGGGCAATAACGAAGTGCTGCAGATTGTGGTGTTCTCGTTGTTCTTTGGTGCGGGCCTGGCGTTTGTCAAAGGCCGCGGTAAATCGACCATCCTGGACATGTTGGAAGAACTGACCCAGGTGATGTTCCGCATTACCGAATACGTAATGCTGGTCGCGCCGCTCGCTGTGTTTGCAGCGATTGCCGCCACCATCAGCCTCTACGGACTGGGCATGCTGGTGAGCTTCGGCAAGTTGATCGTGCAGTTCTACCTCGGCCTGGCGCTGCTTTGGCTGGTGATCGGCGGTGTGGGTTATCTAGCCCTCGGCGCACGCTTCAAGCGCCTGCTGCAACTGCTGCGCAGCCCAGTGCTGCTGGCGTTCTCCACGGCCAGCAGCGAGGCGGCCTACCCCAAGACCATTGCCGCCCTCGACAGCTTTGGCTCGCCCAAACGCGTGACCAGTTTTGTGTTGCCCCTGGGTTACTCGTTCAACCTGGACGGCTCGATGATGTACCAAGCGTTTATCGTGATGTTTATCGCCCAGGCCTATGGCATCGACATGAGCTTCGGCCACCAAGTGATGGTTCTGCTGACGCTGCTGGTGATCAGCAAAGGCACCGCCGGCGTGGCCCGTGGTTCGCTGGTGGTGCTCGCCGCCGGCTTGCCGATGGTGGGCTTGCCGGAGGCCGGTTTGCTGCTGATCCTGGCGGTGGACCCGATTCTCGATATGGGCCGCACCGCTACCAATGTGTTCGGCTGTGGCGTGGCCACGGCGGTGATTGGCAACACCACGCCGGACGAACAGCCCCAACCGGCTCCCCTTCCCGCCCTTGCTTGAGAACGTTATGAATATCCATCACACCCCAAATGCCTCGCCACCGGCCGGCCATTACTCCCAAGCCATCAGTCACAACGGCACGCTGTATATCTCTGGGCAATTACCGGTCAGCCCGGACGGGCGCCATAACCTGTCGGCGTCGTTTGCCGAGCAGGCCCAGGTGGCACTGAATAATCTGCTGGCGATTTTGAAGGCGGCGGGCGGCTCGCCCGAAGACCTGGTGAAGGTCACGGTCTACGTTGCAGGGGTCCAGCACTGGCCGGCGTTCGACCGCGTGTATGCCGCTGCGCTGGGCGAACATCGACCGGCACGGGCGGTGGTGCCGGTGCCGGAGTTGCATCACGGGTACCTGATCGAGATCGAAGCGGTTGCGCGTTACTTGGCGTAGGTGTAGACCGCCGCGCGCGATACGCCCAGATGCGATGCCACGGTTTCCATGGCCCGGCGAATATCCATGCAACCCGAGTCTTTAAGCTCCTGCATGAGCACCCGCCGGTCCGCCGCCTTGAGCGCGCGCGGCGTGGTGGCCAGGCGTGCGGCGAACTGGTCGATGCGTGCACGAATGGCGTCGGCACCGGTCGGGTCGAGAGACTCGTTGGGCTTGTCGCCACTGATCGAACCGAACTGCTCCAGCATGCCCTGCAAGCCGCGGAACAATGAAAGATCGACGTTCATGCACAAGGCCGCAACGTACTTGCCGCTGGAGTCCTTGATGCCGATCGAGGTGCTCTTGACCTGGCGCCCATCGCTGAACTGGTTCTGGTAGTTGGCGATGACTTGCGGGTACTCGGGGTCGGCAATCCGCGCCAGGCCAAGCTCAGTGGCCGGGTCGCCGGGTGCACGGCCCGAGAGGTTGTTATGGATGGCCAGGATCGCGTGCTGCGGGTCACGCAAATCATGCAGCACCACTTCGCAGAACGGGCTGAAGGTTTTGCTCAAGCCTTCGGCAATCTGCTCTAGCTGGGCGATCAGGGTGGTTTCTTCAAGAGAGGTCGTTTTCATGCAAGACAACATATCCAGTCCTGGACAGGGCGTCAATTTCAGCACTGTCCCTCATTGTGGAGCTTCAACCATGGACACCCCTGCCGCATTGATTGACACCACGAAGATGCAACGCAATTACAACGCACTGCTGGAAAATGGAGACACGCAGGTGTGGGAGCGGTTGCGGGGCTGGTAGCTGCATACCCACACAGTATCAAACCATACTTGCTTGATATTAGACGAAAGCAAAACCAAGGAAGGAAACTAGCGACAATTATAAAAATACCTAAAGAGTATCAAGATGCAGACCCACTCCTCCTGGATCGTCCTGTCCATCACCGGCCTGTACATGCTCAGCCTTGCGCTGATCAGCTACGGGGTACGTCGGCACTCGCGCAGTGCCACCAACTACACCACCGGCGGTGGGCATTTCCCGGCGTTCCTGATTGGCTTTCTGATGCTCTCGGAATTCATCGGCACGGCAGTGAGCATCGGCACTGCCCAGACCGGGTTCAAGGTCGGCCTCTCCGCCGCCTGGAATCTGTTCGCCCTGGCCCTTGGATTTGTGTTGTTCGCCTGGCTACTGGCGCGTAAATACAAGGAGCTGGGCGACAACACCATCTCCGGCGTGCTCTCGCGCAACTACGGCCAGCGCACGCGCTTTGCCACGTCCATCATCACCATCTTTGCCCTGGAGATCGTCGCCGTGTCGATCTACGCCAGCGGTGGTGCGGTATTGGCCAGCGTGATGCAGGTGGACCGCACTCTGGCCATCGTGATCGTCGGCGTAGTCTCGGTGGTGTACGTGAGCATCGGCGGCATGCGTTCAGTGATCTACACCAACTTCGTGCATGCGGCACTCAAATACCTGGGGGTTGGCCTGGCGCTGTGGTTCGGCCTCAAGCAGGTCGGCGGCATTGGCCAGTTGCAGGCGCAACTGCCCGCCAGCATGTTCAACTGGACCACCGTCGGCTGGGGCCAGATCATCGCGTGGATGATTGCCGGCATCGGTTCGATCTTTTCTACCCAATACGTGATCCAGGCGGTGAACACCGTCAGTCACGCCGGCAAGGCCCAGCGTGCGTGCTTCTATGTGGCGGTGCTGATGGTGCCGTTTGGCATCGCAGCAGCGTTGATCGGCATGTGCAGCGCCGTGTTATTTCCCCAGGTGGATTCGCTGCAAGCCTTCCCCAGCTTGATCGCCAGCATGGATCAATTGACCGCCGGGCTGGTCGTCGCCGGCTTGGCGGGCTCACTGTTCGGCACTATCTCGGCGGTGAGCATGGGCTGCGCGACGTTGCTGCTGCGGGATTTTTACGAGCCGTGGTTCAACCCGGAAAAAAGCGACGCCAAGAACCTGCGCTTTGTGCGCCTGGCGACCATTGCCGTTGGCCTGCTGCCTATCGCTTTAGCGCTGACGTCGGACAAAGTGCTGATGATCGCCTTCCTCGGCAAGGCCCTGCGTGCGTCGTTGGCGGTGCTGGTGCTGCTGGTGTTTTATGCGCCGCGGTTCGGCACTGCGACCGGGGCATTCTTGAGCATCATTGCGTCGTTGGTGGCGACGGTGGGTTGGTTCCTGGCGGGTAATCCGTGGGGGGTTGATAATGCGTATGTGGCGTTGTTTACGCCGTTGGTGATTATGGGGATCAGCCATGTCACTCGGCGCGAGACACCACGGCTGCAGCCGATTTCTCAGGTGCAGTAGATTCAGTGGGGGGTGGTTTTTGGGGCCGCTGAGTACATATCCGTTGTTTGGGTCACGGCTGAAATCGGTTCCGCCCTTACGGCGGGTCACTTTGCAAAAGCGGCAAAGTAACCAAAACGCTCTTGCCCCACCACTCGGCACCTCGCCTAGGCTCGGTGTGCCCGAACGAAGGCACGGCTGCGCGGGTCGCCGCGATGGGCCATCCCTGGCCCAGCGCGGCTAAACCGGCATCCTTGCCGGTTTACCCGCTCCACCGTGCCTACTTGCGGCCAGCGTGGTTTAACGGGGCGCCTAAGATCAAGATCAAAAGCAGAGCACGGCGGCCTGAAAGCCGACCTGAGTGGTGTAGATCAAAAGCGGTCGAATGTGGGAGGGTGCAAGTCGAATCATCGCCCCCCTCCCACATTTGGATCTCCATACATCAGGGAAACTGCAATCTGCCCTGCTTCCGATCTGGCTTTTGCTCCACACCACTCAGGTCGGCTTTCAGGCCGCCGTGCTCTGCTTTTGATCTGCTTGTGATCTTGATCTCAGGCGCCCCATTAACCACGCTGGCCGCACGCAGGCTTGAATCCGTGGGTAACCCGGCAGGACGCCGGGTTAGCCGCGCTGGGCCAAGGATGGCCCATCGCGGCGGCCCACGGATTCAAGCCTGCGTGCGGGCACACCGAGCCTAGGCGAGGTGCCGAGTGGTGGGGCAAGAGCCCTTTGCTTACTTTGGGCTGGGCCGGCATTCCGGCTTTTCCAAAGTGAGTCGCTGTAAAAGCGAAACCAATAGCAGCCGTTACCGCAGCAACGGATATGTACCCAACCTACCTTCAGCCATGTTCTCAGCCATCAGCCAAAATCAAATCCGCGCCCTTCTCCGCCACCATCAACACCGCCGCATGGGTATTCCCCGACGTCACATTAGGAAAGATCGACGCATCGACAATGCGCAACCCGTCCAACCCATGCACCTTCAAGCGCTTGTCCACCACCGACACCTGCGGGTCCGACCCCATGGCGCAGGAGCCGCACAGGTGGTAAATCGAGCCGCTGTTTTCGCGGAAGTATTGCAGCATCTGCTCATCAGTTTGCACCGCCGCACCAGGTAAAACCTCGGCCACCGTGATGCCCTTAAGCGCCGGTGCCTGCATGATCTTGCGCATCAACCGACTGCCCTGAATCACCTCGTCAATGTCCTTCTGGGTGCTCAGGTAATTGGGGTCGATCAAGGCCGCGTCCCGTGGGTTTTTCGAGGCAATGCGGATGGTGCCGCGACTGGTCGGCCGGCACGGGTTGAAGCACAACAAGAAGCCGGAATACGGCTCAGGCTTGAGGCTGGCCTTGTTGTTCTTCGGGATCTGATACGACAGCGGGTTGAAGTACAACTGCAGGTTCGGGTCCTTCTGCTCGTCGTTGCCACGAAAGAAACCACCCGCCTGGTTAACGCTCATGGCCAGCGCACCCTTGCGAGTCAGCAGGTACTTGAGGCCGAGTTTGAATTGACCGAACAGCGAGCTGAGTTCGTCGTTCAGGGTCGGGATATTAGCCTTGTAGTAATAGCTGGCGCACAGATGGTCTTGCAGGTTTTCACCCACCGCCGGCAGGTGCTTGACCAGCGGGATATTGTGCTCGGCCAACAACTGCTGATCAGCCACACCGGACAGCTGCAGGATCTTCGGCGTGTCCACCGCACCGGCGCACAGGATCACTTCCTTGCGCGCAGTGAAGGTACGCGCCACACCGTGTTGGGTCACCGCAATCCCGGTTGCACGCTGTTGATCGTCGAACAGCACACGGTCGACCAAAGCATGCAGTTCGACGCTCAGGTTCGTACGGCTCAGCGCCGGATGCAGGTGCGCAAAGCTGCTGGAGCTGCGTTCGCCATTGCGGGTGTTGACGTCATACAGCCCGGCGCCCTCAAAGTTGGGGCCATTGAAGTCGTCACTATGGGCATAACCCAGCTGTTCGCAGCCCTTGAGGAACACATCGCAGATCGGGTGAGTCTGGCCCTTCATCGGCGTGATGCTGATAGGGCCGCTGCCGCCGTGGTACTCAGTGTCGCCCAGCGGGTGGTTTTCCAGTTTGCGAAAGTACGGCAGTACATCCTTGAAGCCCCAGCCGTCGTTGCCGTTAGCGGCCCAGTCATTGAAGTCATGGGCCTGGCCGCGTACGTAGATCATCGCGTTGATCGAGCCCGAGCCACCCTGCACCTTGCCGCGTGGGGCATAGATAGCACGGTCGGCGAGCTGCTTTTGCGGCTGGCTGTAGTACATCCAGTTGAAGGTCGGGTTGTAATACATCTTGGCGAAACCGACCGGGATCTTGAACCACCAGGAACTGTCCTTGCCACCGGCTTCCAGCAGCAACACGGAGTGTTCGCCCGAGGCGGACAAGCGGTTGGCGAGGACGCAGCCGGCGGCGCCGGCACCGGCGATGATGTAGTCATATGTCATGCAGATTTACCGCGTTATTCGTAGTGAAGTGCCTGGCTCAGCCCTTGGCGGGCGAGGTGTCTTTGACGTCGGCAGGTGTGGGTGCCATTTGCAGGTGCAGGCGCTCGCCGGTGTACGGCGTGTGTTTGCGCACCACGTCCATGTTCAGCTCCACCCCCAGGCCCGGCTCGGTGGACGGGATGATGTAGCCGTCCTCCCATTGCAGCGGTTTGGTCAGTACTTGGGCATGGAAGCCGCCCCAGGTCATGATGCTTTCCTGGATCAGGAAGTTCGGTGTACAGGTCGCCAGCTGGAAGCTCGCCGCCGCACCAATCGGCCCGTTGTACAGGTGGGGCGCGATCTGTGCGTAGTAGGCTTCGGCCATGCTCGCGATTTTCTTTGCCTCCAGCAGCCCGCCGCAACGCGCCACGTTCATCTGCAGGATCGACGCGCCACCGGCTTGCAGCAGCTTGAAAAACTCATACTTGGTGGTCAGCCGCTCGCCAGTGGCAATCGGGATCGTGGTCTTGGCTGCGACCTGTGCCATAGCGTCTTCCTGCCCCGGTGGCACCGGTTCTTCGAACCACAGCGGGTCGTATTTTTCCAGACGCTTGGCCAGGCGAATCGCCGACGACGGCACCATCTGCCCGTGGGTCCCGAACAGCAGGTCGCACTTGTCGCCCACCGCTTCGCGGATCTTTCGGCAGAAGGTCTCGCAGCGCTCCAGCACTTCCAGGGAGATCTGGTGACCGGAATACGCGGTGTACGGGCCTGCCGGGTCGAACTTCACCGCAGTGAAGCCTTTGTTCATGTTCTCGATGGCGCACTCGGCTGCCAGGTCCGGGTCGTCGTAGTCGTACTCGCCTTTGCTGTTGACCGGGTACAGGTAGGTGTAGGAACGCAGGCGTTCGTTGACCTTGCCACCGAGCAACTCATAGACCGGCTTGTTGGCGGCCTTGCCGATAATGTCCCAGCAAGCCATTTCCAAACCGCTGACCACGCCCATCATGGTCAGGTCCGGGCGCTGGGTGAAGCCGCTCGAATAGGCCTGGCGGAAGAAACGCTCGATATGGTGCGGGTCGTGGTTAAGCAGGTAGCGCTCGAACACGTCTTCGATGATCGGCAGCATGGCCTTGGGGCCGAAGGTGGCGGCGTAGATCTCGCCGACGCCTTCGATGCCGCAATCGGTCTTGAGTTTGACAAACAGCCAGTACATGCCACCGATATGCGGCGGTGGGACGGCAACGATATGGGTTTCAAGGGCGACGATTTTCATCTCAGGCACCGGTCTGGTTGAATTTTTTACGGTTGATTCGAGCGCGCAAAGTCAGGGCCGCGAGGGTCCCGAGCACACCGACAAAGGCGATGTAGCCGAAGTACAGGTTGTAACCGACCTTGCCTGGGTAGGTGTCGGTCAGGTAGCCGTTGATCAGCGGGATAAACGTGTCGGGCAAGTAACCCACCACCGAGACGATGCCGATCGCCAAACCGGTGATGCGCAGCGGAATGTCGCAGCTGTCGAGGATCGCCCAATACAGGCCGCGAATCGCGTAGGTCATCAGGCCGATAAAAATCACCGTGCCGATCAGCAAGCCCAGGCTATTGAAGCCGGGAAATACAATCAGCCCGAGCATGCCCAGCGTCACCAGAATCAGCGCGACGATCAGCACCGAGATGTTCGAGAACTTGTCCCCCAGCCAGCCGCCACCGATACCGCCGATGGGGCGCATCCACAACTTGATGGTGGTGATGGTGCCCGCCATCACGGCGGTCATGCCGCTGCCTTGCAGGTAGTCAGAGAAGCTGTAGGTGGCCCAGAACATGTGATAACCGCAGAACACGATGGCGGTCACCAGCCACAGTTCAGGGATTTTCATCAGCGTGGTCAGGTCGGCGAGCAGGTTGAACTTACCCTTCTCCACCGCTGCCGTTTCGGCCATGGATTTCGGGTCCTTGAGCAGCACCAGCACGCAGCCGATGGCGATACACACGAACGAATACAGGTAGACCACGTGTTTGAAACCCTCGGCTGCCGACTGGCTGCGGGTTTCGGTGGCATAGGCGAACAGGCCCAGGGCCACGGTCGCCAACAACGCCTCAACCAGCCCGCGACCACCGTCGAGAATGCCGAAGAAACGACCTTGCTCGCTGTGGTGAGCGATCATCTTCACGCGCTTGAGCACCGAGGCCCAGAACGTCAGGCCGGTGGTCAAACCCCAGCAGCCGAAGATGATCATCAAGCCGGTCATCGACGGCACCGTCGAATACCACAGGCCCAGCGCGCCGGTGGCGACCAGCGAGAAGAAAATCAGGAAGCGTGGCGGCAGGCGATCGGCCAACCAGCCACTGGGCAAGTAGCTGAGCAAAAAGATCGTGCCGAGCATCGAGTAGAGGTAGCCCAATTCGCTGTGGTTAATGTGAAAAACCTCCAGCATGGTGGTCTGGTAGACCTGGCGCAGGTAGAGGATCGGGTAGATCGCCCCGGCGGCCAGCACCAGCAACATCAATTGGAAATAGCGACTGGCTTTGTCGCTGTTTGCCGCGGGCACGGCGATTGAAACCTGGGCAATGGGTGCAGGCTTGGACATCATGTGGACCTCAGGCACCCGATGCGCGGGTGCCCTGATAATTGTTTTTATTAAAGGTGCAGCAGGTGTTCGTGGATCAGTACTTCATGACCACCAAGCGGGTCTGGGTGAACTCAAGCATCCCGTGCTTACCGTCATCGCCGCCCAGCCCTGAGCGTTTCCAACCGGCATGGAAACCCTGATACGGGTCCGCCGGGGTTCGATTGACGTACAGCTCACCGGCTTCAATGGCATTCGCCACTTTCATCGCCGTGCGGTAGTTCTCGGTGTAGAGCACCGACGACAGGCCGAACTGATGGTCGTTGGCCATGGCCAGGGCTTCGTCGATATCGCGGTACTTGAGCACCGGCAACACCGGGCCGAAGATTTCTTCCTGGATGATTTCCATGTCCTGGCGGCAACCACTGAGCAGGGTCGGCGGGTAGAAATGACCAGGGCCGACCGGCAGCACGCCGCCTGTTTCCAGTACAGCACCGTCGGCGACGGCGCGCTCGACCATGGCGTGGATATTCTTTTGCGAGCTGGCGTTGACCAACGGGCCCATCAGGCTTGCGTCATTGGCGCGGTCGCCGAACTTCACAGCGCTGATTTTGGTTTTCAGCAACGCGAGGAATTGATCGTAGACGCGCTCATGCACATAGACACGCTCCACCGCCGTACACAGTTGCCCGCAGTGCGTGGTCTTGGACGCGACAATGGCGCTCGCGGCCTGCTCCAGGTCGGCATCGGCCTCGATGATTGCCGGGGTCTTGCCGCCGAGCTCCAGGGACGGTTTGGCGATATTGGCCTTGCAGTAATCCAGCACAATGCGCCCGGCATTGACGCTGCCGGTGAGCGTGATCAAACCGACGGCCTTGTGGGTGCAGACACTGGCGGCGGTGGCGTGGTCCATGGTCAGGATGTTGATCACACCGGCCGGAATCCCAGCGGTGACCACGGCCTTGGCGATTTCAAACGCTGACAGCGGCGTGTTGTTGCTTGGGCGTACCACCACGGTATTGCCGGCAATCAACGCCGGGGCGATTTTGCGCAGCAAGGTGTAGACCGGGTAATTGAACGGGATCAGGCAAGCCACGACGCCAATCGGCTCGCGTTGCAGGAACAGGTTTTCGTCTGGGGTATCGCTGGGGATGATTTCGCCTTCGATGCGGCGTGCCCATTCGGCGTGGTAGCGGGTGATCTGTGCGGCGTAACGGGCTTCGTTGCTGGCGTCGCTGACGCTCTTGCCGGACTCGCTGGCCAGGGCTGTGCCGATGGCTTCGGCGTGGGTGTCCAGGGCGTCGGCAAAGGTGCGAAGGTGTTCGGCGCGTTCGATGCTGGTGAGTTTGCCCCAGGTTTTCTGGGCTGCTGCTGCAGAGTCGACGGCGGCGATGGCTTCGTCTGCCGTGGCGGCGCTGACGTGGCCGACCAGGGTTTCAGTGGCAGGGTTGTAGACGGCGATCAAGGCGTCGCTGGCAGGTTCGGCGAATTGGCCGTTGTAGAAATTGCGCTCGGGTTGCATGTGGTTTGCCCAACGTTGTTGTTTTGCGAGTGACATGCAGTTTTGTATTTGCTTGGGGGGTGTGCAAACGACTTATTGGGTGGGGTAACTTGCTTAAAATGAAGGTTAGTGGGGTTTTGGTTGGGTACATATCCGTTTCTTGGGTAACGGCCGCTATTGGTTCCGCTCTTACGGCGACTTACTTTGGGGCTTTTCCAAAGTGAGTCGCCGTAAGGGCGAAACCATAAGCCGCCGTTACCGCAAAAACGGATATGCCCCCCAAAAACCTATCTGCGCCCCACCTGTTTCAACGCTCACAATTACCTGCAATCGCCTCCCCAGCGAATGCGCGGCGGACAAAGCTAGTCGAGTCACCCAGCGAGCCGTTAACAGCCCCTGAGTGATCCAGCTCAGGGTAAAAATGCCATTCAACCCGATCACCCGCCTTGCAAGCGTCCCTTACCAAGGCTTTCTGCCCAGGCACAAACACGTCGCGGTCCTTGCCACCCGTGCCGAGAAAGATCGGAATAGCGGTGTTCAACGTGGGATAAGCCGACTCACGATTGACCAAGTCCAAGGCCGCCTTGGGCGAACGTTTGAAGCTGTTGTTGAAACTCAGACCATCAGCGACCACACGCTGCTCGATCGCATGCAGGCACTCATCCTGACTGGCCTTGAACGCCGGCATAGCCTGCTCAGTCAAGTAATCCGCGGGGACAAATGCAGGGTCCAGCAAGGTAACGGTGCTCAACCGCAACAGGTTATAGGCAAAGGTCGGCACCACCGAACGACGGGCATCTTCCAGCTCAGCACTTTTGCCTTGCCCATGGGCAGAGGCATAAGGCGTACCCGTGCCAACCACACCGACAATATCGACCTCAGGCGCATAAGCCTTGGCATACACCGCCGTGGCAAACGCCGCCCGGCCGCCCTGGGATTGACCAAACACCACGACCTTTTTCGACAACTTGAAGTCAGCGCCACTGACGGCACGGATACTGTCCAACACGCCATAGGCCAGCGGACGCGTAAGCCCGTAAGGGTGCAAACCCGGCGTGCCCAGCCCCTGATAGTCGGTGGCAACAATCGCGTAACCCTGATCGAGCCAATAATTGAGGTAGCGCGTATCCCGTGGGCTGCGCTCAGTCAACGACGGCGCGCAACGGTCAGCGCTGCCGACCGTACCATGTGCCCAGGCCATCAGCGGCCAGCCACCGGTCGGCGGCTCGCCTTTAGGCACAAACAGCGCACCCGACACCGTGATGGGCGTGCGGTTGTCGAGCCCATCGGTGGAGCTATAGAGAATCCGCAGGTTCTGCGCAGCGTCAGCCAGGCTCTGCTGGGACGTCAGTGCTTCGCTGCGCAATAACTGACCCGGACGGGTTGGTACGGGGCCCGACCAGGTATAGAACACCTCGGCAGCGCTGCTACTGCCCGCAATCAGTACACACAGCAATCCACACCAACGCATCACCGGTCACCACCCTTCTTTCAGCATGCGCAATTCCAGATGCTGCAACAGCATGATGGTCTTGCCGTCAGCAATTTCACCGCTTTGCACCATCGCCAGCGCCTGTTCAAAGCCCAGTTCCAGCACCTCGATGTCTTCTCCCTCCTCTTCCAGCCCTCCGCCCAGGCCGACCCGATCCGCCGGTTGGTACTCGCCGATAAAAAAGTGAATACGTTCGGTCACCGAGCCCGGGCTCATGAAGGCCGCATAGATCTTTTCTACATGACCGACGCGGTAGCCAGTCTCTTCTTCGGCTTCCAGGCGAATGCGCGCTTCGGGGCTGGCGTTGTCCAGCAGGCCGGCAGCGGTCTCGATCAGGTAGCCGTGGTAATCGTTGACGAAGGTGGGCATGCGGAACTGGCGGATCAGCAGCACCGTGCGCTGCTCACGGTTGTACAACAGAATGGTCGCGCCATTGCCCCGGTCGTATACCTCACGAGTCTGGGATTGCCAGCGGCCATCCTGGCGGCGCAAGTCGAAGCTGTATTTTTTCAGGAGGTACCAGCTGTCCGAGAGGGTTTCTTCGGCGGTGATACGAACGGGGCTGTTATCCATGACCGGGCCTTTGCTCAAAGGAGCAGGAGCATGTCGCGGTGGCAATGTCAGCGTCAAGCGGATCACTTACCGCTACAATCGCGCTCCACAAAGGACTCCTCTCCAGGTTCAAGGAAATGATGCTGCACATCCCGACGCTTCTGATAGTCGCCGTGTTCGTGTTTTGCCTGATGGGCCTGCTGACGGTCCACGCCTGGAGCCGTGGCCGCGAGCCGACCCTGGGCTATCTCGGCATCATGTTGCTGCTCGCCTCGTTGGGCACCGGGCTGATCGTGGTGCGCGGCATGGGCATGGACTATGTCGCGTTGATCATCGGCAATGTGGTGCTGTTACTCAGCGCCTCGATGAACTGGACCGCCATGCGCGCCTTCGTGCAGTGCAAGCCCAACGTGCCAGGCATCTTTGCAGGCGCAGGCCTGTGGCTGTTGATGTGCCTGGTACCGCAGTTCTACGGTTCGGTGTCGGCGCGGGTCACGCTGTATTCGCTGTTGGCCGCAGGCTATGGCGTGCTGTCGGCCCTGGAGTTATGGCGCAAGCGCGACACCCTGGAGGTGGCCTATGTACCTGCCCTGGCACTGACCCTGTGGCACACCGGTTTCTATGGCATCCGCGCCTTTACCGACCCCGGCCTGCCGATCAAAAACGCCCAGGCCTCCGGCGGTGAAGGCGTGCCCTTTTTCTCGTTCATGCTGTTTGAGTCGATGCTGTATGCCATCGGCATCGCCTACGTCACCCTGGCGATGGTCAAGGAACGCGCCGAACTGCGCTTCAAAGCCGCCGCATTCAGCGACGCGCTGACCGGCATCGGCAACCGTCGCGCCTTTATGCTCAAGGGTGAAAAACTGATGGCGGACAGCGCCCGGCGCCAGCAAAACGTGGCTCTGTTGCTGTGCGACCTGGACCACTTCAAGCGCCTGAACGACAGCTTCGGCCACCCCATGGGCGACCAGGCGTTGATCGCCTTCAGCCAGGTGACCCAGGGCACCTTGCGCAAAGGTGATGTATTTGCACGAATTGGCGGCGAAGAGTTTGCTTGCCTGCTGGCCGACAGTGATGACGCCTGTGCCTTTCAAGTCGCCGAGCGAATTCGTCAAGCGTTTTCCCGGCTGGAGTTATTGGCGCCTGGTTTCCTCAGCGTGAGCATCGGCATCACCACGACCGATAAAGCAGGCTACGACCTGTCGCACCTGCTCTCTCAAGCTGACCAAGCGCTGTACCTGGCCAAAGCGCGAGGGCGCAATCGGGTTCAGGTAGAGGCTGCCGCAGACCCCATTCCTGCGCTGTAATACTTTGCAAGTAATCCCCATCGACGGCTGTCGAATTAATTCCTGCCCTCGTAAGCCATCTGGTAAAACCCGTGCTTCGCTTTTGATCTGGAACCTTCATGTCTTCTCGTTTTCTGTCTCGCCTGGGCCTGCGCCGGTTTTCCCTGCTGTTCATGGCCGTTCTGATCGTCGGCCTGCCGGTGGGTTGCGCCGTGCTGCAACACAAGGAGCGCGAGCTGGTGTTTCGCATCGAACCGGGGACTGCCAGCTGGTACAGCGGCTTGCCCAAGACGGTGCAAGAGTTCGAACTCAAGCCCGCCAGTTTCAAATCGGGGCAGAACATTCATGGCTGGTGGTACCCGGCAGACAAGAAGGACGCGCCGGCGATCCTCTACCTGCACGGCGTGCGCTGGAACCTCACCGGGCAGCTGTTTCGCATTGAGCAATTGCACGCGTTGGGCTACTCGGTGCTGGCCATCGATTATCGCGGTTTCGGCCAGAGCCACGGTGATTTGCCATCGGAAACCACGGTATATGAAGACGCGCGCATCGCCTGGGAACGCTTCCAGACCTTGCAGCCAGACCCCAACAAACGCCTGATCTACGGTCACTCCCTGGGCGGCGCGGTGGCTATCGACCTGGCAGCGCAGTTGAGCAAACAAACGCCTGTGCCCGTGCGCGGGCTGGTGATCGAATCCACGTTCACCTCCCTGGCCGATGTCGCCACCGCCGTGGCCAATACCTCGTTGCCGGTGCGCTGGTTGCTGTCGCAGAAATTCGATTCCATCGACAAGATTGCCGACGTCCATATACCGCTGCTGGTGGTCCACGGTCTCGCCGATCAGTTCGTGCCACCACGTTTCAGCCAGCAATTATTTGAAGCCGCCCAGGAACCCAAACGGCTGTTACTGGTGCCCGGTGCCAGCCATAACAACAGCATGAGCCTGGCCGGTCGCAGTTATGGCCAGGCGCTGGAAAACCTGATGCGCGCGAAGGTGCCCGCACAGGTCGTCACGCACTCCACAGGGCTTAACGGCGACTCATAAATGCGCTTTTCGGCACTGGCTTCGCGCTTGGCTGTCAAGCGCAAACCCTGCCCATACTGGCCCCCGCCAGAAGTTGATCAAATATTAACCGAGGGTTAAATCGCCAACCCTGCCGGGTCTTCGCAAAGTTATCCACAGAGATACCCACGGTTTTCGTGGACAACTCTTTTTACTTTTTTACGTTTTTTTTGCTCAGTCAGCGCCTTCCGGAAACGTGCCCGGCAGCAAAATCTCGCGGTTCACATCGCGTATATCGTTATAGCCACACAACGCCATCGACACGTCCAACTCGCGGGCGATGATCTCCAGCGCCTTGGTCACGCCCGCTTCACCCAGCGCACCCAAACCGTACAAATGCGGGCGACCGATCATGGTGCCTTTTGCGCCCAGCGCCATCGCCTTGAGTACGTCCTGGCCGGAGCGAATACCGCCATCGAGCCACACTTCAATCTGATCGCCCACGGCCTCAACAATCGCCGGTAATTGGCTGATGCTCGAGGGTGCGCCATCCAACTGACGGCCACCGTGGTTGCTCACTACTAGCGCATCGGCGCCGGAGTTCGCCGCCAGGCGCGCATCTTCCACATCGAGAATGCCCTTGATAATCAGCTTGCCGCCCCAGCACTTCTTGATCCACTCCACATCGTCCCAGCTCAAGCGCGGGTCAAATTGCTGGGCGGTCCACGACGACAGCGAACTCATGTCCGCCACGCCTTTTACATGGCCGACGATATTGCCGAAGCTACGGCGTTGGGTGCCAAGCATGCCCATCACCCAGCGTGGCTTGGTGGCCATGTTGAGGATATTCGGCAGGGTCAGTTTGGGCGGCGCCGACAAGCCGTTGATCAAGTCCTTTTGACGTTGCCCAAGGATTTGCAGGTCCAGGGGCAACACCAGCGCATCAACGCCGGCGGCCTTGGCGCGCTCGATCAACTGTTCGACAAACGCGCGGTCGCGCATCACATACAGTTGGAACCAGAATGGCTGGCCGACGTGTTCGGCAATGTCTTCCAGGGAGCAGATGCTCATGGTCGACAAGGTGTAGCGCAGGCCAAAAGCGGCAGCGGCACGGGCGGTCAGAATCTCGCCGTCGGCATGTTGCATACCCGCCAGGCCGGTGGGTGCAAGCGCGACCGGCATCGCCATTTCCTGGCCGATCATGGTGGCGCGGATTGAGCGTTCATCAATGTTGCGCGCCACGCGCTGGCGGAATTTGATGCGGGCAAAATCACTTTCATTTGCCCGGTAGGTGCTTTCAGTCCAGGAGCCGGAATCGGCGTAATCGTAAAACATCCTTGGGACACGTTTCTGCGCCAGCTTGCGTAAGTCTTCGATGGTTGTGATCAACGACATCGGGGGTCACCTCTCCCTGAACTGAACACAGAGAGTAACCGCCCATCGGCTGCGCAACCAGCCATTGCGTTTATATGGGCGGGCGACTAATCTCGCATAAACCCGCAAAAAGATGCACAACCATGCATAACACTCACCAAGCCATTGACCTGCCTTCTTTGCGTAAACAGAAGATCTTGTTGCTGTTGGAACGCGACGGCAAAGTAACCGCCTCGGAATTGGTCGAGCATTTTGCGGTGTCCCAGGACACCATCCGCCGCGACCTCGGTGAACTGGCGGCTGCCGGTTTACTGCAACGTGTGCATGGCGGTGCCCTGCCCCGGCCCAAGGACACCGGCAAAGACTTCTTCACCCGCGTCGGCGAGACCAACGACGCCAAGCGCCACCTCGCGCAACTGGCGGCTGACCGCGTGGAAGACGGCCAGATCGTGCTGTTCGACTCCGGTTCCACCACCCTGAAAATCGCCCAATCATTGCCGCGCTCGATCCGCCTGACCGTTGTTACGCCGTCACCGATGATCGCCATCGCCCTGGCGGACCATCCCAATGTGAAAGTGATTTTAGCGGGCGGCCAGCTCAACCCGGCCACCCTGTCCACCAGCGGCCACGAAGCCGTGCGCCTGATCCAGAGCGTCAAGGCGGACCTGCTGTTTACCGGCGTGTGTGCATTGCATCCGCAAGTCGGCATCACTTCACTGCACTTCGATGAAGTAGCGGTCAAGCAAGCCCTGCTCGACAGTGCATCCCACGTGGTTGCGGTGACCATGGCGGACAAACTCGGTGCAGTGGAGCCTTTTGTGGTAGCGCCGTGCGACCGTATCCACACGCTGATAACCGAGTGGCATGTGCCGAGTGTCGAGGCGTATCAGCAACTGGGGCTGGAAGTGTTGCGGATAGAGGTCTAACCCGCGTTCAAGACAATACAGGCGAGAAACCACCCGGCAGGCTCGAAACATTCTCTGTTTTGTGCGATGAATAAGGCTGCCCACCGTTCCCCGCCCCCAGTCTTCAACATAGAGCCTAGATACATGAGGAAAGCCACCCAGGAATTGATGCTCCGCGAAATCGCCGACTGGCAGCACCGGGGGCTGATCGACAAACAAACCCAGGAGCGTCTGGGCGCGCCCTATCGGCGCCCTGGTCAACTGCTGTCGACGGTATTGCAATGGCTGGGCATCGGCGCGGTGTTGCTGATTGGCGCGGCCATCCTGGGCGGCGTGAGCGTGCTCAGTGAGTCGGTCACCCTGGGTACTGTGCTGTTTTTTATTGCCGGCGGCGGGTTGTGGTGGGTCGGGGTCCGTCTGGCGCGGGATCCGGCCGGGCGCATGCCGGTGACCGGTGTTGCCCTCTTGACCATAGGCCTGATGCTTATCGGTGGCAGCTTGTTGCTCGGCGGCTTTGTCGACGAAGGCGTCGCGCTTGATCGGGTGCCTTTGGCGCTGCTGATCACCGCCTTACTGAGTATCGCCACGGCGTATCGTTATCGCCTGCGCTGGCCATTGTTGCTGGGATTGCTGTGCGCCTTTCATGGCCTGGGCTCTTGGGAGCGTTATGCCGGCGGTGGTTCTTATGTGTTCGACATCCAGGACCCGCGCGCCATGCTGGTGATTGCCGGGATAGCAGCGTTGTTGGGGCTGTGGCACCAACAGGCGGAGCAAGGTCCGCTGCGCCACTTCAGCGGCTTCGGGCGCCTGTACGTGATTTTCGGGCTGCTCTACTTCAACTGTTCGCTGTGGTTCCTGAGCCTTGAAACCTACTACACATCCCAATCAGCGTTCTGGATAGCGTTGTTTACCCTTGGGGCCATCAGCCAGTTGGTGATCGGTGCACGCTTCAAACACCCAAGCTTTACCGGCTTCGGTGTGGTGTTTCTTGGCATAGACCTCTACACACGCTTCTACGAATACTCATGGGACCGTCTGAGTGTCGCGGCTTTTTTCGTTGCGGCCGGGGTCATTGGCGTGTTGCTGGGCGCGGTGTTTGAACGCGCGGCGCTACGCGCAAGGAAGGAACGCTCATGAGCCCGGATCAGCGTAATCAACAGGTTCACGATGCCCTGGATCAATGGCTGCGCGAGGGGCAGATTGAGCCCGACGCACACAGCCGCATCGGCGAACTGTACCCCCTGACCCGATGGGACTGGCGCTCGCTGGGGCGCTGGTTTCTGACGTTCGGCGCCATCAGCCTGGCGGCCGGCCTGCTGCTGTTTTTGCGTGAACACCTGACATTCACCCTGCCCAAACTGGCAATCAGCTTGTCAGTGGTGACCTTGGGCCTGTTTGTCGTCGGGCGTTGGCTGCCCGTCAAGGGCTTCAAAATGCTCGGCAGCACGGCCGAACTGCTGGGCGGTTTTGCCCTGATCGGCGTGAGCTTTGTGGTGGGCATGATCTACTCGGACGGCTCCGGTAACTGGCCGGCATTGTTGCTGGTCGACCTGCTGGTGTTGCTGGTGCTCAGCTATGCCTTGGGCAATGTGTTGCTGTTGACGCTGTGCAGCGTCGTGTTTTTTGTCTGGTTTGGTGGCCGCACCGGCTATGTATCCGGCTGGGGCGCCTACTGGTTCGGCATGAACTACCCACTGCGTTTTCTTGGGGCAGCAACACTGCTGCTGGCTGCAGGGATCGTGCACCTGCGTTGTGAGGCTGGGCTGCTGCGCCGCTACAGTGGGTTTGCCAAGGTCTGGATCTCGTGTGGCTTGTTTGTCGGTGAAATGTCCTTGTGGCTGCTGTCGCTGTTTGGCAGCTACGACTTGATCGATGGGCCGTGGCACTTTGCCGAGGCCGGAGAACTGCTGGGGTTCAACCTGTTGTGGGCGTTGGTCAGCCTTGGCGTTTTGGCAGTGGGCCTACGCTTGAGGTTCGGCATGTTGGTGGGGTATGGCGTGACGTTTTTGATCATCCAGTTGTACACCCTGTTTTTCACCCAACTGGCCGAAACCCTGGGTTGGCTGATGAGCTTGCTGATGGCGGGTGGCAGTCTGCTGGCCCTGGCGACCTGGCTGGAGTCGCAGCGTCAGAGTCGGCGCGCGACCACCACCGATGCGTGAGCCTGCACGGTTGAAGGTGGCCTGAGCCTATCGGTCACCGCCGAAATCACCGATAAAATCCAGGCGTTTGGCCAGCCACTGCCGGACAATCTCCCGCGCTGCGACCTGCGCATCATCGACCGAGAACCCCCGCTCACGCTGCAGCCAGGCTGCCGTTGCCTGCCGCGCGGGGTCGATGGCAGCCAAGGCCTGCCGACGCGCTGTCTTCGGCCATAGTGCTTCATCGCTCCAACTGCGTATCGCCGGTTCGGGATCCTCTGCGTGCTCCTGAGCCTTGAGAAAATCCCGGGGTGACACGGTGGCGCGCAAACTCAACACATTCCAGTCGGCATAGCTGGCGAACCGGATCGTGCCGGTATTGCCGCTGGCGATCGAAATGGCTGGGGCAAAGCCTGCGTCCAATTGCTGCCACGCCGGCTGCTTGAACAGGTCGCCCTGCGGCGCGCATACGGGCGCAAAGGTGTCGCGGGTCGAGCCATACAACGGCCCAAATGCCGCGTAGGCGTCTTCACCGTGGCGGCTGAAAACAAAACAATGCACATACGCACGCTGGTCAGCGAAAAATTCGTACTGCGCGCGCTCAATCATCATGCGCAGCAGCGTTAACGTGACCCGGTCACGGCTGACGTTGGAGTCTGCCTCCAGGTCTTGAAAGATGTCCCAGGGAAAACTGTCGGTCTTGAGCACGGCGAGCACCCTGCGCCGGTTTTCTTCAGCCTCTTGCGCCGTCACCCCGCTCGCGGGTTCAAACCGTTGCAGGTACACCAGCCAAGCCGCCGCAAGCTCACTCATCGGGTAACGCCGCAACCCTTGAGCGGCGTCCGCCGGGCGGTTGGGAATGCTCGCAATAATCGTATCCAGCTCTGCGGTGTCCGGCTGGGTGAGCTTGGCCACTTCAACCAGCCGCTGGCTCAGTACCGGTTGCAGGCAATTGATGTCGCTGCCGCAGGCATTACGAATTTTCAGCCAGGCGCGCTGGTCATTGCGCAACGCCTCACGCGGCGCGCCCTGGAGCTTGCCTAAGGCGCGTCGGTAATGTTCATCCAACAGGGTGTCGAGACGGCTCAACTCGGCGTTGCCGCAGAGGGTTTGCTCCACGGGTGTCGTGGCTTTTTTGCAGTCAAAGGACGCCGCCCAGGCGGGTGAGCCGATGCTCAATAACACACCGACTATCCCGATCAGCGAGGAACGTTTTTTCACGAAGCAATCCATGGCAATCCCTGTGGCAAGTTCTTTGAAGGCGCCTAGTGTGCCGCCTCACGCGCTGATCACAAAGCCATGACATTACGGCACCGGTAACCAGCCGCTGAATTCACCTTGGGCACCCAGCGGGCACCAGGCAAAATCCCAAGGAGAAGTCGGCAGCGCCTGGTGCTCAGCTGCACTAAGCCTTACACCTTTCCAATCGAATACCGTCGAACCTTGCCAGGCCAGGACCACACCCAGGGCTTGGCTGTCATCCGTGTTTATCCAACACGCAGCCGCCGCCGCCATAAAGGCTTCGATGGGCTCATCGTCGATCTGCGTGCGGTACGGCGAGGCCAGCAGCCAGCGGCAGACATTCAGGTGATAAGTCCAATCCAACGGCGGCTGATTGCGATAGGCCCACGTCATAAAGCTGCGGAACAGGTTCAACCCCTCGGGCGGGTCAAGCTTGAGCAGCGCCGGGCAGATATCGAACAAGGTATGCCAATGCGGTAACAGGCGCGCATCCAGGTGCACGAAGCAGCGCGAATTGCTCGGGTATTCAGGCAGCGCCGGTTCCGCGCGCAGGCGACGGGATGCCTTGCTGACCAGGCGGCTGGCGCCTGCAGGCAATAGGTGGTTCATGAAACGCACTCACAGTCGTGACGATAGAACGCCCCCTGGTGATAGGAGGCCCAAGGCACACGTCAGAATGCGGGGGAAGCGCGGGGGTTGGCCGAGGGCCAGGAGTATCGCGGCGGCGCCTTGTTGCGCCGCTCATGGGCCGGGCGTGGGGTTTGCCCGAGGCCCAACAGCCACGCCAGACCGATCAGGAACACGATGGCGACGGTCACCGCGTTGCACACCGGGCAGGCAAAGTAGTTCGAGATGTTGCTGGAAGACGGGTTACCCAACCCTTTGTCGGAAAGTGGCACCTGGCTGCCTTCCACCGAACAGAACTGGCCACCGATGCCATTGAGCTGCAAGCCCATCATTTCGCCATGCCCCAAACCGCAGACGAACACGTTCATCAGCACGCAGAAGTACAGGGTCCAGGCGACTAGCGAACGGTCGGGGAGGCTCAATTTCATGGCGGCGACTCTACCACCGAAGCCGCACTGGAATGAAGCACCACGCCCCCTGTGACAGAACGTCGCACATTACGTGGGCTGGCCAGGGTTGGTAGACTGTGCCCCCTCCTCTTTACTCCTTTTCAAAGCCTGATGTGTAGATCCAGAGCAATGCAGGCGTTTCACAGGATGCACAGTTGATGAGTACGTTATTCACCCGCCGCAAAGTGCTGACCGGCATGGGCCTGTTGGGCCTGGGCAGTCTGCTGGGCGGCTGTGACTACAGCCCCAAGCTGAACTTCAAGTACGGCAAGGACCTCAGTGACAAGATCATGGGCCGCACCTTCAAACTCAAGAACACCGACGGTGAAACCGTCACCCTGAGCTCGTTCCGTGGCCTGATGCCGGTAGTGTTCTTTGGTTTCACCCAGTGCCCGGCGGTCTGTCCGACCACCCTGGCGCGCGCCGCCCAGGCCAAGAAGCTGATGGGCCGCGACGGTGAGATCATGCAAGTGGTGTTTATCACCCTCGACCCCGAGCGCGACACGCCCGAGATTCTCGACAAGTACGTCAAGGCCTTCGATCCAAGCTTCGAAGCGCTGTATGGCACCCCGGAAGAAATCGCCGTGGCCGCCAAAGAGTTCGGGATCTTTTATGAAAAGATCCCCGCCGGTGACACCTACACCCTGTCCCACACGGCCACCAGTTTTGTTTTCGACACCCGCGGCAACCTGCGCCTGGGCCTGTCGGCATCCCTTACCGCTAAAGAGTGCGCAGAAGACCTGCTCACCGTCATGGAGGTCTGCTAATGACTGCCGTTCAACACCTCAAGCGCATCACACTCGGCCTCACCTTGCTGGGCCTGGCCGCACACGCCAGCGCCCAGGTTCAAGTGACCGACGCGTGGGTACGCGCCACCGTGCCGGGCCAGCCATCCAGCGGCGCGTTCATGACCGTCACTGCCGACAGTGACAGCAAACTGCTCAAAGTAGCGTCGCCTGTCGCCAAAGACGTGCAGATCCATGAAATGAGCATGAAAGACGACGTGATGCGCATGGGCCCGGTAGACTCGGTGGCCCTGCCCGCCGGCAAAGCCGTCACCCTCGACCCGAACGGCTATCACGTGATGCTGATGGGCCTCACCGGCCAGATCAAGGAAGGCGACCAAGTGCCGCTGACCCTGACCGTGGAAAACGCCAAGGGCGAGAAGCAGTCGATTGAAATCAAAGCCCCGGCCCGTGCCCTGGATGGCATGGACCACAGCAAGATGCACTGATCCGCTTGATTACGCCGGCGCCTCTGAGCACCGGCGTATCCCTCATACAACCCGCAACGCCATACATAAAACCTCTCACCTCTACACTTTGTATATATTTTCAATCTGCACCCTACCTCGCTAGCCTACGTGAGCCGGGCGCGCCCCTCTTTCGCCGTCCAGCCCAACAACTCTAAAAGCAAGCAACAGACAAACGGCGTGCGTATGAAAACTCAAAAAAGCCTGCTTCACCTGGCTGTGGCCTTCGCTCTCTTCAATAGTTTTGGCGCGCATGCGGCCAACACCGGCGAACTGCCCTGCACCACCACCGAACAATGCGCGGCTCAGGCGGCGAAAGTCGGCGCCACACCCGACAGCTCACAAACCGCACGCCAGGCCAAGGGCGACCCAGTGGTACGCGCCCCAGCAATGTGCTGCAGCTGGAAAAAATCATGACCGACAAAATCGGTCCCGAAGCCTCGCTGATCCACACCGGCCGCAGTTGCGTAGCCAGGTGCTAGCCTACAGCCAGCCCTCAATCCCACACCTCTGCGCCTGCTCAATAAGGATCCCGCCACGGCCATGCCACTTACGCCCCTTAAGAACGAAGGCCTCATCCTCGTACGCAGCCCCGGCGCGCCGGGCATGTACGCCAACCTTATCAAGGCCCGCCAGAACACCGGCTTCGAGCCAAAAATCGCCTTTGAAGTGGACCGTATACTGACCAACATCAGCCTGGTGGCGGGTGGCGAAGGCATCTCGGTGGTACCGGCATCAATGCGTAATGTGCACCGCGAAAGCGTGGTGTATTGCCGAATCAAGGACGCCCGCCCCAAGCTGCTGGCGCCGATTACGTTGGTGCGACGCACGTTCATTCCGTCAGCGCCGTTGCAGAATTCTGTTAAATCGGCGTGGTAGTTGGATGGGGTGTATCGAAAGGAGTGACCTCATCACCAATGCTTGGTGAACCTCGACATAACACACATACTCATGCCATTATTACGGCATCACTCATACTATAAACATGATAAAGCTATCTAGACTATATCGCTGCCCCTACAGAAATACGTCCAATTTTCTCTCTCACAAATAATTTTAGATTGGTCCGAAATGACAGACTATGAGCTAAGACCACTAATCGGCGAGCCTTTAGACTTTCCAGACAAACACGAACAAAAAACCTTCATAAAAAATGAAACAACTTTTTGGAAAAATTTCCTAAAGAACACTCATCCCTCTGAGATAAAAAACAGCCGAGCACATAACAACATACTTAAATCGATTCAACGATTGAGTTCTATCGCAGAAGACCATAGCGACTTCTCCTTTGAATATGAAGACGATGAAAAGCTTTCTGACATCTGGATCTATAGCAATTCCCCCGAAGCCATAAAGTGGGTAGAGCTGAATTTCACAAATCCATCTGTTGCCGAAGGCTTTTACGACGCCATTTTTTTCAATAAAAGTGATAATTTAACCACCTTCTCAGAATTATCAGGATATCTGGCTGCTTACGAATTTAGGATTACCTCTCAAACGTCCTTCACAAGCAGAGCAGCTTCTGAAAGAGAAGCACTTTGTAGAAATCATGCGACTTCATCCAAGACAAAATTCCGACTAGTCAAACAAGCCAGAAAAAAAATTAATGACTTTTCAGAATGGCAATATGAGCAACAAGCAGCTTGGACCCAAAGACTGGAAACACTTGAATTTACTTATCAAGAAAAGCTACGCCTAGAAGGCCCCGCTAAATATTGGGCAAAAAAAGCCGGCGAACATGAAGTACGTGGATACGTGTGGGCATCTATCCTTGGGGCCGTACTATTTTTTTCGATTGTCGCGCTATGGGTCTCGTTCAACCTTTGGTTAAGTGGTGATCATAAAAAAATAAATCTCAGCCACGTAGAAGGAGCGCTTATTTTCGTCGCCTTGCTTTCTACACTGGCATTTACCGTTAGATCGCTATCAAAACTTGCGTTTAGCGCATTTCATCTTCAGCGGGATGCCGAAGAGCGGGAACAGCTTACACACCTGTACCTCACGCTCAGCAAAGATACCCAAGTTGACGACGAGTCTAGGAAGATCATTTTACAATCATTGTTTAGTCGATCAGAAACGGGACTAATTTCCAACGAGTCAGGACCGACCATGCCGGGTTTGACTGATTTACTATCTGCGATAAAAAAGTAAACTCTCGTCGATAAGCTCAATCCACAATAAACAGCTTCGCCCCAACGCCCGTCGACGAACGATGCCCTTCCATGTCATTGCCCACCTGGTAACTCATCCCGGCCGTCAGCGTGAACTGGCGGCCGTCCTCCAGTTCCGTGTGCAACTCCCCTTCCAGGCACAGCAGAATGTGCCCCCGCCAACACCAGTGATCCGCCAGGTAGCCGGGGGTGTACTCCACCATTCGCACACGGGTGGTACCGAAATGGCAAGTGCGCCACAAGGCATTACCGGTTTCGCCGGGATGGACCACGGCGTCGAGAGTGGACCAGTCGGTGGTGCCGAACGGGACAGCGGTGAGATCCATGGCGTGCTCAGTCGTCAGTTAACGTGGCTTGAGCCTATCCAGCCGATGCCGTGCGCGACAGACACAGATCATCTGCATTTGTGGGATACAGGCACCCGTGCTTGGTATCCTGCCCGCCCCGCTCTCATGGACGCGTGCTTATGCAGATCGACCCCGCTTTCATCCTTCACGAAACCGAGCACTGGCGGCTGAACCACCACCTGGCCTCGGCATTGCCGGGCTACCTGATGCTGGGTGCCAAAGCGCCTATTCATTCCCTCGCCGACATGCCGGAAGCGGCGCTGACAGAGTTAGGCGGATTGCTGGCCAAGGTGCAGCGGGTGATGGAGGCGCAGCTCAACCCCAAATGGCTGTACATCAGCCGCTACGGGCACATGCCGGGCTTCCCGCTGCACTTTCATTTCATCCCGGTGTATGACTGGGTGGAACACGCGTTTTGGCAGGATGAGCGTTATCGAGTGCTGCAACGTTTTGGCGTGCAGGATCAAGGGCAGGCGCTGACGGATGGGGCTGAGCTGACGCTGTTTGTGTGGCGCGAGTTTGGGGAGAACCCTGTGCCGCCGGCAATTCAAGGGGATTCGGTTAATCAGGTCATCGAGCGGCTGCGCACACATTTCCAGACCTGATAAAAATCCATCGTAGGAGCTGTCGAGCCTTGGCGAGGCTCGACAGCTCCCACAGGGGTTTCTCTGTGTTATTTAAATCGTGAATAGTCGCTTTTTCATTGGGATGCACGCCAGCTCCAACCCCGACGGCGAGTGATAGACCGCCTGCTCATCGCCCACATACCCAGACGCCCTGTAGAAACTCGCCGCGTTCAACGTCGCGTCCAGCACCACTTCCTCGATCGCCAATTCCCGCGCAACATTTTCCAGGTGATCCAGCATCGCCTTGCCATACCCGCGCCCAGTGAACTCAGGCAATACAAACAGCGCCCCCACCTCATTGTTATCGAGGTCAAGCATGCCGGTGGCGACCGGCTCGCCGTTCACCCAACCCAGGTAAAACGGTTTATCCATTAACGCGTTGTAGCCGTCGTCAGCGCTGCCGCGTGTCCAGAGCGCCATTTGTTCGGCCGTGTAGGCACCGATGCATTGGCTGCGAATGGCTTCGCGGCGGATGTCAAAAGCGGCGTTGGCGTCGTGGGATGTGGCCCGTTTGATGTCGAGCATTGAGTCCTCCTTTTCATGTGTTTTCATTGCCCTCGCAGGTGAATGAATAACGGTCGCGCACTTATGAATACACGACCGGACGATAGCTGAATTACCGCAGCTGAAACCAGGTGGTTTTCAACTGCGTGTACTTGTCAAAAGCATGCAGCGACAGATCACGACCAAACCCGGACTGCTTGCCGCCACCAAAGGGAACCGAAACATCCAGAGCGTCGATGGTGTTGACCGAAACCGTACCGGCATTCAGGGCACGGGCAACACGGTGCGCACGATTGAGGTCATCACTCCATACCGACGCCGCCAGGCCGTAGATACTGTCATTGGCTTGCTGTATCGCCTCCTCTTCAGTGTCAAAGGCGCTGACGGCGAGCACTGGGCCGAACACTTCATCACGTAAGAGAGCCATGTCGTGGGCCACACCGCCAAAGATGGTCGGTTGAATGAAGTTTGATGAGCCATTGATGATCAACTGTTCACCACCGGACAACAAGCTGGCGCCCTCACCTTGTGCCTGACTGATGGCTTTCATGATACGAGCGGTTTGCTCATTGTCGACGATTGCACCGGCAGCGCTGCCGGGGTTCAGAGGATCGCCCGGCATCCAGGCCCGGGACTTGGCAATCAGGCGCTCAACAAAATCATCATGGATGGAGCGCTGCACGTACAAACGGGAGTTGGCCGAGCACACCTCGCCCTGGTTGAAAAAAATGCCGAAGGCCGCCTTCTCAGCGGCGAGGTCCAGGTCAAGACAGTCGTCGAACACCAGGTTCGGGCTCTTGCCACCACACTCCAGCCACACCTGCTTCAAATTGGACTGAGCGGAATACTGCATAAAGTACTTGCCGACCTGAGTGGAACCGGTGAACACCAGGCAATCCACGTCCGGGTGCAGCCCCAGGGCCTTGCCGGCACTTTCGCCCAGGCCAGGCACCACATTCAACACGCCTTCCGGGATGCCCGCTTCCAGGGCAAGCTGAGCCAGGCGCAGGGCAGAAAACGGCGATTGCTCGGCGGGTTTCAACACCACGCTGTTACCGGCAGCCAACGCCGGCGCCAGCTTCCAGGCGGCCATATCGAGTGGGAAGTTCCACGGCACCACCGCTGCAATCACACCCAGTGCTTCGCGGGTGATGGTCGCCAGCGCATTGTGAGCAGTGGGCGCAACTTGATCATAGAGCTTGTCCAGGGCTTCGCCGTACCAGGCAAAAACATGGGCTGCGCCGGGCACATCAACGTTGTAGGCATCCATCACCGGCTTGCCCATGTTCAACGAATCGAGCAGCGCCAGTTCTTCGCGGTGGGTCATCAGTAACTCGGAGAGCCTGATCAGGATTTTCTTGCGCTCCACTGGCGACATCCGCCGCCAAGGGCCGGTGTCGAAGGCCTGGCGTGCACTGCGCACCGCCAGGTCAACCTCGTGTTCACCACAGGCCGCAACACGCGCAAGCAGCTGATTCGTGGCGGGGTTGATGGCATCGAAGGTGGCCCCGGACACCGCGCTCACAGACCGGCCACCGATCAAGGCGGTGTCAATGAACGTCTGGCGGGCAACACGCTGTTGCCAATAGTTAAGATCGAACACGGTGTACTCCCAATGAATGTCGATGGATAAGCCGGTGTTTCATTCCGCTATCTGTAATTCAGGCATCTTCACGCTCAACCCGCGCGTAATGCCCAGCAAACAAATGAGCCCAAGCCCCATCCAACACAGACCGATCGTGAAGGACAGGCCCGACAGGCTGGTCCACAGCCAGATCGTGCTGAGAAACCCCAGGGCCGGCAACGCGGCGTACAGCAGGTAGTTGCGGGGGCCACGCAACTTCTGGTCAACCAGGTAATGCTTGATCACCGCCAGGTTCACTGCCGAGAACGCGAACAGCGCACCGAAGCTGATCATGTTGGCCACGGTATCCAGGCTGATAAACAGGGCAATCAGCGAAAACAGACTGACCAGCACGATCGCCGTGGCCGGCACGCGTTTCTTGGTCACCAGCTTGCCGAGTACCCGGGGCAGCGCACCGTCACGGCCCATCGCAAACAGCACCCGCGACACACTGGCTTGGGAGACCATCGCCGAGGCGAAACAACCCGCTACGTAAGTCGCGGTAAAGGCCGTCACCAGTAGCTCGCCGCCCACGCGACGCATGACGTCTACCGACGCGGAGTCCGGGTCGGCAAAGCTGTTCCATTCAGGGAAAACCATTTGCGCGAAATACGAAACGAGCAAGAACAGCAGGCCGCCGGACAGCGACACCACCATGATGGCAAGCGGGATGGTCCGTCGCGGGTTGGGCGTTTCCTCGGCCATGGTCGACACGGCATCGAAGCCCAGAAAGGACAAACACAGTACCGCGGCACCCGCCATGATCAACGGCGTGCTGAAACCTTCATGGTGAAAGGGCGCAAACAGCGACACAGGCGTGGACTGCTCGCTGAGGTTGTGCACCGATAACGCCACGAACACCACAATGAACACCAACTGGGCCACGATGAGTATCCAGTTGACCCGAGTGATGGACTCGATGCCGACCAGGTTAAGCGTAGTCACCAGGGCAATGGAGCCGAGTACCCACACGGCGGTCGGCACTGCCGGGAAATATTCGGACAGGTAGATACCGATCAGCAAATAACTGAGCAGCGGCAAAAAGATGTAGTCGAGCAACAAGGTCCATCCGGCGATAAAACCGAAATACGCGCCAAACGCCTTGCGGGTATAGGAGTAAACCGAACCGGAAAAGGGATGTGCCTGGACCATGCGCCCATAGCTGTAGGCGGTCAGCAACATTGCGGCAAGGGTCAGCAGGTAGGCGGTCGGCAAGTGGCCCTTGGTCATTTGGGTCACCAGCCCATAGGTGGTAAACACCGCCAGCGGCACCATGTACGCCAGGCCGAACAGCACCAGCCCGACAAGGCCCAGCGGCTGGCGAAAGCGGCGGGATGAAGCGGTTTTGGAGGCGCAATGATGGGAGGGACTATCGGCCACGTTTGTTATTGTATTCATGGGTGACTCCTGGAAATCGGCATGCAGGGCGTCGCGGCATTCGAGGCTATCGATGCCGTGCAAGCGCTGCCTGAGGGAGGTTGCTCGCCACCCCCGGGTTCAGGGTGGCGAGCAGGTCACGTCACAGTTTTCCCGCGATCCGTGCGGTGCGATCGACCGCGATGCGGGTCTTCTCAACCAGCTCGTCGAGTTCCGCACGCGTGGCCACCAGCGCCGGCGCCATGATCATGCGGCCCAGCGTCGAGCGAATGATCACGCCCTCTTCAAAGCCGAAGGTGCGGCACTGCCAGGCCAGATCGCTTTCATTGTCGAAGCGTTTGCGCGTGGCCTTGTCCTCGACAAACTGCATGGCCGCGAGCAGGCCCGTGCCCTGGATCTCGCCGATCATCGGGTGATTGCCAAATACCTCCCGCAGGATTTTCTGCAAATACGGTCCGGTGTCGTCCTTCACCTGGCGCACGATACCTTCATCGCGCAGCGCCTTGAGGTTGGCCAGCGCCACCGCCGCCGCGACCGGGTGGCCGGAATAGGTCAACCCGTGGGCGAACACGCCACCGCGTTCCACCAACGCATCGGCCATGCGCTTGCTCAACACCAGGCCGCCCATCGGCAGATAACCGGACGTCAGCCCCTTGGCGATCGACAGGGTATCCGGCTGGAAACCGAAGTGCTGATGGGCGAACCATTCGCCGGTACGGCCAAAGCCACCAATCACCTCATCGGCGCACAACAGCACGTCGTATTGGCGGCAAATGCGCTGGATTTCAGGCCAGTAACTTTCCGGCGGGAAAATCATGCCGCCAGCGCCCTGGAACGGCTCGGCGATAAAGCCCGCTACGTTTTCAGCGCCCAGTTCAAGAATTTTTTCTTCCAACTGCTGGGCGCAGCGACGACCGAATTCGGCAGGCGTCAGCTCACCGCCATGGGCGTACCAATAGGGCTCATCAATGTGCGCAACGTCAGGAATCAGGCCGCCCATCTCGTGCATGAACTTCATGCCACCCAACGCAGAAGCCGCCAGGGTGGAGCCGTGATAGCCGTTCCAGCGGCCGATCATGATCTTCTTCTGCGGCTGGCCGACCACTTGCCAGTAGCGGCGAACGGTACGGATCAACACCTCGTTCGCCTCGGAGCCGGAGTTGGTGTAGATCACGTGACTGTAGTGACCCGGCAACAGACTGAACAGCAGCTCCGACAGCTCGATCACCGCCGGATGGGTGGTGTGAAAGAACATGTTGTAGTACGCCAACTGATCCATCTGCGCCGCAGCGGCGGCGGTCAAATCCTTGCGGCCATACCCCAGTTGGGTGCACCACAGGCCCGACATGCCGTCCAGGTAACGCTTGCCTTCGCTGTCCCACAGGTACAGGCCGTTACCGCGCACCATCACACGCGGACCTTCGGCATTCAGCGCCTTTTGATCCACAAACGCATGGATGTGGTGCGCCGCATCAGACGCCTGATAATCCTCGGTGCGACGGTTCAGCTGGGCGGGTAAATTCATGGTTTTTCTCTCTTATTAGTCGTGACGCAAGGGCGAGCAACGCCGCTCAGCGGTTCTTGCTCATGTAACTTTCAAGGGGGTCTTTACTCAGCACACCCTGGGCTTCGGCCAGCGAGTCGATAAACAAGGCAAACAGTTCCGATTGCGCGCCGATATCGAGCTTGGTGTAGATGTGCTTGCGGTGGGACTTGATCGTGTCTTCCGACACGTCAAGGCGCTCGGCCAACGAGCGGGTGGAATGGCCACGCAGGATCAATTGGGCGATCCGGCATTCACGCTCGGTCAATATCGATGAGCCGAAGTTGTTGAGCGCCAAGTGAATGCGCTGTTCCAGCACGTTTTCAAAGCGCGCACCGTGGGCATCCAGGCCAACGAAATGCTTGCCCAGCACCGCCAGCACCCAAGGCGCTATGCACTTGAATTGCTGGGTGGTGGCAACATCGAGCTTTTGCGTAAAGGCCAGTGACACCGCCAGGCTCGACCCGTTGCCCGACTGCAGGATGTAGTTCAGTTCATCCTCCAGGTGGGAGTGCCGGTAGAACGACTGGAAGTACTCGCTGAGTTCGAAGTGATCGGGGGCCACGTCTGCCAGGTCGTAACATCCTGAACTGACGCCCTCCACACACGCGCCGTAAAAGGGGTCGAGCACATAGAAGCCGGACAAGTACTGGCGCACATTGCCTTGTGGCAGCCACGGCCCATCCAACTCGAACAACGCACTGGGCATGCCGCCGCGCGGGTACCAATACAGCGTCGTAGCCTGAATCGGCTGGATATGGCCGAGGGCCTCGAACAAGGTGGCAGCGAAACCCGCTTGCCCGAGACTCTCGGTTACCCGGGCCATCTGTTCGAACCATTGCGCAGAAGAAAGCCGGTCGTTTTCCACTTCAAAGACTCGCTGAAAGAACTGCAGGGATGGTCACACACCTGCCCCTTCATCGAAATCACCCGATAGGGTGAGCTTGCATTCGATATTTATGCTCACTTCCCAACTTAATAATATTTTATTAAAAACCGCCCTCCCCCTAGCCTTGAAGTCATGCCCAAGCTGAATCCAACTGCATTACGCAAGGATAGAGACATGACTGAAGCAATAACAAAAATAGACACGCTGGTGGTGGGTGCCGGTCAGGCTGGCGTGGCCATGAGTGAACACCTGAGCAAACAAGGCGTGCCGCATTTGGTGCTGGAGCGCAGCCGTATCGCCGAGCGCTGGCGCACCGGGCGTTGGGATTCGCTGGTCGCCAATGGCCCGGCCTGGCATGACCGCTTTCCTGGCCTGGAATTCAATGACGTGGCTGCCGATGGCTTCGCGCCCAAAGAGCGCGTCGCGGATTACTTCGAAGCCTATGCGCGCAAATTCAATGCGCCGATTCGTACCGGCGTGGACGTCACCTCCGTGGTGCGCAACGTCGGCCGCCCAGGCTTCACCGTACACACCAGCGAAGGCGTGATCGAAGCCAACCGCGTAGTGGCGGCGACCGGACCATTCCAGAAGCCGGTGATTCCAGCAATTGCGCCGAAAGACACCGCGCTGCATCAGATCCACTCCGCCGACTACCGCAACCCCGCGCAACTGCCGGCTGGCGCCGTGCTGGTAGTCGGTGCCGGTTCTTCCGGCGTACAGATTGCCGATGAACTGCAACGCTCCGGTCGCCAGGTGTACCTGTCGGTCGGCGCCCATGACCGCCCGCCGCGTGCCTATCGCAACCGCGACTTCTGCTGGTGGTTGGGGGTGTTGGGCGAGTGGGACCAAGCGGCGATGAAGCCCGGCCGTGAGCACGTGACCATTGCGGTGAGCGGTGCCCATGGCGGCAAAACCATCGATTTCCGTGAGCTGGCCCAACAAGGCATGACCCTGGTGGGTTTGACTCAAGCCTTCAACGGCAGCGTCGCCAGCTTCCAACCGAACCTGGTGGAAAACCTCGCGCGTGGCGATGAGAACTACCTGGCCCTGCTGGATGCGGCAGACGCCTATATCGAACGCAACGGTGTGGACCTGCCCCTGGAGCCCGAAGCCCGTCGCGTGTTCCCGGACGCTGACTGCGTGAAAAACCCGATCCTGGAACTGGACCTGGCAGCCGCCGGCATCACCTCGATCATCTGGGCCACCGGCTTTGCCGTGGACTACAGCTGGATGAAGGTCGATGCGTTCGACGCCGCCGGCAAGCCGCAGCACCAGCGTGGCGTGGCCAGCGAAGCCGGGATCTACTTCCTCGGTTTGCCGTGGCAGTCGCGCCGTGGCTCGTCGTTTATCTGGGGTGTGTGGCACGACGCCAAATACGTGGCCGACCATATCGCCATCCAGCGCCAATACCTCGAATACCGCGAAGCCGCCCCGGTAACTCGCCCATCCCCTGTCAGCGCCTGATCACTTTTTCGGAGTTTTTTTGATGCCTACTCACACTCGCATCCGCATGTTCAACACCAAAGAAACCTACCCCAACCAGAGCCTGGACAACGACCTGTGCCAGGCCGTGCGTGCCGGTAATACCGTGTATGTACGCGGCCAAGTAGGTACAGATTTCGACGGCAAGCTGATTGGCCTCGGCGACCCGCGCGCCCAGGCCGAGCAGGCGATGAAAAACGTCAAGCAACTGCTTGAGGAAGCCGGTTCCGACCTGTCGCACATCGTCAAAACCACCACCTACCTGATCGACCCGCGCTACCGCGAGCCGGTGTACCAGGAAGTCGGCAAGTGGCTCAAAGGTGTGTTCCCGATCTCCACCGGGCTGGTGGTGTCGGCCCTGGGCCAGCCGCAGTGGCTGATGGAAATTGATGTGATCGCGGTAATCCCGGAATAAGGAGCCACCCATGACCTTTTCAATCGTCGCCCGTTGCGCGGACACCGGCCAGTTGGGCATCGCCATCAGCTCATCGAGCATCGCGGTGGGCGCCCGTTGCCCGTGGCTACGGCCTGGTGTGGGCGCGGTCTCGACCCAGAACATCACGCTGCCGGCCTTGGGGCCGGACGTACTCGACTGGCTGGAACAAGGCCTCGCCCCTGCCGCCGCCGTCGACAAGGCCCTGACGAGCAACGGCTACAGCCAATACCGGCAACTGACGGCGATTGATCACCTGGGCCGCACCGTGCATTTCAGCGGCAGCGAAACCCTCGGCACCCATAACGCCGTGTCGGGCGAACAGTGCGTGGCCGCGGGCAATATGCTCGCCGACCGCGCGGTAATCGAGGCAATGGTCACGGCGTTCGAACAGGGCGAAGGCCAGTTGGCGGATCGACTGTTGGCCGCCATGCACGCCGCCATCGCCGCCGGTGGCGAAGCGGGCCCGGTGCACTCTGCCGCCATGGTGGTGGTCGGCGAACTGACCTGGCCGATCATCAACCTGCGGGTGGATTGGGCCGATGAGAACCCGATCGGCGAGTTGCAAACACTCTGGGACGCCTACCGCCCACAAGTGCAGGACTACATCGACCGCGCCCTCGCCCCCGACCGCTCCCCCGGCTACGGCGTGGCCGGAGACGACCGATGAGCCACAGCCGCGAATTGCTGCAAACGCTGGTGGGGTTTGACACCACCAGCCGCGAGTCCAACCTGCAGTTGATCGAGTTTGTGCGCGATTACCTGGCGGATTTCGGCGTGACCAGCGAGCTGGTCTACAACGAAGAACGCAGCAAGGCCAACCTGTTTGCCAGCATCGGCCCGGTGGAGTTGCCGGGCATTGCGCTGTCGGGGCATACCGACGTGGTGCCGGTGGATGGACAGCCGTGGACGGTGCCGCCGTTTGAATTGACCGAGCGCGACGGCAAGCTGTTTGGCCGGGGCACTGCCGACATGAAGGGCTACATAGCCTGCGTGCTGGCGTTGGTGCCGGCGCTGGTCAAGGCACCGTTACGGATACCGGTGCACATCGCTTTGTCTTACGACGAGGAAGTCGGTTGCCTGGGCGTGCGTTCGTTGCTCGAGGTGCTGGAACAGCGGCCGGTGAAGCCAATGTTGTGCATCATTGGCGAGCCAACCGAACTCAAGCCAGTGCTCGGTCACAAGGGCAAGCTGGCGATGCGCTGTGACGTGCATGGCGAGGCATGCCATTCGGCGTACGCGCCGTATGGGGTGAATGCCATCGAACATGCGGCGGAGTTGATTGGTGAGTTGGGCCGGATTGGGCAACGGCTAAAGGAGAAGCAAGACCCCCGGTTTGATCCGCCGTTCAGTACCGTGCAAACCGGTGTCATTACCGGCGGCAAGGCGCTGAACATCGTGCCCGCCGATTGCCGATTTGATTTTGAAATTCGCGCATTACCGTCGCAAGACCCGGGTGAAGTGGCAGAGGAATTACAAGCCTATGCCATGCAACAAGTGCTGCCGCGCATGCAGGCCGTCAGTCGTCAGAGCGCGATTCGGTTTACCGAGTTGTCGGCGTATCCGGGGTTGGTTACCGATGAGCGCAGCCAGGCGGCGGAGCTGATTGCCGCGTTTTCCGGCTCGCGGGAATTTGGCACGGTGGCGTTTGGTACCGAGGGTGGGTTGTTTGATGCGGTGGGCATTCCCACGGTGGTGTGCGGGCCTGGGAGTATGGACCAGGGGCACAAGCCGGATGAGTTTGTGAGGGTTGAGCAGCTCAAAGGCTGTGATCAAATGCTGCAGCGCATGCTGGACTCAATCCGCCGCTGATGATCGTTCCCACGCTCTGCGTGGGAATGCCGCCTGGGACGCTCCGCGTCCCGAAAATGCCAAGAAACTTCAGCCGTGCGCACGTGTGACGCAGAGCGTCACGGAATGCATTCCCACGCGGGAGCGTGGGAACGATCAGTGGTTAGCCAAGGAGTCGTGCGAGCTCTTCGCGGCAGTAGTCGACGAACAACTGCACCGGCTTGGTCAGCGGCGCCCGCCGCAACCAGACCGCCGACAAACCCGAACCCGTGACCGTTTCCGCCAACGGCACACACACCACCTTCTGCCCATCATAGGTGTACTCCGTAAACGGCTTGGTCACCAAAATCGAAAAGCCAAACCCCCTTCCCACCATCCCCCGCACCATCTCAATCGACGGCGAGCTGAACACAATATTCGGCGTCAGCCCACGCTCTTCAAAGATGCTCACGAAATACGTGCGGCTCGGCAACACGTCCAGCAAAATCATCGGTTCCAGCACCAAATCCGCCAGCGACACCTTGGCCTGCTGCGCAAACCGGTGATCCGCCGGCAACAGCGCGTACGGCTGCTGCGGCGGCATCAGCGGCGTGGTCTCAATGGTGCCGCCCAGGTCATGCTCAAACAGCATCGCCATATCGATGCTGCCCGCCGTCAGCGCCTGCACCAGCTCTTGCTGCTCACCATCGCGAATACGGATTTCCACCCCCGGCCAGCGCGCCTTGAAACCTGCGATCAAGCGCGGCAGGTACAGCGGCGCCACCGTTTCAAAGCAGCCGATATCGATCTGCCCCGCCACCACATCATTGTCCGCCAGGGCGTTTTGTTCGAATTCATGGGCCACCCGCAGCAGCTCCAAGGCCTTGCGATAAAACCGAGCGCCGCTGGGGGTGAGTGAAACGCCTTGGGCGTGATGGCGGATAAACAACTGCACGCCAAAGCTGTCTTCCAGCTGTTTGATCGCGGTGGAAACCGACGGCTGCGCGATATACAGCTTGCGCGAAGCCTCGGCAACGCTGCCGCACTCGGCCGTGGTGACAAAATATCTGAGTTGGCGCAGGTTATAGGCAGCCATCGGGACCTCCAAAAACGTGGGGATTTCGCCCCAAATACGTGCAAGAAAAAGCCACTTTTTTCGGTGAATCAACTGCATGCAACATACCGGAGCACAAATCGACTCGAGATACTTTTTTTAAGGTCTATAGCAACAAACTTACTAATTTACCTCCCCGCCCCCTTTGCAGATGATCACTCCAACAACAAAGCGTCGCCCACGCGCCGCACAGCGAAGTACGTCAACGTACTCACCTTGCCTTGGAGCTCGTCATGGTTACCACTGCAACATCCTCCGCCCCGCTCATCGAAAAACACACGATAGGATACGTGCCCCCGGATGATCGCCATGGAAAGGTAAGAGACCTGTTCACCCTGTGGTTCGGCGGCAACATCGCGCCGTTGCCGATCGTTACCGGTGCGCTGGGCGTGCAACTGTTCCACCTGAACCTGGTGTGGGGCATCGTCGCCATCCTCGTCGGCCACTTGGTCGGCGGCGTGCTGATGGCGTTGCACTCGGCCCAAGGCCCACAGATGGGCATCCCGCAAATGATCCAGAGCCGCGCGCAGTTCGGCTCACTCGGCGCACTGCTGGTGGTGATCATCGCCGGCGTCATGTACATCGGCTTCTTCGCCTCCAACATCGTGCTCGCGGGTAAATCCCTGCACGGCGTGGTCGACAGCGTGCCCGTGCCGGTCGGCATCGTCGTCGGGGCCATCGGTTCCGGGATCATCGGCATCATCGGCTACCGCTTTATCCACGTGCTCAACCGCATCGGCACCTGGGTACTCGGCGCCGGCATCGTGCTGGGCTTCGGCTACATCTTCACCCACGTACAGACCACGGACTTCCTGACACGCGGCAGCTTCAACATCTCCGGCTGGCTCGCCACCGTGTCCCTGGCCGCGTTGTGGCAAATCGCATTCGCGCCCTACGTCTCCGACTACTCGCGCTACCTGCCCGCCGACGTGCGCGTCGCCTCCACCTTCTGGACCACCTACCTGGGCTCCGTCCTCGGCTCCAGCCTGGCCTTCATCTTCGGCGCCGTCGCCGTCCTCGCCACCCCGGTCGGCATGGACACCATGGACGCCGTCAAACTCGCCACCGGCGCCATCGGCCCGCTGATGCTCGTGCTGTTTTTGCTCAGCGTGATCAGCCACAACGCCCTCAACCTCTACGGCGCGGTGCTGTCGATCATCACCCTGGTACAGACTTTCGCCTACCGCTGGATTCCCACCGCCAAAAGCCGCGCGGTGATCTCCACCTTGGTACTGGCCGCCTGCGCGATTGCCGCCGTGTTCGCCTCCAAAGACTTTATCGGCCACTTCGTCGACATGGTGCTGGTGTTGCTGGTGGTACTGGTGCCGTGGACGGCGATCAACCTGATCGACTTCTATGCGATCCACAAAGGTAAATACGACATCGCGTCGATCTTCCGCGTGGACGGTGGGATTTACGGCAAGTACAACCCGCAGGCGCTGCTGGCGTATGCGATCGGGATTGCGGTGCAGATTCCGTTCATGAACACGCCGCTGTATGTGGGGCCGATTTCGGCACACATCAATGGCGCGGATTTGTCCTGGGTGGTGGGGTTGGTGGTGACGTCACCGTTGTATTTCTGGTTGGCAAGTCGGGACAGTGCTTATAAGCGCCGGATGGACGGGGGGAAGTTGGTGAGTGGGGTTTGAGCTGACTGCCTGCTGTGATTTGATCCTGATGTTTTGAACCACCCATATCCTGGTTTTGCGGCCGGGGTATGGGTGGTTTTCCAGTTTTTGGGTGGGCGCTTTAGTTTTCTATAAAGAACCAGCTGATAGCCATACCTATGATTGAGACAACCGCGACGAGTGGCGGCATGACCATCCAGAATTTGAGATGTCGTGGGATTTTTTCGACATCCTCAACCTGTACCAAATCACGCCACTGAAGCACTTTGGGGATAAGAATGATGATAGCCATGGTGACTACACGCACTTGCCGCCCCTCAAAATGAGCGTTACGAAAAATGTGCCTGTATCCGGCTACATAGTCGCTGTGTTGCAGGTAGCGCTCTGCGGCATCGAGTTTTTTGAACATCACGTAAAAAGTGAGCGGGATGCTGAGTAGCATGAGGATGAGGGAACACATGCCCAGATATAGCCAGACCATTAATGACTCACCGTCTTATAGAGAAACTTGCCTGCGCTTTCCCCCAGTCCGCTTCCGAGTGCCCCCAGGGCGAACCCACCTGCTGCACCGCCTACGATTGCACAGGCCAAGGCCCCAGCACCCGCTGTAGGTATGCCAAAAACAACCGCACAGGCGCTGATACCAAGACCAGCCCCAACGCTCCCGCCAACTGCTGCACCGGTCACTCCAGCTACCAACTTACCGCCTTCAACATACTTCGCCTGCGTGCACTCTTGCTCACGCCCTGTGGAGCACGCCTGCGTTATCTCCAGCGCCGTCGCCCCAACATCCAGCGCTATACCAATGTAAGTCCCCGTATTCAACAGCTGCGAAGCCTTGGCTAATCGCTTGACCCGCTCCTCATACCCACGAATTTCTCCATGGTGCCAATAGCTTCTACTGGAAATCCCCAACATCTTTTTAATCGACCCTTCGTTTCTCAACCCCGTACCAAAGCGTGCCATGCCCGAGATTTGGCTGTCCAACGCGGCAAACAACGCTCTACGCTTAACCAGAAACTCCTCCCTCGCCGCCGTGGTGCCCTTCCTCAAGTACTGCTTATGCAAATCCTCGATTTCCATAAGGGTCTTCTCGACTTGCGCCAGATGCTTGCTCCAAGCACTGCTGGCACTGCCAATGCCAACAGACGAATAGGACAAAATAGCCTGCAACTGATCATAGTTTTTGACCAGGAACTGGTCGGTTGAGGAGTACGCCAACAGGGCAAGCTTAATATTCAGCGCCGAGCGCATCAGCTGTGCCTCTTCAGCGGTACAAGCGGCGGTTCGGCTGTCGCCAATGATCACCAACTGCCCCGGCAACACCAGCGTATTGCGGATGTGCTGGTTGAGGGTGTCGAATTTTGTGTGAGTACGTGGATCAAGCGCCAGGCTCAGTTTGAGCAGTGGGTAAGGCTGGGGTCGTTCATTGATAAATGCGTAGGGTCCCTGCATGCGTGCACCTCCAAGTGACTGAGGCGCACGACTATAAAAAGGCGCTACAGCGGAGGTAAGACGCGTATAGGGGTGGTTTTAACGATTCAGAAATGGACTACTTCAGTCTAAGTGCATGCCTACGCACTGGACGTTCCGGGGTGTTTCATTGGCATCATCATTGAGGAACTAACGCCAGACACCCACCTAACGGCTTCCGATTGCGTCAGTCAGGAAGGCCACGCCACTGGAAGCACCCAACATTGCGTGCCTGAAAGAACCAGCAAACTCCCCCGCCTACATCCGATGATGTTCCAACAAAAAGTCCACAAACAACCGCACCCGCGCCGGCATTGTCGGCCCACCTACAAACACCGCATGAATCGGTTCCCGGTCGCCGGGGTTCCAGGCTTGCAACAGCGGTATCAGATCGCCGCGTCGCAGGTCCTCGCTTACGGTGAACTCGCCGATGCGCGCAATGCCGGCACCGACTCGCGCAAATTGTGCGAGCGCTTCACCACTGCTGCATTCGATGTTACCGCTGACCTTCAGGGAAAACGCTTTGCCGTCGCGAATAAACGGCCAGTTGGGTTCGGCACGTCGGAAGTTGAAGCGAAGGCAGTTGTGCCGTAGCAAGTCTTCCGGTGCGTGGGGGGTGCCATGGCGCTGTAGATACTCGGGCGATGCCACCACCACCTGGCCGGTGTCGCCGAGCCTGCGCGCGGTCAGCGGGCTGTCGGGCAAATAGCCAAAGCGTATCGCAACGTCGGCCTGGCCGCCGAGAATGTCGACCACTTCGTCGCCAAGGGTGAGGTCGACGACGATGTTCGGGTAGCGCTCGCTGAAGGCTGCCACCAAGGGCACGATGGACAGACGCCCATGGCCAAGGGCGGCGCTGACCCGCAATCGGCCCCTGGGTACGCCCTGATCGGCGATGGCCTCTTCCACTTCATCCATGTCAGCCAGGATGCGCCGCGCACCGCGCAAAAAAGCTTCGCCCTCGGCGGTGAAGGTGATCGCGCGGGTGGTGCGCAACAGCAGCCGGGTGCCAAGGCGTTGTTCGGCACGCGCGATGATCCGACTGACCGCCGAAGGCGTGAGCCCCAGTGCACGCGCGGCAGCCGACAGGCTGCCTTCCTGCGCCACGGTGGCGAACACGAGCATTTCACCTGATCGACCGTTGAAGTCCACTTGTGCCTCTTACGCAAAGGTGATTGCCAAAAATGCTATCTACCGCCTTAAAACGCTTGATCGTAGCATTGGCGGCATAGATAAGGAGCCTTTCATGCGTATTAATCCACCCCTTGTTGCACTCGCCATGGGTGCCTTTGGCATCGGCGTTACCGAGTTCGCTCCCATGGGCATGTTGCCGGGCATCGCTGCCGATCTCGGCGTTTCGATTCCCGCTGCGGGCTTGTTGGTCAGTGCTTACGCCTTGGGCGTACTGCTTGGCGCACCGCTGATGACCCTGACCACCGGCAGGATTCCCCGGCGCTATCTGCTGATCGGGCTCATGGCGATTTTCACCCTGGGTAATCTGATGTCAGCCCTGGCGACCGATTACTACAGCCTCATGATCGCCAGGGTGGTGACCTCACTCAACCACGGAGCGTTCTTTGGCGTTGGCTCCATCGTCGCCGCCAGCGTGGTTGCCCCTGAAAAACGTGCCGGGGCGGTTGCGGCAATGTTTATGGGCCTTACCCTCGCGACCATTGGCGGTGTACCGCTGGCCGCCTGGTTTGGCGAACTGTTCGGCTGGCGCAGCGCCTTCTGGGGCATTACCGGCCTCGGCGTAGTGGCGATGGCCGCGTTGTGGTTCGCCCTGCCCAACCTGAAGGCGCCGCAAAACGTCAGTGTGATGGACGAAATTCGCGTACTGGGCCGTGGCCCGGTGCTGGCGGCGTTGGCCCTCACCGTCGTCGGCTCGGGAGCGATGTTCACCGTCTTCACCTACATCGCGCCGATCCTCAGCAGCGAGACCCACGCGTCCAGCGCCTACATCACCGCCATGCTGGTGCTGTTCGGCGTGGGGCTGACACTGGGCAACATGTGGGGCGGCAAAGCCGCCGACCGCTCGATAGACCGCACCCTGATCGTTTCGCTGAGCGTGCTGATCCTGGTCTTGCTGGCCTTCACCGTCCTCATGCGCTGGCCCCTGCCCGCCGCCGTTGCCATCCTGATATGGGGTATCGCCAGCTTCGCCTTGGTGCCGCCGCTACAGATGCGCGTCATGGAAGCGGCCAAGGACGCGCCCAACCTGGCCTCGGCGGTGAATATTGGGGCGTTTAACTTTGGCAACGCGATTGGTGCGGCGCTGGGGGGCGCGGTGATCAATGCGGGGCTGGGTTATCCGGCGATTTCCCTGGCCGGGGCGGCGATGGCTGGGTTGGGGTTGTTGATGGTGTTGGGGTTTGCGTGGCGGTCGAGGATGGTTGCGGCGGCAGTGGTGTGAGGGTGGTGTGACAAAAAGGGACGGTTCTATTTTTAATCGAATAGATCCGTCCCATTTTTGCTTCAACCTGTCCTGAATCTTGCCAGAACGTTGAAAACGCTTGGGTACTACTAGTTACCTGCGGCAGCAGTGTTGATTTATTCGCCTCCGATTTTGATGGCTTCGTTTTCACACACTCTCGGCCAAAAGCAGCTAATCAATGAGGGTAGTCTCCGATTAGAATTCGATGCGCTCATGATAGCTATTACAGTTGCGCGCAGTCATAGGCAGTGCGGACTATAGCGGACATTAGTAATGTAGGACGTAAACGCCTAACGCGGCCATATATTTGCCGATGCCTCTACGTTAGACACGTTTCAATCATCTCGATTACCATGTATAGCTTATGCCCGAGCACCGGGAATTCTGAAGCAGTCAATTCAAGCGGCCGCCCTGCCATTCCAAGAGACACCACCTAGGTAGGGACGGAGTACTTTTTACTAGTAGCATCACTAATAAACGGATGTTTGGTTTATGCATAAAAGAGACGATGCCTTTTCAATCACGATTAATGACCCCGACTTGATTGATGAGTCCGCAATAATAACGATGGAAAACATTAATGATGCATTGCTTTTAATTTTCAAAGAGAACAGCATCTACAAACTGTTAACCGCTGACTCAACTGACCCACAAAAAACCCAGCCAGATACCGGACACACATATGAAAAAATAGCAGCTATTGGTGCTGCCTCTCCCTATGTAGCCCGGGTTTTTCTTCAGTTCAAACGGATTATTGATCAAGTTTTTCCGGAGAACCCCATAAAGCCGAAGCTTCTGGAGCAAGTTTGGAGTCTAAACGAGCAACTACTGCTCTGCGCACAGTTTGAGTCTAATATTCGTGAGCAGCTTGATGACGTTATGCAAAAATGTGACATCATCATTGAACAGAACAAGTCCAATCGCGCCATCCCGCCGCTTGTCAAAGTTAAAAATCTAGAAAGTGATGCAAAATCTTTCCTTTTGGTCGGAAAACAGTTCCTAATAGATTGCTTTAAACTATTAAGCCTGCTTACGGGTTTGCCATTGGGAGCCCGAGACGAGGCGCATTTCGATAAACATATAAAATGGCTGGAGCAGCATCGCCCTACTTTAAATAAATTATCTTCAGTCCTCGGCAATGACCTACCTTGGATTCGAAGATTATCGGAGTGCCGGAATGCAATTGAGCACCCTGGGCCAGGCCAATCTCTTACGATAGAAAATACAAGGCTTCACCCAGGTAACAAATTCTCGCTCCCGACTTGGAGCTACGATCTTACAAACAAAATAAACGTACAAGAATCCTCTATCTCCATTCACCAAGAGCTTGATGCTTATTTAAATAACATGCTTTATTTTTAGAGGAGATTCTTCTCTTCTGTATTTCCGAAAGCTTACCCGAAGATGGCATGCTTTCAATATACCAATACGACGAGGCAGACATAAATCCGAACTGCCCAATTAAGTATTATGCAAGCTTAAGCGCTAAATTTCGTTCGAAACTAAAACCATTTTAACGTTACAGTGATCCAAGCTGGCATCCGGGCGTGACTTCACCCGCGAGCAGCCCCCAAGAAGGCACTTGAATTGCTTGACGGGAGGCCCGCAGGCTGAGAGCTTGCGAGCCAACACCTAACGAAGAGGACGCCCATGTCGCGCAAAGACCTTGAAACCAAGAAGCGTCACCATTACGTCTGGGCGAACTATCTGACCCGCTGGGGCCGCGGTACGAAGAATGTTTTCTACACCACGAAAACTGGAAAAATTGCCCACGACAGCGTGCGAGCCTTAGTTGTTGACGACTTTTTCTACAAGACCACCGCGCTTACCGACATGGATGTTCGGGTAATTAAAGGTTTCTCCCGAAAAAGCCCCGACCATCTTCATCAACAGCACATGTCGTATCTTAATGACTTTCTTAAGATGCAGCAGCTTGAGACCATTTACCGTAAGTCTGGCATTCAGGATCAAAAAGTCGAGCTGCATCTCCATGCGATGAAATGCAACCTACTGGAAAACCTCCACGCATCCCATGAAGCAAAGGCATTGCCAGTTTTAGCAGAGCTCGCTGATGAAAAACTCGATGTACTGCAAGATAAACAGCACATTGTCGAGTTCATGATGTTCTTCGGTCACCAGATCTCCCGCACAAAAACTTTCCGAGATGGCCTGATCCGGATTCAACCACGGAGTAACGCCCTTGAAATTGAAGTGGCAGATGCTATGGAGCGTGCATGGTGGTTCATAAGCTACATGTTCGGGATGAGTATCGGCTTCAGCCTGTACGTAAGCCGCCACGAGGATAGACATGCATTACTGGTGAATGACACTAGAGTGCCTTTCATCACGTCCGACCAACCTATAGTCAACGTGCACTCTTGTGTCTCAGAGACAGAGTTCGCCGCACCTGAGTATGCCGACTTTTACTACCCGATCTCGCCGAGGGTCGCCTACATTATCTGCAACTCCGAACGATTCATGCCGGGTAGAAATGAGATAGATGAAGCCACTGTCTTGGAACTCAATACCAAAGTGGCAGCTCAATCCATGCTACACATCATCGGTGATAGTGAGAGCGCAATTCTACCTTTCAAACAGTACATCGGACGGCGCTATAAAAGAACTCCTGATGGACATGTCATAGTCTGACTGAAAAGGCTAATGGTCTAGTCAGTTATGCACGTAATATTTTTGGTAAAACCCTATGTAAATGACGGACTAGGTTAGACGCAAAATGGATGAGCAGGTTTTTGATTTCAGCCAAAATCTCTTGGTGGATGAACGAGTGAGTTTGGTGATTGGGGTTTGATACACCCTCTTGGTTGCGCTCTGGCTAAACGCACCTTATAGTTCGGCCCGTCGCTGGCATTGGCCAGCGACAGGGTTTCGCAGCCCTAAAACGATTCACACCAACACCGTCAGACATGCCCCAGCCGGCTCCCGGCTGCCGAATGTTTTATGGCGGTTGTGCGTGGGAGACCTTCGGGTCTGCCGGGTTTTGGTGTAAATCGTCCGGTCTGCGAACCCGCGCACAGCTGCCACCCAATCTGTTTCGCAGCAGAGCCGGTGGTAAATCTTTTTTCTTGAGGATTTACACCATGACTACTCAACACCCGCCCCGCCGCTTCACCCCCATGTCCCAATCCGCAACCGACTACCCCGTCCTGCTGATCGACAACGACGCCCCACTCAGCGAGCTGCACGCTTGCGCCAGCGAGCGCCTCAACGCCGCACTCGCCTACCTGAACCTGATGGCCTGTTCCAACGTCTCCGACTATGCCGAGCACGACATTAATACCGTCGCCAATACCGCTCGGATCATGGTCCAGGATGTGGCGGATGTGTTTTCGGTGATTGAGCGGCGGGGGTTTGATTCGCCTGCTGTGGGTTGATGTGATGTGAGCTGTGAGGGAACCCGCTTTGGCGGGTTTTCTGGTTTTTATGATCTACCAAAAATACTGGCCGTAGCAGCTGTCGAGCCCTGGCGAGGCTGCGTAGGCCGCGCTGCCGAAATCGAGCCAGGCACCAGACCGAGTCGCGCCTGACGCAGCCTCGCCAGGGCTCGGCAGCTGCTACGGGATTGAGTGTGGTTCCTAGGTCGGTGATGATTCTCTATCATGTGGCCTTTCGCTCAATGCCCCAGGAAATACCCATGCCCACCCTCACCTTCCGCAACGCCCTCCCCGCCGACGCCGCGCGTTGCTTTGAGATTGAAATCGGCGCCTACGAAGGCGATGAAGCCGCGACGCTGGAGAAGATTGCCACGCGGATTGCGCAGTACCCACAGGGCTTTCTGATTCTGGAAGCGGATGGCGCGGTGGTGGGGTTTATCAACTGTGGCTGCGCCTATGACGTGGTGATGTCGGACGAGGCGTTCAAGGAGTTGGTGGGGCATTCGGCTGAGGCGCCGAATGTGGTGATCATGTCGGTGGTGGTCGCCCCGGCGCATCAGGGCAAGGGGTATTCCAAGGCGTTGATGACGGAGTTTGTGCAGCGCATGCGCGGCATGGGCAAGCAGACGATTCACTTGATGTGCAAGGAGCAGCATGTGCCGCTGTACCAACGCATGGGCTACCAGTATGTGCAGCCCTCGCCATCGGATCACGGTGGTATGGCGTGGCATGAGATGGTGATGACGCTCTAATCTAACCAACAGGGAGTTCGGCGATGACGGCAGCGCTTTTTGAGGTCAGTGACCAACCCAATCCCGAAGCCGAGCATATCCTCGGCAGCGGTCTTGCGGCGTTCAATGAAGCGGTCACCGGGTCCAACGATCGCCTGCCGTTGACGGTGCTGATCAAAGACCCCGTCACTGCGCAAATCATCGGCGGCATCACCGGCAAAACCACGCTGGGCGTGGCCTTTCTTGACCTGTTCCATTTACCTGAATCGCTGCGCGGCTCGGGCCTTGGCAGTCAGTTGCTGCAAGCCTTTGAAGACGAAGCCCGGCGCCGGGGTTGCGCGAATGCGGTGCTGTACACCATCAGTTTCCAGGCACCGGGGTTTTACGAGAAGCATGGCTGGGTGCGTTTTGGCGAGATACCTTGCACACCTGCGGGCAGCAGCCGGGTGTTTTTGTCTAAACAGCTGTGATGTTCAGGGCTTTGCCAAACAACCGATTGCCATGGGTTTCCCCCTGAAAGGTATAGGTCGGCGCCCCCAACTCTTCATACCCACGTCGAGGGTAGAACCCCAGCGCGCGCTCATTGCCCACCCACACCGTCGCCCACAATAACGAAGCGCCACCCAGCGCCGCGCGTTGTTCCGCCGCTTGCAGCAATTGATAACCGATGCCCAGACCGGTGAAGCGCTCCTGGATATACAGGCGTTGCAGCTCGGCGACGTCAGGCGCCTCAATCATCGAATGGCTGGCGTTGAGGGTGATTTGGGCGAAGCCGACAAGGTGATTGTTCAGTTCAGCGACGACTAATGCGGTGCCGGGCTGGGTAATCAGTTGGGCGATGGATTCCGGTGCGAAGGCCTGCAGCGCTTCATTGGCAATCGAGCTGCGAATGCCTTGCGTCGCATAGGTGTCGAGGAAGACTTGCATGCCGAGCACGCCAATGCACAGGGCGTCCTGGGGGATGGCATTTCGAATAATGATGGCGGGAGGGTTGGCGGTAGACATTGAGCATCCGTACTCGGGGTTGTGAGGCTCAACGTTTTACCACGAATGTGTGGTGCAGCAATTGCCTCGGCTGATTTGCCGCAGTAGGGTTTACGCCTCGCCCAATCCCCAGGAGCCCAGCATGAGCTTTTTTTCTGACCCGGACGCCGTCGCCCGTTACGCCGAAGGCCCCGTGCGCCTGGTGCCGGGCTTCGATGGGTTGCAACGCATGACCACCTTGCTGCTGCGCGAAAGCGTGCCGGCCACGGGCAATGTGTTGGTGTTGGGCGCAGGTGGCGGGCTGGAGTTGAAGCGCTTTGCCGACGCCGAGCCGGGTTGGCGTTTTGTGGGCGTGGACCCGTCGGCTGAGATGTTGAAGCTGGCGCAGGCGATGTTGGGCCCACTGGCAGAACGGGTTGCATTGCATGAAGGCTATATCGACACCGCGCCACTGGGCCCGTTTGATGGGGCTACGTGCCTGCTGACCTTGCACTTCATCCCGGCCCAGGAGCGCCTGCAAACCCTCAAGGCGTTGTGGCAACGCTTGCTGCCGGGGGCGCCGCTGGTTGTGGCGCATCACAGTTTCCCGCAGGCGCCGGACGTAAAAGCCCGTTGGTTGAAGCGCTATGCCGCGTTTGCGGTGGATTCGGGCGTACCCGCCGCGGATGCCGAGCGGGCGATTGCGGCGATCAGTGAGAAGTTGCCGGTGCTGTCACCCGAGACGGATGCCGCCTTGATGGGTGAAGCCGGGTTTGAAGGCGTCGAGTTGTTCTACGCGGGCTTCAGCTTCAAAGGCTGGGTGGGCTACAAGCCGCGCTAGCAGCTTTACCCTAGGGCTATAACGCGCAGGTGACGCCCTGCATGATCGGCTCGACGCTGCCCGTCAACACCACACCGCCCTGCCCGTCCCACTGCACCGTGACCGCGCCGCCGTCGCACTGCACTTCAACCGTGTTATCCAGCAAGCCCCGCCGAATCCCATTGACCACCGCCCCGCAGCAGCACGAACCGGAGCCCAGCGGCACACCGCCGCCGCGCTCCCAGATGCGCAGGCGGATATGGCCGCGGTCCAGCACCTGTACGAAATGCACATTGGTCTTGGCCGGGAACAGCGGGTGAGTTTCCAGCGCCGGGCCCACGGCGGCTACATCGACAGCCTCGATGTCCTCCACGAAAAACGTGCAGTGCGGGTTGCCCATGCTGCACGCGGCCGGGTTGCCGTCGATGGGCAGTCGACGGGTGTCCATCGCCTCGGCCAATGGCACCGCCTCCCACGCCAACGATGGCGCGCCCATGTTCACCGACACCCGCCGCCCGGATGCACGCGTGCAGGTCAGCAAGCCACGGTCGGTACGCAGCACGATGGCGTCGGTGCCGGCCTCACACATCAAGCGATCGGCTACGCCTCGAGTCGCGCTGCCGCAGGTTTCCAGCGGCGTGCCGTTGGGGTTCCAGAACTTGATGCGCGCGGCAGCGTCGTCGCAGTCGAGTACCACGGCCAATTGGTTGAAGCCGATGCCGGTGTGACGGTTGCCCAGCTTACGGGCGATTTGCGCGGTGATCGGGTCGCTCTGGCCACGGCGGTCGATGATGATGAAATCGTCGCCATGGGCGTGCATCTTCACGAACGGCAAGGTCATGGACAGTCCTGTTGTCGAGCTGAATGAGAGGTGAAGCATACGGCAGTTTCATCCCCGTGGATTCGGCTGCGTGCTAGCGTGAGCGCGTCCGAGTTCAGCAGAGTCACCCATGAAAAAAACCACCTTCGCCTTGACCGTATTACTGGCCGCGTTTTCCCACGCGGCCCTGGCCGCCAATCTCTGCCAGCCGGTCGCTACAAACCCGACGACCAAAGCTTTGCTGGCCGCCGCCCAACGGCACCTGGGTGATCAACCCAATCCCCTGCCCCATCTGCACACTGAAGGCACCCTGCCCAACCAGGGCATCCGCGAGCAGAGCATCGCCGCCGAAAAAGACTGGCCGGTGATGCGCCAGGCGGCCCTGGCCTGGCGCTTGAGCGGAGATGCGCGCTACCTCAAGCAAGTCGACGACTACCTCGCCGCGTGGGTCGGTGTGTATCAGCCGGACTTCAACCCGATCGACGAAACCAACCTCGACATGTTGATCAATGCCTACGCGCTCACCGCCGATAGCCTGCGCCCTGAAACCCGGGAAGCCAGCCGCCGGTGGATCAGCAACCTGGGCAACGGCTACATCGCCCACATCCAACAATTCCACGGGCAGAAAAAAGGCACCCAGACCAATAACTGGCAGAGCCACCGCGTCAAGTTGGTCACCATGGCGGCCGCCGCGCTCGGCGACCGGGCAATGCTCGAGCAGGCCCACCAGTTGTTTAAACAGCAGATCGCCGACAACGTCCTGCCCGACGGCTCGGTGACCGACTTCCAGGACCGCGACGCCTTGCATTACGTGGTCTACGACCTCGAACCACTGGTGCAAGCCGCACTCGCGGCCAAACCCTATGGCGTGGGCGGCGACTGGCTGAAAATCACCGCCAATGGCGCCTCCCTGGGCGCCGCCCTCGATTGGCTGGTGCCGTACGCCGACGGGCAACGCAGCCACCAGGAATTCGTGCACACCCACGTGCAATTCGACAAAGACCGCGCAGGCGTAGGCGAAGCCGGCTACAGCGGCACCTGGGAACCCAAGAGCAGCGCGACGCTGTTTTGGCTGGCGGCGCAGTTGGACCCGCGTTACCTGCCGGTGGCGACACAGTTGGCCGCGAAACCGGCGGATTGGATCAGCGCCTGCTATTTGAAGTAGCTGCGGCTAGACTGGCCGGGCTTCCCCTTTCAAAGGATTGACGATGCTTATTGTATTCAGTGGTCTTCCCGGCACCGGGAAGACCACGATTGCCACCGAACTGACGCGACAGACCGGCGCGGTTTATCTACGAATCGACGTGATCGAACAGGCGCTTCGGGATGCCGGTGTACTGGCGGGCGACGTGGGTGCCAGCGGTTATGGCGTGGCGAACGCATTGGCGCTGAGTAATTTACGCCTGGGGCAGGTGGTGATTGCCGACTGTGTGAATCCGGTCAAGGAAAGCCGCCAGGCGTGGCAGGCGGTGGCCACGGCAGCGGGTGCTGAGTTGATTGATATTCAGGTGGTTTGTTCTGATCAGCGGGAACACCAGCGGCGTGTGGAAAAGCGTACGGGAGATATTCCCGGGCTGGTGCCACCCACTTGGCAATCCGTATTGGCGCATGAGTACGAGGTTTGGGATGAGCCGCCATTGACGATCGACACCGCACGGATGACAGCAACCCAGGCTGTTGCAGCAATCCTGAGCGGGCCTACCTAATGCCATTCAGTTAACTCGCCTCGCTAGCACCAAAGCTCCCACATTTGATTACTGTGTTGCCTAGACTCAACCGGCTTCGGTTGGATATCAGGGCATGCCACAAAACCCTAAAGCACACTCCCCATCGCCTTCATCAACACCGGATCACGCCCATAAATATCCGGCGCGTACACCAACCCACCCTGACGATCCACTTCAACCGTCCAATACCCCAACAACAACGGCACCGGCGTGGCCAACCTGAACTCATGGGTCACACCCGTCGCCAGCAATTCATCAGTGCGGGTACGTTCAGCCGGGCTCACCAGCAGATCACGCAATAGCAGCGGCTGCTCAACCCTCACACACCCCGAGCTGAACGCACGCGGCCCTTTGGTAAACAGCGGCTGGCTCGGCGTGTCATGCAGGTACACCGAATACGGATTGGGAAAACGCATCACGATTCTGCCCAACGGGTTACGCGGACCAGCGTCCTGGCGCAGGAGGATATTGCCGGGCCGAGTCCAATCGACCTGGTCGGCCGCCAACGGGTGACCTTGGGCATCGAGCACTTGCAAGTTTTGCTGACGCAGATATTCGGGGTTCAAACGGATCGCCGGCAGCTTGTCCTCGCGCATGATGGTCGGCGGGATGGTCCACGTTGGGTTGAGCGTCAGCCGAGTAATACGTGATTTGAGCAACGGCGTCTGGCGTTCGGCACGGCCGACTTGCAGGCGGGTTTGCCACACAGGAATGCCGCTCTGGTAGACGCTCAATTGCGCGGCGGCGACGTTGACCACTACGCCTTCAGGCTCCAGGTCCTGGCTCAGCCAACGAAAACGCTCCAGGTTGATGCGCAGTTGTTCGCGGCGCATCGCCGGGCTGATGTTGAGTTCGGCCACGGTGCCCGCCCCAATCACGCCGTCAGCTTGCAACGAGTGGCTGAGTTGAAAGGCCTTGACCGCCTTGACCAGTTCATCACGGTATTGCCTGGCGTTGCCGGTGGGTGCCTTGGCCAGGTAGCCGCCGCTGTACAAGCGCCGCGCCAGTTCCGGCACGCGAGGGTCTTCCATGCCGGGGCGCAGCAATGGACCGCTGGCGACCGGGTCCCAATGGGGCAACGGTTGCAGGCGCAGGGTGGAATAAGCATTGCGCAGGCTGCGGTATAAATCGGCGCTGGGGCGCGCGTGGTCGAAGGCTTGGGCCATGTCATGCAAGCCGGTGGCGGCAAAAGCCAGCACCTCGGTATTCGGGTCGCGCGTGGGGGGCTGGGAATGCCAGATCGGTTCGAAACGCGATTGCTGCAGGCGGCCATAGTGCAAGTCCTGCAGGGCTTGCAGGTATTGCTGGCTGGTGCCGATATCGCTGCACAGCACGTTGCCCGTGGCCTCTACCGTGGGCAGGCTATAGTGGGTGGGGTCCAGGCCATCGTCGGCCAACAGATGCAACTGAGATTGCAACGCTTGGCGGCGCTCAGCGGCGGACCACAGCGGCACATCACCCTGCTGCTGATAGAACGCTTGCAAGCGCGATTGGGCCGCAGCGTCGATGTGCGGGGCGAGATTGGGGCAAACGCCGCTCAACTGTGAGAGGGCCTGTTGCACCGGGCTGGAGGCAATGACGGGCACGGCCGCCACCGGCGGCTCATCCGCTGTCGCGACCAATGGTGCAACGAGCAGGCAAATGCTCAAGTAACATGCGTGTTTTTTGAACAATTGTCTTGGCTCCAATCCACTGCGGGGGACGCTTTGTAGATGCTGACTTTTATAGGCCGCCTCGGTTTGATCACCGTGACCCTGACTGCGCTGAGCACTGTTGCGCTCGCCGCCAATAGCAACCCACCTTCTTTGTATAGCAGCCTGGCGCGCTCGGCTCCAGAACTCAATCCCACTGTACTGAAAAGCGCCCTGAGCGCTGTGCAGTGCGCGGTCAATAACGGCGAGGACCGTTCCGATCGCCTAGCGGTTATTGACTACTCCCAGCCATCGACCGCCCGTCGGCTGTGGATCTTCGATTTACGCAAAAAAACCTTGGTACTGCGTGACTTGGTGGCCCACGGCGCCAAGTCCGGGGAAAACTTCGCCACCCAGTTCTCCAATCGTGAGGGCAGCCACCAGTCCAGCCTGGGCTTGTTCCGCACTCAGGAAAGTTACCTGGGCACCCATGGCTACTCATTGCGCATGGACGGCCTGGAGCCCGGTTTCAATGATCAGGCTCGCGACCGCGCGCTGGTCATCCACGCCGCCGACTACGTCAACCCCGCGTGGAGCAAGCGCGAAGGCCGTATCGGCCGCAGCCAGGGTTGCCCGGCCGTGCGCCCGCAAGTGGCGCGCCAGGTGGTAGACAAACTCAAGGATGGGCAGTTCATGTTTTCCTGGTACCCGGACCAGCGTTGGCTGAAGTCGTCGACGTACCTCAACTGCAAGCCCCAACAAGTGGCGAGTAGTCGTACAATCCGTGGTGGTTAGCCTGTCCCCACAGATAAAAGAGAGCGTCTAATGCTTCTACACACGTCCACCTGGATCGAGATCGGGCAGTTTCTGGAACGCAGCCGCACGGTGGTGATTCCCATCGGCTCCAACGAACAACATGGCCCCACCGGCCTGCTGGGCACCGACTGGATGTGCCCGGAGATCATCGCCCATGAGGCGCAGAAGAATACCGACATCCTGATCGGCCCGACCTTCAACATCGGCATGGCCCAGCACCACCTGGGCTTTCCCGGCACCATTTCCCTGCGCCCTTCCACCTTTATCGCCGCGATTGGCGACTGGGTGCGCTCGTTGGCCGGACATGGTTTCGAGAAGATCCTGTTTCTGAACGGTCATGGCGGCAACATCGCCACCATTGAAGCGGCATTTTCCGAGCTGTACGCCGAAGCCAGCTACGCCCGCCGCCCGGCCGGGTTCGCGCTGAAGCTGGTGAACTGGTGGGATCTGGAAGGCGTCAACGACCTGGCTCACCGCCAATTCCCCGTAGGCCACGGCAGCCATGCCACGCCATCGGAAATTGCGGTGACGCAATGGGCGTATCCGGAGTCGATCAAGTCCGCCGACTATTCGCCGCAAATCGCCAACACCGGGCCGATCCGTGAGGCGCTGGACTTCCGCGCACGCTTCCCCGATGGGCGCATGGGGTCAGACCCGGCGTTGGCCACGGTAGAAAAAGGCGGAGAGTTGGTGGCGTTGGCTGCCAAGGGGCTGGTCAAGACCGTCGATAGCTTCAGCAACGAGCCAAAACCTTAAGTCGAACGCTAAGCAACATGTGGGAGCGGCGGTGCGACGATTCGACTTGCCCGCTCCCACATTTTCATTTGTGTATGGCCTGAGGTTATTTGCAGTCTTGCGCTGCCAACTCCAGCCGCGACGGTGTGATCGCCGAAGCCAGCGGCTTGCGCTCGTACAGGAACACCTTGGTGCCGTCCTGGGACTTGTAGGCCTCCAGCACATCATCGGCGGCAATCTTGCTGGTCAACACCACTTTGGCGTGGCGCGAGTTCTGCGTCACGGTAGAGGTGATGCCGTGCTTTTCAAGCTTGGGCAATACGCATTGCACATAGCCTTCGGGGGTCTTGCTGGTTTGCAGGGTCAAGGTCGGAGCATTGGGAGCAGAGATACAACCGGTCAGCAACAAAGAAGTAAAGGCCAGGGCCGGGACGAAAAAGGAGCGCATAGAAAATCCTGAATATAAAAAGAAAAAGTCACATCAACTCGCTCGGACTAACGCCTTGAGCGACGCATCAAACTGCTTCAAGGCATCGAGCTGTACATCACGCTGCTGTTCAATCTGTGCGGCAATCTCGGGAGCCGCCTTGTCATGCACCCACACCGACGACACCTGCTTGTGCACCGAGCCTTCGGCCTTCGTGATGTATTGCAGGTTCGCGTCATAGAACCGCGCGGTAAAACTCGCCTCGACCCAGTCGTTACGCTGAGTCAGCAATTGGTTATGGGTATCGAGCACCACCACCACATCGGGGTGAGCCTGCACCAACTCATCCAGGCTGCTATAGACCGTTACTATGCGAAAAGTGCCCTGCAACGAGTTCATTAACCAATCGATGGCCAGTTCCGGATCGGAGCTGTTGACGAACGCTTCGCGGATGCGTCCATCAAGGGCATCCTTGGCGCCGTTCAAGGCCATGGCGTGGTAGCGTTCAAGGTAGCTGAGGTTGTCGCGGGTGTTATCGCTGTACAACACACCCACCGACTGCGCGTGCTGCAGGGAGTCTACGCTACCCACGAGTGGCAGCAAATGGCCTGTACGCAGTTCATCGGCAATTGCCGGGTTCGTCAGCACTGCTGTGCCGAGCATCAGCATCATTAAACCAAACTGGATAATCGTCCTCATCGCGCATTTCCTTGAGCCGCGTCTCGATGGGGCTATTTTCCACTTTTCCTGAAAAAACAGAACGTGTGATCCTTGATGGTGACTATCATTTGAACCGATAGTGTCAGGCATCCAAACCCCATAAAACCTACAAGGACCACGCCATGAGACCCCACCAGAAAACCTTCGATCGCATCCGCGAAGCCGTATTGCCGGAGTTTCGCGAGCGGGTCGCCGATTACCTGGTCGACTATGAGAACGTGCTGCAGGATGAGGCGGCCGACGCGGATCAGCGCTACGCCAGCGCCCAGCAACTGCGCGGTTACCTGCGCGGTTTGAACACCACACGGGTGCTGGGCATGGCCGATTGGGAGGACCTGGACCGGCGCGTGGGCCAAGAATGGCTACAGGTGCTGGAAGCCGAATAACTGACTGGGGGTGTCGATCAACAGCGCCCGCGCAACCTTCGGCGACCAACCCAGCGCCTGACGCTGCTCCACCACGCTGGCATAGTCGATATGCCCCTCATGCTGCGTATGCGGCCAGTCACTGCCCCACACCAGGCGGTGCAGGCCGAAGCTCTGTTCCAGCAAGGGCATGACCTCACGCGCGAACGCAAGGTTCTGCGACGGGGTGCCGGCCAATCGGTAGATGCCGGAGACCTTCAGCCAAACCAGCCCACTTGCCCCCAACTCCAGCAACTCGACAAACGCGGGCTGCTCAACGCCCTGTCGCGCATCAGGGCGCCCGAAGTGATCAATCACCAACTTGACCCCGAACGGCATCATCTGACGCACCAGGTGTGGCAGGTCTTGCACCTCGCGATGCAATTCCACATGCCAGCCCAGTTCGGCAATCCGTTGGAAAAACACTCTCCAGCCGTGCTCGGCAAAATCCGGCAGCGGCTGGCCGACCAGGTTCAACCGCACTCCCACCACACCAAGCCGGGCCATGGCCTGCAAGCGATCAACACTCACATCACGCTCAACCACCACCACACCGCGCAGTTGCGTAGGCGCCTGCGTCAAGGCGGCCAATAGATAGCTGTTGTCAGCCCCCAAAAAGCTCGGCTGCACCAACACGCCATGGCTCAACCCGTTGGCGTGCAAGTGCTTGAGGTAATCCGCCAGCGTGGCGTCGTAGCCGGGGGTATAGCGGCGCTCGCCGGCAAGTGCCAGCGCTTGGCTGAATACATGGGCATGGGCGTCGATGCCGGTGATGGGCGTGGTGCGGTTATCAAGCATGGTTTCGTCTTTCACAAATAAAGGGGTTCAAGCCTGGGCGCGTTGGCCGACCGGCTCACTGTCCGCAGGCGCAGCTTCGAGGGTGCGGCCACGGGTTTCCGGCAGGCACAGTGCAGCGATTACCGCGACACCGTAGGCAATTCCGGCATCAATACCGATGGCCGAGCCCAAGGACATGGAGTCACTCATGTGCCCTACCAGAAACGGGAACACCGCCGACAGTACACGCCCGAAGTTGTAGCAAAAGCCCACCCCGGCGCCCCGCACATCCGCAGGGTACAGCTCGTTGAACAGCGCCCCCAGACTGGCCGGAATACCGGCGGCAAAGAAGCCCAGCGGAAAACCGAGAAACAGCATCTGGGTATTGCTCAACGGCAGGAACACATAAGCCTGCACGGTGACCACGCAGCACAGCGCAAACAGCACGATATTTTTGCGCCGGCCAATACGGTCAATCAGAAACCCGCTGACCACGCAGCCGCACCAGAAGGCGAAGATGATCACCGCCAGGTAGCCACCGGAGTTGAGCACCGAGAGGTTGCGCTCAGTCTTGAGAAAGGTCGGCAGCCAGGTCATCACCGCGTGGTAACCGCCGTGGGCGCCCAGGCCCAGCAGGCCGCCGAACAACGTGACGCGGATCAACTCCGGGCGGAAGATCCCCGCCAGGGACTTGAAGAAACTCTGCGGGATCGCCTGTTCTTTTTGCAGGCGCTGGAAGCTGTCGGGCTCCTCGACGTTACGCCGCACCCAAATGATCAGGAACGACGGCAGCAGGCCCACCACAAACATCACCCGCCAGGCCATGTCCTGGGGCACCAGCGAATAGATCAGCGCAAACACCCCGACCGCCACGCCCCAGCCCACGGCCCAGGCGCTTTGCACGGTGCCCATGACTTTGCCGCGATACTTGGGGTTGATGGTCTCGGCCATCAACACCGCGCCCGCCGCCCACTCACCGCCGATGCCGAAACCTTGCAGCGCCTTGACGATCAGCAACTGGTTGAAGCCGGTGACAAACGCCGACAAGAAGGTGAAGAACGAAAACCACAGGATCATCCACTGCAAGGTGCGCACGCGGCCGTAACGGTCGGAGAGCGTGCCGCCGACCCAGCCGCCGATGGCCGAGGTGACCAGCGTGACGCCGCTGATCAGCCCTGCATCGCCCTTGGTCAAGGCAAACGCGGCAATCAGCGCCGGGATCGCCAGGCCGAACATCTGCACTTCCAGTGCGTCGAGGGACCATCCGCCGAAGCAGGCCCAGAACGTTTTGCGCTCCCGAGGAGTGACTTGGCGATACCAACTGAACATGATTTCTTATCCTTATAGGTCAAACGCAAGGCGGCCGAGCGCGAACCGCGCCGTAACGGGGCCAGTGGTGGCAAACATCAAGGGGGTGGGGCCAGAAGCGTCTGGCCCCTGACTTCAGCGAATATCCACGCGGTAGCGGAAGTGTTCGGCGTGCCCGCGCGAGCGTCGCCATTCCAGCGGTTGCCCGGCGTAATCCCGGGCCAGCCGCTCGATCACCACCACCGGGCTGTTGACCGGCACCTGCAGCAGGCGCGCGTAAACCTCGTTGACCGCTTCGGCGGTCAGGGTTTCCTCGGCCGAGGCCACCACTTGCCCGCAAACGCTTTCATAGATCGGGTAGAGCAACGGCCCCTGTTGCGCCAGGTCGACGTCGAGCAAGGCCTGGAAGCGCGCGCGTGGCAGCCAGATTTCTTCAGCCAGCAGCGGCTGCACGTCCAGCAAACGGGTACGCACGATGCGAATCACCTGGGCCTCAGGCGTAAGGCCGAGTGCCTCGCTGACTGCCGACGGCGCGGCTAGGGATTCAACGGACAGGATCCGGCTCTCCGGCACCTGGCGTTCGCCGGAGGGGCCTTGAAAGCGGAAAAAACGAAACAGGGAGGATTGGAATTGTGGGCGACGCACAAACGTGCCGCGGCCCTGCTGACGCTCAAGGATGCCCTCGCTCACCAGCGCATCCACCGCCTTGCGCACGGTGCCGGTGGACAGCTCGTACTCGGCGGACAACACCGCTTCGGTGGGAATGGCTTCACCGGGGCGCCAGCGATTATTGGCGATCTGGTCAACCAATTGGTCGCGCAGACGTTGATAAAGCGGCAGGCGGGCATCACTGGACAGCGTATTCATGGGCCACATTCACTTTGTTATTTAGTCATATATATGAATATGGCGAGAGTATTTGCCCGCTGGGTGACACCTGTCAAGGGCGTCACCCCTCGCGGAGGATGAATGGTCGGGTTACAGCGCGGGGCGTTGCAGGTTGACCCATGCTTGGACCGACGGCCGCAGCCACTGGCGCCGGGCGTAATCCACCAACTCAGCCGGCACGCTGTCACCGTTCAGAATCAAGCGATTGAGCATCACCGCCAGGTCCACGTCGGCAATCGACCACTCGCCGAACAGGTACGCCGGATTGCCCACCAACAGCGCCTGCGCCGCGCGGATCAAATTGTGCGCGGCCGCTTCGGCAACCGGCGACAACGGCGGCATTTTTTCACCGTAAAACACCACCAGCGTCGAGCGCTCCTGGCGAATCGGCAGCAAATCGCTGCGCAGCCATGCCTGAACCTGCCGTGCCCTCGCCCGCTGTTTTGGGTCGGCCGGGTACACCGCCGTTTCAGGGTAAACCTGCTCCAGGTATTCGCTGATCGCGGAGGATTCCGACAGGGCAAAGTCGCCTTCTACCAGAGTCGGCACCCGTTGCGTCAGCGACAGTTGGGCATAGTCCGCAGCCCTGTTTTGCGCGGCGTCCAGGTCCAGGGCGACGGTCTCGAACGCCAGGCCTTTTTCCAGCAGGGTCACGAACACCGACATCGCGTAGGGGCTGGTGAACTGGGCATCAACATAGAGGCGTAACGCAGGTGGGTTCATGGTGGGTCTCCTTGAGTGAAAGCCCAACCTACGAGATGTGCGGCCATAAAGACAATGCGCGGTTTTTATGGGGGCATTCCTGGCGGGAATGCCAACAGCAATGGCAAAATGCTATCGATTAGCTACTCTGCGAAATCGCCCTGCCCTTATCGGCCGTCAAGGAATGATCCGTTCATGAAACAAGCAGTCGTCGTCATCCACGGCATCGGCGAACAGCGCCCAATGGATACCCTGCATGGCTTCGTGGAAGCGATGATCCCGGCAGACACGCCCGACGGCACGCCGTTCTACTGGAGCAAGCCGGACCGACTGTCGCGCAATTTTGACCTTCGCGTGCTGAAGTCCTCAGGGCGCAACACCACGGATTTCTACGAGTACTACTGGGCCCACAAGATGCAGGGCACCAAGGTGGGCCATCTGCTGGGTTGGCTGTGGGATATCTTCAAGCGCCCGCGCCGCGATATTCCTGACGCCATCGTGCCGATCTGGCGCACCACACGCTGGACAGTGATCGTGCTCCTGCTGCTGCTCGCCACTGGCACCCTCGCCACGGCCTGGGGCAAATTCGATCACAACAGCAACCCCTTCGCGCTGGTCCCGCTGCTGCTCGGCGCCATCGGCTTGGGGTTGCGCTATTCCGCCCTGTCCTACCTCGGCGACGCGGCCCGTTACCTCAGTCCCAACCCGCAGAATGTGGTGGTACGTGAACAGATTCGTGCCGATGGCGTGGCACTGCTGCGCGCGCTGCACAACAAAGGTGACTATGACCGCATCATCGTTGTCGGCCATAGCCTGGGCAGCGTAATTGCCTACGATATCGTCGGCTACCTGTGGCATGAACATCACGACCAGTTGACCAAGGTCAACCCCAGCAACCTGGAGCTGGCTGCGCGATACGCCAATCACGAACCGCTGCAACCGGTCATCAACGAAACCCTGCGCAAAGCCGGCGCCGCCCTCGACGGCAGCCTGAGCAGCACCTTGAAGTTTCGCGAGCTGCAAGCCGAGGCGTTTATCGAACAACGCGGCCTGGGTAACCCATGGCGCATCACCGACCTGGTCACCGTCGGCAGCCCGATGGCCCACGCCAGTCTATTGCTGGGCCGCAGTGTCAGTGACTTCAAGCAGCGCATGGAACGCCGCGAAGCCCCGGCCTGCCCGCCCACCGAAGACACCAAGGGCTATGGCTACAACGCCCGCCAGCCGGTGATGCTCGGGCAAAAACCCTTCACCCCACAATACCTGCACCACGCCGCGGCGTTTGCCGTCACGCGCTGGACCAACCTCTACTTCCCTGCCCCTTTCGGCCTGTTTGGCGATATCGTCGGCGGCCCGGTCAAGCCGGTGATGGGCGCAGGCGTGTTGGATTTGCCGGTAAGCGTGGCCAAGTGGAAAGGCTGGCTTGCACGGTCCTGGTTCAGCCACATCCACTACTGGAGCGAGCGCGGCGGTGCCCAGGGTTATCTCGGCACATTGACCAGAGATGACAACGCAATCACCCAAGGCCCGCGCCCCTCGGCCACCGAAGCATTGCGCTGGGCGGTCGACCTCAAGGGGCTGCGGCGCTTTCGCCCGGCAGGCGCCAAAGAGCCCCTGGCACAAGCCGACACTTAACCTGAGAAGCCACCGGCCTTGAGGAACTCGCGCTCGTGCTCGGTGGTTGGCCTGGCCAACACCTCGTTGCGATGGGGAAAGCGCCCGAACCGTTCGATGATATCCGCGTGCTCCTTGGCCCAGTGGTAGGTGTTGGCATCCAGGTGCTGATTAAGGGCCAGCGAGCGCTGCTGATCCGTCGGCTCCTCCGAATGTTCAAACGGCAAATAACAGAACGCGCGCAACTGGGGCTCAATCAACTGGTCCAGCCCGGCATCGACCATCCGGTGCGCATACAAACGCGCCAACGGGTCGGTGGCAAACATATGCGCCGTGCCGCGAAAGGCATTGCGCGGGTACTGGTCCAGCAGGATCAGTAAGGCCAACGCGCCCTGCGCCGAATCCAACCAGCCTTCCAACTCGCGCCTGGCCGCTTGCAGATGGGCCGTGTGGAAGGTGTCGCGAAAAATCGCATCAAACGCGTCGTCCTTGGCAAACCAGCGCTTGGGACCGGCCGCTGTCCAGAAGTCGATGACGGTGTGTGGCGTGTGTTCAGACGTGCTCAAAGTGGGGGTCTCCTCGTGCTGTAGGCGCGATCAAGCTCGCGCCTACAGTGGACAACCTTTACCGCTTAGAAGTCTACCGTCGCCGAGACTTTGAGCGTGCGCGGCTCGCCTTGGGTCAGGTAGTTGTTGGCCGTCGACGCCGAAGCCCAGTACGCCTTGTTCGCCACGTTTTCGAGGTTGGCGCGCAGAGTGATGTACTTGTCATCAGCCTTGAAGCCATACCGGGCGCCGAGGTCGACGCGGGTCCAGGCCGGGATATTCAGGGTGTTGGCGGCGTTGACGTACTCGCCACCGGTACGCAGCATGCGCGCGTTGAGCGCCGCGCCCTGAATGCCCGGCACGTCCCAATCGGCACCGACGTTGTATTGGAAGCGCGGTACACCAGCGGCGCGGTTGCCATCGGTGAGGCCATTGGAGGTTTTCGTCAACTCGGTGTCCATCCACGTCGCACCGGCCAGCAGACGCAGGCCATCGATTGGCTCACCGAACACGTTGAGTTCTACGCCCTTGTTGATTTGCTGGCCGTCGACGCTGAAGGTGTCGCGGGTGTTGCCGGGCAGCCGCGAGGTGGAGCTGTTTGGCTGTTCGATGCGGTAGACGCCCAGGGTGGCGCCATAACTGTCCCAGTCCAGCTTGACCCCCGCCTCGGTCTGTTTACTGCGGCTGGGCGCAAACACTTCGCCGGGGTTGGTGACGTTGGTCAACGGTGCCGTCGGGCCCTGGGCCAGGCCTTCGATACGGTTAGCGTAGAACGACACGTGTTCCCACGGTTTGACCACCAGGCCATACACCGGCGTGGTAATCGACTCGGCATAATTGGCTGTGCGGGCGCCGCTGGTAGTGTTCCAGGCATCCACTTCGATGGTCTGGCGACGCACACCCAGGGTCAGCAGCACACGATCATCGACAAAGCCCAGTGTATCGGACACCGCCGCACTCTTGATGCGGTTCTTGCCGACGATGCGCGGGTCGTGAATATCACTGCCGAAGTAAGTCACGGTCGGGCGTGGCACCTGGATCGGGTTGTACAGGTTGCCGGGCACACGGTTGGCTTGCAGGATCGCTTCAAACGCCGATCGCTGCTCACCCCAAATGCCCGACAAGCCGAAGTTCATCTGATGGGTCACCGGCCCGGTGTTGAAATGCCCATTCAACCCGGCCATGGCGCTCTTGTTATCTTCATCATGGGGCGAATACAAAAAGCCCACCCGCCCGCTGCCGTCGTTGCCCACATACAGCGACGAATATTGGCCATTCTCCCGCGTGTGCTTGGCGCCGCCGCCCACATACGCCGTCCAGATTTCATTAAGGTCGTATTCGGCATTGAACATGCCGTAGGTGTCTTCCAACTCCGACCAACTCCAGTCCTGCGCATAGTTGTGCGTGGCCGACGGCGCCTTGGGCACCTGGGTACCGTTGGGGTATACCACCGCGCGGCCGTTGTTGATGCGCTCTTTCTGGTAGCCGACGTCGGTGGAAACGCGCAGGCGATCGCCACGGTAATCCAGGGCCACGGCGATCAACTGTGAGCTTTTATTTTCATCCTCGATAGCGGTGTCGCCGCCGTGCTTGGCCAGGTTGACCCGAGCGCCGAAGCGATTGTCTTCGCCAAAGCGCTGGCCCAGGTCGAGGTGGCCGCCGGTCTGGCCGTCGCTGGCGTAGTCCAGCGTCACGCTGCGGGTTGGCACATCTTCGGCGCGCTTGGGCACCAGGTTGACACTGCCACCAATCCCCGTGCCGGCCGGAGACACACCGTTGACGAAGGCGTTGGGGCCTTTGAACAATTCGACGCGCTCCAGGGCCTCGGTGGTGATGATCTGCCGGGGCAGCACGCCGTACAACCCGTTGAAGGCGATGTCATCGGTATTCAACGGCAGGCCACGAATGATGAACATCTGCGCGAAGTTGCCGAACCCGGACGATTGGCGCACCGACGCATCGTTGAGCAGCACATCCCCCACTGTACGAGCCTGCTGGTCGGCGATGGTCTTGGCGGTGTAGCTGACCACGCTGAACGGCACATCATTGATCGAACGATTGCCCAACACCCCCAAACGGGCCGAACGCGCCACCTGGCCTCCGCCGTAGGTGTCCGCCTGCGCCCCGCTCGCCTCGCCGCTGATCGTCGTCGCGCCCAGCTCCAGCGCATCACCATTGGCCTGAGGCACCACGGTGTAACCATTGGCACCAGTGCTTTGCACGGTGTAGCCGCTGCCTTGCAGCAACTGCATAAACCCGGATTGCGCGGTGAAGTTGCCGTGCAGTCCGGCACTTTGCTGATCGTTAAGCAGCGTGGAATTAAACGATAACGGCACGCCGGACAGCGCCGCAAACTGCGCCAGCACATTACCCAGTGGACCAGGCGCAAGGGTGTAGCTACGCGCCGCGCTGGTCGACACAGCGTCCGCCGCCACGGCGCTGTGCAGCGGCGCCAAGGCCGTAAGCGCAACAGCCAGGCTCAACGCCTTCAGGGGACGGCGGCAGTGTGGGAGCGGTCTGGAGATCATGGGCATTCCTGTCGGCGCGGTGCAAAAATTGAGGGTTCTCCTCTACACCGGGCGACAACGAAAAAGGTATCAGTAGACGTCGAAAATAATTTCAGCGCGGCTCAACGGTCACCCAGTAGCCAGTCAAACTGCTGACTTTTACCGGCAAGGTTTCCTGCAACAGGCGCAGGCTGGCGTCGGTATCGCGCAACGGGAACGCCCCGGAGACACTCAAGCCCGCTACGCTGTCGTGGCAACGCAAGACGCCGGAGCGGTAGCGGCCCAATTCTTCGAGCAAATCTGCCAGGCGCATTTGCTGGGCGAGTAACATGCCGTTCTCCCACGTCGTCGCGCTGACATCCAGCGGCTCCAACGCCGCCACGCTATCGCTGCCAAACGCGCTCTGCTCACCCGCCTTGAGAATCACGCCACGGATGGCGTACTCCGGCAGTATTTCCACCGCGCCTTCGATCACCGCCACGCGGCTGCGTTGCTCGCCCACCCGCACACTGAAATGCGTGCCCAAGGCTCGGGCAGTGCCATGACGGGTCTGTACGATAAAGGGCCGGTGGGGCGGCGCGGGATCTTTGGCCGTGGTGATCATCACTTCGCCCTGCAGCAACTCAATGCGCCGAACCTGCTGGGTAAATACGATATTCAGCGAGCTGCCGGTGTTGATCAGCAAGCGTGTGCCGTCCGGCAACGTCAGGTTGCGCTGCTCGCCGATGGCCGTGTGTTGATCAGCCGTCCATTGCCGCCACGGTGTATGCCGATAAGCCAGCCAAGTCGCCGGGCCCGCCAGTAGCAGCAACCCGAGCGCTTGGCGCCGGCCGAGGGATTTTTTGCGACCGATACGCTTGAGCGTGTCCCCGGCAATCGCCCCCGGCACGCTGTCAAAGTCCCCCAGAATCGCCTCCGCACGCTGCCAGGCTTGGGCGTGCTGGGCACTGCGGCCCTGCCATTGGGCGATGGCGCGGCGGTCTTCGTCGGTGGCGCTGCCGGATTGCAACTGCACCAGCCAATCGGCAGCTTCGCCGAGGATCAGCGGGTCGATCGACGGGCTCATGCCACGCTCAGGCAAGCCAGGAAAGCCTCGCGCATGTAGCGTTTGACCGAAACCAGCGACACCTTCAATTGATCGGCGATCTGCTGATAGGTCAAACCATCGAGCTGCGACAGCAAAAATGCCTGGCGGGTTTTCTCGGGCAAATCGCGCAGCATGGCTTCAATGCGGTACAGCGTTTCAAGAATCAGCCAGCGGGTTTCCGGCGACGGCACTTCCTGCTCCGGCAGATGGGCAATGGTTTCCAGGTAAGCGCGCTCGACTTCCTGGCGGCGCCAGCTGTCGATCATCAGGCCCTTGGCGATATGGGTCAGCAACGCACGCGGCTCGCTGCCAAAACCGGCGCTGTGCTGGCGGGTCAGCAGGCGCATGAACGTGTCGTGGGCCAGGTCGGCCGCATCACTGGCGTTGCCCAGCTTGCGGTCGAGCCAGCGGTACAACCATCCGTGGTGTTCGCAGTACAAGTCCTGAATAGGCAGATTGAGCGAAGACGACATGCAGATCACCAGGCGCCAGGCATAAGCGCCAAGCAGTAATTAAGAATTGATCGCATTCTAATCTGGACAACGAAACGCGGCAACGCGCAAATTAATGTTATAGGATAACGTTAATTTTTCCGCCCTACTCTGTGAACTCGCCCATGCCTGACGCTGTTCCCCTACGCCAACGCCTGCTCTCCATCGACGCCCTGCGCGGCCTGGTGATCCTGTTTATGCTGCTGGACCACGTACGCGAAACCTTCCTGCTGCACCGCCAGGTCAGCGACCCAATGAACATCGACGGCACCGAGCCCACGTTGTTTATCAGCCGCACCCTCGCCCACCTGTGCGCGCCGGTGTTCGTGCTGCTCACCGGTTTGTCCGCCTGGTTGTACGGCCAGAAATATCAGGGCCGTCGCGATGTATCGGCGTTCCTGTTCAAGCGTGGGCTGTTCCTTGTCGTGCTGGAATTCACCCTGGTCAACTTCGCCTGGACCTTCCAGTTGCCGCCCAGCGTCATCTATATGCAAGTGATCTGGGCGATTGGCGTGAGCATGATCGCCCTCGCCGCGCTGGTGTGGTTGCCGCGCCCGCTGCTGATCGCCTTGGCGCTGGTGATCATTACCGGGCACAACCTGCTCGACGGCGTGCACTTCGCGCCGGGTTCGACGCTGCAAAATGCGTGGGCGGTCCTGCACGAGCGCAGTTGGATCGATATCAGCGACACCCTACGCTTGCGCACGACCTATCCGGTGCTGCCGTGGATTGGCGTGATTGCCCTGGGTTACGGCATGGGGCCGTGGTTCGCCAATGTCACGTCACCGGCCGTGCGCCAGCGTTATCTGTTGTTGGCGGGTGTGGGGGCGTTGGTCGGGTTTGGTGTGCTGCGTGCAGCCAATGGCTACGGTGAAAAGCCTTGGCACCTGTATGGCAGCGATGTGCAGACGTTGATGAGTTTTTTCAACGTGACCAAGTACCCGCCTTCACTGCTGTTTCTGGCGTTAACGTTGGGGGTTGGTTTGCTGTTGTTGCTGGCGTTCGAACGTGCGGGTCAAAAACGCTGGATCGGCCTGCTTGCCACGTTCGGGGCAGCGCCGATGTTCTTCTACTTGCTGCACCTGTACGTGCTGAAAATCCTTTACGTCGCGTGCGTTGCGCTGTTTGGGCTCAACCATGGTAACTACTTTGGTTTCGATGGCATGGGTGCCGTCTGGCTGGTTGCGCTGTTGCTGCCTTTGGCGCTGTACCCGCCGGTACGCTGGTTCGCCGGGCTCAAGGCGCGACGTCGCGACTTGGCCTGGCTCAAATACCTGTAGAAACCTGTGGGAGCTGGCTTGCCTGCGATACAGGCACCTCGGTCTGCCAGTGATACCGAGGTGATGCAATCGCAGGCAAGCCAGCTCCTACATTTTTAGACCGTGCTAGGCACAGGAATCAGGCCAGCTCAGCCCGCAGTTGACGCGCCGCCGTCACCATATGAATCAACGCCGCCTCAGTCTCCGGCCAACCACGCGTCTTCAAGCCGCAATCCGGGTTCACCCACAAACGCTCCGCAGGAATCCGCTTGGCTGCCTTGCGCAGCAAGTTGGCCATTTCCGACGCTTCCGGCACACGCGGCGAGTGGATGTCGTAGACGCCCGGCCCAATGTCATTCGGGTAAGCGAAGGCTTCGAACGCGTCCAGCAGTTCCATGTCCGAGCGCGAAGTTTCAATGGTGATCACGTCGGCATCCATGGCCGCGATGGACTCGATCACATCGTTGAACTCGCTGTAGCACATGTGCGTATGGATCTGGGTTTCGTCACGCACGCCGGAGGCGCACAGGCGGAAGACTTCGGTGGCCCAGTCCAGGTAGTGCTGCCACTGCGCCTGGCGTAACGGCAAGCCTTCGCGGAACGCGGCTTCGTCGATCTGAACGATCTTGATCCCGGCAGCTTCCAGGTCAACCACTTCGTCACGAATCGCCAGCGCCAGTTGACGAGCCTGCACTTCGCGGCTCACGTCTTCGCGCGGGAAGGACCACATCAGCATGGTCACCGGCCCCGTCAGCATGCCCTTCATCACCTTGTGGGTGAGGCCTTGGGCGTAGCGGATCCACTCCACGGTCATGGCCTTCGGGCGGTTTAAGTCGCCGAAGATCACCGCCGGTTTCACGCAACGTGAACCATAGCTCTGCACCCAGCCGAAGCGGGTGAACACGTAGCCGTCCAGTTGCTCGGCGAAGTACTCGACCATGTCGTTACGCTCGGCTTCACCGTGCACCAGCACGTCCAGGCCGAGGTTTTCCTGTACCTCAACGGCGTGCTTGATCTCACTGTGCATCGCTTCGACGTATTCGGCCTCGCTCAACTTGCCGGCCTTGTACGACTGACGCGCCAGGCGGATCGACGCGGTTTGCGGGAACGAACCGATGGTGGTGGTCGGGAACAGCGGCAGGTTCAGGCCGGCACGTTGTTTCTCGATACGCTGCGCAAACAGCGACTGGCGCCTGCTGTCCTTGGCGGTAATCGCAGCCACACGGGCTTGCACCGCAGGCTTGTGGATACGCGGCGAAGCAGCGCGAGCAGCTTGTACGGCGCGGCTTTCAGCCAAGGCTGCCAGCACATTTGGCGCTTGCGGCTGGTTAACCGCTTGAGCCAACACCGCGACTTCGGCGCACTTCTGTACGGCAAACGCCAGCCAGCTTTTCAGCTCGGCATCCAGCTTGTCCTCACGGCCGAGGTCCACCGGGCTGTGCAGCAACGAGCAGGACGGCGCAACCCACAGACGATCACCCAACTTCTCATGGGCATGCTGCACAGTGGCCAGGGCCTTTTCCAGGTCACAACGCCAGACGTTACGGCCATTGACCACGCCCAGGGACAGCACCTTATAGGCCGGCAGACGGTCGAGGATGGTCGGGTACTGTTCTGGGGCGCGCACCAGGTCGATGTGCAGGCCGTCGACCGGCAGGTTGGCGGCCAGGCCAAGGTTCTCTTCCAGGCCACCGAAGTAAGTGGCGACCAGCTTTTTCAGCGGATCGCGCTGGATCTGGTTGTAGGCACGCTCAAAGGCGTTTTTCCAGTCTTGCGGCAGGTCCAGCACCAGGATTGGCTCGTCGATCTGCACCCACTCCACACCCAACTCGGCCAGGCGCTGGAAAATCTGGCCGTACAGCGGCAGCAGGCGGTCGAGCAACTCGAGTTTGTCGAAGTCGCCACCCTTGGCCTTGCCCAACCACAGGTAAGTCAGCGGGCCGATCACCACCGGTTTCACGTTGTGGCCAAGGTCGCGCGCTTCCTTCACTTCCTCGAACAGTTGATCCCAGCCGAGGTGGAAGTGCTGGTCAGCGCTGAATTCCGGCACCAGGTAGTGGTAGTTGGTATCGAACCACTTGGTCATTTCCTGGGCGTGGGCACCGCCGCAGCAGCTATCGCTGACACCACGGGCCATGCCGAACAGGGTTTGCAAGGTGGCTTTGCCGTCGGCTGGGCGGAAACGCTCCGGGATCACGCCGAACATCAGCGAGTGAGTCAGCACCTGGTCGTACCAGGCAAAATCACCGGCGGGCAGCAGCTCGATACCGGCCTGCTTTTGCAGCGCCCAATGCGTCTTGCGCAGATCACGGCCTACGGCACGCAAGCCAGCTTCGTCGAGTTCGCCCTTCCAAAACGCTTCCTGCGCTTTTTTCAGTTCACGATCGCGTCCAATGCGCGGAAATCCAAGGGAATGAGCGACTGCCATGACTTACAACTCCAATAGGTACGTTTATGGGAGCTATTGTCGACAGACACTCATAGTGAGACAAACTCATTTTATTCTAGATGGTCACAAGATTTACTCACGTTGCGATCAGGTGCAAATAGAACGCGTGGAACATGAAATACGCGCATACCGCCAGCGCCACCCCCATGCAACGGTTGAACAGCGTGAACGCTGATTGCCCGGTAATTCGCCGCCCCAGCACCGCGCCCAGCAGCGCGTAAACCCACGGCGCGCCAAACGCACCGAAGGCCAGCAAGGCCGACACCCCAGCAATGGACGCCCCGGTAATATGCGCCGCCGGCAACATCACGCTGGTGATCGGCAACACCGCCATGATGCCTTTGGGGTTGAGCAACTGGATCACCAGGCCGTTCCAGAACGTGAGGGTTTTGGCCGGTGCATGTGAGGCGGCTTCACCCTCCTGCGGCACGACCGTGCGGGCCGTGAACACCTGATAGGCGAGGTACAGCGTGTACACGCCGCCCACCAGGGAGATGTAGGGCAACGCGGCCGGGGAAATGATCGCCTCGCCGGTGTAGCCAAACAGCACGAACAGCACCAGCATTGCGCAGCCCACGCCGATGAAGAACCCCGTGGAGCCGCGGAACTTGCCGGTGAGCCCGGCATTGAGCCCCATGAAATTGACCGGGCCGGGGCTGTACATGACGCTGAAGGCGTAGAGGAAGATGTCCATGGAAAACCTGCAGTAGAAGAAGTCCAACGAGTCTACTGAGGGGGTTTGCGGTGAATCTTGTACGTTTATAGTTCGGTTCTCACTCAGCCCTGCGCTTGTCGCGCGAACCACTCCATGACCACTGCACAGCCTGGATGGGACGCCGCCATCGGTTGCGGGCAGAGCGCGTACACCCCGCCCGTTTCCAAGGGTTCGCCCAGGGGGGCCACCAGCACACCACGTTCGATGGATTCGGCGGCCAGGGTCAAATCGGTCATCGCCACGCCCAGCCCACGGGCGGCTGCGTCCAGCGCCAGTTCATCGAGATTGAACGGAATATGCCGGTAATCCTCCAGCGCTCCGGCGCCGTTGGCGGCCAGCCATACGCGCCAGTCTTGTTTGTCGACGGAACGGTGCAGCAGCGCAACCTGACGCAGCTCTTCCAGCGTTGCCAACGGCCCGAGGTTGGGCGCACACACCGGCACCAACTTTTCCTGGAACAGCGTCAGACACGCCGGATCACTCGGCGGCTTGGGCAGGTATTGAATGTAAGCGTCACTGTCGCTGGCGGGTTCGACCACTTCGGTGGCGACGGTCTCGATCGCCAGGGAAATATCCGGGTGCAGCCGGTAGAAATCACTCAGCTTGGGCAGCAACCAACGCACGGCCAGCGACACATGCAGGCGAATGCGGAACGGGCGTTTCTGTGGTGAGATCCGATCTTCCAGCACCTTGAGTTGCGCCAGAATACTGCGTGCACTGGCCAACACCTGCTCGCCTTCGGCGGTCAGACGCAGGCTGCGGCTGGTGCGGGTAAACAGCGACACGCCGAAGTGACTTTCCAGCTGTTGGACCTGGCGGCTGACTGCGCTCTGGGTCAGGCACAGCGTTTGCGCGGCGTGCGTGAAGCTGCCGCTGTCGCTGACTTCCACCAACGCCTGCAAGCCCTGCAACGACGGTACGTGACGAATCTTATCCATGCGTTTTCCGAATAGCTGGATGATTTTATAACGTTGGTTGTATCACCCAAGCGCCTATAAATTCTAGCCATCGACTTAAATCATCCATGCAGACAGTGCATGCAACCGAGGTCACCGTGGACAATATCTGTGGCTGGATAGCCCAAACCGAACGCCTGCCCGCCCGCGCCGCCCTGCAGGGCACGCAACGGGCGGACTGGCTGGTGATCGGCGCCGGTATCACCGGGCTCAACGCCGCCCACACCCTCGCGGCCATGCACCCCCAAGCGCGCATCGTAATCATCGACCGCCAGTGCGCGGCCCAAGGCGCCTCGGCGCGTAACTCGGGGTTTGTGGTGGCTCACGAGCATCCGGCCGAAAGCGAGTTGATGGGCCGTCCAGGTTTCGCGGGTTTTGAGGTGGATACCGCCATCTCCCGCGCCGCGAGTGACGAGGTGCGCCAGCGCATCGCTCGCCACGGTATCGACTGCGATTTTCGCGACAACGGCTACTTCTTCGCCGTGCATGACGCCGACAAACTCACCCAGGTTGACGCCAAACTCGCCACCCTGCGCGCCCTCGGTGCATCTGTGCAGTTGCTGCAAGGCGATGCGCTGCGCCAGAAGCTCGGCACCGCGCATTACCAGGCCGGCATCTGGTGCGGCGGTGGCAACGCCCTGCTGCAACCGGCCAAATACGTGAAGGGTTTGCTGGAGGCGCTACCGGAAAATATCAGCCTGTTTGAGAACACCGACATCACCGGCCTGGAGCGCATGAGCAACGGTGCACTTCGCGCCACAAGCCCCGCCGGGAACATCGAAGCCCGCCAGGTGCTGGTGTGCCTGAACGCCTTTATCCCGCGCGTTGGCCTGGACCACAGCGCCACCTTCCCCATGGAACTGAGCGCCAGCCTCACCCGCCCGCTGACTGAAAAAGAATGCGCCGCCGAGCCTTGGGGCGTGCTCTCCACACGGCCACTCGGGGCAACTGTACGCCTGACCCCTGACCGGCGCGTGATGATCCGCAACACCGCCGAGTACCGTACGCGAGACTTGTCCAACGGTGATTTGCTGCAGCGCCGACACCACCATGTGCGGGGTTTACAGCGGCGCTTTCCGTGGCTCAACGAGCAGGATATCCACTACACCTGGACCGGTCACCTTAGCGCGTCGCGGTCCGGCCAGCCCTACTTCGCCAAGGTCGAAAACAACCTGTACGCCATTGCCGGCTGTAACGGTTCCGGGGTGGCGCGCGGCACCTTGTGGGGCCGGTTGATGGCGGAGTGGGCCTCGGGGGAAAGCTCGCCGTTACTGCAATCGGTCATCCAGCGTGCGCAACCCGGCTGGTTGCCGCCGCGCCCACTGTTCGACCTCGGTGCCCTGCTGCGCATGCGCGTCGAAGCCGTGCGTGCGCGTTCAGAAATCTAAAACAAAAAAGGTAAATGAAATGCCTATCAACCGATTGTCCGTGGCCGTCATGCTCAGCGCGTTTTCGGTCGCCAGCTATGCTGCCGAAACGGTGAACATCTCCAACTGGAACGGCTATATCGCCGACGACACCCTCACGAATTTCACCCAGGCCACTGGCGTCAAGGCCACCTACGACATTCATGACAGCAACGAAGTGCTCGAATCCAAGTTGATGACCGGTAACACCGGCTACGACGTGGTCAGCCCTTCGAACCACTTCCTGTCACGGCTGATCAAGGCCGGGGCGATACAGAAGCTCGACCGCAGCCAGTTACCGAACTGGAAAAACCTCGACCCGGTCTTGATGAAAAAGCTTGAGACCAACGACCCCGGCAATCAGTACGGCTTCCCGTATATGTGGGGCACGGCGGGCATCGGCTACAACGTCGAGAAGATCAAGGCGATCTTCGGCAACACCGACGTTACCCGCTCCTGGAAGATGTTCTTCGATGAAGACACGATCAAAAAACTCAGCACCTGTGGCGTCGCAATCATCGACAACCCGACGCAGATCCTGCCGATAACCCTGAACTACCTGGGCCTGCCGCACCACAGTCATGAGCCCGCCGACTATAAAAAGGCCGAAGAGGCCCTGCTGAAGATTCGGCCTTACATCCAGTACTTCCATGCCTCCAAATACATCAGCGACCTGGCTAACGGCAATATCTGCGCGGTGATCGGTTTTAACGGCGACGTGGTGCAAGCGGCCGCCAGCGCCAAGGAAGCCAAGAACGGCATCGAGATCGCCTACTCGATCCCCGAAGAAGGTTCGACGCTGTGGCTGGACATGGTGGTAATGCCCAAGGCCGCGCCCCATGAAAAGAACGCCTACGCCTACATGAATTACCTGCTCGAGCCCAAGGTCATCGCCAACATCAGCAACAGCATCCACTACGCCAACCCCAACAGCGCGGCGGATGAGTTCCTGACCCCGGCGGTGAAGCAGGACCCGGCGATCTACCCGCCGAAAAGTGTGATGGAGAAATTGTTTATCGTCGAAGACCTGCCCCCGGCGATAGCGCGCCTGGCCACGCGTTTGTGGACCAAACTCAAGACCAATACTTGAAGACAAGGGGCATCCGGCCGATAGCGAGGCTGCGATAGCGGTGGGTCAGGCAATATCTCTATTGGTAGTGCAGCCGCCATCGCGGCCTCGCTGGCGCTCGACGGCTCCCACATTTAAGCTGCGGAGTTTTCAGCGTTGTGATTCTTATAGGAGGAGAGCCAACATGGATGCAGTGACCCAAGGCAGTTGCCTCTGCGGCGCGATCACTTATCAGGTTTCTACTCAACTTAAAGCCGTCACCCACTGCCATTGCAAAAAATGCCAAAAAGGCCATGGCGCAGCATTCGCCACGTATGCCAGCGCTCCCAAGTCAGCCGTCAGCATCAATGCCTCACCGGATGTGCTTCGCAGCTATGCGTCTTCCGAGGGTGTCACTCGCCAATTCTGCTCACAGTGCGGATCGTCGCTGTTCTGGTCTGACGCCAAGGGGCTTTATCCGGAGTGGATTTCGATCGCGCTGGGCACGCTCGACTCGCCTTTTATTGCCCAGAAGCAGACGAACAGTTGTCTTGAGTCGAAGGCAGGCTGGTGCGCAGCCCCCCACAGCTGCGACTAGGCACGGACCCCAATATTGAATTGAAGCCCGTGCCACTCGGCTACTTACATCAACGGAATCGAATAATTCACAAACACCCGATTCTGATCCTGGTCCCGCGCCACGTCACTGCGCGAGACGCCGTTACGCCAGCCAAACCCGACATTCTTGAACGTGCCGCTCTGCACCACGTAATCCAGGGAAATATCCCGTTCCCACTCGCTGGCGTTGTTGCCGCTGGCGGTGAGGATATGGTCGCCCTTCAAGTACATCATCGAGGCCTTCAAGCCGGGCACGCCCAGCGCGGCGAAGTCGTAGGCGTACTGCGCGAAGGCGGTGCGTTCGCCCGCCTGGATAAAGGTTTGTACGGTACGGTCGGTGTAAAGATAGAGGCTGGAACCGCCCTCGCCTTTGTTCACCAGGCCACCCTGGTTGAGTTGGGCGAAGTTGCTGTCGTTAGAGACTTGCTGATACCCCGCAGTGATAGCGTGCGGTCCCAGGGAGTAGATGAACGCCGCGCTCCAAGTGTTGTTATCGATTTCACCGGTGCCGTTCTTGGTATAGCCGCTGAACTTGTAACCTTCGGCGCGACCGGCAGCGCTGCTGTTTTTACCGTCGGAGGTGGTCTTGAAGTAACGCAGGTCGGTTTTTAATGAGCCGTAGTCGCCCAGCGGCAATACATGAATCAAACCGGCGAAGTGCTGTTGGTAATAGTCTTCGAGGTTGGCGTAGTAGTACTGGACCATCAGGTCCTTGTTCACTTGGTAGTCGGCACCGGCGTAGTTGAATTTATTGCTTTCCTGGGTGCCACCCGCTGCCGCCAGGCCGCTGCTGTCGCTGGAGCCACGGCCGGTGGTGTGCTGGAGTTGACCGCCGATCAAGGTCAGGTTGTCGATGTCTTTGCTGGTGACTTGCCCACCTTCGAAGGACTGCGGCAACAGGCGGCCGTCGTTGCTCACCAGGATCGGCAGGTTCGGGCGCAGGTAGCCGTAGCGCAGTTCGGTCTTGGCGAAACGCGCCTTCGCAGTCGCGCCGCCTCGGGCCCAATTGTCAGCCGCCTTGCCATCATCGTTGGGGATCATCGAACTGCCCACGTGGCGGCCGGCGCCGCTGTCGAGGGTCACGCCGAGCATGCCGACGGCGTCCAAGCCAAAACCGACGGTGCCGTCGGTGAAGCCCGATTGATAGTTGAGGATAAATGCCTGGCCCCACTCTTCGGTCTTCGACGGTGCGGCGGCGCCATCACGGTTGTCGTTGTTGAAGTAGAAGTTGCGCATGCTCAAGTTGGCTTTACTGTCATTCAGAAAATCAGCCGAAGCCAAGGGGCTCAAGGCAATACCCAGGCCGCCGGTCAATACGCTTAACACATTCAAAGTCGCTTTCATCAGGACGAACTCCGGCGCGGAATCCAAGTTCCGGGCGCAAAAAAAGGTCAACAGGAAGCACTCGGCAAACTTGAGTTGGCCGGTGCGTTAACGAGCGTTTACGTACTTAGTTGTGCGAAGTGAACCTCCGTAAAACCTCAGTCAATCAATCCATGGGCGTCATAAAACGGGTACGGCCCCGGGTATTCCCCAAACACGCCGTTGTGGCTGATCAAACCGTGCTGCGCATCCCAGCGGTGCAGCAGGTAACCCGCCGGTTCCAGGTTGAAATGCGCGGGAGCGGCCTCTTGCAGGTCGAGCACGATCTGGTGCGAGGTGCCAGGGCACACACAACTCAAGCTGCCACCAAAACGCCGCTGCATCGGCCGGTGCAAATGCCCGCACAACAGGCGTTCCACTTGTGGGTGACGGGCGACCACGCGCTCAAGGGCGGCGGCGTTGATAAAGGGTTCGCGGTCCATATGCCCGATGCCGCTGATAAACGGCGGGTGATGCAGGATCAGCAAGGTCGGTGCGTCAGGGCGCAACGCCAGCTGTTCGTCCAGCCATTGCAATTGGCTGTCCAGTAACTGACCGCCATGGCCGCCGGGGATGGTGGAGTCCAGACCGATCAGCCGCAGCGGATAGTCGTCCACCACCCAATCCAACGGCGCATCCGGCGAATTCGGCAAATAGAGATGATCGCCGAACGCCTCGAGCAACGGCCCACGCGTATCGTGGTTGCCCGGCACCAGGTAGTAAGGCATGTGCAGGCGCGCAAGTTCGGGGTGCAGCACGGCGTATTCATCGGCGCGACCGAAATCCACCAGATCGCCGCTGATCACCACAATATCGGGCCGAGGGTGGCTGGCGTTCAAATGATCGACGGCACGGCGCAACGCCCCCAGCGTATCGACGACGCCATAGGTCAGGCGCTGGCCGGCTTTAAGGTGCAGGTCGCTGATCTGTGCAACAAGAAACGGACGATTCAAAATAAGCTCTCACGCATTCAGGGTGAACAACATGTGCGGCGCGATCGCCAGGGCAATCGGCGCGCCGACGGTGTGCAGTGGGGTGTCGCTGCTGTCCACCAGCAGCGGTTGCACACCGCCGATATCCACCAACAGGCGGCTTTGCGCGCCCTGGAAAAACTGCGCCACCAGATGGCCGTGCAAGTGCCCTTCGCTCTCCATCACCCGCAGGTGTTCGGGGCGGCAGTACACGGTTGCAGGTACGTCTACGGCTTGCCATGGCAGTTCACCACCGCACACCTTCAGGCCATGGGCCGTACGTTCAAGCACCGAAAATGCATTGAGGTTGCCGACAAAGCCGGCGACGAACGCGTTGGCCGGTTGCTGATAGATCTCCCGCGGGCTGGCCAGTTGCGCGACACGCCCCTGCTCCATCACCAGGATGCGATCCCCCAGGGCCATGGCTTCGCCCTGGTCGTGGGTGACGAAGACCGAGGTGATGCCAAGGCCGCGCAGCAGTTGATCCAGTTCACTGCGCAGGCGCTCGCGCAATTGCGCATCGAGGGCTGCCAACGGTTCATCCAGCAACAGCACTTTCGGGCGTGGCGCCAAAGCGCGAGCCAAGGCCACGCGCTGACGCTGACCGCCTGACAACTCATGAATGCTGCGCTTGCCATGGTTTTGCAAACCCACCAGTTCCAGCAACTCTTCGCAGCGCTTGTTGCGCTCCAGCGCAGCCATGCCGCGAATCTTCAGGCCATAGACGATATTCCCCGCTACATCCAGGTTGGGAAACAGCGCGTAATTCTGGAACACCATGCCCACATCGCGACGCTCGATGGGCAAGCGAGTAACGTCCTGATCGCCGAAAAAAACCTGGCCTACATCCGGGCGTTCCAAGCCCGCAATCAGGCGCAAGGTCGTGGTTTTGCCACACCCGGACGGGCCCAGAATCGCCAGGGTTTCACCGCCCTCGACGGTCAAATTCAAGTCATGCACGGCCACGGTGCCATCGGCAAACGCCTTGCGGCAGCCCTGCAAGCGAATAGTGATAGCGGTCATCGACGCTCTCCACGGGACAAACGAGCACTGATGGCCTGCAACGCAATCAGCAGCGGCACGATCATCAGCAAGAAGATAAGGGTGTAGGCGCTGGCGATTTCCAGGCGAGCCGAGGCATAGCTGTCGGCCAAGCCCACGGGCAGCGTCTTGGTCATCGGCGTGTGGAGCATCCAGGTCAGGTTGAACTCACCCAACGACAGGGTGACGACCATCAGCACGCCCGCGAGAATCCCCGCCCGGCAATTGGGCACTACCACGCTGAAAAAGCGCTTGATCGGTCCGGCGCCGAGGCTCGCCGCCGCCTCTTCCAGTACCGGCAGTTGTTGGCGCTGCATCACCGCCATCACCGGTCTTACCAGAAACGGCAAAGTGAACAACACATGGCCCACCAGGATGAATAACCAACTGCTGCGAAACGTGCCGAACTGGCCGTAAGTCAGCAGCAACGCCAGCGCACTGGCCAACCCCGGCATCGCCACCGGCAATACCATCAATTCCTCGAAAGCGCGGCTGAAGCGGTTGTTCATGCGCACCAAGGCATAGGCCGCGGGCACGCCGATCACACAGACGCACACCGCGCAGGCCAGGGCCAGTTGCAACGACAGCCACACGGTCGGCGAATAGGCCTGCCACACCTGAATCAGCCAGTCGAAGGTCAGCCCGCTCGACACACCCACAAAAAAGTTGCGCGTCAAACCGGCCAGCAGCGACATCAACACCGGCACCAACATGAACGCGCAGACCAGCAGGGTAAACAGCAGTTGAATCACAAACAGCGATGAGCGTTTCACAGGACTGTCCCCGCGTTTTTCACCAAGCGTCGCGTCAGCAGCAACACCGCCCACGTCAGGGCACCGAGCACCACCGACAGCGCAGCGGCGACGGCAAAGTTGGCGTAGTTGGTGAACACGTTGTAGATCGCCACCGGGGTGACATTCAGGCGTGTACCCAAGGTAAAGGCGGTACCGAAAGCGCCCATCGACGTGGCGAAGCAAATCGCCCCGCACGAGGCCAGCGCGGGTGCCAGGCCCGGCACGATCACGTCGCACACCACGCGCCAATGCCCGGCGCCCAGGGAATGAGCGGCTTCTTCCAGGCTGCGGTCGAGGCTTTCGCATGCGGCCATCACCGTGAGGATCACCCGTGGGATCGAGAAGTACAGGTAGCCCACAAACAACCCCGCCAGCGAGTACGCAAAGATCCAGCGCTCACCGGCCAGTTGCAGGCCCAGGGACGCAAACAAGCCCTGGCGCCCCGCCAACAGGATCACCAGAAAGCCCACCACCACCCCGGGAAATGCCAGCGGAAACGTCAGCAGCGCGACCAGCGCCGAGCGCCCGAAAAACTGCTGGCGGGCGAGGAACACCCCGCTGATACCGCCTACCACCAACGCGGCAAAGGTCACCACCAGTGCGAGGAGCAAGGTTTGCCCGAGGCTGCCCAGATACTGTGCACTGCTCAGCACCTGCCAGTAGCCGCTGCCTTGGCTGTCGCGACTTTCAGTGCCGAGCACTATCAGGTGCGCCAGCGGCAACAACCAGAAGGCGAGCAGCACGGCAAACGCGGGGGCCAAGGCCCAGGTTGCCTGTTTAGCCGACGCTGCCACTTACTTGACCTCGCTCAGGTAACGGGCGGCGAACGCTTCCTGCACGGCGGCCATCTTTTGGTAGTCCACCACACCGGCGCGGGCGTAGTCGCTGTCAGGCAGGAACTGCGCGGCGACATCGGCCGGCATCTTCATTGGGCGCACCGGGCGCAAGTAGGCCTTGGCCCAGAGCGCCTGGCCCTCATCGGAGAGTACGAAGTCGAGGACCTTCTCGGCATTCGCGCGGTGCGGTGCGTTGGCCACTGGGCTCATGACGTAGGGCACGCTGATGCTGCCTTCTTTGGGAATCACGAAAGCGACGTTGGCGTTGTCTTTGTAGCGGGCGCGGTAGGCGTTGAAGTCGTAGTCCACCAGAATCGGCAACTCACCGGACAGCACCCGCGCATAGGCGGTTTGCTTGGGCACGATGGGCGCGTTTTTCGCCAGCTTCTGGAAGTAGTCGATGGCCGGGGCGAAGTTGTCCAGGTCGCCGCCCAGGGCACGGTTAATCGCCACCGCCGACACGTAGCCGACGAACGCGCTGGACGGGTCCAGGTAACCGACCATGCCTTTGTACTCAGGCTTGAGCAGGTCGGCCCAGCTTTGTGGCACCGGCAAGCCGCCCAAGGCATCAACGTTGACCATGATGCCCAACGTGCCGGAGTGGATCGCGAACCAGTGGCCGGCCGGGTCTTTCAAGCCAGCGGGTATCTGCTCCCAACCTTTAGGTTTATAGCTGCCGACCACATCAGCCTTTTGCGCCTGCAAGCCGAAGGTCACACCGTAGTACACAACGTCCGCAACCGGCGCCGCCTTCTCTGCCACCAACTGCGCCAGGGACTGGCCGGAGTTCTTGTTGTCCAGCGGCACTTGCACGCCAGTGCTGGCGGCGATGGCCTTGAGCTGGGTGCCCCAGTCAGCCCAGTCCGGCGGGCAGTTGTAGCAAATCGCAGTTTCGGCGGCCTGGGCCAGGCTGGCCACACCGCACAGCAGCACGGCTGCCAGGGTTTTATTGAACGCGCGCATCAAGCGTCTCCTCATGGGGTTGAGTGCTTTCGCCCGGCCGGATATGGCAAGGCAGGCAATGGGAAATCGGGGCGTTGCCGGCGATTTGCGCCAGCAGTTGATCAATCACGGTGCTGGCCAGCAGTGCGATGGGCTGCACCACGCTGCACAGGGTCGGGTGCATTTGGGTGCCGAGGGCGATGCCGTCAAAGCCCATCACCGACAGTTGCTCGGGCACATTCCAGGCGTTACGGCGCAGTTCGGCGATCAGGCTGATGGCCAGGAAATCGTTGGAGCACACCAACGCGGTGGGCGCCTGGGGGCCTTGGAGAAACGGCGCGATGGCAGCGAACTCGGCTCTGGTGTGCGCGGGCATTTCGATCACCGGGCGGCTTTTCAGGCCGTATGCCTTCATCGCATCGCAATACCCCGCGTAGCGCAGGCGCGCACGGTCAGACTGCAGCGCAGGGCCGGCGACCATGCTGATACGCCGGTGCCCCGCGTCCAGCAGGTAGCGCGTGGCCAGGGCCATGCCCGCGCGGTTGTCGACCGACACCGCGCTGTAGTTGGGGTTGCTCGGTTGGTGATACGCCAGCACAAACGGCGTTTGTTCGGTATTGAGGCTGCTGAGTACGCTGTTGCTCTCAGCATCGGTAACCGTCAGCACCAGGCCATCGACGCGCTGGCGCAGCAGTTCTTCCACCACGATGCATTCGCGCTCGCTGCTGTAGTCGGTCGTCGCCAGCAACAGGCTGTAGCCACGCAGCCGCGCTGCGCGCTCCATCGCTTGGAACTGTTCGGCGAACACCGGGTTGAGCAGGTTCGGTACCACCACGCCAATCAACTGGGTGGTTTGCAGGCGCAGTTGGCGGCCGAGCAAGTTAGGGCGAAAGCCCAACTCGCGGGCGGCGGCGAAGACCTGCTCACGGGTGGTCGGGCGCACCTGCTCGGGGGAGGCAAAGGTACGGGCGGCGGTGGCGCGGGATACACCGGCCAGCCGCGCAACGTCTTTCAGGTCAGTCATTGTCACTCGCTTGAGATCGATCTCATTGGCGAGGACATTAACCGGGGAATGTGGCAGTGAAGTGGTGGGTAGATGACGGTTTGATGGCAGCGCAGGCCTCTCTGCAAACCCACGACCCTGCCCAAACCGACTGGCCTTATACTGCCGGTCTAGTCCTATCCCTCAAGGAAGAATAATGCGCGTCATCGTCATCGGAGGCCTCGGCAACTTCGGGCTGCGTATCTGTCGGCGCCTGGCCTCTGAGCCGGGTATCGAAGTGATCGCCGCCAGCCGCAGCTCCCGCTCAGGCCTGCACACACTCAACGACGGCCAGCGCGTGGCCACGCTGCCCTTGGATATCGGCGCTGCCGACTTTGAGCAACGCCTGGCCGAGGCCAAACCGGGATTGGTCATACATTGTGCGGGGCCTTTTCAAGGCCAGGATTACCGCGTGGCCAAGGCGGCGTGTGCGGCCGGGGCGCACTATCTGGATCTCGCCGATGGCCGGGAATTTGTTGCCCAGTTCGCGGCCAATGTCGATGCCGAGGCGAAAGCGGCCGGCGTGATCGCTATATCGGGCGCCAGCAGCGTGCCGGGCCTGTCCTCAGCAGTGGTCGATCATCTGGCCCAATCCTTTAGTCGCATCGACAGCATCCAGACCGTCATTGCCCCCGGCCAACAGGCCAGCCGTGGAGTCGCGACCATCCAGGCGGTGTTCGGTTATGCGGGCATCGCATTCGAACGCTGGAACAACGGCGCCTGGACTCGACACTTTGGCTGGCAGGATATGCGTCATTTCAACTTCGCGAAGATCGGCAAACGCTGGGGCGCGGCCTGCGATGTGCCGGACCTGGCACTTTTCCCAACGCGTTACCCGGGCGTACGCGACGTAGCGTTTCATGCCGCCCTCGAACTGCCCATCCAACACGTGGCCCTGTGGCTGGCCGCCGCCCTGCGCCGCCTTGGCGTACCCCTGCCGATCAGCCGCTACGCCGCCCAACTGGACGCCTTCTCCAGTCGCGTTCTCGACCGTTTCGGCAGTCAGACCGGTGCAATGCAAGTCAACGTGCAAGGCCTGCGCAGCAATGGCCAACCCGGCGCGCTGACCTGGCACCTGACTGCACCTGGCGGCGATGGCCCGGAGATCCCGTGCATGGCAACCTTGCTGCTGGCACTCAAGCTGGCGAAAAACCAGCTCCCGCAGACGGGTGCTTTCCCTTGCCTCGACTTTCTGCAGTTGGACGAATTCACCGCAGAGTTTCAACGTTGGGGCTTCACCAGCACCCTCGTCGAGAGCACGCCATGAGCCAACGCCGCATCACGCTGGTTATGCCAGCCAGTGCCGCCCAGACGTTCGAGGCGTTCCATAACCACAGTGTGCGTATGCAGTGGGACACGCTGCTGTCCCGCGCAGGCGTCGAAGGCGGCGGTAGCCATCCCTACAAGAACGCAATTACCTTTAACCAAGGGCGTGGCTGGAAACGCTATTTCGCGATGCGCACACGCTTCGTCAACTATGTGCCCGCCAAGGTTGCCGCCGCCGTCTTGGTGGAACCTGCCGGGTGGTTCGACGGGTGGTCAGCATCCATGCGTCACCGTGACCTGGATAACGCCACGTCAGAGCTGATCTATACTTTCAACGTCCGCCTGCGCCCACGCTGGCTCGGCTGGCTGTTGGACCCGTTGGCCAACCGCCTCTTCGAACATGAAACCCGACAACGCTTCGCCGCCATGGCCGAGTATTTGCGCCGTCATCCGATAAACAGTCACGAGAAGTCGCCAGACTTATAGGCGGTTCTGAAAGTGATACCGGCAAAATCCGCCCACTAACCTTCCGATCTGATCCAAGTGCGGGCACAATGCGTGTCCTTTTTTGGCAGGCACCGCCGCAGGCTCTCAAAAATGATCAAAACGCCGTACTACCTCATCGATAAACAGAAGCTTCTGGTCAACATGCAGAAGATTGCTTACGTGCGCGAACAGTCCGGCGCCAAGGCCCTGCTAGCGCTCAAGTGCTTTGCCACCTGGTCGGTGTTCGACCTGATGCAGCAATACATGGATGGCACCACCTCCTCGTCGCTGTATGAGTTGAAGCTCGGTCGCCAGAAGTTCGAAGGTGAAGCGCACGCCTACAGCGTGGCGTGGGCCGACGATGAAATCGAAGAGATGCTGGATAACTGCGACAAGATCATCTTCAACTCCATCAGCCAACTGCAGCGCTTTGCCGAACGCTCCGAAGGCAAGGTGCGTGGCCTGCGTGTGAACCCGCAGGTCAGCAGCTCCGACTACCTGCTGGCCGACCCGGCGCGTCCGTTCAGCCGTTTGGGCGAATGGGACCCAGTGAAGATCGAAGGCGTGATTGATCAGATCTCAGGCTTCATGTTCCACAACAACTGCGAGAACGGCGACTTCAGCCTGTTCGACAAGATGCTCGGCGTCATCGAAGAGCGTTTCGGTGAGCTGCTGCACAAGGTCAAGTGGGTCAGCCTCGGCGGCGGCATCCACTTCACCGGTGAAGACTATGCCGTCGACGCATTCTGCGCACGCTTGAAGGCGTTCTCCGAGAAGTACGGCGTGCAGGTTTACCTGGAACCCGGCGAAGCGGCGATCACCAACAGCGCCTCGCTGGAAGTCACCGTGCTCGACACCCTCTACAACGGCAAGAACCTCGCCGTGGTAGACAGCTCCATCGAAGCCCACCTGCTGGACCTGCTGATCTACCGCCTCAACGCCAAGCTGGCACCGAGCGAGGGTGAACACACCTACATGGTGTGCGGTAAATCCTGCCTGGCCGGGGACATCTTCGGTGAGTATCAATTTGATCGTCCGCTGGCCATCGGCGATCGGCTGTCGTTCATCGACACCGCGGGCTACACCATGGTCAAGAAAAATTGGTTCAACGGCCTGAAAATGCCGTCCATCGTAGTGAAACAACTCGACGGTACAGTCGAGGTGGTTCGTGAATTTGGTTACGACGACTACCTGTCCAGCCTTTCTTAAGCTGGCGGATATAGGAGAAATAAAGCAATTGAAAAAGAACGTTCTTATCATTGGTGCAGGAGGTGTCGCCAAGGTGGTGGCCCACAAGTGCGCGCAGCACAACGACGAACTCGGTCGTATTGCTATCGCGTCGCGCAACATCTCCAAATGCCAGGCCATCATCGACAGCGTCAAGGCCAAGGGTAGCCTCAAGGTTCCCGCCGACATCCAAGCCTTTGCGCTGAACGCCCTGGACGTGGAAGCGACCAAGGCCCTGATCCGCGAGACACAATCGCAGATCGTTATCAACGTAGGTTCCTCGTTCCTCAACATGTCGGTACTGCGTGCCTGCATCGATACGGGCGTTGCGTACCTGGACACCGCCATCCACGAAGAGCCGGGCAAGGTCTGCGAGACCCCGCCGTGGTACGGCAACTACGAGTGGAACCACCTGGAAGAGTGCAAACAGAAGAACATCACCGCCATCCTTGGCGTGGGCTTCGACCCGGGTGTCGTCAACGCGTATGCCGCGCTGGCGCAGCAACAGCATTTCGACCGCATTGATTCGATCGACATTCTCGACGTCAATGCCGGCTCCCATGGCAAATACTTCGCCACCAACTTCGACCCGGAAATCAACTTCCGCGAGTTCACCGGACAGGTGTGGAGCTGGCAGAACAGCCAGTGGACCAGCAACACCATGTTCGAAGTCAAACGCACCGACGACCTCCCGGTAGTCGGTTCGCAGAACCTGTACCTGACCGGCCACGATGAAGTGCACTCGCTGTCGAAAAACCTCGACGTGCCCAACGTGCGTTTCTGGATGAGCTTCGGCGAACACTACATCAACGTGTTCACCGTGCTGAATAGCCTCGGCCTGCTCTCCGAAAAACCGGTCAAAACCGCCGAAGGCCTGGAAGTGGTGCCGTTGAAAGTGGTCAAGGCCGTGCTGCCCGACCCGTCTTCGCTCGCCCCTGGCTACACCGGCAAGACCTGCATCGGCGACCTGGTCAAAGGCACCAAGGATGGCAAGCCGCGCGAAGTCTTCATCTACAACGTGGCCTGCCACGAAGAAGCCTTTGCCGAAACCGACAGCCAGGGCATCTCCTACACCGCAGGCGTTCCTCCAGTGGCTGCGGCCCTGTTGGTGGCGCGTGGCGAGTGGGATGTAAAGCACATGGCCAACGTTGAGGAACTGCCGGCTGAGCCGTTCCTGAAGGCGCTGGATGTGATGGGATTGCCGACTCGGATTAAAGACGAGAATGGTGATCGTGCTTGGGATGCGATTGCCTGAGGGTGATTGTTGACTGAACAAAAGAATGCGCCCTCAGGGGCGCATTTTTTGTTTGGGCATGTGGAAACTTTCAGAACACATTTGGATTTGTAGCGTTAGTTATTCCAAATTTCGGGCTGAGTTACTCAACGCCCTTGAACACTGCAACAACGCCGGCGCCAACTGTTTCTCCGCATCCGCCCGGCTCCACCGACTGGTGGGCGCCACCACATGCACCGCCGCGACCGGTCGACCATTGGCACCCAGCACCGGCGCACCAATCGTCATGTCACCCAGGAACAACTCCTGCGTATTCACCGCATAGCCCTGCTCTCTCACTAATTGCAGTGACTCCAGAATCCGATCCACATCGGTCAATGTATGGCTGGTGTGCGCCACCCGCTGGCTATTCTCGATCAACGCCAGCGCCTCATCCTGCGGCAACGCGCTCAAATACGCGCGCCCCGACGCCGTGCAATACATCGGCACCCTCGAACCAATCGGCATATGCACCGGCACAAACCCCGAGCTGACAAAGCGTGCGATATAAGTCATGTCGTAACCCGCAGGCTCGGTCAGGCACGACGTCTCGCCGGTCAACCGCGTCAACTCGGACAAAAACGGGTTGGCCACTTCGATCAACGAATGCGCATCCAGATAACTGAAGCCCAACTCCAGCACCCGGGGTGTGAGTTGGTAATGGCGTGTGCGGGGGTGTTTCCGAAGGTAACCCAGGCTTTCGAGGGTAAACACCATGCGCTGGGCCGAGCTTTTGGTCATGCCGGCAGCCTCGGCCACCTCTGCAAGGCTCATGCTGCGGCGCTGTGCGCTGAATGCCTTGAGTACCGACAGGCCTTTTTCCAGGGATTGGTTGTGCAAACTGTTGCGTTCTTCGGACATGGCGAACTCACGGTCAGGTCGATCAGGCGTGGCGATATTTCTACCTCAAATCACAAAAATAGACCATTAAATATCGCATATCGATACGAATAGTTCATTTTGTATATTTTGCATGTCGATAAACGATTTATTTTGATCGAAATGGCATAGAGCTTGCGTTTTCATCGGCAGCCGCTCGCGGTACTGACTTTCCGTTTTCCTTCTGGAGTAACCCGATGAACAGTCTTTCGCCCTTGTTTCGCCGCCTTGCCTTCGGTCTATGCGCCACGCTTTGCGTTACAGCAGTGCACGCAGAAAGTGCGGCCTCGTACAAAGTCGGTGCAACCGCCAGTGGCTCGCCGTTTACCTTCCTCGATATCAAGAGCAACAGCATTCAGGGCGTGATGGTCGATGTGGCCAATGCAGTGGGCAAGGCCGGGGGCTTTACCAGCCAGATCGAACAGACCAACTTCGCCGCGCTGATTCCGTCCCTCACCTCCGGCAAGCTGGACTTCATTTCCGCCGGCATGCTCAAGACTGAGGAGCGCACCAAGGTCGTCGACTTCAGCGCCCCGGTGTACGCCTACGGTGAAGGCCTGATCGTCAGCGCCGATGACAATGCCACCTACCCCGACCTGATGCCGCTCAAGGATCAAGTCGTCGGCGTGCAGGCCGGTACCATCTTCTACGACCAACTCAACAAGCTGGGCATCTTCAAGGAAATCCGCACCTACGACTCCATCGGCGAAATGGTCCGCGACCTCTCCCTGGGCCGCATCAAGGCTGCCGTCGGCGACCAACCAGTGGTCGCCTACCAAATCCGCCAGAAGCTGTTCAAAGGCGTGAAGCTGGCCCCTGACTACAAGCCCAGCAACGTCGGCGAGGTCTGTCTGGTGGTGCGCAAGGGCGATGCTGAAACCCTTAATCGCCTGAACACCGCCATCGCCAGCATCAAGGCCGACGGCACCCTGGACAGCATCCTCAAGAAGTGGGGGCTGGAATGAACCTGACAGAGTTCCTGCAAAACGCCCAGGATTTTCTGCCGATTTTGCTGCAAGGCGCCTGGGTGACAATCCAGATCACCGTGCTGTCGTTCCTGCTCAGCAGTGCAATCGGCCTGGTGCTGGCGTTGCTCAAGCTGTCGCCGATCCGCGCGTTGTCGTGGACGGCGAGCACCATCATCAACGTGATCCGTGGCCTGCCGATCATCGTGCAGCTGTTCTACATCTACTTCGTGTTGCCGGACATGGGCGTGCACCTCACGGCATTCTATGCGGGTGTAATCGGCATGGGCATCGCCTACTCGGCGTACCAGGCCGAGAACTTCCGCACCGGCATCATCGCCGTCGAACAAGGCCAGCGTGAAGCTGCTGAAGCGCTGGGCATGCGCTCGGTGTTGATGATGCGCCGGGTGATCCTGCCGCAAGCGTTTCGCATCGCCCTGCCGCCCTACGGCAACACGCTGGTGATGATGCTCAAGGACTCATCCTTGGTGTCGACTATTACCGTCGCCGAGATGACCCGCCAGGGCCAACTGATCGCCTCGTCAACCTTCCAGAACATGACCGTCTACACCCTGGTCGCCCTGCTCTACCTGCTGATGAGCCTGCCGCTGGTGTATGGCCTGCGTCGTATGGAACAACACCTGGGCCGGAGGAAAAAAGCATGATCGAGATACGCCAACTGCAAAAACACTACGGCAGCCATCGCGTGCTGCATGGCGTCGACCTCGACGTGGCCAAGGGCGAAGTGGTGTGCCTGATCGGCCCGTCGGGCTCGGGCAAATCCACCCTGCTGCGCTGCATCAACGCGCTGGAAGCCTACGACGGCGGCACCATCAACGTGTTCGGCGAAACCGTGCAGCGCGCCAGCAAGACCGTGCACGCGCTGCGCAGCCGTATGGGCATGGTGTTCCAGCGTTTCAATTTATTCCCCCACCGTACCGTGCTGGAAAACGTGATGGAAGGCCCGGTGTACGTCAAAGGCGAACCACTCAAGCAGGCCCGCGCGGAAGCCTTGGTGCTGCTGGAAAAAGTCGGCCTGTCGGCCAAGGCCGACGCCTACCCGGAACAACTCTCCGGGGGCCAGCAACAACGCGTGGCCATCGCCCGCGCCCTGGCGATGAAACCCGAAGCCATGCTGTTCGACGAACCCACCTCGGCGCTCGACCCGGAACTGGTGGGCGACGTACTGGCGGTGATGCGCACCTTGGCTGACGAAGGCATGACCATGATCGTGGTCACCCACGAAATGGGTTTTGCCCGCGAAGTCGCCGACCGCGTGTGCTTCCTCCATGGCGGTTACATCGTCGAAAGCGGCCCGGCCGAGCAAGTGCTGGGCAACCCGCAACAACCGCGCACCCAGGATTTCCTGCGGCGCGTACTGCACCCCACCGGTGATACGCGGAGCCTGTCATGAAGTCTTTGTGGTCAGCGACTGCGCCTTCAGTGGTGCCGACACCGGCATTGAGCGAATCGGTAAAGGTTGACGTGGCGATTGTCGGTGCCGGCTATACCGGTTTGTCGACGGCACTGCACTTGGCCGAGCGCGGCGTCAGCGTCTGTGTGCTGGAGGCCAACGAGCCGGGCTGGGGCGCGTCAGGGCGCAATGGTGGGCAGGTCAACCCCACGCTCAAATACGACCCGGAGCAGTTGGTGCAGATGTATGGCGCTGAGCGTGCCGAACCGCTGATCTCAACGGTGTCGAATTCGGCGGACCTGGTGTTCAAGTTGATCGAACGCCATGGCATTGATTGCACGCCGGTGCGTAAGGGCTGGATGCAGGTTTCGTACACTGAAAAAGGCGTCGCCGGGTTGCATGCGCGGGCGGAGCAATGGGCTCGCCGAGGTGTGCCCGTGCAGAAGCTGGATGCAGCGACAGTCGCCTCGCGCATGGGCAGTGAAGCGTTCGCCGGCGGTTGGCTGGACGGGCGCGCCGGTGCGATTCAGCCGTTGGCGTATGCCCGTGGGTTGGTGGCCGCGGCGTTGGCCGCGGGTGTGCAGATTCATGGCCACAGCGCCGTAACCGGGTTGCAGCGTCAGGGTTCGGGTTGGCAATTGCAGACCGCTGGCGGCGCACAGGTGATCGCCGATCAAGTGGTGCTGGCAACCAACGGCTACAGCGACAACCTGTGGCCGGGCATGGCGCAGAGCATTCTGGCGGCCAACAGTTTTATCGTCGCAACCAAACCCTTGAGTGGGCGCGCGGCGCAGAGCATTTTGCCGGGACAGGAAACCGTATCCACCGCACAACGCCTGCTGCTGTACTTTCGCAAAGACAGTGATGGACGCTTGTTGATGGGCGGACGCGGACTGTTCAACGACCCCACCGCACCGGCTGATTTTGCGCACCTGGAGCGATCCCTGGCACTGCTGTTTCCGCAGTTGGGGCCATTGGAGTTCGAGTACCGTTGGGCCGGACGCATCGCGATCACCCGCGACTTTATGCCCCATGTTCACGAGCCCGCGCCGGGGCTGACCTTGGCGTTGGGCTGTAACGGGCGCGGGATTGCGTTGTGTACCAGCCTGGGGCAGCAATTGGCTGGGCGCTTGTGTGACGGCAACGCGGAGTTTGCCTACCCGGTGACGCCGCTGCAGCGCTTGCCGATGCATGGGTTGCAGCGGTTTTACATTGGCGCGGGCGTGGCGTGGTACAGCCTGCTGGATCGGTTGAATATCAGTTGAGGGCCAATCGCCAAACAGTCTAAAGAACTGTCAGTTTTCAACCATGACAAAGGCCCTATCCCCCGCTAGCCTTGATCAATCGAACTCAGTTGTCGATTGACAGCCCTGCGGGGTTTGCTTACCCGTTCACCATGCACGAAAGGATTCGTCCATGCCTCTCGAAGAAAACACAAACAGCCTCGCGACCCGCCTGGCTGGCCTGGTATACAGCAGCTCTTGCTATCTGTTTTTCTTGTTGGTTTTTTTGTATTTGATGGGATTCTTGGGCCGCGTGGGGGTGCCCAAGCACATTGACGACGGCCCCCTCATCGCCTGGCCAATCGCCTTACTGATCAACTGTTCTCTGCTCCTGGTGTTCTCCATCCAGCACTCCGGGATGGCACGCAAACGCTTCAAAACGTGGATGACCCGGTTCATTCCTGCACCGGTTGAACGCTCCACGTATGTGTTGCTCAGCAGCCTGGTGTTCACGCTGATGTTCTGGCTGTGGCAACCCATTACGTTCACGGTCTGGAACGTTGACGCAGGCTGGGCCAGGGCAGCATTGACCGGCCTGTTTTGGCTAGGTTGGGGAATTACCTTACTGGCCACCGTGCTGATCAGCCATTTCGAACTCTTCGGGCTCAAGCAGGCCATCGACCGCTGGCGCAACACCGCGCAAAGCGCCCCGGTTTTTAGAACGCCGCTGCTCTACAAAAATGTCCGCCACCCGCTTTACCTGGGGTTCCTGATCGCCTTCTGGGCCACGCCCCATATGACGGCAGGCCACCTGCTGTTTGCGGTGTGGATGTCGCTCTACATCTTCATCGGTGCCTACCTCGAAGAGCAGGATCTTGTGGTGCTGTTTGGAGACCGGTACAGACGGTATCAGGCTGAGGTCGGGATGATTTTGCCTTGGCCGAAGGCGCGCTCTGCGCCTCAGGGAGAGACGCTTGATTAAGCATCCGATGCTCGTCTGCCTAACCAACGAACGCCTAACCTGTGGCGCATTCAAACCTGCTCTTGGCAATCGACATAAAGGCGATTGGCCATGGACTTATAGGACTTTTCCGACGCATCTTTCAGGTTGTCGCTCGGAACTGTGCTGACTAACCTCTCCGCTGTCGCTGCCAATTCAGCGACCGGATTTGACCGTCCGACTTATTAGGAACACTGCACCAACACTGATTCAGGCGTTTTTTTTTCGTCTGATGTATCGTGTCGCGGCAGCTGTACGCGGGATACCTTAGGGTATGCCGGGTTCCTAGTACCGGTCGGTCAACCCGCGTATAGCTGCCACCCTATTTCGTTTGACCGCGAATCCTGGCAGCTCCACTACTAGGAGTTCCACCATGATTAAAGACAGCCCAAATCCCCCAAGCCATCAAGACTTCGACACAAGTACCCTGCACGAAGTGGCCTACCGCGCGATCAACCACTACCTCAATCCCGGAAAACCAATACCCGAACCCAGCGAAGGCATCTTCACCGTGCGCGCCGATCTGGGCACGGAAACCTTGCTGGTCAACGCGTCACAGGACCTGGCGTCCATCAGTGATATCGCGAACCATCTGGCGTTTGAAATCGAAGGATCTCAACGTAATCTCGCGCTGGGTATCTGCCGAATGCTGGAAGGTGTGCAACTGCTGGTGAACACAGCATTGGATAACGCCCACCCGGCTGCTTGAGATGAAGATCGTTCCCACGCGCAGCAAAGGAATGCATCCCGTGACGCTTCGCGTCACCTTGCCCAGAACTCGACCTCATCGCTTGAGGCGGGACGCGGAGCGTCCGGGGCGGCATTCCC
>NZ_MDDR01000017.1 GCF_001870435.1 Pseudomonas costantinii | reverse complement strand
TGAATCGCCCCGGATTCTCTAGACACCTTGCAAGCTCATTGCGTAACGCTTTTCAAACTCTACCGGTGACAGCTGATTGTTGAAACCATGGCGGCGTTTTACGTTGTAGAACATCTCGATGTAATCGAACACGTCACTACGAGCATCTTCCCGCGAGGTGTAGATTTTTCGCTTGATTCGTTCCCGTTTCAGAAGCTGGAAAAAGCTCTCGGCCACAGCGTTGTCATGACAGTTGCCTCGGCGACTCATGCTGGCAACCAAATTGTTTGCCTTCAAAAAGCTACGCCAATCGGAGCTGCTGTACTGGCTGCCTTGGTCGCTATGAATCATTACCTCTTGTTTCGGTTTACGCCTCCAAACCGCCATCAATAAAGCATCAATGGCTAAATCGCTGGTCATCTGCGACTTCATTGACCAGCCTACAACCTGGCGAGAAAACAGATCTAGCACCACAGCCAAGTACAACCAGCCTTCATACGTACGAATGTAGGTGATGTCGGTAACCCAAACCTTGTTGGGCTCCACGACATCGAACTGGCGCTTCAGCAAATTGGGTGAGGCGACAGCTGGCTTACCGCCGTACTTTCCAGGGCGGCGTCTATAACCTGTCTGAGAACGCAGACCTTCAAGACGCATCAGCCTCGCCACACGATGTCGACCACAATCTTCACCGACCTCGCGCAGATCGTCATGGATTTTGCGATAGCCATAAACGCCGCCGCTCTCCAGCCAGGAGTGCTTGATCAAACCTAACAGTCTCTGGTCGTCTTTGGCGCGTGCAGATTGCGGCTCAGACAGCCAGGCGTAATAACCGCTGGGATGGACTTTCAGCGTCAGGCAAAGCCGTCGAATCGAATAGTCGCCAGCGCGCTGCTTGATAAAGGCGTACTTCAGCCGCACTCCTTGGCAAAGTACGCGGCGGCCTTTTTTAATATGTCTCGCTCTTCAGTGACGCGCTTGAGTTCCGCTCGCAGACGACGCAGTTCAGCGTGCTGATCATCATCCTGCTGCCGTTCTTCTTGAGGTTTGCTGTAGCGCTTTATCCAGGCATAGAGGCTATGCGTCGACACACCAAGACGGGCCGCTACCTCAGCGACAGCCAGCTTCTTTTCGGTCACTTGATTGACTGCTTGGATTTTGAATTCTTCGGGGTAACGCGGGTTGCTCATGGCACCTCCTAATTGGCCTCAGTTTAAGGCAAAGAGGTGTCTACGAAACCCGGGGCGATTCAACCGTCAGTTTTTTGCTGAGTGCAAATCATCAACCCAATTTACGAATCACGCCAGCCGGTGAGGCAGGCGCACGCTTGGAGATGCCCTATGGGCACCTCAGATCTCTACAGCCTCAAGCTGATAGCCATCCAAAGCCCTCATGAACCGAAAGTAATAGAAGCTTTCCTCTGCGTCTGACTTTGTCCTAAAGGCTTCCGCCTGCGCGGTACTCGCACAGCGATATCGAATGCCGTCGCGGTCGATAGCCTCACCATAAAACCTATCGCCTTTGGGACTAGTAAGCATAACTACCCAGGCCATA
>NZ_MDDR01000016.1 GCF_001870435.1 Pseudomonas costantinii | reverse complement strand
TGCGACTGCATTCCTTCAAGCCATTAACGCTGTCTGCGTTATAGCGTGCCACCCACTTGTAACCGGTCTTGCGACTGATGCTATGAGCCGCACAAAGCTGGCTGAAATTAAGTCGCTCGGACAAATAGTCGGCAATGAACATCACTTTCAGATCCATAGGTTTCAGCTCTCGCCACGGCATGGTCAGATCCTCGGAATCGACCAGTACCAGTTAAAAACTGTTACCTATGTGCTTGAACTGATTTGTTACCTATGTGGGTGAGTCATACCCAAGAGCCCTTTTGGTTACTTTTGGGGCTCTTTTCCCAAAGTGACCCGCTGTAAGAGCGGAACCCTACGCGGCCGTTACCCAAAAAACGGATATGTACTCCCTCCCCAGTCCGTAGCAAAACTGTCATTTACCTCGGCTAGGCTCGCGGGCTTGAATGCCCCCTTGAGTTTGTGTCCATGGTCAGAGGCCTGTTGTGCATTGCCCTGCTGCTCGTCAACGTCACCCTCACCGCCCACGCCGAAACCTGGCCTGACAAGGAATGGGCCAAAGGCACACCACTCGAAGGCCCCGCCGTCGATGCCCTGACCACCTACGCATTCCCAGCCCGCGACGACACCACTCGCAAAGGCATCCGCACCGACGCGCTGCTGGTTATCCGCGACGGCGAAGTCATCTATGAACGCTACGCCGCGCCCACTACTGTCAGCACCCCACACCTGACCTGGTCCGTCAGCAAAAGCCTGATGGCCACCGTGCTCGGCGTGGCCTACGGCGAAAACCGTTTCAAACTGACCGACCCCGCCGCGCGCTTTTACCCGCCAATGAAGCAGCATCCCAAAGTGACCATGGCCGACCTGTTGCACTGGGCCTCGGGCCTGGACTGGCAGGAAGACTACGAGTACGCCCCGCTGAAGTCCTCGGTAATAGCGATGCTCTACACCCGTGGCCGTACCGATATGGCGGACTTTGCCGCCGACACCGAATCCGCCAGCGAGCCTGGCCAAGCCTTCCGCTATTCGAGCGGCGACAGCAACATCTTGTCCGCCACCCTCAAAGGCATGCTCGGCCACAAGGCCTATATGAGCTACCCGTGGGACGCGCTGTTCAAACCGCTGGGCATCCACAACGCCACCTGGGAAACCGACGCTGACGAAACCTTCGTCGCCTCGTCCTACGCCTACCTCACCGCCCGCGACCTGGCGCGTGTCGGCCTGTTGATGGCACGCGACGGTCGCTGGGGGGAGCAGCAGTTGCTGCCTAAAGAGTGGGTAGCCTTTAATCGCCAGCCCTTCGATAAATACAAAGCCGGCCAGGACGACGCCGTGCCTGGTGGCCAATGGTGGCTAAACCGCGAAGTGCAAGGCGCCCCGAGACCCTGGCCTGACGCCCCCGCGGACACCTTTGCTGCCCTGGGCCACTGGGGCCAGGCGCTGTTCGTAATGCCCGACGAACACCTGGTGATCGTGCGCTACGGCGATGACCGCGACGGCAGCTACCGCCACAACGAACTGCTCAAGCGCGTACTCGCGGCGGTGCAACCATGATCCGTCGCCGCCCGTTTACCAGCCTGTTTATCCTGCTGTTGCTGGCCCTGCTAGGCTGGATTTGGCATGAGCGCGTCAACCTGCAAGCCTTCCCCGACATCATCGCGGCCTACACCGCCAAAGAGTATTGCTCCTGCCGCTATGTGGAGAACAATCCGGCGGAGTATTGCCGGGATTATGTGAAGCAATACGTGCCTACCAGCGCGTTTGTCGACAAGCCCGAACGCAGTGAAGTTACCGCCAGCGGGCTGGGGCGCACGCACAGTGCACGGTGGTTGGGTGACCGCCAGGGTTGCCGCCTGTTGCCCTAAGGTTCCACAGGGTGGAACCACCTTTGATTGTCCTCGCGCTCACATCGCGGTTATCTGGCGATGTGTCGCAAACAAGAACGGGAACACCCGCCTGTGAGGAGAATCACCATGCGCCCACACCAGCACATTCTGGATTGGCTCAGCGACGTCGCCGGCGACTTGCACGCCGTGCGTCAGGACATCCACGCCCATCCCGAACTCGGCTTTGAAGAAAATCGTACCTCCGCCCTTGTAGCGCAATCCCTAAAAGGTTGGGGCTACGAGGTGCACACCGGCATTGGCAAAACTGGTGTGGTCGGCGTACTGCGTAACGGCAGCAGCCCGCGCACTCTAGGCATTCGCGCCGACATGGACGCCTTGCCCATTATCGAAAACACCGGCGCACCCTACACCAGCCAACACGCCGGTTGCATGCATGCCTGCGGGCATGACGGTCACACCACCATGTTGCTCGGTGCCGCCCGCTACTTGGCGGCCACCCGGCAATTCGACGGCACCTTGAATCTGATTTTCCAGCCTGCCGAAGAAGGCCAGGGCGGCGCCGAAGCCATGCTCGCCGACGGCTTGCTGGAGCGTTTCCCCTGCGATGGTTTGTTCGGCATGCACAACATGCCGGGCCTGCCGGCTGGGCATCTGGGCTTGAGAGTCGGGCCGATGATGGCGTCCCAGGACTTGCTCACCGTGATCCTCGAAGGCGTCGGCGGCCATGGTTCCATGCCGCATTTGACGGTGGATCCTTTGGTCGCGGCGGCGAGTATGGTCATGGCGTTGCAGACGGTGGTGGCGCGCAACATCGACACCCAGGAAGCCGCCGTGGTCACGGTCGGTGCCCTGCAAGCGGGACAGGCCGCCAACGTTATTCCGCAGCAAGCACTGCTGCGCCTGAGCCTGCGCGCGCTCAATCCCAAAGTGCGCGAGCAGATGCTGGAACGTGTGATTGCAATCATCCAGACCCAGGCCGCCAGCTTCGGCTGCACCGCGCAGATCGAGCACCGCCCGGCCTACCCGGTGCTGGTCAACCACCCCGAAGAAACCGAATTTGCGCGCCAGGTCGGCGTGGCCTTGGTCGGCGCCGACGCGGTGGACGGCAACACCCGCACGCTGATGGGCAGCGAAGACTTCGCCTGGATGCTGCAACGCTGCCCCGGCAGTTACCTGTTTATCGGCAACGGTGTGTCGCGGCCGATGGTGCATAACCCCGCCTATGACTTCAACGACGACATCCTGCTGACCGGCGCCGCCTATTGGGGCGCGCTGGCCGAGAGCTGGCTCAAGCCTGCCTGACGACCTCACTTTTTCTGCCGCTGGACCCTTTCCCTTATCGGTTGAATGGAGTGTTCCTCATGCAGATTTCAAAACCCGGCGTATCCCGCACCCGCCAGGTGGTGGCGGCGGTGATTGGCAATGCGCTGGAATGGTATGACTTCATCGTTTACGGCTTTCTGGCCAGCATCATCGCCCGGCAATTTTTCCCTTCGGAGGATGAATACGCGTCGCTGCTGATGGCCTTGGCCACCTTTGGCGTGGGCTTTTTCATGCGCCCGGTGGGCGGGATTCTGTTGGGGATGTATTCCGACCGCAAAGGCCGCAAGGCGGCGATGCAGTTGATTATCCGGCTGATGACCGTGTCCATCGCGCTGATTGCCTTTGCACCCAGTTATGCCGCCATCGGCATGGGAGCGCCGTTGCTGATTGTGGTGGCGCGCATGCTCCAGGGCTTTGCCACCGGTGGGGAATACGCGAGTGCCACGGCGTTCCTGGTGGAAAGTGCACCGGCCCATCGCAAGGGGTTGTATGGTTCGTGGCAGTTGGTGGGCCAGTGCCTGGCGGTGTTTGGCGGGGCGGCGATGGTGGCGATGGTTACCCACTTCTTTTCCCCGGAGACCCTCGACGTGTGGGGCTGGCGCCTGCCGTTTGTGCTGGGTTTGCTGATCGGTCCGGTGGGGTTGTGGATTCGCCGGCACATGGAGGATCCGGAAGAGTTTATCGAGGCGCGCAAACAGGCCACCGGCCCGGCGCCGAGCTTGATGGAGGTTATTCGCGAGCATCGGCGCAGTATCCTGGTGTCCATGGGCCTGGCCTGTGGCGCGACGGTGTCGTTCTACGTGGTGCTGGTGAACATGCCGACCTTCGCCCATAAAAGCCTCGGTTTGCCGCTGGACGAGGTGCTGATGGTGCAGATGTTTGCGGTGGCGCTGATGACCGTGGTGATTCCGCTCTCCGGGTTGCTCTCGGATCGCTTGGGCCGGCGGCCGGTGTTGATGGCGTTTACCCTGGCATTCTTCGTGATGGTCTACCCGCTGTATGTGTGGGTGGCTGCCGCGCCGTCCATCGAGCGTTTGCTGGTGATGCAGGTGATGCTGTGCACGGCCATCGGCGGGTTCTTCGGCCCGGCGCCGACGGCATTGGCCGAGCAGTTTCCGATCGAGGTGCGCTCGACCGGTGTGTCGGTGGCCTATAACGTGGCGGTGATGGTGTTTGGTGGCTTCGCGCCGTTGATCGTGACCTGGCTGACCAAAGTACTCGGTACGCCGGTGGCCCCCTCGTTTTATGTGCTGTTCGCTTGCGTGCTGACGCTGCTGGGCACTTACTGCATGTATGAGGCCCCGCGGGCCAAGAAGCCGCTACCGTTTTCAAGTGAGGTGAAGCCTTGAGTATTGTTGAATGGGATGCCACTGAACTGTCGCGGGCGATCCATGCACGGCAGGTGTCGTGCGAAGAGGTGATGCAGGCGTACCTGGCGCAGATCCAACGTTTTAACCCGAGTGTGAATGCGCTGGTGTCGTTGCGCGATGCCGAGGAGGTTCTGGCTGAGGCAAGGGCCTGTGATCGCGAATTGGACCGGGGCAAATCGCGCGGCTGGATGCACGGCATGCCCCAGGCGATCAAGGACCTGGCCGCTACCAAAGGCTTGCGCACCACCTTGGGCTCGCCGCTGTTTGCCGAGCATGTACCGACAGAAGATGCCATCAGTGTGGCGCGGGTGCGGGCCAGCGGCGCGATCATTATCGGCAAGAGCAATGTGCCGGAATTCGGCTTGGGCTCGCAGACTTACAACACCCTGTTCGGCACCACCGGCAACGCCTATGACCCAAGCTTGGTCGCGGGCGGCAGCAGTGGCGGGGCGGCGGTGGCCCTGGCGTTGCGCATGCTGCCGGTGGCCGACGGCAGCGACATGATGGGCTCGTTGCGTAACCCGGCGGCGTTCAACAACGTGTTCGGCCTGCGCCCATCCCAAGGGCGGGTGCCCCATGGGCCGATGCCGGAGCTATTTGTGCAGCAACTGGGCACCGAAGGCCCGATGGGTCGCAGTGTCACGGATGTGGCGCGGCTGTTGAGCATCCAGGCGGGTTATGACCCACGGGTGCCCTTGTCATCGAAGGACGATCCCGCCGTCCTCGGCCAACCTTTGCAGCGTGACTTCAAAGGCGCGCGCCTGGGCTGGTTGGGCGATTACAACGGCTATCTGCCGATGGAAGACGGCGTGATGAGCCTCTGCGAATCAGCCCTCGGTGATTTCGCCACGCTGGGCTGTGACGTTGAAAGCTGTCAGCCGGACTTTTCCATGGCGCGCCTGTGGCGCAGTTGGCTGGTGCACCGCCATTGGTTGGTGCATGGCAACCTCGGCGCGGCCTACGCCAATCCGCAAAAACGTGCGTTGCTCAAGCCGGAAGCACAATGGGAAGTGGAAGGCGGCCTGGGCTTGGGTGCCCAGCAGGTGTACCAGGCGTCGGTGGACCGCAGCGAGTGGTACCGCGCCTTGGGCAAGTTGTTTGAGCGTTACGATTTCCTGCTGCTGCCCACTGCCCAAGTGTTCCCTTTCGATGCACAACAGCCCTGGCCACGCCACGTTGCCGGGCGCGAAATGGATACCTATCACCGTTGGATGGAAGTGGTGATCGGCCCGACGCTGGCCGGTCTGCCGAGCATGAGCGTTCCGGTGGGTTTCAACCCCCAGGGCCTGCCGATGGGCCTGCAAATCATCGGCCCCGCCCAAGCCGACCGGGCGGTGCTGCAATTGGCTTACGCCCATGAACAGCTGACGCATTGGGTGCAACGTCGGCCTCCGGCTTGCCTTGAGTCGACCGGTTGACGCGAGACGGGCCTGTATCTTGCTGTGAACAATGATCATCCATCGCAACAGGGAGATCGACCATGGGCAGCAACGCCGAGACAGGGACCGTGCGGTCGGTTGAACGCGCATTGGCAATCGTCGAGTTGTTGGGCGAACACCAGGCCTTGGGGCTGGAAGAGTTGCACTATCTGACGCGCCTGCCCAAGGCCACGGTGTCGCGCATGTTGCTGACCTTGCAGGAGCAGGGTTGGGTCTATCGCGGCCTGAGCGATCGCCGCTACCGCCTGCGCGCCCGGCGTTTGTTTGGCGATACCCAGCAACGCTTCAAGCGTGTGGTGGTGGAAAGCGCGGCACCTTGGCTGCTGGAACTCAGCGAGCGCACCGGGTTGGTGGTGGATTTGTCCTGCTTCGATGGCGAGCGCCTGGAAGTCATGGAAAGTGCGATCCCCAGTGTGTTGCGCAAGCTGTATCCCAACAACTGCCAAATCGTCGGCCAGCACGCCAGTCTGTTTCACTCGGCGATGGGCAAGGCGTGCCTGACGCAACTGCCTGCCGAAGAGGTGCAACGCCTGGCGGGCCGCGATCATGTGGCGGCGGATGAGCAATATCAAGCCTGCGAGCAAACGCATCACCAAGGGTTCGGCCAGCGTACCGAAGGTTACTGGGAATACCCGGTGCGCCTGCCGTTCCTGATTCGTGCGGTGGCCTTGCCGGTGCAGGCTAATGGTCGCTTGGTGGGCAGCATGGCGTTGCACTGGCCGATGCACCAGGCACCGGTGGAACGGGTGTTGAACCTGCACATGGCTAGCCTTGAGGCGACGGTGCGCGAAGTGCAGCGGGCGTTGGCGTAACGACCGCTATGCGGTTAAGGTTCGTTCAGGTTTTTCGCCCCACGAGTCTTTATGTACAACGCTTCTCTATTTAAACCTCTGGCCTTCATGCTGTTGGCGGCCACTGCAGTGCCCGCCCACGCTGACTGGTACCTGGACAACGAGTCCTCACGCCTGTCATTCGTTACCACCAAAAACACCGAGATCGCCGAAGTGCAGCGCTTCCTGGTGTTGCACGGCAAGGTCGATAGCAAAGGTGCGGCGCAGCTTGAAGTTGAACTGGAGTCAATCAACAGTGGCATCCCGTTGCGCGATGAACGCATGCGCAATGACCTGTTCGAGATCAAGACCTTTCCCGAAGCGCTGATCAGCGCGCAAATCAATCTGCAACCGATCAATGATCTGGCTTCCGGCGCTCAACTGGAGTTGCGCCTGCCGCTGTCGGTGACCTTGCACGGCAAGACCCAGACCTACAGCGCTGAGCTTTTGGCCACGCGCCTGGATGACCGGCGTTTCCAGGTGGTGACGCTGGAGCCGGTGGTGCTGCATGCCGAGGATTTTGATTTGGTGCCGGGTGTGGCGGCGTTGCGCAAGGCTGCTGGGCTTACGTCGATCAGTTTGTCGGTACCGGTGGGTGCGGTGCTGATTTTTACGGCGCGCTGACATGGGCGGCGCAGTGTTCCCGTGGCGCAGCGCCAACCGTTTCGAGTTGCTGATCGACGGGCCGAGTTTTTTCCCGCAGATGTTGGTGGGCATTGCCCGCGCTGAGCGGCAAGTCGAGTTGGAGTTGTACCTGGTAGAAGCCGGGGCCTGTGCCGAAGCGATGGTACAGGCGTTGGTGCTGGCCGCCGAACGTGGTGTGCACGTGCGCTGCCTGTTCGATGATTACGGCAGCTTGGCGTTTACTCTCGGGCTGCGTAAGCGTTTGACCGATGCCGGTGTGGAGCTGCGTTTTTACAATCGCCTGAGCTGGCGGCTCTGGATGCGCAACCTGTACCGCGACCACCGCAAGCTGCTGCTGGTCGACCAGAGCATCGCCGTCGTCGGCGGTACAGGCGTCACCGATGAGTTCTGGACGCCGGGGCAAGATACGGCCGAATGGCATGAAGTGATGGTGCAAATCAGTGGCCCGCTGGTGTTGGACTGGCAAGCGCTGTTCGACCGCCAATGGCACGCCAACGCGGCGCGCCGGGAATGGAAGCCCGCCACCCATTTCGGTTTGCCGCGTTTACCCAAGGTGCCTGCGACGGGCCCCGGCCTTGGTCGTGTTGCCTATGCCGACGCCCGCCAGCATCGCGATATCTTGCAGTCGCTGATCCGCGCGTTGAACAGCAGCCAGCAACGTATCTGGCTGGCCACTCCGTATTTCTTGCCGACCTGGAGCGTGCGCCGTGCTTTACGGCGTGCGGCGGGGCGCGGTGTGGATGTGCGTTTGCTGCTGACCGGGCCACGCACCGATCACCCCTCCGTGCGTTATGCCGGCCACCGTTATTACCCGCGCTTGCTGCGCTCGGGTGTGCAGATCTTTGAATACCAGCCGTGCTTCCTGCACCTGAAAATGGTGCTGGTGGATGATTGGGTCAGCGTTGGTTCGTGCAATTTCGATCATTGGAACTTGCGCTTTAACCTGGAAGCCAACCTGGAAGCACTGGACCCGGAACTGACACTGGCAGTGGCGGGCAGTTTCGAGCGCGATTTTGCCCAGAGCCAGGCGGTGAGCCTGGAGGCGTGGAAGGCACGGCCGTTGTGGCGGCGGGTGAAGCAGCGGGTGTGGGGATGGATTGATCGGGTGGTGGTCAATCTATTGAATCGGCGGGGGTAGGGCACCCCCGCCTGTTGTTCATAGCGCTTCTTAAAATTGCAGCGAATACTGCGCCGTGATGCTTTGGTCCCGCGAGCGCTCACCGCGTTGCCTGTTGAAGCTCAGGTCCAGCGTGCTGTCGCGTGTCAGGCGCGCGGTGGCGCCCAGCTCCAATCGGGTGCTGAGGCGGTCCAGCGGTGCGCCGCTGACATTCAGCACACGGCCGCCGTCCCAGGCCACCTGAGCCGCCGGTTGCAGGTCACCGCTGGCATGGGTGTAGGCCAGGCCGCCGCGCACACTCAACCACGATGGGCCGATCTGCGCCTTGCCCAGGTCAAGGTTGAGCCGCACACCGCCGGTGGTCAGGTTGACGTTCTCTTTCGAGCGTTTGCCGCGCAGTGCCGCCATGCCGCCCCGTTCGTTGAACCCATCGCTGCGCTGTTGCACATTGGCCAGTTGCAGGTATGGCTGCCAATCCCAGAAATCATGGCTGAACTTATAGTTAGCCTCGGCGAACGTCTGCACCGTGCGGCTGGCGTACTTGGCGGCCAGGCGGTTCTCTACGCCCGGGAAGCTGACGCGGCGTTTGGTCTGGATTTCATGTTGCGCGTAGGCGATGCCACCATAGAGGCCAAAAGCGTCCCAGGTGTGGCCTACATGCAGGCCCAACTGGTAGGTGTCGACCGTCGCTTTACCGCGAGATCCGGCCTTCACTTCGCTGCTACCGCTGCCTGCCACCACGCCCAGGCGTGTGCCTTGATCCAACTGGTGATCGAAGCCGACCAGCAGGCCCGTGCTGCTGTGGGACGTACGGGCGGTGCCGTCATCACCCGCCAGTTGCCCGGACTGGCGAGGCATTTGCACCCACACACCTCGGGTTAACGCTTCGGGCCCGGCAGAACGGCTGTCTTGTGCAAGGCGTTGGCGGTCGAATACTGCCTGGCGCAGCACACGGCTGTTTTCGATCAGCACCGCTTGGGTGCTGGCGTGCAGTTCGCCGCTCAACTGGTCCAGCGCCGAGGGTGCCTGCTCGGGAAACAGTGCTGTCAGGCGTTGCAGCAACGGGGCAGGCAGGGTTGGCGCGTCGGCGGCATTGGCGACGGCGTGTTGGTTGGCTGTGCCTGCCGCTGAAACCAGTGATTGGCCGCGGCCGAACTCCACCAGCAAATCATTACCCTGCCGGACCTGGGAAACGCTGAGGAAGGGTGAGAACTCGCGGTGGTCGATCGAGGCAAACTCGCCGCTCAAGGCGCCTTTGGCTTGGAGGATGCTGTAGCGCTGGCCCAAGGGGTAGCTGTTGGGCTGCGCGCTCAGGTACAGCGTGCCGCCGTTGATTGATGCCTGGTTGCTGACTTGCAGCTTTGCCGGTTCTGCCTGGGAGACCAGCCCAGTCATCAGGGTTGAGCCGGATGCTTGTTTATAGTCACCTTCGACGGCCAAGGAACCGTTCAGACGCAGGACGCCACCGTCGAGCTTTACGTCGCCCTTGAGGTGGTTGGTGCCGTCCAGCTCCAGAACGCCTTGCTTGAGCGTGGCCCCGGCGAAGCTGTTATTGCCGCTGAGGCGCAGCCAGCCGATGCCGGTTTTTTCCAGGCGTCCAGGGCCGCTGATATCGTTGCGCCAGTCATCCCAGGCGCCGCCTTGCCAGACAATTGCGCCACCGGCGGGGCGGTCCATGTTCACCGAGGTGTCGACGCGCAGTTGGCCGGGGCCGTCGATGGCTTTTTTCAGGTTTATCAGGCCCCAGCCATAGACATCGTCCACGCCTGGCTCGCCGAGGTCGGTGGCGGTGGTGAGTAGCACGTCGCGTATTTGTGGGTTGTCGAGGTAGGGGAAGCGCTCCATGAGCAGTGCCAGTGCGCCGGTGACGTGGGGGGCGGCCATGGAGGAGCCGGAACTCAGCGCATACCCTAACTCGGGTTTATCACCGGTCACTGCGAAACCGGTGACATCACCGTCTTGGCTATAGTGGTTTTCGGTTTGTATCGAACCGGTGACCCAGGACGAGTTGATATCCGTTCCGGGCGCGGCCAGGCACCAGTCTTTGCTGAAGCCGCAGCGCTTGGAATAATCGCCCAAGGTCAGCTCTTTATTTAAGTTGACGACGGTCAACCAATAGGGCTCAAGCGCTGCGATGGCTCGTGGCAGGCTGGGATGAAGTCCGGAATTTGGCGCTGCTTGAGGGGAGTCGTTTGCTGTGGTTACGTTGCCCGCTGACCATACTTGCAGCATCCCATACTTGATAGCGTTGTCTGCTATGGCCTTGAGTTCTGAATAAACGGAGGTTTCGGTTTGGCTTAATGCAATGTCCAGCTCTGTTTCATTTGCCGGTGAAAATACGCTCCCCCAACTATTATTGACGACACGCACGTTCTGCCTGTGCAATTGGGCATAGGCGGCGTCTACCGCTGCAACTGTCGGAAGGGGGGGACTCAAAATATCTGTTATGGCAATGGGGCCTCCCAGGTAGGTATTACCGTACTTACGCACTGCACTTAAGTTGGCCGCATAAGCCACACCATGAACGCCGGAGCCATCACGATTGGCGAGTGCTGTGCCGGCAACGTGAGTGCCGTGTGCGTCGTAGGTAGCCCCTACAAATCTGAAATATTCATCAAGTTGTTCCCTGGTAAGGGCGCCGTCGGCAATAAGTTCTTCAAGGCTGGCCAACGCGTCGGGTGGCAATGAGTCGATAAGTGTTACCGCGGCGCGATCACCTTCGGTGTAGAAGCAGCCCTTCTCCAGCACGGTCCCACTCATGCAGCCGGTGTCAGCCATCAGCACGCCGATAGTTGGCTTCCCGGCAAACTCGCTATGACGCAGGTCGGTTCCTGAATCGTAAACCCCCATTTGCACCCCGGCGCCACTCAACCCCCGCGCATAAGCGAAGTCAGCGCCGATTGCCCCCAGCCCCCAGTTGTTCTTGAACTCTTCACTGCGCCAACTGGCCGCATCGTGCAGTCGGCCTTGTTCGACATAGTTCGCGGCTTCAACCGGCATGCTCGACAGATAGCCGAGCAGACAAAGGGCGATCGCATTTCGCTTGAACGATGATTGAGCGGGCGCTTTCTTAGCTGTTGCTCGAGTGTTTTCCGTGGGTGACATAGTCCACACACCTGCACATAAAATTTGGGCTGATAGGGTGTGCGGGTGGACAGGGGGAGGGATGTAGGACTTGGCTTGGAGGCGGGAGTGAAATCTAACTTTTTACTGGCTGAGGCGGGCAAGTGCGTAAGCCCCCTCTTCAAAAAAGAGGGGGCTGAACGTTTTACAACAACTCGAACGTCTGTTGCTGCACATCCTGGGAGTCGAGCCCGATCTGCACATTGAACTCGCCCGGTTCCGCCGCGAACTTGAGCTGGGTGTTGTAGAACTTCAAGTCTTCCTCGGTGATGGTGAAGTGCAAGGTGCGCTCTTCACCGGCTTTGAGCATGACCTTCTGGAAGTTCTTCAGCTCTTTGATCGGGCGGATCATCGAACCGGCCACGTCCTGGATGTACAACTGCACGACGGTTTCGCCATCGACCTTACCGGTGTTCTTCACGGTGACACTGGCGTCGAGCTTGCCGGTCTTGTTCAGGGTGGTGGACGACAGCGCCATCTCCGACAGGCTGAATGTGGTGTAGCTCAAGCCGTAACCGAACGGAAACAGCGGGCCGGTGACGTCATCGAAGTACTGCGAGGTGTAGTTGCCTGGCTTGCCTGGGGTGAACGGTCGGCCGATGGTCAGGTGGTTGTAGTAGGTCGGAATCTGCCCCACCGAGCGTGGGAAGGTGATCGGCAGTTTGCCCGAGGGGTTGTAGTCACCGAACAGCACATCGGCGATGGCGTTGCCGCCCTCGGTGCCGGCGAACCAGGTTTCCAGGATGGCGTCAGCCTGTTGGTTCTCATCGAGAATCGACAGTGGGCGGCCGTTCATCAGCACCAGTACCAGCGGCTTGCCGGTGGCTTTCAGGGCCTTGATCAGGTCGCGCTGGCTTTGCGGGATGTTCAGGTCGGTACGGCTGGACGATTCGTGGGACATGCCACGGGACTCACCCACGGCAGCCACTACCACGTCGGCATCTTTGGCGGCCTTGACGGCTTCGTCGATCATGTCCTGGGACGAGCGTGGGTCATCCACCACTTCCGGTGCATCGAAGTTCAGGAAGTTGAGGTAGTCGACGACTTTTTTGTCGTTGGTGATGTTGGCGCCGCGCGCATAGATCACTTTGCCTTTTTCGCCGATGACGGCGTTCATGCCGTCCAGCAGGGTCACCGATTGCGCGGGTTTACCGGCAGCGGCCCAACTGCCCATCATGTCGATCGGCGCTTTGGCCAGCGGGCCGACCAGCGCGATGGTCGCGGATTTTTTCAGCGGCAGGGTGTCGTTCTGGTTTTTCAGCAGCACCAGGCTACGGCGTGCGATATCCCGCGCGTCAGTGCGGTGCAGGCGGCTGTCGGCGTAGGTGTCGGCCGGGTCATCCTCGGCTTTACCGATACGCAGGTACGGGTCTTTGAACAGGCCCATGTCGTACTTGGCGCCGAGTACTTCACGCACGGCGTTGTCGATATCGCTTTGCTTGATCTCGCCGGACTTGAGCAGTCCTGGCAATTCTTTGTCATACAACGAATCGTTCATGCTCATGTCGATGCCGGCCTTGATTGCCAGCTTCGCGGCTTCACGCCCGTCCTTGGCCACGCCGTGCTTGATCAGCTCGAAGATCGCGCCATGGTCGCTCACCACCAGGCCCTTGAAGCCCCACTCCTTGCGCAGCAGGTCGTGCATCAGCCAGGTGTTGGCAGTCGCGGGCACGCCGTTGATCGAGTTCAACGCCACCATCACGCCGCCGGCGCCGGCCTTGATCGCCGCGTGGTACGGCGGCAGGTAGTCCTGGTACATCTTGACCGGGCTCATGTCGACCACGTTGTAGTCGCGACCGCCCTCCACCGCGCCATACAGGGCGAAGTGCTTGACGCTGGCCATGAGGCTGTCGGCGTTGGCCGGGCTGGTGCCCTGGAACGCTTTGACCATCACGTCGGCAATACGCGACACCAGATAGGTGTCTTCACCGAAACCTTCGGAAGTACGGCCCCAGCGCGGGTCGCGGGAGATGTCGACCATCGGTGCAAAGGTGATGTCGAGGCTGTCGGCGGCGGCTTCCTGGGCGGCAATGCGTCCGGAGCGGCCGATGGCGTCCATGTCCCAACTGGAGGCCAGGGCCAGGCTGATCGGGAAAATCGTACGGTGGCCGTGGATCACGTCATAGGCGAAGAACATCGGGATCTTCAACCGGCTGCGCATGGCCGCGTCCTGCATCGGACGGTTTTCCGGGCGGGTGATCGAGTTGAATGTGCCGCCGATGCGGCCGGCGGCGATTTCCTTGCGGATCAGCTCGCGGGGCATCTCGGGGCCGATGCTGATCAGGCGCAATTGCCCGATCTTTTCATCGAGGGTCATCTGCTTGAGCAGGTCGCTGACGAAGGCGTCCTTGTTTTTAAGCGCAGCAGGCTTTGTTTCTGCCCATACGGGGTGAGCGGCCAGAGTGGCAACAAGGCCGAGCAAACACAGCTTCTTCATGAATATCCTTTTTCGGCTCACTGCACAGCATCAAGGGAACGCTGTCGGCCAAAATGTGGGGAGCGTCTATTGTTGTTCGGGTGATGTGTGGGTAAATACCGCACACTTCTGAGCTCTTTATGAACTATCACTGTTGAAGGGCATCTTTTTAGCTGATTGGCTCGATGCATTCCAGCGGTGGTGGCGGATTATGCCCCATGCGCGCGGTTTTAGGGTTCGTCGTTAAATTCCATCAAGGTTGGGCAGGAGAAACACCATGCAAGCAGCACAAGGTTATCGCTGGGGCTTGAAAGCCGCGGCTTTGTTATTGATCAGCACTGTTCTCAGCGGTTGCGGTATCAATAACATTCCAACACTGGACGAGCAGGCCAAGGCTGCCTGGGGCCAGGTGCAGAACCAATACCAACGGCGTGCCGACCTGATTCCCAACCTGGTAGAAGTGGTCAAGGGCTACGCCACCCATGAGCAAGACACCCTCACCGCCGTGATTGAAGCGCGGGCCAAGGCCACCTCGATCCAGGTGGACGCCAGCACGCTCGACAACCCCGAAAAACTCAAGCAGTTCCAGCAAGCCCAGGACGGCCTGAGCGGCGCACTTAGCCGTTTGATGGTGGTGTCCGAGCGTTATCCGGACCTCAAGGCCAACCAGAACTTCCTGGCCCTGCAATCCCAACTGGAAGGCACGGAAAACCGCATTGCCGTGGCCCGTCGCGACTTTATCCAGGCGGTACAGGCCTACAACACCGAGATCCGCACTTTCCCCGGTCGCCTGTGGCACAGCGTGATGTACAGCGACTTGCCGATCCGCGCCACGTTTGAAGCCACCAGTGCCGATGCCGATAAAGCGCCGCAAGTGAAGTTCAAATAAAGCTGCATTGAGGTGTCGATGCGTTTATTACGGATAGGCCTGGCGCTGTGGCTGTTGGCATTTGTCGGCGCGGCCCAGGCGGCGTTGACTTTCCCGGCGTTGACCGGGCGGGTGGTGGATAACGCCCAGATGATCGACCCGGCCACGCGCCAGCAACTGACCCAACAGTTGCAGGCACTGGAGCAAACCACGGGCGATCAGATCGTGGTCGTTACAGTGCCCGACCTGCAAGGCGTGCCCATTGAGGACTTCGGTTATCAGTTGGGTCGCCAGTGGGGCATCGGCCAGAAGGGCAAGGACAACGGCGCGCTGTTGATCGTCGCCCGTGATGAGCAAAAATTGCGCATCGAAGTCGGTTATGGCCTGGAAGGCGTGCTGACCGATGCGCAGTCGTGGGTAATCATCAACCAGGTGATTGCGCCCAAGTTCAAGGCCGGCAATTTCAGCCAGGGCATCAGCGACGGCGTCGCCGCCATGTTGCAGGTGGTGGGCGGCGAGCCGCTGGCGGTGCCGGCTCATGTGGCGGATGCGAGTTTTGCCAAGGATAATCCGGGTTTTTCCATCGGCCTGTTTATCCTGCTGATCGGCGTATTGTGGCTGTGCAATCGCATGGGCCTGCCGGTTGGCGCTATCCTCCTGGCCATTCTCAGCAGCAGCGGACGCGGCGGCGGTGGAGGTGGTGGTGGCGGCTTCAGAGGCGGTGGTGGTGGCTTCGGCGGCGGTGGGGCCTCGGGCGGCTGGTAATGACAATAACTAGAAAAGAGCATCTACAACCATGGCATTACTGACTGAACACGAGCAGCGCCAAGTCGCCGAAGCGATCGCCCGCGTCGAAAAAAACACCGACGCCGAACTGGTGACGGTGCTGGCTGCCCGTGCCGACGATTACGCCTACATCCCGCTGTTGTGGGCCAGCCTCATTGCGCTGGTGGTGCCCGGTGTCGTGCATTACCTGTCGGGCTACCTGACCATGTACACCTTGCTGTTGGCGCAGTGGGCGACGTTTATCGTGTTGTGCCTGGTGTTTCGCTTGCCAAAGGTCACCACCCACTTGATCCCTCGATCAGTGCGGCATTGGCGTGCGTCGAACCTGGCGCGGCGCCAGTTCCTGGAGCAGAACCTGCACCACACGCTGGGCAGCACGGGGATGTTGATTTTCGTCAGCGAGGCCGAGCGCTATGTGGAAATTCTGGTGGATGACGGCATCTCCAAGCGCCTGGATGACAGCAGTTGGGATGTGATCGTCAAGGCGTTTACCCAGCAGGTGAAGCAGGGGCAGACGTTGGCCGGGTTTATTGCGTGCATTGAAGCCTGTGGCGAGTTGTTGAAGGTGCATGTGCCGCTGACGCAGACGCGCAATGAGTTGCCAAACCGGTTGGTAGTTCTCGAATAATCCAGGCAACAAATTTCTAAATGTGGGAGCGGCGGTGGCTGATCGAGTTTACCGTTGATCAAATAACCCCGTGCCCTCAAGCCTTATCCCCCCTAAAATGCCCGGCATTCCCAGCTCGAGGCGTTTTTGTTCATGTCCGTCACCGCTCAACCTGCCAGCCCTGCGCCGGATCATCACGCCCAGTTCATCGAACTGCTGAGCGCAAGCCTTGCGCAGAACGCCTTTATCAAGCTGGTGCTGGCCAAGTACGTGGGTGAGGAAGCCGAGTTGCAGCGGCTGATCATCAAGCAGGTAACGGTCAAGGAGCAGGCTTGCCTGTCCTTCGTCTACCGCTACAAGACCCGTGACATTACCAAAAACTTTCCCCTGGCAGATGGCGTGGCGGCGATTGCCGAGATGCTGCCGGCCTCGTTCAAGAACGCGCACTTGCTGTCGCTGACCGACGAAGCCCAGTTGGAATACAGCAAGAAGAACAAAAGCTCGCTGTTCAAAAGCAAGCCACAGCAACTGCGCGAAGCACCTTCGGCCGAGCACAACCGTGAGAAGAATCGCTTTCTCGACCTGAGTCGACCGTTTCTCGCCGACCTGGGTGTGACCGACGCCAAGCAGGCGCTGATCCCGTCGATGTCGCGCAAGTGGAAGCAGATCAACAAGTTCATCGAAGTGTTCAGCCATGCGCTGACCTCGTCGCCGTTGAAGCTGGACCAACCGGTACGCGTCGCCGACTTTGGTTCGGGCAAGGGCTACCTGACCTTCGCCATCCACGACTACCTGCGCAATACCCTCAAGGCTGAGGGTGAAGTGACCGGCGTTGAGCTGCGCGAAGACATGGTGACCCTGTGCAACAGCGCCGCCGCCCGCCTGGAGCACCCAGGGCTGGTGTTCAAGTGTGGCGATGTGCGCAGCGTAGCGCCGAGCGAATTGGACGTGATGATTGCCTTGCATGCCTGCGACATCGCCACTGACTACGCGATCCATACCGGCATCCGCTCCGGCGCGTCGATCATCATGTGCTCGCCGTGCTGCCACAAACAGATTCGCCTGCAAATCCAGAGCCCGGTGCTACTCAAGCCGATGCTGCAATACGGCCTGCACCTGGGCCAGCAGGCGGAAATGGTCACCGACAGCCTGCGCGCGTTGTTTCTCGAAGCCTGCGGTTATGAGACCAAGGTGTTCGAGTTCATCTCACTGGAACACACCAACAAGAACAAGATGATCCTCGCGGTCAAGCGCGCCGAACCTTTGGACAATGCGCAGTTGCTGGAGAAAATCCAGGAGCTGAAGGCGTTCTACCACATCACCGAGCACTGCCTGGAAACCCTGTTGCGGGCGGATGGCTACTTGAAGTAAACCCTCCGTAGCAGCTGTCGAGCCTTGGCGAGGCTGCGTAGCGGTGTACCAGACACACCGCTACGCGGAAGGTGCCGGTTTTATCACGGGTGCAGGTTGCACCGCCGTCTTGCGCCCCAGCATCACCGTCACGATCACACCACACGCAAACAACCATGTAATCGGCTCGATATGTTCACCAAAGAACAACGCCGAAAACGCGATGGTGAAGAAAATCTGCAACAGCTGAATCTGGCTGACCCGGGCAATGCCGCCCATGGCCAACCCGGCGTACCAGGCGAAGAAGCCCAGGAACTGTGAGAACAGCGACACGTAGCCAAATGCCCACCAGGTGCGCATGGAAATCACGCCTTGATGCTGCGCGGCGAGGTACCACACCGGGCCGATCAACACCGGCGTCGACAGCACCAGCGCCCAGCAGATTACCTGCCAGCCGCCCATCTCTTTGGCCAACCGGCCCCCTTCTGCATAGCCCAGGCCACCCACGGCAATCGCGCCGAGCATCAACAAATCGCCCGCCTGAATACTGCCGGCACCGGTGATCAACGCATAACTCAACACCAACGCACTGCCCAGCGCGGCGCAGGCCCAGAAGGCTTTCGATGGCCGCTCGTGGGATAACCACGCCGCATACAACGCCACGCACAGCGGTTGCAGACCGTTGACCAGCGCGCCATGGGACGCCGGCAAGGTTTGCATGGCCCAGGCCGACAGTACCGGGAAACCAAGGATCACACCGGCGATGACCAGGCATAACCCGCGTACCTGACGCCAAGTCGGCCAGCGCTCTCGGCGCCACAGCAACAGTGCCGCCGCCGGGACCGCCGCGAACAACGCACGGCCCAGGCCGTTGAGCAGTGGATGGATTTCCTGTACCACGATGCGGGTGAAGGGCAGGGTCAGGCTGAAGATGATGACGCCCAGCAGGCCGAGGGCCATGCCGGTGTTTTCGCGCGAGCTCATGATTGGGACCAAAATCTAGAGGGCTTCAAGGGAAGCCCATCTAGCCATAACCCTCGCCAATCAAGGGCCTACAGCTGGGCGCGGATTTATCCGTACAGTTAGAAGAACCGCGTCACGCTGATCTTCGCATCACGGCCTTTGGTGTAGGCGCGGTCGCCGCTCAAGGCCGGACGGAAGTTGCTGTTGAACAGGTTGTCCACGGTGAAGTTCACTTCGGTGCCTTTCAGGTAGGCCTGTTGCGGTTTCCATTTGGCGAACAGGCCCTGGGTGTTGTAGCGCTTGTTGCCGTATTGGTCGTAGAACAGGTCGCCCAGACTGCTGCCCGGGCCGCCGGAGTATTGGTCGCTGGGCAGGCGGTCGGTGGCGCCGATGAACTGGCCCATCCAACCCACTTGGGCATCCCACGCGGGAATGTTGGTACCCAAGACCAGCACCCATTTGGTCGGTGGAATATCGCGCGCCGCCACATCCGGCCCCCATGGGTTGGTGTAGGCGCCTTGGTGATCACCCTTGGCGTAGGCGAACGACATCGAACCGAACAGGTAGGTGGAGTTGTAGAACGATTCGAGCTCAAAGCCCTTGATGGTCAGGCCCCCGATGTTGCGGTAATTGGACATCGCTCCCGCTGGGCAGGCGCTGGAGATCGTGCCGCCGTTGATGGCCTGGTTCTGACAGCCGACGCCAGTGGCTTTGAAGATTTCGTCTTCGACTTTGTTATGGAACAGGGTGGTACGTACTTGCAGGTTGTCGTCCCTGGCGATCAGGTTGTCGAAGCTGGTGACACTGCCCACGGTGATCGAGGTGATACGTTCCGGGTCAAGATCGACGCTGGTGGCGGTGCGGCTGCCCAGGCCTTGGACTTCATACTGCTCGTCAATCACAGGCGCGCGCCAGGTCTGGCTCCAATTGGCGAACAGCCCGAGGTTCGGGTTGACGGTCCAGAACACCGCCAGACGCGGCGACCAACCGGTGTAGGTGCGGTCGCTGTAATCGTGCCCGAAGGATGGGGCCGGATTGTTGTAGTACGGCGCATCGTTGCCTTCGCCGCGGTTGCGTACGTGGTCGTAGCGCAGGGATGGGGTGATGGTCACGTCGCCGAGGGTTACTGCATCCTGGATAAAGAAGCTGTTGGTGTCGACTTTGCCGTGGGGCATGAAGCCTGGCTGGAAATGCCCGTAGTTGTAGCGCGCGGTGTTGTAGGTGGCGCCGGGCATCCACATCTCGGTTTCGCGGATGTGCTTGCGGATCTGCCCGCCGAGGGTCAGCGCATGCTGCAAGGGGCCGGTGTCAAACAGGCTGATGTTGCGGATGTCGAGGTTCTTGTCGGTGTAGGCGGTGTCCATCTTGCGCCCGCCAGTGGCCAGCTGGAAAAACGCCGTGGCGTCACGCTCGTCGGTCTGGTCGGTGTTGGACTGGGAATATTTGACGGTCAGGTCCACCAGCGGGTTGTCCAGCGGCTGGTATTCATACTTGCCCGACCAGGTGGTGTCGGTGGTGTCGCGCTGGGCTAAAAAACGTTTCAACGCGCTTTCGTAGCCGTAGCGGTTAATGTTGGCCTGGGTCGGCGGTGTCGGGTAGCTGGCGGCGGAGAAGGGTGTCCAGCGATTACTGTGGGAGCGCAGGTAGGAAAGCCCGACGCTGTGCTCGTCGGTGAGGTGCGCGTTGACCTTGAACAGCTTGCCATCCACATCCTGGGCGCTGTTGGGCAGGCGCTGGGGGTTGATCGGGTACTGGTTGTTTTCGTTGGGCAGCTTGGCGGCCACTTTCATATCGCCGCCGTCACGTTGAGTGAGGTAAGCCAGGGCGTCGAAACGGCCGTCGTCGGTGCGGCCATACACGGCACTGCTGTAGACCTGTTCATGGTCGTTGCTGGAGTAACTGTATTTGAGCATCGCGCCGCTGTTGCGGCCGTCCTGGAGCAGGTCCGGGGCATCTTTGGTGGTCATGTTGACCGTGCCGCCAAACCCCCCGTTGCCGGTGAACGGTGAGTTGGGGCCTTTCTCGACTTCGATACTCTTGATCAATTCAGGTTCGATAAACACCGTGCCTTGTTGATAGCGCTCAAAGCCGCTCTTGGTGGCGCCGTCGACGGTCATCGGCACGTCTTCGGCATCGCCGAAACCGCGGATGTTGATGGTTTGACCGCCGGGTTTCAGCGAGCCGCCCTGGCTGACACCGGGTAGGGTCTGCAATAGGCTGGGGATGTTATTGGACTGGTAGCGGTCGATATCGGTCTGGCTCAGGGTTGAGCGGCCGACGGTGCTGGAATTGACCTCGGTACCGGTGCCGATCACGCTGAGGGTGTCCAGCTGGATTGCGCCACTGTTAGTGGTCTTGCCTTCGTCGGGGCGTACCACATATGTCGTGCCGACCTTGATCAGGGTGAATTCACCCTTTTTTAGCAGGGTACGAATGGCCACTTCCGGAGTGAATTCGCCGTTGAGCGCTGGTGCCTGCACATGCTTGAGCAGCGCTTCATCGAACAGCAGCTGGATTTTCGCCTGCTGCGCTACCTGGCTAAGGGACGTGGCCAGTGGTTGGGCGGGCAGTTGCAGCTTGAACGACTCGGCCTGGGCACTGAGGCTGAACGCCATGCAACTGGCAATAAGGGTCGGTCGAAGAAACAGGTGCGAAGCGTGGCAAGGCGCGCGAAACATGAGATCCCCCGGTGCGGCTAAATAGCCAAAAAGGTGTGCGTATCAAACGCAGACGGGAGGAAGACGGGGCAGGTAAAAAAATCCACACATGCGAATGCAAAATATTCTCAAGTGTGGTTTTTTTGACCCTACTTGCGTGGTTCGATTCTCACGATGCCATCGGCTGAGGTTACGGTTTTCACCGGCAGCAGGGCGGGTAGGGCATTGAGCAGGGCATCTGGGTCATTCACATCCAGATTGCCTGAGACCTTCAGTTGCGCCACGGCGCGACTGACCTGCAACGGTGCCTGGGGACGGTAGAGGCTCAGTTCATCGATCAGGCTGGCCAACTCGCGATCGCGAAATGACAGGTGCCCGCTGCGCCAATCGGCCACCTCCTCAGCGGTGAGCGGCTGCTGCTGCAAGGTGCCCTTGGCGTAGCTGTAGATGGCGCGTTGCCGGGCGCCGAGCAAGGCCACCGGAGTTTTGGCGTCGGGCTCGAACGCCACTTGGCCATGTGCGACGCTGACCACCAGTTGCTGCTGGCTGCGCCGTACATCGAAACCGGTGCCAACCACCCGCACGTTCGCCTCGCCGGCTTGCACGTATAGCGGCCGTTCCTTGTCGGCGGCGACCTCGATGTACAACTGGCCCTTGTCCAGATGAACGATGCGTTGATGGGCGGTGAAATCCACCCGCAGGCGCGTGTTGGCATTCACATACAACGTGCTGCCATCCGGTAGGTGCAGGGTGCGCATACCTTTGGCATGGGCCGCAACCTGGGTGTGGTAGAGCTCGCGGGGCGCACCGATCTGTATCGTCAGCACCGCGCAGATCAAGGCGGCTGCCACCGCCAGGGCTGGGCGCCAGATCGACGGTTTGCGCTTGGGCAGCGCCACGGTTTTTTTCAGTTGCTGCAGTTGGGCAAGGTCCGCCCACAGTTGTTCGAACTCGGCATAGGCACGGGCATGGGCCGGCTCGGCCTGCCAGGCGGCAAAGGCCTTGCGGTCGGCGCGCGCAGCAAGGTTGCGGTTGCGGGCAAACCAGCTGGCGGCTTGGGCATCGATGGAGTCGCTCGCCTCGATATCCAGGGCGTCGATGTCGCTCAGGCGGTTCATTCTGGCTGCTCCGTGCCGGGTTCGTGTTGAAGGCGTCGCTTGCAATGCAGCAAGGCAAAAGCGATGTGCTTTTCCACCATGCTGGTCGAAATGCCCATGCGCTCGGCGATCTGCGCCTGGCTCAAGCCTTCGAAGCGGTGCAGCATAAGGGCTTCTCGCCTGCGGGGCGAGAGTTCGGCGAGGACTTCTTTCAACTGTTCCAGGCGTTGCAAGCGAAGTGCGGCGACCATGGGGTCGTTTTGCTCGTCGTTGGCAGGCTCCGCGTCCCTTTCGGCCTGATCTGCGTGGGCGGTCTGCCGTACCTTCTGTTTGCGCCAGTGATCACGCAGCAGGTTGCGCGCCATCTGGAACAGAAACGCCCGTGGCTGCTCGACCTTGGCCCTGTCGCGGTAGTCCAGCCATTGGGTAAAGACATCCTGGGCCATGTCCGCCGCGTCGCTGGCGTTGTCCGTGCGTTTGCGCAGGAAATACAGGATGTCTGCATAAAACCTGCGAAAAGCATCGGCCGACAACGGGTCGGGCTTGGGACGAGACATGGATATCCTTCTTGACGAAGCGCGACGTAGAAAAGTCGCGAATGATATCGAGAATTATTGTCATTTGTCGCTAAATAACGGATGCACTCGCTTAAAATGTGGGAGCAGGCAAGCCAGCTCCCACAGGGGGCTACTGTTTTAGCGCAGCAATGTCTTTAGCTGCTCAATCCCCGCTTCACCCAATGGAAAAACCGGCAGCCGCGGATTACCTGCTTCCAACCCGGTCAAGCGCAATCCTGCCTTGATCGTCGCTGGTAAACCGCCCTTGAGGATGAATTCCAGCAACGGCAATTGGCGATAGAACAACTCACGCGCTCTTGTCAGGTCATTGGCCAACACTGCGTCATACAACTCCAGATTGAGCTGCGGGATGAGGTTCGGCGCCGCTGTGCACCAACCCTTGGCACCCGCAGCAAACGCTTCCAGAGCCAGCGGATTGCAACCGTTGTAGAACGGCACATCGCTGTGGCGATGCAACTGGTGCATGCGCTGAATATCCCCGGTGCTTTCCTTGACCATCGTCACGTTGGCGACCTGTTTGACGATGCGCAGAATCAACTCCACCGACATGTCCGTGCCGCTGGTGGCCGGGTTGTTGTAGAGCATGATCGGCACGCCGACGCTGTCGCCAATCGCGGCATAGTGGGCGAGGATTTCCGCTTCGCTGAGTTTCCAGTACGAGGCCGGCAGCACCATTACCACATCGGCACCATTGGCTTCGGCGTAACGGGCACGGCGCACAGCCTTTGCGGTGGTCAGGTCAGACACACTGACGATGGTCGGCACGCGCCTGGCGATTTTTGCAAGGCTGTAGGCGCTGACCTCATCCCACTCAGCATCGCTCAAATAAGCGCCTTCGCCAGTGCTGCCCAGCGGTGCGATGGCGTGCACGCCACCGTCGATCAAACGGTCGATGGAGCGGCCCAGTGCATCGAGGTCAATGTGCTGGCCGTCGGCGCTGAATGGGGTGATGGTGTAGCCGATGATGCCGTGAATAGTTGGGTTGGGCATGGAAAGTCTCCGGTCGAAAAAAAGGCAATCAGTTCAGGCAATCGGCGTGTTTGCGCAGGTTCTGCCGAGCGTAGTAATTGAACGCGGCACCATGGCGCTTGGGCTTGGAGATCCAGTCATGGGCCTCGCGTCCTAGCGCCGGCAGAATCGGCTTGATCGTGCCCGCCGCCATCGCCAGCAACTGCAACTTGGCCGCACGCTCGATCAACTGTGCGATCACGCAGGCTTCTTCGATGCTCGCACCGGTGGACAGCTGGCCGTGGTGCGAGAGCAGAATCGCGCGCTTGTCGCCCAGCGCCGAAGTGATGATTTCCCCTTCTTCATTGCCCACCGGCACGCCCGGCCAGGCTTCCAGGAAAGCGCAGTCTTCGTACAACGGGCAGAGGTCCATATGAGACACCTGCAGCGGGACTTCCAGCATCGACAGTGCGGCGATGTGCGTCGGGTGCGTATGGATGATGCAGTTCACATCCGGCCGCCCGCGGTACACCCAGGTGTGAAAACGATTGGCCGGGTTGGGAATACCGTGGCCTTCCAACACTTCAAGATCCTCATTCACCAGCAACAGATTGCTGGCAGTGATCTCATCAAACCCCAGGCCCAGTTGCTGAGTGTAATAGGTACCAGGCTTCGGCCCACGCGCGGTGATCTGCCCGGCCAGGCCGGAGTCGTGGCCGTGTTCGAATAGAATGCGGCAGGTGAGGGCCAGCTTTTGCCGGTCGGTCCACGTATTATCCGCCAGGGTGTTTTGCATCTGGATCAGCGCTTGCTTGACCAGTTGGTCTTTCGGGAGTGCTAATGTCTTGGCCATATCGGGTGCCCTTGGTGAGTGCAAATGACACCAATGATGCTATATGACACTTTGTGTCATTGGCAAGCACGGCTCATCGTTTTCTGCATGGATTAACCGCAGCACATGTCTATCCGTTTGAAATTATTGAGAAAAAAACTTGGCGTGACCCTGGAAACCCTGGCCGAAAAGTCCGGAATGACCAAGAGTTACCTGTCCAAGGTCGAACGTGGGCTCAATACGCCGTCGATTGCCGCCGCGCTGAAACTGGCCAAGGCGTTGAACGTGAAGGTCGAAGAGCTTTTCAGCGAAGACAGCGTCAGCCTCGACAGCTACAGCCTGGTACGCAGCCATGAGCGGCCGGACACCTCGCCAGGTTATGCGGTGCTGGCCCATCAAGTCAGCGAACGCAGCCTGCTGCCGTTCATCATCTACCCGCCGGCGGAGTTCACCGATAAGACCTTCAAGGAACACATGGGGGAAGAGTTTTTGTTCGTGCATGAAGGCCAGGTGGAAGTGGACTTCATGAACGAACGGGTGATTCTGGAGCGGGGTGACGCGCTGCACTTCAATGCGCAGAAACCCCATAGGCTTCGTTCGGTGGGGCCGGTTCAGGCGCAGTTGCTGGTGGTCGTACACAGCTCGGAAGAGTGACCGAGATGGGAGCTTGAAAAGCTCCCACAGTTGATCTCCACTTTCAGGAAGTCAGCGTTCGACCGGTACGGACAGTGCCGAATTACCCAGCGGATGCGTGCGCGCCGCAAAGAATTTCAATTTCACCCCCATGCCATCAAACAGCTCCGAATACCGGCGCTTCTGCTGGCGAATAAACCCGTCACTGCGCCCCGATACCGAGATCGCCAGGGTCGTCAGTCTGGCCTGGCGAATCGCATCCGCCAGGTGTTTATCCTGCGGCCCCAAGTCATGGCCGAAGATGCACAGCGCCCCTTCATGGCTGAGTAGCTGTGCATAGCAAAACGACAAATAATCCGAACTGCGGATGGTCTTGAGCTTTTCTTCCACCTTGCCTTCGCTGACAAACAACGGCACATCGTCCAGGGTCTTGATGGTGTTGTTGATCGCAAAACTGCTGAGCAGCGTGCTGTCGGTGGACGGTAGTTTGCGCGCCGTACCGTCGAGGTTGCGCACCAGGTGCAGGCCTCCGTGCAGGTAGAGGATGCGCGTGGCATCGGTGCGGGTATTGCGCAGATCGAAGCTGGCGTCGGCGCTGCGGAACAGGTCGTCGATGCCCGGGGTGTGCAGGATCGCCCAGTAGTTGAGCAAATCGTAGTTGCTGGTGAACACCGTGGAATAGTGGGCCAGCTCCGCGTTGATCGTCGCCAGCGTTGACGGCTGCACCAGGCGCCACGGGATGTGCACGCCGTGGATGGTATTGATCAACGCTTCCTTGATCGCGTAGTAGCGGTTGCGCGGCGCCGCCGAGCTGACCGCCAGCGCCTTGTTGACCCGGCTGGTGGTTTTCAGCGCGCCCAGCGCCTGCTCGAAACTGCGGGTTTGCAGGGCGTCGAATACGCTCAACTCGGATTGGCTCAGAGGCTTTTCTTCGACGGTGCGGGCGTTTTCGAACAGCGAGTCGTAGGCAAAGTCTTCCCAAATCGCCCGGCTGGCACCGTTGCCGATCAGAATCCCGTTGAAGGCCGTGCTGCTGCGCAGTGCGCTCCAGTCTTCAAGGTGGGCGTCAATATCCTGGAAATCCTTCATTGCGGCGGGTCTACTCGAAATCGGCGGGAGCGTGACTTTATCACGAGCGGGTATTGATCCTGATCAAGATGCGCCGCGCGGCACAGGTTGATCCTGTAGGCATAACGCCTCTGAGGATTCGCCATGAGCAGCACTTTCTTCATCCCCGCCGTCAACATCATGGGCACCGACTGCCTAGACGAAGCCATGACCGCCATTCGCAACTACGGCTTTCGCAAGGCGCTGATCGTCACCGACGTAGGCCTTGCCAAGGCAGGCGTGGCAAGCATGATCGCCGAGAAGCTGGCGATGCAGGATATTGATTCGGTGATCTACGACGGTGCCAAGCCCAACCCCAACGTGGAGAACGTCGAGAAAGGCCTGGCCCTGTTGCAGCAGAGCGCGTGTGATTTCGTGGTGTCCCTGGGCGGCGGCTCGCCCCATGACTGTGCCAAGGGCATCGCCTTGTGCGCTACCAATGGTGGGCATATCGGCGACTACGAAGGCGTCGACCAGTCGACCAAGCCGCAACTGCCGCTGGTGGCCATCAATACCACCGCCGGTACCGCCAGCGAGATGACCCGCTTTTGCATCATCACCGATGAAACCCGTCACGTGAAAATGGCCATCGTCGACCGCAACGTCACGCCGCTGTTGTCGGTTAACGACCCAGCGCTGATGGTCGGCATGCCCAAGGGCCTCACCGCCGCCACCGGCATGGATGCCCTGACCCACGCCATCGAAGCCTATGTCTCCACGGCTGCTACGCCGATCACCGACGCGTGTGCGATCAAGGCCATCGAATTGATCAGCGCCAACCTGCGCCTGGCAGTGCGGGACGGCAGCGACAAGGTGGCACGGGAAAACATGGCGTATGCGCAGTTCCTCGCCGGTATGGCGTTCAACAATGCGTCCCTCGGATTTGTGCACGCCATGGCGCACCAGTTGGGTGGCCTCTACGACTTGCCTCATGGCGTGTGCAACGCGGTGTTGTTGCCCCATGTGCAAAGCTTTAACGCCAGTGTCAGCGCCAAGCGCTTGAGCGACGTGGCTCACGCGTTGGGCGCCGAGGTCAAAGGGATTACCCCGGAAGAGGGCGCCCAAGCCGCCATTGCTGCCATTCGCACGTTGTCCCAGGACGTTGAGATCCCGGCCGGCCTGCGCGAGCTGGGTGCCAAGCTGCAGGATATTCCGCTGCTGGCCACTAACGCGTTGAAGGATGCGTGTGGGTTAACTAACCCACGGCGGGCTGATCAGCGTCAGATTGAAGAGATCTTTCGTAGCGCGTTCTGACGGGGCAGTCGCTCGCTGCAAGCGTTAAGCTACAAGCTGCTAAGGTGTGAGTCTCGCACTGCATTCAACTTGAGCATGAAGCTTGCGGCTTGCCGCTGAGGTCCCCTTATGAGAGTTCTGCTATTCGGCGCCACCGGTATGGTCGGCCAAGGCGTGCTGCGCGAGTGCCTGCTGGCCGCTGACGTTCAGGAAGTCGTCGCCGTCGGCCGCACGCCCTTGACCCAGGAACACGACAAACTGCACCAGGTGCTGCACAGCGACATGCTGGATTTCCAACCGCTGGAAAACTTGCTGCAAGGCTTTGATGCGTGCTTCTTCTGCCTTGGCGTCTCGTCGGCGGGCATGAATGAAACCCAGTACACCCACCTCACTTATGACCTGACCCTGGTCGCCGCCAGCACCCTGGCGCGACTCAATCCGCAGATGACGTTTATCTACGTATCCGGCACCGGCACCGACAGCTCCGAGGCGGGCAAGTCGATGTGGGCACGGGTCAAGGGCAAGACTGAAAACGCCTTGCTGCGCCTGCCGTTCAAGGCGGTGTATCTGTTTCGACCCGGGGTGATTCAGCCGTTGCATGGCGTACGCTCGAAGACGCCGCTGTACCAATCTTTCTATACCGTGCTCGGGCCGTTGCTCTCGTTTGTGCGTCGAGTAAAACCCAGCTGGGTGGTGAGCACCGAGACCGTCGGCCAGGCGATGTTGGCGGCGGTGCGCCATGGCGCACCGCACGCGGTGGTAGAGCAGGCAGAGATCAATCGCTTGGCCAGCGAGCGCCGCTGATGTTGCACAAGAGCCTGGTGCGTCGCCTTGATTTGATCACCTTGCAGTTGTTCGTCGCGGTGTTTGAGGAGGGCACGTTGACCCGTGCAGCTGCCCGTGAAGCGATTGCGGTATCGGCGGCCAGCAAGCGCCTGATGGAGCTGGAACAGGTGCTGGGCGTAAGCCTGTTCGTGCGCCGGGCCAAGGGCATGGACCTGACCGCGGCGGGTGAAACGCTGCTGCACCATGCGCGACAGATGTTGTTCAACGTCGAAAAAATGGGCCTGGAACTGGGCGAACACAGCCATGGTGTGCGTGGTTATGTGCGGATGTTGGCCAATCTGTCGGCGATCATTCAGTTCCTTCCTGAAGACCTGCGGGATTTTTCCGAGTTGCACCCCGAGGTGAAAACCGATCTGGAGGAGCGCCCCAGCAATGGTGTAGTGCAGGGCGTGCTGGATGGGGTGGCAGACCTGGGAATCTGCTCCAGCGACACCGACACCAAAGGCCTGCCCAGCGTGACCTATCGTCTCGACAAATTGGTGGTGTTGATGCCCGCAGATCACCCATTGGCGGCGCGCAAAACCCTGGCATTCGCCGAAACCCTGGGCAGCGATTACGTTGGCCTGCACTCCGCCAGTTCCATCAATATGCGTACCCACGCCGCGGCGCGTGAGGCGGGCAAAGTGCTGCGCCTGCGTATTCATGTGCCGGGGTTTGATGCGATGTGCCGGATGGTCCAGGCAAATATGGGCATCGGTATCCTGCCGCAAAAAGCCTACGATTTGTTTGGTCGGGCGTTGGGCCTGCATGCCGTTCCGCTGACGGATGCCTGGTCGGATCGCAGCTTGATCCTGGTGGTGCGCGATGAGGCGCAGTTGTCGCCGGTCAGTCGGCTGCTGTTTGACTACTTGCGCGGCAGCGCTGAGTCAGACGGCTCTTACAGGTAATTCCATTGTCGTTCGCATTTCGCGAACGCTCCTTGCCAACTGACGGTTGGATTTCCCCCGCTGCTGTCCTCTAGCCTTGGCGCCACATTCCAAGAATAAGAGGTACACCCCATGACGGCTCCCCTGAGCGGTATCAAGGTGATCGAGATCGGCACCCTGATTGCCGCGCCGTTCGCCGCGCGGCTGATGGCCGAGTTTGGCGCCGAGGTGATCAAGATCGAAGCCATGGGGCAGGGCGATCCGCTTCGCAAATGGCGAAAGCTGCACGAAGGCACATCGCTGTGGTGGTACCTGCAATCGCGCAACAAGAAGTCCCTGGCCCTGGACCTCAAGTCCAGTGAAGGGCTGGACCTTATCAAGCAACTGCTTGGCGACGCCGACGTACTGATTGAAAACTTGCGCCCCGGCGGCCTGGAAAAACTCGGTCTGGGCTGGGACGTGTTGCACGCCCTCAACCCCAAGCTGACCCTGGTGCGCATCTCCGGCTACGGTCAGACCGGCCCTTACCGCGACCGCCCGGGTTTTGGCGCGATCGGCGAGGCCATGGGCGGTATTCGCTACACCACCGGCAACCCCGACTCGCCACCGGCGCGAGTGGGCGTGAGCCTCGGCGATTCACTCGCGTCCCTGCACGGCGTGATCGGTGCGCTGATGTCGCTGCTACGGGTCAAGACCGGCCAGGGCGACGGGCAGATTGTCGATGTGTCCCTGGCCGAAAGCGTGTTCAACCTGATGGAAAGCCTGGTGCCGGAGTACGACATGCTCGGCCATGTGCGCGAACGCAGTGGCGGCGCCTTGCCGGGTATCGCACCGTCCAACACCTACCTGACCGCCGACGGCGCTTACGTGGTGATCGCCGGTAACAGTGACCCGATCTACAAGCGCCTGATGATCACAATCGGCCGCGTCGACCTGGCCGAGGCACCTGAGTTCGCCCACAACGATGGTCGTGCGGCAAAAAGTGGTTTGCTCGATGCGGCGATCACCCACTGGACCAGCAGCCTGCCCATCGACCACGTACTCAGTGCCCTGGAAGCCGCTGAAGTCCCGGCCGGGCGCATCTACTCCGTGGCTGATATCGTCAGCGACCCGCACTACCAGGCGCGAGATATGTTGCTCAACGTCGAACTGCCCGGTGGTGTTTCGGTGAAGATGCCCGGCATCGTTCCCAAGCTTTCCGAAACCCCCGGCGCGGTGAACTGGCAAGGTCCGACCCTCGGCCAGCACACTGACGACATCCTTGGCAGCCTGGGCCTGACCGGTGCCGATATCCAACGCCTGAAAACCTCGGGAGTGGTGCAATGATCACCGATTATTCCGACCCGCTGATCGTGCAGGAAGTCTCCCCGCGCGATGGCCTGCAAATCGAACCGACCTGGGTCGAGACTGCGGACAAGATAGCGTTGATCGACCAGTTGTCCCTGGCCGGTTTTTCACGGATCGAAGCCGGTTCGTTTGTTTCGCCCAAGGCCATCCCTGCGCTGCGCGATGGCGAGCACGTGTTCCAGGGCATCGAACGCAGACCCGGGGTTATCTACGTGGCGCTGATCCCCAACCTCAAGGGTGCCCAGCGCGCCATCGAGTCCCGGGCCGATGAGCTGAACCTGGTGATGTCCGCGAGCCAGACCCACAACCTGGCCAATATGCGCATGCGTTGCGAAGCGTCGTTGGCCGCTTTCGGCGATATCGTCAGCTTTGCCGCCGACCACCCGGTGCGCCTCAATGGCAGCATCGCCACCACGTTTGGTTGCCCGTTCGAAGGCAAGATCGATGAAGACCGCGTGCTGCAAATTGTCGACGCTTATCAAGCGTTGGGTATCCAGGGCATCAGCCTCGCCGACACCACCGGCATGGCCAATCCGCGCCAGGTGGAGCGCCTGGTCAAGCGCGTGTTGGAGCGAGTACCGGCCAGCGATCTGACCCTGCATTTCCATAACACCCGTGGCCTGGGGTTGTGCAATGTGCTGGCCGCCTACGAAGCCGGTGCCCGTCGGTTTGACGCGGCCCTGGGTGGCCTCGGCGGTTGCCCTTTTGCGCCGGGAGCGTCGGGCAATATTTGCACCGAGGACCTGGTCAACCTGTGCGAGGAGGTCGGCATTCACACCGGTATCGACCTGCCACATCTGCTGCAAATGTCCCGGCGCTTGCCGGCGCTGTTGGGCCATGAATTGCCTGGGCAAGTCGCCAAGGCCGGGCGCAACTGCGACTTGCATTCACCGCCCGAATACATCGCCACGCTGTAACGCCGCACCAGACAACAAAAACAATCGGACGCCTGTGAGCAGTCCGCTGGAGAGAAACAATGAGCACTAATACGTTAGAGGCCGGCGCGCGCTCGGCTGGTGAAATTGATGCTGAAAAAGCCCTGGTCAGCAAGGTCGCCTGGCGCCTGATGCCGCTGATCATGGTGTGTTATCTGTTTGCGTTTTTTGACCGTATCAACATCAGCTTCGCCAAGTTCCAGCTGCAGGCTGACTTGAGCCTGAGCGACACCGCTTACGGCCTGGGCGCCGGGTTGTTTGTGGTGGGTTATGTGATTTTCGAAGTGCCGAGCAACATGATGCTGTACAAGGTCGGCGCGCGGCGCTGGATTGCACGGATCATGATGTCGTGGGGCTTGGCGACGGCGGCCATGGTGTTTGTCACCGCCGAATGGCAGTTCTATGCGCTGCGTTTCCTGATCGGCGCAATGGAGGCGGGCTTTGCACCGGGCGTGCTGTATTACCTGACGTTGTGGTTCCCGCAACACTTCCGTGGTCGGATCACTTCGATGCTGTTCCTGGCGTCGGCTTTCGCGGGGCTGGTGGGCGCGCCGTTTTCCGGGTTGGTGCTGGAACACCTCGACGGCGTATTGCAGATGCGCGGCTGGCACTGGCTGTTCCTGCTCGGTGGTTTACCCTGCATCGGTCTGGGCTTCTTGGTGCTGACCCGGCTCAAGGATCGCATTGAGGACGCCCATTGGCTGACGTCGGCGGAGAAGACGCTGTTGTCGAGCCGTATTGCGAAGCATGAACCGAACCAGCATGGTGGTTCGTTGCTGTCGGCTATCCGCATTCCAGGCTTCTTGATGCTCGGCTTTATTTACTTCCTGATCCAGGTGGCGTCCTACGGCCTTAACTTCTGGGCGCCGCAATTGATTCGCAGCGCCGGCACCCAGAGCCCGGTGATGATCGGCCTGCTCACGGCGATTCCCTATGTGTGCGGCGCGATCAGCATGGTGGTGATCGGGCGGCTGTCGGACGCCACCGGCGAGCGTCGCAAGTTCGTCTGCGGTCTGGTGGTGCTGGGAGCGATCGGCTTCTTCAGCGCCGGGATTTTTGCCGACCACACCACTTTCCTGATCATCGCCTTGGGCATGTTGGGCGCCGGCATCATTGCTTCGATCCCGACATTCTGGACCTTGCCACCCAAGTTGTTGGCGGGCGCCGGTGCGGGTGCGGCGGGTGGCATTGCGGTGATCAACACCCTCGGTCAGTTCGGCGGTATTGTCAGCCCCGTGATGGTGGGGCGGATCAAGGACCTCACCGGCAGTACCACCCCGGCGCTGTATGTGATCGGTGTCTGTGCGCTATTGGCGGCGGCGCTTTTGCTGTGGGGTTTGCCGCAAAAACTGCGCACTTTGGATAAGGGCTGATCAACCCGCTGCTGTTAGCGCACGGGCGGGCGTGCTGCTGAACTGAATCAACACCACCCCGCCAATCAACAACAACGCCCCCAGCACCCGGGGCGTTGTCAGTTGGCGCTCAACCAGGCCGAACAGACCGAAGTGATCGAGTAGCAGCGAGGCGAGAATCTGCCCGGCCATGGCCAGCGCAATAAACCCGGACGCGCCGAGCTTGGGCAGCAGCATCAATGCCAGCGAAATAAAGCACACACCAAATGCACCACCGGCCCACATCCACAACGGTGCCTTGCTGATAAAGGTCAGGCTGGGCAGTGGTAGGCGTAGCGCCAGAATTACCGGCAGCAATACGATAATGCTCACCAGCAGCGATGCCAGCGTGGCCCACAGCGGGTGACCGAGCCCGCGCCCGAGGTTGGCATTGATCGCGCTCTGAAACGGCACCACTGCCCCGGCGATAACCGCCAGCACTAACAATCCCACCCAATTCAACGTCGTCATATCGATTCTTCCAAAGGTTTTTCTGGACTCTAGGTTATTCGTCGCGCAAATTTAAATTCCAAGTTCTTATGCTGAGCATGCAGCTGATGAATACTCTTCGTCGCATCGATCTCAATCTGCTGGTGATCCTCGACGCCTTGCTCTGCGAGCAACATGTCACCCGCGCGGCGGAGCGTTTGCACCTGAGCCAGCCGGCGGTCAGCCATGCGTTGGCGCGCTTGCGCGATTTGCTGGGTGACCCATTGTTGGTGCGCCAGGGCGGCACATTGGTGCCGACGGCGCGTGCCTTGGAGTTGGCGATGCCGTTGGCCGAGGCCCTGGCCCAGGTGCAGGCACTGTTGGCGCCGAACCGCTTTGAACCGGAGTCAACCAAACGCAGATTTCGCGTGGCGATGTCGGACTACAGCGCGGCGATTTTCCTGCCGGGCTTGGTCCGTGTCTTGCGCCATGAAGCGCCTGGCATCGACCTGCAAATCATCCAGGCCAGCCGCGAAGGTATGGTGGACGGGGTACTCAATGGCGACATCGATCTGGCCGCCGGAGTCTTCCCCGATATGCCCGCCGAACTGCGCACCACGCCCTTATTCGAGGAGCATTACACCTGTCTGGTGGACCGCAACAGCCTGCCGGAAAACGGCGTGCTTGATCTACCCACCTATCTCTCGCGCCCCCATGTGCTGCTGGAAATGCGTGGCAGCGGCACCCCGGAAATCGAGCGGGCATTGACGGCGATTCGTGAGCGGCGGCATGTGGCGGTCAGCTTGCCGCACTGGGGCGTGGCGCCACAGTTGATCCAGGGAACCGATTTGATTCTGACCGTGTCGTCCCGGGGCTTGCTCAACATCGATCACCAGCACCTGTCTGCCGTGCCGCCACCGTTTCATATCCCCTCGTTTGCCGTTGAGCTGGCGTGGCATGCACGGCGGGGTGGGGATTCGGGGTTGCAGTGGTTGATTGGGCAAGTGCAGGGTGTATTGTCTGCAAGTCATCGATAACAGGAAAAACCGCATGCTCTCAGGTCTCAATCACCTGACCCTGGCCGTCACCGATTTGGATCGCAGCATCGGCTTCTACCGTAATGTGCTGCAACTTCGGCTCGACGCTACCTGGGACAACGGCGCCTACCTCTCATTGCCCGGACTATGGCTGTGCTTGTCACTCGATCCATTGTGTCACTCGGCGCCGGCGGTGGACTACACCCACTATGCGTTCACGGTCGATGCGCGTGATTTCACCGCGCTGGTAGAACGTCTGCTGGCTGCTGGTGTGCAGGAATGGCGCGACAACCGCAGTGAAGGCGCCTCGTTTTATTTTCTCGATCCCGATGGCCATAAACTTGAAGCCCATGTCGGCGATTTGGCATCGCGCCTGCAAGCGTGTCGCGATAAACCTTACGCAGGAATGAAGTTTTACCCCTAGCGTGAGAACGTGCAGAATCCATCCACCTCTCAACCGTCTGTCAGAGTCGCGCCCATGACCCCATCCTTGCTGCTCGCCGTTCTCGCTTCGGGTTTTATCTACGGTATTACGCCTGGTCCGGGCGTCTTGGCTGTGTTTGGTATCGGTGCTGCCCGTGGTCGTCGCGCCGGAGCGGGTTTCCTGTGTGGGCATTTGCTCGGGGACGTGGTGTGGTGCAGTACGGCGCTGATTGCGATTGTCGGCGCGCGGGAGGTCGGCAGCGGTGCATTTGATGTGCTGGGCGTGCTCAGCGGACTTTACCTGTTCTGGCTCGGCTGGCGCGCGATTCGCACCCAGCGTCGCAGCAGCGATGCGCCTCAGGGCGCGGCGCGGCATCCGTTTTGGCATGGCATTCTATTCGGCCTGACCAACCCCAAGGCTTACCCGGTGGCGGTGGCAACGTTCACTGCGTTGTTGTCCAGCCGTGCCGAGTTGTTGACGTGGTCGATGCTGCCGTCGCTGATCTTCTTGAGCTTCGTAGGCGGCGTACTGGCCTACGCGATTCTGATCGGTGTGGTCGGCGCCCAGCGGGTGCGCACGGTGTATCAGCGCCATGAAATCCTGATTACCAAGCTGTGTGGCGTGATGTTTATCGGCTTCGCCATCAACGCACTGGCGCACGCTTTACCGGGCTTGTTTGGCAGTAAACCGGCCTGATGCGACGAAAACCGTTCGTCGCACGGGTGAGTTTTTTCTAAACCTTTGCCGCCCTGAAAATTCGAATACAGGGCGAGGTGTCATCCCTCGCACTTATTTTTGCCCTGGAGGAACCTATCATGAGCCGTATGGCTATCCGGTTACGCACCGCCAGTTTCGCGATGCTGCTGGGCCTCGGCGCCAGCAATGCTTTCGCCCAGTCGCCGGCTGAATTCATCGAGGAGGCTTCAGCCAAAGGCATGGCCGATATCGAAACCAGTCGCATGGCCCACGCCAAAACGTCGTCTCAGGAAATCAAGGACTACACCATCGAGGTTATCAACGAGCGCACGCTGGCCAATCAGCACTTGGCGGCTATCGCCAAGAAGCTCGACTTGCCCGTGGTTCCGCGCGAAAAAATTGTTGATAAAGCCGAAACCCTGATGCCCACACTCAAGGATGGCGACTCCTTTGACGCCGCTTATACCGCGCAACAGGTCAAGGAAAACGAAGACGCCATCGCCCTCTTTAAGCAGGAAGGCGCGGTGTCGGATGTGCCGGAAATAAAAGCGTTGGTGGATGAGACACTGCCCAAGTTGGAAGAGCGTCTGCAAAAAGCCCGTGCCCTCGCGTCGACCTACGGTAAAGGTCGTCAAAGCGAGGGTTGAATCCGTCACTTGAAGTGAGCAACGGCGGTTGGATGATTTCCAACCGCCGTTTTTATGTGTGGTCCAGGTTAGTCTCTAGAACGCCAGTTCTGCCTGGCCGGTGCCTTCCAATGCCAGCAAATACTGCTTGGCTTCCAGCCCACCAGCGAAGCCGGTCAGCCCGCCTGAGGCACCTATCACTCGATGGCATGGTGCGATGATCGAGATCGGATTGCGCCCATTGGCTGCCCCCACCGCACGCACGGCTTTCGGGTTACCAATCTGTTGGGCGATCTGGCTGTAGCTACGGGTTTCGCCAAAGGGAATGGTCAGCAGTGCCTGCCAGACTTGCTTTTGAAAGTCGGTGCCCGAGAAGTCCAGTTCCAGCTCGAACCGGTTGCGGGTGCCGGCGAAGTACTCCTTCAACTGGCGCTCGGTGTTCAATAGCACCGGGCTGTCATTCGCCTCGTGCAATTCACCCAGACGTACACGGTTGGCTCGCTCTACTTCCCACAAAATTGCACTGAGTTTGCCATTGCGCGCGACCAGGGTGAGCTGGCCGACGGGGGAGGGCATGAGCTTGTATTCGTAGGACATGTGCGGGCTCCTTGGAAGGATGTAAACGTTACGATGTGACTGTAGTTCCATTAGCCCTGCTGGAAACTACGTTTCTTGCGGTCAAATTTTCCTGAGTTTAAAAGTTCCAGTAAACCCAGCTGGAGTAATGCGGATAACCGTAAATCCAGGCTACGTAATAGAGTCCCATGAGTACTGAGGCGGTCCCCATCACGACCAACGAAATGACATTGAGTAGAGTGACGATCAAGGCGAACACGGTTACGCGTCGGCTGGCGTGGCGTCTGGCCAGCCGTACACCATAAGCCGACGCTGCAATCGCTCCCAGCCCCAGGACCAACCCAAGGGGAAATGGCAGCCTTACAAACGAGACCAGTAATGGCAAAACCAACACCCAGCCTATCACCTGGCGCAGTATGGCTTTTGGCGTGTGCTGTTTAGACTCAAGCATTGCAGTAATCCCGATTCCAGGGCTGACGAGCTGACATCATCACGATATGGGTTCCTCGCGGCATTCGGACTTTGCTGAGTTGCAGCTACCGATCCTGTTGCAACACCTTAAGCGCCGCGGATGCCAGAAAGCCTGAACGGCTTTTTTCTTCAGGATGGTGCAGTACGTATTCATCAATACGATTCAACAGGTAGCCCGGCAGGGTAATGTTGAGCTTTTGCGCCTTGCCCAGGTACTTAGTGACGTCAATATCCACCACTGCCCAGGTGCAGCCGGCGTACTGTGGGTTGGCCGCATGCAAAGTGACTTTTTGCGCGCTGGGAATCGGTGCGCCGTCTTCCGCAAGGATCTCGAAGTGCCCTTCGATCGCTTCACGGGCCATGGCCATGGCGTCGTCCAGATCGTCACCCGCAGAGTAGCAGCCAGGAATGTCCGGGACTTCCACGCCCCAAGCGTGATCGTCGTCTCCGGTTGAAATTGCGATGGGGTAAAGCATGTCTGTTGTCCTCCAGGGACGGTTAACTCAACAGAGCTTGTTTCAAAATGCTCTTGGCGGTCTTGTCCAACAAATCCTTTTTTGGATGGGGAATCGTCACCAGCCCCGGTTTTGTCGGGTGCTTGAAATGATGATGACTGCCTCTGGTGCGCACCAGATACCAGCCATCCGCAACGATATGACCTATCAAATATCGGCTATCCACATCACCTCCTTGTGGTGTGTGTTGGTGGTGACTATAACCACTGAAAATAAATTATCAACACTCTACCTACCGGCGGTCGATGGCCGGCGTTTCGGTAGGCGGTGAATGAAGTGTATGAGCGCGTAGAAATGGCGCCGGAGAGAGGTATTGCGAGGTTTTACGGAGGCGTTACCGGGTGTGTAAGGTCTGCGCGATAACCGCGAGAAACGCATCAACCAACACACTTCTTCTTGCCGTAGGGGTCAGTACCAACAATTTCGCACAGGCATCCGGCTCCACTATCGGCCTATACGTGACGCCCTTGTTCATCAAGCTTTTTGTACATTCAGGTACCAGCGCGACCCCCTGTCCGGCCGCCACCAGTGCAATGATCGAGGTGATCTGCCGCCCGGTCGGCCCAGGACGCAGAGCCTGGCCGTGGTGTCGGTAAAGCTGTTCAATGGATTGATTCAGCCCCGATCCATAATCCGACGGAAACAGAATCAGCGGATAAGCACTGAGTTGCGCCAGACTGACTTCAGCCAGGCTCGCCAGCGGGCTTTCACTGGACACCGCCGCCACCAATCGCTCCTCGCCCAGTGACAGCGCTTGCACCTCTTCGTTTTGCGGCAGCAGGCGGCTCAGCCCAATATCCAACCGCCCATCCGCCACCTGCGCGCCCAGGCTGCCGGAGGCACACTCCACCAAGGTCAACTGCACATCGGGAAAGCGTTGGGCAAATGCCTGGATCGCCTGACTGAACAGATCCGACAAGGCGATCGAGCTGACATATCCCAACGCCAACTGCCCAGCGGTACCAGCAGCCAACTTGCCTGCGATCACCTGCGCTAACTCAACCTGCTCCAACACGCCACGCGCATAGGGCAAGAACGAACGCCCCTGAGCGGTGAGGGACACCGTGCGGCTGGTGCGATCAAATAGCTTGAAACCCAATTCCGCTTCCAGCGCCGAAATCTGCCGGGTCAGCGGCGGCTGGGCCAAGTGCAGGCGAAGTGCCGCGCGGCCGAAATGCAACTCTTCGGCGACTGTCAGAAAGTAACGCAGCTTGCGTAGGTCGAGCATCCTGGTCCTCTGGTATTGATCGGTTCGAAATCGGTATTGGTTTAAAACCGGTCGGCCATTCTATAAAGACCTCACAAAATAAAACGAGAGGTTTCATGAAACCGCGCCTGCATTGTGCCCGCCTTGCCCTGTTCCTGTGTGGTTGCGCGGCGTTTCTGAACCTTTATGCGACCCAGAGCATTCTCCAGACCTTTGCCGCGCAGTTTCATATCAGCGCCAAGACCGCGGGCTGGAGTATCACGGTCACTACCTTGGCTGTGGCGATCACCGCCCCCTTTGTCAGCCGGCTGACCGGGCGCTTCGAGCAACGCACGGTGATTGCTGTGGCCGCGCTGTTGTTGGCGGTGCCTGCGTTGATGACCGCCTACGCCGATAGCTTTACCGAAGTGCTGGTGTGGCGGTTTGTCGAAGGCATGTTGATCCCTGTGGTGTTTGCCACCAGCGTGGCTTATATCGGTGATCGTTGGCGTGGCGGGGCCGTTACCGAAGTCACCAGCCTTTATGTGGCGGGCACCGTATTGGGCGGGTTCGCCGGGCGTTTCGTCACGGGCGTGATGACTGAATATGTGGGCTGGCGGGAAGCCTTTGAATTACTGGCAGCACTGAGTCTGATGGTGGGTGGGTTTATCCAGTTTTTGTTGCCAACCAACCGCCAGCAGACGTCAGCGGTTAAGGCATCTAGGTCGGGTATTTTTCACAAGCCCTTGCTGGCCGCGTACGCCGTAGGTTTTTGTGTGTTGTTTTCTCAAGTCGCCGCTTTTACCTACGCAGGTTTGTACCTTGGCTTACCGCCGTTCAGCTTGGGACCTGCGGCCTTGGGCACACTTTACATGGTGTTTCTGTTGGCCTTGATTGTGATCCCTATCGCTGGCCGCCTCAGCAAGGCCCGACCCCACGCCGAACTGCTGACTGTCGCTGCCGTGCTCGGTGTGAGTGGTTCGGCGCTGACCCTGATGCCGTCGCTAGGGTGCATCGTCGTAGGCCTAGCCCTCAGTTCCACTGGCGTGTTCCTTGCTCAAGCGGCCGCGAACGCCTTCATCACTGCGACTGCTCGTGACAACAAGGCGGGCGCCGTGGGCGTTTACCTCACGTGCTACTACCTGGGCGGCAGCTGCGGTGCCATCGCCCCGGCCTTAATTTGGGAGCGGTGGGGCTGGGCAGGCTGCGTGACGCTGATTATCGGTTTCCAACTGCTGACCCTGCTGATCGCCCTGACAGGCTGCAAGCCCCTAAAACCTGAGTTGATCCAAACATCATGACCGACACCGTCGCTGTGCCTGCTTGCGAAACATTAACCCGGCGTCGCTCGCTGATTGCCGGCTGCAGCGCCCACGCCGTTCACGATGGTCTGACCGACGTCATCTACGTGCTGCTGCCGATCTGGCAAGCGCAGTTCGCGCTGTCCTATGCCCAGATCGGTCTGCTACGCGGCGCTTACTCCGGGATGATGGCCGTGTTCCAACTGATGGCCAGCCGCGCCGCTAAACGCTGGGGCCGTATACCGATGCTCGTTGGGGGCACGGCACTCGCGGGTGTCGCCTACGTATTAGTGGGACAGGCCACCGGGTTGACCCTGTTGCTGCTGGCATTGCTGTTGGGCGGGTTAGGCGCCAGTACCCAACATCCATTGGCCTCCTCAATGATCACCGACGCCTACGAGGGCGGTGGCGGGGTCAAACAAGCGTTGTCCCAATACAACTTCTCCGGCGACATCGGCAAGACCCTGATTCCGGGTTTGGTTGGCCTGCTGCTCACCATCATCAGTTGGCGCGCCAGTGCCACACTCCTGGGGCTGCTCGGCCTGGCGGCGGCGGGGTTGTTGTGGTGGCTGATCCCCTCCCAACCATCCGCAACCGCATCCACTAAAAGAGCCAAACCCATTGTGGGAACCGGTTCTGTCACCGGCCTGCGCGCACTGATCCTTACCGGCACCCTCGACAGCGCGGTGCGTATGGGCTTTCTCACCTTCCTGCCGTTCCTGCTGCAAGCCAAAGGCGCAGGTACGGCGGGCATCGGCCTGGCTCTGACTCTGCTGTTTATCGGAGGTGCGTTCGGCAAGTTGCTCTGCGGCTACCTGGGTGCACGCATCGGCATGATGAAGACGGTGTGGCTGACGGAAACCAGCACGGCGCTGCTGATCGTCGCAGCGGTATACCTGCCGCTGAGTGGGTTGATGGTGATGTTGCCGGTATTGGGGCTGGTGCTCAATGGAACGTCTTCAGTGCTGTATGGCGCCGTGCCCGACCTGGCGGGCGCGGAGAAACGCGAGCAGGCGTTCGCGGTGTTCTATACAGGCACGATCGGCGGCGGGGCGTTGGCACCGGTGGTGTTTGGTGGCGTGGGGGATGTGTTGGGCGTACCGGTGGCGGTGATGGTGCTGGCGGGGATGTTGTTGGTGACGTTGCCGTTGGCGTGGGTGGTGCAGCGTGGCTGTACACTCAAATAATTGAGTGGTTGGCGACCTCCCCACCCTTAAATTTCACCCATAAAAAAACCGGCCACCAAAGGCCGGTTTTTTCGTGCCTTCCCGTCACAACCAACCTGACGTGAAAGCAAAATTTGAGTGGAGCGGGTAGAGGGAATCGAACCCTCAACTAAAGCTTGGGAAGCTTTCGTTTTGCCACTAAACTATACCCGCTCAGAACGGCTGACTTTGTACCAGATGTTCATCGGGATTTGAAGTTTTTCTTCGAAAAATGTGTGGGTTGCGTTCATCAATCAACGCGACGAACGGACCCCATGCAGGAACAAGCTACCTCGCCACAGCAAGCTTGCTCCTGCAAAGGATCTCATTTCATATCCCCAATGCATGCTGCGTCTGGCCGTGGTGATAGCGCAATCGGCTGACCTGCCGTTCTGATTTCAAAAAGCCCACCACCGCGTTCCGGCTATCCCGGCATGCCGCCTTGTGCTCCATATCCAGAAAATGCCCAGTGGCCTGGATGGTGCTGAAACTGCTGTTTGCCACGTGTTGGCCAAACAGCTTGGCATCCTGGGCGCTGGTGTATTCGTCCCATTCGCCGTTCAAAAACAGTACCGGAATGTCGATCTGCTTGGCCGCTTTGAGATAGCAGAGCCGATCGCTGTTGAGTATGTGGCTGATATGAAAGTGCATCTGGCCATATTCATGCTCGGCCAGGCTGCTCACATGTTTGTAGTTGAAACGTTTGAACAGCGACGGCAGGTGTTTGCCGATGGTGTTGTTGACCAAGTGGCCGACGCGGTCGCGGTCGAGGCTGCCGAGGTAGTCGACGCCGCGTTCGAGGTAGTCGCGCATGTGCGCGTTGATCACTGGGGAGAACGAGCTGATCACCGCCTTTTCCACACGACGGGGTCGGTGGGCGAGGGCGACCAGGGCAGCGGCGCCACCCCAGGAGAACGACAGCACGTGTTCGGCGGCGAAGTGGTCGATGAGCTCCAGGAGGATCTGGCCTTCGACTTCCTTCGTCAGCATTTGCTCATGGCGGTTATGGATTTTGGAACGGCCAGCGTAGGGCTGATCGTACAAAACCACATTGAATTGCGGGTGCAGGCTTTTCACGGTTTGGGCGAAGGAAGCGGTGGTTGCCATGGAGCCGTTGACCAGGATGATGGTCTTGGCAGCTGCGTCCGCGCGATAGAACTCCGTGTAAACCCGATACTGACCCTGTATATCCAACACAGCGATTTCTGGCCTCATGTCATAAGACTCCTGGCAAGCGGGTAGGGCGCGCAGATCACTCTGCACGAGCTTTGTGACAGGTAGGCATACGCCTTGAAAATGAGAGCCCATGTCGATCCGGTGACGGCTGGCCGACGGGTGTTGTTATAGCGGGCTGTTTGCCTGAGAGGCCCGTAGATCAAGCGCGGGCGGGGCAAAGTGTTTCTTGGAGGTTATAGGCGACTCACCAGTCATAATTTGGCTGGTAAAAAGATTCAAGCAGGAGGTGGGCCAGCTCGCAAGGTGATCGGCTGGTTTTTTGCCATCATCGGCCGAACGGTCGTCAGACCTGTTGGATTTCGTCGTCAGTCAACGCCCGGTACTCGCCTGGCGCAAGGGATGCATCCAGCACCAACGGCCCCATTCGCTCACGGTGCAGGCCGATCACTTTGTTATCAAAATGCCCGAACATGCGCTTCACCTGGTGATAACGCCCTTCAATGATGCTCAGGCGCGCCGTCCTGGTGCTCAGCAGTTCCAGTTCAGCGGGTTGGGTGGTGAGGTCTTCAAACGCAAAATACAGGCCCGCCGCAAAAGTCTCCGCATACTCCGGCCCGATATCCTGCTCGGTTTCCACGAAATACACCTTGGGCAGTTTGGTTTGCGGTTGCGTCAGGCGCCGCGACCACTGGCCGTCGTTGGTGATCAGCATCAGCCCGGTGGTGTTGAAATCCAGGCGACCGGCAATATGCAGCTCGCTTTTGTCTGGTTCATCCAGCAAGTCGAGGACGGTGGGGTGTTGCGGGTCCGAGGTGGCGCTCACACAGCCTTGAGGTTTATGCAGCATGAAGTAACGCGCTGCTTTGCCCGCTTGCAGCACTTCATCGTCAACGCACACACGGCTGAACTCGCGCACCTCGTGGTGTGGGTCGCTGACCGCTACGCCATCGACGGTCACCCGTCGCTCCACCAACAGCACACGCACTTGCTGGCGATTGAAACGCGGTAGGTTGCTGAGGAAACGATCTACGCGCATTACGGTTGTTCAGCCCCACGCAATTGCTCATCCACCTGGGCACAGCGCGGGCACAAGCAGGCTTTATTGCGCAGTTCGTCCGGCAGGGCTTGGAGCACCGCCGGGTCGATGGTGACGCTGTAGCACCAACAGGCTTGGTCGGCAGTGCGCGGGTCGGCCAGGGTACAGTCGTTGCGGGCACCGCAGGCGGGGCAGAGGGTTGGCGTGGTCATCGGTCGGTTCAGGCTGGGTTGGGCAGGGCCCCGGAGTTCCCTGCACGATACAGCGCCGTTGCGCTATTGCAAGCTGCGCAGGTAGTTGCGCCAGCCGCCGAAGTGGCTGATGTTCACGGCGTCCTTCAAGCCGTAGGGCTCGCAGATGAAACCACTTTCCCAGCGTCCATCCGCCAGTTGCACCTTGCCAAGGCCCAGTGGCGCAGGGATACCGGTGAGAAATGAGCCCAGTTCGCGGCTTGGCAACTCCCACACTTCCACTTCGATGGCTACACCGCCGTCGCTGACCCGCAGCATGCCGGGACGATAAGGCGGCCCACCGGCTAGGGCGAACAGTTGATAGTCCGCAGCGCTGTGGGTGCACTCCAACAAACGCGCGCCACGGCGCAATAACTGGCCGTTAAGCGCCAACCCTTGCAGGTGCGCGCCGCAGACCACCAGCCGTGTGCAGTCATGGCTGGCGGTACTCGTGGGCGCACCCAGCGACGCATCCTGCTGACGCTGTAAGGCATCCGCCACGCCCAGCAGGTATTGGTCGGTAAACGCTCGGCCAAACAGCGTCACCCCCCAGGGCAAACCGTTGTGCATCAACCCGCTGGGCACGGCGACGGCCGCGTAGTCGAGCAGGTTCATGAAGTTGGTGTAGTAGCCCAGTTCGGCATTGCGTAGCACCGGTTCGGCATGCAGTTCTTCCAGGGTGACCGGGCGGCCGATGGTTGGCGTCAGCACGCAGTCCAGCCCCTCCATTGCGCGGTCGCACAGTGCTTTCAGCGATTGCAGGCGGTACTCGGCACGGAAGGTGTCGACACCGGTCACCGCTGGCGCCTTGGCCAGCACCGCACGAATCACCGGCAGCACCGCCTCGGGATCTCGCTCCATCAGTTCACCGGCCACGCTGTAGCGCTCGGCCACCCATGGCCCTTCGTAGAGCAGGCGCGCGGCTTCGAGGAAGGGCGACAGGTCCAGCGTTACCGGTTCGCCGCCGAGGGCAATCAAGCGGGTGATGGCGTGCTGAAACAGTGTTGGGCCTTGCGTGCAGCCGAAGAATTCCAGGTCCTCCTGGCGTGGTACACCAAAGCGAAACGGCCTTGGCGCGCCAAACGCCGAGGCGTCATTCCACGCCGGGTTCTGGCGACTGTAGGCGTCCAGCGGGTCAAGCCTGGCGGTCAGTGCCAGCAACTGGCTGGCCTCGCGCGCGGTGCGGGTAAAGGTGGTGACGCAATCCAGCGTGCGGCACGCCGGCACCACGCCCGCCGTGGAGATCAGCCCTTTGCTCGCCTTGAGCCCCACCAGGTTATTCAGCGCCGCCGGCACACGCCCGGAACCGGCGGTGTCGGTGCCCAAGGCAAAGCTCGCCACGCCCAGGGCGACAGCCAACGAAGATCCTGCACTCGAGCCGCCTGCGGGGTATTGCGGCAACACGCTGTTGGGGCAGGCGCCATACGGCGAGCGGCTGCCATTGAGCCCGGTAGCGAATTGGTCCAGGTTGGTCTTGCCCAGCGGCACCGCGCCCAGGGTGATCAACTGCTCGACAATCGTTGCACTGCGTGGCGGCACATAGGCAAAGGCCGGGCAGGCGGCGGTGGTGGGAATGCCCGCCAGGTCGATATTGTCTTTGATCGCGAAGGGCACGCCGAACAACGGTAGTTCGCACGGATCGCGACCCTCCAGTGCCACAAGGTATGGCTCCAGTTCTTCCAGGCTGAGCAGGTGGATAAACAGGTGATTGTCGGGGTTCAATTGCGCGGCTTTTTCGCGCAGGTGCAGCAGTACATCACGTGGGGTGGTGTCGCCGCTGAGATAGGCATTGCGCAGGTTGTCCAGTTGCAGATTCATGGCTTGTCCGCCTGTAGAAATAGAAAAGTCAGTCACGTTCCAGCACCACTACCCGTTGCCCGGCGCCAATGCCGCTGCCGGGTTGCACCGGGATCTCGCGCACGGTGCCAGGGAAGGGCGCCAGTACCGGAATTTCCATCTTCATTGACTCCAGAATCACCAGCACATCGCCAGCCAACACTCGCTCACCCACAGCTACCTGGACCTGCCAGAGATTGCCGGCGATAGGGCTGTCGATGCTGACTTCATTGGCCTGCAGCGGTGTGTCTTCACCTTGGGTTGCCGCCAGTTCTTCGCTGTAGAAATGTGCCTGGCCGCTGGCGATCCAGCGTTCGCGCTCGGCATTGAAGGCATGCTGCTGATGTTCACGAAACGCACCGATACTGGATGCCTCTCGCTCTAGAAAATCCTGGTAATCCGTCAGATTTAACTGGCTGTCCTCGATGCTTAATTCAAAGCGCCCGAGGGGGAAGTCCCGGCGGATCTGCACCAGCTCTTCAGCACTCACTGGGTAGAACCGGATCTGGTCGAAGAACCGCAACAGCCACGGCTTGCCATCAAACGCTGCCACTTCCCGATAGCGGTTCCACATCTGCAAGGTGCGCCCCACAAACTGATAACCACCAGGCCCCTCCATGCCATAGACGCACAGGTAGGCGCCACCGATGCCCACGGAGTTCTCGGCGGTCCAGGTGCGGGCCGGGTTGTATTTGGTGGTCACTAGACGGTGGCGCGGGTCCAGCGGGGTGGCCACCGGGGCGCCTAGGTAGACGTCACCCAGGCCCATCACCAGGTAGCTCGCATCGAACACGGTGTGGCGCACCTCATCGAGGTTGGCCAGGTCGTTGATGCGGCGGATGAACTCCAGGTTGCTCGGGCACCAGGGCGCGTCTTTGCGCACGGTGGTCATGTATTTTTCGATGGCCAACTGGCACGCCGGGTCGTCCCAGGACAATGGCAAATGCACGATGCGCGACGGCACTTGCAGGTTTTGCGTGGCGCACACGGTGGTCCATTCGTTGGCGATCAGCGGCAACAGGTCAGCCAGGGGCAACTGTTCGGGTTGGTAGTGGATTTGCAGTGAGCGAATGCCTGGGGTCAGGTCGATCACGCCGTGCAACGCGCGGGCTTCAAGCGCTTGCATCAGGGCGTGGCCGCGAAAGCGCAACACCAGGTTGAGTTCAGGGGCGCCGATTTCCAGCAGCAGATGGGTGTCGCCGGCCACTCTGGCGACGAGGCGTGTGTCGGCCTGACCGATGTCCAGCACCACCGGCGACTCAATCTGAAGTGGATTGAGATCACTGCGGTCTGCCTGAAGCCTGCTGCCACCTTGATCCCATTTCAAGGCGAGGAATCGAGCGGTCTCGAGGTTCACGGGTTCAAAGCGCAGCTTGTCCCCCGCCTTGAGCTGCCCCAGTTGCCACAAGTCCGCCTCGATCACCGTTACCGGGCACACAAACCCACCCAGGCTCGGCCCATCCGGCCCCAGGATCACTGGCATATCCCCGGTGAAATCCACCGCGCCGATGGCATAGGGGTTGTCATGAATATTCGACGGATGCAGCCCCGCCTCACCCCCGTCCGTCCGTGCCCATAAAGGCTTTGGCCCGATCAACCGCACGCCGGTTCGACTGGAGTTGAAATGCACTTCCCACTGCGTCGCGAAGAAGGTGTCGATGTACTCAGGCTTGAAGTATTCCGGCGCCCCATGCGGGCCATAAATCACACGCAATGTACGTGTTTGCGCCAAAGGTTCGGCGACCAGATTTTGTCCGGCACTCGTGTCCGCCAGCGGCAACACATGCAACACATCACCGGTTCGCAGTGCGCGCCCACCGTGCCCGCCAAACTGGCCCAGGGTGAAGGTGCTTTTACTGCCCAGGTAGTCCGGCACTTGTAGCCCGCCACGCAGGCACAGGTAACTGCGCGCACCGGCTCCGGCGATGGTGCCAAGGCTCAAGACCGACCCCGCCTCAATCAACAGTGCGGTATTCATCGGCACCGTTTGCTCATTCAACCGCAGCGGAATATCAGCCCCAGTGATTGCCACAACCGCCGCGCAGTTGAAGCGCAACATCGGCCCACCCATGGTGATTTCCAGCGCTGCCGCGCCGTCGCTATTGCCCAGCAGACGGTTACCCAATCGCAGGGCGCGACTGTCCATCGGCCCCGACGGCGGTACACCCACGGCCCAATAACCGAGGCGGCCGGGATAGTCCTGCACGCTGGTTTGCGTACCGGCGCTGAGGACTTCAAAAGTGTTGGCGCTGTAGACCATATCTTCCAGGCAACGCGTCCACGGACGACCACTGGCGAACGGCGCGGCGAGCAGTATCTGGCGCAGGTAATCGCGGTTGGTTTCCACACCGTACAGTCGGCTGTCGCTCAAGGCCTGATGCAAGTCCAGACGTGCCTGTTCGCGGGTAGGTGCCCAGGTGATGAGCTTGGCGATCATCGGGTCGAAGTACGGTGGAATCTCGCAGCCTGCTTCCACCCAGGTGTCGATGCGCAAACCTTCGGCAATCGGGAAATCCACACAGGTCAACAGTCCGGGGCTCGGCTGGAAATCCTTGCCCGGATCTTCCGCATACAGCCGTGCCTGAATCGCATGGCCATGGGGTTTTAACGCAAGCTCACTCAACGGCGGTAATTCACCGGCTGCCAGTTGCACCATCCAACGCACCAGGTCTACGCCCCACACCTGCTCGGTCACGCCGTGTTCCACTTGCAGGCGGGTGTTCACCTCGAGGAAGTAGAAGCGGCCGTCGGCGCTATCAAAGATAAACTCCACGGTCCCGGCGCTACGGTAATTCACCGCCTTGGCCAGGGTAATAGCGGCTGAACACAGCGCATCGGCCATGCCCTCCGGCAGGTTCGGCGCAGGTGTTTCTTCGAGGACTTTCTGGTTCCGTCGTTGCACGGAACAGTCGCGCACACCGAGGGCGATCACCTCACCCGCGCCGTCGCCAAACACCTGCACTTCCAGGTGGCGGGCGTGCTGGATGTACTTCTCAATGAACACTCCGGCATCACTGAAGTTGTTCTGCCCCAAGCGTTTGACGGCTTCGAAGGATTCACTCAATTCCATCGCGCTACGGCACACGCGCATGCCAATACCACCACCGCCGGCGGTGCTTTTGAGCATCACCGGGTAGCCCACGTTGTCGGCTGCCAATAGCGCAGCATCGAGGCTGTCGAGCAATTCGGTGCCTTCCAACAGTGGGATCTGATATTGCTTGGCCAAGGCACGGGCGGTGTGCTTGAGGCCGAACACGCGTAGCTGTTGCGGCGTCGGCCCGACAAAGGCGATGCCTGCGTTTTCACAGGCTTGGGCAAACGCGGCGTTTTCCGAGAGAAAACCATAGCCAGGATGAATTGCCTTGGCGCCACTGGCCTTCGCGGTGGCGAGGATTTTCTCCACCGCCAGATAGGTACCGGCGGCCGCGCCTTCACCCAGGCTGTAGGCCTCATCGGCCTGTCTGATATGCAGGCTGGCTGCGTCGGCTTCGGCGTACACGGCGACACCCTTGACCTGCAGCTCGCGCAAGGTGCGCAGGATGCGGCAGGCGATGGCACCACGGTTGGCGATCAACAGTTTTTCAAACATGGCAAAACCCCGCAGGCTGACAACTGTTCAGCCTTGTCCTGGGATGCGGGCCGTCCCGCAAAGTGGGGTAGGCGCCAGGGTCGTCCATGGCGCAAATCTCAAAACAAACAGAGATCAACAGTGGGCGCAGGCAAGCCAGCTCCCACATTTTTTGATTTTTATTGTTTGCGGATGCACTGCCCGGCTCGAGCCTGGCACAGAACAAACAACCATTTACGCAGGCGCTTGAGCTTCAGTTCCATACCAGTAACTCCGCAGGTGTCGGGTTGTAGGCGTTGCAGGGGTTGTTCAGTTGCGGGCAGTTGGAGATCAGCACGATCACGTCCATTTCCGCGCGCAGGTCGACGTACTTGCCGGGGGCGGAAATGCCGTCTTCAAACGTCAGCCCACCGTCAGCCGTCACCGGTACATTCATAAAGAAATTGATGTTCGGCCCGATGTCGCTTTTGCCCAGGCGGCCGTCGTGTGCACAGGCCCGCAGGTAGTTGTCGCGGCAGCTGTGCATGTAGCGTTTTTCCAGGGCATAGCGCACGGTGTTGCTCTCTTGGGCGCAGGCGCCGCCAAGGGTGTCGTGGCGCCCGCAGGTGTCATCGACGATGGTCAACATCGGCTGGCCGAGGTTGGAATACAGCACGCTGCCGGTACTCAGGTAGACGCTGTTTTGCCGACGCAACGTGCGCTGCACGTCGTAGCGTTCCTTGGGGTTTTGCAGGCTGTAGAACAGTGTGTCGACAGCCTGGTTGCCCTCAAGGTCGAGGATGCGCAAGGTCTGTCCGGCCTTGACCTCCATCAGCCACGGCTCACCGGCGGGGATGGTCGCGCGGTATACGGCTGCGTCGGGTTGTTTCAGTGCGATAGACATGGCAGCTCCTCAGGCGAACAGACGGTCGGTATTGATAAACCCGCGCTGGTTTTCCGGGCGCGAAGTGCGGCAGTGTTCGGCAACGCTGTTGTCGGCGTTCATCCAGCTCAGTTTCAGCGGCTGCGGCGCGTACTCGGGGTTGGGGTCCATCGGGTGTTGCAGCGCTGTGAGCACCACCAGCGTGTCCATCGGCGCGTAGAGTTCGATGTAGTCGCCAGCCTTGGAGTTGCCCGGCACAAAGTGCAAGCCACCGGCATCGTCCACGCTGACTTTGCTGAACAGGTTGAGGGTCATCAGCAAATCAGACAGCCCCAGGCCCCACTTGCCCAGCTCCACCAACAGGTTGTCGGTGCCGTTGCGGAAGAAAGCGTTGCGCCGTTCCTGGAAGCGTCCTTGGCCGTATTTTTCGGCGACCTCAGCGGCGCACAGCACACCGCCGATGCTGTCACTCCAGCCGCAGGTGTCGGCGGTGATCGCAGCCAGTACGCGGCCCATGTCCGAATACAGGCAATGACCGTTGGTGAGCTTGGCGGTGTGTTGGCATTTGAGGCTGTCGGGCAGGTTCAGGCGCTCGGTTTTTTCATTGGCATTGAGCAGTGTCAGGCTGACGTTGGCACCACCGCGCAGGTCGGTGAGGCGCAGCAGTTGGCCGCGTTTCAACACGAACGAACGGTGACCGCCGCCGGGGAGCATTTCCTCGGCGAACGGGGGGAACACTTGAATGGAATCGGTCATTTGGAAGTTGCTCCAAGTTCAGCGGCGATCGCCTTGCGGCGCTCGCTGTTCAAAGGGATGTCGTAGGTGATTCGGGCGCCATAAGCACCGGGGGCGTGGGGGTCGACGCGGACCTTGTCGAACACCAGCAAGCGCGTGCCGAGGCTGAAGCCTTCGCTCAGGTCGTGGGTGACCATGAACACCGTCAGTCGAGTCTCGCGCCACAGCTCCAGCAACAACTGGTGCATGTCTTTGCGAATACCCGGGTCGAGGGCGCCGAAGGGTTCGTCCAGCAGCAATACGCGGGGTTTCATGATCAGGGCTTGGGCGATGGCCAGGCGTTGTTGCATGCCACCTGAGAGTTGCGCCGGGTACTTGTCGAGCGCGTGGCCGAGGCCGACTTTATGCAGCAGTGCGGCGGCTTGTTCCCGTGCGTCTTTTTTCGCCTTGCCGAACAGTCTGCCCAGCAAGCGTGAGCGGGGCAGTTCCAGGCCAAGGGCGACGTTGTCCAGCACGCTTAGATGCGGGAACACCGAGTAGCGCTGGAACACCACGCCACGGCTGGCATCCGGCTCGGCGGCGAGCGCTTGGCCGTCCAGCAGGATTTGGCCTTTGCTCGCGGTTTCCTGGCCCAGCAGCAGGCGCAGAAAGGTCGACTTGCCGCAACCCGACGTGCCGACCAAGGTGCAGAACTCACCTTCGGCGACCTGCAGGTTGAGACCTTCGAGCACCACTTGGTCGCCATAGCGCTGCCACACATTGTTGACGCTGATAAAGCTCATGCTCGCGCTCCTTCGTACCAGGGGAACGCGCGCCGGGTCAGGGCCTTCAGGCCCCAGTCCATCAGCCAGGCGAGCAGGGTGATCCACACCACGTAGGGCAAAATCACATCCATTGCCAGGTAGCGGCGTACCAGGAAGATTCGGTAGCCCAAGCCGTCGGTGGAAGCGATGGCCTCGGCGGCGATCAGGAACAACCACGCCGAGCCCAGCATCAACCGCAACGAGATCAGCAGGCGTGGAAGCAGTTGCGGCAATACCACGCGCAGCATCAAGGTCCAGGTCGAGGCACCGAGAGTCTGCGCCTTGACCAGCAACTCGACGGGAATTTCCCGCGCGCGTTGTTCCAGGTCCCGCGCCAGGCACGGCGTGATACCGATCACGATCAGCATCACTTTCGACAGCTCTCCCAAACCAAACACAATGAACAGAATCGGCAGGATCGCCAGCGGTGGCACCATCGACAGCACCGTCAGCAATGGCGACAACGGCGCGCCAAACAGCGGCAGGGTCCCGGCAGCGATGCCCAGGCACAGGCCGGCGAGGGCACTGATGCCCAAGCCGATGGCGAGGCGGCGCAGGCTCGACGCGCTGTCTTGCCACAGCACGTATTCACCGGTGCGGGCATCGGCGCTGAATGCCAGGCGTTTTACCGCGTCGCCCATTTGCATGGCGCTGGGCAGCAGCTTGTCGTTGGGGTTATCCGCCAGCCGCTCGGCCGAGCCCACAAAGTAGGCGAACAGCAGCAGGGCGAACGGCAGTATCACCAACAGCAGGCGACTGGAGCGTTCCGGGTGACGGTTGATCAGGCGCATGACCGGGTCCTCTTACAGCTTGCCGTCGGCGGCCAACTGCACGTAGCTGGGGTCGAAATGCAGCTTGAGGTTGGCCTTATCGCCGCTGGTCACGCCATTGGCGAAGCTCATGCCCACGGCGCTGGTGTCCTTGGCACCTTCACCGAGCAGACCGTGTTCAAACGAGAACTCGGCAACCTTGCGCATGGTGGCGGGCAACTGCGCGCTGGTGGCAAAGGCCAGGGCTTCCTTTGGCGTGGCGAACAGCTTGGTGGTGTCCAGTTGCGACTGGAAACCCTTGAGGTCGGTGCCGGATGCCTTGGCCATATGTTCGAGGGCTTCGGTGCTGGCGGCGCCCTTGGCGTTCATCAAGGCGACCACTTCAAACCAGGCGCCGGTGAGGGCTTTGCCCAGGGCCGGGTTGTCTTTGAGGGTCTGGGTGTTGACGACCATCATGTCCATGATTTCGCCGGGCACTTTGCTGGAATCGAACACTTGCGTGACGCCAGGCTTGGCCTTGATCTCGGAAAGCATCGGGTTCCAGGTGGTCACGGCTTGTACCTGGTCGGTGTTGAAGGCCGCGGCGATATCGGCGTCAGAGGTATTGACGACCTTCAGGTCTTTTTCAGTGAGGTCGGCCGACTCCAATGCGCGGGCCAGCAGGTAGTGGGATACCGAGAGCTCCACCAGGTTGACGTTCATGCCTTTGAGGTCGGCCACGGTCTTGCCGGTGCCCTTGATCACCACGCCATCGTTGCCGTTGGAGAAGTCGCTGACCACCAGCGCGGTACTGTCCACGCCACCGGCGGCGGGGATGGTCAGGGCGTCCATGTTGGTCATGGTGCAACCGTCGAACTGGCCGGCGGTGTATTGGTTGATGGATTCGACATAGTCATTGAGTTGGACCATGTCGATCTTGATCCCGTATTTCTTGGCCCACTTGTCGAGGATGCCTTGGCTGCCGGCGTACTCCCAGGGCATCCAACCGGCGTAGATGGTCCAGCACACGCTGAAGTGGTCTTTGGGGGCAGCTTGGGTTTGGAAGCTCAGTACGGCGGCGAAGGCGGCGGCGAGCAGGGCGGGTAAACGGGGTGATGGCATGGGGTTTCTCCAGTTGATCAAGGGCGAGCAGGAGCAACGCGGCACCGTAAACGGTGGCTTGTCTCCCGGGCTTTTATCCCGCCGTGTAACCTCAACTGGAGGTCGCCAACTCTCGGACCAGCCACTCGCGTCAAGCGAGCCGGAACCCTAGTCAGCCATTGCAAATTGTGGTGCCGCGAACCTGTGATGAATCCTGCACGGGGTAGGCAAAGCGAGAGTCGTGCCAAGTAAGGGGCGGGCGTGTAGATCGCGGGTTTGAGCGATGGGTGCGATGGGCAAGCGGATGGCAATGCGTTGTGCTGGTGCGCCGCCGCACTGCAATGAGGCGCTCAGCTCGTCCGAAACAGATGTTTCAGCCTGTGTCAAAAACGCACCAGATTCGGTTTTTGATGTCAGATACTTCGTCATTCAATGAAAGATGAATGCCGCCCTCCAGCGTCGCTGGAGGTGCTCTTCCGCGGTCCAGGAGGCCGCCATGTATCGACGACTGCTTCTTAGCGCTTTATTCGGCCTGACCCTTTCTGCGTGTGTGCCCTATTACGATGGTGGCGCCACTTACTATCGCTCCGAGGTTTACACCGCCCCGGCCCCGGCCTATTACTACGGCGGCCCCGCCTATTATGGGCGCAGCTACTATGCGCCGCCGCCGCGCTACTATTCGGCGCCGCGTTATTACCAGCCTGCGCCGGGGTATTACCCAAGGCCCGGTTACCGGCCGTACCCAAACCAGGGCTGGGGCAATCGTTGGGGCAACGGCGGAGGTCATAACGGCGGCGGCAACCGGGGCGGAGGCCATGGCGGGCACCGTTAAAAATCGGACAAATCCGCCAGCGGGTGCCGGCCTTCCCAAGCCTTGTGGAAGTGTGCCTCTACTACAGCCTCGGGAATTGTATTGATATCGGGCCAGTGCCAATGAGGCTGCTGGTCCTTGTCGATCAACCGTGCGCGTACCCCTTCGGCGAACTCCGGGTGACGACAGCAGTTCAGGCTCAGGGTGTATTCCATCTGGAACACCTGGGCCAAGGACAGATGCCGGGCACGCTGGATTTGCTCCCACACCAGATGTGCGGTCAGCGGGCAGCCTTCGCTCAGCGTCTTGCCTGCGCGGTTGAACAGCGGATCGGCGTGGTCGCGCAATAGGCTCAAGGCCCGCCAGGCACAGCGCACATCGCCCACATCCAGCCATTCGTCGATCTGTGCACGGCGTGGTAGCCATTGCGCTTCGGGTTGCTGGCCCACGGCTTCCTGGGCCAGCGCTTTAAGCAGGCTATTGAGCTGCATCGGGGTTTGTTCCTGCCAGTTCAGTCGCAGCAGGCCTTCGATCAGTTCCTCTTGCTGGTCGTCGCGCAGGAGGCGGTCGGCCAGGCCCAGGTCCAAAGCATCGCGACCGTTGATGTGCGCGCCGGTGAGGCCAAGGAACAGGCCGAGCTTGCCGGGCAGGCGTGACAGGAACCAACTCGCGCCCACATCCGGGTACAGACCGATACTGATTTCGGGCATAGCCAGGCGGCTGCTCGGCGTGACGATGCGCACTGCCGCGCTTTGCAGCAAGCCCATGCCGCCACCCAGCACATAGCCATGGCCCCAGCAGATCAGCGGTTTTGGGTAGGTGTGCAGGCGATAGTCGAGGCGGTATTCCGCCGCAAAAAATTGCGCGGCCAAGCTTGGCACAACACCTGGATGTTCACGGCAGGCCAGGGCCAGGCTGCGCACTTCGCCACCGGCGCAAAAGGCCTTGGGCCCATTGCCACGCAGCAGCACGCAGACGATATTCGGGTCCTTGGCCCAGGCGTCCAGGCGTTCGCCCAGGGCCAGGATCATCGGCAAGGAGAGCGCGTTGAGGGACTTTTCCGCGTCCAGGCTGGCGATGCCGAGGCGGGCACCGTCGCTGCCGGTCAGTTCTTCGAAGTGCAGGTTCATCGTGACCTCAATCCAGACAGTGAAGGTTCAGTATGATCGCTTCAACGGAAAGTGCCGGTTGTGTGTCAGATCAATTGACAAGCGGGGTCGGCTTTCCTAGGGTTCGCCCATTCTTTTTTTACACGATGATCCCACCATGACCGAAGGCGACCGTATCAAACTCGAACCCAGCTGGAAACACGCCCTGCGCGATGAGTTCGATCAGCCCTACATGGCCGAGTTGCGCGAGTTTCTGCGTCAGGAACATGCCGCCGGCAAAGAGATCTACCCGCCCGGCCCGCTGATTTTCAATGCGCTCAACTCTACGCCGTTGGACAAGGTCAAGGTGGTGATTCTCGGGCAAGACCCGTACCACGGCCCCGGCCAGGCCCACGGTCTGTGTTTCTCGGTACAACCGGGCGTGCCGACGCCGCCGTCCTTGGTCAATATCTACAAAGAACTCAAGCGCGACTTGAATATCGACATTCCCAACCACGGCTGCCTGCAAAGCTGGGCCGACCAGGGCGTGTTGATGCTCAACACCACCATGACCGTGGAGCGCGCCAACGCCAATGCCCATGCCGGCAAGGGTTGGCAGTTCTTTACCGACCGGATTATCGAAGTGGTCAGCGAGCATCAGCCGCATTTGGTGTTTTTGCTGTGGGGCGCCCATGCGCAAGGCAAGCAGAAGCTGGTGGATGCGACTAAACACCTGGTGTTGACCTCGGTGCATCCATCGCCGTTGTCGGCGTATCGTGGGTTTTTGGGATGTGGGCATTTCAGCCGCACCAACAAGTTTCTTGAGCAGAATGGCGAGATGCCGATTGAGTGGCGGTTGCCGCCAATTTGAGGCCTCCCACATCTTGAACGGTGTCGGAGACTTAAGTTTTTTCCGGTTGGCGGTTCCAGTGCCTAAACAACGGCTCCGCCAGAAACAGCACAAACAACAAGCGCATCACCTGCATCGCTGTTACCAGTGGCACCGACAGTTGCAAGGTCTCGGCGGTGAGGCTCATTTCGGCAATGCCGCCGGGCATCATGCCCAAGGTCAGTGAACGCAAGTCCAAGTGCGTCAGCGCACTCAAGCCTACCGCCGCCAACGTCGCCAGTGCCATGGTCAAAGCCGTGCCAATCAAGGTGCGTCCCATGAACGATGGCGCCCGGCGGAAGAACTGGCGGTTGAAGTGGCAACCCAAGCCGCTGCCGATCAGCCACTGGCCGATCTGGCTGCCGCCATCGGGCAGGCCGATGTGCAAGTCCCACACAACACTGGCGGTAGCACTGACCAGCAGCGGCCCGAACAGCCACGGGTTCGGCTGACGTAAACGCTGCCATCCCCAAGCCACCAGCGCGCCGATTGGAAACAGTAGCGCCAGCCACATCCAACTTACCGGTGCCGGATGAAACTGTGGCGCACCGCCTTCCAGCACGTACTTGAAGATCGCCGGCACACACAGCACGACCACCAGCACCCGCAGGCTCTGCCCCGCCGCGACACGGCTGAGCACCGCGCCATTGCGCGCGCCGAGGTTGACCATCTCACCGGAACCGCCCGGCATGCTGGAGAAAAACGCGGTGGCGCGGTCTTCACCGCTGCGGCGCATCAGCCACACGCCGACAATGCTCGACAAACTGGTGATCAGCGCACCGAAAAAAATCAAACCGAAGTGGCTCATCACTTGCTCGATCACCACCGGGGTGAAGTGCAGACCGATGCCGACTCCGACTACCCATTGGCCGCATTTGCGCCCGCCGGGAATCTCAGCCAACTGCCAAGGTGTCAGGCAGCGCACCAGGATGATCGCCAGCAACGAGCCGACCATGTACGGCAACGGCCAGCCGACGAGGCTGGCCAGGTAACCGCCGGCCAAGCCGACCAGCGGTGTTGCCCACCATTGTTTAAAGGTGACCTCAGGCATCGGCCACGGCACGACGCTGCTGGGCACGTTTGCGGTAGATACGCACCAGCGGGAAGGCCAGCATCAATGCGGTCAGTACCCAGACACCGAAGGTGATCGGGCTCGACCACAGGATGTCCAGCGCACCGTTGGAGATCGACAGCGCACGGCGCAGGTTCTGCTCCATCAAACCGCCGAGGATAAAGCCCAGCAGTACCGGCGACAGCGGGAAGTCCAGCTTGCGCAGGATGTAGCCGAAAATGCCGATACCCACCATCAGGAACAGGTCGAAGGTGGTGGCGTGAACCGCGTACACACCAATCGCGGTGATGATGGCGATTACCGGTACCAGCGCCCAGTTCGGCACGGCGAGGATGCGGGTGAAGATGCGGATCATCGGGATGTTGAGGATCACCAGCATGATGTTGGCGATAAACAACGAAGCGATCAGGCCCCAGACGATGTCCGGTTGCTGTTGGAACAGCAGCGGGCCAGGAGTGATGTTGTACAGCGACAGCGCGCCGATCATCACCGCCGTGGTGCCCGAACCTGGCACGCCGAGGGTCAGCATCGGCACCAGGGCGCCGCAAGCGGACGCGCCGATCGCGGTTTCCGGCGCGGCGAGGCCACGCATGTCGCCTTGGCCGAATTTACCGCTGGCACCTGCCAGGCGTTTCTCGGTCATGTAGGCAACGGCCGACGCCAGGGTGGCGCCGGCACCCGGCAATACGCCCATGATGAAACCCAGCAGGCCACAACGGATGTTAACCACGAAGACGGAGGACGCTTCCTTCAGGTTGAACATCATTCGTCCGGTGGCTTTCACCGCCTCCTGGCCACGGTGGGTTTTTTCCAGCAGCAACAGGATCTCGCTGATGGAGAATAACCCCAGCACCAACACAACAAACTGGATGCCATCGGTCAGGTGGATGTTGTCGCCGGTAAAGCGGTACACGCCACTGTTGGCGTCAATGCCGACCGCTGAGAGGAACAGGCCGATCAGCGCCGCGACAAACGTCTTCAGCGGCTTGTCACCGGCCATGCCGCCGAGGCAGACAATTGCGAACACCATCAGTACGAAATATTCCGCCGGACCGAAGGCAATCGCCCATTTGGCCAGCAGCGGCGCAAACAACACCATGCCGCAGGTGGCGATAAACGCGCCGATGAACGAACTCCACGCCGACAACGACAGCGCCACCCCGGCCAGGCCTTTACGGGCCATTGGGTAACCGTCAAGGGTGGTCATCACGGTGGAGGCTTCGCCTGGAATGTTCAGCAGGATCGAGCTGATACGGCCGCCGTATTCGCAGCCCAGGTACACGGCTGCCAGCAGAATCAATGCGGACTCAGGTGGCAGGCCAAGGGCGAATGCAATCGGGATCAGCAATGCCACGCCGTTGATCGGGCCCAGGCCAGGCAACAGGCCGACGACGGTGCCAATCAAGGTGCCGCACAGCGCAGTCACCAGGTTGTACGGGGACAGCGCAACGCCGAAGCCCTGGCCCAAATAGCTGAAAGTATCCATGTCAGTTCTCCAGAAACTCAAGCAGACCAAGCGGCAGCGGTACATCCATGGCTTTATCGAACAACAGATAAAGACCGATGGCGATCAGGCTGACAATCACCACGCTGGGCAACCAGCGGCCGCCATACAGGCGTGCCATCGGAATGCCGATCAGCATGCTGCTGAGGATGAAGCCCAGGGATTCGAAGGTACCGGCGAACACGATCAACAGCGCCACGCAGACGCTGATCTTGATCAGGGTTTCGCGGTCCAGCGCGGGTTCTTCTTCGGTGTGCTTGGTGGGCTGTGGGCGAAACAGCATGTAGATCAGGCCCAGGCTCATCAGCCCGAGCATCAGTAGCGGGTAGGCCCGAGGCCCTACCGGTTCGTAGGAAAACGACGCCTGATACGGTAATGCCATCAGCGCGAGCCCCGCACAGACCAGCAGCATCACGGAGGCAAAAATGCGTTGTAAGAGCATGTGGAACTCCTGGGCCGAGCCCCCGGTTCATGAGGGCGCGGCCGCGCAAAAGAGGGGCGATTACTGGATCAGGCCGAACTCTTTGGCCAGCACTTTGTAGTCAGCCACCTGTTTCTTCACGTAGGTGTCCAGCTCCGGGCCGGTCAAGGCGAAGGGGAACAGCTCGCGCTGGTCACGCAGTTTGGCGAACTCTTCGGAGGCCAGCAGTTTGTCGAACGCGTCTTTCCACCACGCGTAATCGGCATCGCTGACTTTTGGCCCGAGGTAGAAGCCGCGCACCACCGGCCAGACGATGTCGTAGCCTTGCTCTTTGGCGGTCGGAATGTTCTTCATTTCCGGCTCGTCCAAACGCTGTTCGGCGAACACTGCGAGCAGACGCATATCACCGCTGAGGATGTGCGGCATGGAGTCGGAGATGTCGGTACTGCCCACTTGGATATGACCGCCGAGCAGGGCGGTAGCGATTTCGCCGCCGCCTTCGAGGGCTACATAGCGCAGCTCGCGCGGGTTGATCCCGGCGGCCTTGGCGATCAGGGCGGTTTGCATCCAGTCCTGGCTGCCGACGGTGCCGCCGGAACCGATGACTACACTGCCCGGATCTTTCTTCAAGGCTTTAACCAGATCGTCGAGGGTCTTGTAGGGCGAATCGCTTTTCACTGCGATGGCACCGTAGCTGGTACCGACCGCCGCCAACCAGCGCACGGCGCTTTCATCGAAGCGACCGAACTTGCCTTGGGCCAGGTTCAATAGCGAACCGCTGGACCACGCCACCAGCGTGCCCGCGTCCGCAGGGCGCTGGGCCACCACGGCGTTGTAGGCCACCGCGCCCACGCCGCCAGGCATGTAGGTCACGCGCATCGGTTTGCTCAACAGTTTTTCGTTGACCAGCGCGCTTTGCGCCAGTTTGCAGGTCAGGTCAAAACCACCGCCGGGGGAGGCTGGGGCGATGCATTCCGGGCGCTTGGGTTCATCGGCGGCCAGTAGTTGGCCGGCGAACATCATGCAGCCGGCGGCGAGGGCCAACTTACGCAGTGAAAGGGTCATGGTTTTCTCCGTCTTTGTTGTTATGAGTTTCTACTTACCAAAGGGCCAGGCTGTAACTCACCAGCAAGCGCACTTCATCCGCATCACGGGCTGAATAGTTGGAGCGGTACGTGGCATTGCGCAGGCGTACGGCCACATCCTTGAATGTGCCGCTTTGCACCACGTAACGGATCTCGCTGTTGCGTTCCCACTCCTTGCCGGTCTCGCCGTTCTTGAGTTTGATGTTGTCACCTGACAGGTAACGGCTCATGAAGCTCAGGCCTGGAATCCCCAACTTGGCGAAGTCGTAGTCGTAGCGTGCCTGCCAGGAGCGTTCTTCGGCGCCGGCAAAGTCGTTGATCTGCACGAAGTTGACCAGGTACGGGTCGCTGCCATCCACATACGGGAACGCGCTGTCGCCGGACATGTGCTGGTAGCCGGCGCTGAGCTTATGGCCATTGAGGGCATAGCTGAACAGGCCGTTGAGGGATTTGTTATCGATCTTGCCGCCACGGGCCGCGCCTGCGTCATCACTGATGGCCAGGCGCAGGTCGGCAGCGAAGGTGCCGGGGCCCATCGGGCGGGCGGCGACCAAGCCGAGGAAGTGCTGGCGGTAGACGTCGTCGAGCTGGGCGAAGTGGTAGCTGCCGGTTATTTTGTCGGCGAACTTGTAGTCGACGCCACCGAAGTTGAAATGCTTGCCGGTGGCGCCACTGAGGAAGCGGCTGTTCTTGTTGTTGAGGGCGATGTCTTCGTAGTCGGTGGAGTCGCGATCCTTGGCTTTGTCCAGACGGCCACCGGTAAACACCAGATTCTTGAACTCTTTCGACGTCAGCAGGCCGCCGTTGAAGGTTTGCGGCAGGATCCGGCCATCGTTGGGCTTGAGGATCGGCAGTTCGGGGATCAGCGCGCCGATCTTAAGCTCCGTGGCGGAGATCTTCACTTTGCCGGTCAGGCCGAGTTTGGAGTACTCGTCGACGGCCCGACCGTTGTCGGTGGGCAATAAGCCCGTGCCGGTGCGGTCAGGGCTGGAATCGAGCTTGACCCCGAGCATACCCAGTGCGTCCACGCCAAAGCCGACGGTACCGTCGGTGTAACCCGATTGCAGGTTGAGCATGAAACCCTGGGCCCATTCATCGCGCTTGGATTGCTGCTTGCTGGTACCGTCGCGAAAGTCGCGATTGAAGTACATGTTGCGGGTTTCGAGGGTACCGCTACTGTCTTCGAAGAAGGCGGCCTGGCTAAGCGGCGAAAAGCTGGCGAGGGCGGTGGCACTGGCAAGGGCGGTCTGGGTCAGGCGGGAAAAACGAACAGACGAGGGCGCCTGGGGCTGTGTCGACAGCATCGTTGAGTACTCCGTTATTGTTCTTATGTTGGCGAAAACGCTTCGAGGCGTTTTTCGGGCGCTACGGGTCAGGTAGCTGGGCGGGTATTCCCCACCGTCGTTGGATGCTAGTGGGCGAAGCTTTCACTAACCTTTCAGTTGTCTTTCAATGTTTTCGGGCTTCACAGGGCAGGTGGCGCCTGTAAACTGCCCCGCAAAGCGTGGCGTCGATCACGCCCGAATGAGGTGGAAATCCATGCGTGTCCTCTTGGTTGAAGACCATTTGCAGCTCGCCGAAAGTGTCGCCCAAGCGCTCAAGAGCATGGGGTTGACCGTCGACGTGCTGCACGATGGGGTGGCCGCGGACCTGGCCTTGAGCAGCGAGGAATATGCGGTGATGGTCCTCGATGTGGGGTTGCCGCGCATGGACGGCTTCGAGGTACTGGCGCGGTTGCGAGCGCGTGGGAAAAATCTGCCTGTGTTGATGCTGACGGCACGCAGTGATGTGAAGGACCGTGTGCATGGCCTGAACCTGGGGGCTGACGACTACCTCGCCAAGCCGTTTGAACTGACTGAATTGGAAGCGCGGGTCAAGGCGCTGTTGCGACGCAGCGTGTTGGGTGGTGAGCGCCAGCAGGCGTGCGGCGTGTTGGTCTACGACCTGGATACCCGACGTTTCACGGTGGGGGGCGAACTGATGACGTTGACCTCCCGCGAGCAGGCCGTGCTTGAGGCATTGATCGCTCGCCCGGGCCGCGTAATGAGCAAGGAGCAACTTGCTTCCCAAGTATTCGGCCTGGACGAAGAGGCTAGCCCCGACGCCATCGAAATCTACGTACACCGCCTGCGCAAGAAACTCGATGGCCAACCCATCGCCATCGTGACCTTCCGAGGTCTCGGCTACCTGCTGGAAGCCCGCGATGCATAAGCCCAGCAGCCTGCGTTGGCGTCTGCTGTGGAACCTGGCGCTGCTATTGGTGGTGTTGATGCTCGCCAGCGGCATGAGTGCCTACTGGAACGGTCGTGAAGCCGCCGACACCGCCTATGACCGCACACTGCTGGCCTCGGCCCGCACCATCGCCGCCGGTTTGACGCAGGTGGATGGCACCCTGAGTGCCAATGTGCCGTATGTGGCGCTGGACACTTTCGCTTACGACAGCGCCGGGCGTATTTATTATCAGGTCAATGATATTGATCAGAAGCTGATCTCCGGTTACGAAAATCTTCCCGGCCCGCCCCCCGGTACGCCGCGCACCGATGATTACCCCGCGTTGGCGCGGTTCTACAACGCCATGTACCAGGGCCAGCATGTACGCGTTGTCAGCCTGCTCAAGGCCGTCTCCGAGCCGAATATGAACGGTATGGCGGAAATTCGCGTGGCAGAGACCGATGAAGCGCGCGAGAGCATGGCCCGTAGCCTGCTGGCCGATACATTGCTGCGTCTTGGGATGTTGGCTATCGGCGCGTTGCTGCTGGTGTGGTTTGCCGTGAGTGCCGCGCTGCGCCCGCTGGAGCGCCTGCGTACGGCGGTAGAAGAGCGCCAGCCCGACGACTTGCGGCCGTTACCGCTGGTGGAGGTACAACATGAGTTTGGCCCGTTGGTGCGTTCCCTCAATCACTTCACTGAACGCCTGCGTGGCCAGTTCGAGCGTCAGGCGCAGTTTATCGCCGACGCCTCCCATGAACTGCGTACTCCGCTGGCTGCGCTCAAGGCTCGGCTGGAGCTTGGCCTGCGCAGCGACGCTCCGGCGACGTGGCGCAGCACGCTGGAAACCGCCGCACAAGGTACCGACCGTCTGACCCATCTGGCCAATCAATTGCTGTCGCTTGCGCGTATCGAAAACGGCGCACGGGCGATTGCCGAAGGTGGTGCGCAATTACTCGACCTCAGTCAGTTGGCTCGTGAGCTGGGTATGGCCATGGCGCCGCTGGCCCACGCGCGCGGCGTCGCCCTGGCGTTGGAAGCGGATGAGCCTGTGTGGCTGCGGGGCGAGCCGACCTTGTTGAACGAGCTGCTGAGCAACTTGGTCGATAACGCCCTGGCCCATACACCACCGGGTGGTAATGTGATCCTTCGGGTCACGGCGCCTGCGGTCCTGGAAGTAGAAGATGATGGCCCGGGAATCCCGCTGGATGAACGGGACCGGGTATTTGAACGGTTCTACCGTCGCAGCCAGCAGGGTGTTGGCTCGGGGCTGGGGCTGGCGATTGTTGGGGAGATCTGCCGCGCGCACCTTGCGCAGATCAGCCTGCATGATGGTGAGTTGGCGGGGTTGAAGGTGCGTGTGAGTTTTATCGCGGGTTAATCAGTAAAACATTGACCGTGCTTCATCCAGCTCGGCACGCAGGGCATCGCTGTAGGGGTCGACCTGCAGTTTCTTGATCGCCGGCAGGCTGGAAATAGGCACGTTCGCCAGGGGGTGGTTGGTGCCGCGGTGGCAATACAGCACGGCGATTTGTACCAGATCGATGTAGTCCAGGTTTGCGGAGTCGCGCTCCATGTCCAGGTATTGCCCCGGCAGGTTCGCCAACATCTCCGGGAAGTCCCAGCCACGCAGCAGTTTGTCCCCCAGCAATGGATGGATGCTGTCGATCACATGGTTGAGGCTGACAGGGTCCGACAGCAGTTCGTAATGGTCTTCGGCATACGTCAAAATCGGTAGCACGCCAATCTGATGCACCAAACCGCCGAGGGCTGCCTGGTCCGGCTTGAGCTGGCTGTGGCTACGGCACAAGGCATAGCTGACGCCTGCCACTTCAAGACTGCGGCGCCACACATCACGCATTTTCTGTTCGACGACGTCGGACCGGGCGTGGAAGATCTGTTCCATCACCAGGCCGATCGCCAGGTTACTGCTGTAGTTGGTGCCCAGCCGGGTAATGGCGGTGTGCAGGTCGGTAACTTCCTGGGTTGCCCGCAGCAGTGGGCTGTTGACCACTTTGATCAGGCGCGCCGACAGGGCGGTATCGCGACCGATCACTTTGCTCAAGTGGCTGATGCTGATATCCGGGTCTTCGGCGGCCTGACGAATTTTAAGGGCCACTTCCGGTAATGTCGGCAGAACCAGGTCATCGTTGTCGATGGCCATCACCAAAGCCTGTTGGACTTTCTCCGCCAGCTTGTTCATTCACGCTCTCTAGGGTATTGCAAAAGGGTACGGCGATTAACGCTGGATCTCTCGATCACGGTCCAGTTGGTAGGGCAGTTCAAGCAGCTCCAAACCGGGGCCTTCGAGGGTGCCTAAATGTACATCACCACTGTCGGCAGCTTCGGCTTGCAGTACTGCCAGAAGTTCAATCGATTGGTCAGCTTTTGCTGCGATGACGACTTCGCCGATCGAGCTGTTATGGCTGGAGGAAAACAGCGGGGTACCTGGCTCGGGCAATTCGGCCGCATCGAGGCTCAGGCGATACAGACGGCGCTTGAGTTTGCCCAGGTACTGCATGCGCGCGACGATTTCCTGGCCGGTGTAGCAGCCTTTCTTGAAGCTGACACCGCCGACCGCCTGCAGGTTGAGCATCTGCGGGATAAACAGTTCGCGGGTCTGGGGCATGACCTGGCCGATGCCGGCGCGGACCTGGCCCAGCAGCCATTCATTCAAGTCGGTTTCTTTTAGCTGTGCGGCCAGTTGGTTGTGTACAGTTTCGGCTTGCTCGGCAGGCACCCAGAGTTCGGCGCGGTCGGGGGAGACGCGAATGGCGATCAGCGTGTCGGTGCGCACGATGCTGTCAGTCTCGGCAGGCAGTTCAAGGCCCAGGGTCGCCAGCGCTTGATCCGCATTCGACAGGCCGAAACGCGCCCAGGCGGCGCTTTCGTCAGTGAGTTTGGATTTGGAGAACACGGCGTATTTCTTCAGGTCTGCCAATTGCGGTTCGAGCAGTTCCGTGGCCATTGCCAGAAGTACGCCGTCACCTTGCAGCAGGATGCGAAAGCTCGACTGCATACGCCCTTTTTGCGTGCAGCGCGCACCGAGACTGGCCTGGGTGTCGCTCAGGTAATTGAGGTTGCAGGTCAGCTGCCCTTGCAGGAACTTGGCAGCGTCAGAGCCGCGGACGGCGAGAACGCCTTCGTGAGACAGGGGGCAAAAGAAAGCAGAGTCAGCCATGGGTCATCGCAGGTCAAAAAGTCATGGGTGCATCATAGAGGGGCGCCCGGTAAATGGATAGTTTCCGTGTGGGGCGACCAAAGCCGACTGTTCCGGTGCCGTCGGGTCTGTATACTTGCGCTCTATTTGAGGAGCGTTCCATGGTCGAAGATGTAGAACTCAATCGCCTCTACTGGCACAGCCGCCGTGGCATGCTTGAGCTGGATGTGTTGCTGGTACCTTTCACTAAAGAGGTGTACGCGACGCTCAATAAAGTGGATCGCGATCTCTACGTCAGGCTGCTGACTTGCGAAGACCAGGACATGTTCGGCTGGTTCATGGAGCGTGCCGAATCTGAGGACCCGGAGCTGCAGCGCATGGTTCGGATGATCCTGGATCGTGTCCAGCCCAAGTAATAGCTTCGAATGCCGCTGGCAGGCCTCACGGCTGTTGCTGGCGGCCTATCTTCTTGCCCAGTTGTTCGCGCTGGGTGCCTTGCTGGTTATCGATCTGCCTTTCTCCAGCCTGGGCATGTTGTTCTGCCTGGCTCATGCCGCCTGGGTTTTACCGCGGCATATCCTGTTAACCCACCGTTCGTCGATTCGTGGTCTGCGTCGCGACGAAGACGGTTGGCAATTATTCAGTGTTGAGCGGGGTTGGCACAGCGTGCAGCTGCGTCCCGACAGCCTGGCATTACCGCTGATCGTGGTGCTGCGCTACCGAGTGCCGGGCGAATGGCGGGTGCAATCGATCTGTGTGCCGAAAGACTCGCAGGCCGCCGATGTGCATCGGCGCCTGCGGGTACGCCTGAAGTTCAGCCGCCGTAGGTGGTTGGCACCAGAATAGTGTCGCGGGCCTCGGGCAGCATCTGCGGGTAGTCGAGGGTGTAGTGCAGGCCACGGCTTTCCTTGCGTTCCATGGCTGAGCGGATCATCAGTTCCGCCACTTGGGCGAGGTTGCGCAACTCGATCAGGTCGCGGCTGACCTTATAATTGCTGTAGAACTCGTCGATCTCGTCCAGTAGCAGTCGCACGCGGTGTTGTGCGCGCTGCAGGCGCTTATTGGTGCGCACAATCCCCACGTAGTCCCACATGAAGCGTCGCAACTCGTCCCAGTTGTGGGCGATGATCACGTCTTCGTCCGAATCCGTGACCTGGCTGGCGTCCCAGCGGGGCAGGGCGGCCGGTACGGGAATGCGTGGCAGTTGTTCGAGGATGTCGGATGCTGCCGAGCGGGCGTAAACAAAACATTCCAGCAGCGAATTGCTGGCCATGCGGTTGGCGCCGTGCAAGCCGGTGAAACTGGTTTCGCCAATCGCATACAGGCCGGGTACGTCGGTGCGGCCGTGCTGGTCGACCATCACGCCGCCGCAAGTGTAGTGCGCGGCCGGCACCACGGGGATCGGGCCTTTGGTGATGTCGATGTTGAAGGCCAGGCAGCGTTCGTACACCGTCGGGAAGTGGGTCTTGATGAAGTCTTCGGGCTTGTGACTGATGTCCAGATAAACGCAGTCGATGCCTAGCCGCTTCATTTCGTGGTCGATGGCACGGGCGACAATATCCCTGGGTGCAAGCTCGGCGCGCGGGTCGAAACGCTGCATGAAGCGCTCGCCATTTGGCAGCTTCAGGTGCGCACCTTCACCGCGCAGGGCTTCAGTGATCAGGAAACTCTTGGCCTGTGGGTGATACAGGCAGGTGGGGTGAAACTGGTTGAATTCCAGGTTGGCCACCCGGCAGCCGGAGCGCCAAGCCATGGCGATGCCGTCGCCGCAGGCACCGTCGGGGTTACTGGTATAGAGGTAGACCTTGGCCGCGCCGCCCGAGGCGAGAATGGTGAAGCGCGCGCCGTAGGTGTCGACTTCGCCGCTGCTGCGGTTGAGCACATAGGCACCGAGACAGCGCTCGCCCTCCAGGCCCAGGCGTTTCTCGGTGATCAGGTCGACGGCAACCCGTTGCTCCAGCAGTTCGATGTTAGGGCGTTTACGGGCTTGGTCGAGCAGTGTCTTGAAGATCGCGGCGCCAGTGGCGTCGGCGGCGTGGATGATGCGGCGATGGCTGTGGCCACCTTCACGGGTCAGGTGGAACTCGAATCCGCCGTCGTCGCTGCTGGCGTGTTCGTCGCGGGTAAACGGCACGCCCTGGTCGATCAGCCATTGAATGGCCTCGCGGCTGTGCTCGACGGTGAAGCGTACAGCGTCTTCGTTGCACAGGCCGCCGCCAGCGTTGAGGGTATCTTCGACGTGGGATTGCACCGTGTCGGTGTCGTCCAGCACTGCGGCGACACCGCCCTGGGCCCAGAATGTCGAGCCATTGGCCAAGTCGCCCTTGCTCAGTACTGCAATGCGCAGGTGGCTTGGGAGGGTCAGTGCCAGGCTCAAGCCGGCCGCGCCACTACCGATCACCAGGACATCGTGTTGAAACTGTTGGCTCATTTGAAGGATTCCGCAAAAAGCGATCCAAAGGGGGCTGCAAACAGGACGCCTGGATCGGCGAATCAAAGGGTCACACAGGCCACTAGTATATAGAGGGGGGGAGCGGCACAATAGCCGGGCATTCGTGGCAATGTGAGATTACGGTGCACGGCGCGGGTGAAATCAGCCGGTTATTGAAGCGGGAACTTTTTGCATGAGCCCTGACTCAATAGCAGGTTGCCCGAAAGCTGGGAAAACGTTGAGTTTATTGACCCGTCGGGCATCAGGCGCGTCAGAAAACCGGCGACAAGATTATTCGCGCAGCCGGCATTGCTCGTGCTGCGCTTTTCGTGTGTGCCAAATCAGTGCGTGCCGGAAACTTGCTTGGAGGGGGAGAACTTTTGCGAAAAGTCCGAGTCTATGTTTGCAAGCCTGATCGTTTAGTTATGCAAGCCTCCTTCAAGTACAACGAGGAGTGTTCATGCTAACCCAGGAAGAGGATCAGCAGCTGGTCGAGCGCGTTCAACGCGGCGACAAGCGGGCATTTGATCTGCTCGTGCTGAAATACCAGCACAAAATTCTCGGGTTGATCGTGCGGTTTGTGCACGACACCCATGAAGCGCAGGACGTTGCACAGGAAGCCTTTATCAAGGCGTACCGTGCGCTAGGCAATTTTCGCGGTGATAGTGCGTTTTACACGTGGCTATATCGCATCGCCATCAACACGGCGAAGAACTATCTGGTGTCTCGCGGACGCCGCCCACCGGATAGTGATGTAAGTTCAGAAGATGCAGAATTTTACGATGGTGATCACGGCCTCAAGGATCTCGAGTCGCCGGAGCGAGCATTGCTGCGCGACGAGATCGAAGGCACCGTTCATCGCACAATTCAGCAACTGCCGGAAGATTTGCGTACAGCGTTAACTTTACGTGAATTCGATGGTCTCAGTTACGAAGACATTGCGAGCGTCATGCAGTGTCCGGTGGGGACTGTAAGGTCACGGATTTTCCGGGCCCGGGAAGCCATCGATAAAGCCTTGCAACCGTTGTTGCAGGAAAACTAAAGACAGCGGCGACAGCCAAGAGAGGAACCGCCATGAGTCGTGATGCCCTGCAGGAATCGCTGTCCGCAGTGATGGATAACGAAGCGGATGAACTGGAACTTCGCCGAGTGCTCAATGCATTCGATGATGCCGAAACCCGTGATACCTGGTCTCGTTACCAAGTCGCTCGGGCGGTGATGCACAAGGATCTTCTAATCCCTCGTCTGGATATTGCTGCGGCCGTTTCTGCTGCGCTGGCCGATGAAGCCGTTCCAGCAAAAGCTGCTCGTGGTCCCTGGCGTAGCGTGGGTCGCCTGGCAGTCGCTGCCTCGGTGACTATTGCTGTGCTGGCAGGTGTTCGCCTATACAACCAGGACGAAATCGCTGGTGCCGAACTGGCTCAACAGACTCAGCAACCGGTTATGGCCGGTCCGCAAGTCAAGGGCCCAGCTGTACTGGCCGGCTACAAGGAAAGCTCCGACACCACTGGCCCTATGGCTAATGGCGTACTTCAAGGGCAGTCCGGCTGGCAGGATCAGCGTCTTCCAGGCTACCTGCGCCAGCACGCACAGGAATCAGCCTTGAAAGGGACTGAAAGCGCTCTGCCATACGCACGTGCTGCAAGCCTGGAAAACCGCTAAATCTATAAGGAGCCCTATGCGCGCCATACAGCTCCTTACGCTTTTGCTCAGTGGTTGGTTTGCACTATCCGCCCACGCCGAGGAAGCCCAAGACTGGTTGACTCGACTTGGGCGTGCAGAGCAGCAGCAAAGCTTCGAAGGTACGTTCATCTACGAACGTAATGGCAGTTTTTCTACCCATGACATCTGGCATCGTGTCCAAGACGGTCACGTTCGTGAGCGGCTATTGCAGCTTGATGGTTCGGCTCAGGAAGTGCTGCGGGTAGACGGTCGAACTGAATGTGTCAGTGGCACTTTGGTTGCAGGCCTTGGCAACTCGCGTGATGCACCTTCGCGCGCACTTGATCCGCAAAAACTCACCCAATTCTACGAACTGGCCGTAATCGGCAAATCGCGTGTGGCCGGTCGTAATGCGGTGATTGTGTCGATCACTCCGCGTGACCAATACCGCTATGGCTTCGAGTTACATCTGGATCGTGAAACCGCTCTGCCGCTCAAGTCTTTGTTGCTCAACGACTTGGGGCAGTTGTTAGAGCGTTTCCAGTTCACTCGACTGGATACGTCGGCAGTGCCCTCTGATCACGATTTGCAGCCCAGTGGCGAGTGCACACCTATAGCGCTTGCCAACAGCAAAGCGCCGGAAGTGCCAGCCACTCAGGCGTGGCATTTGGATTGGCTGCCTCCTGGTTTCCAGCTAACCAACAGTACCGCGCGCAAAGACATCCAGACCAAATCCACCGTCGACAGCCTGATGTATGACGATGGGCTTGCACGTTTTTCGGTATTTCTTGAGTCGACCGACGGTGCGAGTGTGAGCGAGACCCGTACTCAGCTGGGCCCGACGGTTGCCGTGTCTCGTCGTCTGAACACAGCAGATGGCGAGGTGATGGTGACCGTTGTCGGTGAAATCCCCATTGGTACTGCCGAGCGTATCGCTCTGTCGGTTCGTGGTGAAAAGACAGCCTCCAAGCCGTGAGTTGTTAATCCTATGTTCATCCTGACCTTTCAATGTGAGCCTATGCTTGGTTGGTTGCTGAGAGCATGAAATGTCTGGATCAGTATTTTCACTTGCAAAAAATCCCCATGTTTTTTATAGGTCAGAGCTTGTCGGCTCTGGCCTTGTTTTGTTCGCGGAACAAAGATGTCGGTCGCAGTTTTCGGCGTTTCTTGAACCCTGTCGCTCAACCCTGCTCGTCGTAACGGGAGCTGTATGTCGATACCACGCTTGAAGTCTTACCTATCCATAGTCGCCACGGTGCTGGTGCTGGGTCAGGCCGTGTCCGCGCAAGCGGCCGAGCTGCCTGATTTCACCCAACTGGTAGAGCAGGCTTCGCCTGCCGTGGTGAACATCAGTACCACGCAGAAACTGCCGGATCGCAAAGTCTCGAACCAGCAGATGCCGGACCTTGAAGGTTTGCCGCCAATGCTGCGCGAGTTCTTCGAGCGTGGCATGCCGCAACAGCGCTCCCCCCGCGGTGGTGGCAGTGGCCAGCGTGAAGCGCAGTCCTTGGGCTCGGGTTTCATCATTTCCCCCGATGGCTACATCCTTACCAACAACCATGTGATTGCCGACGCTGACGAGATCCTCGTGCGCTTGGCTGATCGCAGTGAACTGAAAGCCAAGTTGATCGGTACGGACCCTCGCTCCGACGTGGCGTTGCTGAAAATTGATGGCAAAGACCTGCCTGTGCTGAAGCTGGGTAAATCCCAGGACCTGAAAGCCGGTCAGTGGGTGGTAGCGATCGGTTCGCCGTTCGGCTTTGACCATACCGTCACCCAAGGCATTGTCAGTGCTATCGGACGCAGCCTGCCAAATGAAAACTATGTGCCGTTCATCCAGACTGACGTGCCGATCAATCCAGGTAACTCCGGTGGTCCGCTGTTCAACTTGGCGGGAGAAGTGGTCGGTATCAACTCGCAGATCTATACCCGTTCCGGTGGTTTCATGGGCGTGTCCTTCGCGATCCCGATCGACGTGGCCATGGATGTTTCCAACCAGTTGAAGAACGGTGGCAAAGTTAGTCGTGGCTGGTTGGGTGTAGTCATCCAGGAAGTGAATAAAGACTTGGCTGAATCCTTTGGCCTCGATAAGCCGGCCGGTGCCTTGGTCGCACAGATTCAGGACGACGGCCCGGCTGCCAAGGGCGGCCTGCAAGTGGGTGATGTGATCCTGAGCATGAACGGCCAACCGATCGTCATGTCGGCTGATTTGCCACATCTGGTGGGCGCACTCAAGGCTGGTAGCAAAGCCAAGCTGGAAGTGATTCGTGAAGGCAAACGCCAGACCGTTGAACTGACCGTAGGTGCAATTCCGGAAGAGGGCTCGACCTTGGATGCCCTGGGTAATGCCAAACCGGGTGCTGAACGCAGCAGCAACCGGTTGGGAATTGCCGTCGTTGAGCTGACCGATGAGCAGAAAAAGAGCTTCGACCTCAAGAGCGGTGTTGTGATCAAGGAAGTGCAGGATGGCCCTGCCTCCCTGATCGGCCTGCAGCCGGGTGACGTAATCACTCACTTGAACAACCAGGCGATCAACTCCACCAAGGAATTCACCGACATCGCCAAGGCGTTGCCGAAGAATCGCTCGGTGTCGATGCGTGTTCTGCGTCAAGGGCGCGCCAGCTTCATCACCTTCAAGCTGGCTGAATAACTCGCTAGCCAAATGAAAAGCCCCGTCTTCGGTTAACGAAGGCGGGGCTTTTTTGTGGGTGATGGGTTTAGCTCATCATCCCTTTTACCAGGCGTTCCTGCTCGATCAACTCACGCTGGCGCGCGTCGATACGAGAGGACAATGGGAAGTTGTTGCCGGCCCGGCGCTTGGCAAAGTCCAGTTGCTGAATAGCCTGCTGGAAATCGCCCACCAGTGCAAAGTACTCGGCGCGGGCTTGATGCAAGCCGATGATGTTGCCAGACAGACCGCGCGTCTCGGCGACCTGATACCACACATCCGGATCGTCGGGACGAGACTTCAGTAAGCCGTCCAAGGCCTTTTCTGCATCAGCGGTACGATTCTGCTTGAGGAGCAAGTCTACCCGTACCTGGTTCAACGGATAGTTGCCGGGGTATTGGGTGAGCATCCGATCAGTGCGTTGCTGGGCATCTGGTAAGCGGTTGTTGGCTATGTCCAACTCGATCTGCGCCAGGTTGTAGGTGATGTCATTGGGTGCCTTGGCCAGCAACGGTTGCAAGCTTTCCCGTGCCTCTTTGTACTGGGTGCCTTTGATCTGGGCGATGGCCAGGCCATAACGTGCCACATCATTTTTCGGGTTCTCGTCCAATTGCGCCTGGAAGCGCTTGGCGGCGAGGCCGGGCGTGTCTTCGTATTGCAACTGCACCCGCGCGCGAATCAATTGATAGCGCAGACTGTCTTCCTTTCCGCCGGGTTTGGATTGTTCCGCACGGTTGCGAGTGTCGGCGATCCGCGACTCGGTAACGGGGTGAGTCAGCAGGAATTCCGGTGGCTTGGCGTCAAAGCGGTATTGGCGCATCAGTCGTTCGAACATGGTTGGCATGGAGCGCGGGTCGTAACCGGCCTTCTCCAAATTGAGGATGCCGATACGGTCAGCCTCCTGTTCGTTTTGGCGCGAGAACCGACGTTGCTCCTGGATTGCTGCTGCCTGACTGCCGGCGATTGCGGCAATACCGGCATCACCCGCGCCCGCTGCTGCTGCGATAATGCCGCCGAGCAGAGCGGCCATCATCGGGATCTGCATGCGCGACTGTGCTTCCACGCCCCGAGCAAAGTGGCGCTGAGATAAGTGAGCCAATTCGTGGGCCAATACCGAGGCATACTCGCCTTCGGTCTGGGCGTTGAGAAATAAACCACCGTTGACCCCAACGATCCCACCCGGTGCGGCAAAGGCGTTGAGTTGCGGGCTATTGATCAGGATAAACTCCAGACGTCGATCATTGACCTGGCTGGTCTCTACCAGCTTGTACACGCTGGTTTCGACGTAATCCTTGAGTTGTGGGTCATTGAGCTGCGAGACCTGGCCTCGCAAGTAAGCGAGCCAGGCACGACCCAACTGATATTCCTGTTGTGGCGAGACAATGGCAGAACTGGCGTCGCCAAGTGACGGCAGGTCGTCAGCAAAGCCTGGAGAGGCCAGCAGGCAAGCCAGCGTCAGCAGGGTAGGGCGCAAAAAAGTCATGCACAAAGCCTTTCGACAAAGAGCTTACTGTAGCCGGACACTGAGCTCCGGACCAGATATTCTAAGCACCCCAAACGCTTGTCCGGAGAAAACCATGAGCGACGCTGTAGCCTTTGATGCCGAACTCGATGCCAGTGGCCTCAATTGCCCGTTGCCTTTACTCAAGGCCAAGCTGGAACTCAATCGATTGGCCAGTGGTGCAGTGCTCAAGGTAATCGCCACGGATGCAGGCTCTCAACGTGACTTCCGCACGTTTGCCAAGTTGGCCGGGCACACTCTGCTACACGAAGAAGACGCTGCCGGTGTTTACCGTTACTGGTTGCGCAAGGCTTGAACCGTTTGCCCCTACCGCCCGAGGTTGATTGATGTTCAAAGTGTTACGAGACTGGATTCAGCGCTATTTCTCCGACGAAGAAGCCGTGGTGCTGGCGGTTCTGCTGTTCCTGGCCTTTACCGCCGTGCTCACCTTGGGCGGCATGCTGGCGCCGGTACTGGCGGGGATGGTGCTTGCTTACCTGATGCAGGGCCTGGTCACCACCCTGGAGCGGTTGCGCTTGCCGGGCGGAGTGGCGGTGGGGCTGGTGTTTGCCTTGTTCATGGGGCTGTTGGTGGTGTTCATCGTGGTGGTGCTGCCATTGCTGTGGCATCAGTTGATCACCCTGTTCAATGAGTTGCCGGGTATGCTCGCCAAGTGGCAATCGCTGTTGCTACTGCTGCCGGAGCGCTATCCGCACCTGGTGTCGGATGAGCAGGTGCTTCAGGCAATCGAAGTGGCGCGCGGCGAGATTGGAAAATTCGGGCAATGGGCGCTGACTTTTTCCCTGTCCAGCCTGCCGCTGCTGGTCAACATCATGATCTACCTGGTACTGGTGCCGATTCTGGTGTTTTTCTTCCTCAAGGACCGCGAAATGATTGGCCGCTGGGTGCGCGGTTACCTGCCGCGTGAACGGGCGCTGATTACTCGGGTGGCCGAGGAGATGAATCGCCAGATCGCTAACTACATCCGCGGCAAGGGCATTGAAATCGTTATCTGCGGGGGCGTCACCTACATCGCGTTTGTTGCACTCGGGCTGAACTACGCGGCGCTGCTGGCTTTGCTGGTAGGTGTGTCGGTGGTGGTGCCGTATGTCGGCGCGGTGGTGGTGACCGTGCCGGTGATGTTGATCGCGTTGTTCCAGTGGGGCTGGAGCGACCAGTTCATCTACCTGATGGCTGTGTACGGCATCATCCAGACCCTGGATGGCAACGTACTGGTGCCGCTGCTGTTCTCGGGGGCGGTCAACCTGCACCCGGTGGCGATCATTTGCGCGGTGTTGTTGTTTGGTGGGCTGTGGGGATTCTGGGGGGTGTTCTTTGCGATCCCCTTGGCGACGCTGTTCAAGGCCGTGTTGGATGCGTGGCCACGACAAGAGCCGGTTGTTGCGCCTTTGTTGTAACGACTGGGGCGAACGCTCTGCGTTCGCCCCAAACATTCAGGCTTTGTGCAAGGCCTGAGCTGCCGCCAGAACGGCGTCCACATGCCCTGGTACTTTCACGCCACGCCATTCCTGGCGTAGCACACCATCCTTGTCGATCAGGAAGGTGCTGCGATCAACGCCCAGGTATTCCTTGCCGTACAGCTTCTTCAGCTTGATCACATCAAATAGCTGGCAAACCGCTTCGTCTTTGTCGCTGATCAGTTCGAAAGGGAATTCCTGCTTGCCCTTGAAGTTTTCGTGGGATTTCACGCTGTCGCGCGACACGCCGAACACCTCGGTGTTGGCAGCCTTGAATGCGGCGTACTGGTCACGAAAACCCTGGCCTTCAGTGGTGCAACCCGGCGTGCTGTCCTTCGGGTAGAAGTAGATCACCACTTGCTTGCCCTTGAGGGCAGCGAGGCTGAAGGTCTGCCCGCTGGTGGCCTGGGCTTCGAAGTCGGCTACCGGTTTGTCGATGACTACAGCCATGAAAACTTCCTTACATTGGGTTCTGTGGGCGCCATGGCTCGATCAATGCGTCGAGATTCAGGGCATCGGCGAAATCCAGGAACTGGTCACGCAGCCAACTGATCTGCACGCCGGCCGGCAAAGTCACGGTGAACGTGGCATTTAGCATGGTGCCGCCGGTTTGTGGTGCCTGGTAGGTGTCACAGGTCAGGTTTTCCAACTCGACGTTATGGTCGATAAAGAACTGGCAGAGTTCGTTGACGATGTCCGAGCGGTAGGCCGAGCTGACATAGGCTACATAAGGTAGCGCCTGTGGACGATTCTCCAAGGCGGCGCTGCGTACCACGTTGACAGTGAAGGCATGCTTCTTTGCCAAACCCGGCAAGCCGGTCTCCAGGCGCGCCAAGGCATCCCAGCTGCCGGAGATCTGCAAGACCAGCGCACTGCACTCGCCATGGCGGGTCAGGCGGGAGGTTACGACGGCGCAGCGGTTCTCATGGCTGGCGCGGCACAGGACGTTGGTCAGCTCCATGGGGTTGGCGCCGAGGGCACTGATAACAAGGAATTGTTCGCGAACTGTGGGGGTGGACATGCAGCCTTCCTAAAGCGATGAGCGGTCGATACCGTGTGGCTGTATCGATCAAAGGATGAAGGGTAGCGAAAAGCGTCGCCAAGGGCTAGGAGGTGGCGTTTTCATTGCGTGATCAGCCTGATTTCATCCTGCCTCAAGCCATGCTTTGGCCCAATGATGGCATTGCCTGTCGTTTAGTTGGGCCAGAACGCATCCTCACGCGGTACTTCGCTTGTACAAGCATCTTGGCGCCAGTACCATTACGGCTCTCTTTTTCCGGCAGGAGCGGTTGCATGATTGCGGGCAGTATGGTGGCACTGGTCACACCCATGGATGCACAAGGTCATCTCGACTGGGATAGCCTGGGCAAACTGGTGGACTTCCACCTGCAAGAGGGCACCAACGCCATTGTGGCGGTCGGCACCACAGGTGAGTCGGCCACCCTTGATGTGGAAGAACACATCCAGGTGATCGAGTTCGTGGTCAAGCGCGTTGCGGGCCGTATTGCCGTGATCGCCGGTACGGGCGCCAACTCGACGCGCGAAGCGATCGAGCTGACCAAAAACGCCAAGAAAGCCGGCGCCGATGCCTGCCTGTTGGTGACCCCGTACTACAACAAGCCGACCCAGGAAGGCCTGTACCAGCATTTCCGCACCATCGCCGAAGCCGTTGATATCCCGCAGATCCTCTACAACGTACCCGGCCGCACTGCTTGCGACATGCAAGCCGCGACGGTGATCCGCCTGTCCACCGTGCCGAACATCATCGGTATCAAGGAAGCCACCGGCGACCTGCAGCGCGCCAAGGACATCCTGGCCGGCGTGAGCAGCGATTTCCTGGTGTATTCCGGTGACGACGCCACGGCTGTCGAATTGATCCTGCTGGGTGGTAAAGGCAACATCTCCGTGACCGCCAACGTCGCACCGCGTGCCATGAGCGAGATGTGCGCAGCCGCCATCGCCGGTGACGCCGTGACCGCGCGAGCGATCCACGAAAAGCTGATGCCGCTCAACAAGACACTGTTTATCGAATCCAACCCTATTCCCGTGAAATGGGCGCTGTTTGAAATGGGCCTGATGCCGGACGGTATTCGTCTGCCGCTCACCCGGCTCAGCGAAGCCTGTCACGAACCGCTGCGACAGGCCCTGCGCCAGTCCGGCGTCCTGGTTTAATTGAGGAAGCATTACGCATGAAGCGATTGGCCGGACTTTCCGCACTTGCCTTGATTATCTCCAGCACCAGTGGCTGCGGTTGGATTTGGGGCCCGGAAGGCTACTTCCGTGACCGCGGCAGCGATTACCTGGAAGCACAAGCAACCAAACCGATGCAATTGCCACCGGACGTCAATGTCGCCAAGCGCCTTGACCCGTTGCTACCGATCCCGCGCAACGTTGCCGACGACACTGCCAAGGGGGAGTTCGTGGTGCCACGTCCGCAGCCGGTCTCGGCGGTGGCGGATGCCAGCGACTACAGCCTGCAGAAGAGCGGCGACAACCGTTGGATCGTGGCTCGACGCCCACCTGCTGAAGTCTGGCCGGTGGCAGTGCAGTTCTTCCAGGACAACGGTTTCCGCCTTGACCAGCAACGCCCGCAGACCGGTGAGTTCACCACTGCATGGCAGCACGGCAGTGAACTGTCCGCGAGCATGGCCAAGCGCCTGCAGGCCGGTGGTGTAGCGGCCGACAGCGAAGCTCGAGTGCGTGTACGCATCGAGCCAGGCGTGCAGCGCAATACCAGTGAAGTCTACGTGGTCAGCGCCGAGCGTCCTGCCGGCAGCACCGCCAACGTCGACTTCACCCCACGCTCGGTCAACACCGGTGTGGACGCTGCGCTGGTCGACGAAATGCTGGCCAGCATGAGCCGTATCTCCGAGAAGGGCGGTTCCGTTTCCCTGCTCGCCGCACGTGATTACGACACGCCTAACCGCGTCAGCCTCACCGAAGACGGCAGCGGCAACGTGGTGCTGAACCTGGGTGAAGACCTCGACCGCGCCTGGGCCAGTGTTGGCCGCGCGTTGGAGCAAGGCCCTTGGCGCGTTGAAGACATCAACCGCAGCCTGGGTCTGTACTACATCAACGTGGCTGAAAAGGCCGAGAAGAAAGACGACGAGCCAGGTTTCTTCGGCAAATTGTTCGGCAGCAAGCCGACCAAGGAAGAGATCGAAACCCGCGCCGAGCGTTATCAGGTTCGTTTGAGCAAGGTTGGCGAAAGCGTACAAGTCACCGTCGAGAAGAACATCAACACCGTTGCGCCAGCTGAAACAGCGCGCAAAGTGTTGGGCGTGATTCAGGACAACCTGGGCTGATCGGATGCGTTTTGCCGTTCTCGGCAGCGGTAGCCAAGGGAACGGCACGCTGGTCGCCCATGACGACACGTACGTGCTGGTGGATTGTGGTTTCTCCTTGCGGGAAACCGAGCGGCGCCTGCTGCGATTGGGGGTTCACCCCTCGCAGCTGAGCGCGATTCTGGTGACCCACGAACATGCCGATCACGTGCATGGCGTGGGTTTGCTGTCTCGGCGCTACAATCTGCCGGTGTACTTGAGTCGCGGCACTCTGCGCGGGATGCGCAAACCCATTGAACCCGCAGGTTTCCTGGCCGGTGGTGAGCAACTGCAAATCGGTGCCTTGAGCATTGATGTGATTGCCGTAGCGCACGACGCCCAGGAACCCACGCAGTACGTATTCAGTGGCGGGGAGCGGCGTTTCGGTGTGCTCACCGACCTGGGCTCCTACTGCTCCAAGGTGTTGGACGGTTACCGTGACCTCGATGCATTGATGATCGAGTCCAACCACTGTCGAGACCTGCTGGCGCGTGGTCATTACCCGTACTTTCTCAAGCAACGGGTAGGCGGCGAGCTGGGACATTTGAACAACCACCAGGCGGCGTACCTGGTGTATGAGTTGGGCTGGCAAGACCTGCAACACCTGGTCCTGGCCCACCTGAGCAGCAAGAACAACCTGCCGGCGCTTGCCCGGCAATGTTTTGTCGACACCCTTGGGTGCGACCCGGACTGGCTGCAACTGGCCGATCAAGATTCAGGGCTCGACTGGCGACACATCGCCTAGCCCACCATTTAGCAAGCGGAGCCCATCATGGAAAAACGTGAAGAACTCTACCGCGGCAAAGCCAAGTCGGTGTACAAGACCGACGACGCCAACCGCCTGATCCTGCTGTTTCGCAACGACACCTCGGCGTTCGACGGCAAACGCATCGAACAACTTGATCGCAAAGGCATGGTGAACAACAAGTTCAACGCCTTCATCATGCAGAAACTCGAAGCGGCCGGCATTCCGACTCAATTCGACAAGCTGCTGGGCGACAACGAGTGCCTGGTCAAGAAACTGGACATGATCCCGGTCGAATGCGTCGTGCGTAACTACGCAGCCGGCAGCCTGGTCAAGCGTCTGGGCGTGGAAGAGGGCCTCAAGCTCAACCCTTACACCTTCGAGCTGTTCCTGAAGGACGACGCCAAGGGTGACCCGTTCATCAACGAATCCCACGTTGTGGCGTTCGGTTGGGGCACCGCTGAGCAACTGGCCCGCATGAAGGAGTTGTCCCTCAAGGTCAACGACGTGCTGAGCAAGCTGTTCGACGATGCCGGCCTCTTGCTGGTGGACTTCAAGCTGGAATTCGGCGTGTTCCACGACGGCTCCATTGTCCTGGGCGACGAGTTCAGCCCGGACGGCTGCCGTCTGTGGGACAAGGCTACCAAGAAGAAGATGGACAAAGACCGCTTCCGCCAGGGCCTCGGTGACGTTATCGAAGCCTACGAAGAAGTCGCCAACCGTCTGGGCGTACCGCTTTAATCGACGCAAGCATCTGATAGCACGGAAAAAAATCGCTTTTTGGGTTTGCTTTCGCGATACACACTGTTATGATGCGCGCCGTTGGAGAGATGCCAGAGTGGCCGAATGGGACGGATTCGAAATCCGTTGTACCTTCACCGGTACCTAGGGTTCGAATCCCTATCTCTCCGCCATTATTGAATAAGACTAAGCCCCTGTAATTGTTAGAGATTACAGGGGCTTTTTCGTTTCTGAGTTTTAGTTTAGGGAAAATCTAAGGCATATTTTCTGCGCTACGGACCGTTTTAGGCTGAGTCTTGGATGGAATGCTGCGAGAAATTACACTCTGCCCTGCCACCCGTATCCACTCGATCAGCCTGCTTAGCTGCGCGGATTTAGTGATTGGAGGTCAGCATGGAGGGGCGTGTACGCGACTCAGACGTCCAGTACACAGGTAAAGCGTTTAACGGATTTGCTTGCCTATATTAAATCGAAGCAACATTAACGCAGCATCACATGCATCCCCTGCAAAGTGACTTTCGCCAAAAGCCTGTGCACTCACCGTAGCCCCATCGAGCAACATCATGATGTAGGTCGCGAGGGTCTTGGCGGTCTCCTGGGTGTGGTGCCGGGCAATCTCTTCTTCTACAAGCCCGTGCAGCTTGCGCTTGTAATCGAGGGCAATCTCACGGATGTCTGAGTGTTCCGGAAACTCAGCGACGGCTCGACCGAATAGGCAGCCTGCGAAGCTCTTCGAGCAGAACCACTGCCCACGCCAATCGAAGATCGAAATGATCTTTTCATCCAGACTGGGCATTTCGTCCATGCGCTGCTTCAGTTGCTCGATCAGATGATCGGAGCGCTGCCTCAGGACTGTTTTTACCAAGTCTTCTTTACCGTTGAAGTTACGGTACATCGTCATCCTGGCTACACCCGAGGCTTCGATGATCCAGTCAACGCCCACAGGGTGAAAGCCATACTGGGAAAACAGGCTGGTAGCAGTGTCGACGACATGCTGCTTCTTCGATACTGACAACTCAGAACTCCAGATTTTAGAATTGGTAATGGGCGAAAACCGTAACATTTTGATATAGACCAGTCTATCTCAGTATCGGGTCGATTTTTTGCGCTGATGTGGTAACCCCTACGTGAACGTGACGGTATCTCCACCATCTACGGTCAGTACTGTTCCGCTGATCATCGAGTTGGTTGCCAGCAGCAGGGCGGCCGACGCGATGTCTTCAGGCCGTGCGATGCGCTTGACGGGGAGCGATTCGCTGCGTTGGCGCATTTTTTGTACCAGTGCTTCGGGATGCATGCCGGTGTCGACAAAGCCAGGCGACAGGACATTGACCCGCACCGGTGACAGTTCGCTGGCCAGTCCGCGTGCCAAGCCTTCGACACAGGCGTTGACCGCGCTGATCAAGGCCGTCTGCGGGCCGGCGCGCTGGGCAAACCGTCCCGAGATCAGGGTCAGTGAGCCTTGGGCGTCGAACGATGCGAGCCGGGCAATGTGGTAGGCCGCCCAAAACTTGCTGTCGAAGATGCGCTGCGCATCTTTCAGGGAAACGCTGCGCAGCGGGCCGAACGTCAGTGATGCTGCGGTGACGACGATGTGGTTCCAGCGGGTGGGGTGGGCGAAAAAACGCTCCAGCTCTGCCGGTTGGGTGACGTCCAGTGGCACGGTGGCGACGTTCGGGCCGATGTCCTGCGCCGCCTGGCTGAGGCGTGCCGCGCTGCGTCCGGCGAGGGTGACTGTTGCACCCTGTTGGTGAAACAGCCTGGCAATCGCAAAACCAATACCGGCGGAGCCGCCGATAACCAGGACCTGGGTGGTGGGCTCAAGCGTAGGCATGGCGATCTTCCTCCTGTGGCAGCGGGGTGGTGAACGGGTAATCGAAAATCAGCATCTGGCACAGCGCGCGCAACCTGGGACGGAACCCGGCATGCAGCGGGTGTTCGCGCCAGCCTGGAAGCACCGACTCATCGGTAAATGTCAGGATGAAGCCTAAGTCATAGCCCAGCGAACGGTCGCCACTGTCGGCAATCACCTCCACCGAGACCAGGCCGGGCACGCGACCGGGAAAGCCGTGCAGTTCCTGCAGCAGCCGCGATACGGCTGCGGCGTCGGGGCTTTTCAGCAAAACGATGCGCTTATACATGGACGTTCTCCCATTCAATCAGGTTGCTCAGGCGCGGGCCGCTGTCGAAATCGCACACCACAGTGTCGCCGTGGCTGAGGTGAATGCCGGCGTCGGCACTGTTGCGATCGGCGCCCAAATAGAGGTAGATCAGTGTGCCGGGCAGCCGCAACGAAGGGTGTTGCCACAGGGTGTCAAAGAGGTCGCCGGCGTCATAGCACAGGCAGGAAAGGCCGGTGTTGAAACCCTGTTCCCAGTGAAGGTCGCCCGCTCGGTAGATGGACGTCCTGCCTTGTATCAGGTCGGGCAGGGGCTGCCAGTAAAGTAGGTGGGAGATGGCACTGGGCTGCAACTTGGCGTAGGCCAGGTAGTTGCGCTTGGATTTGGCGAGGGCAATATCGGTAAGGTCGTTGCCGAGCGTATAGCCCAGATAGTCTGGCCGGCCGTTCTCGGTCACCAGAAACAGCGCCACCACTTCCGCTTCTTCACACGCCGACAGCGCGCCGTGACTCATGCGCAGTACGTCACCACTGCGTTTGAGGGTGTCGGCAAATCCCTTGATAAAAAATGCCGGTCGCTCGTCGTGTTCCGGCGGTATCGCGACTTTGCTCTTATGGGTCAGGCCGAAGCCGCATACCACGCCTTGACGCGGGTCCGGGGGCTGCAAGCAGGGCAGCAGCTCAAAGCCTGCAAGGTCGGTTACGGCCAATGGCGTGGGGATATGCTCGCGCAGGTATTCCAGGGGGCCCTCGGGGTACTCACCCGCCGCTGTCTCGCGCAGCAGTGCGTACAAGCTGGACACCGGATAGAGCGTGTACTGCCCGGCGACGCTGGGGCTGGTCACATAGCGCTGGCCGTCCCGCTCGCATTCGAAAATGATCGACATTGGAAAGCTCCTAGAGAGTCTTGATTTCAAGCAGGGCGGGCTTGCCATGGGTTTCCATGTAGGCCAGGCAGTCCGTGATTTTTTCCTGGATCGCCGCTGGGGTATCGGCGCTGCCGGGGCTATAGAGGTCAAAGGTTTTTGCCAGGGCGACGAAGTCCACCTCGTTGTCATGGAAGCTGGTACCCAGGTTGGACAGGTCGCTTGGCCGCTGGCGCAGGTCGGCAATCCGTTCGGCGTGCTGCTTGGAATTGAGATAAAGCCGGTTATTGATCACCAGCACCAGCAAGGGAATGTCGTAGGCCGACAGGGTCCAAAGAGCGCTCGGGGTATAGAGCAGGTCGCCATCCGATTGCAGGTTGACGCACAATCGGCCTGTGCCTTTATGGGCAACAGCCGCGCCGATGGCCGCTCCCAGGCCATAACCGAGCCCGGCGCCGCCGCTCATGCCGATATAGGCCTCGCTGCGCTCGATAGGCCAGAGTTGGCGTACCAAGGTGTCGATTGTCACGCTGCCGGTGTTGGTCAGCACCCAGCGTTGGTGCCCGATGGCTTCATGAATGGCGATCAGCGCCTGGGCGATGGTCAAGCCGTCGGCAGGTTGTGTGACCTGCGTCAGCAGTGCCTGGCGACGTGCTTGTTTGTAGGCGGTGATGCGTTCGATGCGTGCGTCGACTTGGGCTTGCGCCGGGCGGTGGCGCAATTCGGCGGAAGCCTCCACCGCCTGGGCGATACGCTTGATGGAGGCCACGACGTTAGCGTGCAGCGCCAAGTCAGCGCACACCAGTTTCTGGCTGTCGGCGACCCAGCTACTGATCAGCAGTGAGTGGGTGCCCAGGGTCGCGATGTAGAGATCTGGGTGGGGCTGCTGTCCGGAGTTGGCGAGCAGTCCATAAAGGTCCTGGACTTCCAGGGCCAACAGAAAGTCGCATTCGCCCAGAAGGTGCGCATCGTGGTCCTGAAATACCAGGGAGTGGGTATTGGGCACGTTGTAGCGGCCATTGCGTGAAATCACTGCCGCACCTGCGAGGGTGGCGATGCCCAGCAGTTGCTCGGCCTGTTCGTCGTTCAGTGCGGCATAGTCGACGGCGATGACCGGGTGTTGCGCCGCCATCAGGCGGGTCACCAGCTCGGCCAATTGCGAGTCGTCCAGCGCTGGCAGGCGTTCCGGTCGCACCGGCCCACTCGGCAGGGAGAGCCCGTCGGCCAGTGACTCCTCTTGTACGGCGCTGTCGATGGCGATGTAACAAGGGGCGTGAGGCTCAGCCGCACAGAGTTTCAGCGCGCGTTGCACGGACTCCAGGGTGGCGGCCTGGGAAATTGGCATATCCGTCCATTTGGTATAGCCGGACAGCAACTTGTCGATGCCCTGGGATGTATGGATCCAGTCGATCCAAGGGCGGCGCAGCGCCGCATCGATGGGGCCGTTGCCGCCCAATACCAGCAATGGCACCCGGTCGCACCAGGCGTTGAAGATGGCCATGCTCGCGTGCTGCAAACCGATATTGGCATGCACCAGCACGGCCATGTGTTTGCCGCTGGCCTTGTAATAACCGTGGGCCATGGCCACGGAAATTTCCTCATGGCAGCACATCAGGATGGCCGGCACTGCGGGGTCTGGGTGGTGCACTAGCGAGTCATGAATGCCGCGGAATGAAGCGCCGGGGTTGAAGCAGACGTACTCGATGCCTTGGTTGATTAGAAGGTCGACAAGCAAATCGGAAAAATACTTCATTGCACACGCTCCATGTGAAGGGGCTTGTTGGGTAGGTGGCCTGCATCGATTGCACATCGATAGGTCGAGACGTGGGACGTCAGCTGGCAGCCAAGGCCTGGATGTGTCGGGACTGGCAAGTCAATGGCGTTGTGCAGTCGATCAATTGCCGGCATCGGCTCAAGCATGTTGCTGTCGAAAAAGTGGTCGTGCTGCCCGGCCTCCACACCCATGAAACCGTCATACATTGACAGCAGCGCACGGTGCGCCGCGATCAGTGGGCCGACTTCGGCAACCTGTACGCCCAGATAAGCGGGCAGACCCCAGCGGCGGCATTGCTCGATCATTTTGGTGGTGGTGAGCAACCCTCCGCATTTGGCGATGCGCAGGTTCACTGCATCCAGCGCCTGGTGTTGCCAGGCCTGCTCCAGGCTGGCCGGCGAGGTGACCGATTCATCAAGCATGATCGCCACGCCATGCTCAAGACGGGCTTGGCGGTAATCCTCCAGGCTGCCCCGGGGCAAGGGCTCCTCGAACAACGCGACGTCCAGTTCGCGAAACTTCCGGGCGCTGGTGTGGAGTTGATCGGGCGACCAGCTCATGTTCGGGTCCACATACAGCGCCAGGTTCGGTGCCAACGCCCTGATGGCTTCCAGGCGTTGCTGATTGGCGTGCGGCTCGCCAGCCAGCTTGAGCTTGAGCGAGATCAACGGTTTGCGTTGTTCGAGAAACGCCTGCACCGGTTGCGACAGGTCGAGCACCTGGGTGATGTTGACCTGGGCGGGCAGGGTGCGGCTCGCCGTCGCGGCTGACTCGGTAATGCGCAGCAGGTAGTCGGACAACGGCAGGCCGGCCTGCTGGGCCAGCGTATCCAGCACCGCCATCTCCACCAGGCAACGGGTATTGTTGCCCACGTCCTGCTCGGACAGCGACGGCAGGCCATGCTCATAGAGTGCACGACCACGGTCGACAGGATCGCCACTGGCCAGTGCGTGTGCCAGGTGGGCGAAGTCTATGTTGCGCAGCTCTGTCAGCACCGATTCGCAGTCTTCGGCGGTCACGTAGCGGCGCGGCGCGCATTCACCGATGCCGGTAAAGGTGTCGCGCGTCCAACTGAGCACCACACTGTCTGACGTTTGTCGTCGGTGGGCGCCGTGAACGAACGGGTTGGCCATGGGCTGGCGCACGAGGTAGACCTCAGGCTGCGTCATAGGCGTAGCGTCCGTTGGCTTTGACGAAGTCCGCAGTGAACTGCACAACCTGGCCCATCGCAGGCGTGAAGAACAGGTAGTGCTTTTCCTGATTCACCAGTAGGGTCGAGCCGTTGCGACACAAGCGCTGGAAGTGACCCACGGTAGCGCTTACATCCACCAGCGGGTCTTTGTCGGCACAGATAAACAGGCTGGGCGCGTCTATGGTCAGGGCGTCGGCTGCCAGGTAGACCCTTTCCAGCTCCAGCAGTTTTTTGCGCTCACCGTGCTGCAGGTGTGTGCTGGCCAGCGCGTCGTTGCGGATAAATTCCGCCAGATGGGCGTTGGCCGTGAAATCGTCGGCGTTGAGCCCTGGATCCCAAAGACTTTGCCTGTCGTCCAGCACTATGTTCGCGCGCTCCTGCTCACTGAGCCGGTCGTGCATCTTGCCCAGCCACGCCGAGCAGATGACCAGATTGTCATAGGCCAGTTGGCCCTGGGGCCAACTGGCAATGGCCGCCAGCACCGAGCCGCCCAGGCAGTGTCCGAACAGGCAGAGTGGAGCGTCGTCGGGCACTTCACGGCGAATGTGATCAATGGCCGCCGCGGCATCGTCGTGCAGCGTGCGAACGTCCGGGAACCCATGCTTCTGGCCGCTGCTGATGCCGCATCCTTCACGATCCAAGGCGTAAAAAGCGATGCCCAGGTTAGCGAAGGCATTGCCCACCGACCACAACCAACCGGCGTGGCTCTGCAGTCCATGAAAATACAAAATGGCGCCTCGCGGGCGCTGTGGGCGCCAGGCATGCAAGGCCATTCGCCGGTCGGCCTGAGCCAAATAATGAACCTCACGGGCGATGCTGTGCTGAAGCAAGTGCATATTCATGAGTGCCTCTCAAGGTCAGAATTGCTGGATGCCCAGCAGGGACAGGTCCGGCTGAAATGGCTTGTATTTGATCTGAAGGGTTTTCCTGGCGGCTTTCTGCTGCTCGATGGCCAGCGAGATCGCGTTGCCAGGTACAGTGATGACCTTGATTTGCCCCAGGCGCTTGCTGGTGCGTTTGGACTCGTACTCGATATTGATCGTCTGGAGGTGCCCATCGAGTAATTGGCTGAGGGTCTCCGACTCACCGCACGGCGCGCCTCCCGCTTCTATAGCGACGGCGTAGTAAGGCGTTTCGTGCCAGACCGGAGCGCACAGATACAGCCCTGCATTGGGGATGCCGCACATTTGCACTGCTTCGTGCAGTTGGGTCTCGGTGATCTTTTCGCCGGTGAACGAATGCATGACACCGTTGCGTCGGCTGAAGCTGATGCGTGGCACTCCATGGTAGTAGCCATGCACGCGGTAGATATCGCCGGTATACATGCGAACCATGCCATTGCCTTGCCACATGATCAGGTGGTACTCGTCGCCGTCCTTGAGCTGGTCCATTGCAACGGTTTCCGGCTGCACCCGGTCGCGCACCAGTGCATCCATGTCTACTGACGCGGGGATGAATTCGAAGAAGGCCTGATCCACTGCCAGCGGCTGGCTGTCCTGATCATCGTCCACCGGCAGGGTCACCACGCCTTCGGTACCGCACGACATGAAGGGCAGCACCTTTGCCGACCCCATGATGCGGTCCAATTGAGGTTTGTAGAGCTTGGCCGACGCGGCCGTCCAGCAACTGAAGCGCTCCAGCCCTGGCCATACATCTGTCAGCGAAACACCGTCAGAAGCTAACACTGCTTCGAGTCGGCGAGCGGCAGCAGGATCGGCCCCGCGCAAGTTGACGCCTGTATAGGCGCCATCATGTAGATCGCGTAGCAGGCGTTCGCGGTTTTCCAGCAGGCAATGGTGCAAGGAGAGCAGGGTGCTGGGGTTGATGGCGGTCAGCAGCCTTACATCTTCGCCCAGCGTCCATAAGAGCCGGGCATACATCTTCTGCTCATGGCTGGCATCCAGAGTTGGGGTGAACCAGGGGGCTTCATACCAGGGGGGGTTCCAGTCGCCACTGCCGACTTGGGGGTGGCGGTTGCTGATCGCTTGATAGGGCAGCCCCTCAACGTACTCGTTACTCGGATCGCGCACGGTCTGGGTGTCCAGCGTGGCCCAGGGGTTGGCGTGCAGTGCGGGGTAATCATGGCCGAAGAACCCCCACATCGCCTGGATGGCGGGGACCCGGTATTGGCGGATCCAGTGCAACGTGTAAGGAATACGCTTGGACTGCCCCGTTGTGCCGCTGGTCTTGAGCCAGCGCACCACGGGGCTGCAACTGAGTATCCCGCCTTTTTGCTGGCCTTCACGCACCAGGATTTCCCTGAACCCCTCATAGGTCATCACCGGGATGTTAGTGCGGGTGATCCTGCCTTTGCAGTGGCTGACCTGAAAGCCATTTTCCTTCCAGAACAGAGACTTATGGCACACATGAATGATGTCCTCCAGCACTTGTTCCTGCGTCCGAAGGGGGTTGTCGAGGCTTTCCAAATAGTTAGCTTGCGCTTGGGCGCATTCCGCTTTGAAGGTCGGCACCCTGCGCTGCCAATGGCCGATCCAAGAGTCCATCTTGCCCATGCGTTCGTCCTCGATCTCGGGGAAGTAAAAAGAGACTGATATGTCTCTTTTTAAGGTGTTTATCTTTTCGAAATTTGTGTGTCAAGGTGTTTCTAGTTATTGCGTTCAATCATTTTGTTTGGTTGGGCAAGGATTAAAGTCCTAAAAATTTGTCATTAAGTTATTGTTTTATAAGGTTTTTATAAGGTTTTGTTTGATTCAAAACGGCTTATAGCAGCAAAAAATAAAACAAAATATTTTGAAACATTGATTGACGGCGGAACGATAATTTGAAAAAGATGTAGAACGATCAGTATCACAAGGAGGGCGATTCCATGGTTTCCAGGATCACGTTGGGTACTCAAGGGCTGCGCGTAGGCCGCATCGGGCTGGGTTGCATGGGAATGAGCCAGTGGTATGGCGCAACGGATGACGCCGAATCGGTGCGTACCCTGCATCGAGCGTTGGAGCTAGGCGTGAATTTCTTCGACTCGGCCGAGGCGTATGGGCCGTATACCAATGAGCGGCTTTTGCAGCGCGCTTTTGCCGGGCGACGCGAAGAGGTGGTGATCGCCACTAAATTCGGCTTTCGCATCATCGATGGCCAGATCGTCGGGGTCGACAGCTCCGAAACCAATCTGCAGAAAGTCGTCGAAGCATCACTCAAGCGTTTGGGTACGGACTATATCGATGTGCTGTATCAACACCGACTCGATCCCTCAATTCCCATCGAAGAGGTAGTGGGCGCGATGGGGCGCCTGGTCGAGCAGGGCAAAGTGAAATACCTGGGTCTTTGCGAGGTGGGCACACGCACCATCGGGCGTGCCCATGCAACCCACCCGATTTCCGTGATCCAGGGTGAGTACTCGTTATGGGAGCGCAACGTCGAGCAAGAGATCCTGCCGCTGCTGCATAGCCTGGGCATCGGCTACGTCGCGTTCTGCCCTTTGGGCCGTGGGTTCCTGACCGGCAAGGCAGCCAGTGCCACCCACTATGACGCCAATGACTTCCGTCAACAGGACCCGCGTTTTCGAGAGGAGAACTTTGCCGCGAATACCTTTCTGACTGAATCGATCCTCGCGCTGGCAGCTTCGTGGTCGATGACCCCCGCGCAACTGGCACTGGCTTGGCTGCTGACGCGCAGCCCGCACTTGGCAGTGATCCCCGGGACCAAGCGCATCGCCTACTTGGAAGAAAACGTGGCCGCCGACGACTGCACGCTCAATAACGAGCAAGCGCAGGCGATCGAGGCGCTGCTCGGTCAGTGGGCTGTCGCCGGTGAGCGGTATGAGCAGCGAATGATGCAGTTCATCGACCGCTAGGCAAGGCCAGGGAGGCAGGACATGCAATCGCACCGCTTGCTGGACGAAACCGAACAGCGCTTCCACCAGAATTTCCTGGACTGTAACGGCAACACGCAAGTGACCACGTTGCTGACGGTGCCTGGGTGTGTCAGCCCTTTGCGAGCGTGCAAGGCATTCGGGCAGTTGGTTGCCGACTATTCGTTCTTGCGACAGAAGATCGTCCCTGTCGGCACCGGCGAATATGGGTTTGTACCGGTGGAAGAGCGTGTGCAGTCGGCGGACTGCATAGCGCCAGCGTCGTTGCATGTCGATGCGTTGCTCAAGCTTGAGCTGAACCGATTGTTAGGGGACCAGGAGGGCTGGCGTGCGTTGATCGTTGCCGATGCTGAAATCAACCAGACGCATATTCTGCTGACGCGCAACCACGCGATTTCCGACGGCTACAGCACCGCCAGGCTGGTCGACAGTCTGGCTGGTTATCTTGGCGAGAACCCTTCTGGTCCCGATAGTCGCGCGTCGCGTGCGTTCCATATCCGCTTGGCGTATTGGGACGCGTCCCCCGTAGACACAGGCAAAGCCAGTTACGCCGATTTTGTCAGGTTGCAGGTCAGCGGCCAGGCGGCGCAACGCATCGATCAGTTGCGTACAGCGTCGAGGTTTACCACCAACACGATTTGGGGTGGGGTCTTGGCTTATAGCTATCTCCTGCATGCCGGTGTGTCGGCGTTCGACTTATTCACGGCCTATTCGCTGCGTGAGTCGGGCAGTCACTGCTTGCCGCTGACCAAGGCGTGTCTGATCGAAGTGCGCAGGGCCACCTTGAATGGACAGGATCCTGACCTGCTGGGGTGTATCGAGCGTTATGCGCAGGTGGTGGCCGAGGACAAGGCGCGGCTGGGCGTACGTGAAGCCAATCTTGCCGACGACACTCCGCGGCCTGCATTGGCCTTTACCAACACAGGGCAGTTGGATCGTTTCCTGACTCAGCCCGCGCCGGTGGTCCTCGGCTTTTCAACACTGGTCAACCGTTCCGGCGGCAACTACGACTTCGTCCTGCACCTTGGTCGGTTCAATGGCGCCTGGCACGCGGCGCTGGCCTTCAGTTCGCTGAAAGTCGAGCGGGCGACGGCCCTGGCGTTCAAGGCGCAGATCGAGGCGGTGCTTGAGGCTCTGCCCGTTGTGTTCAACATCCCATGAGGAATTTGTAATGGATACTTTCAGCAATAAGAAACTGACGCTGCTCGCCACCTGCCTTGGTTTCGTGGTGGTGTTGCTCGATGTGAGCGTGGTCAATGTCGCGCTCGAAAGCTTCAAGGCCGAGTTCGCCACCGACATCCTGCAACTGCAGTGGATCGTCAACGCCTACACCCTGCTGTTTGCCTCGTTCCTACTCACCGGTGGTGCGCTGGGTGATCGGTTCGGCCACAAGAAGATTTTTCTGTGGGGGTATGCGGTATTCACTCTGGCTTCCCTCGGTTGCGGCCTGGCGGACACCTTGCCCTTGCTGATCGGCTTTCGGGCACTGCAAGGTATCGGCGCCGCACTGTTGGTGCCGACTTCTCTGGCGCTGGTGCGCATTACTTTCGAAGTGCCTGCCGAGCGCAGCAAGGCAATTGCTCTGTGGGCGGGTGTGGCGGGTATCGCACTGGCAGCCGGTCCAGTGGTTGGCGGGTTGCTGATTGGTATCTTTGGCTGGCGCAGCATCTTTTTCATCAACCTGCCCATTGGCCTGATCGGGATTGTGCTGTGTCTGGCCAATGCACCAAAAATTCCGGCTAACCACAACGGCGGTTTCGACTTGTGGGGTCAGTTGCTGGCGTTGTTTACCTTGGCCAACCTGACCTATGCGGTTATCGAGTTAGGCCGCGCCAGCGGCGTTGACCTGCGTGTCGCAGTGCACGTGGCGTGCTTTGTCGGCGGGCTACTCGGGTTTCTATGGGTCGAATCCCGCACTGCACGGCCGATGGTGCCGCTCTCTGTGTTCAACAATGCCGCATTCAGCCTGGCCTCGATACTGGGTGTGATCGTGAACTTTGTGTTCTACGGGCTGATCTTCGTATTCAGTATCTTTTTGCAGCAGGTCAATCACTACACCGTCGTCAACACCGGTTTGGCTTTTATCCCGATGACTGGAGTGCTGTTTTTCGGCAATCAACTGGCTGCCCGCTGGTTGCCCACATTGGGCGAGCGGCGTTTGCTGGCGTTAGGGCTGGCCATCGCATTGCTGGGCGTCATTGCGTTGGCACCGTTCGTGGGGGGCGCGCCCTACAGCAATATAGCCGTACAAATGTTTGTAATCGGCTTCGGTATATCTCTGACCGTTCCCACATTGACCACCACCGCGGTCAACCACGTTAGTAGCGATAAATCCGGGGTCGCCTCGGCCATCGTCAATGCTTCGCGCCAGGTTGGCGGGCTGGTCGGGGTGGCAATTTTCAGCCTGTTGATCAACGTGACCGATGCTGCCCAATTCGGTCACGGGTTCGCCCAAGTTATCGTCTTGTCCTCGCTGTTGTTAGCAGTGGGCTGGGCGTTGACGCTCCTGTTGCTGCGCAAGCAACCCTTGGCCGCGCAATCGGCCACCTGAAGCAGTGCTCAATAAACCCTGGAAACAATGGAGATTGAACATGCAAGCAGTCATGAAGACCGAGGCAAATGCCGGCTACGCGCCGCGCCAGCTGGATGCACAGCAAATCCTGGATTATCGGGCCAACGGCTGGATGAAGCTGGAAAGTGTGATCAATGCTGAAACGGTGCAGATGCTCCTCAACGAGGCCAAGACGCGGATGGGCGAGGTCGCGCGTACGGTAGATCGCAATGATCCAGGCAAGCAGATCGAGAATGCCTACCGTTGGTATGCGCGCTGGGATGAGGTTTCCAACACCTGCCCGCAAATCAAGGCGCTCAGCCATTCGCCCCAACTCGCGAGCATCGCTTCGCAACTGGTGGGTGAGGAAGTGCGTTTCTATTCCGACCATGTGTTCGCCAAGAATCCTGAAGCCGAGGCCGGTGGTGATACCCCCTGGCACCAAGATTTTCCCCACCACCCACTGGATCGGCAAGGCGCGTTGAATATCTGGATCGCATTGGTCGATCTGACGCCGGAGATGGGCACTATGCAGTTTCTTAGCCGCAGCCATCGGGCGGGTATGCTGGGGCGCTATTTTAATCGACGCGACAACGTGACCCTGCTCGACGAACATCCATGGGTGCTGGATGAGTTCGAGATGTCGCCGCCGACTTCACTCAAGGCCGGTGATGCCACCGTGCATGATATGAACGTCATTCATGCAGCGCCCGCCAACAGCTCCAATACGCCACGCTGGGTTTATTCGACGTTGTGGTTGCCTGTTTCGGCGCGCTATACGGGGGCCTCGAATCATCGTACCGATCCGCTTGGGTTAACGCTCGACATGCCAATGGAGCACCCCAAGTTCCCCATTATCTCAACCCGTTGATCGGCCCGTCCTCCGGCCGGCGTTTGCCGGTCGGCGTTCGATTACTCTAAGGGAGCTGAACATGCCACATGTTTATCTTGAGTACACTGCTGGGGTGGGTGACAACGTTGATTTCAAGGACGCCTGCCAGCGACTTCATCAAGCACTTGTCGAGGTGTCCGGATTGCGACTGGATTTGGTCAAGACTCGGCTCGTTCGTTATGAGGACTATTTCGTTGGCAGTTGTGACGAGCGCCAGCAATTCATCCACCTGAACGTATCTACGGTGACCGGAAAGGCGGGTGATGATGAGAAACGACACGCGATCAGCAGTGCCCTGCTCGATGTCATGGTCGAGATCTTCGAGTCGGTGATGCTGCAACAAAAAGTTGATCTCTCTGTGCAGGTCACCGAGGTCCCCGCTAGTGGGTACGTACGCAGGCGATCGACGGCCTTGACTCCGTGATGCACTTCATCGTCCGGGGCTTAAAAGCTGCTCCAGTTGGGATGCGCGGACACTTTTTGAGGCGTGGATGAAAGCAGGGGTGAGCCACCGCCATCTGTTGCGCTTCGGTCATTGTGGGTTTTCTAATTACTTTATTTCTGCGACAACCTGGATCGTCGTAAATGAAAGCCTAAGCATTCCATTAGAGACTGTTTGAATGTACTTTTTCGGCAGATAAACCAGGCCAATGACGAGCTGTATCTGAAACTGAAAAAGCCTGCCGAGCTCAATGCTCAGCAGGCTTTTTAGCAGGTACTGTCTGGTCAGGCGGGTTGCGCCACCAAGCTATTACTGACCTTACGCCCCAGCACAAGCACCGTAACAAAACCGCAGCCCACCAGAACCGTGGCCAGGCTCAACAGGACCGAACTGCCCATTTGGTCGACGATCCGCCCGCCGAAGAACGAGCCCAGCGCAATAATCACCTGGAACAACGCGACGAACAGCGGCATGCCGCGTTCAACATCCTTGGGCGCTACCACAAACATCCAAATGCTCGCGCAGGCCGGGAAGGCGCCGAAGGCAAAGCCCCAGAGTGCGATCAGCATCGTTGCGCCGGTCAGGCCGGTGGCGAAGTAGGGGAACAGGGCGGTGCTGGTGCCGATCATCAGCGCGACCAGCAGCAGGGTATAACGCACGCTGCGGTTGGCGGCGAAACCGGCGAAAACGTTACCTGCGACCCCCGCCACGCCAAACATCAGCAGCAGTGAGCCAATCGTCGGGCCGTCGAAGCCGGAGCTGTTTTTGAAGAACGGTGCAACATAGGTGTACGCGGCAAAGTGCGCCAGGCCGATCAGCAATACAGCGATTAACCCGACCCGAGCGCGTGGGTTGATAAACAAGGCCGGCAGGTCTCTGACGAGAATGGCTTTTTCCGGTTTAAGCGTTGGCAGCAGCAAGACCTGAGCTATTAGCACGGGTATGCCCACCAGCGCGGTGACCAGGAAGGTCATGCGCCAGCCCATCAGGCCACTGAGCCAGGTGCCGACGGGCACGCCCAGCACGGTGGCCAGGGTCACCCCCATCATGATGATCGAGGTGGCCTTCGCTACGCCTACGCCCTTGGGCGCCAGGCGGCCGCTGAGGGCGATGGCCGTCGCCCAGAAGCCGCCGATACTGATGCCCAGTAGCACGCGGCCGAACAACAGCAGGCTGAAGTCGCTGGCATAGGCCACGACCATGTTGGCGATGATCATGATCAGTGTCAGGCCGATCAGCAGATAGCGACGGTCCATGGCGCCAATGATGATCGACAGCAAGGGGGCGGCGAGGGCGGCCATGATGCCGGGCAGGGTCACCATCAGACCGGCGTGGCCGGCACTGATGCCCAGGTCGCTGGCGACGTCGTTGAGCACGCCCACCGGCAGAAATTCGCTGGTCACCAAGGCGAAGGCACCCACGGCGACCGAGAGAATCGCCAGCCACTGCTGTTTGACACTCTGTTGATTATGTTCGGGGAGGCCGCGAGGGACCTGGCTGGCACTTGGCATGGTGTTGGGTTCCAGGGTGAACGTCGCCTGAAGCCAGGCGAGGGGGAGGGAATTTGGAGGCGATTATAGGAATCAGTGTTGAAAATCGAGCAGGCGCTCGTTTCGATAGTAATCATCAGTGCAATCGATGTGACGCTCTAGGTCAACTGGCCTGGGGCGTCGCGGTGTTCTGGTGCGCACTATGCGACAGATGCACCTTTCGCACCTACTTCCCAGCCGTTGCCTACAGGCAGCGCGTTGCGATACCCCCAACAACTCATTACTTTGTGGTTGCGCACGAGATCGTGCGCGTCCAACTGCAAAGGAATTGCATCATGAGCAAGAACACGAAAAAAACCTCCGGCAAGATCGCAGCGTTGGCGGCGCAAACGCTCAATAATCCAACGTCCTCAGCCGTTGCCAAAAGCCTCGCTGCTTCGGCGCTGGCCCAGAAAGGCACCGACAAGCAGACGAGTGCAGAGATGGAGGAGAAAGCTGGAAAGGTGTTGGGCAGCGATAAATACAGCGAGGAGACGAAAGCCCTTGCCGCCTCGGTTCTTTCCCAAGCCAACAAAGAGCGTTGAAGCTGAGTGGACCAGCCTTAGATAGAAGAATCCCCGTAGCCGAACAGGCCACGGGGCTTTTTCGTTTCCGAGTGTTCACCTCACAGACCACCCAGGAAACGCCTATGAGCAACCCCACCGTCGGCGGCAATCGCCCAAAGTCCGACAGTCAGCTGGCGCTTAAACTACTGGCGAAAATGGTGCATGGTTGCCTATACCTGTTGCTGTATCTCCCTATCATTACGGAGCATCACAACCATGAAGCACCACCACGAACACGCCGTGAGTTACCGCGCCGGCCTCATTTTCGGCGCTTGCCTGGCTGCCGCGTTGCTCACCGGCCAAGCCCGCGCCTCCGGTGACGAATCCGAACCGGCCAAGCCCAATTGCCCTAAAGGCCAGGTCTGGGACGCCAAGACCGGCAAGTGCGTACTGCAAACCAGCAACGCCACGTCAGACGCCGACCGTACCGATTACGCCTACCGCTTGGCCAAAGACGGGCGCTACGAAGAGGCCCTGGCCTTGCTCGACACCCTGCAAAATCCGAACACTGCCAAAGCCCTCAACTATCGCGGCTATGCCACCCGAAAACTGGGCCGCACCGATGAAGGCATCAGTTATTACCTGAAGTCGGTCGCGCTGGATCCCAACTACGCCCAAGTTCGTGAGTACCTGGGCGAGGCTTATGTGATCAAAGGTCGAGTCGACTTGGCGCAGGAGCAATTGGTGAAAATCAAAGCCTTGTGCGGCACCACCTGCGAGGAGTACGAAGACCTGTCTGAAGCCATCGCCGCCGCGCCACAGGCTTGAACAGATAGGGGCAGTCAGGCTGATGCTGATAGGTTGAAAACCTTTCGAGGATTTGCAGATCATGGCCAACAGCGTCGAGAGGATATTGTCGGTCTGAGCTCAGTGGGTAGAGGCCGTCTGCGCTGCCCGCCAGCGCGCCGGTGTGGTGCCTTCCCAAGTGCGAAATGCGCGATAAAACGAATTGGTATCTTCGTAGCCGAGCAAACACGCGATCTCGTCTATCTCGATTGAAGACTCAGTCAGCAGATGGCGTACCATCTCCTGACGCGTCTCCAGCATTAGGAGGCGAAAGCTGCTGCCTTCCTCGGTAATGCGCCGCTGCAACGTGCGCTCGCTCATGCCCATTTCCTGTGCAACCTCGACCATCTCGGGTCGACCGCTGGCGAGGATACGCTTGAGGGTGCTTTTCACCTGATGGCTGATTGTGGGCGACGCAGCCGCTTCGGCCAATGCCGCTATCAGGGACGGGTTCAATATTTCGAGTAGCTCGGGATTGTGACCTGGGAAGGGCCGGTTTAAATCTGCTGCATCAAATATCAAGGCATTACGCTCAGTGCCGAAGCGTACAGGGCAGCCGAAAAAGTCGGCCAATACGGTGTTATCGCTCTGCGGGCGGGTTAATTCGACACGGCGAGGCATGATGCGCACGCCTGAGCCACGTCGACCCAGCTCAACGAACGTGGCAAATGTTGCGTCGATCAATAACGCGGGTGGGTGCTGCTGGGTGCGCAGCCAATCGATGGTGACGGTGCAGGTGTTGCGTTCCTCAGTCACCCGCACACGCTCGGGCGTACACAGTTGTTTGAAGCGGGCGAGGCGATGCAAACCATCCCTGAAGTCGCGAGCAATAAACGCTGCAAAACTGGAAGGCGGTAGTGACACGCTATCCAGCTGGGTGACCAGCAGGACACCGGCAGCTGGATCAGGATTCAGCACGCCTACAGCTTCCCACAGGCGGAAGAATTCCTCGGTACTGACTTGGCGGCGATCTCGGCGCTCGTGAAGGTTGAGCGTCACGGGTAGCCGTGCCTGACGCAACACCGTCGACGGTTCCAGCCCGATGGTTTTCAGGGCCTGCCAAAAAACGTCCGGGATGTTGAAACGGGGTTGGCGCGCGTCAGACATGGACCACCTTTTTTCAATCGGTCAAATTAATCAGAGGCTGACACGCTGAGGTCATGCCATTTTTCGTCGGAGGTAGCCAGATCCGCCGCCGCCCGTGCTGCGTATTGCACGGCGTCACTGCCGATCAGCAGGCGAAGGGGCGCATCCTTGCTCAGGGCCAGCTCAAGCACGATCTCGGCAACGCGTGTCGGGCCGGTCGGCAGAATGCCCGGGGAGTTGAGCAGCTCAACCAATGCCCCGACGGTTTGCTGGTAGGGTTCGCTGATCGGCGGAATCGTCATGGAAGTGCCCGACCAATCAGTCCTCATGCCGCCAGGCTCCAGCACCGTCACTTGGATTCCCAATGGCGTCACTTCTTGCGCCAGCACCGTCGAAAAGCCACCGACTGCCCATTTTGCACTCTGGTAAGCCGCCAGGCCTGCCATGCCGATGCGCCCACCCAAGGACGATACCTGAAAGATATGCCCGCTGCCTTGGGCGCGCAGAACCGGTATCACGGCCTTGCTGACGTGCACTACACCATAGAAGTTGGTGTCGATTTGCGCCGAAAAATCCTCCAGGGTGACGTCCTCTACGGAAGCCAGATCACCATAACCCGCGTTGTTGACCACGACATCCAGTCGGCCAAAATGCGTCACCGCAGCGTCGACAACCCGCAGGACCTGGCTGTTGTCGGTGACGTCCAGCTGTAGCGGGTAGACCGCATCACCGTACTCGGCGACCAGATCATCCAACTGGCGAGGATTGCGCGCAGTGGCAACCACATGATCCCCGGCACGCAAGGCCGCCTCAGTGATGGCGCGGCCAAGGCCGCGGGAGCTGCCGGTGATAAACCAGATCTTGGACATGTGAACACCTCTTCGTGTGGGACGGCTGAAGCAGCCAGTGAGTGAAGAGTGATCGATGGGCGTTGTTCCTACACTAGCAAGAGGGTGCCAAGTGACTTGCAAAGTACGCCAATTATTGGCGAGCCAGTCGAGCCGAAAGACTATCGATAAATACGGTTTCTGCTCGACTCATCTTCTGCTCCCGATTCCACAGCAGATGAATATCCACATCGGTAATCCCTTCATCCGGCGGCAAGCGCCATAGCAACCCGTTCTTTACGTCCTCAGCCACCACATGGATCGGCAGGCAGCCCAAGCCAAACCCGGCGATCACCAAGCGCCGCACCTCTTCCAGGCTGGAGGAGGACGCCACGATCCGCCCGCTGAACCCCTGCTGATCGCGAAAAATCGTCAACGGCGACAGCATCCCGCCGATCTGGTCGCTGGTGAAACTCACGAAGTTTTCCGACTGCAAATCCCCCTCAGCCAAGCCACTGCGCCCAAACAGAGGGTGGTGCCGGCCACAAAAAAACGCATAACGCTGGCGCAGAAACAGGTGCTGTTCCAGGCGGGGTTGTGGCCGGCGATTGAGGCTCAGGCCCAGGGTTGCGGTTTTTTCCAGGAGGGCGGCGACGATGTCCGAGCTGCGCATCACCTCTACCTCAAGATCGACTCGGGGATGCTCGCGATGAAAGTCGGCAAGGAAGTCGTCGAAGGTGTCCGAGTTGATGCGGCTGATCATCAGCAAGCGCACTTTGCCGATCACCTCATCACCGGGCTTTTGCAGGGCGTTGCTCATCTGCGACACCTGGCCGTACATCTCGCCGGCGATGGCGAAGATCTGTTCGCCGGCTTCGGTCAGCACGAATCGCGGGCCACGGCGGGCGATAAGTTGGCAGTCGAGTTGTTCTTCCAGGCGTTTGAGGGCCTGGCTGATGGCCGGTTGAGTCAGGTGCAGGCGGGCGGCGGCGCGGCTGATGCTCAGTTCCTGGCCGATCACGCGGAAGGTGCGCAGCAGATTCCAGTCCAGGCGATCGTTAAGCAGTGGGTGAATATCGCGGCGAGTTTCAGACATGGCGCGGCTCAATAATAAGCAGAATTAATAATTGGAATAATAAATAGAAAATTGACTAATCATAGCCTCGAGACGATAAATCACCCTTAACAAGCGCCATCAGAGCGCAGCTCGTTGTTCCTCTCCTGCCAAAAAAATAACCAAAGGAGCCAGCCCCATGAAGCCTTCCGCTTCGCCGCAGCCTCGCCGTGCTGCGGCCGCCGCTTTTATCGGCACCATGATTGAGTGGTACGACTTTTACATCTACGCCACCGCCGCCGCGCTGGTATTTGGCCAACTGTTTTTCCCCTCCGAAGATAAGCTATTCAGCACCATGGCCGCGTTCGGCACCTTTGCCGTGGGCTTCTTTGCGCGGCCGTTGGGCGGCATTGTGTTTGGGCACATCGGCGACCGGATCGGGCGCAAGAAATCCCTGGTGATCACCCTGGTGATGATGGGCGTGGTCACCGTGTGCATCGGCCTGTTACCGACCTATGCACAGATCGGCGTTTTGGCGCCGGTCCTGCTGGTTCTATTGCGCGTGGTGCAGGGTATTGCCGTCGGTGGCGAGTGGGGCGGGGCAGTACTGATGGCGGGCGAACACGCGCCGAAGGGACGGCGTAATTTCTTTGCATCCTTCGCTCAGTTGGGCAGCCCAGCGGGTTTGATCCTGTCACTGCTGGCGTTCAGCGCGGTCACTCGTATGCCGGAAGAAGACCTGCTGAGCTGGGGTTGGCGCCTGCCGTTCCTGGCCAGTGCCTTGCTGTTGATCGTCGGCTTGGCCATTCGCCTGGGCGTGAACGAATCGCCTGAATTTCTTGAAGACAAAGCCCTTGCGGAAAAGGCGCGCGCCATCAAGAAAGACCAGGCACCAGTGATCGAAGTGCTGAGAACCGCCTGGCGCCCGCTGTTGCTGTGTATCGGCGCCAACACCCTGGGCATCGCCGGTGTGTATTTCACCAACACCTTCATGATTGCCTACAGCACTCAGCAATTGGGCCTACCACGCTCGCTGATTCTTGAGTGCCTGTTCTTCGTCGCCATCATCCAATTCTGCGTTCAGCCCCTGGCGGCTTGGGTGGCCGAGAAGGTCGGTGCCACACGTTTCCTGTGCGCCATGACGGTGCTGGCAATGGCCTCGCCTTATCCGATGTTCGTGCTGGTCAGCAGCGGGCAGGCACCGTTAATCATTCTCGGAATCGCCTTGGCAGTGGTGTGCATGGCCTCGTTTTATGCCGTGATAGCCGGTTTTGTCAGCGGCCTGTTTGAAACCCGCGTGCGCTACACCGCGATCTCTCTGGCCTACCAGGTCTGTGGCGCGCTGGCCGGTGGCCTGACACCTTTGATCGGCACCTGGCTGGCCCATGAATACCAAGGCCAATGGTGGCCGATGGCAGTGTTTTACAGCCTGATCGCGGCGGTCTCGCTGGTGTGCGTATTGGCGTTGTCACGCCGCCACGCCGCTGCCCACCGCCTTGAAATGATGGAGATTGCGTAATGTTGAAGATTAATGGTGAACGCCTGTGGGCCAGTTTGATGGCCATGGCCGAGGTTGGTGCCACCGTGCGCGGCGGCAGTTGCCGCCTGGCCTTGAGTGCCGAAGACAAGGCGGGTCGCGAGCTGTTCAGCCATTGGTGTAAAGCGGCCGACTTGACCCTGAGCGTGGATGCCATCGGCAATCTGTTTGCCCGTCGCGCCGGTACCGATAGCGACGCCGCCCCAGTGATGATGGGCAGCCACCTCGACACTCAACCGGAAGGCGGGCGTTTCGATGGTGTCTATGGTGTGCTGGCTGGCTTGGAAGTCATCCGCAGCCTCAACGACCACGGCATTCAGACCCGAAAGCCGCTGGAGATTGCAGTGTGGACCAACGAGGAGGGCGCCCGTTTCACCCCCGCCATGCTTGGCTCGGCGGTGTTCACCGGCACCTTGGCCCTGGACAAGGCCTTGGCCACAGCCGATGCCGACGGCATCAGCGTAGCCGAGGCGTTGCGCACCACCGGCTACACCGGCGAGCGCCCATTGGGGGGCGCGGTGGACGCGTACTTCGAAGCGCATATCGAGCAAGGCCCGATCCTGGAAGACAATGCCAAGAGCATCGGCGTGGTGACCGGCGGTCAGGCAATTCGCTGGCTCGACGTGCGTGTCGAAGGCATGGCCGCGCATGCCGGTACCACGCCGATGCCGCTGCGTAAGGACGCACTGTATGGCGCCGCCCAAATGATCCAGGCCCTGGAAAATCTTGCAGCTGATTTTGCGCCTGAAGGCCTGACGACGGTGGGCGAGTTGAGCATTGCCAAGTCCTCGCGCAACACCATTCCCGGTTTGCTGAACTTCACCGTTGACCTGCGCCATCACCGTGACGCCGATATTGAAGCCATGGAGCAACACGTACGGGCACGCTTGCAGGCCATCGCTGAAAAGCGCGGCCTGACTGTCACCATCAGCCCTCACTGGGTCAGCCCGGCCACGCCATTCGATGCCGACTGCGTCGCCTGCGTGCAAGCGTCGGTAGATGCCTTGGGCTACAGCCAGCAACGCATCGTCAGTGGCGCTGGTCACGATGCCATCCACTTGGCGCGGTACTGCCCGACCGCAATGGTCTTCATCCCTTGCGTCGGCGGCCTCAGCCATAACGAGGCCGAAGACGTGCTGCCTGAGGATGTGCGTCAGGGTACTGATGTATTGCTCAACGCCGTGTTGAAACGCGCCGGCCACGTTCAGTAAGGAGAGTTTCTATGCGTACGTTTTTCCACCCCGAACAACTCCTGCATTACCCACGCAGCTACTACTCCCGCGGGCAGATGCGCACGCCGCAGGAAGTCCCCGAGCGCGCGCGTAACCTGCTGTTAGCCGCACAAAACTTGGGTTTCGACATTCAACAACCGGATGATTGCGGCCTCGATCCACTGCTGGCTGTGCACGGTGCGTCTTACCTGACCTTCCTTCAGGAAGCACACCAACGCTGGAAGGAAATCCCGGAGGACTGGGGCGACGAAGTCATGTCCAACATCTTCGTGCGCGAACCCAATGCCCTGCGCGGTATCCTCGCTCAAGCCGCGCGCTATCTGGCCGATGGCAGTTGCCCGGTGGGCGAACTCACCTGGCGCTCGGCCTACTGGTCGGCCCAAAGTGCCGTCGCCGCCGCCAAAGACATCCTCGCTGGTGCGCCCGCCGCCTACGCGTTGTGCCGCCCGCCGGGCCATCACGCCCGCTACGATGCAGCAGGCGGTTTCTGCTACATCAACAATGCGGCGGTGGCGGCGCAGGCGCTGCGCGAAGGATTCCAGCGCGTTGCCGTGCTGGATACCGACATGCACCACGGGCAAGGTATCCAGGAGATTTTCTACGAGCGTGATGACGTGCTGTATGTGTCGATCCACGGCGACCCCACCAACTTCTACCCTGGCGTCGCGGGCTTTACCGAAGAACGCGGAGTGGCTGCTGGTGAGGGCTTTAACCTAAACCTGCCGATGGCCCACGGCGCCAGTGAAGCGGTGTTCTTCGAGAAGCTGGAACTGGCCCTGGCGGCGGTGAAGGGCTTCTCGGCGGATGTGCTGGTGTTGTCCTTGGGTTTTGATATCTATGAGTTGGACCCGCAGAGCAAAGTCGCGGTGACGCGGGAAGGGTTTGCGCGGCTGGGGGAGTGCATACGCGGGCTGGGGTTGCCGTGTGTGATTGTGCAGGAGGGCGGGTATCACCTCGAGACATTGGACAGTAATGCGCAGGCGTTTTTCAGCAGTCCGCAGGCGTGGGCAATCTAACGGGAGGATAAGCACCCGTGGATGCGTGATGTCTTTGTGCTATCACGCGTCGTGATGATCACGGAGGATGTTATGAGGAAGCTGTCATTGGTGGGGTTGCTGGTGATGTTGGCCGTTAACCCGATGTTTGCGGCCGCGTGCCCAAAGGGCACGCACCCGGTTGGGGGCACGGGGTCTCACCACAAGGGTGGGACTTGCCAGTAGTCTTTGTTTACTTCACGTCATCGCTGGCAACTGCCAGCGATTTGCTCACGAGTTTCAGTACTCGGTTACGACCACCTTCGGCCAGCAAGTAAGTACCGTCTCCAGTGCGCACAATCGACTGTGGCGCCTTCAAGAACGACAAAATTGTTTGTTGCTGCCCCTGTTGATCGATCAACAGCAACCGTGCCCGATGCGTCGAGTCTTCATTGATCCATAGCCCACGCTCATCACACATCAAGAACGTCGGTTTGTTCAGGCCCGCCAGCACCACCGGATCGCTGCCGTCATCGGTCAGCTCACGCACCACGCCTTTTTTCTTTTCCGTGTAGAGCATTCGCCCATCGGTACAGCGTGTGATGGACTCGCCTTCGTAGAGTTGGTCACGTACTACGGTCAGGGACTGATCACTCCAGCGATAGTGCAATATCCGGCCATTTTCCTTACGGTCTTCGATGGCGTAGAGGTCGTCGCCCTCGACCCACAGGCCTTGTACGTTTTCGCCTCGGAACAGCTCAGTAACGACGCCATCCTTGAGAAAGCTGACGGGGGCATCGCCGGTTTCCTGGCTGAACACCCAGCCGCCGTGGGTAGCGAACATGCCGTCAGGTTTGGACAGGTTGCCCACCACGACTTCGCGTGTACCGTCGGGGAGGATGCGCACGATGCTGCCTTTTGCATTCCCGAGCTCCTGGCTGATCATCAGCGAGCCGTCCGGCAAAGGCATCAGCGAGGCGGCTTTCGGTACATCGCGGTGCACGGTCTGAACGCTCCAGCCACCCGCCGCGCTCACGGGATAGAAGCTTTGCCAGGCGAAGAACCCCCCAGCTGCTACACCTATCAAACCGAATAGGCTTAACCCCAATCGTAGCGCTCGATACAGAGATCCGGTTCCATTCATTTTTATCTTCCTTGTTTATTGATCACTGTATGGGTCGATTTTGGTGATGTTCTCACGCGTCTCCCGGAGGAGGTTGTTCCTCGCCATTCTGTAACAGCGCCGCGTAATTTTGCCCGCCGTAAAACCCCCCCAGGATCGACACCGTTTCAGTCTCGGGGCCCGCCATGAATGCAATGACGGTGGTATGCCGATAATGAGTGATACGCAAAGTGGGTAGCAGGTCGTCTCGGCGGGTGCCACGTAAGGGAAACAGGGAAAGGCTTTCACAGTAGCTGACGAGGTTGTCGATAAAGCGCGCAGCGACTAGCGGGGAACCGGTGTCTCTGATGTAGTCTTCAAGGGCGTCAAGTTGTGCCAACGCCTCAGGCGAAAAGGCTACCGAATGGCTCACGGTTTCTCAGTGCCTTTTCGTTGGCGTTTGGCCGCCATGTGTTCGCGAACCTGTCCGGCGGACAGTGCTCGGCCAGGGTCAGCCTTGAGGGCGGCCGCCGCTGGAATTACCTCGTCTCGCAACCAGTCCTCCATGGCACGGTCGCGTGCCAGCAATGCCCTCAGGCCGTCGCGAATGACTTCACTTTCGGTAGCGTATTCACCGGCAGCAACCTTGGCTTTGACCAGTGCAGCCATTTCGATTGGCAAGGTAATGCTCATTTGCAGGGTTGAGCGCATTTTGAAGTCCGCCGACGATGAGTAGGATTCAATCCTACTTGACCACTGGCGTGATGCAAGGAGCAACTGCTCGACGTCGATATCCGGTGTCTCGTCGTCTGACCAAAAAGGGCGTGGGCTCTGGCAGGTTTCCATGAGTGTCTTTATCTCTTGTTGAGTAAGTCAGGCCGGAAGTATTGACGCATTTTTGCGGTCGCGTGGTCCCAGCGGGTAAATAACCCACTGATATGTATGACTTCATATTTGTTGCAAGGTTATTAGGGCAAACCTGTCTCGGCATGCATGGCGCCCCATCACCTCCCATACGATAATGCCCTCCAAATCGACCACACTGGCCCATCACCGTGATCATCAATTTTGACCTCAACGACCTCCAAGCCTTCCGCGCCGTGGTAGACAAGGGCAGTTTTCGCGGTGCCGCCGAGGCGATCCGTATCTCGCAGCCGGCCTTGAGCCGACGTATCGAAAAGCTTGAGTCCGCCCTCGAGGTCAAACTGTTCGAACGCACGACACGACGAGTCAGCCTGACCATGGTTGGGCGTGCGTTCCTGCCCCAAGTCGAACGCATGCTCGACGACCTCGACATCGCTTTGATGGGCATCAGCAACGTCGCGTCTACACGCATGGGCAACGTCACCATCGCTTGCGTACCGTCGACCGCTTACTACTTCATGCCCCACGTGATCTCCGAATTCCACAAGCTGTACCCGAAGATTCGCTTGCGGGTGCTGGATGCCAGCGCCGGTGAGGTGTGCAATGCGGTGGAGAGTGGCGAGGCGGACTTCGGAGTGAGTTTCAGCGGCAGCCTGGCTGATGAGGTGGAGTTCGAGCTGCTGTTGCAGGAGCGTTATGTGCTGGCTTGTCGCCGTGATCACCCGTTGGCGGAGCGCGACAGCGTGACCTGGGCCGAGGCCTATGAGCACGACTACATCACCGTGGACAAAACCTCCGGCAACCGCTTCCTGCTGGACCAGGCGTTGCGTGGCGTACGGGTGAAAAAACAAAGCATCTGCGAGACCCACCACGTGACCACGATGATCGGGCTGGTGGAGGCGGGGTTGGGCGTGGCGATGGTGCCGTCGATTGCGATGCCGGCGGGCACGCACCCGATCCTGGTGAGTGTGCCGCTGGTGGAACCTCAGGTGATGCGCAATGTGGGCTTGATAAAACGCCGCGGGCGGACACTGCCGCCAGCGGCGCTGGAGTTGGAACGATTGGTGCGGGAGATGCCGTTTCGGTCAGTGTGACACCGAGTCCAGGCCGGTGGATTGCACCACCGGTTGTGCCTGGGGCGAGGCCAGGAACTGCAGCAGTGCCTTGGCCTGGGCCGGGTGTTCGGCGTTAACCGGAATGCCCGCCGCAAAGCGCGTCACCGATTGCACGTCTTCCGGGATCTTGCCGACGTAAGTCACGCCCGGCACCGGCAACAATTCCGCCACCTGCTGCAAGCCCACCTCGTAATCACCCTTGGCGACCACTGAGGCCACCGGGATGCGTTCGATCATGCTGCCCTTGGCCGGTATACCGAGTTTCTTGAACAACTCTTTCTCGACATACACACCGCTGGCGCTGTCCGAGTACGCCACGGACTTGGCCTTGAGCAGCACGGCCTTAAGTTCTGCATCGGTACCGATCGCAGGTTTCGCCGTGCCTTCCTTCACTACCAGGCCGATCCGCGAATCCGCCAGTTCCACACGGGACGCCTTGTCGACCTTGCCTTGCTTGATCAAGTCATCCAGGGCGTAGCCGACCATGATCACCACATCGGCGTGTTCGCCACGGGCCAGACGGTTGGGAATCGCTTCCGGCGCCTTGCCCATCGACGGACCAAGGATGGTGTCGAGGGTGTCACCGCTTTGTTGGGCGTACTGCGGGCCCAGCAGTTTATAGGCGGCAGTGAAACCACCAGAGGTCATCACCTTGAGCTCTTCCGCCTGGGCCGTCAGCGCCAGGGCGCCGAGGGCCAGGGCCGTCAGGGTTTTGAACAGCGGCTTCATCACGCAGCCTCCTGCATTACCTGCCCACGGTTACCGGCACGACGATACAAGGCCAGGGTCGAGCACAGGGCGCACAGCGCAGCGAACATCATCCAATAGGCCGGCGAGGCCTTGTCTTCGGTAATGTGAATAAACCAGGTGGAGATCGCCGGGGTGAAGCCACCGAAGATCGCCGTCGCCAGGCTATAGGCCAGGGAGAAGCCTGCCACGCGCACTTCCACCGGCATGATTTCGGTCAGGGCCGGGATCATCGCGCCGTTGTACATGCCATACAGGAAGGAGAACCACAGCAGGGTTTCCAGCATATGGGCGAAGCTCGGGGCGTTGACCACGAACGACAGCGCCGGGTAGGCGGTGATGACGGTCAGGGCGGTCATCACGACCAACACCGGCTTGCGGCCGAAGCGGTCGCTCAGGGTGCCGCCGATCGGCAGCCAGACAAAGTTCGACACGGCCACCAGCAAGGTCACCAGCAGGGCATCCGAGGTGCTCAGTTGCAATACAGTCTTGCCGAAGGTCGGCGCGTACACGGTGATCAGGTAGAACGCGGTGGTGGTCATGGCCACCATCAGCATGCCGCCGATGACCATGGTCCAGTTTTTCGCCAGCGTAGCCAGTACTTCGCGCATGGTCGGGCGATGCTTGCGGTTGGCGAACTCTTCGGTTTCCTGCAGATTGCGACGCAGCACGAAGATGAACGGGATGATCACGCAACCGATGGCGAACGGAATGCGCCATCCCCAATCGGCAACGACGGCCGGTTCCATCCACTGGTTCAGGCCATAGCCCAATGCGGCAGCGACCACGATGGAGATCTGTTGGCTACCCGATTGCCAGCTGGTGTAGAAACCCTTGCGGCCCGGGGTGGCCATTTCAGCCAGGTACACCGACACACCGCCCAGTTCCGCACCGGCCGAGAAGCCTTGCAACAGACGACCCAGCAGCACCAGCGCCGGGGCCCAAAGGCCAATGGTGTGATAACCCGGCACCAGCACGATCAGCAGCGTACCGCTGGCCATGATCGACAGGGTCACGATCAACCCTTTACGGCGACCGACGTCATCAATGTAGGCACCCAGAATGATTGCGCCCAACGGACGCATCAGGAAGCCTGCGCCGAATACGGCGAAGGTCATCATTAATGACGCAAATTCATTGGCGGCGGGGAAGAACGCGGCAGCGATATAGGTGGCGTAGAAGCCGAACAGAAAGAAATCGAACTGTTCGAGGAAGTTACCCGAAGTAACGCGGAATACCGCGCCAACTTTCGAGCGGGCAGAGTCGGGCCGAGAAGGGCTAGTCATGGTTTTGTGTCTCCAGCGTTCTTTTTAAAGTGCTTGTTTCGCTTAAGACCGCGGATAGTGGCTGACACATTTAGAAATGATAAGTGAGTTATTTGGATGTATTGATGCGTGAAGGTTATCAATCGCCAGGCGCGACCAAAATCCCGGCCCTGTTCTATGCTTAAAGGTGTGACCAATTCTTACGGATGGGAGGTGGCAATGGCTAACGAACAGAAACGGCGGGATGAGCCGGAGAATGAGAAACCCCGGCAACCACGTGAGGAGGAAAAACCGCAGACCTGGAAGCATCCCGACGATGGCACAGAGCTTTCCGAGCTGGATCAGGAACGTCCGCTGAAACCTTGAAAATTGTGTTGCCCTGATCAATGGACCGGGGTGCACAACTCCACCAGCGTTCCATCCGGGCAGCGCACATAAGACACGACTTGCCCCCAAGGCTTGGTGCTCGGCGCCGAGAGTTCTGTTGCGCCTTGTGCAAGTGCCTTGGCATGAGCGGCGAGCACATCCTCTGTCACAAATCCCACTTCCATTCCCAAGGGTTTTCCGGAGGTGTGCGCCTCAATATGGCCACCTTTGAAGTTCATTTCGCCCAATTCATGCGCGGCAAACGAGAGGGTGGTCTCGCCGGTTTCCAACTCGCCATAGGTGCCTGATTCATGCAGGAAACGGCGACTGAAACCGAAGGCTTGTTCGAAGAACTCCAGGGAGGCGGCGACGTCGGGAACGTAGATGATGGTGTAGGCGAATTTCATGGTTGGCGATCCTTGTTGGGTGATGGCACATAGCAGCCTTGGTGAGCCATAAATTGCCTCCTGGCATAGCTTTCCGTGGGGGCGGGAGTCACTTGGGTCGGTGTTTCGAATTGAACGAGCGAGGTTCCGGTATCGGCATTGACCACGTCAATCCGACACAGGCGGCCGTGCGCAGAGGCGGTGTCAACAATCCCGCCTTTTAGCACGTAGCGCCTACCGGCCGCGAACTCGGTGACGAACTCAATCGTACAACGTTGATCGGCGCTTGCCAGGCCACCCATCACCAGGTGCAGCGGTTGGTTGGCGGCGATATCCACGTAGCCGGCCGGACGTGAAGTGGTGCTGTGCACCGAGAACAATGCGGTTTCCTTATTCCGTGTCGCCTGCCTGCCTTCAAGACAATCAACGTCCGTCGATACCCTGACGCTCAGCCATTCGTTGTAGCTGTCGTGGGTGCTCAGTTCACTTTTTATCTGCGCCAGCGGGCCTTCGACCGGTGCCTTGTAGGGCGTCAGGGGCACGCATCCAGCGAGTAACAGCGGTAGGGCAATGCAGCGGATTTTCATGGGATATGCGGCGTCCGTTCCTGGAGGCATGCATGATCGGCAGGCAGTGACTTGGTGACAAGGGCTCTCTTGTGTCTCCGGGAAATTATTTGACATATTTGATTTGTGATCACATATTGAAGCCATAAGAACGACAACACAGGTTTGACTCATGACAGATGGTCCGCTCCTCCTGCCCACCCTGCGTCAGGTTTCCCGCGATACCTTGCAAGACCAGGTGTATCGCCAGATCCGCGAAGCGCTGATGAGTGGCCGTTTCCAACCTGGCCAGAAACTCACCATCCGCGGCCTCGCCGAAGCCCTCGGCTCCAGCCCGATGCCGGTTCGCGAAGCGCTGCAACGCCTCAGCGCCGAAAACGCCTTTGAAGTCACCGAAACCTCTCGTTTGCGTGTACGCCTGATGACAGTCGACCGCCTGCGCGAAATTCGTGATGCGCGGGTAGCCCTCGAAGGGTTGCTGGCGGAAAAGGCCGTTTTGCTCTTGCAAAAAGCCGACCTCGACGAAATCACCGACCTGTGTCGGCAGATGCAGCACGCCGCCGATGAAGTCGACGTGTCCCGCTACCTGTGGACCAACTTCGCCTTCCACCGGCGCATTTACGCAGTCGCCCAGGCCGACTTGACCATGGCCGCGGTGGAAAACTTCTGGCTGCACATGGGGCCGTGTTTTGCCCTGGTCGCCCCCGATAAAGCTCACCTGCAACGCTCGATGGAGGCGCACACGCGAATTGTCGAAGCCCTGGCCGCCCGCGATGGTGCCGGCGCCCGCGCGGCGGTGACCGATGACATCATGCAGGCCGCCGACTCCCTGGCGCGCCTGCTCGTCAAGAACGACCGTGCGCGGTCGTCTGCTTCAGGAGGTAAACGTGCATGAGTGTCCTACAGCGGCTGCAGCCCTATCCTGGGTTACGTGTGTTGATTTCCGGCGGGGCTGCCGGCATCGGTGAAGTGTTGGCGGCGGCCTATTTGGAGGCCGGTGCCAAGGTGCATGTGTGTGACGTCAGCGAACCCGCCCTGGCGGCCTTTCGCGACAAGTACCCGGGCACTGTCGCCACCCGTGCCGACGTCAGCGATGCCGCGCAGATCGAGGCGGTGTTCAAGGTCCAGCGCGAGCATTTCGGCGGCCTCGATGTGCTGGTCAACAATGCTGGGATCGCCGGGCCCACCGGTGGTATCGACGCGATCAGCGACGTCGAATGGCAAGCCACCATCAATATCAATCTGACGGCGCAATACCGTTTTGCCCACCATGCGGTGCCGATGCTCAAGGAATCGCCCCACGGCCATTTGCTGCATATCGCCTCGGTAGCGGGGCGACTGGGCTACGCGTGGCGCACACCGTACGCCGCGACCAAATGGGCCATCGTCGGCCTGATGAAATCCCTCGCCTCGGAGCTGGGCGAGAGCGATATCCGGGTGAATGCCTTGCTGCCCGGCATCGTCGAAGGCCCGCGTATGGACGGTGTGATTCGTGCCCGTGCCGAACAGGTCGGCGTACCTGAAGCCGAGATGCGCCAGGAATACCTCAACAAGATTTCCCTCAAACGCATGGTCACCGCCGAAGACGTCGCGGCCATGGCCTTGTTCCTCTGTTCGCCCGCCGCCCGCAACGTGACCGGCCAAGCGATCAGTGTCGACGGTAACGTCGAGTACCTGTAAGCCACGGAAGAACACATCGCGCTGCACCCAGGATTTTTTTCATAAGAATAAAAGTCGGAGAATCGTCATGTCCAAAAATCGTCCTGTCATCATCACCTGCGCCGTCACCGGTGCGATTCATACGCCTTCAATGTCGCCGCATTTGCCGATCACCGCGCAGGAAATTGCTGACGCTGCTATCGGTGCCGCCGAAGCCGGTGCAGCGATTGTTCACCTGCATGCCCGCGACCCGATTGACGGCCGCCCAAGCCAAGACCCGGCGCTGTTCGCCGAGTTCCTGCCGCAGATCAAGGCCGCCAGCGACGTGGTGATCAACATCACCACCGGTGGCGCCCCGACCATGGGCGTGGAAGAACGCCTGCAGCCGGTGATGCAGTTCAAGCCGGAATTGGCCTCGCTGAACATGGGCTCGATGAACTTCGGCCTGTACGAAATGCTCAACCGCTTTACCGAGTTCAAGCACGACTGGGAGCGCCCCTATCTGGAAGAGAGCGACGACCGGATCTTCCGCAATACCTTCCGCGACATCACCCACATCCTCAATTCCTGCGCCGAGAACCGCACCCGGTTTGAAATCGAGTGCTACGACATTGGGCACTTATACACGGCGGCGCACTTCCTGGAGCGTGGCCTGCTCAAGCCGCCGCTGTTTATCCAGTCGGTATTCGGCTTGCGTGGCGGCATTGGTGGGCACCCGGAAGACCTGGCGCACATGCGTCGCACCGCCGACCGCCTGTTTGGCGACGATTATGTGTGGTCGATCCTCGGTGCCGGGCGTGGGCAAATTCCGTTGGCCACCATGGGCTTGTCCATGGGCAGCAACGCGCGGGTGGGCCTGGAGGATTCGCTGTGGGACGGCCCGGGCAAACTGGCGGCGTCGAATTCTGACCAGGTGCGGCGTATTCGTTTGGTGATCGAAGCCCTTGGCCTGAAGGTCGCCACACCGGATGAAGCGCGGGAAATTCTCGGGCTCAAGGGGCGTGACCAAGTAAATTTCTAACCCTGCCTTTTCATTAACAACGGGGCTGCGTCTTGGCGCGGCTTGCATCCCGCACAACAACAATAAGGGGATCACCATGCGTATCGAAGTACTTGTGGACGTCAAGACGACCTCGGGCAAAGGCCCGGTGTGGGACGTCGACCAACAACGGCGGTATTGGATCGACAGCGCCAACGGCTAGCAGCGCGAGTGCGGCGCGCTGCTGCAACTGTTCTCCCATCGCCCGCAGGCGTTGGTTGTGCAACTCCAACCCTAGAACAACATTGATGTGCTCCCCAGCCAGGCTGGCGGGGCGCCAAGAGGAACTGTCGATGAATACCGCCACCCCGGCCCGCGAACCGCAGGCGCTGAACAAACTGATGTTCGCCAAGTTGATGCCCTTGCTGATCATCGCCTACATCCTGAGTTTTCTGGACCGCACCAACATTGCCCTGGCCAAGCATCACCTGGACGTCGACCTGGGCATTTCCGCCGCCGCTTACGGGCTGGGCGCCGGGTTGTTTTTCCTGACGTACGCGCTGTCGGAAATCCCCAGCAACCTGATCATGCACAAGGTCGGCGCGCGGTTCTGGATCGCGCGCATCATGGTGACCTGGGGCCTGATTTCGGCTGCCATGGCCTTTGTGCAAGGTGAGACCTCGTTCTACGTGTTGCGCCTGCTGCTGGGCATTGCCGAAGCCGGCCTGTTCCCCGGCGTGATGCTGTACCTGACTTACTGGTTCAACCGTGAGCAACGGGCGCGGGCCACCGGTTATTTCCTGCTCGGCGTGTGCTTTGCCAACATCATCGGCGGCCCGGTGGGCGCGGCCCTGATGCGCATGGACGGGATTATGGGGTGGCACGGCTGGCAATGGATGTTCCTGCTCGAAGGGCTGCCGGCTGTGGCGTTCGCCTGGGTGGTGTGGCGCAAGTTGCCGGACCGCCCGAGCAAAGCGCCGTGGCTGACGGCTGAAGAAGCGCGCGGTATCGAACAACGCATCGCCCTGGAAACCGAAGAGGGCGCAGGCGAGGGCGGGCACTCGTTGAAAAACTGGCTGACCCCGCAAATCCTGCTGGCGATCTTTGTGTATTTTTGCCATCAGATCACCGTCTACACCGTGATCTTTTTCCTGCCGAGCATCATCAGCAAATACGGTGAGCTGAGTACCATGAGCGTCGGTTTGCTGACCTCACTGCCTTGGATTGCGGCGGCGTTGGGCGCGGTGTGGCTGCCACGATTTGCGACCACGCCGGGGCGTGCGCGTCGACTGCTGGTCACCGGGTTGTTGACCATGGCGTTGGGGTTGGGCATCGCGTCGGTGTCGGGGCCGGTGTTCAGCCTGTTGGGGTTTTGCCTGTCAGCGGTGATGTTTTTTGTGGTGCAGTCAATCGTGTTCCTCTACCCGGCCTCACGCCTCAAGGGCGTCGCACTGGCAGGCGGGCTGGGCTTCGTCAACGCCTGCGGGTTGTTGGGCGGGTTTGTCGGGCCGTCGGTGATGGGCGTGATTGAAATGAGCACCGGCAACGCGATGAACGGCTTGAAAGTGATTGCGGTGGTGTTGGTCATAGCCGCATTGGCAGCGCTGCGGCTGCGCCAGGGTCAAGAGGCGGGTCAGACCAGTAACGAGGTCGGGAACCCTGAAGCCAGCACCAGATAAGCCACCACTGCCGCCAGGCATAAACCGACAAAAACGCGCAGCAGTGTCCTGGCGGTGGGGTTGGCGATGAATTTGATGGCCCAGAGCAAAATCCCGCTGAGCAGGACGCTTAAGGCAAGAATGACCAGCACGGCAGTGTTCCTGTAACCCTGGGAAGCTGATTTATAGTCCCAAAGGCCCCGGATGAACAGTGTGCGCATAGACGCAGCCCCGCGGGCTTTCTAAACTGCGGCTTGTCTTGGGGAAAGGGGCAGGCGCCGATGAATCGTAATGAATTACGCAAGGCCGACATCAACCTGATGGTGGTCTTCGAAGCACTGATGCTCGAGCGCAATGTGACGCGGGTGGCGGAGAAGCTGTTTCTTGGCCAGCCGACCATCAGTTCGGCCCTCAACCGTTTGCGCACATTGTTCAACGACCCGTTGTTCATTCGTGTCGGTCACCGTATGGAGCCTACCGCGCGGGCCGAGGAAATCATTCAGCACCTGTCGCCGGCGTTGGATTCATTGTCGTCGGCCCTGAGCCTGACACACGACTTCGACCCGTCCATCAGCACCATGACCTTTCGCATCGGCCTGTCCGATGATGTCGAATTTGGCCTGTTGCCGCCCTTGCTGCGCACCTTGCGCCAGGAAGCGCCGCTGGTGGTGTTTGTGGTTCAGCATGTGGATTACTGGCGTATCCCCGACCTGCTGGCGTCTGGTGAGATCACCGTCGGCATCACCCAAACCCGCGGTCTGCCCGCAAATGCCAAGCGCAAGTTATTGCGGCATATACGCCCGTGCATCCTGCGCGCCGATGCGTCGGACAAACCGCTGACCCTCGATGAATATTGCGCACGGCCCCATGTGCTGGTGTCCCACACTGCCAACGTGTCCGGGTTTGCCGATGAATGGCTGGCGGAGATTGGTCGCAAGCGTCATGTGGTGCTGTCGGTGCCGCAATACAGTGCGCTGCCGGCGTTGCTCGCAGGTACCGACATGATCGCCAGCTTGCCCGACTACACCGCCCAGGCCATGGCCGCCAGCGGGCATCTGTTCTGCGAACCGTTCCCGTTCGAAACCCCGACCCTGGACTTATCTATGGTCTGGCTCAGTCATGTCGATACAGACCCGGCGGAGCGCTGGATGCGCTCGCGGCTGGAGGCATTCATGAGTGAGCGGGACATGCTGCCGGTACTGGCGCCAAAATCTTGAGATAGCCTTTTCAGGGAGATCCACCGATGACCTCATCTCGTTTCTTGCTGCGTGGGCGTGGCAATCATGACAGCGGCAAGGTTGGCATGGTCGAGCTGTTTTTCGATCTGGTGTTCGTGTTTGCCGTGACCCAATTGTCCCATTCACTGCTTGCCCACCTGACCCTCGGCGGCGCGGTGCAGGTGGCGCTGATGATGGTCGCTGTGTGGTGGGTATGGATCTTCACCTCGTGGGTCACCAACTGGCTTGATCCGGAAAAAATACCGGTTCGCATCGGCCTGTTCGGCTTGATGGTGGCCGGCCTGCTGTTGTCCTCGTCGATCCCCAAGGCGTTTACCGATCGAGGCTTGCTGTTTGCTGGCGCCTACGTATTTATGCAGGTAGGACGCACGTTGTTCGCGTTGTGGGCCGTGCGCGGCGAGTCGTTGAACATGACCCGTAATTTCCAGCGGATCCTGGCGTGGATGCTCTGTTCCGCAGTGTTCTGGCTGACCGGCGCGATGCTCGAAGGCGAGCAGCGTCTGGCCTTCTGGGCCCTGGCTCTATTGATTGAGCTGATATCCCCGTCGGTGTATTTCTGGGTCCCGGGTCTCGGGCGTTCGACGCTTGCGGACTGGAATGTGGAAGGTAACCACATGGCCGAACGCTGCGGCCTGTTTGTAATCATCGCCCTGGGGGAGTCATTGCTGGTGACGGGCGCCACCTTTGCCGAGTTGCCCTGGAGCGTGGACGGACTGGCGGCATTCCTGGTGGCGGTAGTGGGCAGCATCGCCCTGTGGTGGATCTATTTCGACAGCGGCGCCGAGCGCGCCCATCACCGTATTGCCAGCTCTGTCGACCCTGGCCGTCAGGCGCGGATTGCCTACACCTACCTGCACGTGCTGATCGTCGCCGGGATCATTGTCAGTGCGGTGGCGGACGAGTTGGTGCTCGTGCATCCGGGGCATGCCAGCCAGGTGGGCATCGTGGCGATCATCGCCGGCCCCTGGTTGTTTCTGTTGGGCAGTGCGTTGTTCAAGTGGGTGATGAGTGATCGGCCATTGCCACCGCTCTCGCACCTGGGCGGGTTGCTGATGTTACTGGTGTTGTTGCCGCTGGGGTTACAGCAGGTGTTTTCGGCGCTGGTGCTGGGTGCCCTGACCACAACGGTATTGGTGATCGTGGCGTTTTGGGAACATCGTTCGCTGCATAGCCTGACCGACGCTTCACATTGAAAACGGTCTGATTCAGTTCGGCCACGTGGTATATGTAGGACTCTTTTCCTACAACAATTTGGAGCTTTCATGCCGCACCTGCACCTGGAATACACCGCTAACCTGCCGGACCTGGCCGTCGAGAAAACCCTGTTGCGGCTCAACAATGTGCTGATGGCATCCGGGCAGTTCGGTTCCGAGTTCGATATCAAAAGCCGGGCAGTGAAAGTGGAGAGTTTCCAGGTAGGCACATCCCTCAGCCCGCGCGGTTTTATCGCGGTGACGTTGTCGCTGCTCAGCGGACGGTCGCCACAGGTCAAGAAGCAGTTGTCGGAAAGCCTGTTGGCGGCGTTGCAGGATCTGGGTGACTGGCCGGCGGATTTACAGGTTCAACTCAGTGTTCTGCTGGTAGACATGGACCGCGATTCCTACAGCAAAGTCGCAATCGGCTAAGGTATCTCCCGTAGCAGCTGTCGAGCCTTGGCGAGGCTGCGTTTGCGGTGTATCTGACGCACCGCTGACGCACCGCTGACGCCGCCTCGCCAAGGCTCGACAGCTGCTACGCATGGTCGGGAGGTTAGAGTAATCCCTGGTCAGCGCAGACTTTTACCACCTGTTCCCTGAACCAGGTATTGGCGCTGTCCTGTCCACTGGTTTCGTTCCACTGCATATCCAGGGTGAACCCCGGCAACCCATTGGGCGCTTCGCAATGGCCGAACACCGTTGCCGGCGCCAGCAGTTTTTGCACGCGGCGGGGCAGGGTGACGATGAAGTCGGTGCCGCTGATCAGCTTCAAGGCCGCGCTGTAGCTGTTGGCTCGGGCAATCACCTGGCGTTTATGGGCCTGACGCGCCAGCCAGCCGTCGATCATGTTGGTGTCTGAGGTCCAAGGCGTAGGGAACACATGGCGTCGTTCAACGAAGGATTGCAGGCTGAACGCGGGCTCGCGGGGCGCCGAACGTTTGTCGAACACGCACACCAGGTCGTCCTCCAGCAGCATCTGGGTCTTGAAGTCTTTGTGGGCGCGATGAAAGTGCGGGCCGAAGCAAATCACCAGGTCGAGACGGCCTTCGCGCAGGTCGTCGGCGGGGATGTCGGTTTCCAGCTTCTGCACATTGACGATCACCGGCAGGTCGGCGCGGTCGAAGTTCTTCAGCAGGCGCGGCAGAATCAGTTGTTCGAAGTATTCCGGGGCACAGACATTAAAGGTCACAGCCTTCTGCATCGGGTCAAAGGCCTGGCCACCGGCGTGGCACAGGTTGATGCTTTCCAGAATTTTCTGCACATGGCCGTACATGGTGGTGGCCTTGTACGTCGGCCGCATGCCCGCCCGGGTGTTGATAAACAGCTCATCTTCAAAGCTGGTGCGCAGCTTCTTCAAGCTGTAGCTCACGGTGGACTGACTGACGAACAGCGTCTCGGACACGTCGGTAACGCTGCTCTGGTCATAGACGGCGATAAACACCATCAAGTCCTGCATATCGAGCTTTCTGAGCAAATTACTGTTTAGCATCCGTTCCGTCCGGTAAGCCTTGGCACTGAGGCAGCGCGCGACAAGGGCAAAAGCTTAACGGAACGGTCGTGCCAATAGAAAGCTCTGTAGGGTGTTTCTATGTTTGGCGTGGGACAAAAAGTGTTGGTAACACGACGTCAGCGGATATGTTGCGCGTAATGCTTTGGATTGAAGCGCGTGACGATCAGCAACATCACCGCGATCACTGCCGTCAGCGACCACCAGGCCCATTCGAAGCTGCCTAATTGGTCGCGGATCATCCCGGCGATCAATGGCGAAAGACCGGCAATCAAGTAACCGATGCCTTGCACAAATGCCGTCAGGCCACCGGCGCGGCGCGGGTTGTCCAAGTGGTCGAGGGAGAGGATCAGGCTCATCGGAAACAGGCCGCCGATACCCAGGCCCAGCAGGCAAGGCCATAGCAGGCTCAAGTGTTGGGGGCTGAGGATCAAGCCGCAGAAACCGAGGATGATCAACACCAGCAGCACGGCGACCACCCCGCGTTTATCCTGGCGGCGGTTGGCAATGGCCGGGGTGACCAGGCCGGACACCACTTCCATCGCCGTCAGAAACCCCAGCAGCAAACCGGCATTCTGTTCGCTCCAGCCTTGCTCCACGTAGTACGGCGCCAGCCACGCCAACACACAGGTGTAGGACGCAGTACCAAGGCCGAAAAAGAGTGCCAGCAACCAGGCCCGGCGATTGCCGAAAAACGACTCTTGCGGGCCTGAACCGGCTTGAGGCAGCGGCGGCAGTATCGAACGTTGCGCATACCAGAACACCACGGCCAACAGCGCGAGCACCGCCCAGATCGCCAGGCCGATGCGCCAACTGCCGGTGTGCACTTGCACGAACGGCGAGAACGAAGCAGCCAGCGCCGCGCCGCCCATGATGGCGGTGACGTACAGGCCCATGAACAGCGAAACGTTGTCGCTGAACCGCGACTTGATCAGCGCCGGCATCAGGGCCTGGATCATCGCGATACCCACACCGGCAGCGATGGCGCTGACGATCAATTCCAACGCCGAGTCCAGGAACAACCGCGACAGCGTCGCCACACCAATCACCACCAGCGACACCACAATGTTGCGGTGCTCGCCAAAGCGCTTGGCCAGGCCCATGCCAAAGAACATCGCCAGGCCCATGGCCATGACCGGCAGCATGGTCAGCAAGGCTGCGCCGCTGAAGCTCAACGGCACATCGCCGCGAATCGATGACAGCAGCGGGCCGACTGCCGCCATCGATGGGCGCAGATTAAGCGCGACCAGTACAACGCTGATCATCAGCCAAATGGCGGTGGTGGGTTTTGCGTGAACGTTTTCCATGGGCGAGCCTTGAGTGAACAAGGGCGAATCAGGCCACGCACGGGGGAGGGGGGCAAATGAGAAAGTCGTTGGCGCTATTGAAAAATTGCAGGCTTGAATGTGACACCTAACAGCTGTGGGAGCCGGCAAGCCAGCTCCCACATTGGGCTTTGTTGTTAGTTAGACCGAATCACATGCTTGATCTCCTGAAACGCCGCCAACCCCCACGGCCCCAGCTCGCGGCCGATGCTGCTCTGCTTGTAACCGCCCCACGCCGTTTGCGGGAAGATCACCTGCGGCGCGTTGATCCACACCAGCCCAACTTGCAAGGCATTGGCCACACGCTCGGCGGTTTCGGCGCTGCGGCTGACCACACTGGCCACCAGCCCGAAATCACTGTCGTTGGCCAGGGCGATGGCTTCGCCCTCAGTGCTGAACCGTCGTACACACAGCACCGGCCCGAAGATTTCTTCGTTCCACAACGCGCTGTCCAACGGCACATCGGTGAACACTGTCGGGCGAATGAAATAGCCTTTCGACAAGTCCGCCGGACGCTCGCCGCCGCACACCAACCGAGCGCCATTCTCAACGCCGCGCTGGATATGCCCCAGCACCCGCTGATACTGCGCACGGTTGATCAACGCGCCCATTTCCACCGCTTCGGCAAACGGGTCAGCCACGCGAATCCCTTCAGCCCGCACCTGCAAACGTTGCAGGAATTCGTCCGCAAGGCTGTCAGCCACCAGCACGCGACTGGTGGCGGAACACATCTGCCCGGCGTTGAAAAAACCACCGCCACAGGCCAGTTCCACCGCCAGGTCGAGGTCGGCGTCGGCCAGTACCAGCAGTGAGGATTTGCCGCCCAATTCCAGGCTCACGCCCTTGATGGTTTCGGCGGCGCGCTGCATGACTTGCACGCCGACTGCGTTACTGCCGGTGAAGGAAATTTTGGCGACTCGACGGTCCGCTGCCAGCGGCGCTCCAACGGCTAAACCCGTACCGCACACCAGGTTGAATACCCCGGGCGCAAACCCTGCCTCGGCAATAATTCGCGCCAGTTGCAGTTCCGCCAATGGCGTGACTTCCGACGGCTTGAGCACCACGCAACAACCCGCTGCGAGGGCCGGGGCAAGCTTCCACGCGGTGGTGACCATCGGGAAATTCCACGGCACGATCAGCCCCACCACGCCGCACGGTTCGCGGCGCAGGCGCGCGCTGAAATCATCGCTGGGCAGCGCCACCGGGCGATCTTGCCCGGCGTCCATGTCTTCGGCGATGCCTGCGTAATACTCGAACGTGGCGATCACGTCGTCCACATCGATACCCGCCTCAAACAGCGGCTTGCCATTGTTGCTCGACTGCAACTGCATCAGTTGTTCGCGCTGTTCGCTCACGCCTTGGGCAATGTTGCGCAACAGGGCGCCGCGATCCCGGCCGGTGGTTTTCGACCAATCGATAAAGGCCGCGCTGGCCGCGTCGACCGCCTGTGTCACGGCATTCGCATCACCGACGCTGACGTGGGCCAAGGTGGCCTCGGTCGCAGGGTTGATCACTTCCAACACGTCATGGCCTGCACGCCATTCACCACCGATAAACACACCGTTCAAGACTGCGCTCATACCGCTACCTCCTTCATCCAAAGGCCCTGGTCGATTTCAATCAGCGTCGGCCCCTGGCGGTCGACGGCGGCACGCAATGCAGCGCGCAGGTGCTCGATGCCCTGGATACTCTCGGCGGCGCAGCCCAAGGCCTTGGCCACGCCGATAAAGTCCGGGGTGTAGATGTCCACGCCCACCGGCTCGATGGCGCGGTTGACCATGTATTTCTTGATCTCCTCGTAGCCTTGGTTGTTCCACAGCAGCACGATGACCGGCGTGCGCGCTTCCACCGCGCTGGCCAGTTCCGGCAGGGTGAATTGCAGCCCGCCGTCGCCGATCAGGCACACCACCGGTTGCCCATCGCCACGCCCCAGCCAGGCGCCGATGGCGGCTGGCAAGGCGTAGCCCAAGGTGCCGTAGCCGGTCGAGGAATTGAACCAGCGGCGTGGGTGATCGAGGTTCAGGGTCAAGTTGCCGCTGTACACCGGTTGGGTGGAGTCGCCCACCAGCACAACGCCGGGAAGTTCTTCCAGGACGGTATTGAGGAACAGGGTTTGCGCACGGGTGGCGGCGTCCCAAGCAGGCGTCAATTCGGCCCACAAACGGGCGACGCGTTCAGCGCCCCAATCGCTGCTGCGATCAGGCAATGGCTTGCTGTTCAGCTCGGCCAGCAGGGCTTCGGTTGCGATCTGCGCGTCGGCCACCAACGCCACTTGCGGCGGGTAGTTGCGTACGGTCTGGTCGGGGTCGATATCGATACGCAGCAACGTGCCGGGGATCTCGAAGCCACCGGCGAAGGTCACGTCGTAGTCGGTTTCCGCCAGTTCAGTGCCGATGGCCAGCACCACGTCGGCGTCGGCGACCAAGGCGCGCGTGGCGACCAGGGACTGGGTCGAGCCGATCAGCAGCGGGTGTGTGGAGGGCAGCATGCCTTTGGCATTGATGGTCAAGGCCACCGGCGCGCCGAGGGTTTCGGCCAGGCGGGTCAACTCAGGGGCGGCATCAATCGCGCCGCCACCAGCGAGGATCAATGGCCGTTTGGCCGCGGCCAGTAACTGGCTCATCTGCTTGACCGCCGACGGCGCGGCACCGGCACGGGCCACACTGACCGGCTCGCTGCCGAGCAGTGCATCGGCGTTTTCCACCAGCACATCCAGTGGAATCTCGATATGCACCGGGCGCGGTCGGCCGGCCTGGAACAGCGCGAATGCCCGTGCCAGTACGCCGGGCAATTCCGCCGCCGACATCAAGGTATGGGAGAACGCCGCTACGCCCGCGATCATCGCGCCCTGATTCGGCAACTCATGCAACTTACCGCGCCCGCCGCCCAATTGGCTGCGCGATTGCACGCTGGAAATCACCAGCATCGGAATCGAGTCGGCATAGGCCTGACCCATGGCAGTGGTGATATTGGTCATGCCGGGGCCGGTGATGATGAAACACACGCCGGGTTTACCGCGGGTGCGTGCATAACCGTCGGCCATGAAACCGGCGCCCTGTTCGTGGCGCGGAGTGACGTGACGGATGCTGGAACGGGCCAGGCCGCGATACAACTCCACGGTGTGCACGCCGGGGATGCCGAACACCTGGTCCACGCCGTAGCTTTCCAGGAGGTTGACCAATACTTCGCCGCAGGTCGCCATACATGTCGCTCTTGTTATTGATTCGAGGCGGTATTGGACCGGCTGGCCGGTAGCGCCAACAATCGATAAAAAGTCATACTAGCCATGTCCTCACGTCATGGCTTAGCCCCTATGAAACGCCTTCCGCCGCTGCCCGCGTTGCACACCTTCTGGGTCACGGCCCAGTGCTGCAACTTCACCCGCGCCGCCGAGCAATTGCACATCACCCAAGGCGCGGTGAGCCGGCAGATTGCCGGGCTGGAAAGTCATTTGGGCTACGCCTTGTTCCAGCGCCAGGCACGGGGCTTGAGCCTGACCGAGGAAGGCCGCGAATGGTCGTTGCGCGCACAACAAGTGTTCGGCCTGATCCTTGATGCGGTGGAGCAGATCGGCGACCGGCGCGAGACCCTGCAAATCAAGGCCTCCACCTGCGTGATGCGTTGGCTGCTGCCGCGCCTGATGCAATGGCAACAGGAACGCCCGGATGTACCGGTGGAACTCACCACTACCGTGGCCTACACCGTGGACTTTCGTCGCGAGCAATTCGATGCGGCGGTGATCTATGCGCCCATCGCCGAGCAATCGACTGAGGCGCGACATTTGTTTGATGAACAGCTCACGCCGGTCTGCGCGCCAGCGTTGCTCAGCGGTTTGCACACCCCGGCAGATTTGCAGCGACAGGTGCTGCTGCACCCCGCGCGGGATGAGCGGGATTGGGCGTTTTGGTTGAAGGCGGCCAATACGCGCTTGAGCAATTTGGCCCAAGGGCATCATTTCGAGACGCTGGATCTGGCGATGACAGTGGCGTCCCAAGGTTCGGGCGTGGCGATTGGCGACAGTGCGTTGATTGGCGAGGATCTGAAGGCTGGGCGCTTGGCGACGCCGTTTGAACTGCGGGTGCCGACGGGGATGGGGTATTACCTGGTGTATCCGCCGGGGACAGAGCCGTCGGCTGGGCTTGAGGCGCTGATGAGCTGGCTGGTCGATCAGGCAAAACCCACGTAGCAGTTGTCGAGCCCTGGCGAGGCTGCGTTGACGGCGTGTCAGGCACACCGCGAACGCAGCCTCGCCAAGGCTCGACAGTTGCTATGCAGAGGTCATCAGTAACCGACGGTGAAGCGCTGGCGCGAGTGCTTCGGTGTTTCCACCTCATCAATCAACGCAATCGCAAAGTCGGCAAAACTGATCCAACTGCGGCCTTCGCTGCTCACCAGCAAATCGTCCTGGCCCAGGCGGAATTTACCCGTGCGCTCGGTCTCAACAAACTCTGCCGACGGCGACAGGAAGGTCCAATCCAACTCTTTTTCCTGGCGCAGCGTGTCGAGAAACTCCGCACCAGCCGTGGCTTCTGCCTTGTATTCAGCAGGGAAGCCCGGGCTGTCGATCACTCGGCTACCTCCTGGCAGCAACAGCGAACCTGCACCGCCGACCACCAGCAAGCGTTTCACACCGGCCTTTTTTACCGGGCCGATCACCGCACTGGCAGGCAGGGACGAGAAGTGCGCTGCACTGATCACCACATCGCTGCCGCTGATGGCGTGTTGCAGGGCGTTGGCGTCGAGTGCATCGACTTGTTTGACGGTGACGCCCGGGCGCACAGCCAGTTTGTCGGTATTGCGCGCGATGGCGGTAACGGTATGCCCACGACGCAGGGCTTCTTCCAGCAGTTGGCTACCGGCACGGCCGGTGGCACCAATGATTGCGATCTTGCTCATGACGCTCTCCAGTACGGTTAGGGTTTAAAACCAATCACCACTTCATTTCGCCCTTGGCGACTTTAGCGCTCAGTTCCAGCGAGCTTTCGTCGGCCAGGGTGGGGTAACGCTTTTTCATGGCCGCGATCAGGGCGGCAGAGTCCTTGGCCTTGGCGGTCTCACTATCGAAGGCCTTGATGTAATCGGCGGTAAAGGCCACGGATTTGAGCGACGGGTTACCCAGGTAGTGACCTGGAATCACCGTGTGTGGTTTCAGCTGTTCGATACGTTGCAGCGTAGCCAACCAATCTTTGTGGGACTGCGCGCTCTGGGTGTCGGCCATCCACAGGTGGATGTTTTCGGCGACCACTACACCGCCTACCACGGCCTTGATCGATGGAATCCACACAAAGCTGCGATCCGGCTGTGGGCCGTCCAGGCCGATCACGTCCAGTTGCTGGCCTTCGAGGGTCAGGCTGTGGCCTTCAAGTACTTGCGGCACGATGGTTTTAGCCGGTTTGTCGGCGCCCATTTTCGGGCCCCAGAACGCCAGCTTACCGGCGACGGTGGCTTTGATATGGTCGACCACCGGTTGCGGTGCCAGCACCTTGGCATCGGGGAAGGCAGCAGTCAGCGTGTCGAGGCCAAAGTAGTAGTCCGGGTCACCATGGCTGATATAGATGGTGGTCAGGTGTTTGCCGCTGGCGCGGATTTTCTGCACCAACTGCTCGGCCTGGCTTTTGCCGAATTGCGCGTCGACCAGGATGGCGTCTTTCGCGCCGCTGACCAGCACCGAGCTGACCGGGAAGATGGCGGCCTCACCTGGGTTGTACACGTCGAGTTTCAGGTCTGCCGCCGAGGCGTGGGCGGCGAAGGCCAGGGCGGCGGTTGCCAGGGTCAGGCGCTTGAGGGTGGATAACATCGGGCAGCTCCAACAGTTGTTAAGGGATGCACAGAGCTTAGTTGCACCAAACACAACAAAAAATGCGATGCTGGGACATAGTTTGTTTCTAAAATCGGGCAGATCATGGATCGTCTTCAAGCAATGCGAGTGTTTGTGGCCGTGGTGGACTTGGGCAGCCAATCTGCCGCTGCCGACCACCTGGACCTGTCACGCCCAGTGGTCTCGCGCTATCTGGCCGAGCTGGAGGACTGGGTTGGCGCCCGCCTGCTGCACCGCACCACGCGCAAACTCAGCCTGACCGCCGCCGGCGGCGAAACTTTGCCGCGCTGCCGACAGCTATTGGAGTTGTGCGGCGATATGCAAGCCGCCGTCAGCGAGCCCGATGACGCGCCCCGTGGCCTGCTGCGCTTGAGTGTCAGTACTTCGTTCGGTCAGGCGCAGTTGGCCGAAGCGATTGCCGAGTACGTCACGCGCTACCCGCTGGTGACTGTCGACCTGCAAATGCTCGACCGCACGGTAAACCTGGTGGACGAACGTATCGACCTGGCCATCCGCACCAGTAATGACCTGGATCCAAACCTCATCGCTCGGCGTCTGACCGTCTGTCGTTCAGTGGTGTGTGCAACACCTGCGTATCTGCTGGAGCATCCTGCCCCGCAGAAAGTGGAAGACCTTGGCCGACACAACTGCCTGACCCACTCCTACTTCGGCAAAAGCCTGTGGCATTTCGAAGAACACGGTGAGCATGTCTCGGTGCCGGTGCACGGCAATATCACCGCCAACGAGGCCAGCACCTTGCTACGTCTGACGTTGGCCGGGGCAGGGGTGGCGATGCTGCCGACTTACCAGGCCGGTGAGCACATTCGGCGTGGAGAGTTGGTGCGGTTGTTACCCGAAGCGGAGCCCCGGCAGATGAACATCTATGCGGTCTACGCCTCGCGCAAGCACATGCCGTCGGCATTGCGCAGCCTCCTGGATTTCCTGGTGCTGAGGTTTCCAGAGGCGCCTACGTGGGACATCGGTCTTTAAACCGACATAAACCTGTTGAATGTCGCCCAATAATGGCAACTCGCTCTGTCTGACCTATGCTTTAAACAGCACCGTTTAGATCCGTCCAGAGGTCAGTGCCATGACTCTAAAAATCAGAAAGTACCTGATGATCTTTATCCTGAGCGCCTTGGCGACCGGGCTGTACGGCACGGCCGCCTACCGGGTTGAACAGACGCGTATGCAACCGGCGGCCTTCGCGATCGGTTGCCATCAAGACCAATGCATTCCGCGCACCGGCAGTTTCAGCGCGCTCAGGTAACCGGCTGCTCAGCCTTCAACTGCTCGCGAAACGCTTTGGGTGAGAACCCGACTCGTCGGCGGAACAGCCGTGAGAAGTTGGTTGGGTCGGAAAACCCCAACACCTCGGACATCTCATTGATGGTCATGCTGGTGTAGGTCAGCAAGCGCTTGGCTTCCAGCAACTGGCGGTCATGCATGATCTGCAGCGCCGGCTGCCCACCTAATTCCCGACACGTACCATTCAGGTGTGAGACCGAGATACCCAGCTTGTGGGCCAAATCTTCAATCTTTGGGTGTTCGCGGTAATGCTGTTCGACCAATTGGGTGAAGCGCCGGAAATATTCGCGCCCCCGCGGTGCCCGTGGATGGCGACGCTGGATGGCCTGGCGGCTGATCCACACCAGCAGCACGCTGACCAGGGCGTGCATCATCATGTCGCGCGCCGGTTGTTCATCGGCGTATTCGTCCTGCAGGCGGGCGAACTGCGCGTTGAGGTAGCTACTGTCCTTGCCTGCCGGGTAATTGCCGAGGGTTTGCAGACCCTCGACCGTGGTGCCCAGTTGCGCCTGCAAATGGCTGACCAGCGGCGCCGATAAGGTCACCACGTAGCCTTCAACATCTTCGGAAAAACGAAACCCGTGTACACACAACGGTGGCAGCACCTGCAAGGTTGCTTCGTTGAGCGTGGTGCGCTGGCCTTCGATTTCCAGTTGCGCCTGGCCTTTGTGCACGTACAGCAACTGGCACAGATCCGCGTGCCGGTGGGGCTGGATTTCCCACTGATACTCCCGACTACGCCGGGAGATGGTTTCGCAGTGCAACAAATCGGGGGTCGGCCACTGTTGGCTTTCCCCGTAAAGCTTGAAGACCGGAATCGCGGTTTTGGTCATGGTTTCAATCCGATACTCAGGATAGTGGTGCGGTAATCGCCCCGATTGGCAAAAAGCGCAGGCTTTGGCTCAGTTTTCACCTTCTTATGCCGGCCACTCAAGTGAAAAATGTCAGCAACAAGATCAATGACAACTCTTTCACAGAATCCGTTCGGTGAAGCTTGCGGGCGATAAAAATAATGAAAACGCTGAAAACCCAAGTCGCCATCATTGGCGCCGGTCCTTCCGGACTGCTGCTCGGCCAACTGCTGCATAACGCCGGTATCCAGACCCTTATTCTAGAGCGCCAGAGCGCCGATTACGTGCAAGGCCGTATCCGTGCCGGGGTGTTGGAGCAAGGCATGGTCGATCTGTTGCGCGAGGCGGGCGTCAGTCGACGTATGGACGCCGAAGGTTTGGTGCATAACGGTTTTGAGCTGGCGTTGAATGGCCAACTCACCCACATCGACCTCAAGACGCTGACCGGCGGGCAGTCAGTAATGATCTACGGCCAGACCGAAGTCACCCGCGACCTCATGGCCGCGCGCGAGGCCGCTGGTGCCACCACCTTATATGAAGTGCGCGATGTGCAGCCTCACGGCCTCAAAAGTGATCGACCCTGGCTGACCTTCGAACATCAGGGTGAAGCCTTTCACCTGGAGTGTGACTACATTGCTGGCTGTGATGGTTTCCACGGCGTGGCGCGCCAGTCGATTCCGGCCGATTCGCTGAAAGTCTTCGAGCGAGTGTATCCCTTCGGCTGGCTGGGCATTCTCTCCGACACCCCGCCGGTTCACGAGGAGTTGGTATACGCCAAGCACTCACGCGGGTTTGCCCTGTGCAGCATGCGCTCGCCGACCCGCAGTCGGTATTACCTGCAAGTGCCGGTCGAAGAGCCATTGGATGAGTGGTCGGACGAACGTTTCTGGGATGAGCTGAAAACCCGTTTGCCCAGCCAACTGGCGGAACAATTGGTTACCGGTCCTTCGATCGAGAAAAGCATCGCGCCACTGCGCAGCTTTGTAGTCGAGCCGATGCAGTATGGGCGCCTGTTCCTGCTGGGTGATGCGGCGCACATTGTGCCGCCTACCGGGGCCAAGGGCTTGAACCTGGCGGCCAGCGACGTGAGTACGCTGTTTCGGATCCTGCTCAAGGTGTATCGCGAGGGGCGAGTGGACTTGCTCGAAAAGTATTCGGCGATCTGCCTGCGCCGCGTGTGGAAGGCCGAGCGGTTTTCCTGGTGGATGACGTCGATGTTGCACCAATTCCCGGAAGCGGATGGCTTCAGCCAGCGCATTGCCCAGAGTGAGCTTGAGTACTTCATCCACTCCGAAGCCGGTCGCAAGACCATCGCAGAAAATTACGTCGGACTTCCTTACGAGGCTATCGAATAGCCAGCTATCAAGTAAGATGGTGAGCATTCCCGCGGGCCCTTCCTTTCCTGCGGGGCCTGCTCGAAGGTTCTGCCGTGACTAACCTCAATCAGCCCGTTCAACCCGCTCCCGCCGTACGCAGTGTGCTGGTCGCCTTGATGCTGGCGATCTTCCTTGGGGCCCTGGACCAGACCATTGTCGCCGTGTCCATGCCGGCCATCTCTGCGCAATTCCACGACGTCAACCTGCTGGCCTGGGTGATCTCCGGCTACATGGTGGCGATGACGGTGGCGGTGCCGATCTACGGCAAGCTCGGCGACCTGTATGGGCGGCGGCCGATGATGCTGATCGGCATGGGGCTGTTCACGCTGGCGTCGCTGTTTTGCGGCATGGCGCAAAGCATGGAACAACTGGTGCTGGCGCGAATTTTCCAGGGCATTGGTGCCGGTGGGATGATTTCGGTGAGCCAGGCGATCATCGGCGACATCATTCCTCCCCGTGAGCGCGGGCGTTATCAAGGTTATTTCAGCAGCATGTACGCGGTGGCGAGCGTGGCCGGGCCGGTGTTGGGCGGTTATATGACCGAGTACCTGTCCTGGCGCTGGGTGTTCCTGATCAACCTGCCGTTGGGCGCGGGTGCCTGGTACGTGGCTCATCGCACTCTGGTGGGGCTGCCGGTGCCGCAACGCAAGCCGATCATTGACTACCTCGGCACCGTGTTGATGATTATCGGCCTGACGGCGTTGTTGCTGGGCATTACCGAAATTGGCCAGGGTCATCATTGGCGTGATGATCAAGTACTCGGGCTTTTGGCCTGCGCGGTGGTGGCATTGGCGGTATTTGTCTGGCACGAACGCCGTGCGCGGGAGCCTTTGCTGCCGATGCACTTATTTGCCAACCGAAGCGCGGTGCTGTGTTGGTGTACGATTTTCTTTACCAGCTTCCAGGCGATTTCGCTGACGGTGCTGATGCCGCTGCGGTATCAGACGGTGACTGGCTCGGGGGCCGACAGTGCCGCACTGCATCTGCTGCCGCTGGCGTTTGGCCTGCCGGTGGGGGCTTATTTTGCCGGGCGTATGACGTCGGTGACGGGGCGTTATAAACCGATGATTTTGACGGGTGCTGTGTTGAGTCCGTTGGCGATTCTGGGGATGGCGTTCAGCGCGCCTCAGGATGTCGGGATGACGGCGGTGTTTATGCTGCTGTGTGGGATTGCTGCGGGCATGCAGTTTCCTACGTCGTTGGTGGGGACGCAGAATTCCGTGGAGCAGAGGGATATTGGGGTGGCTACCAGCACCACTAATCTGTTTCGTTCGTTGGGTGGGGCGGTGGGGGTGGCGTGTATGTCGGCGCTGCTACTGGCGTTGTTGCAGGATTCGAGTTTTGCGCATTTGGCGAGTGGGTCGTTGGTGGCCGAGGGTAGTTCCGGGAATGTATTGCTCGATGGCCTGAACGCCGCTCCCGGCCCGGCGCAGGATGCTCTGCGGGGAGAGTTGGCGGTGACGTTTCGGCATTTGTTGATGGTGAGTGCTGGGGTTTCGCTGTTGGGGTTGGTGGCGGCTGTTGCTATGCCTAACCGGGTTTTGCGGGGGCGGGAGGATAAGGCTCGGTAGGTTGTTTGTTTGTTTGTGTACATATCCGTTGCTGCGGTAACGGCTGCTTATGGTTCCGCTCTTACAGCGGGTCACTTTTGGCAAACGCCCCAAAAGTAACCAAAAGGTCTTTGCCCCACCACTCGGTGCCTCGCCTAGGCTCGGCATGCCCGCACTCCGGCACGGCTGCGCGGGTCGCCGCGATGGGCCATCCCTGGCCCAGCGCGGCTAAACCGGCATCCTTGCCGGTTTACCCGCTCCACCGTGCCTACTTGCGGCCATCGTGGTTAATGGGGCCCGCAGATCAAGATCAAAAAGATCAAAAGCAAAGCACGGCGGCCTGAAAGCCGACCTGAGTGGTGTGGATCAAAAGCCAGATCAGAAGCAGGGCAGATTGCAGTCTCCCTGATGGATGGAGATTAAAAATGTGGGAGCGGGCTTGCTCGCTCCACATGTTTTACCGCTTTTGATCTACACCACTCAGGTCGGCTTTCAGGCCGCCGTGCTCTGCTTTTGATCTTGATCTCAGGCGCCCCATTAACCACGCTGGCCGCACGCAGGCTTGAATCCGTGGGTAACCCGGCAGGACGCCGGGTTAGCCGCGCTGGGCCAAGGATGGCCCATCGCGGCGGCCCACGGATTCAAGCCGGAGTGCGGGCACACCGAGCCTAGGCGAGGTGCCGAGTGGTGGGGCAAGAGCCTTTTGGTTACTTTTGGGCTCTTTCAAAAGTGACCCGCTGTAAGAGCGGAACCCATATCAGCCGTTACCCAAATAACGGATATGTACCCAACCCAACCCAACCCATCTCAGGGACTGTAATACCCCACAGCCACCATAAAATGCCCCTCTTTACGCAAATACGCGTGCTTATTCTCAACCCGCCCAGTCACCGGGTTCTTCCAGCGATACTTATATTCCCCCTGATCCTGCTCAGCCATCAGCTTCAAGATCGGCTCCCCGACAGGCCTCCCATCCGGGTCCTGAACCTTGCCAAAGTCAGTATTAACCAGCCGCAAATTAGTCCCATGCGCCACATAGCGTCCGGTATTCAGGTCCACCACAAACACATAAAGATCATCCTGCAGAAACCCGCCCTGCAACGAGTTAATCGCCTTCAACGTCCCAGCCTCATCCTTCACCAGCGCCTTCACCGCAGTGTCCCGCAACGACCGCGCCTGCTCCGGCGTCGCCCGTGGCAAGTAATACCCCACCGCCAGAATCCGCTCCCCCACCCGCTGATAAAACACATGCTTGTGTTCAACCTTGCCGTCGTTCCAGTTCTGCCAGCGGTAATCAGCCTGCTGAATGCCCTGACCTTCCGGCACCTTCAGCGCGTCCTTGAACGACTGACGCAAATCCGGCCCCAGCACCTCGGACACATCACGGCCGATCAAGGCCGAGGAGGGCCCGCCACTGGCCAACAACACGCCCTGGGTATCGACCACAAACACATAACGGTCCTGGTCAATAAAGTCCCCCTGGCGGCTGAACGCAGCAAACGCCTTGTCACCGTTGCTCTGGTAAAACGCCAAGGCTTTTTCCAGCAGGGCCTTGGCCGCCTGGGCGTCCGCATCCTGAGCCGTGGCGGCATGCGCCTGGCTGAAACACAACAGCAGCAGCCCAGTGAGTCGCAGCAGTCCCTTCATGGCCCGTCCCTCGTTCTTATTGATGTGACAACAGCGTAGACCGCCGTGGCTCAGGGCGCCGCCAGCCACTGATTGACGATGCCGCCATACACCCCGGTAGCCACGCTCAAGTGCAGCCACTGGTCGACATAGCTTTTCCACGCCACATCATCGCGCGGAAGCAGGAAGGCTTTTTCGCTGTACTGCATCTGCCGCTCCGGGTTGACCGCACACAGCCCAGGTTTGAGCTTCTGCTGGTAACGCGCCTCGCTGGCGTCGGTGATCATCACATCGGCCTTGCCCGCCAGCAGTTCGTCGAAGATGGTCACGTTGTCATGCAGGCGTATTTGCGCCTGGCCCAGGTGGGCGCGGGCAAACACTTCGTTGGTGCCGCCCGCCGGTTCGATCACCCGCACCTGGGGCCTGTTGATTTGCTCGACGGTCTGGTAGCGCTGTACATCGGCGCAGCGCACCAAAGGGATCTTGCCGTCGACGCCAAGGGCTTGGCTGAAGAAGGCTTTTTTCTGGCGTTCCAACGACACGGAAATACCACCCACGGCGATATCACAGCGTTGGGCGAGGAAGTCCGGCATCAGGGTTTTCCAGGTGGTGGGCAACCAGTTGATCTTCGCGTTGAGGCTCTTGGCCAGGGACTCGGCCATGGCAATGTCGATGCCTTCATAGCGGCCATCGGCACGCAGCGAGGTATAGGGTTTGTAGTCGCCGGTGGTGCAGACGTTAAGCGTGCCACGTTGGAGCACTTCGTCGAGGCGCGAGGGGAGGGGGTCGGCCAGGACGGATGTCGCCAAACTTGCCAGTACACACAGGGCTAGAGGAGCTTTCATGCAGTCGAATCCTTGGGGCATGATCGGGGGCGATCATTATTTCCAGCAGTACGACAAGGTAGCAAGGGGCAGCGAATGTTTAGCCGCGTCGTAACCAAACTCCGTCAACCCTGACTTTAACCACCTATCCAGGCGTGTGACGCTGCCGGACATCGACCTCACTGTGATTCCCCCATGGACGGTTCCCCCGACACTCACCCCGAGACTTCGCCTGGCGTTTTAGCGCCGAGCTGTCCGACGGTTGTCGAGGCTTTACCTTCCGAGCTTGCCTTCTGGGCCCTGTTTCACTGCCGACACGCACGCCCACCAGACACCTTTCTCTTACGTTGATCTGCCCCATGGATGACGCGCACCTGTGCGCATCCGCCCGGCGGCGCCTGCGCGCCTGCCTGACGCAAACGTATGAGAATTCCCATGAGTGTTTTTGCCAGCCTGCACGAAGCCCAATCCTTCCTTGACCAGAACCCGGACATCGAGATGTTCGAGTTGTTTATCCTCGACAACAACGGCGTGCCGCGCGGCAAGCTGTTGCACCGCGACGAACTGCTGGCGGTGTACGAAAGTGGTCGGCCGTTACCCAGCACCATCCTCGGCCTGACCATCAATGGCGACGACGTGGAAAACTCCGGGCTGGTGTGGGAGGTGGGTGATATCGACTGCCGTGCCTACCCGGTCAGTGGCAGTTTGCAGCGTATGCCGTGGCGCCTGATCCCGACGGCGGCGGTGCAAGTCAGCATGCACCCCACCGAAGGCCTGCCCGCCACCGTGGCTGACCCCCGGCATTTGCTGGTCAAGGTCATCGACGGGCTTAAGGCGGATGGCTATTACCCGGTGATGGCGGCGGAGCTGGAGTTCTACTTGCTCGACCAGAAGCCCGACAGCAAGGGTCGCCCACAACCGGCGCGGGATGTGGATGGCAATCGCCCGCGCTCGACCCAGGTGTATGGCCTGCGCGAGCTGGAACAGATTGAGCCGTTTCTTGCCGACCTTTATAGCGCTTGCAAACTGCAAGGCATCCCGGCGCGCACGGCGATCTCCGAATATGCCCCAGGCCAAGTGGAAATTACCCTGGAGCATCGCGCCGACGCCCTGCAAGCCATGGACGAAGCGGTGCGTTACAAACGTCTGGTCAAGGGCGTGGCCCATAAACACGGGATGACTGCGTGTTTCATGGCCAAACCGTTCGACGATTTGGCGGGCACCGGCATGCATATGCACGTCAGCCTGGCGGACGCCCAGGGCAATAACCTGTTCGCCAGCGAGGCCGCCGACGGTACGCCGCTGCTGCGCCAGGCGGTGGGCGGCATGCTCAGTACCTTGCTCGATTCGCTGCTGATGTTCTGCCCCAATGCCAACTCTTATCGCCGCTTCCAGAGCAACAGCTACGCGCCGCTGGCGGCTACCTGGGGCGTGGACAACCGCACCGTCAGCCTGCGCGTGCCCGGCGGGCCGGCGAACTCCCGCCATATCGAACACCGTATCTGCGGCGCCGACGCCAATCCTTACCTGGCGGCTGCGGCCATTCTGGCCGGTATCCACCGAGGCATCCGTGAGCAACTCGACCCCGGCGCCCCGGTGGAAGGCAACGGCTACGCCCAGGCTAAGGAACTGCTGCCCACCGACTGGCTCACCACCCTGCGCGCCCTGGAAGGTTCACGTTGGGCGCGGGATGTGTTTGGCGGTGAGTTCCTCGGCGTGTACCTGGCGGTGAAACGTGCCGAATACCGCCAGTTCATGGGCGAAGTCAGCGAGCAGGATTGGCGTTGGTACCTGCATCAGGCGTGACGGTTTTTGCTGGTGACGGCTTCGACCTTTTTTTCACGTTGCAGTGGTTAAGCTGTGATTCAAGGTCGTTCACTACCGTTCCATTCACATGAGCCCGTGATGTCGTCACAACCTCCATCCTCCATCGAGATTGAATTCGCCGAACGCTATGACCGTGAGCATGCCAGGGTTTGCGGTGACACGCGTCCACCGGGGCTGTTGCAGCGCCTGTCGGTGTGGCGAGACAAGCGCCTGGTGCGCCATGCGCTGAAGGTGGCGGGTGAGCCGGGGCTGATCCTGGACCTGGCTTGTGGCTTGGGTCGGTTCTGGCCGGTGTTGGCCGAACACGTCAACCGGGTGATCCTGGCGTCGGACAACTCCCAGGACATACTTGACCACGCCCGCATTCATCACCCGGCGGCGTTACTCAAGCGTGTCAAAACTTTCCAAGGTTCGGCGTTTTCCATCGGCCTGTCGGCGAATGCGGTGGACTGCATTTTCTGCCTGGAGTTGTTTCGCCATGTGCCCAGTAGTGAAGTGCGCTTGACGTTGCTTCGCGAGTTTCATCGGGTCAGTCGCGACACGGTGATTGTCTCGGTGGATTCTCGTTTGGCGGTGGAAGACGAGTTTCGCGAAGCCGGTTTCAAAATCCTGAATCACCAGGAATTCCTGCCAGGCTCCAAGCTGTGGCGGGTCTACGTTCTGCGTAAGAGAGGATAACTCCCGCCTGTCGGACTATTCTTCATCTCTTGTCGGAGTTTTCATGATGGCGTGTGCACTGCGAATGCTCGCAAGCCCCTTTCGCGATATATACTGCGCGCCATTCTTCAAGGGAGAGCCGTGTGGCCATCGATATTCACTGGATCTGCGACAACGATAGCCTCGGCCAGCATTGCGCCGAATGGCAGCAGTTGCCATTCGTCGCCCTCGACACCGAATTCATGCGGGTCGACACCTTTTATCCCATTGCCGGGCTGATCCAGATCGGTGATGGCATCCGCGCTTACCTGATCGACCCCCTGACCATCGACAACTGGCAACCGTTGGCCGCCTTGCTGGAAAATCCGGCGGTGACCAAGGTGGTGCACGCCTGCAGCGAAGACCTCGAAGTGCTGCTGCGCCTCACTGGCAGCCTGCCGGTGCCGTTGTTCGACACCCAATTGGCCGCGGCCTACCTGAACCTTGGTTTCTCCATGGGTTACTCGCGCCTGGTGCAAGCCGTGCTCGATATCGAGTTGCCCAAGGGTGAAACCCGCTCGGACTGGCTGCAGCGGCCATTGTCCGAGACGCAGGTAAGCTACGCCGCTGAAGACGCGGTGCACTTGGCCGAGGTCTACACCCGACTTCGTCCGCAACTGTCGGACGACAAGTACGCCTGGGTCCTGGAAGACGGCGCCGAACTGGTGGCCAACCTGCGCCGCGAAGTCGACCCGTACGAGGTGTACCGCGACGCCAAGCTGGCGTGGAAACTGTCCCGCGCCCAACTGGCCGTGCTGCGCGAACTGTGTGCCTGGCGTGAACAGCAAGCCCGTGCCCGTGACCTGCCGCGTAACCGCATCATTCGCGAGCACTCGTTGTGGCCCTTGGCCAAATCCCAGCCGGATAACCTGGCCGCTCTGGGCAAGATCGAAGACATGCACCCACGCACCGTGCGTCAGGATGGCCAGTTTCTGCTGGACCTGATCAAACGTGCCGGTAGCGTGTCGATGGACCAATGGCCGCCTGCCGTTGCTGAGCCGTTGCCGGTGGACGCCGCCACGCTGATCAAGCAACTGCGCGCCTTGGGGCAAGCCGAAGCCGAACGCCTGGAGATGGCACCGGAACTGATGCTGCGCAAGAAAACCCTCGAAGCTTTGGTTAAAAGTGGCTACCCCGATGGGCCTTATAAATTGCCAGACTCGCTGCGTGGCTGGCGCCGTGAGTTGATGGGCCAGGCGCTGCTCGACAGCCTGGCCACTGCCGGAGAACAGCCTTGAAACGTATTTGCTCCATCTATCGCAGCTTGAAAAAAGACGGAATGTACCTCTACGTGCTCAAAAGCGATGCCCTGGAGCGCGTGCCGGAACCCCTGATGATCGCATTCGGCAAGGCGCATCACGCGTTTGATATGGTGCTGACGCCTGAGCGCAAGCTGTCGCGCGAAGACATCACCGTGGTGTTGGAAAACCTCGAAAAGCAGGGCTACCACCTGCAAATGCCGCCGGCCGAGGACGAGTACATCGAACACTTGCCCGAAGAGCTGCTGCGACGCAACGACCCAATGTGATCGGTCAGTGCCCTGTTCAGGGCACATTCTTCAATGCAATCGTAATGAGTGGGCGGTGGCCGTAAGGATGCGGGCGGCCGTCTGCACTGTTTTTGAAAGGTTTGAACCATGCGTGTTCTGATTGCTGAACAGGATCACCCGCTGTACGCCCAACTGCTGAGCGAAGCGGCACCGGACCTTGAAGTGTTGACCAGCGGCGACTCGGCCGAATTGTCGCGCTTGGCCGCTGATTGTCCGATCTGGCTGGGCCAGCCGGATCTACTCGCCACCCTGTTGCGCCAAGGGCATCAGCCGCAATGGCTGCAATCGACCTGGGCGGGTATCACGCCGCTGCTGGCCGAAGGCTTGCCCCGCGACTATCGCCTGACCCGTGCGGTCGGCATCTTTGGCCAGGTGATGGCCGAGTTTGTCCTCACCTACATGCTGGGCCACGAGCGCGAAGTGCTGGCGCGGCTGGTCAGCCAGGTCGAGCGCAAATGGGACAACCGTTTGGGCCAGAGCCTGGCTGGGCGCAAGGTGCTGGTGGTAGGCACCGGCGATATTGGCCAGACGGTTGCCGATTTCCTGCTGCCGTTTGGCGTCAAGCTGTACGGCATCGCCAGTGAAGCGCGGGAGCAGGCGCCGTTTATCGAAGTGGCGGGGCTCGATCAACTGGGTCGGTTGGTGGGGGAGGTGGACTACGTGATCAACCTGCTGCCCAACACGCCCAACACCCATGACTTGTACGATGCAGCGTTGTTCAAGCAATTCAAGCCGACCGGGTTGTTTATCAACGTCGGGCGCGGCGTGGCCGTGGTCGATGCCGACCTGGTTGAAGCCTTGAAAGAAGGGCACTTGGCTGGTGCGGTCATCGACGTGTGCCGCCAGGAACCGCTGCCGCAGCGCCATCCGTTCTGGACTGCCTGGGGCTTGCTGCTGACCGGGCACAGCTCGGCGCCGACCTCGCCGGGGATGATGGTGGAGTTGTTTGTGCAGAACCTGCGGGCGTATCAGGCCAAGGAAGCGTTGCGCGGGGAAGTGAGCTTCGAGCGCGGCTACTGAAGCCACTGCTAATCAAAATGTGGGAGCGGGCAAGTCGAATCGTCGCACCGCCCCTCCCACATGGGATCTCAGCAAGTCTTACAGGCTGAAGTCACCTTCTGAAACCAACTCGCTCAACGGTTGACGCGGGCTTGGTACTTCACGGCCTTGCAGGTACTCAGGCAAGGTCGATTTGTCACCCAGCTTGCCCACGGCCACAGCCGCGTGCAGCGCATAACCTTCTGGAATCTTCAGCTCTTTGCGGGTCAGCTCCTGATCGAAACCGGCCATGCCGTGGGTGTGCCAGCCGCTGAGGCTGGCTTGCAGCGCCAAGTGGCCCCAGGCCGAGCCGGTGTCGAAGGTGTGCCACAGCGCCGGGGTTTCTTCGGTGGCGCCGGGGGCGATGAAGTCGGTCTTCGAGGCGATGATCACCAGGGCCGACGCGTGTTGCGCCCAACCACGGTTGAATTCATTCAGCAGGCCCAGGAAACGCTCCCAGTTCGGCGTGTCACGGCGCGCGTAGAGAAAACGCCATGGCTGCGAGTTGTAGGCCGACGGTGCCCAGCGTGCCGCTTCGAAGAAGCTCAGCAGCGTGTCTTGTGGGATGCTCTCGCCGGTAAAAGCGCGAGGCGACCAGCGCTCAGTGAATTGGGTGTGGATCGGATGATCGGCAACGCGTGGGTTGGTGCTCATGAGCTGTTCCTGAGGGTCAATTCGGCGTTCAAAGCTACTGCGCGCCCACTAGACTGACAAGTGTTGTTACACCGCCAGTCGTAAGCGCTTGGCCCCAAGGGCCTGTGGCACTAGACTGGCGGCCTTTTCACCTACCGATACTGATGTAGAGCCATGGCCGCCAAAGTCGAACCTTTCTGGATACGCAAAACCCTTGAACACCTCGATCAGGAGGAGTGGGAGTCGTTGTGCGATGGCTGTGGCCTGTGCTGCCTGCAAAAGCTTGAGGATGAGGACGACAACAGCGTTTATTACACGCGCATCGCCTGCAAACTGCTCGACCTGAAAACCTGCCAGTGCACCGACTACCCTAACCGCCGTGCTTCAGTGCCCGACTGTATCCAACTCACCCCGGGCCAGGCCGACCAGTTCAAATGGCTGCCGCCGACCTGCGGCTACCGCCTGGTCAGCGAGCGCAAGGACCTGCCGCTATGGCATCACCTGGTCTGCGGTGACCGCGACGCCGTGCACCACGAACGCATTTCCCAGTCCGGGCGCATGCTCAGCGAAGGCAGCGTGCCCGAAGACGACTGGGAGGATTACCTGATCTTCCGCGCGGGCTGAAAGAGGAGTGTGTATGAGGGGGGGAACCAAGCTGGCGGCGATCTTGGTGCTGCTGGTGCTGAGCACGCCTGGCTGGTGCGCGAAGAAAGTCGATTTGGATTATCACGTCAAACTGCTGCCCCTGAGCGATCAGGCCGAAGTGCGCGTAAGCCTGTCCCAAGGCTCGGCAGTGCGCAGCTTGAACTTCGACCTGGGGCGTGGCGGTGACTACAGCGACTTCAAGGCCGACGGGCAATGGAAAGTCACCGGCAGCCGTGGCCTGTGGCAGCCCAGCGCCGACAAGGCCAGCCTGACCTACCGTGTACGCCTCACCCATGCGCGCAAGCCAGGCATCTATGAAGCCCGCATGACCCCGAACTGGGCGTTGTTTCGGGGTGAAGACCTGGTGCCGACTGCCCGTCTCGATCAGCAGGATGGCGTCGAGTTGGTGTCACGTTTGGTGTTCGAACTGCCCTCGGGTTGGAAAAGTGTCGAAACCGCCTGGCCGCGCATCGGCAAAAACAAATTTCGCATCGACAACGTCTCCCGTCTGTTCGACCGCCCCACCGGCTGGATGCTCGCCGGCACCCTCGGCAGCCGTCGCGTGCGCCTGGGCGAAACCGAAGTCACCGTGGCCTCGCCCAAGGGGCAGGCCATGCACCGAATGGAGGTGATCACGTTGCTGACGTTCGTTTGGCCCCAAGTCGAGGCCGCGTTCCCGCGTCACCCGGCGAAGCTATTAGTGGTGGGTGCCAGCGACCCGATGCGCCGTGGCGTGTTTTCGTCGCGGGACTCGATCTACCTCAACAGTCGCACGCCGCTGGTCAGCGAAAACGGCAGCAGCCCGTTGATTCGCGAAGTGGTACAAGCCATCGGCCGTTTCAACGATCACGACAGCAGTGATTGGATCGGCGAGGGCTTGGGGGAGTATTACGCTATTGAGCTGGTGCGACGTGCCGGTGGCATTACCGATGAGCGGTATGCGGCAATACAGGCGCGGTTAACCAAGGAGGGCAGGGACGTCACCACGCTAAGGGGCGAGCACGTCAGCGCTGCAACCGTGGCGCGGGCGGTGCTGGTGCTGCAGGAGCTGGATCGCGAGATCCGCGTGAAAACCCACAACAAGCGCTCACTGGATGATCTGGCGCAGGCGGTGATGCGGGCGAACAGCACCACCACCCCAGAGTTTGTGCAGTTGGCTGAGAGCATCATCGGCGAGTCATCGGTGGTGCTGGATAACAAGCTCCTGCACTGACATCAAACAAGCCAGCTCCCACATTTTGCATCGTATTCAGGCTGTGGTTTTGGTGGCCTTTTCAGCGGCTACTTCCGCCTTGGTTTTCAAGTTTTTCAACTCTTCGCCAGCGCGTTCGATCTTCGTGCGTACGCTGTTCATTTCCTGGCGGCCCTGGTCCAGCTTGTCCTTGAACGAGCTGTGCCCGGTGACGCCGCGCACCAGTGCCACGCCGCCGATCGCCACCTGGATCAGCCCGAAAATCCCGCCACGGCGCAGGCCTTTGCCAACCATCATCACGCCGCCAGCCACTGAGCCGATACGTTCCCAGCCCTGCACGTTTTGCGTGGGCTGGGTTTCAAATGGCGTGTGTTCGATGATAGGCCGCAGGGTTTTGCTGTCGCTCATGATCTGTCTCCAACAAAGGCAAGTGTAAGTAGCTGACTGTTTGCAGGCGCCGGATGTTCCCGAAAAATCAGTACTTGGGGCCCGAGCGGGTGTTGTTGCCCTTGGCCAGGCGGTCGTAGAGCACCACGTTGACGGTGGCGGCAAGGTTCATGCAGCCGGTGGTCGGGATATACACCACGTCTTCACACCAGTCGCGAATCTCTTTATCGAGGGAGCCGTCTTCGGGGCCGAAGATATACAGCGCACGGTCAGGATGAGTGTATTCGGGCAGCGGACGGGCGCCCTCCACCAATTCCACTGCGACCGGGATACAGCCCAGCGGCAGGATCTTTTTCAGGTCATCGATGCCGATCAGCGGAATGTCGTGATGGACCTTCTTGGTGTCGGTGATGAAATCCCGGGCGCGCTCGTAACGCACGCCGGTGTAGAACACCGAGGCCACGCCGTAGCAACCGGCGGCACGCATCACCGAACCGACGTTTTCGGGGGATTTGGGGTTATACAGACCGATGCAGCTGTAGCGTTTATTGCCCACGGGGAAGGGTGCCTTGGAGAAAAACGGCAATTATACGGGATGCGGCCGGTATCGAGAGATGTGTTGTTTGGGCGATCGCTATCGCAGGCAAGCCAGTTCCACATTTGGAATGCATTCCCCTGTGGGCGCTGGCTTGCCTGCGATGAGGTCCTGACAGGCAGCGAAGACCTTCAGTCGTCTTTCTTCATCAACCCAGCCAACGCCGCAAACGGGTTATGCGTGGCCTTGGCAATCGTCGGGCTGCTGGTGGAGCCTTCGCCGAAATACTGCTGGTCGGTGTAGCGTGAGTGTTCGTTGTCGTGGCAGTACAGGCACAGCAACTCCCAGTTGGAGCCGTCCTGGGGGTTGTCATCATGATTGTGGTTACGATGGTGTACGGTCAGTTCACTCAAGCGCTTGCCGGCGAATTCACGGGCGCAGCGGCCGCACACGTGGGGGTACATCTTCAAGGCTTTGTCGCGGTAGCCCATTTCCCGGTCGCGCTGGGCATCGGCGAGGATGCGGTCCAGCTTGGCGGTGTGGGAGGGCGGGTTGGTCGAGCTCATCATGGCTCCTGGCTATTTGGGGTTCACGGATAGGGTTGATTCTAGCCGCTCGCGCTGCAAATGACCGCTGGCTTTTTAAACAACGGTACTGCCTGGCATCGGTGATCGTTTGTAGTATCGGCTCACTCCATTCATAAGGATCTGAAACCTATGCGTTTGCACACATGGACCGCTGCACTTCTACTCTGCGTACTGGCCGCACAAGCCCAGGCATTCTCGACGCCCAAGCCTGGGCAAATGATCGAGGTGTCCCTCGAACAACTGCATCCGACTCAAGCCGTGGTGGGCTTCGACCAGATTTACTACAGCCTGGGGCTGTTCGCCGACAAGCCCGCCAAGGTCTTCGACGAATACTGTGAAACCAACGGCCAGGGTGACGCCGACAAAGTGCCTAAAAACGCTGATCTGCACAAACCTGCCAGCTTTACCTGCAAGGACCCGGTGGGCACCCACCCCGATGACATGAAAACGGTGGTGGTCGGCCCTGGCGGCCAGTTGTACCTGACCGATGGTCACCATAGCTTCACCACCTTGTGGGAAGTGCCCGGCGGTGGCTCTCAGTTGAAAATGTGGGTGAAGGTCACCGATGACTTCAGCAACAGCCCGGACTTGGCCACCTTCTGGCATCGCATGGAGGCGGCGCGCAAGGTCTGGCTCAAGGACAATCAGGGCCAGACTCTGCCACCTGAACAGCTGCCGACGCACTTGGGTTTCAAGAGCTTGCAGGACGACACCTTCCGCAGCCTGGTGTATTTCACTCGCAAGGCCGCCTATGGCAAGCCGGACGATGGCGCGATCGCGCCGGAGTTTCTGGAGTTTTACTGGGGTAACTGGCTGCGCACGCAGATTGATCTGAGCGCTTTCAATCTGAATAAGAAAGGCGGCTACAAAAACGCCATCGAAGCCGTCGCCAAACGCATGGTCAGCCTGGCGCCGGGCTCTCAGGTTGGCGACAGCGGTTTCACCGCCCATCAACTGGGTGGCATGACAAAGCTTGACCGTGGGGAGCTTGAGAAGACCTTCGACAAAAAAGTGCCGTACGTGATCGATTACCGCAATTCTCTGAACTAGTGCAGGACACAATGTGGGAGCTGGCTTGCCTGCGATGGCCATGGGTATCTACACATCTCTTGGAATGGCGCTAAACCGTGGGGAGGGAGCTTCGGGTGGGGCACTTTCCTTAGGTAGATTGAGTACATATCCGTTGTTTGGGTAACGGCGGCTTATGGTTTCGCCCTTACGGCGACTCACTTTGGAAAAGCCCCAAAGTAAGCAAAGGGCTCTTGCCCCACCACTCGGCACCTCGCTGTGGCTCGGTGTGCCCGCACGCAGTCTTGAATCCGTGGGCCGCCGCGATGGGCCATCCTTGGCCCAGCGCGGCTAACCCGGCGTCCTGCCGGGTTACCCACGGATTCAAGACTGCGTGCGGCCAGCGTGGTTAATGGGGCGCCTGAGATCAAGATCACAAGCAGATCAAAAGCAGAGCACGGCGGCCTGAAAGCCGACCTGAGTGGTGTGGAGCAAAAGCCAGATCAGAAGCAGGGCAGAATGCAGTCATCCCTGATGTATGGATATTGAAAATGTGGAAGCGGGCTTGCTCGCTCCCACATGTTTTACCGCTTTTGATCTACACCACTCAGGTCGGCTTTCAGGCCGCCGTGCTCTGCTTTTGATCTGCTGTTGATCTTGATCTTAGGCGCCCCGTTAAACCACGCTGGCCGCAAGTAGGCACGGTGGAGCGGGTAAACCGGCAAGGATGCCGGTTTAGCCGCGCTGGGCCAGGGATGGCCCATCGCGGCGACCCGCGCAGCCGTGCCGGAGTGCGGGCACACCGAGCCTAGGCGAGGTGCCGAGTGGTGGGGCAAGAGCCCTTTGCTTACTTTGGGGCTTTTCCAAAGTGAGTCGCCGTAAGGGCGAAACCATAAGCCGCCATTACCCCAAAAACGGATATGTACTCAGCGGCCCCGCGACAACCACAGGGCCCAAGCCATAAAGAGATGTGTAGATACCTATGCTGCGATGGCAGTGTCAGCTACAGAGTGACTGGCTTACCGCTATCGCGGGCAAGCCCGCTCCCACATGGGGTCTTCAGGTGATCAGCCCTTGAGCTTTTCGGCAATCCAGATGGTGTGCCGAGTGCCCTTGTTGCCATGGGCAAACACTTGCACTTCCTCGGCCTTGAAACCGGCCTTGCGCAGTTTGTCGCTGAACAGCTTATCGGCGCTGGCCGACCACACGGCCAGCACGCCCTTGGGCCGCAGGGCCTTGGCGCAGGCAGCCAGGCCACCGGCGGAATACAGCCAACTGTTGGCCTTTTGTGTGAGGCCTTCGGGGCCGTTGTCGACGTCGAGCATGATCGCGTCAAAACCTTGCGGCTCCGCCTGCAGTACCTTGGCCACGTCCTCCATGCGGATTACCGTGCGCGGGTCCAACAATGGGCGCCCGGACTTTTCCCCCAACGGCCCACGGTTCCACTCCACAACGCCGGGCACCAATTCCGCCACCACCACTTCGGCAGTCTTGCCCAGATGCTTGAGCGCCGAGGCCAGGGTAAAACCCATGCCCAACCCGCCGATCAACACCCGCGAACCCGGGCGCCCGGCGACTTTGCGGCAAGGGATCTCCGCTAGGGCGTCTTCGGAACCGTGCATGCGCGTGTTCATCAACTGGCCGCCATCACCGCCCTGGATCTTGATCACAAAGTCCTCGCCGTATTCGAACAGGCACAAGGCACCGCCGTTGTCGGGGATCGGGGTGGTGTCCAGCAGAACGAAACGTTTCATGGAAATCTCATTGAGAAGGGCATTCTTGCGCGGTTGGGAGTAGCCTTACGGTATTCCAGTCAGGCCATGGAGCCATCGATGAAGTGCAGCATTCTAACGGTCATTGTGCTCGGCGCGCTCACATTGGGCACGGCGCAGGCTCAGGAGGCGCAAACCGTACCGGTCGCGCCCGCACCCACCCCCGGTGCGCCGGGCACGCCGACACCGACGTTGTATCCGCAAGTCACTCCGCCCGTGGCGCCCAAGGCCACCGCTAACGGCGCGCCTGCGCTGGTGCCGATCGTGTTGCCGACGCCACCGAAAGATCAGACGGTGCCCGGCCTGCTGCAAAATGACAGCAAGCCGAAGACGCCTGGCGGTTAAAACGGCGTTGTTAGATCAAACCCAGCGCCTTGAAAACAAATCCATATTCGAGCGCCACGTCACGTAATCCCTGATAGCGACCGCTCATGCCGCCGTGGCCGGCGCCCAGTTCGGTCTTGAGCAGCAGCAGGTTGTCGTCTGTCTTGGTCGCACGCAGTTTGGCCACCCACTTGGCCGCCTCCCAGTACTGCACGCGGCTGTCGTTGTAACCGGCGATCACCAGCGTGGCGGGGTAAGCCTGGGCGCTGACGTTTTCGTACGGCGCGTACGCCTTGATGCGCGCGTACACCTCAGGCTCCTCAGGGTTGCCCCACTCGTCGTACTCGGTGATGGTCAGCGGCAGTTCCGGGTCGAGCATGGTGTTGAGTACGTCGACAAACGGCACTTCGGCAATCGCCGCCTGGAACAGCTCCGGACGCTGGTTCAGTACGGCGCCGATCAACAGGCCACCGGCGCTGCCGCCGCTGATCGCCAGTTGCTTGGCCGTGGTCAGGCCCTCGGCGATCAAATGCTCGGCGCAGGCGATAAAGTCGCTGAAGGTGTTCTGTTTGTGTTCCTGCTTGCCGTTGCGGTACCAGGCTTCGCCCAGCTCGCCGCCGCCGCGTACATGCGCGATGGCAAATGCCACGCCACGGTCCAGCAGGCTCAGGCGCGCGTGGGAGAACCACGGGTCGAGGCTCGAGCCGTAGGCACCGTAACCGTAAAGGTACAGCGGCGTCGGCTTGCCGAGTTGATCGCGCTTGACCACCAGGCTGATCGGCACCTGGGTGCCATCGGCGGAGGTGGCCCATAAACGCTGGCTGACGTAATCGTCGGCGTTGAACACGCCGAGTACCGGGGTTTCCTTGAGCACCTGTTGCGCGCCGCTGGCCAGTTCCAGCTGGCGCACCTGGGCCGGGCGGTTCAGGGCTTCATAACGCAGGCGGATGTTGTCGCTGGGGAATTCCAGGCTGTTCTGCACGTAGAGGCTGTAAGCGGCGTCAGGCAATTCCACGCGATAGGCCGGCACACCTTGTGGATGCACTTCGATCACCGGCAGGCCGCCGATGCGCAGGCTCAAGGTCATGGCGCTGGCGTTCAGGGTCACGCCGTCGAGCATCACCTCATCGCTGTGGGGGATCAGGTTTTGCCAGTCATCCTGGCTCGGCACGTTGCCGGTGTCGGCGGCCACGAACAGCGCGTAGTTGATGCCGTCACGGTTGCTGCGGATAAACCAGGTCCACTCTCCATCGAGTTTACCGTGGTCGACATCGTACTCATGGTCCTCGACCCGTGGCGCCAGGCAGGCGAAGTCCAGGTGCGGCTGGTCGGCGTCCAGGGCCCAGATTTCGCTGGTGGTCTTGCTGCCCAGGGCCAGCAGCAACTGGCGCTCGGAGCTTGAGCGGTAGCAATGCAGGAAGAAACGGCCGTCGGGCTCATGGAACACTTCCTGCGCCGCCGTGCCGTCCAAACGATAGCGATACAGCTTGTGGGGGCGATGGGTGTCGTCCAGTTCGCCGAAAAACAGGGTCAGGCTGTCATTGGCCCAGGTCATGCTGCCGTCGCAGTCTTCGAACGCCAGTTCGCTGACCTTGCCGGTGGCCAACTCCTTCACGTACAGGGTGTAAATCTCTTCGCCACTGGTGTCGAGGCTGTAGGCCAGGCGCTGGTGATCGGGGCTGATGCTGAACGCGCCGAGGGAGAAAAATCCGCCATTGGCCAGCACATTCGGGTCCAGCAGCAGCTCTTCGTTGCTTTCGTCTACCCGGTTGCTGTCGTCGGCCGGGCGGCGGCAGCGGTAGTGGCGGGCGTATTCGTCACCGGCAGTGGTGCGCGTGTAATACAAATAAGGGCCCCAAGGGGAGGGCAGGGACAGGTCGGTTTCGAGGATGCGGCCCTTGATCTCTTCGAAGAGGGTCTCACGCAGCGCGTGTTGATCGGCGAGTTGGGCTTCCTGCCAGGCGTTTTCGGCTTTGAGGTAATCCAGCACTTCAGGGCTGTCACGCTCTTGCAGCCAGGCGTACGGGTCCTGGCCTGGGGCTTTGCGGGCAATCGGGGCGGCAGTGATGTGGGTCGATGAAGGCATGGATCACTCTCTGTCTGGCGGATGGTGGCAGGCATTGCAGCCGCGACACGCAAAAGCCGTTATCATAGCGGCCTGTTTGCCTACCTTGCCATGGACACCATGACCGAGAACGACTATCTGATCGCTTGGGGCCTTTACGCCTTTGCCGCTTTGGGCTGCCTGTTGGTGTGGTGCCGCATGACCCGCTGGATCTGGCGCTGGCTGCGCGAGCCGCTGCAATTGCTGGTGGCGGTGCTGCTGTTCAGCCCGACCATCGTCGACCCGGTCAAGACCCAGTTTGCACCGGCTGTCGCCATTACTGCCCTGGACTTGGTGCTTAAGGTCGGCAATAACGCCTGGCGGGCCATTTCCGATCTGTTCATGTACACGATGATCGCCTTTGGCGTTTACATCGTGATCGTGCTGATCCGCTGGCCCATCGAGCGTGCCGCCAAGGCCCGCCGTGAGCGTAAGGCTGCTGCTGATGCAGCCTTGGCTGCCGAGCCGAAAGACGATGAAGATGAGCCTTTTCGTCGCCCGGCGCCTGTCGGCGGTATGCGGGTCGAACCGCGCCTTTAACGTTGTCCGCCCTGCAGCGAGAGCCCTGGCATGTGTGAATTATTGGGCATGAGTGCCAACGTCCCCACCGATATTGTGTTCAGCTTTACCGGTCTGATGCAGCGGGGCGGGCGTACCGGCCCCCACCGCGACGGTTGGGGCATCGCCTTCTACGAAGGCCGTGGCCTGCGTCTGTTCCAGGACCCGGCCGCCAGCAGCGAGTCGGAAGTCGCGCTGCTGGTGCAGCGTTACCCCATCAAAAGTGAAGTGGTGATTGGCCATATCCGCCAAGCCAATGTGGGCAAGGTGTGCTTGTCCAACACCCATCCGTTCGTGCGCGAATTGTGGGGCCGCAACTGGTGCTTCGCGCACAACGGCCAATTGGCGGACTTCAACCCGCGCGCCACGTTCTATCGCCCGGTGGGCGATACCGACAGCGAAGCGGCGTTCTGTGACCTGCTCAACCGTGTGCGCGAAGCCTTCCCGGAGCCGGTAGACATCGAACACGTGCTGCCGGACCTGATCGCCGCCTGTTCCGAATACCGCAGCAAAGGCGTGTTCAACTGCCTGCTCAGTGATGGCGACTGGCTGTTTTGCTACTGCTCGACCAAATTGGCGCAGATTACCCGGCGCGCACCCTTTGGCCCGGCGCGCTTGAAAGATGTCGACGTGATCGTCGATTTTCAGGCCGAAACCACGCCAAATGATGTGGTGACGGTCATTGCCACCGAGCCTTTGACCGACAACGAAAACTGGACCCGCTACGAACCGGGCCAATGGAGCCTGTGGCGACGCGGTGAATGCGTCAGCCAGGGCATCACCGAGTAAGGATATCGTCCATGTTGCTTAGCTATCTGCGGTTGGTGCTGTTTGCCATTGGCTTGTTGGTTGGCGTGCAGGTGCCGGGGTTTATCAACGACTACGCCAAGCGCGTCGAGGCCCATCTGATTGAGGCCCAGACCGGCCTGCGCGGCTTTGACGCCACGGCACAGCAATTTTTCAACGGCGATTTGCAGGCCCTGGTCGCCCATTACCGCGCCAGCGATGACCCGGTGTTTCGCAGTGATGCCAACAGCCTGGGCACCTTGCTTGATCGCCAAGTGGCGTTGGACAAGCAATTCCAGGCGATGCAAGGCCCGTGGTACATCCGCGCCCTGCAAGTGGCGGTGGCCGCTGACCCGGCTATTCGCCAGGAAACCTGGAACGGCTACAGCTACCAGATCCTGCTGACCCCCGAAGCCATGGGCTGGGGATTGGGCGGTGCGATGCTGTTGTCATTCGGCATCGAATGCCTGTTCCGATTGATCGACTGGGTGGTGTTGGGCGGCAAGCGCCTGCGCCAGAGCCGGCCGATTGAAGAGCGTGACCTGAAGGGGCTCTAAGCCTGACTCGGTCAACTGTGGGAGCAGGCAAGCCAGCTCCCACAGTTTTATGTTGGTTGGCTTAGCACTATCCGGTCTTCACCGACTTCCTCGGCATACCGTGCCACCACCTTCTGGCACAGCCCCACAATATCCTCCACCAACTCCACCCCCACACGCCACGACACCACCACCTGCAAATTCGGCAATCGCTGCGTCATCGGCAACATCACCAATTCCCCGCGTGCCAACTCCTCGATGACCAGCACCGGCGGCAGTGCACCGATCCCAAAGCCATCGCGCAGCAAGCGGGTGATCGCCGACACCGAGTTCACACAGTTCATCCGCGGCGCAGCCACGCCGTTAGCCTGCATCAGGCTCAGTACGTCCTGGTGCGGGTGGGAGTTTTTCGAGTAGGTGATGATGCGCTCCTGGGCCAGTTCGGCGAGGGAGGCGTAGTCGCGGTTGTAGATGGATTGGCTGGCGACGATCCAGGCCATGGGGTGGCTGGCCAGTTCCAGGCTGCGCACGGTTTCCAGGCGCAGCAGGTCGGTTTGCAGGATCAGGTCAAGGAAGCCTTTTTGCAGCTGATCGCTGAGGTTCAGTGCGGTATCGGCGACTAACTCGATTTCCACCAGCGGGAAGTGGTCCATCAATTCGGCCACCAGCGGGCTGAGCCAGGTGTGGATCACTGTGTCCATTGCGCCGATCCGAATCCGCCCGACCTTACTGCTGGTGGTTTCCAGGGACTGCTTCAGGCCCTGCATGGTCACCATCATCTGCTCGGCGTAATCGAGCACCTTCAAGCCTTCCGGGGTCAGGCTCACACCGCGTGAGTCGCGCAGAAACAGCTTCACTCCCAACTCGCTTTCGAGCACGGCGATGCGGCTGGAGATCGAGGCTTGGGTGGTGAACAGCTTTTCGGCGGTCAGGCGAAAGCTCTTGAGCTTGGCCACCCAGACGAAGGTTTCGAGGAACTTCAAATTCATGGGATCAACTTTTTCTTATGCATGGATCGGTTTTTATTAGTTGGACGCCGCACCGGGCAAACGCCAAAAATCGAGCCATTCCACGATAAGCGTCGTTGGGGTGTAAGGACAAGTTGCGAGTTCTGCGTAAAAAATCCCACACTACAAAAAATACAAAGCCTGCAGGAGCACCACCGTGAGCCGTCTTTTATTGAACTGTGACATCGGCGAAAGTTTTGGCAACTGGACCATGGGTCTGGATGCCGAGGTCATGCCGTTCATTGATTGCGCCAACGTGGCCTGCGGTTTCCATGCCGGCGACCCGAGCATCATGCGCAAGACTGTCAGCCTGGCCCTCAAGCACGGCGTGCAAGTGGGCGCGCACCCGGCATACCAGGATCTGCAAGGTTTCGGCCGCCGCTCCATGACTTACACGCCCCAGGAAATCCAGGACCTGTTGCATTACCAGATCGGCGCCCTCGACGGCATCTGCCGGGCGCAAGGCGGGCGGGTCGGCTACGTCAAACCCCATGGCGCGATGTACAACGACATGATGGCCAACCCCACTCAACTGCGAGCGGTGATCCAGGCCGTGGCGGCGTATGGCGACTTGCCCTTGATGTTGCTGGCCACCCGCGACAACAGCGCGGCTCAGGCCTTGGGCGATGAATACGGTGTAACCCTGTGGTTTGAGGCCTTCGCCGACCGTGCCTATGACCACAAGGGGCATTTGGTCTCCCGGCAGTTGCCGGGCGCCGTGCATCACGACGCCGAGACCATTGTCCAGCAAGCCCTGACCATTTCCCTTGGCGAACCTCTGACCGCCAGCGATGGCAGCGCCTTGGTGTTACAGGCCAACACGCTCTGTGTGCATGGCGACAACGCCAGCTCGATCGCCGCCGTGCAGCGCATCCGCGAGGCGTTGAAGTCAGCATGAAGCCACGGATCGAAGTGGTGGCCATCGACTGTCTGATGGTGCGCCTGTTTGATGTGATTGCCGAAGACAATATGCCGTGGATGCTCGCTGCCACTCAGAGCCTGCGTAATGGTTTTGGCGCAGCACTGGTGGATCTGGTGCCGTCCTACACCACGTTGATGGTGCATTACGACCTCACCGCGTTGAGCCCGGCCCAGGCACGGGAACTGATCGACCAGGCGCTCACTGACCTGCAACCCCAGGCCCAGGGCAGCGGCCAGTGCCACGTGCTGCCGGTGTGGTACGACGTGAGCGTCGGCCCGGAGCTGACCTTGCTCAGCCAACGCAGTGGCCTGACGGCAGACGAAGTGATCCGCCGTCACAGCGCCCACCAATACCAGGTGTTCGCCCTCGGTTTCGCCCCCGGTTTTGCCTTTATGGGGTTGGTGGATGAAGTTCTCGCCACACCACGGCTCAACACCCCGCGCAAGCGTGTGGCCGCTGGCAGCGTGGGTATCGCCGAGCGGCAAACCGCCGCCTACCCGGTGGTGTCTCCGGGCGGCTGGAACCTGATCGGCCGCACCCCGGCCAAACTGTTCGACCGCGAGCGCGATGGCTACAGCCTGATGCAGCCCGGCGATACGGTGCGCTTTGAGGCAGTCAGCCACGCCGAATTTATCAACCTGGGTGGCGATGACACGCCGTTGGAGGCGCAGGCATGAGCCGCTTGATCATCGAGGCCAGCACCCCGCTGTGCCTGCTGCAAGACGCTGGTCGCTTTGGCGTGCGTCACTTGGGCGTAACCCAGGGCGGGGCGCTGGATTGGGTGTCGATGTCCTGGGCCAATTGGTTGCTGGGCAATACGCTGGATGCGCCTGTGGTGGAAATCACCTTGGGCGGGTTTACCGTGCAGGCCGAGGACTATTGTTTGCTGGCATTGGCCGGTGCGGATCTGGGCGCGTACATCGACGAGCGTGCCATCAGCCCGGGGCGCAGTTTTATCCTGCAAAAGGGCCAGCGTTTGCGTTTTACCCAGCCGTTCAGCGGTGCGCGGGCTTACCTGGCGGCGCCGGGCGGGTTTGATGCGCCGGATGTGCTGGGCAGTTGTGCCACGGTGGTGCGTGAGGAGTTAGGCGGGGTTGATGGTTTTGGCAAGGCGCTGGCCGAAGGCGGGCGCTTGGCGTATTCCGGCACTGGCGGGGCGATGAAGGTATTGAGGGATCCAAGCCTGCCTGCCAAGGCACCGTTGGACGTTATCGTCGGCGCACAAATCGGCCAGTTCAGCGGCCAAAGCCTGTTCGATGCGTTCAACACCGAGTGGGCCTTGGACAGCCGCGCGGACCGCATGGGCATGCGCCTGCTGGGCACGCCGTTGCAGTACCTGGGCCCGTCGTTGATTTCCGAAGGGATTCCGTTGGGGGCGATCCAGGTGCCGCCGGATGGGCAGCCGATTGTGTTGCTCAATGATCGGCAGACGATTGGGGGATATCCGCGACTGGGCGCTTTGACGCCGTTGGCGTTGGCGCGGCTGGCGCAGTGTCTGCCGGGGGAGAAAGTGCGGTTGGCACCGGTGGTGCAGGAGACGGCTTATCGGCAGCACATGGAATTTCTACAGCGGTTTCGCTGAGCCTTGATCGTTCCCACTCCGCGTGGGAACGATCTAATTCAAAATGTGGGAGCGGGCTTGCTCGCGAATGCGGTGGATCAGTCAGAAAATTCAGCGACTGACACTCTGCCTTCGCGAGCAAGCCCGCTCCCACATGTAGACCTGTGTTTATTTGGAGAGAAAGCGCATGCCTTCTTCCAACCCGCGCAGCGTCAGCGGATACATCTGATCTTCAACCAGCTCCCGCACAATCCCCGTCGACGCCGTAAAGTCCCACGTGTCCTTCGGATACGGGTTTATCCAGATCAGCTTTTTGTACTTGGCCATGAAGCGCTGCATCCACACATACCCCGCCTCTTCATTCCAGTGCTCGACGCTGCCGCCGGCCTGGGTGATTTCATACGGCGCCATCGACGCATCGCCGATAAAGATCACTTTGTAATCCGCGCCGTACTTGTGCAGCAGGTCTTGGGTAGAGGTGCGTTCCGACGTGCGGCGCTGGTTGTTCTTCCACACCGACTCGTACACGAAGTTGTGGAAGTAGAAATACTCCAAGTGCTTGAACTCGGTCTTGCACGCGGAGAACAGCTCTTCGCAGATCTTCACATGCGCGTCCATCGAGCCACCGATGTCGAACAGCAGCAACAACTTGATGGTGTTACGCCGCTCCGGGCGCATTTGTATATTCAACAATCCGGCATCGCGGGCGGTGTGGTCGATGGTGCCGTCGATGTCCAGCTCTTCGGCCGCACCCTGACGAGCGAATTTGCGCAGGCGGCGCAGGGCGATCTTGATGTTGCGTGTGCCCAGTTCCACCTGATCGTCGAGGTTCTTGTACTCGCGTTGGTCCCAGACCTTCACCGCCTTGCCCTGACGCTTGCCGGCATCGCCGACGCGAATGCCTTCCGGGTTGTAGCCGCCGGAGCCAAACGGGCTGGTGCCACCGGTGCCGATCCACTTGTTACCACCGGCGTGGCGTTCTTTCTGTTCTTCGAGGCGTTTCTTGAATTCTTCGATCAGCTTGTCCAGGCCGCCAAGGGACTGGATCTGTGCGCGTTCCTCATCGGTCAGCGAACGTTCGAATTCCTTGCGCAGCCAGTCTTCGGGGATCAGCGCCTGCAAGTGATCGTCAAGTTTTTCCAGACCGTTGAAATAGGCACCGAACGCTCGGTCGAACTTGTCGAAATGCCGTTCGTCCTTCACCAGGATCGCCCGGGCCAAGTAGTAAAACTCGTCCATGTCGGCGAAGGTCACGCGCTGTTTCAGCGCGTTGATCAAGTCCAGCAACTCGCGCACCGACACCGGCACCTTGGCTGCACGCATTTCATTGAACAGGTTGAGCAACATGGCAAGTGCCCTTATCGGTTACCGCGACGGCTCATGAACGCCAGGCGCTCCAGCAACTGCACGTCTTGCTCGTTCTTCACCAGCGCACCGGCCAGCGGCGGGATGGCTTTGGTAGGGTCGCGTTCGCGCAGCACGGCTTCGCCGATATTGTCGGCCATCAGCAGCTTGAGCCAGTCCACCAGTTCGGACGTTGAAGGCTTTTTCTTCAGGCCCGGCACTTTGCGCACGTCAAAGAACACGTCCAGCGCTTCGCTGACCAAGTCTTTCTTGATGTCTGGGTAATGCACATCGACGATTTTTTGCAGGGTAGTGCGGTCGGGGAAGGCGATGTAATGGAAGAAGCAGCGGCGCAGGAAGGCGTCCGGCAGCTCTTTCTCGTTGTTGGAGGTAATGATAATGATCGGGCGTTTCTTGGCCTTGATGGTCTCGTCGATTTCGTAGACGTAGAACTCCATCTTGTCGAGCTCTTGCAGCAGGTCGTTGGGGAACTCGATGTCGGCCTTGTCGATTTCATCGATCAGCAAAATCACCCGCTCTTCGGACTCGAACGCCTCCCAGAGCTTGCCCTTCTTCAGGTAGTTACGCACGTCGTGCACTTTGTCGACGCCCAGCTGCGAGTCGCGCAGGCGGCTGACCGCGTCGTACTCGTACAGGCCTTGATGCGCCTTGGTGGTGGACTTGATGTGCCAGGTAATCAGCTTGGCGCCGAAGGATTCGGCCAGTTGCTCGGCGAGCATGGTCTTGCCGGTGCCGGGTTCGCCCTTGACCAGCAACGGCCGCTCCAGAGTGATGGCGGCGTTGACGGCCAGTTTCAGGTCATCGGTGGCAACATAGGCCTGGGTGCCTTCGAACTTCATCGGTCATTCCTCGAAAATCAGCAATGCCCGACTATACCGCGCGGCCCCGGCGACTGTGAACGCAGACGGGTTATTCAGTCTCTGAATGGCCGGTCACTTTGGTTGGGTTCTCCAACGGTATAGACGCGGGACGCAACATTTCTCTGACTGGACGCTTCGGAAGACGAGGCATACCCTTGGGACCTTCTTGAAATTGCCTTAAGGACCCGTCATGAGCCGTATCTTTGCAGACAACGCGCACTCCATCGGTAACACGCCCCTGGTTCAGATCAACCGCATCGCACCGCGTGGCGTGACCATCCTGGCCAAGATCGAGGGGCGTAACCCGGGTTATTCGGTGAAGTGCCGCATTGGCGCAAACATGATCTGGGACGCGGAAAGCACCGGTAAACTCAAACCGGGCATGACCATTGTGGAACCGACGTCGGGCAACACCGGCATCGGCCTGGCGTTTGTCGCCGCCGCCCGTGGCTACAAGCTGCTGCTGACAATGCCGGCGTCCATGAGTATCGAGCGGCGTAAAGTGCTCAAGGCCTTGGGTGCCGAGCTGGTGCTGACCGAGCCGACGAAGGGCATGAAAGGCGCTATCGAAAAAGCCGCCGAGATCGTCGCCAGCGCCCCGGCCACCTACTTTATGCCGGGGCAGTTTGAAAACCCGGCGAATCCGGCGATCCACGAGAAAACCACCGGTCCGGAAATCTGGAACGACACCGATGGCGCAGTGGATGTCTTGGTGGCAGGCGTGGGCACTGGCGGCACCATCACTGGCGTGTCGCGCTATATCAAGAACATTGCGGGCAAGTCGATTCTGTCGGTAGCGGTGGAACCGGTGGTTTCGCCGGTCATTACCCAGGCGCTGGCCGGTGAGGAGATCAAGCCCAGCGCCCACAAGATCCAAGGCATCGGAGCCGGTTTCGTACCGAAAAACCTCGACCTGTCGATGGTTGACCGCGTTGAACTGGTGACCGATGACGAATCCAAAGCCATGGCCCTGCGCCTGATGCAGGAAGAGGGGATTCTGTGCGGTATCTCCTGTGGTGCCGCGATGGCCGTGGCGGTGCGCCTGGCCGAGAAGCCGGAAATGCAGGGCAAGACCATCGTGGTGATTCTGCCGGACTCCGGTGAGCGCTACCTGTCGAGCATGTTGTTCAGCGATTTGTTTACCGAGCAAGAAAACCAGGCTTGACGATCGTGATTGTTCCCACGCTCTGCGTGGGAATGCCGCCCTGGACGCTCCGCGTCCTACGGTTGTGGTGACGCGGAGCGTCACGGGATGCAGTCCCACGCAGAGCGTGGGAACGATCGGTCGGTTTGATTTGTGTCAGCCAGTCTCCCCAGGCCTTCTGCATAATGGCCCAAGTGTTTATTATGGCCTGCTGCTACGTCTGCTGTTGGCCAGGCGCTTATTTCCAGGAGTTGCTGCATGACCTTTTCTTTGGCCGCCAAACTGTCGGTGTTGCTGTTGTTTATCGGCAGCATTCTGTACGTGCACTTGCGCGGCAAGGCCCGTTTGCCGTTGCTGCGTCAGTTCGTCAACCATTCGGCGCTGTTCGCCCCCTACAACGCCCTGATGTACCTGTTCTCGGCCGTGCCGTCCAAGCCGTACCTGGACCGCAGCAAGTTCCCGGAACTGGACGTGCTCAAGGACAACTGGGAAGTGATCCGCGAAGAGGCCATGCACCTGTTCGACGAGGGTTACATTCGCGCCGCGGAAAAGAACAACGATGCCGGTTTTGGTTCGTTCTTCAAGAAAGGCTGGAAGCGTTTTTACCTTAAGTGGTACGACAAACCGCTGCCATCGGCTGAGGCGCTGTGCCCGAAAACCGTAGCCCTGGTCAGCAGCATCCCCAACGTCAAGGGCGCGATGTTCGCGCTATTGCCGGGCGGCAGCCACCTCAACCCGCACCGCGACCCGTTTGCCGGTTCCCTGCGTTATCACCTTGGGCTGTCCACGCCGAACTCTGATGACTGCCGCATTTTCGTCGACGGCCAGGTCTACGCCTGGCGCGACGGTGAAGATGTAATGTTCGACGAAACCTATGTGCACTGGGTCAAGAACGAAACCGAGCACACCCGCGTGATCCTGTTTTGCGACATCGAACGCCCGCTGAGCAGCCGCCTGATGACGCGCATCAATCGCTGGGTCAGCAAGCAGTTGGGTCGCGCTACCGCGCCGCAGAACCTGGACGACGAACGTGTTGGCGGGATCAACCAGGCGTATGCCTGGAGCAAAACCTTCAGCGACAAGTTCAGCGGCAAGGTCAAACAGTGGAAGCGCAAGTATCCCAAGGCTTATCGGATTGCTCGGCCGGTGTTGGCTGTCGTTGTCCTGGTGCTGTTGTGGCGCTGGTTGTTCGGCTAAATCACGCTAAATAAAAAAGCGCTGTATCGAGAGATACGGCGCTTTTTTTATGCCTGTAATGCGATCAAAACTGTGGACGCTGCGTCGTGCTTAGGAAGCGATCAACTGGCGCAGCACATAGTGCAAGATGCCACCCGCCTTGAAATACTCCACTTCATTGAGCGTATCAATCCGGCACAGCACCTCGACCTTCTCGCTGCTGCCATCCTCCCGCGTAATCACCAACGTCAGGTTCATCCGAGGCTCGATCTCGGCATCGGTCAGCCCGAGGATGTCGACCTTCTCCTTACCGGTCAGCTTGAGCACCTTGCGGTTCTGATCCAGCTTGAACTGCAACGGCAGCACGCCCATGCCTACCAGGTTGGAGCGGTGAATCCGCTCGAAACTCTCGGCGATCACCGCTTTGACTCCCAGCAGGTTGGTACCCTTGGCCGCCCAATCGCGGCTCGAACCCGTACCGTATTCCTGGCCTGCAACCACGACCAACGGCGTACCCGATGCCTGGTACTTCATCGAGGCGTCGTAGATCGCCATCTTCTCGCCGGTAGGGATATACAGCGTATTGCCGCCTTCCTCGCCGCCGAGCATTTCATTGCGGATACGGATGTTGGCGAAGGTGCCGCGCATCATCACTTCATGGTTACCCCGGCGTGAGCCGTAGGAGTTGAAGTCGCGTGGTTCCACGCCTTGCTCACGCAGGTAGCGGCCGGCGGGGCTGTCGGTCTTGATATTGCCGGCGGGGGAGATGTGGTCGGTGGTTACCGAGTCGCCCAACAGAGCCAGGATATTGGCGCCCTTGACGTCTTTGATCACCGGCAGGGGGCCTGCAATATCATCGAAGAACGGTGGGTGCTGGATGTAGGTGGAGTCCTTTTGCCATACGTAGGTCGCGGCCTGCGGCACTTCAATGGCTTGCCACTGCTCGTCACCGGCAAACACCTCGGCGTATTCCTTGTGGAACATGCCGGTGCTGACTTGGGCCACCGCGTCGGCGATTTCTTTGCTGCTTGGCCAGATGTCCCTCAGGTACACCGGCTTGCCGTCCTTGTCATTACCCAGCGGCTCGCTGCTGATATCAATGCGCACGGTACCGGCCAAGGCATAGGCCACCACCAGCGGCGGCGAGGCCAGCCAGTTGGTTTTCACCAGAGGGTGCACACGGCCTTCGAAGTTGCGGTTGCCAGACAATACCGAGGCGACGGCAAGGTCGGCTTTCTGGATGGCTTTTTCAATCGGCGCAGGCAATGGGCCGGAGTTGCCGATGCACGTGGTGCAGCCATAGCCCACCAGGTCGAAACCGAGTTTATCCAGGTAGTGGGTCAGGCCCGCCGCCTTGTAGTAGTCGGTGACCACTTTGGAGCCAGGTGCCAGTGAGGTTTTCACCCAGGGTTTGCGGGTGAGGCCTTTTTCCACGGCCTTTTTCGCGACAAGACCGGCGGCCATCATCACGCTGGGGTTGGAGGTATTGGTGCAGGACGTGATGGCAGCGATGACCACTGCGCCGTTTTTCAGGCGATAGGTGTGGCCATCCTCTTCGTAGTCGACTTCCCCGACCAGGTCGGCATTGCCCACGGCAACACCGCCACCGCCTTCACTTTCCAGGCGGCCTTCTTCCTTATTCGCCGGTTTGAACTGCAGGTTAAGGAAGTCGGTAAAGGCCTGGCCGACGTTAGGCAGGGAGACACGGTCTTGCGGGCGTTTCGGCCCGGCGAGGCTGGCTTCGACGCTGCCCATGTCCAGCGCCAGGGTATCGGTGAACACGGGTTCCTGGCCGGCGTTGCGCCATAGACCTTGGGCCTTGGTGTAGGCCTCAACCAGTTTCACGGTTTCTGTCGGGCGGCCCGACAGGCGCAGGTAGTCCAGCGTCACGTCATCCACCGGGAAAAAGCCGCAGGTGGCGCCGTATTCCGGCGCCATGTTGGCGATGGTGGCGCGATCGGCCAGGGGCAGGTCAGCCAAGCCGTCGCCGTAGAACTCGACGAACTTACCCACCACGCCTTTTTTGCGCAGCATCTGGGTGACAGTCAGCACCAGGTCGGTGGCGGTAATGCCTTCCTTGAGCTTGCCGGTGAGCTTGAAGCCGATCACTTCCGGAATCAGCATCGACACCGGCTGGCCGAGCATCGCCGCTTCCGCTTCGATACCGCCCACGCCCCAGCCGAGTATGCCCAGGCCGTTGATCATGGTGGTGTGGGAGTCGGTGCCCACCAGCGTGTCGGGGAAGGCGTAGGTGCGGCCGTCTTCGTCCTTGGTCCACACGGTGCGGCCCAGGTATTCGAGGTTGACCTGGTGGCAGATGCCGGTGCCCGGTGGCACCACGCTGAAGTTATCGAAGGCGCTTTGGCCCCAGCGCAGGAAGGCGTAGCGTTCGCCGTTGCGCTGCATTTCGATGTCGACGTTCTGTTCAAACGCGCTGGCGTTGCCGAATTTGTCGACCATCACTGAGTGGTCGATCACCAGGTCTACCGGCGACAGCGGGTTAATGCGCTGCGGGTCGCCACCGGCCTTGGCCACGGCGGCGCGCATGGCGGCCAGGTCGACCACGGCGGGTACGCCGGTAAAGTCTTGCATCAGTACGCGAGCGGGACGGTACTGGATCTCACGGTCGGACTGGCGCTCTTTGAGCCAGGCGGCAATGGCCTTGAGATCAGCGCCGGTGACGGTCTTGTTGTCTTCCCAGCGCAGCAGGTTTTCCAGCAGCACCTTGAGCGACATCGGCAACTTGTCCAGGTCACCCAGGCTCTTGGCGGCTTCGGGCAGGCTGAAGTAGTGGTAGGTCTTGCGGTCTATTTCCAGTGTTTTAAGGGTTCTCAGGCTATCAAGCGATGACATGACATGACTCCTTATGGTCCGCACGGCTACGGACCTGACGGGACGAACAGAGCTATCACGTTAGCCCTGTTTTGATTAGCAGGCTAATAACTGGACTCTATGGTTAAGTCCCAGGTTCCGAACTCGGCTATCATGCGCGCGTTTTCATGACAGGCCTTGCGCTACAGCAAGCCAGTTGCCAGGAGATTCAATGAACACCCTTTTTATGCACTGCCGCCCGGGTTTTGAAGGCGAAGTCTGTTCCGAGATCGCGGAACACGCCGCGCGCCTGAACGTTTCCGGCTACGCCAAGGCCAAGACCGGCAGCGCCTGCGCCGAATTTGTCTGCACCGAAGAAGACGGCGCCCAGCGCCTGATGCACGGCCAGCGCTTTGCCGAGCTGATCTTCCCAAGGCAATGGGCGCGCGGGGTGTTTATCGACCTGCCGGAAACCGACCGCATCAGCGTGATCCTTGCTCACCTGCAAGGCTTTCCGGTGTGCGGCAGCCTGTGGCTGGAGATGGTCGACACCAATGACGGCAAGGAACTGTCGAACTTCTGCAAGAAATTCGAAGTGCACCTGCGCAAAGCCCTGCTCGGCGCCGGCAAGCTGGTGGACGATCCAAGCAAGCCGCGCTTGCTGCTGACCTTCAAAAGCGGCCGCGAAGTGTTCATGGGCCTGGCCGAGTCGAACAACTCGGCAATGTGGCCGATGGGCATCCCGCGCCTCAAGTTCCCGCGTGACGCGCCAAGCCGTTCGACCCTGAAGCTGGAAGAGGCCTGGCACCACTTTATCCCCCGCGACCAGTGGGACGAGCGCCTGCACGGTGATATGACCGGCGTTGACCTGGGCGCGGCCCCAGGCGGCTGGACCTGGCAACTGGTCAATCGCGGTATGCTGGTGACCGCCATCGACAACGGCCCCATGGCTGAAAGCCTGATGGACACTGGTCTGGTGCAGCACTTGATGGCCGATGGCTTCACCTTCGTACCCAAGCAACCGGTGGACTGGATGGTGTGTGACATCGTCGAGAAACCCGCGCGTAACGCGGCATTGCTGGAAACCTGGATTGGCGAGGGGCATTGCCGTGAGGCGGTGGTGAACCTAAAGTTGCCGATGAAACAGCGTTACGCTGAAGTGAAGCGCTTGCTGGAACGTATCGAAGACGGCTTCAAGGCACGTGGCATTCGCGTGGAGATCGGCTGCAAGCAGCTTTATCACGACCGTGAGGAAGTGACGTGTCACCTGCGTCGGCTGGTAGATGTGAAGAAATCCAAGGCCCGGTAAACTGACGGCCAGTTTCAGGAGTAGACCATGAGCGATATTTTCGACACCGCCGTCGACGGCACCCTAGATGCCACCGGCCTCAACTGCCCCGAGCCGGTGATGATGCTGCACCAGCACATCCGTGACCTGCCGCCCGGCGGCTTGCTCAAGGTGATCGCGACTGATCCGTCGACCCGCCGCGATATCCCCAAGTTCTGCGTGTTCCTTGACCACGAACTGGTGGACCAGCAGGAACAGGCCGGTACGTACCTGTACTGGATTCGCAAGAAGTCCGCTTAAACCGGCACCTGAACGTGGCGAATCCGTCGGCGCGCGCTGCGTGCCAGGCGGATCACCAACATTGCGGCGGCGCAGCTCAAGCCCACAATCAGCCCCTGCCACAGGCCACTCGGCCCACTGGCCGCGCCCAGCCAATCGGTCAGCCCCAGGGCGTAACCCACCGGCAACCCCACACCCCAATAGGCAAACAACGTCAGCACCATGGTCACCCGCGTGTCCTGATAGCCACGCAGTGCACCGGCAGCGGTGACCTGGATCGCGTCGGAGAACTGGAACAGCGCCGCAAATACAATCAGCATCGACGCCACGTGGATGACCAACGGGTCAGGCGTATAGATCGTTGCGATCTGCTCGCGAAACAGCAGCATCAAGCTGCAGGACAGGCAGGCGTAAGTCAGTGCCGTGCCCATGCCGACTCCGGCGGCAAAGCGTGCTTCACGCGGCTCGCCACGGCCCAGCGCTTGCCCGACGCGCACGGTGACGGCCATGCTCAGGGAGTAGGGAATCATGAACACCAGCGAGCTGAAGTTCAGCGCGATCTGGTGCCCAGCCACCACGTTGGCGCCCAGGCTGCCGATCAACAGGGCGATCACCGCAAAGATGCTCGATTCGGCGAACACTGCAATGCCAATCGGCAAGCCGATGCTCAGCACGCGCTTGATCACCGCCCATTGCGGCCAGTCGAAACGCTTGAACAACTCGCTGCTCTGGTAAGCCGGAGCCCAGCGAGTCCAGGCGGCCAAGCCGAGCATCATCACCCACATCACGATTGCCGTGGCCCAGCCACAGCCCACGCCGCCCATGGCCGGTACACCGAAATGGCCATAGATGAACACGTAGTTCAGCGGAATATTCAATGCCAGCCCACACAACCCCATGACCATGCTCGGCCGCGTACGGCCCAGGCCATCGCTGAAGCAGCGCAGCACGTAATACAGGGCGATGGCGGGCATGCCGGACGCAATGCCGTGCAAGTAGGCCATGCAGGGTTTGATCAGTTCAGGGTCGACGTTCATCGCGTGCAGGATCGGCTCGGCGCTGATCAGCATCAGCAGCGCCGTTATCCCGACCACCACCGCCAGCCACAAGGATTGGCGCACCAGAGGGCCGATCTCGGTGTGGTTTCCGGCGCCGAAACGCTGGGCGACTTTCGGCGTGGTGGCCAGCAGCGTGCCGGTCATCAGCAGGTACACCGGAATCCAGATTGAGTTACCCAGGGCTACCGCCGCCAGGTCTCGGGGGCTCACACGCCCGGCCATCACCGCATCGACAAAACCCATGGCGGTGGTCGCAAGCTGGCCGATCATAATCGGCAGGGCCAATGTCAGCAGGCTGCGCACCTCGCGGCTGACGCGGGCGGGGCGGGAGAGGGTGGCGGTGGCAGTGTTCACGTACGGGTGTCCAGTAAAAGAGTTGCGAAGGACGGCGGAGTCTACGCTCTGACGCACTGGTCAGGAAAAAACCTGTGTTGGCGATTTGTAAGCAACCGCTGTGATGCCTGTACACTGCGGGTCCGCGAAAGGAGCCTGCCATGTTGATTGTTGCCGACGAAAATATCCCGCTGCTCGATGCATTCTTCGAAGGGTTTGGCGAGATTCGCCGGGTGCCCGGTCGTTCCATCGACCGCGCCACGGTGGAGCAGGCTGACGTGTTGCTGGTGCGCTCGGTGACCAACGTCAATCGCGCCTTGCTGGAGGGCACGAAGGTGCGTTTTGTCGGCACCTGCACGATCGGCACCGATCACCTGGATCTTGATTACTTCAAGCAGGCCGGTATTCAGTGGTCCAGCGCTCCCGGCTGTAATGCGCGTGGCGTGGTGGACTATGTGCTGGGCAGTTTGCAGACCCTGGCCGAGATCGAAGGTGCCGACCTCAATCAACGCACCTATGGCGTGGTTGGCGCCGGTGAAGTGGGTGGGCGTCTGGTCAAGGTGCTCAAGGGCTTGGGTTGGAAGGTGCTGGTGTGTGACCCGCCGCGCCAGGTTGCCGAAGACGGTGATTACGTCAGCCTGCAGCAGATTGTCGAGCAGTGCGATGTGATCAGCTTGCACACGCCGCTGACTAAGTCCGGCAACGGCGCCACCTGGCACCTGTTCGATCGTCAGCGCCTCAACAGGCTCAAGCCTGGTACTTGGCTGATCAATGCCAGTCGTGGCCCGGTGGTGGACAATGCCGCCCTGCGCGAGGTGTTGCTTGCTCGCGAAGACCTGCAAGCGGTCCTGGACGTGTGGGAAGGCGAGCCCGAAGTCGATGTCGACCTGGCTGACCTCTGCGTGCTGGCCACGCCGCATATCGCCGGTTACAGCCTGGAAGGCAGGCAACGCGGCACGGCACAGATTTATCAGGCGTTTTGTGCGCATCTGGGGCAGGCGCCGAGTATTCAACTCAGTGACCTGCTGCCGCCGCTGTGGCTGGCCGAGGTGCATTTGAATGCCTCGACTGATCCGGCTTGGGCGCTGGCGACCTTGTGTCGCAGCGTGTACGACCCGCGCCGCGATGATGCGGATTTCCGTCGCAGCCTTGTGGGAACCGTGGAAGAGCAACGCGTGGCGTTCGACCTGCTGCGCAAGCATTACCCGCCGCGCCGCGAAATTGATGGCTTGAAAGTGCGGATCAATGGCGAGTCGGCGCAGTTGTCGAGCATCGTGTCGGCGTTGGGCGCGACTACCCTTTAAGCGCGGATAAAAAACCCGGCCATCAAGGCCGGGTCGCAAAGAGCGTGGGCACTTCAGCCTTGCTGCGCAGGCTTGACCAATCGCTGTTCCAGCTCGCGGCATGCTTGCTGGATCATCTCTTCAGTAATCTGCACTTCGCGGCCTTGGGCGTCGATCACGGAGCAAGGCAGGTGCTGCGGCTGGCGGATTACTTCAATTTTGGCATCGCTGCTATTTTGCAAGGTCATGGCCTGTCTCCTCATCAGGTTGTGTATCTACTCTAATTCCCCCGCGTGACCAAGCGATTACAACTCCTTAGAAAATCACCGGTTCGGACTTCCAGTCCACCAGAAACCGATACATTTTTCCAGCCAGGCGTTAGACCAATCGCCTCTAGGGGCCAGCATCGGCAGGCATAATTAACCCGACTCATTGTTATTTACTCAAGTTCCCCCAATGTTGCTGTGTAGGTACCTATCTTCCTGACGCAGGTGATGCTCTCCATGTTCTCAATCCGTCAACGCCGTGCGATTCGCCTGGCCAGTCGCTTCGTTGCGCCCTACCGTTGGCAGGCGCTGGGTGCCTTGTTGGCGCTGATTGTCACCGCGGGCATCACCTTATCCATGGGGCAGGGTATCCGCCTGTTGGTGGACCAGGGTTTCATGACCCAGTCACCGCACCTGCTCAACCAGTCCATCGGCTTGTTCATGATCCTGGTGATGGGCCTGGCCGTCGGCACGTTTGCACGGTTTTACCTGGTGTCGTGGATCGGTGAGCGAGTCGTGGCCGACATCCGTCGGCAGGTGTTCAACCACCTGATCTACCTGCACCCAGGTTTCTACGAAAACAACCGCAGCTCGGAAATCCAGTCGCGGTTGACCACCGACACCACCTTGTTGCAATCGGTGATCGGTTCCTCCCTTTCGCTGTTCCTGCGCAATGCCTTGATGGTCATCGGCGGCATCGTGCTGCTATTTGTCACTAACCCCAAGCTCACCAGCATCGTAGTGGTGGCGCTGCCGTTGGTGTTGGCGCCGATCCTTATTTTCGGTCGCCGCGTGCGCAGTCTGTCGCGACTGAGCCAGGACCGCATCGCCGACGTCGGCAGCTATGTGTCCGAGACGCTCGGCCAGATCAAGACCGTGCAGGCCTATAACCATCAGGTACAGGACGAACAACGCTTCGCTGTCACCGTGGAAGAGGCGTTTGCCACGGCGCGCAAACGTATCGTCCAGCGCGCCTGGCTGATTACCCTGGTGATCATGTTGGTGCTGGGCGCTGTGGGCGTGATGTTGTGGGTGGGCGGTATGGACGTGATTGGCGGGCGCATTTCCGGTGGTGAGCTGGCGGCGTTTGTGTTTTACAGCCTGATCGTGGGCAGCGCCGTCGGCACCTTGAGCGAAGTACTGGGTGAGTTGCAGCGCGCCGCGGGTGCCGCTGAACGGATCGGCGAGTTATTGCAGTCGAGTAACGAAATCCAGGCGCCCGTCAGTGGCACTGTGCAATTGCCGGAACGGGTCAGTGGCCGCATGGAACTGCAAGACCTGCGCTTTTCCTATCCATCACGGCCGGACAGCTACGCCATCGACGGTTTGAACCTGACCATCAACCCTGGCGAAACCCTGGCGCTGGTGGGGCCGTCCGGTGCAGGCAAATCGACGATCTTTGATTTGTTGCTGCGCTTCTATGACCCCCAACACGGCCGTATCCTGCTGGAAGGCCACCCGCTGACCGAACTCGATCCCATGGACCTGCGTCGCCACTTCGCGCTGGTGTCCCAGAGCCCTGCATTGTTTTTCGGCAGCGTCGAAGAAAACATCCGCTACGGCAACCCGTCCGCCACCACGGTCCAGGTCGAAGCCGCCGCGCGTATCGCCCACGCTCACGACTTCATCCTGCAAATGCCCGACGGCTACCAGACCCACCTCGGCGATGGCGGCATGGGCCTTTCCGGTGGTCAGCGCCAACGCCTGGCCATTGCCCGTGCGTTGCTGGTGGATGCGCCCATCCTGTTGCTGGACGAAGCCACCAGCGCCCTCGACGCCCAGAGTGAATACTTGATCCAGCAAGCTTTGCCGCAGTTGATGCAGGGTCGCACCACGCTGGTGATCGCCCACCGATTGGCCACGGTGAAGAACGCGGACCGGATTGCGGTGATGGACCAAGGCAAATTGGTCGCGGTGGGGACACATCAGCAGTTGATCGCGAACAACCCGCTGTATGCGCGGTTGGCGGCGTTGCAGTTCAGTGATGGGGTGGAGGAACACGCTTCACACTGAATCATCGCCCATAAAAAATGCCCGCATCTTTCAATGCGGGCATTTTTTATGTCGGCTTCACACCTTATTGATCATCAAAATACCGCTCATGCCAATCCACCAACGGCTGTGGCGAGTTGAGCTTCTGGCCGTAGATCACCGAATAAGACAGCACGTTCTGCACGTACTGGCGGGTTTCGTCGAACGGGATGCTTTCTACCCACACGTCGAAACTCAGGTGATCAGCACCGCGCAACCATTGGCGTACGCGGCCGGGGCCGGCGTTATAGGCCGCGGAGGCGAGTACGCGGTTGCCGTTGAACTGGCTGTGCACCTGGCTCAGGTAGGCGGCGCCCAGCTGGATGTTTTTGTCCGGGTCCAGCACCTGGGCCGGGGAGGCCAGCGGGATGCTGAACTTGCGCGCAGTTTCCTTGGCGGTGCCGGGCATCAGTTGCATCAGGCCGCTGGCGCCGACGCCGGAGCGGGCGTCGTCCATGAAGGCGCTTTCCTGGCGAGTGATGGCGAATACCCAGCTGGAATGCAGGCCACGTACTTTGGCTTCACGCACCAGGGTGTCGCGGTGGGCCATCGGGAAGCGGATATCCAGATCGTCCCAGTACTGCGCCTGGCTGATGGTGCGGATCGCCGGGAAATACCACTTCATGTCGTAGGCCAACTTGGCCTGGGCGACCATTTCATCGCGGTTGAAGTGACGGCTGACGTGGTACCACTCGCGGCGACCATCCACCACCTGACCGCGCGCGTAGAACTCCAGGGCACGGCGTACACCGGGGGTGTTACGGACCTTGTTGATCAGCGCCTGGCTCATTACCAGCGGTTTGTTGGTCAGTTGATACGGGGATTTGGAGCGATCAGCAGCGAGGAATCCGTAGAAATCCCGCTCCTTGGCCACGTTTTTGTATAGCACCATGGCTTGTGGGTTTTTCGGCTCGGCCAATTCCAGGCTGCGCGCCTGCCAGTAACGCCAGCGGTTGGTGGTGGCCAAGTCTTGTGGGAGCTTGCGAGTCAACTGGTAGGCATCTTCCCAGCGGGCCAGGCGCAACAGCAGGCGCAGGCGCCATTCGGAGACGGTGTTGTCACGCAGCTCCGGGTCGTACTTGGTCATCACGTCCAGGGCGCGAGGGTCATACCGACGGGCCAGGGTCAGGCCGATTTCACGGGCGATCGACACTTTTTCGTCACGGGAGAAGTGCATGCTGCTGGCGTAACCGTCGAGCAGGGCCATGGCCTTGTCCGGGTCTTGGCGCGCCAGGCGACGCAAGCCCAGGCCTACGGCGTCGGACATGGCCTCGTTGGCCGGCAGGAAGCGGGACGGGTCGCCGAGCATGTCGGGCCTTTGCGCGACGTCGACCATCAAGCGGCCTTGGGCGCCGAGGGTCGGCAGGGTTTTCACCAGGCTGTTGGCCAGCGCGTAGTTACGGGCTTCGGCGGCGAGCTTGGCGCGGTCCCAGATTTTCTGTTCGGTGAGTTGGCCGTCGGCGGCCCACTGGCCGAAGGTGGCGTCACAGGCGGCCGGTTGGGATTTGCCGGTCAGCCAGAGCTTTTCGGTGGTCTTGTAGCCTTCGGCCTTCAGGTTGTGGGTGAGCTGGTACTGGGCGTGCAGGCAGTCCAGTTCAACGAAATTGAGTTTGGCGTCGTAGTACTTTTCAAAGGTCTGCCAGTCGCCACGGTCGGCCAGCCAGCGTAACCAGCGCAGTTTCATCCAGTTGGCCTGGGGCAGGTCGCCGTTTTTGGCGAGGAACTGTTCGATTTCCTCGTTGCTCGCGGTTTTCAGGCGTGCGGTCAGCTCGTCGTAGGCCAGGTATGGCGTGAGCGGGTAGTCGGCGAGGGCCTGGCTGTATTGCATGTACGGGCCGCTGTCGCCTTTGGCCAGGGCGCGTTTGGCTTCATCGTAATATTGACGTTGGGTGGTGAGGTCCACGGCCTGGGCAGATTGAACGGCGGTGGCGGAAAGAAGCAGACAAGATAAAAAGTTGAAAAGGCGACTGCGCATGAGACGTCCGTGCAGAGAAATCACGACTAGCGCCGGCACCGCCGACACTGATTGCCTCTAGCTTAGCCTTTTGCCCGCAACCGGTGAAAGCTTTGCGGGCCGGTTGGTTCAAGTTCGCTGCAAATGTCCTACAGAACGTGTCGGCCGTGAAAATGCCGACCGCATCCCACCCTCAACTCAGGTAGAATGCGCGCCCAGTTTTTGGAGAAGCGTATGACCCTGCTCAAATTCAGCGATGTGTCCCTTGCTTTCGGCGCTATGCCGTTGTTGGACAAGGTGTCCTGGCAGATCGCCCGTGGTGAGCGGGTGTGCATCATCGGCCGCAACGGCACCGGCAAGTCCAGCATGATGAAGCTGGTAAAAGGCGACCAGAAGCCCGATGACGGCTCTGTTTGGCGCGCCCCGGGCCTCAAGATTGGCGAATTGCCGCAAGAGTTGCCGGTGGCCGACGGACGGACAGTGTTCGACGTGGTCGCCGAAGGCCTGGACGGCGTGGGCGCGTTGCTCGCCGAGTACCATCACCTGGCGCAGAATTGCGTTACCGAAGAAGACCTGAACAAGTTGATGCATGTTCAGCAGGACCTCGAAGCCCGTGATGGCTGGCGCTTGCAGCAACTGGTCGACAGCACCCTGAGCCGCTTGCAACTGCCGCCTGACAAGACCCTCGCCGAATTGTCCGGCGGCTGGCGTCGTCGCGTGCTGTTGGCCCAGGCACTGGTGTCTGAGCCGGACCTGCTGTTGCTCGACGAACCTACCAACCACTTGGACATCGGCGCGATTGCCTGGCTGGAAGAGGCCATCAAGGACTTCCAGGGCGCCGTGCTGTTTATCACGCACGACCGTGCCTTCCTGCAGAGCCTGGCCACGCGCATCCTCGAATTGGACCGTGGCGGCCTGATCGACTGGAACGGCGACTACGCGAGCTTCCTGGTGCACAAAGAGGCCTCGCTGGCGGCCGAAGAAACCGCCAACGCACTGTTCGACAAAAAACTGGCCCAGGAAGAAGTCTGGATCCGCCAGGGCATCAAGGCGCGCCGCACCCGTAACGAAGGCCGTGTACGGGCATTGAAAGCCCTGCGTGTTGAGCGCGGAGAGCGTCGTGAGCGCACCGGCAAGGCGAATATCCAGCTCGATACCGCCGAGAAGTCCGGCAAGCAAGTGATGGTGCTGGAAAACGTCAGCTTCCATCATCCGGACGGCCCGTTCCTGATCAAGGATTTCTCCATGGTCCTGCAGCGCGGCGACCGTATCGGCCTGCTGGGTGCCAACGGCACCGGCAAGACTACCCTGCTCAAGTTGATGCTCAGCGGCCTGCAGCCGACCAGCGGCAAGGTCGAAGAAGGCACCAAGATCGACGTGGCCTACTTCGACCAGTTGCGTCACCAGTTGGACCTGGAAAAGACCGTGATCGACAACGTCGCCGAAGGTCGCGACTTTATCGATATCGACGGCCAGAGCCGTCACGTGCTGAGCTACCTGGGCGATTTTCTGTTCAGTCCGCAACGTGCGCGTACCCCGGTGAAAGCCTTGTCCGGTGGTGAGCGTGCGCGCCTGCTGCTGGCCAAGCTGTTCAGCAAGCCGGCAAACCTGTTGGTACTCGACGAACCGACCAACGACCTCGACGTGGAAACCCTCGAGCTGCTGGAAGAGGTCCTGTTAACCTTCAACGGCACCGTGTTGATGGTCAGTCACGACCGGGAATTCCTCGACAACGTGGTGACCAGCACCCTGGTCTTCGAAGGTGAAGGCAAGGTGCGTGAATACGTCGGTGGTTATCAGGACTGGCTGCGTCAGGGCGGCTCGCCGCGCCTTTTGGGCGTCACCGAGAGCAAGTCCGGCAAGGCCGACTTGACCTCGGCGGTGGTTACCCCGGCCGCTGCTGAACCGGCTCAAGAAGCCGCTCCGGCTGCCAAGAAAAAGCTCAGTTACAAACTGCAGCGTGAGCTGGAAGCCTTGCCGGGCGATATCGACGCCAAGGAACAGCAGATCGCTGCGGTAGAGGCGGACATGGCTGGCGCGGGTTTCTACCTGCGTCCGGCGGCGGAAACTGCCAAGGTCATCGCCTCCCTGGAGACATTGAACCAGGAGCTGGAAGTGCTGGTTGAGCGTTGGGCCGAGCTGGATGCCTGATTGATTCAACTGCATTAAAAAACCCGGTGTTCACTTGGATGAACACCGGGTTTTTTATAGGGGAATACAGCTCTTACATTTGATCTTCATCGGTCTTACGAGCTTTTCACCAGCTTCACTGCCAGTACATCGCAAGGCGCGCCGTGCAGCACGTCATTGGCAGTTGAGCCCAGTAGCAAGGCCAAACCATGACGGCCATGGCTGCCGACCACGATCAGGTCGCAATGCTGTTCCTTGGCCAGGTGGTGGATTTCCTGGCGAGGTTGGCCGTAAGTGAGGTGAGAGTTTTCCTTGGTCACTTCGGGGTATTTGAGGATCAATCGTTCAAGGCGCTCTTTGGCCTGATCAAATTGTTGTTGCTGCAGCTGGGAAAGGTCCATGGGAACGTCGCCACCAAAGGCCATGGCCATCGGTTCGACGATATGCACCAGCGACAGTTTGGCGTTGCTGGCGACTGCGAAAGCGCGAGCGCGCTTGATCACTGGATCGCACTCTTCGGTCAGATCTACCGCGACCAGAATATGTTCGTATGACATGGGGCGTTCCTCCAGGGGACTGCAATAAATTCAGTATGGCTGCTTTCAAGCGGATGGGGTTGCGTCAGATCAAATCCGCTCATCTGGAAATTCGGGAGTACACATATGACGGTCTGGATAGTGGTGTCAATCCTTGCGGTGGTTCTGAGCCCTCTGGCATGGCTGCGCCCGTCGCGCCATCAGAGCGGGCGCATGGCCTTGCGCATGGAGGCGCGCCGCATTGGCCTGGCCATGCAACTGGCGCCTCAAGAATGGCCGCATTGGCTCAAGCAGGAGCCGCCGAGCCCGTGCGCGCAGTACTATCGGCCACGACGCGGCAATATGCCGGCTATCTGGAGCTACTGGCAGCTTGAACCGGGGATGTGGGTCAATCAGTGGCGGGAGGTCTGCGTCGATGAAAAGTTGTTGCCGCATTTTGCGACGCTGCCGGCCAACGTCTACAAGGTCGAGGCCGACAAGCAAATGATCGCCTTGTATTGGGGCGAGAAGGGCGAAGCGAGTGTCTTGAAGGACATTGATACGCTGCTTAAAGCCCTGGCTTGAACCGTAGCCAATAAAAAGCCCGACATCATCATCGGGCTGGAGTTGGCCAGGCAGGCCGGTAAACCTGTGTTTCCTGCGCCGGATGCTCATCCAGGCGCGTTACGGTTGTCGCTAGCCTAGCGGCATATCCGGTCCTGTACAGTTTTTTTCCAGACTTTTTATATTATTGATTTCGTGAATATTTGAATATCGACGAGGCGCAGGCGCACGGGTGCGGTTCTGAAATGACTGGAAAGTCGCGTTTTTCCTAGCCTTTCGGGCGATTGACAATTGCTCGGAATTGGATGAAGGTGGCGTACCCAAATCAAACGGGCGTATGAATTGATCGTTTGTCTGTCAGACCGTTCATACAGAACCCGACTATCGCATTGGCGGGTGTGCCTGGCGGATTGGCGTGAGCATTGACCCAATTATCAATGCCTAACCATAGGCCAGCGTCCAATGTGTACTGTTCAGCTTCCATATCGTGGAGATCAGTTGATGATTTACGAAGGTAAAGCCATCACGGTTAAGGCTCTTGAAAGTGGCATCGTCGAATTGAAATTCGACCTCAAGGGTGAGTCCGTCAACAAGTTCAACCGTCTAACCCTGAACGAACTGCGTCAGGCCGTAGACACCATCAAAGCAGATGCTTCGATCAAGGGCGTGATCGTTTCCAGCGGCAAGGACGTGTTTATCGTCGGCGCGGACATCACCGAATTCGTCGACAACTTCAAGCTGCCCGATGCCGAGCTGGTGGCTGGCAACCTCGAAGCCAACAAGATCTTCAGCGATTTCGAAGACCTCAACGTGCCAACCGTTGCCGCGATCAATGGCATCGCACTGGGCGGTGGCCTGGAAATGTGCCTGGCTGCGGACTTTCGCGTCATGTCGGCCACTGCAAAAGTCGGCCTGCCCGAAGTCAAACTGGGCATCTACCCAGGTTTTGGCGGTACCGTGCGCCTGCCGCGCCTGATCGGTGCCGACAACGCTATCGAGTGGATTGCCTCCGGCAAGGAAAACAAAGCTGAAGACGCGCTGAAAGTCGGTGCCGTCGACGCTGTTGTGGCTCCGGACAAACTGGCCGAAGCCGCGCTGAACTTGATCAAGGGCGCCATCAGCGGCGAATTTGACTACAAGGCCAAGCGTCAGCCAAAGCTGGAAAAACTCAAGCTCAACGCCATCGAACAAATGATGTCGTTCGAAACCGCCAAAGGTTTCGTGGCTGGCCAAGCCGGCCCGAACTACCCGGCGCCAGTTGAAGCGATCAAGACCATCCAGAAAGCCGCGAACTTCGGTCGCGACAAAGCCCTGGAAGTGGAAGCTGCAGGTTTCGTCAAACTGGCGAAAACTTCGGCTGCCCAGAGCCTGATCGGCCTGTTCCTGAACGATCAGGAACTGAAGAAAAAGGCCAAGGCCTACGATGAAATCGCCAAAGACGTGAAACAGGCTGCCGTACTCGGCGCCGGTATCATGGGCGGTGGCATCGCCTATCAGTCGGCGTCCAAAGGCACGCCGATCCTGATGAAAGACATCAACGAGCACGGTATCGAGCAGGGCCTGGCGGAAGCCGCCAAGCTGCTGGTAGGCCGCGTTGATAAAGGTCGCATGACCGCTGCGAAGATGGCTGAAGTGCTTAACGGCATTCGTCCTACGCTGTCCTACGGCGATTTCGGCCACGTCGACCTGGTGGTCGAAGCCGTTGTCGAGAACCCGAAGGTCAAGCAGGCCGTACTGGCTGAAGTCGAAGCCCAGGTTAAAGACGACACCATCCTGGCCTCGAACACGTCGACCATTTCCATCAGCCTGCTGGCCAAAGCCCTCAAGCGTCCGGAAAACTTCGTCGGCATGCACTTCTTCAACCCAGTGCACATGATGCCGCTGGTGGAAGTGATCCGTGGCGAGAAGTCCAGCGAGCTGGCCGTTGCCACCACCGTTGCCTACGCCAAGAAAATGGGCAAGAACCCGATCGTGGTCAACGACTGCCCGGGCTTCCTGGTCAACCGCGTGCTGTTCCCGTACTTCGGCGGTTTCGCCAAGCTGGTCAGCGCCGGTGTGGACTTCGTGCGTATCGACAAGGTCATGGAAAAATTCGGCTGGCCGATGGGCCCGGCGTACCTGATGGACGTGGTCGGCATCGACACCGGCCACCACGGTCGCGACGTCATGGCTGAAGGCTTCCCGGACCGCATGAAAGACGACCGCCGTTCGGCGATCGATGCGCTCTACGAAGCCAAGCGCCTGGGCCAGAAGAACGGCAAGGGTTTCTACGCTTACGAGACCGACAAGAAGGGCAAGCAGAAGAAAGTGGCCGACCCTTCGGTTCACGAAGTGCTCGCGCCGGTCATCTACGAGCAACGTGAGGTGTCCGACGAAGACATCATCAACTGGATGATGATCGCCCTGTGCCTGGAAACCGTGCGTTGCCTGGAAGATGGCATCGTTGAAACCGCCGCCGAAGCCGATATGGGCCTGGTGTACGGTATTGGTTTCCCTCCATTCCGTGGTGGTGCGCTGCGTTACATCGATTCGATCGGTGTGGCCGAGTTCGTTGCCCTGGCTGATCAATACGCTGATTTGGGCCCGCTGTACCACCCAACCGCGAAGCTGCGTGAGATGGCCCAGAACGGCCAGCGCTTCTTCGGTTAAGTGCCCAGACGACTAGAGCGAGAATATTTATGAGCTTGAATCCAAGAGACGTCGTGATTGTCGACTTCGGTCGTACTCCGATGGGCCGCTCCAAGGGCGGCATGCACCGCAACACCCGTGCTGAAGACATGTCGGCGCACCTGATCAGCAAATTGCTGGAGCGCAACGTCAAGGTCGACCCGAACGAAGTCGAAGACGTGATCTGGGGCTGCGTCAACCAGACCCTGGAGCAGGGCTGGAACATCGCGCGCATGGCGTCGTTGATGACCCAGATCCCGCACACAGCTGCCGGCCAGACCGTCAGCCGCCTGTGTGGCTCGTCGATGAGCGCACTGCACACCGCTGCGCAAGCGATCATGACCGGCAACGGTGATGTATTCGTGGTCGGTGGCGTGGAACACATGGGCCACGTCAGCATGATGCACGGCGTCGATCCTAACCCGCACATGTCGCTGTACGCGGCAAAAGCTTCGGGCATGATGGGTCTGACTGCGGAAATGCTCGGCAAAATGCACGGCATTACCCGTGAAGCCCAGGACGCGTTCGGCCTGCGCTCCCACCAACTCGCCCACAAGGCGACCGTGGAAGGCAAGTTCAAGGATGAAATCATCCCGATGAACGGTTACGACGAGAACGGTTTCCTGAAACTGTTCGACTACGACGAGACCATTCGTCCGGACACCACCCTGGAAAGCCTGGCGGCCTTGAAGCCGGCGTTCAATCCAAAGGGCGGCACTGTGACAGCCGGTACTTCGTCGCAAATCACCGACGGTGCTTCGTGCATGATCGTGATGTCGGCGCAGCGTGCCCAGGACCTGGGTATCCAGCCGCTGGCGGTGATCCGTTCGATGGCGGTGGCGGGTGTGGACCCGGCAATCATGGGCTATGGTCCAGTACCGGCCACACAAAAAGCCTTGAAGCGCGCGGGCCTGACCATCTCCGATATCGACTTCTTCGAGCTTAACGAAGCTTTCGCCGCACAGGCCCTGCCGGTGCTGAAAGATTTGAAAGTACTCGACAAGATGAACGAGAAGGTTAACCTGCACGGCGGTGCGATTGCCTTGGGCCACCCATTCGGTTGCTCCGGTGCGCGTATCTCCGGCACTTTGCTTAACGTGATGAAGCAAAATGGCGGCAACCTTGGGGTTGCGACCATGTGCATTGGTCTCGGCCAAGGCATTTCCACCGTCTTCGAACGCGTCTAAGCGTTAAGTTGACGGAAGCCGGGGCCCAGTGCCCCGGTTTTTGTTTTTTTGCGGTTTCGTATTTTTTTTTTAACAAATTTTGTAAGAGGGCCAAAGCATGAAAGTCGAACCAGGGCTCTACCAGCATTATAAAGGTCCGCAGTACCGCGTTTTTAATGTGGCACGGCACTCCGAGACCGAAGAAGAAGTGGTGTTCTACCAAGCACTGTATGGCGATTACGGCTTTTGGGTACGCCCTTTGAGCATGTTCCTGGAGACCGTCGAAGTTGACGGCAAGCAGGTCCCGCGCTTTGCTTTGGTCCAGGTCGAACCCAGTCTTTTTTCAGGGCAATAACGGCAGGCCGCGCAGAATACGGCGCTTGACCTCACCTTGTTGCCACTATATATAGCGTTGCCGCGACAGGCGCCAACTGCCTCTCTCTTCTCGAATTCAGGAATTTTCCGATCCATGGGCAAATCGCTGGTCATTGTGGAATCCCCGGCTAAGGCCAAGACCATCAACAAGTACTTGGGCAACGAGTACGTGGTGAAGTCGAGTATCGGCCATATCCGAGACCTGCCCACCAGCGGTTCGGCTAGCGCCAGCAAGGAGCCTGCCGCCAAGCGCGGCAAGGCGGCTGCGGGCGAAGGTCCGGTGCTCACCCCTAAAGAGAAAGCGCGCAAGCAGCTGGTCTCGCGCATGGGGGTGGACCCGGATCATGGCTGGAAGGCCAAGTACGAAATCCTTCCAGGCAAGGAAAAAGTCATCGAAGAGCTGCGCCGGCTCGCCAAAGATGCTGACACCATCTATCTCGCAACCGACTTGGACCGCGAAGGGGAAGCCATTGCCTGGCACCTGCGGGAAGCCATCGGTGGTGACGACAGCCGCTACAAGCGTGTGGTGTTCAACGAAATCACCAAAAAAGCCATCCAGGAAGCCTTCTCCAAGCCGGGGGAACTGGATATCGACCGCGTCAACGCCCAACAGGCCCGTCGTTTCCTCGACCGCGTCGTGGGTTACATGGTCTCGCCACTGCTATGGGCAAAGATCGCCCGTGGCCTGTCCGCCGGCCGTGTGCAGTCGGTAGCGGTCAAGCTGGTGGTGGAGCGTGAGCGCGAGATTCGTGCGTTCAACCCCGAAGAATACTGGGAAGTCCACGCTGACCTCGGCACCGCCAAGGGCGCCAACGTGCGCTTTGAAGTGGCCCGCGAGAAAGGCGAGGCTTTCAAACCGCTGAACGAAGCCCAGGCCATGGCCGCGCTGGAAAAGCTCAAGGCTTCCAGCTACAGCATCGTCAAGCGTGAAGACAAACCGACCAGCAGCAAACCGTCGGCGCCGTTCATCACCTCCACCCTGCAACAGGCAGCGAGTAACCGCCTGGGCTTCGGTGTGAAGAAGACCATGATGATGGCCCAGCGTCTGTACGAAGCCGGCTACATCACCTATATGCGTACTGACTCCACCAACCTGTCGGTGGACGCGGTCGCGATGGCGCGTACTTATATTGAAAGCGAATTCGGCAAGAAGTACCTGCCGGAGAATCCGAACGTCTACAGCAGTAAGGAAGGCGCACAGGAGGCTCACGAAGCGATTCGTCCTTCCGACGCTAACACCGAGCCCTCCAAGCTGAGTGGCATGGAGCGCGACGCTGAGCGCCTCTACGAGCTGATCTGGCGCCAATTCCTGGCGTGCCAAATGCTGCCGGCGCAATACTTGTCTACAACCGTCAGCGTGGCGGCTTCTGACTTCGAGTTGCGCGCCAAGGGCCGTATCCTCAAGTTCGACGGCTACACCCGTGTCATGCCGCAAATCGCCAAGCCTGGCGACGACGATGTGCTGCCGGACATGGCCCAGGGCGACACGTTGAAGCTGATCAAGCTCGACCCGTCCCAGCACTTCACCAAGCCACCGGCGCGTTATTCGGAAGCCAGCCTGGTGAAAGAGATGGAAAAACGCGGTATCGGTCGTCCTTCGACCTATGCGGCAATCATCTCCACCATTCAGGACCGTGGCTACGTCGCGCTGCACAACCGTCGTTTCTATTCGGAAAAGATGGGCGACATCGTGACTGAGCGTTTGTCCGAGAGCTTCTCCAACCTGATGGACTACGGCTTCACCGCCGGCATGGAAGAGCACCTCGATGACGTAGCCCAGGGCGAGCGCGACTGGAAAAATGTGCTCGACGAGTTTTACGGTGACTTCAAGAAAAAGCTCGAAGTGGCCGAAAGCCCTGAGAGCGGCATGCGCGCCAATCAGCCGGTGATGACCGACATCCCGTGCTTGACCTGCGGTCGCCCGATGCAGATTCGTACCGCGTCTACTGGTGTGTTCCTTGGGTGCTCGGGCTACAGCCTGCCGCCGAAAGAGCGCTGCAAGGCTACCGTGAACCTGGTGCCGGGTGATGAAATTGCGGCCGATGACGAGGGTGAGTCCGAGTCGCTGGTACTGCGTGGCAAACACCGTTGCCCGATCTGCAGCACGGCGATGGACGCGTACCTGCTGGACGAGAAGCACAAGTTGCACATCTGCGGTAACAACCCGGATTGCAACGGCTACGAGATTGAAGAGGGCACCTACCGCATCAAGGGCTACGAAGGTCCGAGCCTGGAATGTGACAAGTGCGGCAGTGAAATGCAGCTCAAGACCGGCCGTTTCGGCAAGTTCTTCGGTTGCACCAATGCGACCTGCAAGAACACGCGTAAGCTGCTGAAAAGCGGCGATGCGGCTCCACCGAAAATGGATCCGGTGAAGATGCCTGAACTCAAGTGCGAGAAGGTCAACGACACTTACATCCTGCGTGACGGTGCTTCGGGCTTGTTCCTGGCGGCCAGCCAGTTCCCGAAAAACCGCGAGACCCGTGCACCGCTGGTGCTGGAGATCGTGCCGCACAAGGATGAGATCGATCCTAAGTACCACTTCTTGTGCGAGGCGCCGAAGAAGGATCCCGACGGTCGTCCGGCCGTGATCCGCTACAGCCGTAAAACCAAGGAGCAGTACGTGCAGACCGAAGTGGACGGCAAGCCTACCGGCTGGAAAGCTTTCTACGACGGCGGCAAGTGGAAGGTCGAGGACAAGCGCCAGGGCGCTTGATCGACTAATCTACGAACGACAAAGGCCGCCTGTATAGGCGGCCTTTTTTTGCGCTTGCAGTGCGTTCGGCTGATCCGTGACACTGTTGAGCCAGCATCACGCTTATTCGTTGTGGAGATTGCCGTTATGGCCAACGAACTCTATACCCGTACCAACCAGAAAATTTACTTCGCGGGTTTGTCCCTGGAAGCCCTTGGCCGTGCCGAGGAAGGGAAGGAGATGAATGCCATTGCGCTGGTCCAGGCTGGGCGTGAAGCGGCGTTATTTCACCTCTACGGCGCTTTGCTGGGGCTGTGCCATGAAATCGCCGGGTTCTATCGATTGCCGCAGGCCGGTTCACCCCGTGCGGAGCTGATCATGACCCGTGAGGTGCTGGAGAGCATGGCCATCCCTGAGTTGGCCGAGTTAGTGGAAATGGCCCAAAGCCCTGACAGTTGGGTAGCGCGTCTGCTCAAGGCTCATGGCGACATGTTCCAACCGCCACGCATTCCCCATGTGCCCAAGGGTGACGTGACGCAGCCGCTGATTGTAGCCGTTGCCCTGGAGGAGGATGAACCCAAGCCACTGAGCCGTAAAGAGCTGGAAAGCTGGCGTCAGGAGCTGAAAAAGTTGGCGCTGCGGTTTCGCGAAGGGTTGAACGAGTGCTGAGACGCCCTCATTGTTTTGGGTAGATTCAGATAACACCATTCATCAAGCCGTAAAGAAACCTGTGCAGATCCTCAGCGAGGCTGGGTGGATGACTGATATAATCCCGGCCTTTCGTGGAGAACAGACTTTTATGCCGACGTCCTTTCTGGAAATTGTTGAACTGCCTGACGGCCGAATCGAGCTGCGCCGGGCTGAGGACGAGGGTTCTCTGGTTATCCTGGATTTTTCAGAGGACGCAAAAGCGTTCCTGCAAGGCCAGCACGTGGAAGTGGCTAAAGCCATGTTGAGCGTTGGTGTGCAGATGGCAGGTCGTTTGGCGGAAGGCGAACCGGAGAAGGAAGACGGCTCGCGGGTTCTTCACTGATTGCCGGTGAGACTTTATGGCGAGCGAGCTTCTGTGGCGAGCGGGCTTGCCCCGCGTTGGGCTGCGAAGCGGCCCTAAATAGAATTAACGCGGTGCATCAGGTATTCCACGGTGCTTGGTTTTGGGGCCGCTTCGCAGCCCAACGCGGCGCAAGCCCGCTCGCCACAACAAGCCCACAGGCAACAAAATAACCTCCGCAGAGCTAGCCTGCCGCTATTCCTATTACCCCAATCGAATATTCAAGCTCTGTGCATCGCCCGTACGCGCGGCGCTGATCAGTTGTTGCTTGGCAGTGGCATTCAGCGGGTTCAGCCAGCTCACCACGGTGTGGCTACGGCCCAGGCGCAGGGCCTCGCAGGTCAATTGCTGGGCGCTTTGCGTGCCGCGTGGTTGCAGCAACAGGATGCGCTCGCGGTTGAGGCCGGCGTCCCGCAGCCAGGCCTGGGTCAGGCTGGCGGGCGGGGCAATCAGCGTCAGCCAGCGGGCGTCCTGTTCCTCGCTCAATTCCCGAAGGATCGGCGCCAGCAGGCTCAGGCAGCTCCCGGCAGCACCGCGCAACGACAATTCACTGAACGCCTCTGGTTCGGCGCCCCAGGGCGCCTCGACCGTATCCTTGAGGATGGGCGCAAGGGGTTGGGCCATAAAGGCCTCGAACAGCGAGAGTTGTGTCTGTTGTGGGGTGTGCATGAACTGCATGGTGCCTCCTTTAGCGGCGAATGACGCCGACGCTCAAGCCTTCGATCACCAGGTCCTGATCTTTCAGGTTCACTTCAATCGGGGCGAACTCAGGGTTCTCGGCCAGGAGCCAGACCTTGCTGCCTTCACGTTTGAAGCGTTTGACGGTGACTTCATCGCCGATACGGGCGACGACGATCTGGCCATTACGGGCTTCGCGAGTGGTGTGGACGGCCAGCAGGTCGCCGTCGAAAATGCCCACGTCCTTCATGCTCATGCCATGGACCCGCAGCAGGTAGTCGGCGCGAGGATGGAAGAAGGTCGGGTTGATGTTGCAGGACTCCTCGACGTGCTGCTGCGCGAGGATGGGTGCACCCGCGGCGACGCGACCGATGATCGGCAGTGTCGATTCGTCGGCCTTGGCTTCGAAGCCAGGGATACGAATACCGCGCGAAGCACCTGGGGTCATCTCGATCGCGCCTTTGCGAGCGAGGGCCTTGAGGTGTTCTTCGGCAGCGTTGGGGGACTTGAACCCCAACTCCAGCGCAATTTCCGCTCGTGTCGGCGGGTAGCCGTTGTCATCGAGGCAGCGCTTGATAAAAGCCAGAATCTCAGCTTGGCGTGGCGTCAGTTTTAGCATGTTGATCGCTCTGTCTTTTTATACAGTGACTGGGATTATATACAGTGAACTTAACTTGGCAATCATCCTTTTTGGGTACTCCGCTGGACGGTCATTTGTTACTCGTCCTACAAAGCAGAGATAGCGCTGCCTACAGACCGGGAAGGATGTGATTAAATAGCGCCGAAATAGATGACTGCCCGGCCGGAAAACGGACCCGCAGGCTTGACAAGACACAACCTGAAACGTATGTTTCAAACAAGTGTTTGTCAGGCGGAGTAGCCATGGCCCAGTCGGAAACCGTTGAACGCATTCTCGATGCTGCCGAGCAATTGTTCGCGGAAAAAGGATTTGCTGAAACTTCATTGCGGCTGATTACCAGCAAGGCTGGGGTCAACCTCGCCGCAGTGAATTACCATTTCGGCTCGAAAAAAGCCCTGATCCAGGCGGTGTTTTCGCGCTTCCTGGGGCCTTTCTGCGCCAGCCTCGACCGTGAGTTGGAGCGCCGCCAGACCAAGCCGGAAAACAAGCCAAGCCTGGAAGACCTGCTGGAAATCCTCGTTGAGCAAGCACTGGTCGTTCAACCACGCAGCGGTAACGACCTGTCGATTTTCATGCGCCTGCTGGGCTTGGCGTTCAGCCAGAGCCAGGGCCACCTGCGGCGTTACCTGGAAGACATGTACGGTAAGGTGTTCCGCCGCTATATGCTGCTGGTCAACGAAGCCGCCCCGCGTATTCCGCCGATCGAACTCTTCTGGCGCGTACACTTCATGCTCGGTGCAGCGGCGTTCAGCATGTCTGGGATCAAGGCGCTACGCGCTATTGCCGAGACTGATTTCGGCGTCAATACCTCGATTGAACAGGTGATGCGCTTGATGGTGCCGTTCCTCGCCGCCGGCATGCGCGCCGAAACCGGTGTGACCGACCAAACCATGGCTGCTGCACAGTTGCGCCCACGCAGCAAATCGACACCGGCCGTCGCCAAGGTGTGATCGACCCGGGTGTGCGCCGCCGCTTGCATCCGCTAAGCTAGCCGCCATGCCGATTTCAGCTATTTACTCGCAACCCGTTGTTTTCACCCCGCGCCCCTCCTGGATGGCGCGTCGTGAGGGCAACGGGTTGTGTGCGTTATTTAAGGAAGGTTTATGACTGCTGCCCTGCAAGGTTCATTGATGGCCGACGTTGCCGGTACTTGGCTGACGGCCGAGGATCGCCACCTGTTGCGCCAGCCTGAAGTGGGCGGGCTGATCATTTTTGCACGCAATATCGAGCATCCACGCCAGGTGCGGGAGTTGAGCGCGGCGATCCGTGCCGTGCGCCCGGACCTGTTACTGGCCGTCGATCAGGAAGGCGGTCGCGTACAACGATTGCGCCAAGGTTTTGTGCGCCTGCCGGCCATGCGTGCGCTGGCGGACAACCCCAACGCTGAGTACCTGGCCGAACAATGCGGCTGGATCATGGCCACCGAAGTGCTGGCGGTCGGTCTCGACCTGAGTTTCGCCCCGGTGCTGGACCTGGATTATCAACGCAGCGCCGTGGTCGGTACCCGCTCGTTCGAAGGTGACCCCGAGCGCGCCGCCGTGCTCGCCGGTGCTTTTATCCGTGGTATGAATAGCGCCGGTATGGCCGCCACCGGTAAACACTTCCCTGGCCACGGTTGGGCTGAGGCGGATTCCCACGTTGCGATTCCCAATGACGAACGCAGCCTGGAACAGATTCGCGCCAATGACTTGGTGCCTTTCGCACGACTGAGCAAGCAGTTGGCGGCGGTGATGCCCGCGCACGTTATCTACCCACAGGTCGACGCACAGCCGGCCGGTTTCTCGCGTCGCTGGTTGCAGGACATTCTGCGCGGCGAGTTGCAGTTCGATGGGGTGATTTTCAGCGATGACTTGTCCATGGCCGGTGCCCATGTGGTCGGCGACGCCGCTAGCCGTATTGAAGCTGCGCTGACCGCCGGTTGCGATATGGGCCTGGTGTGTAACGATCGTGCGGCTGCTGAGTTGGCGCTGAGCGCTGCGCAGCGGATGAAGGTTACGCCATCGGCTCGGATTGCGCGGATGCGCGGTCAGGCGATTGCTTCGACGGACTATAAGCAGGATCCGCGCTGGTTGGCGGCGCTTACTGCGTTGCGGGATGCCCAGTTGATCGACTGAAAACCGCGTCGCGCCCTTCGCGAGCAAGCCCGCTCCCACATTCGATCGCAGTTCTTCAGGATGTACGCGGTCAAGTGTGGGAGCGGGCTTGCTCGCGAAGGTGATCTAACAGTCAGCGCTTGTCTTGCTTATGGGGCAACGGCGCAAACAACGCCTCGATATCTTCGTTGCCCAACTGCCAATCCCCGGTCGTACGACCATCCAGCACGCCCGCCGCCAGGTCTGACTTTTCCTTCTGCAAGTGCTGAATCTTCTCCTCAACGGTGCCGCGCGCAATCATCTTGTAGACGAACACCGGCTTTTCCTGGCCGATGCGATACGCGCGGTCGGTGGCCTGGTTTTCCGTGGCCGGGTTCCACCACGGGTCATAGTGGATCACTGTGTCCGCTTCCGTCAGGTTCAGGCCTACACCGCCAGCCTTCAGGCTGATCAGAAAAATCTGCAACTTGCCGCTCTGGAAGTCTTTCACCGGTGTGCGCCGGTCGCGGGTCTGGCCGGTCAGTAGCGCGTAGGCAACGCCGCGTTTTTTCAGCTCTACCTCGATCAGGCTGAGCATCGAAGTGAACTGGGAAAACAGCAGGATTCGGCGACCTTCGGCAAACAACTCTTCGAGCATTTCCATCAGGCTATCGAGCTTGCCCGAACTGCTGCCACGGGCGGGTAGGGTGGCGTCGTTGACCAGTCGCAGGTCGCAGCACACCTGGCGCAATTTCAGCAGCGCTTCAAGAATGATGATCTGGCTGCGCGCCACGCCTTTGCGGGTGATTTCGTCGCGGACCTTTTTATCCATCGCCAGGCGCATGGTTTCGTACACGTCACGCTGGGCCTCGTTGAGGTCGACCCAATGAATAATCTCGGTCTTGGGCGGTAATTCCGTCGCCACCTGTTCCTTGGTGCGGCGCAACAGAAAGGGTTTGATCCGACCGTTCAGGTGCTGCAATCGCACATCGCTGGCGCGCTTTTCGATGGGCACGCGGTAGTCGCGGTTGAAACTTTTCACGTCGCCCAGCCAACCCGGTAGCAGGAAGTGGAACAGTGACCACAACTCGCCCAGGTGGTTTTCCAGTGGCGTGCCGCTCAGGCACAGGCGTTGCCGTGCGTTCAGCTCGCGCGCCGCCTGGGCGGCCTTGCTGTTGGGGTTCTTGATGTACTGGGCTTCATCGAGGATCAGTACATGCAAGGGCAGGGCGGTGAGGTGTTCGATGTCCTTGGGCAACAAGGCATAGGTGGTCAGCAGCAGGTCATAGTCCTGCAGGCGCTTGTCATTTAAAGGCGCGAAATGTTTCTTACGCGACGCGCCGTACAGCGCCAGCACCTTGAGTTGTGGGGTGAAGTGCGCCGCTTCGTCGAGCCAGTTAGGGATCAGGCTGGTGGGCATCACCACCATGCACGGCCGATCCAGGCGCCCGGCGGCTTTTTCGCTGAGAATATGTGCCAGGGTCTGCAGGGTCTTACCCAGGCCCATGTCATCCGCAAGAATCCCGCCGACGTCCAATTGGCGCAGCGACTGCATCCAGCTCAAGCCTTCCAACTGATACGGACGCAAGGTCGCATTCAAGCCCTCGGGAGCCACGCAAGCGAAATCCTTGATGTCCCGCAGGCGCTGGGCGAAGTTGCGGATCTTCTCGCCACCTTCCCATTGCAGGGGCAGGTCTTCCAGCGGGTTCAGGCGAATCGCATCGGCCTTCGCCAGGCGGAGGGCTGTGGTGCCGGTTTCCTGTAGGTAAAACTCGCCGAGGGTCGCCAGCACCGGTTTCAGTCGGCCGTAGGGCAGCGCCACTTGCAGCGGGCCGTGGCCGTTGGGCAGGCCGGGAATATTCACCAGGATCAGTTCGTCATCGCGGCGTCGGGCGAGTTTTTCCGGGTTGAGGATTTCGGTGTGGGAGCGCATCAGGTTCAGCAGAATCGGCAGCAGGCTCAGCCGCTCACCGTTGACGATGATCCCCAGTTCCAGGTCGAACCAATCGCGTTCCGGGCCTTCATCGACAGTCGCGTACCAGTCGTCGACGGTACTCAGGTCGAAACCGAAATCTTCATCGATCTGCAGCTCCCAGCCCTCGGCGCGCAAGGTGGGCGATGCATTGAGGGTGAAGTTCAGCCAGGCGCTGTCATTGACCATCTCGAACAGCTCGCCGGCGCTTTCCGGCAGGGCCTTGCTCTGGCGCGTGGCGATTTTGAAACCCAGCAGACGCAGTTGCTCGCGATAGGTTTGTTCCCGTTCGGGATGCCGTTTGATCCTCAGGCTTTGGGTTTCCTGGCGCACGATGATATCGGCGTTTTTCTGCCCGCTGACGTAGTTGTCCAGGTAGTTGAACGACAGCGCCGCGCGGTGCTGGATATAGCGCTGCATTTTGCCGTTACGCGGTTCAAACGCACTGAATTCGACACTGGCCAGCCACAGGCGTGGGATCGGCGGGACATCTTCCATCACCACCTGCGGCAGTACTACACGGTTGTCCAGAACGGCCTGGAGTTTTTCCAGTAACTCGGCATCCTGGGCCGCCGCCGGGTAGGCCAGGGTTTCCTGGACCTTGAGCAGCACCGCAGCGATGTGTTTGCAGTTGGTGTGGACTGGGCAGGTGCAGCGGCTGTCCACCAGGATCAACGAGCCCTTGGCTGATTCGCGCAGTGAGATGGTCTGCCGATAAACGTTACCGCCCGAGCCTTCGCAGCTGGCAACGATGGTGCTGTCACCGGACTCGACGATCCGCACCCGGTTTTCCAAGGCGTAGCGCCGGCCGCGCTCAAGGCTTTGCTCTTTAAAGCGATTGGCCCACGAGGGGGCCAGGGGTTTGGTCAACGACGACGTCAGGGGCATGGCGTTGGATCAGTCCTGAATGTCGGGCGGTGGTGCGGTAGGTGGCTTGGCGGTCAGCGAGGTGATCTTGATCAGCAGCGCCAAGTGGCCGCCGTCCAGGTAGTTGAGTTGGTTGTTCTTGGTGCGAACGTCCGTCTGGCTCAGGTGTTCACTGGCGATCACGCTGCCGTTGCCGTCGAACTGGTTGATCCAGAAATGTGCGTCGATATCAGTGAAGCGGCCCAGTTGCAGGTTCAGCACGCCTTCGAGGGGAAACTGGCCGAACTGTTCCTGGCCGTCGGTGATCGCGATCTTTACTGGTTGATCGCCGAGGTTCTGCTCCCAAGCCTTGTGTGCGAGCACGGTGTAACTGCTATCGGCCGTGAGCTTTTCGACGATGTTGTTCAGGCGCGGCGGGCTGACTTTGTCGGTGCCCAGGCGCACTGCGCCGGCATCCCAGTTTTCAGGCGCGGCGCGGCTGTTGATCACCGGCTCCGCATTCTGGCGCACCAGGATCATTTCCACTTGGTATGGGCTATCGGCAAATGCCGAAGGCGCCAGTACCACCAACAACAGGCTCAGAATGCGGAACAGGCGCATGGGGGCGTCCTTCAAGCAGATTTCGGGATGAGGCGCTCAAACAGCGCCTCCAATGTATTAAAGCGTTCCTCGGCGCGTTCCATCGGCACCATGAACTTGAACAGCGTAGCCCCTTCGAACTTGTAGCGGTTGGGCTGGCCCTGGATCAGCTTGATCAGCACCAGCGGGTCCACCGGCGTTTGCGCTTCGAATTCGATGCGCCCACCCTGCGGCCCGGCGTCGACTTTCTTTATTCCAAGTTGCTCGGCTTGCAACTTGAGCAGCGTCAGGCGCACCAGGTTCTTGGTCGGTTCCGGCAATAGGCCGAAGCGGTCGATCATTTCCACCTGCAGGTCCTTGAGGCCTTCTTCGTCGGTGGCTGAAGCGATGCGCTTGTACAGGATCAGCCGCGCATGCACGTCCGGTAGATAGTCTTCGGGAATCAACGCTGGCAAGCGCAGGTTGATTTCCGGACCGCCGCCCAGGGGTTGGTCGAGGTTCGGTTGCTCGCCTTTGCGGATGGCTTTCACCGCGCGTTCAAGCATCTCCATATAGAGGGTGAAACCCACGGCCTGGATCTGCCCGCTCTGGCCGTCACCCAGCAGTTCGCCGGCGCCACGGATTTCCAGATCGTTGGTGGCCAGCACAAAACCAGCGCCCAGGTCCTGGGTGTTGGCGATCGCTTCCAGACGCTTTTCCGCATCCGTGGTGATCTGTTGGCGTGGCGGCGTCAGCAAGTAGGCATACGCTTGGTGGTGACTTCGGCCGACACGGCCACGCAACTGATGTAATTGTGCCAGGCCGAACTTGTCGGCACGCTCGATGATGATGGTGTTGGCGCTCGGCACGTCGATGCCGGTCTCGATGATGGTCGAGGCGATCAGCACGTTGAAGCGCTTGTGGTAGAAGTCGCTCATCACCTGTTCGAGCTCGCGCTCGCGCATCTGCCCGTGGCCGATAGCGATTCGCGCCTCCGGCACCAGTTCTGCGAGGTCGGCGGCGCATTTTTCGATGGTCTTCACGTCGTTGTGCAGGTAATAAACCTGGCCGCCGCGCAGCAATTCCCGCAGCAGCGCTTCCTTGACCGTGCTTTTGTTCTGTTCCATCACGAAGGTGCGCACCGACAGGCGACGTGCCGGCGGTGTGGCGATGATCGACAGGTCGCGCATGCCCGACACGGCCATGTTCAGCGTGCGCGGAATCGGCGTGGCGGTGAGGGTGAGGATGTCGACTTCGCTGCGCAGGTTTTTCAGCTGCTCTTTCTGACGCACACCAAAGCGGTGTTCTTCGTCGATGATCACCAAACCCAGGTTTTTGATCTTTACATCTTCCGACAGCAGCTTGTGGGTGCCGATCACGATGTCGATCTTGCCTTCGGCGAGGTCAGCGACGGCGGCGTTCACTTCCTTGGCGGACTTGAAGCGGCTCATCACTTCAACGCTCACAGGCCAGTCGGCAAAGCGGTCGCGGAAACTGTTGTAGTGCTGCTGGGCGAGCAGGGTGGTCGGCACCAAAATCGCCACTTGCTTGCCACCATGCACGGCAATAAAAGCCGCGCGCATGGCCACTTCGGTCTTGCCGAAGCCCACATCGCCGCAGACCAGGCGGTCCATCGGCTTGGGCGCGAGCATGTCCGCGCGCACCGCTTCGATAGTGGTTTGCTGGTCCGGGGTCTCTTCGAAGGCAAAGCCTGCGCTGAAGGTCGCGTAGTCGGCTTTCGGGTCGGCGAACGCATAGCCTTCGCGGGCTGCGCGGCGCGCATAGATGTCGAGCAGTTCGGCGGCGACGTCGCGCACTTGTTCGGCAGCTTTGCGCTTGGCTTTCTGCCAGGTCTCGGAGCCCAGGCGGTGCAACGGCGCCAGTGCATCGTCGCTGCCGGTGTAGCGGGCGATCAGGTGCAGGCTGGCCACCGGCACGTAGAGCTTGGCGCCCTCGGCGTATTCCATGGTGAGGAATTCGGCGGCCTGGTTGTCGATCTCCAGGGTCTGCAGGCCCAGGTAGCGGCCCACACCATGGTCGATATGCACCACCGGCGCGCCTTCGCGCAGTTCGGTGAGGTTCTTGATCACTGCGTCGTTGTTGGCGTCGGCGCGTTTTTCACGGCGGCGGCGCTGCATCACGCGTTGGCCGAACAGCGGGCTCTCGGCGATCAGTGCCAGTGCCGGGTCATCCAGCAGCAAGCCTTCATCCAGCGGCGCGATGGTGATCGCCAGGCGGTCTTTGCCTTTGACGAAATCCGGCCAGCTATCGACGGTCTTTGGCCGCAGTTTCAGGCGCTCCAGCAGTTCCAGCAGTACCTCGCGACGGCCGGCGGATTCGGCAGTAAACAGCACGCGGCCGGGGAAATCGCCGAGGAAGTTGGACAGCGCTTCCAGTGGCTGCGTGGCTTTGGCCTGGATCGCCAGATCCGGCAGCGTCCCCGCGGGGAAGCGCTCACGGCCACTGCCGGCTTCCACGTCCTGTTGGCTGGCGACCACGCGCGGCCAGTTTTTCAGGCGGGCGAAGCAGTCTTCCACTGGCAGGAACAGCTCAGCGGGCGGTAACAACGGGCGGGACGGATCGACGCGGCGTTCTTCATAGCGATTGCGCACGTCGTTCCAGAAGTTTTCCGCCGCCTGCTCGATGCCCGGCAGCGAGAACACTTGGGTGTCCTGCGGCAGGTAATCGAACAGGGTGGAAGTTTCGTCGAAAAACAGTGGCAGGTAGTACTCGATACCGGCTGGTGTAATCCCACTGCTCAAGTCCTGGAAGATCGGGCAGCGACGGAAGTCCACATCGAAGCGTTCACGAAAACGCGCCTTGAAGCGCGTGACCGCGTCTTTTTGCAGCGGGAATTCCCGCGCCGGCAGCAGCTTGACCGAGTCGACCTTGTCGATGGAGCGCTGGTTTTCCGGATCGAAGGTACGCAGGGTCTCGATTTCGTCATCGAACAGGTCGATGCGATACGGCAGTTTGCTGCCCATCGGGAACAGGTCGATCAGTGCGCCGCGTACGGCGAATTCACCGTGCTCGTACACCGTGTCGACGCAACGGTAGCCGCTGGCTTCCAGGCGCGTGCGCATCTGCTCTACATCAAGTTTCTGGCCGACATCCAGCACCAGGCTGCTGCCCAGCAGGAACTTGGTCGGCGCCAGGCGATGCAGGGCCGTGGTGATCGGCACCACCAGCACGCCGTGGGCCAGTTCCGGCAAGCGGTACAGGCTGGCGATGCGCTGGGAAATGATGTCCTGGTGCGGCGAGAACAGGTCGTAGGGCAGGGTTTCCCAGTCGGGAAAATGCAGCACCGGCAAATCGGGGGCGAAGAAGCTCAGCTCCTGCTCCAACCGTTCGGCGCTTTGGCTGTCGGCGGTGAGCAGCAGGGTAAAGCGCTTGGCTGCGCTGGCAGCCTCGGCAATGGCCAGGCTCAGGGCGGCACCGGGCAGGTTGCCCCAGTGCTGTTTACCTGCCGCGGCAGGGAGAAGCGGTAGACGCAGAACGGGCACGGAAGGTTGAGCTCCAAGCGTTGCGACAAAGTCGGTAATTGTAACGGCCCGAGGTGCCGCCTGTCAGTTGCTGACTGAGCCTATTACGGTTTGTAGGAAATGTAGTGGCTAAGACAAACAATGGTGGGTTTTGACTCAATATGTAGTGCCAAAAAGCGCGAGGTTTTCGGAGGGTTACGGACAAGTTGCCCTACTCGTACAAAAGGTGGTCTTCTGAAACCCGCGTATTTACTGGGCTCCAGCGCGGTGTCAATTTTTCGCAAGCGCTTTTTGTTGGCTGGCGCGCATTGCTCCGCGTGCAGTCGAGCGGCATAATGTAGCCCCTTTTTTCTGCCCCTACATGTGGAAGGTTCCCGTGACTCAGAAGCCCGACCAGTGTCTTGGTGAATGGATCGACCGTGAAGCGCTCGCTGAAGCGATGATTCCGCTTATCGGTCAGCTGTACCGCAATAACAATGTGGTGAGCTCGATCTATGGCCGCAGCCTGATCAACCAGTCAGTCATCGCGATTCTCAAAGCCCACCGCTTTGCGCGTCACCGTTCCGCCGACGACAGCGAACTCTCCGTCCACGAAACATTCCCACTGCTTAAAGCCATGAGCGAGCTCAAGCTCGGCGCGGCTTCGGTAGACCTGGGCAAGTTAGCTTACAAATTCCGCAACGAAGGCAATGGCCGCACGGCCGAGCAGTTCGTGCGTGAAGAAATGGCCGACGTGGTTGGCCAGCAAAACGCCGCAGCCCGTAAAGGCACCGACGTTGTCCTGTACGGCTTCGGTCGTATCGGCCGTCTGCTGGCGCGCATCCTGATCGAAAAAACCGGCGGCGGCGACGGCCTGCGCCTGCGTGCCATCGTTGTGCGCAAAGGCGCCGACAACGACCTGACCAAGCGCGCAAGCCTCTTGCGTCGCGACTCGGTACACGGTCCGTTCAACGGCACCATCGTCATCGACGAAGAAAACAACACCATCACCGCCAACGGTAACCTGATCCAGGTGATCTACGCGAAGAACCCGGCTGAGGTGGACTACACCCAGTACGGCATCAAAGACGCCCTGCTGGTGGATAACACCGGTGTGTGGCGTGACGCCGAAGGCCTGGGCCAACACTTGGCCTGCCCGGGTATCGATCGCGTTGTTCTGACTGCGCCTGGCAAAGGCAAGCTGAAGAACATCGTGCACGGTATCAATCACGGTGAAATCACCGCTGACGACAAGATCGTGTCCGCCGCTTCCTGCACCACCAACGCCATCGTGCCGGTGCTGAAAGCTGTGAATGACAAGTTCGGCATCGTTAACGGCCACGTCGAAACCGTTCACTCGTACACCAACGACCAGAACCTGATCGATAACTTCCACAAAGGCGATCGCCGTGGCCGTAGCGCCGCGTTGAACATGGTGATCACCGAGACCGGTGCTGCGACCGCTGCTGCCAAGGCTCTGCCTGAGCTGGCCGGCAAGCTGACCGGTAACGCGATCCGCGTTCCGACGCCTAACGTGTCGATGGCCATTCTCAACCTGAACCTTGAGAAAGCCGCTACCCGCGAAGAGATGAACGAGTACCTGCGCTACATGGCGCTGCACTCCGATCTGCATAAGCAAATCGACTACGTCAATTCCCAGGAAGTGGTCTCCACCGACTTCGTTGGCTCGCGCCACGCCGGTGTGGTGGACGCTGAGGCGACCATCACCCAGGACAACCGCGTTGTTCTGTACGTTTGGTACGACAACGAGTTCGGCTACAGCTGCCAGGTAGTTCGCGTGATGGAAGACATGGCTGGGGTTAACCCGCCTGCGTTCCCGCGCTAAGCACCCGCAGCAAATGAAAAAGCCCCGATTGGTTCGGGGCTTTTTTATGTCTGGGGTTTTTGTGGTGAATGCTAGGGCCTCTTCGCGAGCAAGCGGTCTGTCAGGCGCCGCGTACCACCGAAGCCTGCGCCGTCCTCAGTTCATGGCGATTGCCTTTGAACAGCACCAGCGTTGCGATCAACCCCAGAACCGCTGCGCCACTGAGCCAGATCCCAGGCGCCGCCTTGTTATCCAGCACATGGATCAAGTAGGTGCAGGCCGCCGGTGTAAACCCACCAAACGTCGCCGTCGCCAGGCTGTAGGCCAGGGAGAAGCCGGTCGTGCGCACTTCAACCGGCATGATTTCGGTGAGCGCCACCACCATCGCACCGTTGTACGAACCGTACAGGAACGACAGCCACAACAGCACGATCAGCAGATGGCTGAAGCTCGGGTTGACCACCAGCCATGAAAGCGCCGGATACGCCGTGAGGATCGCCAGAATGGTCGCGCCGAGCAGTAGGGGTTTGCGCCCGATTTTATCGGACACAGCACCCATCACCGGCAACCAGATGAAGTTGGAGATGCCCACGCACACCGTCACCAGCAACGCATCGAAGTCCGACAAATGCAGTTCAGCCTTGCCGAAGGTCGGGGTGTAGGCGGTGATCAAGTAGAACGACACGGTGGTCATCACCACCAGCGCCATGCCGGCGATGACGATGCCGAAGTTCTGACCGATCGAACGGACGATTTCCTGCAGGGTAGGACGGTGTTTACGTGCCTGGAACTCAGGGGTTTCCTCCAGGGAGCGGCGAATCACGAAGATCACCGGCACGATCAGGCAGCCGATCAGGAACGGCACGCGCCAGCCCCAGTCACCCATCTCTTCGGGGCTGAGCCAGTGGTTCAGGCCAACGCCGAGCAAACCGGCGAACACCACGGCGGCTTGTTGGCTGGCAGATTGCCAACTGACGAAAAAGCCTTTGCGACCCGGTGTGGCGATTTCCGCCAGGTACACCGACACACCGCCCAGCTCGACGCCGGCGGAGAAGCCTTGCAACAGGCGGCCAAACAACACGATCAAGGGGGCTGCCACGCCCAGGGTGGCGTATCCAGGCACGCAGGCAATCAGGATGGTACCGGCGGCCATCAGCGCTAACGTGATCACCAGGCCTTTTTTACGGCCGTGGCGGTCGATGTAGGCGCCGAGGAAGATCGCGCCCAGCGGTCGCATGAGAAAGCCTGCGCCGAACGTCGCCAGGGACAGCATCAGGGAGGCAAAGGCGCTGTCGGCGGGGAAGAAGGTCTTGGCAATAGCCGTGGCATAGAAGCCATAGACCATGAAGTCGAACATTTCGAGGAAGTTACCGCTGACAACGCGAAAGATCGCCTTGCCTTTGCCCGTTGAAGTGGACATGTCATTCACTCATTTTGGCTGTCTTATTAGTAATCCCTGGTCATTATTCGTCCTTGCTGCAGTTTTGTAACCATATGTGTATTGGCCATCACCCGCAACAGGATCCGATAGCGAGCTGACTAAATACGGGGTTATGTACATGATCGTTCCCATGCTCTGCGTGGGAATGCATACCGTGACGCTCCGCGTCACCTTGCGCAGAAATGGAGAGTGGCGTCGTTTGGCGGGACGCGGAGCGTCCCAGGCGGCGTTCCCACGCAGAGCGTGGGAACGATCATAGTTCCGGCATTGGTTTGATCAGTTGAGGAGGGTGTTGCGTAGGCTGTCCGACAGGCCCTTGGGTGCCAGCCAGATGCCGAGATAAGCCTTGGCCAGCTCATCGTTGCGACTGCTGAACACCACTTGATTATTGATCTCCAGGTTCAGCCCGCGCCCGGGGCGAAAGTCCAGGGCATACCGATCGCCGCTGCGGATGTTGCGAAAACCGGCATGCAGTTGGTCCAGTTCTGGCTTCAAGCGGGCGAGGGTGGCGCTGGTTTGCTGACGCTCGATGGTCGTGTTGGCGGCCTTGATCACATCGGTGCGGTCGATGTCGCGAAAGTAATACAGCGCCAGGCGCAGGTCTTTTTGCTGATCCCAGGCAGCTTTCGCGCTCGTGTCGACCGGGGAATACAGGGCGGCCGCGTACACATCCGCCCAGAGATAAACCAGCACCGTCTGGTTTTTCAGGACCAATTCATGAAATTGTGCAGGGAAAGCCGCCTGCCGAAGCCGGTCTGTCTCACTGGCTTGCACCGTTAGCGAAAAAATCAGCAATAAACAGAAAACGACATGCCGCATAATGGCTCGTCCTGCAAAGGTGCGTGTTTAGCAGTGTAATGCCAGTTTCCTGTTCCTGAAGTAAAGGCAGGACTGGCCTACGACGCGACCAAGGGTTAATGTGCGCGGCGTTGAGCCTTATATAGACTGTGCCCCGGTTCACACACTTGAGCCAAATTGCCCTTCATGACCGCTGGCCGCGGCATGATTTAGCCCGGCGTCCAACCGTACGCCTGGCCTGTTTTGAGGAGTACGCATGGCTGTCTACAACTACGACGTGGTGGTACTGGGTTCCGGCCCGGCTGGAGAAGGTGCGGCGATGAACGCCGCGAAGGCGGGGCGCAAGGTGGCAATGGTCGATAGCCGTCGCCAGGTCGGCGGTAACTGCACCCACTTGGGTACCATCCCGTCAAAGGCCTTGCGTCACTCGGTGCGTCAGATCATGCAGTTCAACACCAACCCGATGTTCCGGGCGATTGGTGAGCCGCGCTGGTTCTCGTTCCCGGACGTGTTGAAAAGCGCCGAGAAAGTCATCTCCAAGCAAGTGGCTTCGCGCACCGGTTACTACGCCCGTAACCGTGTCGACCTGTTCTTCGGTACAGGCAGCTTCGCCGACGAGCAAACCATCGAGGTGGTGTGCCCCAACGGTGTGGTCGAGAAGCTGGTGGCCAAGCACATCATCATCGCCACCGGTTCGCGCCCATATCGCCCGGCCGATATCGATTTCCACCACCCGCGTATCTACGATAGCGACACCATCCTCAGCCTGGGCCACACCCCACGCAAACTGATCATCTACGGCGCCGGCGTGATCGGCTGTGAATACGCCTCGATCTTCAGCGGCCTGGGTGTGCTGGTGGAGCTGGTGGACAACCGCGACCAGTTGCTGAGTTTCCTCGACTCGGAAATCTCCCAGGCGTTGAGCTACCACTTCAGCAACAACAACATCACCGTGCGCCATAACGAAGAGTATGAGCGGGTCGAAGGCCTGGACAACGGGGTGATCTTGCACCTCAAGTCCGGCAAGAAGATCAAGGCCGACGCCTTGCTGTGGTGCAACGGTCGTACCGGCAACACCGACAAGCTGGGCATGGAAAATATCGGGGTCAAGGTCAATAGCCGTGGCCAGATCGAAGTGGACGAGAACTACCGCACCTGCGTGCCGAACATCTACGGTGCCGGCGACGTGATCGGCTGGCCGAGCCTGGCGAGCGCCGCGCACGACCAGGGCCGTTCGGCCGCCGGCAGCATCGTCGACAATGGCAGCTGGCGCTATGTGAATGACGTGCCGACCGGGATCTACACCATCCCGGAGATCAGCTCGATCGGCAAAAACGAACACGAACTGACCAAGGCCAAGGTGCCTTACGAAGTGGGCAAGGCGTTTTTCAAGAGCATGGCGCGTGCGCAGATCGCCGGTGAGCCGCAAGGCATGCTGAAGATTCTGTTCCACCGTGAAACCCTGGAAGTCCTCGGCGTGCATTGCTTCGGCTACCAGGCGTCGGAGATCGTGCACATTGGCCAGGCCATCATGAACCAGCCAGGTGAGCAAAATACCCTCAAGTATTTTGTTAACACCACGTTCAACTACCCGACCATGGCTGAAGCCTATCGGGTAGCGGCCTACGACGGCCTCAACCGGCTTTTTTGAGCGGCTCCGGCCGGTGGCCTGAGCCGGCCGGGGAGACCGATTTCAGTAATTCTCGAGGGTGGCAGTGGCCAAACCGGGAAAGTCTGTAATCAGGCTATCTACGCCGAAGTCGGCGAGCCTGCGCATCAGCGCAGGTTCGTTGACTGTCCACACGGACACGTGCAAATCCTGGCGCTGGGCTTTTTCCAGGCGCTCGGGGGTGCACAACGTCCAGTTCAACGCCAAATATTCACAGCCATAGTTCTGCGCGACCTTCAACGGGTCGAGCCAGGCGTATTCGGCCACCAGCCCGCGCGACAGGTCTGGGGTGAGTTCCACCGCCGCTTTCAGTACTTCCCGCGAGCTTGAGGTCACGGTGACCTTGTCCATGATGCCGAAACGTACGGCCATTTCCCGGATTGCCAGCACGGTAGTCGCGGCGCGGGTGCGTGAGGCGCTTTTGACTTCAAGCTGCCAGTGATCGAAGTCGCACTGTTCGAACAACTCCTCAAGGCGCGGAATCGGGCACGGCTTGACCCAGCCCGGGCCGCCTTTGCGTGCGTCCATCTTCACCAGGTCCGCCGCCGAATACTCGACGACTTTGCCACGCCGGTCGGCGGTGCGCTTGAGGGTCGGGTCGTGGATGACCATCAACTCGCCGTCCATGGACAGGTGCAAATCCAGTTCGCAGCGGCGTACGCCGTGCTTGAGACATTCCTGAAAGCTGGTCAGGGTGTTTTCCGGTGCTTCGCCTTTGGCACCGCGGTGGCCGTAAATCAGGGTCACAGTTGCTCCTTTGCGCCAGGTGTCCTGGCGGGGTGAATACGAATTCAGGTGTCTTGGGCGTCGCTTTGCTCGCGCGCCAGGCGTCGTTCCTGGGCTTGTTTCTGCAGGATGTAGCGCGCCAGCAGTTGGCGTTGGGCATCGGTCATGGATTCGAATTCCGTGCCTATGTCAAAACCTGTGCCCTTGGGGTCGCAATGGGTGACCCGTGCGCGCAGCAGCAAACCGAGCGCCTGGGGCATCAGCACCAGCTTGATCGCCAGGTGTGCGTCGGGCGCCAGGGCGGTGGGGTGCTGGAAGTCGATGCCACCTTCGGAAATGATCACCGGCTGCGGGGCGCCGACCTCGTCCAACAGGCCGCGTGCCATGATCTGGCTAAGCAGGTCCAGGCGTTTGTTCTGGACTTTGAGGAAGGCCGCCAAGCTGCGATCTTTCTCGCTGATCTGACGCAACAGGTGCTGGGCTTCGAATTCGCTGAGGTGCAGTTCACTCAGCAGATTGAATAGCGGCGAATCATCCAGCAACACTTCCTTGCTCGCCGCTTGGGGCGCGGAAAGGCTGCTGATTTGGAGTGCGATCATGTCGTCGATACGGTAGTATTCGCGGCGTTCTTCTTCATCTAATGTCGACATGGCGAACCCCAGGTAACGGTAATGGTCAGAGTGTAAAGCTGCTTACCAGACCCCGCCACCGGGACGTCTTCTTTTCCTCCGAACAAGCCCCGACATGTTCAGACCTCTCTTCGTATTTATCGGCACGCGTTATACCCGTGCAAAGCGCCGCAATCATTTTGTGTCGTTCATTTCCTTGACCTCGATGATCGGGCTCGCCTTGGGCGTGGTCGTGATGATCGTGGTGCTGTCGGTGATGAACGGCTTCGATCATGAGATGCGCACCCGCGTGCTGGGCATGGTGCCCCACGCGACCATCGAGTCCGATGAGCCTATCAGCGACTGGCAAAGCCTGGCCGACAAGGTCAAGCAGAACCCCAAGGTGGTGGCCGTCGCGCCATTTACCCAGATGCAGGGGCTGCTGACCAATGACGGCAAGGTGCAGAAAATCCTGCTCAATGCCATCGACCCGGCCCAGGAGCGCAACGTCTCGATCATCGACAAGTTCATGTTGCAGGGCAAACTCGACGATTTGGCGCCCGGCAGTTTTGGCATCGTGATCGGCGACAAGGCCGCGGCCAAGCTCGGCGTGGGCATCGGCGACAAGCTGACCTTCGTCGCCCCGGAAGTCACCGTGACCCCGGCCGGCATGTTCCCGCGCATGAAGCGCTTTACCGTGGTCGGCACCTTCCACGTGGGCGCCGGCGAGATTGACGGCTACCTGGGTCTGACCAACCTCACAGACCTGGCACGCCTGCATCGCTGGAAGCCGGATCAGGTGCAGGGCCTGCGCCTCAAATTCAACGATTTGTTCGACGCACCGCGCGCCTCATGGGAAATCGCCCAGCACTTGGGTGACAACTACTACGCTCGCGATTGGACCCGCACCCACGGCAACCTGTACCAGGCCATCCGTATGGAAAAAGCCATGATCGGCCTGTTGTTGCTGCTGATCGTCGCCGTGGCGGCGTTCAACATCATCTCCACGCTGGTGATGGTGGTGAACGACAAGAAGGGCGACATTGCCATTTTGCGTACCCTTGGCGCCACGCCGGGGCAGATCATGGCGATCTTCATGGTGCAGGGCACCGTGATCGGCGTGGTCGGCACCTTGATCGGCACCGCGGTTGGGATTCTGGCTGCGCTGAACGTCAGCGCCGCCATCGCCGCGCTTGAAAAGGTGATCGGCCACAAGTTTCTTAACGCCGACGTCTACTTCATCGACTACTTACCGTCCCAGGTTCAGGCCCAGGATGTGTTGATGGTGGGCGGCGCCGCGTTGGTCCTGAGTTTCCTTGCCACCCTGTATCCAGCCTGGCGCGCGGCACGTACCCAGCCAGCACAGGCCTTACGTTATGAGTGAATCGGGCATGAGTGAAAAAGCAATCCTGAGCTGCCGCAACCTTGGCAAGTCCTACGAGGAAGGTCCGGAATCGGTTGTGGTGCTGTCAAACCTGCAGTTGGAACTGCACCCGGGCGAGCGCGTGGCGATCGTCGGCAGTTCCGGTTCCGGCAAAAGTACCTTGCTCAACCTGTTAGGCGGCCTTGATACGCCGTCCCAGGGCAGCGTGTGGCTGGCGGGTGAAGAACTGTCGGCCCTCGGTGAAAAGGCCCGTGGCCAACTGCGCAACCGTTCGTTGGGTTTTGTGTACCAGTTCCACCACCTGCTGCCGGAATTCACCGCCCTGGAAAACGTGTGCATGCCGCTGTTGATCGGCAAGACCGCGATCCCGGAAGCGCGTCAGCGTGCTAAAGCCTTGCTGGAGCGTGTTGGTCTTGGCCATCGCCTGGAGCACAAACCGGCTGAACTGTCTGGCGGCGAGCGCCAGCGTGTGGCGATCGCCCGCGCCCTGGTCAACAACCCAGGCTTGGTGATGCTCGATGAGCCGACCGGTAACCTCGATTCCCACACTGCCCAGGGCATCAAGGACTTGATGCTGGAACTGAGCACCCAGATGCGCACCGCGTTTCTGGTGGTGACCCATGACATGAGCATGGCCCGCCAGATGGACCGCGTGTTGCACCTGCAGGAAGGTCATCTGGTCGCCATCTGACCCGTTTCAAGCCCTGCCTTGCGCCGGGCTTTTTAATTTTTTCAACGGTGCCCGCGAATGTTCAGACCGTTATCGATTTTCATCGGCACGCGCTATACCCGCGCCAAGCGCCGCAACCGTTTTGTCTCGTTTATCTCGATGACCTCGATGATCGGCCTCGCCCTGGGCGTGTTGGCAATGATCGTGGTGTTGTCGGTGATGAACGGCTTTCAGCGCGAAATGAGTTCGCGCATCCTCGGCATGGTGCCTCACGCGACTATCGTCGGCGTGAATCCGATCGATGATTGGCAGCCGGTCGCTGCAGCTGCAATGAAGAATCCGGAAGTGACCGCTGCGGTGCCGTTCACGCAGATGGACGGCATGTTCTCCTACAAAGGTGCAATGCAGCCGATCGAGATCAGCGGCGTCGACCCGGCCCAGGAAGGCAAGGTGTCGATCGTGGCCCAGCATATCGTGCGCGGCAATCTGGAAGACCTGAAGCCCGGCGAATTCGGCGTGGTCATCGGCGACATCACGGCACGGCGCTTTCGCCTGAATGTGGGCGATAAACTGACCCTGATTGTCCCGGAAATCAGCACTGCGCCGGGTGGTATCACCCCGCGTATGCAGCGGTTGAATGTGGTTGGTATCTTCAAGGTCGGCGCCGAGCTGGACGGTTCCATGGCCTTGATCCACATGGCCGACGCCGCCGAGATACAACATTGGCAGCCGAACCAGGTGCAAAGCGTGCGCCTGGCAGTGAAAGACCTGTATGCAGCGCCCAAAGTCTCGGCGGATATCGCCGCCAGCCTGGGCGCGGCCTACAAGCCGGATGACTGGACCCACACCCAGGGCAGTCTGTTCAGCGCGATGAAGATGGAAAAAACCATGATCGGCCTGCTGTTGCTGATGATCGTCGCCGTGGCTGCGTTCAATATCATCGCCACTTTGATCATGGTGGTGAACGACAAAGGTGCGGACATCGCGATCCTGCGCACCATCGGCGCCACGCCGCGCCAGATCATGGCGATATTTATGGTGCAGGGCACGGTGATCGGCATCGTCGGTACTTTGATCGGCGGCGTGCTCGGCGTGATTGCGGCACTGAACGTGAGTGAGCTGGTGGGTTGGCTGGAGCGCGTGACCGGGCAGCATATCTTCAGTTCAGACGTGTATTTCGTCAGCAACTTGCCTTCGGAACTGCAGGGCGGGGATGTGGTGCTGATTTGCACGGCGGGGTTTGTGTTGAGCTTTTTGGCGACGCTGTACCCGGCGTATCGGGCGGCGAAGATTGAGCCGGCGCATGCCCTGAGATATTCGTAAAGTCTAAAAATGATCGTTCCCACGTTCCGCGTGGGAATGCCGCCCCGGACGCTCTGCGTCCGCCGTTGAAGGGCGTGGCGCGGAGCGCCACAGGATGCAGCGTGGGAACGTCAATCAGCTGCAGGAGCCGGCTTGCCGGCGATGGGGCCTAGGCAGGCAACTCAATGACAAACCTTGTCCACCCCGCCCCAGACTCACAAAAAATCCTCCCCCCATGTGCCCGCACAATCGACTGGGTAATCGCCAACCCCAGCCCTGCATGCTCGCTGCTGCCTTCATGCCGCGCCGGGTCTGCGCGGTAGAAACGATCAAACAACCTCGGTAGCAGATCCGGCGGAATGCCTTCCCCCGTGTTCTCCACCGTCAGTTTCACGCCGCCTGTACTCTCAAGCATCTTCACGCGTACTTCGCCACCCGCCGGGGTAAACCGCAGTGCGTTATCCAGCAGATTCGACAGTGCTCGGCGCAACATGCCGCGATCACCCACCGTATGGGCTGTGCCCTCGCGAACCAGGCTGACCTGCGCGTCCTCCGCCAGCAGCGCAAAGAACTCCAGTAACGCTTCCACTTCATCGGCCAGCGCCAACGCTTCGCGCTTGGGCACCAGCAGGCCATGATCCGCCTTGGCCAGGTACAACATGTCATTCACCAGTTGCGCCATCCATTGCAGTTCTTCGAGGTTGCTGTGCAGCGCCTCGCGGTAATCCTCCAGTGGGCGCGGCTGAGTGAGGATGACTTGGGTCTGGGTCAACAGGTTCGACAGGGGCGTGCGCAGTTCGTGGGCGATGTCGGCGGAAAACGCCGAGAGCCGCTGGAAGGCGTCGTCCAGGCGGCCAAGCATGGCGTTGAAGGCTTGGGCCAATTCGGCCAACTCCACCGGCATTTGCTGCTGGGGCAAGCGTTGGGTAAGCGAGTGGGCCGACACGCTGGCGGCCACTTCGCCCATGCGTCGCAACGGTCGCAACCCACTGCGCGCCGCCCAGGCGCCGAGTAGCGCCGTCGCCAGGGCCGACAGGCCGACGGTGAGCCAGATCAAATGCTGCATGCGTTGAAGGAAGTGTTGGTGGTGGGTGATGTCGAGTATCAGCGTCAATTGCGGTGAGTTGGGTTGGCCTGGCATCAGCGGCGCGTTGTACACGCGGTAGTCGGTCCCGGCGTTTTGCAAACGGTGCAAGCCAGGTGCCTCAGGCAGAGTGACGCTTGGCGCACCGTCAAACCAGCGCTGTCCGGCAGCGGTGATGCGCAGGGCCAGATCGGGCTGGTGATTGAGTTCGGCACGCAGTTGCGGCTCTTGTTGGGCGAATACCTGCGGCGAGTCAACACCCTGCAAAGTGCTGCGCAGCGCCACCAGCTTGCTGTCGAGTTGTTGTTGGTCCAGCTCGATAAAGTGCGCCTCACTGGCGTGGTTGAACAATACGCCAGCGATCAGCGAGACCACGGCGGTGCACGCGGCAAACAGCAGCGCCAGGCGGCTTGCCAGGGACAGGCGCTTGATCAATTGAACCGCTCCTCCAATACATAGCCCATGCCGCGCACGGTGTGGATCAGTTTATTGGGGAAGTTGTCGTCGACTTTCAGGCGCAGACGGCGGATCGCCACTTCGATGATGTTGGTGTCGCTGTCGAAGTTCATGTCCCACACCTGGGAGGCAATCAGCGTCTTGGGTAGCACCTCGCCCTGTCGACGCAGCAGCAGTTCCAGTAGGGAGAATTCCTTGGCGGTGAGGTCGATGCGTTGGCCGTGTCGTTCGACGCGGCGGCGAATCAGGTCCAGGCGCAGGTCGGCCAGTTGCAGCGCCGTTTCCTGTGGCGTGCTGCTGCCACGGCGCAACAGGCTGCGCACCCGGGCCAGCAGTTCGGAGAAGGCGAAGGGCTTGACCAAGTAGTCGTCGGCGCCCAGTTCCAGGCCATGCACACGGTCTTCCACCGCATCGCGGGCGGTCAGGAACAGCACCGGAATATCCAGGCCGGCACTGCGCACCGCTTGCAGGATCTGCCAGCCGTCGCGACCCGGCAGCATCACATCGAGGATCAGCAGGTCGTAGTCGCCAGTCAGCGCCAGGTGCTGGCCACTGATGCCGTCGGCCACCAGTTCGGTGGTAAAGCCAGCCTCGGCCAGGCCTTGGCGCAGGTAATGGCCGGTTTTCGGTTGGTCTTCGACGATCAGCAGTTTCATGGGTAACTCTTGGCAGCGGGTGACGATGGGCTTTATACCGTGGGTGCCCCGGTAAGGGCACAACCTGACAAAGTTGTAATCTAGCAGTCAGTTAGCTGGCAGCGAGGCAATCTTAGAGTGCTCACCACGCTTCACACACTTTTGGAGAATAGAAATGGCGTTGCGTACACCCCTGATGTTGGCGGGTTGCCTGTTGGCGTTGAGTTTCGGTGCCATGGCTGACACGGCCCACACCTACGCATTTGGTCAGCCGGCGACTGCCGACAAGGCCACGCGCACCGTGGAAGTGGTGCTGCAGGATATTTCCTTTTCGCCCAAGTCGTTGGACGTGAAGGCCGGTGAGACGGTGCGCTTTGTGCTGGTGAACAAAGGCCAGTTGCTGCACGAATTCAACCTGGGCGACGCGGCGATGCACGCCGCACACCAGAAGGAAATGTTGCAGATGCAGGCCAGCGGCATGCTCACTGCCACCGGTATGGGCAAAATGGACCACAGCGCCATGGGCCACGGTGATATGGGCGGCATGAAACATGATGACCCTAACAGCGTGCTGGTAGAGCCCGGCAAAACCGCCGAACTGACCTGGACGTTCACCAAGGCCACGGGCCTTGAGTTTGCCTGCAATCTCCCTGGGCACTACCAGGCCGGCATGGTCGGCAAGCTCAACGTCAACTAAGTCGTAGCAGCTGTCGAGCCTTGGCGAGGCTGCGTCAGCGGTATACCTGACACACCGCAAACGCAGCCTCGCCAAGGCTCGACAGCGGCTACGGGATTTGCGGGGTGGCAGATACGGTGCTGTGTGTCTTAAGGGCGGGGGCAAAGGCTGGTAGACTGGCGCGGTTTATTTAGCCAGGTTTCCGCCATGCATCCCGCAGCCGAACATTCGCCGCTGGGCAAGTCCAGTGAATACATCAGCACCTACACCCCTTCGTTGCTGTTCCCGATCCCTCGCGCGGCCAAATGGGCCGAGCTGGGCCTGAGCGCCGAGACCCTGCCTTACAAGGGCGTGGACTTCTGGAACTGCTTCGAATTGTCCTGGTTGCTGCCGTCGGGCAAGCCGGTGGTGGCCATCGGTGAGTTCAGCATCCCGGCGGACTCGCCGAACATCATCGAGTCCAAGTCCTTCAAGCTGTACCTCAATTCGCTGAACCAGACCGCGTTTGCCGATACGCAGAGCCTGGAAGCGACCCTGCGCACCGACCTTAGCGCTGCTGCCGGCAAGCCGGTGACCGTGCGCATTCGCAGCCTGGCCGAGATTGAGGCTGAGGGCGTGATGGCGTTGCCGGGTGCGTGCATCGATGACCTGGATATCAGCGTCAGCAACTACGAACACCCGCGTCCGGAGCTGCTGCGTTGTGATGACTCGCGCATTGTTGAGGAGAGCGTGCACAGCCACCTGCTCAAATCCAACTGCCCGGTCACCAGCCAGCCGGATTGGGGCAGTGTGGTAGTGCAATACCGTGGTCACGCGTTGGACCACGCCAGCCTACTGGAATATATCGTGAGCTTTCGCCAGCACTCCGACTTCCATGAGCAGTGCGTGGAGCGCATTTTTCTCGACCTGCAGCGCTTGCTCAAGCCTGAGAAATTGACCGTGTATGCGCGGTATGTGCGCCGCGGTGGGTTGGATATCAACCCGTACCGCAGCACCGAGGATGTGGCGTTCCAGAACGTGCGTCTGGCCCGTCAATAACCCTCCCACATTGGGTTCTGCGTCTGATCTGGAACTTGGATCAGATCCCGATATTGCCCAGCGTTGTCACGATACTGCGCAACGTTGCGGCAATACCCGGATGGTCCAACTCAAAGCCTTCCACTGCCTGGTTCACGCCGTCGGCAAGGCTCGGGTTTTGGGTCGCAGGCTCCAGCTCGAGTTGCACTTCAAATTTGGCGAGCAAGGCTTCCAGCGCTTCACGCTTTTCGAGCGGCAGCGGGGGGTCTTGTTCCAATTGCTCGCGCAGAATGTTGACCTGTTCTTGCAGTTTTTCGCGGGCAGGCATGGCGTTCTTCCTTTTATCGATAGGCACTGGCATAGACCGCGGCACGCCGAGAAAGGTCTACGGGCTGACCTGTAGATTAATCTACCGGCGCCAACTGTGCATGATCTCGATCAGGGCTTCTCGCCTTTGAGTTGACGCAAGCTGATGTCTGCCAGGCAGGTGCCGAGTTCGCCCAAGTGATCGATCACCGAGTGCACACCGAGCCCATACAGCGCCACCGTGGCTTTACCGCGTTTGTGTTCGCGTTGCTGTTCGGTCAGCGCCTGCCATTGCTCGGGCGCCATGCCGCACAGTGAACCGCAGGACGCCAGGCCTATGGTCCACAGCCCGGCATTCAGGCCCGATTGCAGCAAACGCGGCTCGCCACTGACCAGCACGCAGCCTTCCAGGCGTTCGATATTCAATTCCATCAGGGCTTGCCAGCAGGCATGCGGGGCAGGCCAGCGGATAGAGGAGGGGGCGGTGGCTTTGAGCCAACTGGGCAGTTCGGCGGCCAGTGGGGCGGTCACCGAGGCGGGTAGCTCATCCAGCCAGGCGCAGGGGATGCCTTGCTCCTTGAGGCTGCGCAGGATTTTCAACGCGCCAGGCGTGGCTTGGGAGTCGAGGGAGAGCGAGTCGGTGCGTGCCTGGGAACCAAAATCCACCAGGCAGCCACTCAGGCCAAACAGCACGGCAGTCAAGGTGGGGGCGCTGGCGACGGCAATTTCGGCGTGAGGCATTTCGACATCCCTGAAATAGCTTTGACGCTATCGGGGCAGGATGACAAGCGGATGACACTTACAGGTATTTGTAGGAATTTTGTGCATTTCCCACGTGACATTTCCTACCGACTGCCTAATTCGAGACTTCCGTCATATACTGGTGTTCTTATTTCAGGGCATAGCGCCCATGACAGACTATTCAAGGAGCTAAAGCTATGCGCTGGAGTCACTACTTCGCTCAGCTATCTGTGTGTGCCACTGTCCTGTTGGCCCCGTTCGCCGCTCAGGCTGCGTCGGAAGATGATCCATGGGAAAGCTTCAACCGCCCGATCTTCACCTTCAACGACACCGTTGATACCTATGCCCTCAAGCCATTGGCCCAGGGCTATCAGTTTGTTACCCCGCAATTCGTACAAACGGGTATCCATAACTTCTTCCGTAACATCGGCGATGTCGGCAACCTGGCCAACGACGTGTTGCAACTCAAGCCACACGCGGCCGGTGTCGACACTGCGCGCGTGCTGTTGAACACCACGCTCGGCGTGGCGGGTTTCATTGATGTCGGCACCAAAATGGGGCTGCAACGCAACGATGAAGACTTCGGCCAGACCCTGGGTCACTGGGGTGTCGGCAGCGGTCCTTACGTGATGCTGCCACTGCTGGGCCCAAGCACCTTGCGTGATGCGCCGTCTAAATACGTCGATACCTACACCCTGCCGTATCGCTATATGAACGATATCGGTTGGCGTAACAGCACCTTCGGCCTGAACATCGTCGATACCCGTGCCAGCCTCCTTGACAGTGAGAAGCTGATCACCGGTGACAAGTACACCTTCATCCGTAATGCCTACCTGCAGAACCGTGAGTTCAAGGTCAAGGATGGCAAGGTCGTCGACGACTTTTAAGCCGTGACGTTTTGAAATGAAAAAAGGCGGCCCTGGTGGTCGCCTTTTTTATGCGCGGTTTTTCAGTGCATTTTCAAGATCTTGAGGCCCAGGTGCTGGTCATCACCCGTGGTCTTGGTCCACACCACTTCGGTGTCCGCCTCCAGGCCTTTCAGCGCGGCGTGCTCCGAATCGATGCGCACGGTCAGTCGGTCTCCGACGTTGAACTGGCGAGGTGCCTGCACCTGCATGCCGGAGCTGGAAAGGTCCAGGCAAACCCCTGCAATCTCCTGCCCGGCGTGGATCAAAGACACATCGGCATCCACCCGCATGCGGATGAAATCGCGTTTTTCGGCGTAGTCGCGCTCGTGTTCGCTCACAGGTTCCATCCTTACTTTGTGTTGTGGTGGTGGCTGTTCTTATAACTCCCGGTGATTTGCGGTGTAAAGACGCCCGGCGACCATCGGCATGAGCTTGAAACCCCTGACGGATGGGAGTACCGTCTGCGCCTTAGAAGGGCACCTCTGCTTTACCATTGTGCGTGGGTTAATTGCCTATGCTTTGTAGGACAGAGAGGCTAGAAAGCGAATCCAGTAAGTGAGCCCGGCCATTGTCGAGCCGCCTACGCCAACCTAATTCTGGCGCCGTTTGCCCACATGCAAAAAACCAGTGCCACGCTGCTGATAATCGATGACGACGAAGTAGTGCGCGCGAGCCTCGCGGCCTATTTGGAAGACAGTGGCTTCAGCGTCCTGCAGGCCAGCAATGGCCAACAGGGTCTCCAGGTGTTCGAGCGCGACAAGCCCGACCTCGTGATCTGCGACCTGCGCATGCCCCAGATGGGCGGCCTCGAGCTGATTCGCCAGGTAACTGACGTTGCCCCGCAAACGCCGGTGATTGTCGTGTCCGGCGCCGGGGTCATGAACGATGCCGTTGAAGCCCTGCGCCTTGGCGCTGCCGATTACCTGATCAAGCCCCTGGAAGACCTGGCCGTGCTGGAGCACTCGGTGCGCCGCGCGCTGGATCGTGCACGCCTGTTGGTAGAAAACCAGCGTTACCGCGAAAAGCTCGAAACCGCCAACCGCGAGCTCGAAGCCAGCCTCAACCTGCTCCAGGAAGACCAGAACGCCGGTCGCCAGGTGCAGATGAACATGCTGCCGGTCAGCCCCTGGACCATCGACGAGTTCAAGTTTGCTCACCAAATCATCCCGTCTTTGTACCTGTCGGGTGATTTTGTCGATTATTTCCGCGTTGATGAGCGGCGTGTCGCGTTCTACCTGGCCGATGTCTCCGGCCACGGTGCTTCTTCTGCTTTTGTGACCGTGTTGTTGAAGTTCATGACCACACGGCTGTTGTTCGAGTCCAAGCGCAATGGCACCTTGCCGGAGTTCACCCCCTCCGAGGTGCTGGGCCACATCAACCGAGGCCTGATCAGCTGCAAGCTGGGCAAGCACGTGACGATGGTCGGCGGCGTGATCGATGAAGAAACCGGTCTTTTGACCTACAGCATTGGCGGTCACCTGCCGATGCCTGTTTTATACACTCCAGACAGTGTGCGTTACTTGGAAGGGCGTGGCCTGCCCGTAGGCTTGTTCAATGAAGCGACCTACGAAGACCACATCCTGGAACTGCCGCCGACCTTCAGCCTGACGCTGATGTCCGACGGCATCTTGGACCTTCTTCAAGAGCCTACACTCAAGGAGAAAGAAGCCGCCTTGCCCGAACGGGTCAAGTCGGCGGGCGGCAGCCTGGATGGCCTGCGGCAAGTGTTTGGATTGGCCACGCTAGGGGAGATGCCGGATGATATCGCCCTATTGGTGTTGAGCAGGAATCTTTGATGAGTACCGGAAGAATCCAATTCGCCGAGCAAGACGGGACCTTCGTCCTGAAGTTTGTCGGTGAAGTGCGCCTGACCTTGTGTTCGGCGCTGGATGCGACGATTGAGCGGATCTTCACAGCGCTGAACTTCTCGGCGATTGTGATCGATCTGACCGAAACCCGCAGCATCGATAGCACCACCCTTGGCCTGCTGGCCAAGTTGTCCATTCTGTCTCGGCAGAAGGTCGGCCTGTTGCCGACTGTCGTCACCACCCACGAAGACATCACCCGTCTGTTGCAGTCCATGGGCTTCGATCAAGTGTTCAACATCGTTGACCGCCCGATCCCCTGCCCGGAATGCCTGACCGACCTGCCGTCCCAGGACCAGTCCGAGGAAGTGGTACGGGTCAAGGTGCTGGAAGCGCACAAGATCCTGATGGGCCTGAACGAGTCCAACCGTGAAGCCTTCCACGACCTCGTCAACGCCCTCGAGCGCCACTGACAGAACGCTACCTTTGTAGGAGCTGCGCAGGGCTTTAGATCGGAATGACAAAAAAGGGCGGTACCCGCGAGGGTACCGCCCTTTTTGCCGCCGCCTGCCTTACAGCTTGGCTGACAACAACGCCTCCAGCTTCTCCTGGTCCCGAGCAAACTGACGAATCCCCTCCGCCAGTTTCTCAGTCGCCATCGCATCCTCGTTGGACTCCCAACGGAACTGCGCTTCAGTCAAATGCACCCGCGCTTCACCGGCATGCCCTGGCGCCAGCTTGCGCTCCAGCTTGCCTTCATCCGCCGCCAGCTTCTCCAGCAGGTCCGGGCTGATGGTCAGGCGATCACACCCGGCCAGCTCTTCAATCTGGCTCAGATTGCGGAAGCTCGCACCCATCACGACAGTCTTGTAGCCATTGGCCTTGTAGTAGTTGTAGATGCGCGTCACCGACTGCACACCCGGATCGTTGGCGCCGGTGTAGTCGTTGCCGTTGGCCTTCTTGTACCAGTCGTAGATACGGCCCACGAACGGCGAAATCAGGAACACGCCCGCTTCAGCACAAGCCACAGCCTGGGCGAAGGAGAACAGCAGGGTCAGGTTGGTCTGGATGCCTTCTTTTTCCAGCTTCTCCGCCGCGCGGATGCCTTCCCAGGTGGAGGCGATCTTGATCAGTACGCGGTCACGGCCAATGCCGGCCTTTTCGTACAGATCGATCAGACGGTGCGCACGCTTGAGCACGGCATCGGTGTCGAACGACAGACGGGCATCCACCTCAGTGGAAATACGCCCCGGTACTACTTTGAGGATCTCTTGACCCACCGCCACCGCAAAACGGTCGCTGGCCAGGCCCACGTCACCGTTGCAGTCCTTCACGCACTCATCCAGCAGCTTGGCATACGCCGGAATCGACGCGGCCTTGAGCAGCAGGGAAGGGTTGGTGGTGGCGTCTTGCGGTTTGACCCGAGCGATAGCTTCAAAATCGCCGGTATCGGCTACGACAGTGGTGATTTGCTTGAGTTGTTCCAGCTTGGAAGTCATGGGCGTGCTCTGTCCTATGGGTCTGATGACATTACCCGAGCGCCGACAGGCGCTCAAGGGCGCAAATGCGTTCGATCGTTTGCGAGGGCAACAACCTGAAAACAGCCGTTTGAATGACGGGCCTTGCACGTAAATAGGAGGCCAAAATTGGTGGCAGGTTCAACCCAAGTGCCGGAATCAAAATGCAGGAGGCTATCTTCCCGAGATACATCAATCCAAGTGTGGGAGCGGGCTTGCTCGCGAAAGCGGTGAGTCAGCCCCCAAATAGCTGGCTGACACCCACCCGATTTAAAAGCCGCCCGGTTAACGCCCTTCCAGCAACGCTCCAGCCTGATCCAACAACGCCAACGGATCACTCGCCTTATGAATATCCACCGACAACAACTGCCGAAACTTACGCGCCCCCGGAAACCCCGTCCCCAACCCCAACACATGCCGCGTAATGTGATGCATCACCCCACCACTGGCCAAATGCTCAGCAATGTAAGGCCGCAGCTGCGCCAACGCCTCAGCCCGGCTGATCACCGGCTGCACACTGCCAAACAACTGCTGATCCACCTCCGCCAGCACATACGGGTTGTGATAAGCCTCTCGCCCCAACATCACCCCATCAAACGTCTGCAAATGTTCCTGGCACTGCTCCAGCGTCTTGATCCCACCGTTGAGAATAAACTCCAACTCAGGAAAATCCCGCTTCAACTGCGCCGCCACGTCATAGCGCAACGGCGGAATGTCCCGATTCTCCTTCGGCGACAACCCCTCCAGAATCGCAATCCGCGCATGCACCGTAAAACTGGTACACCCCGCATCTTTCACCGTCCCGACGAAATCACACAGCTGGGCATAACTGTCCCGCCCATTGATCCCGATACGATGCTTCACCGTCACCGGAATCGACACCGCATCCCGCATCGCCTTCACGCAATCCGCCACCAACGCCGGGTGCGCCATCAGAATCGCGCCGATCATATTGTTCTGCACCCGATCGCTGGGGCAGCCGACGTTCAAGTTCACTTCGTCGTAACCAGCAGCCTCAGCCATGCGCGCGCACGCGGCCAGGTCGGCGGGGACGCTGCCGCCCAGTTGCAGCGCGAGAGGGTGCTCGGCTTCGTTGTGGCGCAGGAAGCGGTCGTGATCGCCGTGCAAGATCGCGCCGGTGGTGACCATCTCGGTGTAGAGGAGGGCGTGCTTGGAGAGCAGGCGTAGGAAGAACCGACAGTGGCGGTCGGTCCAATCCATCATCGGGGCGACGGAGAAGCGGCGGGAGAGGGATTTGGGTGAGGTTGTATTTAGGGGCATTGGGGAGTCTAAATGGGTGGGGCTGAATATGTAGTTTATCAGGAACGGGCGGGGCCAGGCTGGCAGGTAAGGCCTGTGCATCGAGGCGTGTCGTAACACTTATGTTTTCATTTGATCGGATATCGTGGTCTGACCCCGATATCTCTGGCTTGAATCAGCAGATCGTCGCTCAATACGACATGATGCTTTTTCCATGAAATGTTTTATGTTGACTTGATGCGTTCGTTGATTGAATCTCGTGATGGCAAAATGGCACTCGCTAATAAAATTTCAACGATGGTATGGACGACGGCAAATGAAGGATCCGGTTGAAGTCGGTAAACTGCATGAAATAATGCAGCATATCGAGGCATCGTTAGACGATTCAAAAAGTCCGCGCTGGTTTCGTGGAAGTGGCAAATACCCATTGTATAGGCTTGAGCCAACACTACTTAGGCACAAGGATGTATTGGCCGCGACGAAAGACCCATTAAAGTTGGAGCAGCAACTTAAAATGCGTTTTCTTCAAACGAGCGCCCCATTTTTATCTGTAACTCCTACGACAGACTTTGATTGGTTGTTCTTGCAGCAGCACTATGGGGTTCCGACTCGATTGTTGGATTGGACTGAAAACCCATTCATCGCATTATACTTTGCCTTGTCGAGCAGCGCTAAAGAAGATGATGCTTGTATTTGGATGTTGGATCCCATTAAGTGGAATAAGCTCGCATTAAATAATGCGCAGTTAGATCGCATACCTGATCCCACAATGTCTCAAGCTACCCAATTTTTAAAAGATCCTGGTGATGACTTCTCTCCAAACGATCCTATCGCGATATTCGGAAATCATACAAATCCGCGAATAACGGCTCAGAGGGGGACATTTGTTATGTTTTGTAAATCGTCCGAGCCCATGGAGGATAAAAGATATGCGGATGATTGCTTGACGTGTTTTAAAATACCAGCTGCTTTGAAACCTTTGATGTATGAGACGCTGCTCGCAATTGGGTATACCCACTCTGTAGTGTATCCCGATCTTTCTGGGCTTGGTGCTGAAATAAAGACTTCGTACGGATTTTAATTATGGATAATATTTTTGTGGTTCGTCCGTTTTCCACAACTAGTATTAGTTGGTGGTATGCGGAAAGAGATCAAATTGATCTGTCGCCTTCTTATCAGCGTAAATCAGGAGTGTGGGCTCCTAAAGATAAGGCATATCTCATTGATTCAATTATTAATGGTTACGATGTTCCGAAATTTTATATAGCGGATTTTAGCTATGCTAGCAGTGATTTGAACACTGCTGGCAGACCTTATGCTGTAATCGATGGCAGGCAGCGGTTTGAAGCGATTTTTGATTTCTTGGATGGCCGCATATCTTTGAATTCGGATATGAAGTACTTGGCCGATAAGTCGGTTCGTCTTGCTGGTATGACCGTTCGGGATATGGAGAGCGAACACCCAAGGATTATCAGACGGATAGAAAGCTTCAATTTGTCAGTAATGTCCGTAATAACAAATCAAGCTGATCGAATTAATGATCTTTTTGTGCGGCTTAATAAAAGCAAGCCTTTAACGGGGGCGGAAGTCAGGAGCGCTATGGCCGGTGAAGTGCCAAAGTATATCAGGGCGATTGCTGGGCACGTCTTCTTCGCAGCTGGTGTGGGGTTTACGAATCAGCGAAAACAGCATGAAAACGTAGCCGCGAAACTATTGATTATTGAACATCGTGGCTCTTTTGTGGAAACAAAAAAGACTAATCTTGATCGGTTTGTTTCTGAGGCAATATTAACTGAGAGTGGGTTCTCTGAAACGGCAGGCAAGGTGATGGAAAACCTTGATTTGATGTATAAGATTTTTGGGCATGGTAATCCTTTGCTGAAATCATCAGGGATGCTTCCAGTGTATTACTGGCTGACCCGAGAGTTTGGTCGTCATCCTGATTTTGTGCGGAGAATGCGTGATTTTGAAATTTTTAGAAGTGATCATAAAGCCCATCCTGCGGTAATTGCGTTCAACTCTGTTAGTCGCAGTACGAATGATGAGTTTAGTTATCATGTTCGTCATTACGTATTAAGGGAGTTTATTAATGGCGATGGGTATATTGATGAGCGTACCTTTTCAGTTGTATAGCTTGTGGCTTTACTTGTGAGTGCGCATATGCTGCATAAATTTAATGCGCGATTTTTCTCGCGCGCTCTCAAGGAATACCACGAACTATTTGGGCCGCTCTAGGGCAGACTTCGAAGTCAAACCACGATATTTCTAGGAGAATTCCCACGCTTTTCTCGGCTTGCCCCTCAGACCTCCCCTAGCTAACCTCCTCCAGCCGCTGCCAATCCAGCGGCCGGATGTGGAAGTCCGACCAAGCTGAAGGCGCTCAATCGCCCATAAACACCTACCGGCGTTTTTTTACGTCTGTATGATTGCTTATGGCGGCTGTGCGCGGGGCACTTCGGTGCGCCGGGTCCTTTAGCCCTGGTCTTCCACACCTGCGTACAGCTGCCACCCTCATGTGGAAGTGAGATTGGCAGTTCCTGACATTCTAAAGGAGCTTCGCCATGTACAAGGTCACACCTAATCCGCCGCATTCTTCAAGCGCTGCACACGTCGATGCCAAGCTTCAAGCTGCGGCTCAGCGCGCTATTCATCATTACCTGCCGCCATCTGACGAAGACGACGACGCAACTGTCGAATATCCAAGCACCAACCTATTCTCCGTCAGCCCCAACATCGACACCGAAACCCTCCTGGCCAACGCCTCCGAAAACCTGGAATCCGCCAACCAAATGGCCGCAACCCTGGCTTTCGATCTCGACGACTCCCAACGCGCCATCGTCTTGGGTATTCAGCAGCTAATCGACCTGAGCGCTCTACTCGTCGACCGAGCCCAAGAGCAAGTCGCCCCTGCAATCAGCACGACTACCGCCTGACAACTCTCCCCGCCGCCTTACCCCAAGGCGGCAACCTGAACCCACCCTGTCACCCTGCAAAGTTTCATCATTCGCTGCGCTTTTGAGGTCTACGATCACTCTCAAGAGGGGACCCCCGCGCCTCCAGCCCATAGGGAACTGAAAAAATGATCTCGAACCTCGTTAAAGTCGTGATGATTGCTGGCACGTTGCTGTTGGGCGCTTGTTCGACGGGGTCGTCGGGCGGGAGCAGTGACCCTTGTTTTTCAGGGGGATGCCAAGCGTTTGGTGACCACAGCCCAGGCAAAGCCGCCAAGATGAATTTTGGGGGCAGTGGGTTGGGGAGTAGTTATGGGGAGTATGGGTCGGGGTTGTTGCATGATGACTGATGCGGTGGTGGGGCAGCCATTAACCTATTGACTGACCCACCGATTTCGCGAGCAAGCCCGCTCCCACATTAGATCTTGGGTGGGCTTGAGGTTAGTGCCCGCCTTTCATGCGGCGGGCGATGAGGTAGATGCCTAGGCCGACCAGCGCTGTGGCCGCGCCGATGTAGCCGGTGCTGGTCCACCCATACCCAGCCGTAATCGCCATCCCGCCAAACCACGGTCCCAGCGCGTTCGCGAGGTTGAACGCCGCGTGGTTGGATGCCGCCGCCAGGCTCGGTGCTTCGTGGGCGATGTCCATCAGGCGGATTTGCAGCGGTGCGGCCAAGGCCACCATGGTGCCGACCAGGCCCATGCTCACCAGCACGCCCCACAGCGAGCTGGCCGCGAAGGGGAAGAACAGCAGCACCGCCATCGACCACACCAAAATCAAGCCTACTGCCCGGAACTGCATGCGGTCGAACAGCTTGCCGCCGGCAATGTTGCCGATGATACCGCCCACGCCAAACGCGGCCAGGCCAAACGGAATCCACTGCGGCGAGACTTTGGTCACTTCGAGCATGGTCGGCGCCAGGTAGCTGAACACGCAGAACATCCCGGCAAAACCAATGGCGCCAATGGACAGCGCCATCCACACCTGGGGTTTGGTGAAGGCGCGCAGTTCTTTGCGTGGGTCGCTGCGGGGTTCGTCGTGGCGGTCGGGGACGAAACGCCAGACCAGCGCGATAGTGAAAAGGGCGATAGCGCTGACCAGTGCAAACGCCGAGCGCCATCCTAGATGTTGACCGAGGAAGGTGGCGATGGGGTTGCCGAGCAGCATGGCGAGGGTTAGGCCCATCATGACGCGGGCGACGGCGCCGGCGCGTTTGTCGTTGGGCACCATGCTGGAGGCGACGACGGCGGCGATGCCGAAGTAGGCGCCGTGGGGCAGGCCGCTGATAAAGCGGAAGGCCACCAGCGAGCCGAAGGTCGGGGTGAAGGCGGTGGCGAGGTTGCCCAGGGCATACAGGCCCATCAGCAACAGCAGCATGTGTTTGCGCAGCAGTTTGGCGCCGAGGATGGCCAGCAGCGGGGCGCCGACCATCACGCCCAAGGCGTAGGCGCTGATGGCGTGGCCGACTTGCGGCTCGCTGAGGTTCAGGTTGTGGGCTATGTCGGGCATCAGGCCCATGATGGCGAATTCGCCGGTACCGATCGCGAAGGCGCCCACGGCCATGGCAGCTTCCATTTTGGCGGCGCTGCGCGCGGGCAGTACGTGCCCGGGGGTTTGCTGGATAGTCATGGGGCGCTCTGTGTAGAGGGGTGGCACGAAGGCGAGTCGCCGATGCTACGCAAGAGGCGGCGAATGTGTCTAGAACAGTCGTTTACGTGATAGTTCAGTTTCATCAAACGCCCTGTGACGCCACGTCGCGCCAGCCAGGCTTGACACTTCCCACCTGTGAACCTCGGAAAACTCCTGTTTTAGGGCTGTCAATTGGCCAAACAGCGCATAACGCTCGTCTGGCGTGATATTCTCCGCGCCGTCTTGGTCTACTCTTTCCACGGTGCGTACACCCGAATACGCGCCGACGGTTGGCTGTCGCCCAGGTAGCTGAAGCCAATAATGATAAGAAGTCAGCGCAGAAGGGACATAAAAGTGAGGTCGACACGTCGGCCTTGTGTGCCCACCTTGCGGTCCTCAAGTGAATGTGCAAACCCCGCGGTGCGTTGCCTGGCGCAGTGTGATTGAGGGTTGCCCATGATCAGGGGCGGTAGGGCGGATGGCGTTTTATCATAGGTGCTACAGATGTTTAAAAAACTGAACACTGCCCTGCTGGGGCTGGCTTTGTCGATGGGGATCACGTCCGTTCACGCGGAAGAGGCAAAGAAAGTCGATGTGCTGCTGATCGGCGGCGGCATCATGAGTGCGACCCTGGGTGTATGGCTCAATGAGCTGCAGCCGGACTGGACGATGGAGATGGTCGAGCGCCTTGATGGCGTGGCCGAAGAAAGCTCCAACGGCTGGAACAACGCCGGTACCGGTCACTCGGCCCTGGCTGAGCTGAACTACACCCCGGAAGACAAGAACGGCAACGTTGAGATCCCGAAAGCGGTCGAGATCAACGAAGCGTTCCAGATCTCCCGTCAGTTCTGGTCCTGGCAGGTCCAGCAGGGCGTGCTGAAGAACCCGCGTTCGTTCATCAACTCCACTCCACACATGAGCTTTGTGTGGGGCGATGACAACATCAAGTTCCTGAAGAAGCGCTACGAAGCCCTGCAAGCGAGCCCGCTGTTCGCCGGCATGCAGTACTCCGAAGACCCGGCACAGATCGCCAAATGGGTTCCGCTGATGATGGAAGGGCGTGATCCTAAGCAGAAGGTCGCGGCCACCTGGACTCCGATCGGTACGGACGTGAACTTCGGCGAGATCACCCGCCAGTTCGTTGCCCACCTGCAAACCACGCCGAATTTCGATCTGAAACTGTCGAGCGAAGTGCAGGACATCACCCGTAACGCCGACGGTTCGTGGCGTGTCAGCTACAAAAACCTGAAAGACGGCACCAAGACCGAAACCGACGCCAAGTTCGTGTTCATCGGCGCGGGCGGCGGTGCACTGCACCTGCTGCAAAAGTCGGGTATTCCAGAAGCTAAGGACTACGCTGCCTTCCCGGTGGGTGGTTCGTTCCTGGTGACCGATAACGCCGCTATCGCCGAGCAGCACCTGGCCAAGGCCTATGGTAAAGCGTCGGTTGGCGCGCCGCCGATGTCGGTTCCGCACCTGGACACCCGTGTGCTGGATGGCAAGCGCGTGATTCTGTTTGGCCCATTCGCAACCTTCTCGACCAAGTTCCTGAAAGAAGGCTCGTACCTGGACCTGCTGACCAGCACCACCACCCACAATATCTGGCCAATGACCCGAGTTGGTGTGCGTGAATACCCTCTGGTCGAGTACCTTGCCGGCCAACTGATGCTGTCGGATGACGACCGCTACAACGCCCTGAAAGAGTACTTCCCGAACGCCAAGAAAGAAGACTGGCGCCTGTGGCAAGCCGGTCAGCGCGTGCAGATCATCAAGCGTGACGATGAACTGGGCGGCGTCCTGAAACTCGGTACCGAAGTGGTCAGCTCCGCCGACAACAGCATTGCTGGTCTGTTGGGTGCATCGCCAGGCGCGTCCACCGCGGCTCCGATCATGCTGACCGTGCTGCAAAAAATCTTCAAAGACAAGGTCGCGACCCCTGAGTGGCAGGCAAAACTGCACCAGATCGTGCCAAGCTACGGCACCAAGCTGAATGACAGCCCCGAGGCTGTTGCCAAGGAATGGGCCTACACGGCCGGCGTCCTGCAACTGACCCCGCCGCCTGCGATTCCGCAACTGGCTCCAAAGGCGACCGAGGCTGCCAAGCCTGCGGCTGAGCCGAGCAAGCCGGTGTCTGACCTGGCGCTGTAAGCAACGTCCTGATATCAGGGCCACGCTGATGTAAAAAAGCCCGCTGAACCGGTAACGGTCAGCGGGCTTTTTTGTGGGCGTGTGTTTACGCGGGGGCGCGGGACCGCTCGACTGGCGGCAGTTCAACCGTGCGTTCGGCGGCCGCCAGCGCCGCCTTTAAGCCGGCTTGGTCCAGCGGGACGCAATACGCAGGTTTGGCCCGCTCAAATCGCCAGCTTTCGTCCAGACCACCGGCATCCACGGCGTCGAAACCGAGGTCGTCGAGCAACTTGATAACGCGCGCCTTTGCCCCGGTGTCATCTGCTGCCACCGGCAATGCCCGGCGGTCAGGTGCGCCATGGGGGCGGGCGTCCTGCGTCAGGTCGGGTGCAAAGATCGCATTGAACACCTTCACCACGTGGGCCTGCGGCAAATGGTCGGCGAGCAACCGACTGGTGGTGCTTTCAAAGCGGTCCAGAATGGGGATATGCCCATCGCGGTTGGGGTAGTAGTTGTTGGCGTCCATCACCGTCTTACCCGCAAGCCATTGTGCGGGCACGCTGCGGTAATGCTCCAGGGGAATCGCGACGAGCACCAGGTCACCGAATTGGGTTGCGTCTTCAACGCTGCCCACTTGGACGCCGAGTATGCCGCTGACCACGCTGACCACGCTGGTCATGGACTGTGGGCCACGGGAGTTGCTCAACATCACCTCGTGCCCGGCAGCCAGCGCTAATTGGGCCACGGCGCGCCCGATAAAACCTGCTCCAACTACGCCAATCTTCATGTCTTTGCTCCAGTGAAGTGGGGAGTGGTTATGATGATTGGCAACCAATTGACGATAAATGATCGCTTCATTGTGGCTGTTGTTACTGGGAGTGGGGAATGATGGATCGCTTGCTAAGCATGAATGCCTTTGTAACGGCTGCCGAACTGGGCTCCTACGCGCGAGCCGCCGAGCGTTTGAACATGTCGCCGCAGATGGTGGCCAAACATGTCGCAGCGCTTGAGCTGCGCCTGGGTGCTCGCTTGCTCAACCGCACCACACGCAGGCAAAGCCTGACGGAGCTGGGGAGCGCGTACTATGAGCGTTGCAAACATATCCTGATCGAGGCCGAGGCGGCTGATTCGCTGGCGCAGATCATGAATGACACGCCGCGAGGCAAGCTGAAAATCACCGCCCCGGTGACTTTCGGTTCCTACAGCCTGATGCCTCTGATCACTGCGTTTCTGCGCGAACACCCGGATGTGGAAATCGACTTGCACCTGACGGACCGTTTCGTCGATCTGGTGGAGGAAGGTTATGAGGTGGCATTTCGTATTGGCCCGTTGGCAACCACCAGCCTGACAGCCAGACCTCTGGCGCCTTATCGCTTGGTAGTCTGTGCTGCCCCAGCCTATCTGGCGCAGCGAGGCACGCCGCTGACGCCGGGAGACCTTGAGCATCACGAATGCCTGGGTTACGTCTTCTCGTCGCGTCCTGCGGATCGAGAATGGATGCTCTACCAAGGCACGCTCGCGCACAAAGTGCAGGTCACCAGCCGTTTGCAGGTCAACGAAAGTAGGGCCTTGATGTCGGCCGCGCTGGATAGTTTTGGCATTGTCCTCGGGCCGGAAGACTTCCTGCGAGCGTCGCTGGCAAAGGGCGAGTTGGTGCGGGTGCTACCGGACTATGATGCGCCGAGCCGACCGATGCATCTGGTCTACACGGCGAATCGGCAGCGTACGGCTAAATTGCGACGATTTGTCGAAGCCGTACTGCGGCGTTTCGGTCCTGCTTGAAGGTTCAGCAACCCGACAGACACTTCCTGTTAAAAAGTACCCAGAGCCAAGCAGGAGCGAGGCTGTAACAAAGGGGGATTTTTTACTGATGTATTCGTTGGGCGATTACGTCCGAGGAGTTTGTATGTTGCTTCGTTATGCGGCATTGGCAGCTATGGTGGTAGTCGCTTCCGGGTGCGTGGAAGAGCGCGTCGTGCATGATCGGCGGCCCGTGCAGCGTGAGTATGTCGAGGTGGTAGCACCACAACCGCCACCGGTACAAGTGATCGAAGTCGAGCCCGAAGCGCGTTACGGCTATGTATGGTCGCGTGGTTACTGGCGCTGGGAAGGCGGGCGATACGTTGCAGTGCATGGCCACTGGGAGACGGTGCGCGAGGGCTATCGTTATGTGCATCCGCATTGGGTGCAGCGCAATGATGGTTACCACTGGCAGGGCGGTGGCTGGGTTCGCTGAACCCTGGCTAGATCGGCTTCTTGGTGCCTAGAAGCTGAACCTCCCGCAACAGTGCGGCACCGAGCTGATCGGTGCCCAGTTCCTTGTAGCCTACGGCTTTGATGTCGCCGTTCTCTTCGGCCTGGATGATGATCACCGGCGTTTGTTTGCCGGTGGCTTCGTCGACGTGCAGGGCGTATTGGGGAATATCCAGCTTGATCGGCGTACCCGCGGCCTGGCCTTTCACATTGATCAAGAAAGCCGCACAGCCGGTGTCGACGTCCGTGCTGGTCGCGGAGCGGCCGCTGACAAAGCAGGTTTGCGGCAAGTCGGGCCAGGTGATGGTGTCGGCGGTGGCCAGGGTGGAGGCCATGCTCAAGGTAGCGAGAAGAAGCATGCGCACGTGGGTTTGTCTCTCGATCAAGGTTGAACGCGGTTTTTACCAAAGCCTGAACGTCGTCGCAATGCCGGGGCTCAGGTCAGCCGTTTCATGCCCGCGGCCTTAGCTGCGTTGAGGTCAAAGGTGGCGGTGTATTCGCACCCCGCCGCATGGGCAGCCCGTTCGATCAGGCAGTCGGCAAAGTCGGCTTTGTTCGCTGCGAATCGTCGCAGGGCCTGCCAGATGATTTCGGCATGCTCGATGGTCAGCTCACGGGTGCGCAGCAGCGTTTCCAGGACGGTCACCACGTCACTCTTGGCAGACTGATAGCAGCTTTGTAAAACCCACACCAACTCAACCACGGACACCAGGCTGACAAAGCCCGGCGAAAGGGTAGTCAGTGATTCGATCAGCTCGCAAGCCTTGGGTGATTGGACGGGATCATCCTGGGTGACATAGCGCACCAGCACATTGGTATCCAGGCCGATCATCCCGCTTTTGCTCCTTGTGCCGCGATGGCGCGGTTCATATCTTCAAGGGAGACGGCCTTGGCGGGTTTTTGGATCAGTCCTTTGAGGTCATGCACGGTTTTGCTCGCTGCAATGATTGAAAATTTGCCGTCTTCCATTTCGACAAACTCTACGCGGTCACCTGTTTCCAGGCCCAGGGCTGTCCTGACTTGGACCGGAATAGTGATTTGCCCTTTTGAGGTCAGTGTGGCGGTCGCCATATTGAAAATCTCCATCGTGATACTCCTTACCTTAGGGTAAGGAATTGTGGAGAACAAGATCCGTTGGTCCATAGGTCGCTCTTCTGGTGGGGGTGAGTCGGAACAGGTAAAACGATAGTCCGACTTATCCCTTCGGCACGCCTGAATACGACCGTAAAGAGATACAGCATATGACCGACCGCGACCCCATCGGGCACATGCAGGCATTGCGCCTGGACGACCCTTGGCGTGTCAGAACTGGCGCATCCCGGTTTGCGGGTGGAAATCAAATGTGTGGCGGTGCAGCGCTAGTTCACTGCACCCCGTTCACTGAGCTACGTTTACTGAACCACGCGATAGCACGGCACATACGCCGCGCCGCCCGGCAACTTCATGCGATGTTGGGCGACAAACGCCTGTAGCAGCTCGTCCAGCGGTTTCATGATGGCCGGGTCGCCATGAATTTCGTAGGGGCCGTGCTGTTCGATCAGGCGAATCCCCTTGTCCTTGACGTTACCGGCCACGATCCCCGAGAACGCACGGCGCAGGTTGGCGGCGAGTTCGTGGGGCGCCAAAGCGTGGCTCAGTTGCAGGCTGGCCATGTTGGCGTGAGTGGGGTCGAACGGGCGCTGGAAGCCTTCGTCGATCTTCAACAGCCAGTTGAAGTGGAACGCGTCGTTGCGCTCGCGGCGGAACTGTTTCACGGCCTTGAGACCGGCGGTCATCTGGCGAGCCACTTCGGCCGGATCATCAATGATGATCTTGTAATGCGCTTGCGCGGCTTCGCCGAGGGTGGCGCCGACAAACGCGTGCAGTTGTTGCAGGTACGGCGCGGCGTGTTTCGGCCCGGTGAGAATGACCGGGAACGGCAGGTTGCGGTTGTCCGGGTGCATCAGAATGCCCAGCAGGTACAGGAACTCTTCGGCCGTGCCGGCGCCGCCTGGGAAGATGATGATGCCGTGGCCAACGCGCACGAAGGCTTCCAGGCGTTTTTCGATGTCCGGCAGGATCACCAGCTCGTTGACGATCGGGTTCGGCGCTTCGGCGGCGATGATGCCCGGTTCGGTCAGGCCCAAGTAGCGGCCGTTGGTGATGCGTTGCTTGGCGTGGGAAATGGTCGCGCCTTTCATCGGACCTTTCATTACGCCGGGGCCGCAACCGGTGCACACGTCCAGGCTACGCAGGCCCAGTTCGTGGCCGACTTTCTTGGTGTATTTGTATTCTTCGGTATTGATCGAGTGCCCGCCCCAGCACACCACGATTTTCGGCTCGACACCCGGGCGCAGCGTGCGGGCGTTGCGCAGCAGGTGGAACACGTAGTCGGTGATGCCTTGGGAGTTGCTCAGGTCGATGCGCTGGCTGTCCAGCTCATTTTCGGTGTAGACGATGTCACGCAGGGCGCTGAACAGCATCTCGCGGGTGCTGGCGATCATTTCGCCATCGACGAACGCGTCGGCCGGCGCATTCAACAGTTCCAGGCGCACGCCGCGGTCCTGCTGATGGATACGCACTTCAAAGTCTTGGTAGGCGTCGAGGATGGTCTTGGCGTTGTCGATATGCGCGCCGGTGTTGAGGATGGCCAGGGCGCACTGGCGGAACAACGTGTAGATGCTGCCTGTACCGGCTTCACTCAGTTGCTGGACTTCACGTTGGGACAGGGTTTCGAGGCTGCCCTTGGGGCTGACGGAGGCATTGATGACTTGACGTTGGGGCATTCTGATTCCTTGAAAGCGCAGCCACCGCACCCGCAAGGGGCAGCGATGGCTTGAAAATGGTGAGCGCCGAACTCGGTCGCACGAGACGGTTATTTTGGCAGGCTCAGGGCCTTGCGCAAACACCGTCCAGCACCATCATGCCGCAGAACTTACTGAATCAGCTTCCAGTTTTTGTAGAAAACCCGACGCAGGGCAAACGCCAGCCCGGCAAAGCCCGCGATCACGGCGTTGAGCACCGTTGGCAGCGGGGTAGGCCGCACAATATCAATGAACAGGCAGTAACGTTTTGCGTCGTTCTTGTTGAAGGACGCATGCATCAGCGTGTCATCGAAGATAAACAGCGGGTCGTCATGCCAGTAGTGTTTGTGCTTGCCCACCTGGATGTAGACGCCCTCGTGGTGAGGCGCCGGCGCCATGTTGTAGAGCACGCGAAACATCATGCGCAGGGGGCCGAAGTGGAAGGACGTCGAGCGGTTTTCGTTGAAAACGGACACGCCGATGGTCTTCACGAACGGCAGTTTCTTGCGCAGTTGCGGAATATCCAGGGTGGTTTCGATCGGGCGGCCATACCATTGGAAAAACAACATGCCGCGCTTCTTCTCGGCCATGCGTTCGTCCAGGTAACTGATGATTTCATCCTTGTTGGCCATGGCGTCGTCGATCACCTGTTGCAGGTCTTCACGCCAGGCAGGCGGTAGGTCGTTCATCGTGTAAACATGGCGGTTACGGCTGCTCAGCAGATCGAACAGGGTGTTGAACGGCGCCAAAATCCAGGTATTGCGGCCGCTTTCGACGAAGTATTTTTTGATCGTGTCGCGGTCATACAGACCGTTGCGCAGGAAATCGTAAATGCCGCAGACCACCACCAGCAGCAGGAACACCAGGGTGGTCCGCGGGAAGCAGTAAATAAACAGCAGAACGCCCAGCACCCAGGCGGCTGAGACCAGCTTTTTACTAACAGCACTTTTACTCATGAAACGTGGCTCCGGATTCGAAACAAGGCGAAACAATGTTGCCATGATAGTGGGTTATGGCGCTGACGGGCGTTTTAAATATTGCGAATTTGTGAAGGCCTGGCACAGTTTTTAACCCGGCCCCGCGGCCTATCCAGCGTTTTGTTGATTGGATTTTGTAAACAGAAGATTTGCGACTATCGTGACGCTTCGGTTTTTCAGGCGTCATAGACCGGTACGATTGAAGTTGAATGGCCACCACTGGCCGTCGACCCCTTGGAAGAGGCAGAAATTTTATGATCATCAAACCGCGGGTTCGTGGCTTTATCTGTGTGACCGCTCACCCTGTTGGCTGTGAAGCGAACGTCAAAGAGCAGATCGACTACGTGACTCAACACGGCGCCATCGAAGGCGGCCCGAAGAAGGTGCTGGTCCTCGGTGCTTCCACCGGTTACGGCCTGGCCGCGCGCATCAGTGCTGCGTTTGGCTGCGGCGCCGATACCCTGGGCGTGTTTTTTGAGAAAGAAGGCGAAGAAGGCAAGCTGAGCTCCGCCGGCTGGTACAACAGCGCCGCGTTCGAGAAGTTTGCCGTCGAAAAAGGCCTGTACGCCAAGAGCATCAACGGCGACGCGTTCTCCGACGAGATCAAGCGCCTGACCATCGAAACCATCAAGAAAGACCTGGGCAAGATTGACCTGGTGGTCTATAGCCTGGCCGCGCCACGCCGCACCGACCCGCAAGGCGTGGTGCACACCTCCACCCTCAAGCCAATCGGCAAGGCCGTGACCTTGCGCGGTATCAATACCGACAAAGGTGTTGTGGTCGACACCACGCTTGAGCCTGCTACCCAGGAAGAAATCGACGGCACCGTGAAAGTCATGGGTGGCGAAGACTGGCAGCTGTGGATCGACGCCCTGCGTGACGCCGATGTACTGGCTGAAGGCGCCAAGACCACCGCGTTCACTTACCTCGGTGAAAAGCTGACCCAGGACATCTACTGGAACGGCTCCATCGGCGAAGCCAAGAAAGACCTGGATAAGAAAGTCCTGACCCTGCGTGACAACCTTGCCGCACTCAAGGGCGACGCCCGTGTGTCGGTGCTCAAAGCGGTAGTTACCCAGGCCAGTTCGGCGATCCCGATCATGCCGCTGTACCTGTCGCTGTTGTTTAAAGTGATGAAAGAGCAGGGCACCCACGAAGGTTGCATCGAGCAGGTCTACGGTCTGTTCAAAGACAGCCTGTACGGCAGCGAACCGAAGCTCGACGCCGATGGCCGCCTGCGTGCCGACCTGGCCGAGCTGCAACCGAAAGTCCAGGACGCCGTGGCTGCATTGTGGAACCAGGTCACTGACGAAAACGTCAATGAAATCAGCGATTTCGCTGGTTACAAGGCTGAGTTCCTGCGTTTGTTCGGCTTCGAGGTCGACGGCGTTGATTATGAAGCTGATGTGAACCCAACCGTGAAGATCAATGGCTTGATCCACGCCTAAACACGGTTCAAAAAATGTGGGAGCGGGCTTGCTCGCTCCCACATTCGTTTTGTGTAAAACCTTCCTTTTGGAAGCCCTCCTACGCGCCATCGCGCTCCCGCTGCCGCCCTCAATCTGCCAGACTCTGTCCGCTATCACTCACGCTAACGGAGGATCTGATGACGATTCGTGCAGTAGTTTTTGATTTCGGCGGTGTCCTGTTCGACTGGAGCCCGCAACACCTGTACCGCAAGCTGATTGCCGACGATCACGAGCGGCAATGGTTTCTCGACACTATTTGCACCCAGGCCTGGAACACCGAGCAGGATGCCGGTCGTACTCTGGCTGAAGGCACCCGCAGCCTTATCGCCCAATACCCGCAGCATGAGCGCTTGATCCAGGCCTATTACGAGCGCTGGCACGAGATGTTGCGTGGCCCGTTGCCCGAAGGTGTGGCGATCCTCACGGCGTTGCATGAGGTCAACATGCCGTTGTTCGGGCTCACCAACTGGTCGGCCGAGACCTTCCCCTATGCGCGGGCCAATTATCCGTTTCTGCAGTATTTTCGCGACATTGTGGTGTCAGGCGAGTTGAAGCAGATCAAGCCCGACGCGGCGATCTACCACGCCAGCCTCGACCAGGTGCGTGCTCACCTGCCGGATATCCAGCCCAGTGAGGTTGTGTTTATCGATGATGTCGCCGGCAATATCGAGGCGGCCATCGCCCTGGGTTGGCAGGGCATTCACCATGTGTCGGCTGAGCGCACTGCTACGCGCTTGCGTGAGTTGGGTGTGGGCTTCTAGCGCGCCCACTTTTCCATGGCGAAATCCACGAAGGCGCGCAGTTTGGGCAGCCGATAGCGATCCTGGCCGTAAAGCAGGTGCATGGGGCGGCTGGGCAGTTTATAGGTGGTTAACAAGGCCACCAGCTTGCCGCTCTCCAGGTCCGGTTGCACCAGGGCATCAGCCAGCATGATGATGCCCATGCCGTTTACGGCCGCCTGGCGCAAGCCTTGCGAGCTGTTGATGGTCAATGAGCCGGACACTGGAACCTCCACCTCGCCCTCATCGCCGGTCATGCGCCACAGTTTGTCGGCGTCGCGCCAGTTGTCGGTCGCCGGGTAGGCGAACGCCAGGCAGTCATGCTGCTGCAGGTCATCGGGCGTTTGCGGCGTGCCACGTCGCGCCAGGTACGCAGGTGAAGCACAGAGGGTAAGGGTGTAGGCCTGCATTGGCCTGGCGATCAGGCCTGAGGTTTCCAATTCGCCGAGACGGATCGCCACGTCGAAGCCGCTGTCGACCAAGTCCACCCGCTCATTACTCAGTACCACGTACAGGTTGATCAGCGGGTAGCGCTGGGAAAATTCGCTCAAGGCCGGTGCGAGGCGTTCGGTGCCGAACACCGGTGGCGCGGTGATACGCAGGTTGCCTTTGGGGGTTTCGCTGTGGATCTGTTCCGCCAGTAGCTCGGAGTCGGCCACCAGCCCCAGCACTTCCAGGCAGCGCTGGTAGTACTGCCCGCCAAATTCCGTGAGGCTTTGTTTACGGGTGGTGCGTTTGAGCAGGCTGACCCCTAGCCGCTGTTCCAGCGCGCGCAAATGGTTGCCGACCATGGTGGTCGACATCCCGCATTCCTGGGCGGCGGCGGTCATGCTGCCGGTCTCCACCACTTTGACGTACACCGACATTGCCTGGAACAGATCCATTATCAAGTCCTGATTTAAAGTCATTGCAGGAATGCGCAGTTTATCCAGCTTGGGTGGCTAACGATACTGCAGCCATTACAACGATGCACTGGAGCTTGCCACCATGACCGCCACCTGCCTGATGACCACGTATCAACCCTTGGCTTTGAGCTTTACCCGTGGCTTGGGCACGCGCCTGTGGGACCAGCAGGGCCGCGAATACCTCGACGCCGTAGCCGGTGTGGCGGTAACCAATGTCGGGCATTCCCACCCAAAACTGGTGACGGCTATCAGTGAGCAGGCGGGCTTGTTGCTGCACACCTCCAACCTCTACTGCATCGACTGGCAACAGCGGCTGGCCCAGCGCCTGGCTGAGTTGTCTGGCCTGGATTGCGCGTTCTTCAACAATTCCGGGGCTGAAGCCAACGAGACGGCGCTGAAACTGGCACGCCTGCATGGTTGGAAAAAGGGCATCGAAGAGCCATTGGTAGTCGTGATGGAAAACGCGTTTCACGGGCGCACTCTGGGGACCATGGCCGCCAGCGACGGGCCTTCGGTGCGCCTGGGTTTCCAGCGCTTGCCGGGGGATTTTATCAAGGTGGGTTTTGGCGATCTGGCGGCACTGGAGGCTATCACTCAACAGTTCGGCACGCGCATCGCGGCTGTCCTGCTGGAGCCTATCCAAGGTGAAAGTGGCGTGTTACCCGCGCCACCCGGCTATCTGAAAGCCCTGCGTGATCACTGCACACGCCACGGCTGGTTGATGATGCTCGACGAAATCCAGACGGGTATCGGCCGCACCGGCACCTGGTTTGCCTTCCAGCATGAAGGCATTGTCCCGGACGTGATGACCCTGGCCAAAGGCCTCGGCAACGGTGTCCCGATCGGCGCCTGCCTGGCCCGCTCCGCAGTGGCCCAGCTGTTCACGCCTGGCAGTCACGGCAGCACGTTTGGCGGCAACCCGCTGGCCTGCCGCGTGGGTTGCACCGTGCTGGATATTATTGAAGAACAAGGTTTGTTGCAGAATGCGGCTCAGCAGGGCGAGCGTTTGCTGGCTCGTTTGCGGATGGAGTTGGATGAGCATCCGCAGGTGTTGGCGATTCGCGGGCAGGGTTTGATGATCGGCATCGAACTGGCCACGCCTTACCGCGACTTGGCCCTGCGTGCGGCCCAGGAACACGGCCTGCTGATCAACGTGACCCGGGGCAAGATCATCCGCCTGTTGCCGCCACTGACGCTGGATGCCAAGGAGGTCGAGATGATCGTGCGCGCCATCACCCGTTTGCTGAACTAAGCCACCCGCCGTAGCAGCTGTCGAGCGCAAGCGAGGCTGCGTAAGGCGTGACTCGGTTCAAGATACGTTGCGCGCCCTACGCAGGGCCATTGAGCCATTCCTGGTTCATGGTCTCGGTATCTCCCAAATATTCCAGTAGCCAGGCCATGGCCGGAGACAGCTTGTTCTGAGCCCAGGCCACGCACGATGGGCTGGCCGGAAACGGCCGGGTCAATTGCAGCGCCACCAACTCACCACGTTCGATCCACGGCAACACCTGATGCGCCGGGGCCATGCCGACGCACAGGCCGTCGCGCAGGCAATCAATCGCCGAGGCCCAATGGGGCACCACTAGGCGACGCTGGTTATCCAGGGTCCAGGTATCGCGTTTGGGTAAATGGCGTGAGGTGTCGGTCATGCACAGGGAGGCGAACGGGCGCAGTTGATCGTCACTGAGCAAACCGTCTGCCTCTGCCAGAGGATGCTTTGCGCTGACCACACACAGCCAGTTCAGCAACCCCATGTCCCGAAAAGTGAAGCGGCTGGCCACCGGCACTGCGCTGGTGGCGCCGATCACGATGTCGGTGCGTTCATCGGCCAGGGCATCCCACACGCCGTTATACACCTCGTATTCCAGCAGCAGCTCCACCTCGGGGAACTGCCGATAGAAGTCCAGCACCAACTGCCGACAGCGCTGGGGTTTGACGATGGAGTCCACCGCCACCTTCAGTTGGCCACTCCAGCCGTTCGCCACTTGCTGGCACAAGCGTCGAGTGCCGAGCATTTTTTTCATCACGCCCCGTGCTTCGTCTATAAATAGACGGCCGGCAGGGGTCAGCTCCACGTCGCGATGCCGACGCACAAACAGCGGCACCGCCAGCCACTCCTCGATCTGACGCACGGTATAGCTGATGGCCGACGGCACACGGTGCAATTCCTGGGCGGCGGCGCTAAAGCTGCCATGACGTGCAACCGCGTCGACTACATCCAGGGAATATTCAGACCACATGGTTATTGCCTTCAAAATATTTGATAAGAGCGTCCAATTATTATCGCTTCACACAAAAATTGTCAGCTTCATAATGGGCGTCAGTCAGCAAATAGTTTGATGGCAGGATTAACAAGGCTTCAATGAAAAATTCTTTTGGTTTCACTGGGTATCTGGCGGGGCTGAGCATGCTCGGTTATCTCGCCATGGACATGTACTTGCCGGCGTTTGGCGCCATGGGCGAGCAACTGCAAATTGGTGCGGGTGCCGTGGGCGCCAGCTTGAGTATTTTCCTCGCCGGTTTTGCGCTGGGGCAGTTGCTGTGGGGGCCGTTGTCCGACCGCCTGGGGCGCAAGCCGATCCTGCTCACTGGCCTTGGCCTGTTTGTCATCGGTTGCCTGGGGATGTTCTGGGTCGAGACTGCGCCGCAGTTGCTGGCATTGCGCTTTATGCAGGCGATTGGTGTGTGTTCCGCCGCCGTGAGTTGGCAAGCACTGGTGATCGACCGTTACCCGGCCGACAAGGCCCACCGCGTGTTCGCCAGCATCATGCCGCTGATGTCGCTGTCGCCGGCCTTGGCGCCATTGTTGGGGGCGATGGTGTTGAATCACTTTGGTTGGCAGGCGATCTTTGGGGTGTTGCTGGGCGTGTCGCTGCTGTTGTTGCTGCCGACATTCTTCCTGCGCAACGTGCCGAAACGTCAGATAGAAGAGGGCGCGCCGACGAGCCTTGGTTATGGTCAGTTGCTCAGCTCCCGGGTGTTCACTGGTAACGTGATGATCTTCGCCGCGTGCTCCGCCAGTTTCTTCGCCTGGCTGACCGCTTCGCCGTTCATCCTCGGGGGCATGGGCTACAGCCCGAATGATATTGGCCTGAGCTATGTGCTGCCGACCCTCGCATTCCTGATTGGTGGCTACAGTTGCCGCAGCGCCTTGCAGCGCTACCAAGGCAAAACCCTGTTGCCTTGGCTGTTGGTGGCCTATTGCATCAGCATGGTCGCGTTGTACCTGGTCGCCACTTTGACCGTGCCGACCCTCACCACCTTGCTGATCCCGTTTTGCCTGATGGCGCTGGTCAACGGTGCCAGCTATCCCATCGTGGTGGCGAATGCGCTGATGCCCTTTGCTGAAAATTCCGGCAAGGCGGCTGCTCTGCAAAATACGTTGCAACTGGGCTTGTGCTTTCTTGCCAGCCTGCTGGTGTCGTCGATGATCGACCAGCCGTTGATGATCACCGCGATTGTGATGCTGGCGACCGCGCCGCTGGCGGTGCTGGGTTACTGGCTGGCGCGACCGAAAGCGGGTAATTCGGAACTCGCGAGTGTTTGAGCTGAAAGTACGGTAAAAAATGTGGGAGGGAGCAAGCCCCCTCCCACATTTGGATACGGTTTCTTCAGTGGTTGTGTGGAGGCCTTAGAAGGTTATTTCCATATTCACCGTTGGCGTGGAGGTACGGGTGCCCCGGCCACCGTCTACGCCGAATTTGTTATGCCAGTACTCGTAACCCACCCCGAGATACAGGTTCGGCTTCACGCTTTTACCCGGTCGCACCGCCACCATCAGCGCGGTGCGCATCAGGGCTTCGGGAGCGGTGTCGCGGCCATGGTAGTCCTCGCCTTTTTCCCCGACGTAATTGATAAAGCCCTGGAATTTAGCCGCGTGGTTGGCGATTTCGAACGGGCGCATCCAGGTCAGGTTGAGCATGTAGGTGTCGTCGAAGGTGTGGTTTGACTCTTGCGCGCCGGGAATACCAGTGTGGTTCTTCTCCTTGTAGTACATCAGGCTCAGGTCCAGTACGCCGACGGTGTTGAACTTCACGGTCGGGCCGATCACCAGCGCGCGCTTTTTGGCTGAAGCGAAGTTGTTGTTGCGGTTGGCATCAAAACCCAGGGTCAGGGCGTAATCCTTGATCAGCCCGGTGCCCAGCGGCTTATCGAATACTCGTGAGGCATACAACTGGTGTCGGTACACGGCGTACACCTCACTGCCACCGTGATCAGTGCCCTTGCGCGGGTCGCGGCTGTCGGACAGGAATACGTCGAGGTTCAGATAATTACTGCCGTACTGATAACCGCTGGCGTGGGTAAAGCTGTAGATGCGCTTGCTGAAATCGTCGGGGTTATTCGGATTGGTGAAGTGTTGGCCGTAGCGAAATCCTACGCTGTTGTTCATCCATTCCACCGCGACAGCCTCCCCGCCGCCGAGGAATGACAGTAATACGGTTACGCCGTGCAGTGCCTTTTTCATTGTTTTAGTTCCTTTGGCATTTGGCTCATGGCGGCCTTGCGGGGTCGCCGGGCGCAGTATCAGCACAAGGACGATGTGCGCCAAAGAACAGAATCTCGCCTGGGCCGATGCCGAAACGGCAGCACTGGAGTTGCCTTTAAAGTCAGGAAATACGTGGCGTCGAGGGTGTTTCTTCGCGTTCACGCAGGGCGATTTCTTCACCCAGCAAGTGGATCAGGGCTTGCACGGCTACGGGCAGATCGCGGTCCTTGCGGGCATACACGCCGAGGTCGCTGAAGATTGCGCCTTGGTCACTCAAGGGGATATGCAGCAGTTCGCCGCGCGCCAGGTCGGCCTCGATACCGATGCGGGTCTGGAAGGCGATACCCAATTGCTGGCGCACCAACTGTCGCGCCAGCTCCATGGAGTTGCTGTGCAGCAGCGGCTTGTTTGCCGCTGTCGCACGCTTGTGCAGCGGCGCGATCAGGTGATGCACCGACAGTTCGCTCTTGGCCTGGATCACCCCGTATTCGCAACATTGCCCATAGCTGACGTGAGTTTCTCCCGCCAACGGATGCTCGGGCGTCATCAGTGCACCCAGGCGGAAATGGCCGACACATAACTGGGTGATTTCGTTGCTGCGCGGCAGGGCAAATGCCAAACCCACGTCCGCTTGCCCGTTGATCACCGCCCCCGGGATCGACTGCGAGCCCTGCACCGTGACGCCAATCGTCACCTTCGGATAGCGCTGGCGCATGCGCTTGAGGGCCGCAGGCAGCAATTCGACGGCGGTGCCTTCTACCGTGGCGATTTCCACATGGCCAGTCTGCACGCCGTGCAAGCCATCCAGTTCACCGCGCACCCGCTCCACATCCTGCAACAACAGCGTGATGTGACGCGTAAGGATCTCGCCCGCCGCCGTCACACGCAGGCCACCGGGTAGCCGATCGAACAACGCCGTGCCCATCTCATCTTCCAGCTTGAGGATCTGCCGGTTCACGGCGGACGACGCCACATTCAGGCGTCGCGCGGCTTCGCGGATCGAGTGGCAGCGCCGCACCATGTCGAAGTAGTAGATGGCGGGAGCGTGAATACGCAGCTTGCGGTTGAGCATTTTTTTCAAGTCCCTTTGTACGCGGCTTCAAGCCACGGGGCAGGGCGGCTGAATGGATTTTTGTAACGCCGCTGCCATGATTATTGTGAAATTGATTGTATACAACTCTATGGACATCCCATCTTTCCTTTGCATACAGTGGCGGCACAACAAAAACAGAGAACCCCTCACCATGACTATCCCGAAGGCGTCACCGCAGCGGCCAGAAGATGAAAATCTCGGTGTCGCCGCCAACATGGCTTACGGCCTGCAACATGTGCTCACCATGTACGGCGGCATTGTTGCCGTGCCTTTGATCGTCGGTCAGGCGGCTGGGTTGTCGCCGGCGGATATCGGTTTGTTGATCGCCGCGTCGCTGTTTGCCGGTGGCCTTGCCACGCTGTTGCAAACCCTTGGCCTGCCATTTTTTGGCTGCCAGTTGCCGCTGGTGCAGGGCGTGTCGTTTGCCGGTGTGGCAACCATGGTCGCGATTGTCGGCAGTGATGGCGCTGGCGGGGTGCCGGCGATACTCGGGGCGGTGATGGCCGCGTCGTTTATCGGGCTGTTGATTACCCCGGTGTTCTCACGGATCACCAAGTTTTTTCCGCCGCTGGTGACCGGCATCGTGATCACCACCATCGGCCTGACCCTGATGCCTGTTGCGGCGCGTTGGGCCATGGGCGGCAATAGCCGTGCGGCGGATTTTGGCAGCATGTCGAATATTGGCCTGGCTGCGTTGACCTTGGCTCTGGTGTTACTGCTGAGCAAGATTGGCAGTGCAACGATCTCGCGTTTGTCGATTCTGCTGGCAATGGTGATCGGCACGGTGATTGCGGTGTTCCTTGGTATGGCGGATTTCTCCGGTGTGACTCAAGGGCCGATGTTCGGTTTTCCTGCGCCATTCCATTTCGGCATGCCAACCTTCCACGTGGCTGCGATCATTTCCATGTGTATCGTGGTGATGGTGACCCTGGTGGAAACTTCGGCGGACATCCTGGCGGTGGGTGAGATCATCGACACCAAGGTTGACTCAAAACGCCTGGGTAACGGTTTGCGCGCCGACATGCTGTCGAGCATGTTCGCGCCGATCTTCGGTTCATTCACCCAGAGCGCGTTCGCTCAGAACGTCGGCCTGGTGGCGGTTACCGGGGTTAAGAGCCGTTTTGTAGTGGCGACGGGCGGAGTGTTCCTGGTGGTTCTCGGCCTGCTGCCCTTCATGGGTCGGGTGATTGCAGCAGTACCGACATCGGTGCTCGGCGGTGCCGGTATTGTGCTGTTCGGCACCGTGGCGGCGAGCGGTATTCGCACGCTGTCCAAGGTGGACTACCGCAACAACATGAACCTGATCATCGTTGCCACTTCCATCGGTTTCGGCATGATCCCTATCGCCGCCCCGAACTTCTACGATCACTTTCCGACCTGGTTTGCGACCATTTTCCACTCGGGTATCAGTTCGTCGGCGATCATGGCGATCCTGCTGAACCTGGCGTTCAACCACTTTACCGCCGGTAACTCGGACCAGCAGTCGGTGTTTGTGGCGGGGACTGAGCGCAGCTTGTGCTTCCAAGACGTGGCGGCGTTGCGTGATGGGGATTATTTCCGTGGCGGCAAGCTGTTCGATGCCGAAGATAAGGAGATTCCGTTGGTGGCCGAGACGCCAAGGAAAGTGGCCGAGGCCGAGACAAGCGAAGCTTAAATTTGCGTAGCAGCTGTCGAGCCTTGGCAAGGCTGCGTAAGCGGTGTATCAGACACACCGCCGACGCAGCCTCGCCAAGGCTCGACAGCTGCTACGCAGCGTTAGCAATTCAGCTGGCTTTAAGTACCTTGTGCGGCACTGAACACGCCTCATCCAGAAACTTCACCACTGTCCCCATGCACGCTTGACGTTCTTCCACGTGGGGCATGTGGCTGGAGTCTTCAAACAGCGCCCAGCGCACATCCGCGATCTCGTCCAGGAACGGCTTGACCACCAACGGTGTGGCCTCGTCGTGTCGGCCGGAGATTACCAGGGTCGGCACATTGATCGCCGACAGGCGGCCAATCACATTCCAGTCCTTCAGGCTGCCGATCACGTGGAACTCAGTCGGGCCGCTCATGGCGTGGTACACCGTCGGGTCTGAATCGACCTGGGCGAAGGTGCGCGCCACTTCTTCCGGCCACGGGTTGACCCGGCACACATGCTGGTCATAGAAAATTCGCGAGGCGCCAAGGTATTCCGGGTCTTGGTAAGTGCCGGCCTGTTCGTGCTTGAGCAGGGTTTCATGCACGCCTTCGGGCAACAGTTTGCGCAGGCGGTTGGCTTCGCTGACCCAGGTGCGCATGCACGTCGGCGAGTTGGCTGGGATAAACGCGCGCAAGCCCTTCGGCTGGAGGATCGCGTGTTCGCTGCCGAGCATGCCGCCCCAGGATTGCCCGAGGATCGCGTAGTTGTCGCTGATTTGCAGATGGTCCAACAGGTTGTTCAGCTCTTCGAGGAACAAACTGATGGTCCAGAAAGACGGGTCTTTGTCGGGCAAATGCGTGGAGCGGCCATTGCCCAGTTGATCGTAGTGAATAACCGCATGACCGCTGGCGGCGACGTCCTTGAAGGCGTCGACGTAGTCATGGGTGCAGCCGGGACCGCCGTGGATGATCACCAACGGTGTACGGCCGGTAGTCAGGTCGCCAGTGACGCGGTACCAGGTCTGGTAGGCGCCGAATGCCGCATAACCTTCGCGGATTTTCTCGATGAATTCCATTTCGTACCCTGCTCTGAAAAAAGGATCAGGGATACGATAATCGGCATGCGAAGTTTAAGTAACTAGCAAAACAGCTAGGTTTTGCCGACGGATCAATCTTCCAGCAAGCGGTAATGAGTGGCGCGAACCACCGCCTGGACGCGGTTTTTTGCACCCAATTTGTGCATCGCCGAGGCCAGGTGCAGGGTGACTACGGCCAGTGAGCGGCTCAGTTGCGTGGCGATTTCGGCGGCGGTCAGGCCGTCGGCGGCCCATTTCAGGCATTCGCGCTCGCGCTTGGTCAGATGAATATGCGGGTAAGTTCGTAGCTCTTTGCTGAACAGCGGGTAGGCCGCTTCCTGCAAGGCATGGGTAATCAGGCTGAAATCGGCCAGGGTCTGCTGCGCATCCTGCAATACCGTGCGCGCCTTGCCGATACGCAGGCCGGTCAGCGACGCGAAACCGCCCCGAGGCAGGTGAATCGGCACACTGACGCCACAGGTCAGTTGCCGCTCATGCAGATAAGAAGAAACAGGTGCGTGGCAAGGGTCGATGATCCTTTGCAGCGCGGTCTCAGCCTTTGCCTCATAGGACCAAACGAACGGCGATACCGTGCTCAGGGCCAGGTGTTGCACCGGGTCGATCTGGTAAAACCCTGCGCTGCACCACAAGGCCTGCCAATCAGTCGGCGTGTTGCGCAACTGCAACACCGATGGGGTAATCAGTGCGCCATTCAGGTCGATGGGCACCGGGGTGTAGTCGTACACCAGTGCATCGAAGCCCAACTGCTGGGCGAGAATAAACGTATTGTCCATCTGTTCATCCAGGCTCCTGCCCGGCATCAGACGATTATTGAAGGCAGTTAGCTTAGCCAGCATCCGTTCTGCTCCCGAATTCATTTGAATCTCGACTTGCTGCAAGTAGAATGCCACGCCCCGGCGAAGGACTGCCAGGCCAAACCTATAAGAAATACTAGGTTATGGACGCACGGCATCCTCGGTAGTGTTGGCCTGATAAACGGCCGCTACCTGCCAGGCCGATACAACACAAGGAAAGTATGCATGTGGCGTGAAATTGCCCCCGACCAGCAGTACAACGTGGCGGTCGACGGCCATAACCTCGTGGTCTATAGCTTTGGTGACGGCGATGAGGTGCTCTTGTGTCTCAACGGCGGCCCGGGGTTGCCATGTGACTACTTGCGCGACGCCCATGGCTGGCTCAAAGAGCATAACCTGCGAGTGGTTGCATTCGACCAGCTTGGCACCGGCGCATCAGCCAGACCGACCGATGTTTCCCTGTGGGAAATCCGCCGTTATGTCGAAGAAGTCGAAACCGTGCGCCAAACCCTGGGCTTGGGTCGCGTGCATTTGCTGGGGCATTCCTGGGGCGGCTGGCTGGGTATCGAATACGCCATCCATTACCCTGATGCGTTGAAAAGCCTGATCCTCGAAAACACGGTCGGCGACATTCCGCACCTTTCCCAAGAACTCGAACGCCTGCGCGGCGCCCTCGGCAGCGAAACCGTGGCCATGATGCAGCGTCATGAAGCGATGGGCACCCTGGATCACCCGCAGTACCAGGCCGCGATTACCTTGCTCAATTACCGCCATGTTTGCCGCCTGGACGAATGGCCCGAGCCGGTCAAACGCTCCCTCGACGACTGGAACATGGGCCCCTACGAAACCATGCAAGGCCCCAACGAATTTCTCTATATCGGCAACCTCAAGGACTGGAACCGTATCCCCGAGATGGCCGATTTCAAGATGCCGATCCTGATCACCACCGGCCAGCACGACGAACTCACCCCGGCCTGCGCCCTGCGCATGAAGCTGGCGGCCAAGCACGCCGAGTTGCACGTGTTTCCCAATAGCAGCCATATGCCGTTTTATGAGGAACCCCATGCGTACTTCCCGGTGCTGCTGGACTTCCTCGCTCGTCACCGGGGCTGACGGATGAACCTGGCGCGTTATCGTTTTGTGCTGTCCCGGCCGCTGCAATTGCTGCCGGTGCTGTTTGGCATCAGCCTGATCACTTTTGTGCTGGTGCGTTCGATTCCCGGCGATCCTGCGCGAGCCTTATTAGGCTCACGCAGTACACCGGATGCCTTGCTGAAGATCCGCGCCCAGTACGGCCTTGATCAGCCTTTGTGGCTGCAATATTTCTACTTTTTGAAAAACTTGCTCAAGGGCGACCTTGGGCAATCGCTGCTGTACAAGGTCGACGCCCTGAAGCTGATCGTCACCCGAATCGAGCCGACGCTGGTGTTGGTGCTGGGCAGTGTGGTGTTGGCGCTGTTGATCGCGGTGCCGCTGGCGACGGTGGCGGCGCGAAATAAGGGGGGCTGGGCGGATAACCTGATCCGTGTGTTCACCACGGTCGGCCTGGGCATGCCGGCATTCTGGCTGGGCTTGATGCTGATCCTGTTGCTGAGTGTGCAATGGGGGTTGTTCCCGGTGTCCGGCTACGGTCGTACCTTCGTGGACAAGGCTCACCACATGGTCCTGCCGTGTTTGACCATTGCGCTCGCGCTGTCGGCAGTGCTGGTGCGCAACCTGCGGGCGAGCATGTTGATGGAGTTGCAGGCTGACCACGTCACCGCCGCCCGGGCGCGTGGGTTGTCGGAGGCCGCTGTGTTCCGCCGCCATGTGTTGCCCAACTCCCTGGTGCCGGCGGTCAACCTGCTGGCGGTGAACATTGGTTGGCTGATCAGCGGCACCGTGGTGATCGAAAGCTTGTTCGCCATTCCCGGCATCGGCCAGTTGCTGGTGCGCGGGATCTTCACACGCGACTACATGGTGGTGCAGGGCGTGGCGATGGTGCTGGCGTGCGCGACGGTGGTGGTCAACTTCCTGGCTGACGTGGCCACGGTCGCCCTCGACCCGCGGGTGAAGATGCAATGAGCAGCCGCCCACTGATTGCCCCCTGGCGTTTGCGCCTGCGTTTTGGTTTTCGCAACGGCCGGCTGACCGCTGCGTGGGGCCTGTTGATCCTGTTCACGTGGTTTGCCCTGGCGCTGTTTGCGCCGTGGATCGCGCCCTATGACCCGATTGCACAGAACACCGAGTTCAGTTTGTTGGCCCCAAGCCTGGCTCATCCATTTGGCACGGATAACTATGGTCGGGACATTCTTTCGAGGGTGATCTGGGGCGCTCGTATCGACCTGCAGTTGGCCATCGTCGGTGTGATCTTCCCGTTTATGATCGGCACCTTTGTCGGCGCGGTCTCCGGCTATATCGGTGGGCGTTTCGACAGCTTTTGCATGCGCGTGATCGACGTGATTCTGGCCTTCCCGTTCCTGGTGCTGATGCTGGCGATCATGGCCATCCTCGGCCCGGGCTTGAAGAGTTTCTATATCGCCATGGCGCTGGTGGGCTGGGTGTCGTATGCGCGGCTGATTCGCTCGCAGATTCTGGTGCTCAAGGAAAGCGACTTTGCCCTGGCCGCCAAGAGCCTGGGTTTTGGCCATGGGCGCATCCTGTTCCGGCATTTGCTGCCCAACGCAATGTTTGGCTCGATCGTGTTTTCCATGTCTGACGCAGTGCTGGTGTTACTCAATGGTGCAGCCGTGAGCTACCTGGGCCTGGGCGTGCAACCGCCGACTGCCGAATGGGGGACGATGGTGGCTGAAGGGCAGGCGTTCATTACCACCGCCTGGTGGATCTGCACCTTTCCCGGTCTTGCCATCGTGACCCTGGCCATGGGTTTCAGCCTGCTGGCCGATGGTGTGGCGCAAGTGTTGGGGGATCGCTCATGAGCCTGTTGCAAGTGCAGGACTTGAGCGTGATTGCCAATAACGCTGGGCGTGATGTCACCTTGGTCGACCGCGTGTCCTTCGACTTGGCTGAAGGCGAAATCCTCGGTCTGGTCGGTGAGAGCGGCTCGGGTAAGACCATGGCTTGTCGTGGGCTGATGCGCCTGTTGCCATCATCCAATCTGCGCGTGCAAGGCGGCGCAGTGCGGCTGGCGGGTCAGGACCTGCTGACACTGGACGATGCGGGCATGCGCGCGGTGCGTGGTGGTCAGTTGGGCATGATCTTCCAGAATCCCAGCAGCCACCTCGACCCGTTGATGCGTATCGGCGAGCAGATTGCCGAGGGTATTCGCCTGCATCAGGGTGTATCGAAAAAAGATGCACGCCTGCAAGCGATCGACGTGCTGCGTCAGGTCGGCATTCCCGACCCTCAGGCGCGGGTCGACAACTACCCTCACGAGTTTTCCGGCGGCATGCGCCAGCGCGCGATGATCGCCGTGGCATTGGGCTGCAATCCCAAAGTGTTGATTGCCGATGAGCCGACCACGGCCCTTGATGTGACCGTGCAAGCGCAAATCCTGCGTCTGTTGCTGGACCTGCGCGACAGTCGCGGCTTGTCGATCATCATGATCACCCACGACCTTGGCGTGGTGGCGCAAACCTGCGACTCCATCGCAGTGATGTATGCCGGGCGACTGTGCGAACACGGTAGCAAATACGACCTCTTGGCTCATCCGCGACACCCTTATACCGCTGGTCTGATCGACTGCCAACCCGCCCACAGCAGCGGGCATGCCTTGCTGCGCACGATTCCCGGTCAGCCGCCGTTGCTGGATGCGTTGCCCGTTGGTTGCCGCTTCAATCCGCGCTGCCCGCAGGTTGGCGCCTTGTGCACCGAGTTGCTGCCGGAAGGCGCGCGAGTGGCCTGTCATTACCCCTTGGGAGCACGCCCATGAGCCTGTTGCAGATCAAGGATCTGGAAGTGCGGTTTGCCGCTTCCGGCAGTGGTTTGTTTGGCCTGAACAAGCAGTGGGTGAGGGCGGTGAATGGTGTTTCGCTGAACCTTGCGGCGGGCGAAACCCTTGGGTTGGTGGGCGAGTCCGGCAGTGGCAAAAGCACCCTGGGCCGGGCAATTTTGCACCTCAATCCGATCAGCGCCGGTCAGGTGTTGTTCGACGGCATCGACATGGCCCACGGCAGCGCGATCGACATTGCCCGCCTGCGCCACGAAACCGCGATGATCTTTCAGGACCCGTACGCCGCACTGAACCCACGCCACACCGTCGGAGAAACCATCGCCGAAGTGCTGCGGGTACAGTGCAAAGTCACTCCGGAACAGATTCCAGGGCGCGTCGATGAACTGCTCGAGCTGGTCGGCCTGCGACCAGAATTGGCCAGCCGCAAACCCGGCTCCCTCAGCGGCGGCCAATGCCAGCGTGTCGGTATTGCGCGGGCGCTGGCGGTGGAGCCGCGCCTGATCATCGCCGATGAGTGCGTGGCGGCGCTGGATGTGTCGATCCAGGGCCAGATCATCAACCTGCTTCTGGAACTGCAGCAGCGTATGAACCTGGCGATCCTGTTTATTGCCCATGACCTGGCCATCGTGCGTCGCCTGTGCGACCGCGTGGCGGTGATGTACCTGGGCAAGATTGTCGAAGAGGGGCCGGTGGAGGCGGTCTTTACCTCGCCACGTCATCCGTATACGGCGGCGTTGATCGAGGCGATTCCCGAGATCGATCCGCACCGGCCTCTGCCTACAGAACCTTTGCCGGGTGAGCCACCGAGCCCGCTGAATTTGCCTACGGGCTGCGCCTTTCACCCGCGTTGCCGGCATGCCCGGACGATGTGTTCCGTGGTGTTGCCGCCCACCCATTTCCTGCACGAGCATCGATACAGTTGCGTGCTTGAAGAACCGTTGACCCTTCCTGCCATTCATGAACAAGGAGTTATGACATGCAATCCCGCCACTTGAAGTTGCTCGCCGCCGCCACGCTCACTGCCTGGTCGCTGACCGCCGGTATCGCACAGGCCGCCGGTGTACTCACCATCGGCTGCCGTGAAGACAGCACTACGTTCGACCCGATCAAAAGCGCGCAAAACCGCGACACCTGGGTATTCGCCAACGTCTACGACACCCTGGTACGCGTGGATAACCTGGGGACCAAGATGGAGCCGGGCCTGGCAGAAAGCTGGGACATTTCCAAGGACGGCCTGACCTACACCTTCAAGCTGCGTGATGCGAAATTCTCCGACGGCTCGCCGATCACCGCAGACGATGCGGCGTTCAGCCTGTTGCGTATCCGCGACAACAAGGCCTCGCTGTGGAGCGACCCGTTCAGCCTGATCAACACGGCCAAGGCTGCGGACCCGAAAACCCTGGTGGTCACCCTGAAAACCCCGGCGGTGGCCTTCCTCTCGCAATTGGCGTCGCCGACTGTGTCGATCCTGTCGGAAAAAGCCATGACCACGATGGGCGAAGACGCCTATTCGGAAAACCCGGTGACGTCAGGCGCGTTTACCGTGAATGAGTGGCGCAAAGGCGATCGGGTCATCCTGAAGAAAAACCCGAACTTCTGGCAGGCCAAGAACGTGAGCCTGGATGGCGTGGAATGGGTCTCCGTCACCGACGACAACACCCGCATGCGCATGGTGCAGAACAACGAACTCGACACGGCGATTTTCGTCCCGTTCTCCCGTGTTGAAGAACTGAAGAAAGACAAGAACGTGGTGATCCACTCCGACCCGTCCACCCGTGAAGATCACCTGCTGATCAACCACGCCCACGGTCTGCTGGCCAAGCAGGAAGTGCGCGAGGCGCTGGACATGGCCATCGATAAACAATCGCTGGTGAAGACCGCCACTTACGGTCAGGGCACTGTGGCCTATTCCTACATCCCGAAAGGCTCGCTGTTCCACTACGCCAACAACCTGCAACGCCCGTACGACCCGACCGCAGCCAAGAAACTGCTGGCAGATGCCGGTGCCAAGGACTTGAAGCTCAACTACGTGGTCAACGCCGGTAACGAAGCCGACGAGCAGATTGCGGTGATTATCAAGGACCAGTTGGCCAAGGTCGGCGTGACTGCCAACCTGCAAAAAGTCGACCCGACCCAAAGCTGGCAGATGCTGGTGGACGGTGAGTACGATATCTCGGTGATGTACTGGACCAACGACATCCTCGACCCGGACCAGAAGACCACCTTCGTCCTGGGTCACGACACCAACCAGAACTACATGACCCGCTACAAGAACGACAAGGTCAAGGCTCTGGTGGCGGCGGCACGGATCGAGGCGGACCCGGTCAAGCGTGAGCAGATGTATGTCGAACTGCAGAAGTTGGCGAAACAGGATGTGAACTGGATCGACCTGTACTACAGCCCGTACATCAACATCTCACGTAAGAATGTGAGCAATTTCCTGCAAAACCCGCTGGGCCGCTTCACGCTTGAGGAAGTGGTGAAAAACTAAGCCTTTAAACCCAACGTGGGGAGAGACCTGTGGCGAGCGGGCTTGCCCCGCGTTGGGCTGCGAAGCAGCCCTTAAACCTGCCTCTCCGTTCTGTCTGGAGATATGCCGTGGCCGTACTGGGGCCGCTTTGCGGCCCGGCGCGGGGCAAGCCCGCTCGCCACAAAAAACGGCTCCCACATTTGGTTCAGTGGTGTGGCTTACTGAGCATCAAACGCCTGCCCATTAATGCCCGTGCTGTCCGGCCCCATCAGGTACAGGTACACCGGCATGATCTCTTCCGGCGTCGGGTTATCCGCCGGGTTTTCCCCCGGATACGCCTGGGCTCGCATGCTGGTACGCGTGGCACCTGGGTTGATGCTGTTAGCCCGCACCGGTGCAACGGTATCGAGCTCATCGGCCAGGGTTTGCATCAGGCCTTCAGTGGCAAATTTCGACACGCCGTAAGCGCCCCAATACGCCCGGCCCTTGCGCCCAACGCTGCTGGAGGTGAACACCACTGATGCATCCTGGGACAGCTTGAGCAGCGGCAGTAGCGTGCTGGTCAGCATGAACATCGCGTTGACGTTCACGTGCATCACCCGCATGAAATTCTCACCGGACAACTGCTCGATCGGCGTGCGTGGGCCAATGATCGAGGCGTTGTGTAGCAGGCCGTCGAGGTGGCCGAACTCCTTTTCGATCATCGCCGCCAGCTCATCGTATTGATGGGGCAGGGCGGTCTCCAGGTTGAACGGAATCACCACCGGCTGCGGTTGGCCGGCGGCTTCGATCTCGTCATACACCTGGCCCAGGTTGGCTTCGGTCTTGCCCAGCAACAGCACGGTGGCGCCATGGGCAGCGTAGGTTTTCGCTGCCGCCGCGCCAATCCCGCGACCGGCGCCGGTCACCAGGATCACCCGGCCTTTGAGCAGTTCTGGACGTGCGGAGTAATCAAACATAAACAACCTCGACAAAATTCACAGAAAATCCATTTCGCGCATTAGCAACTGCAGAGTGCGTTATCCAACACCTTACGCAGTTCCAGTGGGTGATCCACCACCACATCGGCGCCCCAGTTACGCGGGTTGTCGTCCGGGTGGATGTAGCCGAACGTCACCGCAGCGGTGCGGGTGCCCGCATCGCGGCCGGACTCGATATCGCGCAAGTCATCACCCACAAACAACACGCTGGCCGGGTCCAGGTCGAGCATCTTGCACGCCAGGATCAGCGGCTCCGGGTCCGGCTTGCTGTTTTTCACGTGATCCGGGCAGATCAGCAGTGCCGAACGCTCGGCCAGGCCCAGTTGCTGCATGATCGGTTCGGCAAAGCGCAGTGGCTTGTTGGTGACCACGCCCCAGACTAGGTTGGACTTCTCAATGTCCGCCAGCAATTCGGCCATGCCGTCGAACAGTTTGCTGTGGATCGCACAGCCTTTGAGGTAGCGCTCCAGAAACTCCAGGCGCAGTTCTTCAAAGCCTGGGGACTCGGGGTCCATCGAAAAGGTCACGGCGACCATCGCCCGCGCACCGCCGGAGATTTCGTCGCGGATGTGCTGGTCGTTGATCGGCGTCAGCCCGCGATCGGCGCGCATGGCCTGGCAGATCGCGATAAAGTCCGGCGCGGTGTCCAGCAGGGTACCGTCCATGTCGAAGAGAACCGCTCGCAACTTCACAGGCTTACTCCTCGCGCAGGGTTTGGATCATGTAGTTGACGTCAACGTCGCTGGCCAATTTGTAGTGCTTGGTCAGCGGGTTGTAGGTCAGGCCGATGATGTCTTTCACGGTCAGCCCGGCCTGGCGGCTCCAGGCGCCCAGCTCGGAGGGGCGAATAAATTTCTTGAAGTCATGGGTGCCGCGCGGCAGCAGCTTCATGATGTATTCGGCGCCGATGATCGCGAACAGGTAGGCCTTGGGGTTGCGATTGATGGTGGAGAAGAACACCTGGCCGCCTGGCTTGACCATACGGAAGCAGGCGCGGATCACCGAGGACGGATCCGGCACGTGTTCGAGCATTTCCAGGCAAGTCACTACGTCGAATTGTTCCGGCATCTCTTCAGCCAGGTCTTCGGCGGTGATCTGGCGGTATTCGACGTTTACGCCGGATTCCAACTGGTGCAGTTGGGCCACGGCCAGTGGTGCTTCGCCCATGTCGATACCCATCACGGTAGCGCCGCGTTGGGCCATGGCTTCGCTGAGAATGCCGCCGCCGCAACCGACGTCCAACACCTTCTTGCCGGCCAAGTTGACGCGCTCGTCAATCCAGTTGACCCGCAGCGGGTTGATGTCGTGCAGGGGTTTGAACTCGCTCTCGCGGTCCCACCAGCGGTGGGCCAGGGCTTCGAATTTGGCGATTTCGGCGTGGTCTACGTTGCTCATGGTGAATCCTCTAAATCTGATAAATCGGTTTGCAGGTTTTGAAGCGTAGGTTCAAAACCTGCGTTATTCGTTGTGCCCGCTGATGCGTTTTCCCCAGGCAATGGCCGTGGCGATCAACTGTTGTTCATCCATGCGGGTTAATTGCCGGTCGTCGAGCAACTGCTTGCCGGCGACCCAAAGGTGTTTCACGCAGTCACGTCCAGTGGCATATATAAGCTGTGAGACTGGATCGTAAATCGGTTGTTGCGCCAGTCCCGACAGATCAAAGGCCACGATATCGGCGGCTTTACCGACCTCAAGCGAGCCAATCTCACTTTCCAGGCCCATGGCCCGGGCACCGTTGAGGGTGGCCATGCGCAGGGCACGGTGGGCATCCAGGGCGGTGGCCGAGCCGGCGACGGCCTTGGCCAGCATCGCGGCGGTACGGGTTTCTCCCAGCAAGTCCAGGTCATTGTTGCTGGCGGCGCCGTCGGTGCCGATGGCCACATTGACACCAGCCTGCCACAGACGCTCCACCGGGCAAAAACCGCTGGCCAGTTTCAGGTTCGATTCCGGGCAATGGATGATGCTGGTGTTGCTTTCTACCAGCAAAGCCAGGTCATCTTCGCTGATTTGGGTCATATGAACGGCCTGGAAGCGTGGGCCCAGCAACCCGAGGCGACCCAGGCGCGCCAAGGGCCGCTCGCCGGTCTGTTGCACGGCTTGTTGTACTTCAAAGGCGGTTTCATGCACATGCATCTGGATGGAGGCGTCCAGTTCCTCGGCCATGACCCGGATCTTTTCCAGGTTTTCATCGCACACGGTGTAGGGGGCGTGGGGGCCGAAGGTGATTTTGATGCGTGGATGGTGCTTGAGGTCGCTGAACAGCTCGACGCCCTGGCGAATCGCCTCGTCGGGGGTGCTGGCGCCGGGAATCGGGAAGTCGAGGATTGGAATCGCGATTTGCGCGCGCATGCCGCTGTTGTGCACGCAGTCGCTGGCGACCTTGGGATAAAAATACATGTCGGAGAAACAGGTGATGCCACCCTTGAGCTGCTCGGCAATGGCCAGGTCGGTGCCGTCGCGCACGAAGGTTTCATCGACCCATTTAGCTTCGGCGGGCCAGATGTGCTTTTCCAGCCAGGTCATCAGCGGCAGGTCGTCGGCCAGGCCGCGAAACAGGCTCATCGCCGCATGCCCGTGGGCATTGATCAGGCCGGGGCTGAGCAGCATGCCCGGCAGTTCGCGCACCTCGGTCGCCGCCAGCTTCAAGGCTGCGGCCCGCGGCCCGATAAAGGCAATGCGCCCATCGCGGATGCCCAGGCCGTGCTCCTTGAGCACCACGCCGGCAGGTTCGACAGGTACCAGCCAAGTCGGCAGTAGCAGTAAGTCGAGCGGGGCGGCAGTGGAGGTCATCGCAGGCTTCTTCCCGGGCAGCTATAAAAGAAGGGCGAAGTATACCCGAGCGTCCTGGCTGGCGGATCGCTATAATCGGCGGCTTTTGTTCATGAGTGCGGGGTAAGGGATGCGCGACCGACTGTTGGCTGCTGAGAAAGTGAAGGCCATCGATTGGCGTGATGGCGCGCTGCACCTGCTCGATCAGCGCGCTTTGCCGTCCAGGGAAAGCTGGGTGGCCTGCTCCACGGTCGAAGAGGTGGCTGCGGCCATTCGCTCGATGGTGGTGCGGGGTGCGCCGGCCATCGGTATCAGCGCCGCCTATGGTTTGGTACTCGCCGCCCGTGAGCGGATCGCCGAGGGTGGTGACTGGCAGGCTGCGTGGGAAGAGGACTACGCCTTATTGGCCACCGCATCGAACCTGTTCTGGGCCCTGAAGCGCATGCGCGACCGGCTGGATCGCGTGAAAAAGCACGCTGATCCGATGGCGGTTCTGGAGGCCGAAGCCATCGCCATCCATGAAAGTGACCGAGAAGCCAATTTGACCATGGCCCAATTGGGCGTCGAGTTGATCCGCAAGCACCAGGGCAATGCCCAGGCGATCCTCACCCATGGTAACGCTGGCGCCCTTGCCACTGGCGGCTTTGGCACGGCTCTGGGGGTGATTCGTGCAGCGTTCCTGGAGGGGATGGTCGAGCAGGTCTACGTCAACGAAACCCGCCCATGGTTGCAGGGCTCGCGGCTGACGGCCTGGGAACTGGCGGGTGACGGTATCCCGGTGACGGTGAATGCTGACTCGGCCGGTGCGCATATCCTCAAGACCAAAGGCGTGACCTGGGTGATCGTCGGCGCCGACTGTATCGCTGCCAACGGTGATGTGATCAGCAAGATCGGCACTTATCAATTGGCCGTGTGTGCCATGCACCATGGCGTGCGCTTTATGGTGGTGGCGCCGAGTTCAACACTCGATCTGATGATGGCCGCTGGCGATGACGTTGAGTTGGAAGAGCGTGATGCCGGTGAGTTGCTGGAAGTTGCCGGCCAGCGCTTTGCTGCTGATGTGAGTGCCTTCAATCCGGTGTTTGACGTGACCCCGGCCGACCTGATCGACGTGATCGTGACCGAAAAAGGCATTGTCGAACGACCGGACACCGCCAAGCTGGCCAAACTGATGTGTCGTAAGCGCCTGCATTAAGTCTATTTGTCCCCGAAATTGGGCTTGGATCCAGCTCTGAGCCCCTCTCGTCGTCCTCAAGCCTGTCATCCGTCAACTTACTATGCTCCATGCGCATCAGGGGGATAGGTGCGTGGCGGCGATTGTGATAACATCCGGCGGTTTCCAGGGCCACCCCGAGGGGTGGCCTATAACGTGCAGATCCGTGTCATAACTCGTTGATTTGTCGTAAGTCGTTGTCAGGCACTCTGCCGGCAGCGGCGAGCTTCGTTCGTCCCATATGGATGTGACGAGGTTTCACCCGAAAAAGGAATCAGGCTTCTCATGGGCGAACTGGCCAAAGAAATCCTCCCGGTCAATATCGAAGACGAGCTGAAACAGTCCTACCTCGACTACGCGATGAGCGTAATTGTCGGTCGAGCATTGCCTGACGCGCGCGATGGCTTGAAGCCCGTGCATCGGCGTGTGCTGTTCGCGATGAGCGAGCTGGGTAACGACTGGAACAAGCCGTACAAGAAATCTGCCCGTGTTGTCGGTGACGTGATCGGTAAGTATCACCCTCACGGCGACACTGCGGTGTACGACACCATCGTTCGGATGGCTCAGCCGTTTTCCCTGCGCTACCTGCTGGTAGACGGCCAGGGCAACTTCGGTTCGGTCGACGGCGACAACGCCGCGGCCATGCGATACACCGAAGTGCGCATGACCAAGCTGGCGCACGAGCTGCTGGCTGACCTGCATAAAGAAACCGTGGACTGGGTGCCGAACTACGACGGCACCGAAATGATCCCGGCGGTCATGCCGACCCGTATTCCCAACCTGCTGGTCAACGGCTCCAGCGGCATCGCCGTGGGCATGGCCACCAACATCCCGCCACACAACCTTGGTGAAGTCATCGACGGTTGCCTGGCCCTCATCGACAACCCTGAGCTGACCGTCGATGAGCTGATGCAATACATCCCTGGTCCGGACTTCCCGACCGCCGCGATCATCAACGGTCGCGCCGGTATCATCGAAGCCTACCGCACCGGTCGTGGCCGTATTTACATGCGCGCCCGCTCGATGATCGAAGACATCGACAAGGTCGGTGGCCGCCAGCAGATCGTCATCACCGAACTCCCTTACCAGTTGAACAAGGCGCGTCTGATCGAGAAGATCGCCGAGCTGGTTAAAGAGAAGAAGCTGGAAGGCATCACCGAGCTGCGCGACGAGTCCGACAAAGACGGTATGCGCGTGGTGATCGAGCTGCGTCGTGGCGAAGTGCCTGAGGTGATCCTCAACAACCTCTATGCCCAGACCCAACTGCAAAGCGTGTTTGGTATCAACGTTGTTGCACTGATCGACGGTCGTCCGCGCATCCTGAACCTCAAGGATCTGCTGGAAGCTTTCGTACGTCACCGTCGCGAAGTGGTCACCCGCCGTACCGTGTTCGAGCTGCGTAAGGCTCGCGAGCGTGGCCACATCCTGGAAGGTCAGGCAGTTGCGCTGTCGAACATCGACCCGGTCATCGCTCTGATCAAGGCTTCGCCGACCCCGTCGGAAGCGAAAGAAGCACTGATCAAGATGCCGTGGGAATCCAGTGCCGTAGTGGCAATGGTTGAGCGCGCTGGTGCCGACTCCTGCCGCCCTGAGACCCTGGACCCGCAATATGGTCTGCGCGAAGGCAAATACTTCCTGTCGCCGGAACAGGCCCAGGCCATCCTGGAACTGCGCCTGCACCGCCTGACCGGTCTGGAGCACGAGAAGCTGCTGGCCGAGTACCAGGAGATCCTCAACCAGATCGGCGAGTTGATCCGCATCCTCAACAGTGCTGTGCGCCTGATGGAAGTGATCCGCGAAGAACTGGAAGTGATCCGCGCCGAATACGGCGACGTGCGCCGCACCGAGATTCTCGATGCCCGTCTCGACCTGACCCTGGGTGACATGATCCCGGAAGAAGAGCGCGTTGTGACCATCTCCCACGGTGGCTATGCCAAGACCCAGCCATTGGCTGCGTACCAAGCCCAGCGTCGTGGCGGTAAAGGTAAATCGGCTACTGGCGTGAAGGATGAGGACTACATCGCTCACCTGCTGGTCGCCAACAGCCATACCACGCTGCTGCTGTTCTCCAGCAAGGGCAAGGTGTATTGGCTGAAAACCTACGAAATCCCGGAAGCCTCCCGCGCCGCCCGTGGTCGTCCGTTGGTCAACCTGCTGCCGCTGGACAGTGATGAATACATCACCACCATGCTGCCGGTTGAGGAATACACCGAAGGTCACTACATCTTCATGGCCACCGCCAAAGGCACCGTGAAGAAGACCCCTCTGGAATCCTTCAGCCGTCAACGCAGCGTGGGCCTGATCGCCCTGGAGCTGGACGAAGGTGACGTGCTGATCTCCGCAGCCATCACCGATGGCGAGCGTGAAGTCATGCTGTTCTCCGACGGCGGCAAGGTGACGCGCTTCAAGGAATCCGACGTACGTGCCATGGGCCGTACCGCCCGCGGTGTGCGCGGCATGCGTCTGCCTGAAGGGCAGAAGCTGATTTCGATGCTGATTCCGGAAGAAGGTAGCGAGATCCTCACCGCTTCGGCCCGCGGCTACGGTAAGCGTACGGCGATCAGCGAGTTCCCTGAGTACAAGCGTGGCGGCCAGGGCGTTATCGCCATGGTCAGCAACGATCGCAACGGCCGTCTGGTCGGTGCGGTCCAGGTGCTGGATGGCGAGGAAATCATGCTGATTTCCGACCAGGGCACCCTGGTGCGTACTCGGGTTGATGAAGTGTCGAGCCTGGGTCGTAACACTCAGGGTGTGACCTTGATCAAGCTGGCCAACGACGAAACGTTGGTAGGCCTGGAGCGTGTTCAGGAGCCATCGGAAGTCGAAGGCGAGGAGCTGGAAGGCGAAGAGGGGATTGCACTCGAGGGGCAGGTGATCGGTGATGCCGATGACGGCGTCGACGAGCAACCACTCGACGCTGCCGCAGACGAAGAAGAACCGCAGGAATAAGCGGACACACAGGGGGCGGATGAAGATTCGCCCCCTTGTTGTTTGTCCCGTTTGAAATATTGAAACTACCGATTTATTGCACCACCCCACCAGATCAGAGTGAGATTGGATGTGAGCAAGAGAGCCTATAACTTCTGTGCCGGTCCCGCGGCGCTTCCTGAAGCAGTCCTGCAGCGTGCGCAGGGTGAACTCCTCGACTGGCATGGAAAAGGCCTCTCCGTGATGGAAATGAGCCATCGCAGCGATGAGTTCGTGTCCATCGCCACCAAGGCCGAGCAGGATCTGCGCGACTTGCTGGACATCCCATCCGATTACAAAGTGCTGTTCCTGCAAGGTGGTGCGAGCCAGCAGTTCGCTCAGTTGCCGCTGAACCTGCTGCCGGAAGATGGCACTGCCGACTATATCGACACCGGTATCTGGGGCCAGAAGGCCATTGAAGAAGCCTCCCGTTACGGTCATGTCAATGTGGCGGGTACTGCCAAGCCTTACGACTACTTCGCCATTCCGGGTCAGAACGAGTGGAAGCTGTCGAAGAATGCTGCCTATGTTCACTACGTAGCGAACGAAACCATCGGCGGCCTGGAGTTTGACTGGGTGCCGGAAGTGGGTGATGTTCCGCTGGTGTGCGACATGTCCTCGGACATCCTCTCGCGCCCGATCGATGTGTCCAAGTACGGCATGATCTATGCTGGCGCACAGAAAAACATTGGTCCGAGCGGCATTCTGGTCAATATCATCCGTGAAGACCTGCTGGGTCGCGCCCGTTCGCTGTGCCCGACCATGCTCAACTACAAGGTCGCGGCCGACAACGGCTCGATGTACAACACCCCGCCGGCGTTTGCCTGGTACTTGTCGGGCCTGGTGTTTGAGTGGCTGAAAGAGCAGGGTGGCGTGGCTGCCATGGGCAAGCTGAACGAAGAGAAGAAGCGCACCCTGTACGACTTCATCGACGCCAGCGGCCTGTACAGCAACCCGATCAACCTGACCGACCGCTCGTGGATGAACGTGCCGTTCCGCCTGGCGGATGACCGCCTGGACAAGCCGTTCCTGGCGGGTGCCGACGCGCGTGGCCTGCTGAACCTCAAAGGTCACCGCTCGGTCGGTGGCATGCGCGCCTCCATCTACAACGCCGTCGACATCAACGCCATCAACGCGCTGGTTGCCTACATGGCAGAGTTCGAAAAGGAACATGGCTAATGTCTGAACAAGAACTCAAGGCCCTGCGTGTGCGCATTGACAGCCTGGACGAGAAAGTCCTTGAGCTGATCAGTGAGCGTGCGCGGTGCGCCCAGGAAGTGGCGCGGGTGAAGATGGCGTCCTTGGCTGAAGGCGAAGTGCCGGTTTTTTACCGGCCTGAGCGTGAGGCCCAAGTGCTCAAGCGTGTAATGGAGCGCAACAAGGGCCCATTGGGCAACGAAGAGATGGCGCGGTTGTTCCGTGAAATCATGTCTTCGTGTCTGGCGCTCGAGCAGCCGCTGAAAGTGGCCTACCTTGGTCCTGAGGGCACCTTCACCCAGGCTGCGGCCATGAAGCACTTCGGCCATGCGGTGATCAGCAAGCCAATGGCGGCGATCGACGAAGTGTTCCGCGAAGTGGCGGCCGGTGCAGTGAATTTTGGTGTGGTGCCGGTGGAAAACTCCACCGAAGGCGCGGTCAACCACACGCTGGACAGCTTCCTTGAGCACGACATGGTGATTTGCGGCGAAGTCGAGCTGCGTATCCACCACCACCTGCTGGTGGGTGAGAACACCAAGACCGACAGCATCAGCCGTATCTACTCCCACGCGCAGTCGCTGGCCCAGTGCCGCAAGTGGCTGGACGCGCATTACCCGAATGTCGAGCGTGTGGCGGTGTCCAGCAACGCCGAGGCGGCCAAGCGGGTCAAGGGTGAGTGGAATTCGGCGGCGATCGCCGGTGATATGGCCGCAGGTCTGTATGGCTTGACGCGCCTGGCTGAAAAAATCGAGGACCGCCCGGATAACTCCACGCGCTTTTTGATGATCGGCAGCCAGGAAGTGCCACCAACCGGCGACGACAAAACGTCGATCATCGTCTCCATGAGCAACAAGCCCGGCGCGCTGCATGAGCTGCTGGTGCCGTTCCACGATAACGGGATTGACCTGACGCGAATCGAGACTCGCCCTTCGCGCAGCGGTAAATGGACTTATGTGTTCTTTATCGACTTCGTCGGCCATCACCGCGACCCGCTGGTCAAAGGTGTGCTGGAGAAAATCAGTCAGGAGGCCGTGGCACTCAAGGTGCTGGGCTCTTACCCGAAAGCGGTTTTGTGAGGCTTTAACATGAGTGGCAACTTCCTCGCCCTGGCTCAGCCGGGCGTGCAACAACTGTCGCCTTACGTTCCGGGCAAGCCTGTGGACGAGTTGGCGCGTGAGTTGGGTCTGGATCCGGCAAAGATCGTCAAGCTGGCCAGTAACGAAAACCCGTTGGGCCCGAGCCCCAAGGTGTTGGCTGCGATTCGTGAAGAGTTGGCTGAGCTGACTCGTTATCCAGACGGTAATGGGTTTGCCCTCAAGTCGCTGCTGGCGCAGAAGTGCCGTGTTGAGCTGAACCAGGTGACCCTGGGTAACGGTTCCAACGACATTCTTGAGCTGGTCGGCCGTGCTTACTTGGCGCCGGGTTTGAATGCGGTGTTCAGTGCGCACGCGTTTGCTGTCTATCCGATTGTCACTCAGGCTGTCGGAGCCGACGCGCGCGTTATTCCTGCAAAAGAGTGGGGGCACGACCTGCCCGCGATGTTGGCGGCAATCGACGCGCAAACTCGCGTGGTGTTTATCGCCAACCCGAATAACCCGACCGGTACCTGGTTCGATGCGCAAGCGTTGGACGACTTCCTGCAAGGCGTGCCGGAGCACGTGCTGGTGGTGCTGGACGAGGCCTACATCGAGTACGCCGAGGGCAGCGATTTGCCGGACGGTCTGGACTTCCTGGCCGCCTACCCGAACTTGCTGGTGTCACGTACGTTCTCCAAGGCTTATGGCTTGGCGTCGCTGCGGGTCGGCTACGCCTTGTCCACCGCGGTGGTTGCCGATGTGCTGAACCGCGTGCGCCAACCGTTCAACGTCAATAGCCTCGCCTTGGCGGCGGCGTGTGCGGCGGTGAAAGATGCCGAGTACCTGGAAGAAGGCCGTCGCATCAACGAAAGCGGCATGCTGCAACTGCAGGAAGGCTTCCGTGAGCTGGGTTTGGGCTGGATTCCGTCCAAAGGTAACTTCATCTGCGTTGACCTCGATCAGGTAGCGGCTCCCGCTTTCCAAGGCCTGTTGCGCGAAGGTGTGATCGTGCGCCCGGTCGCGAACTACGGCATGCCGAACCACTTGCGTATCACCATCGGTTTGCCGGCTGAAAACAGCCGCTTCCTGGAGGCGCTGGCCAAGGTTTTGGCCCGTGGTTGATGTCACTGCATTGCAACCTGTTGTGCCTATGATCGGTCGCCTGGTGGTGGTCGGCCTGGGGTTGATCGGCGGCTCCTTCGCCAAAGGCCTGCGTGAAAGCGGGCTGTGCGGCGAAGTGGTCGGTGTGGACCTGGACCCGCAATCGCGCAAGTTGGCGGTGGAGCTGGGCGTAGTGGATCGCTGTGAAGCAGACCTGGCACTCGCATGCCAGGGCGCGGATGTGATTCAGCTCGCCGTGCCGATCCTGGCGATGGAAAAGTTGCTGGCGTTGTTGGCTGGTATGGATCTCGGGCAGGCGATCCTGACGGACGTCGGCAGCGCCAAGGGCAATGTGGTGCGGGCGGCGCAACAGGCGTTTGGCGGCATGCCGGCGCGCTTTGTGCCGGGCCACCCGATTGCCGGCTCCGAGCAGAGCGGGGTGGAAGCGTCCAATGCGCAGTTGTTCCGTCGTCATAAAGTGATTCTGACGCCACTTGAGCAAACCGACCCGGTGGCCTTGGCGGTAGTGGATCGCCTATGGCGCGAGCTGGGCGCGGATGTCGAGCATATGCAGGTCGAGCGTCACGACGAAGTACTGGCGGCTACCAGTCATTTGCCGCATCTGCTGGCCTTTGGCCTGGTGGATTCACTGGCCAAGCGCAACGAAAATCTTGATATTTTCCGTTACGCCGCCGGTGGCTTCCGTGATTTCACTCGGATTGCCGGCAGTGATCCGGTGATGTGGCACGACATCTTCCTTGCCAATCGCGAAGCAGTGTTGCGTACCCTGGACACCTTCCGCAGTGATCTCGACGCCTTGCGTGACGCGGTCGATGCAGGCGATGGCCATCAATTATTAGGCGTGTTTACCCGTGCGCGGGTGGCGCGTGAGCATTTCAGCAAGATCCTGGCTCGCCGGGCTTATATGGAAACTGCAGTGAACGCCGATGAGCAGACTTTCCTCGCCAACCCGGGTGGCCGCTTGAGCGGGCAGATTCGAGTGCCGGGCGACAAGTCGATCTCCCATCGCTCGATCATGCTCGGTTCATTGGCCGAAGGCGTGACCGAGGTTGAAGGTTTCCTCGAGGGCGAAGATGCCTTGGCGACCTTGCAGGCATTTCGTGACATGGGCGTAGTCATCGAAGGGCCGCACCATGGCCGTGTGACGATCCATGGGGTGGGGTTGCAGGGTTTGAAACCGGCGCCGGGGCCGATCTACCTGGGTAACTCCGGTACATCCATGCGCCTGTTGTCCGGGTTGTTGGCGGCACAACGTTTTGACAGTGTGTTGACCGGCGATGCTTCGCTGTCCAAGCGCCCTATGAGCCGCGTGGCCAAGCCGTTGCGGGAAATGGGCGCGGTGATTGAGACCGGGCCGGAGGGGCGTCCGCCGCTGACTATTCGCGGTGGTCAGGCGCTCAAGGGGTTGGCCTATTCGATGCCGATGGCCAGTGCGCAGGTTAAATCCTGCCTGTTGCTGGCCGGCTTGTATGCCCAAGGCAAAACCTCGGTGACCGAGCCGGCGCCGACCCGCGACCATACTGAGCGGATGTTGCGTGGATTTGGCTATCCGGTTGCGGTGGCAGGGTCTACGGCGTCGGTCGAGTCGGGCCATGCATTGACGGCCACACATATAGAAGTGCCAGGGGATATTTCCTCTTCGGCATTCTTCCTGGTGGCGGCTTCGATTGCCGAGGGTTCCGAGCTGTTGCTGGAGCATGTCGGCGTCAACCCGACGCGTACCGGGGTGATCGATATTCTGCGGCTCATGGGCGCGGATATCACCCTGGAAAACCCGCGAGAGGTGGGCGGCGAGCCGGTTGCCGATCTACGTGTGCGTGCCGCTGCCTTGAAAGGTATAGAGATTCCCGAGGCGCTGGTGCCGTTGGCGATTGACGAGTTTCCGGTGTTGTTCGTTGCAGCGGCCTGCGCCGAAGGGCGAACGGTATTGCGTGGTGCCGAAGAGCTGCGGGTCAAGGAGTCCGACCGTATCCAGGTCATGGCTGACGGTCTGCTGGCGCTGGGCGTGAAGTGTGAACCAACCGCTGATGGGATTATCATTGACGGTGGCCCGATCGGCGGTGGTGAAGTGCACGCGCATGGTGATCACAGGGTTGCCATGGCGTTCAGTGTGGCCTCCCTACGGGCGGCGGCGCCGATTCGTATCCGCGATTGCGCCAACGTTGCTACATCTTTTCCGAATTTTCTTACACTGTGTGCCCATGTCGGCATCCGTGTTGCCCAAGAGGCTCAATTGTGAATATCAAAGCACCGGTGATTACCATCGACGGGCCAAGTGGCTCGGGCAAAGGCACAATCGCCGGCATCCTGGCCAAGCGCTTGGGTTGGTGCCTGCTGGATTCCGGCGCGCTGTACCGTCTGCTGGCATTTGCCGCACGCAACCATGGCGTCGACCTGACCAATGAAGAGTCCCTGAAGCTGCTGGCGGCGCACCTTGATGTGCAGTTCGTCGGGGCGACGGAAGGTCATCCCCAGCGCATCATCCTGGAAGGGGATGATGTGACTGATGATTTGCGTAATGAGCAAGTCGGTTCCTGGGCTTCCCAGGTTGCCGCGCTGCCGGCCGTGCGTGACGCGCTGTTGCAGCGTCAGCGGGCTTTTCAGGAGCCGCCGGGCCTGGTGGCCGATGGCCGTGACATGGGAACCGTCGTGTTTCCCGAAGCGCCGTTGAAGATTTTCCTGACCGCCAGCGCCGAGGAGCGGGCTCGCCGTCGCTACTTGCAGTTGAAGGGAAAAGTCGATGGTGTTAGTCTGTCGAGTCTGCTAGATGAGATCCGTGCACGCGATGAGCGTGATACCCAGCGCGCAGTAGCCCCGCTCAAGCCGGCGGCTGATGCCATACAACTGGATTCCACGGAGTTGTCCATCGAGCAGGTGCTGGAACGCATCATGAGCGAGATCGCCATTCGCGATATCGCCGGGTGACCAAGAAGGCTGCAGGGGACCAGTCATAGTCCTGTGGTGCTTCTTTTAATTGAAACTAACCCACACCGTCTGGGGTGTGGAGATGGGCGTATTCTTCGCCCTCATCAACAGGAATTAAAATGAGCGAAAGCTTTGCGGAACTCTTTGAAGAAAGCCTAAAAACCCTGAACCTTCAGGCTGGCTCCATCATCACCGGTGTTATCGTTGATATCGATTACCAAGCTCGCTGGGTAACCGTTCACGCTGGTCTGAAGTCTGAAGCTCTGATCCCGCTGGAACAGTTCTACAACGATGCTGGCGACCTGACTATCAATGTCGGTGACGAAGTTCACGTTGCTCTGGACTCGGTTGAAGACGGTTTCGGTGAAACCAAGCTGTCCCGTGAAAAAGCCAAGCGCGCTGAATGCTGGATTGTTCTCGAAGCAGCCTTCGCAGCTGAAGAAGTGGTTAAGGGCGTTATCAACGGTAAGGTTAAAGGCGGCTTCACTGTCGACGTTAACGGCATCCGTGCGTTCCTGCCAGGTTCTTTGGTCGACGTTCGTCCAGTGCGCGACACCACGCACCTGGAAGGCAAAGAACTCGAATTCAAGGTCATCAAGCTCGACCAGAAGCGCAACAACGTTGTCGTTTCCCGTCGCAGCGTCCTGGAAGCAGAGAACTCCGCCGAGCGTGAAGCTCTGCTGGAATCCCTGCAGGAAGGCCAACAAGTCAAAGGTATCGTCAAAAACCTCACCGATTACGGCGCATTCGTCGATCTGGGTGGCGTCGATGGCCTGCTGCACATTACCGACATGGCTTGGAAGCGTATCAAGCATCCTTCCGAAATCGTCAACGTTGGCGACGAGATCGATGTCAAGGTTCTGAAATACGATCGCGAGCGCAACCGTGTTTCCCTGGGCCTGAAGCAACTGGGTGAAGATCCATGGGTTGCTATCAAGGCTCGTTACCCAGAAAGCACTCGCGTAACCGCGCGTGTTACCAACCTGACCGACTACGGCTGCTTCGCTGAGCTGGAAGAAGGCGTGGAAGGCCTGGTACACGTTTCCGAAATGGACTGGACCAACAAAAACATCCACCCTTCGAAAGTCGTACAAGTCGGCGACGAAGTGGAAGTTATGGTTCTGGACATCGACGAAGAGCGTCGTCGTATCTCCCTCGGCATCAAGCAGTGCAAATCTAACCCATGGGAAGATTTCTCTGGCCAGTTCAACAAGGGCGATAAAATCTCCGGCACCATCAAGTCGATCACCGATTTCGGTATCTTCATTGGTCTGGATGGCGGCATCGACGGTCTGGTTCACCTGTCCGACATCTCCTGGAACGAAGTTGGCGAAGAAGCTGTTCGTCGTTTCAAGAAGGGCGACGAGCTGGACACCGTTATCCTGTCGGTTGACCCAGAGCGCGAGCGTATCTCCCTGGGTATCAAGCAACTGGAAAGCGATCCGTTCTCCGAATACGTTCAGGACAACGATAAAGGCGCAATCGTTAAAGGCATCGTGAAAGAAGTTGACGCTAAAGGCGCCATCATCACTTTGGCCGACGATATCGAAGCGACTCTGAAAGCCTCCGAAATCAGCCGTGACCGCGTTGAAGACGCACGTAACGTTCTGAAAGAAGGCCAGGAAGTAGAAGCCAAGATCATCAGCGTTGACCGCAAGAGCCGCGTAATCCAGCTCTCCATCAAGTCGAAAGACGATGCTGAAGAGAAAGAAGCAATCCAGAGCCTGCGCGATAAGCCAGCTACCTCTGAAATTGCTGCTGGTCCGACCACTCTGGGCGACCTGCTGCGTGCACAAATGGAAAAACAGAACTAAGTTCTGTCAGACCATAAAAAAGGGCGACTTCGGTCGCCCTTTTTTGTGCCTGGAATTTGTTGAATCAACAGGCGGGACGCTGGGTCTATAGCTCAGTGTTAGAACTGGCTATAGTCTTAAGAACGGCGATTCTGTTGTTGCTTCAATAAGGATTTAAATGAACAAGCTTATCGTAGTGTTCGCAGCAGTGATGCTTGTCGGGTGCACTGCCACCAGTGCCAAGACCCATGCCAAGCGTGGTGTCAGCGGCATCGAGATTGATTGCTCGGGGCTCGGCTCCAGTTGGGACAAGTGTGAGGGGCGGGCTGCCCGAGAGTGCAAGGTGCAGGGCTATAAGGTTATCACCCGATCCAGCGACGCCAAGGACGAAGAGGATGGCTACCTGTTTGGCTGGAACCCCGCCGGCGCTGTAACCCGCACCATGTTGGTGATCTGCAATTGAGGCTTCAGGACGCCTGTTGCGGGACCCTATCTATCCTGTAGATAAGTTGTCGAGTGGGCTGTTCAAATTCATCAAGTCATGCTAAAACCTTCGAAGCGCTTTTCCTAGCTGCTTGAAAAAGAAGGGAAAAATATGACGAAGTCGGAGTTGATCGAACGAATTGTCACCCATCAAGGGCTGCTCTCATCGAAGGATGTCGAGTTGGCTATCAAGACCATGCTTGAGCAAATGTCCCAGTGTCTGGCTACCGGGGATCGGATTGAAATTCGAGGGTTTGGTAGCTTTTCCTTGCACTACCGTGCGCCGCGTGTAGGTCGTAACCCGAAAACCGGGCAGTCTGTCAGCCTTGATGGCAAATTCGTGCCGCACTTTAAGCCAGGCAAGGAGTTGCGCGATCGAGTGAACGAAGACGAGGAAGAAGGCGTCTGAGTGGTTTTGGGGTGGGGGTAAGTTATGCGTGGTATTAAGCGCGTTTTGTTGGTGTTGGCCGTTCTCCTTACTGTCTTGGCAGTGTTGGCGTTTGTGTTGGAGAATCAGCAGGGAGTTGCGTTGTCGTTCCTGGGGTGGAGTACCGTGCAATTGCCGGTAGCGGTGTTTGTTACATTGGCATTGATTGCTGGGATGCTGATAGGTCCCCTTCTTGGGGTGCTGGTCAAGCGCAAGGTGCGTCGTAAGCAAGCTACATGACCGTTTGAGCGCTTGCCTTTGGTAGTTATCGTGGCGGGTTGCTGCCCTCGACTCGTCAGCAGTCGCATCCCAGATCAAGCCCGTTTGGGCTCGGGCGAGTTGAGCTATTTAAGCTAAGCGCTGCTGACAAAATCAGTTCACTTGGCTTTATTTAGGGTATTTGCGCAACTCGTAAAGTTTGAACGGAAATTTGAGTAAGAGCATGGGGATGTTGGTATAGATGCCATGTGTGCGGCAAGCGTCCACAATCTCCAGATTCAGTTTCAGACTACTCTTTAGTCCCGCCGTGCTGGCGCCTCCTGATCGCATACGTACCAGCACCTTATTGATGTACGCGTATTTGAGGCGATGAACCAAAAAAAACCTGATAAAAAACTCGTAATCAGCGGAAATTTTGTACTTCAGGGCGTACGATCCAACTTTTTGATAGGCCGATTTTCGAATGAATGTTGCCGGGTGAGGTGGCATCCATCCAAAGCGCAATTTCCACGGAATGAACCGATTGCCTCGATAAAAGCGTGTCACTTTTTGCAAGTCAGGCGCGTTGACAAAAACAACGTCACCGAATATCGCATCACTTTCCGGGCGGCGTTCAAATGCTTTCACCACAGAAGAAATGCTGTTGGAGCTTTCATAGAAGTCGTCGGAGTTCAGAATACCAATGACATCACCTGTAGCCAGGGCTACACCTTTATTCATTGCGTCATAGATTCCCTTGTCCGGCTCGCTGACAAAGTGGCTGATGCGATCACCATAAGATTTGATAATCTCCTGGGTTCCGTCTTTAGACCCACCATCCACCAGAATGTATTCTATGTCGCCGTAGTCTTGTGAGAAAACGGACTCTATCGTGTCTCTAATCGTGCTCGCGCTGTTATAGCAGACGGTAATAATTGATAACTTCAAGATAACCTCTTATGCACGACCGTACAGGTCTTCAAAACGTACGATATCGTCTTCGCCCAGATAGGATCCGGACTGCACTTCAATCAGTTCCAGTGGAATAACCCCGGGATTCTCCAGAGTGTGGACCTGGCCGATGGGGATATACGTGGATTGGTTTTCAGTGACCAGGTAAGTTTTCTCACCGTTGGTGACTCTCGCAGTCCCACTCACAACGATCCAGTGTTCGGCTCGGTGGTGATGCATTTGCAATGACAGTCTTGCGCCAGGATTAACGCTGATACGTTTCACTTGGTAGCGACTGCCATTATCAATCGAGTCATACATGCCCCAAGGCCGGTAGACTTCGCGATGATCCAGTGACTCGCAGCGGCCTTCACTCTTTAGCCGGTCAACGATTTTCTTCACGTTCTGCACTTGGCTTTTATGGGCTACCAAGACCGCATCCTTGGTTTCCACGATTACCAAGTCGTCAACACCTACAGTGCTGACCAGGCGACTGTGAGAGTGTACGAAGGTATTGTTTGTCTGCTCGATCAATACGTCGCCCTGGCACACGTTGCCGTGCATATCCTTGCTACCTACTTCCCACAGTGCCGCCCAGGAACCGATATCGCTCCAGCCTGCATCGAGCGGTACTACCACTGCATCGGCGGTTTGCTCCATCACGGCATAGTCAATCGACTCTGCCGGACAGTCTGCAAAAGCCTCTTTACCAACCCGGGTAAAGTGCATGTCCTGTGTGCCAGCGGCGATGGCGCTGCGGCAAGCGGAGAGAATGTCCGGGCGAAACTTTTCCAACTCTTCCAGGTAGCGGCTTGCGCGAAACATGAACATGCCGCTGTTCCAAAGATAATTCCCGCTGGAGAGGTAGGTGCGAGCTGTTTCTTCATTCGGTTTCTCTACAAAGCGAGCCACCCGGAAGCCACCGGCGTCGACACTCTCACCTTTTTCGATATAGCCATAACCGGTCTCTGGCTGAGTCGCAACAATGCCGAAGGTGACCAGCTTGCCGGCAAGGGCTAGGGGTAACGCTTGCCGAATGCAGTCCTGGAATGCGGTAGCGTCCTGGATCAGGTGATCCGCTGCCAACACCAGCAGCAATGGGTCCTGCTCATCGGCGCAGGCCTGTAAAGCTGCAAGCGCCACAGCTGGTGCGGTATTACGGCCTACTGGTTCCAGAAGGATATTGGCAGTTTCCAGTCCCAGGCGCCGAAGTTGCTCGGCTGCCAGAAATCGATGTTCTTCATTACAGATCAAGCGCGGAACGGCGATATCAAGACCGTCCAGACGCTTGATCGTAGCCTGCAACATGGACAAATCGCTGTCAGCCAGGCAGAGGAACTGCTTGGGGTTGAGCTGACGCGAAAGCGGCCAAAGGCGAGAGCCGGAGCCGCCGGCCATAATTACCGGAATCAACATTTAATCTTCCCTTGCATTCAATTTGTTGGTCGCGCCAGCGATTGGCTGAGCGGCGATGTCCAGCATGTTCGTCGCGACGGTTTCCCAGTCTCTGGGGATCGCTTTCAACTGTTCACTCCAGTCGGGCCAATAGCCGGCTGAGAGTCTCCTGTGCAGTTCGTTTACGGCGTTTTTCAGCGAGTCGGCGTTGTCTACGTGAAAGTATATCGCCCCTTCGCCACACAGCACTCGCGCATAAGGTAGGTCCGGGCAAATGATCGGTAAGCCTGTAAACATCGCCTCCACCAGTGGAAATCCGTAGCTTTCATGTGTCGAGAGGAACAGCAGCGCATCCACTCGATTGTAGGCGTCCAGCATTTGTTGAGAGGAAAAGACGCCCTGGCAACGCAACCATGGGATATCGGGGGCAGGATTGCTGTTCTCGTCTAGGGTGATATCAAGGCTGGCAATGGGCCATTGTGTCACATCGCCATCATCGATAGCGGCCAACAACTTGTGATTCTTGTGAGGGTATCCGGCCGCAGGGTAGATCAAATGCAAAAACTCGCTCGCGGTTTCGGCACGTGCCGTACGCTGAAGTCCGGAGTTTAGCAACCAGGCGGGAACGGGTTGCGGCACAACATGCACGCGCGACTGCAATGAGGGGTATGACTCAATTAGGGCGTCACGCATTAATGTCGTTTGCACGATAAACGCGTGTGCGTATTGAATATTAGAGCGAAACACCCATCTGAGCAGTGCCGACTTCAGGCCTGCAATACGCCAGGAGAACCTTGCCGGACGCAGAAGATGGGGGGTTTGGACGAAAACTGTTTGTCTGGTCTTGCATCGAATAGGCAGGTCCCCCATCACTAGCAGCGGGAGCTCCCCGCTAAAGCGCCCTCCCAGAAAAAGACACTCCACCAAGCGTGACAGGGCGTTGGGTAGGTGGCGTCGATAGCGAGACATTTTTATCGACTTGTCTTCGCTCTGGTACGTCGACAAATCTCCGCTGTCTGGTAAATAGGCTTCGACAATACGCACGCGCTTGCTCTGCTCCAGTGCGGGTAGCAATGACTTGAGCAACTGCACCGCTCCCATTCCGGCAATGTTAGTCAGGTGCAGGCGGACAGAGTTTTGACTCATAGTGATGATTATTCCTGGTACCAAGGAGAGATAACGGCGGCCTTGTCCTCAGGTTTTGCGCGTAGAACCGCCAACATGTAAGCGGCTGCGACACCCGGCTGGATGGCAGCAGCGGTAGGAGGCGTGGCGGCGCGCATGGAAACTAGGCGCTTGGGTGAGAAGTGCAACGTATTGATCATATGTTCAAGCGCGTCTGGATCATTGGAGTCGAAGACCGCTCCTGCGCCAAATTTCTCGACCAGCACTCGAGCGCCGACTTGGTTACTGCAGATCACCGGAACACCGGCGCACAGTGCTTCATTCACCACCACCCCCCAACCGTCATAGCGACTGGGTAAGACGAGAAGATCATAAGTGGAGACGATTTTTTGCGTACTACCGAACGGGATGATTCCTCGATAACGGATCTTGTGATCATCAAAGCCGAACGAGGATGGATCGCCTGGCCCATAGACATCAAGGATTACAGGCGCTGTTGAGCGGGTGACAGCCTCTATCAGCAGGTCGAGGCCTTTTCGCGCAATCAGTGCCCCTACAAAAATAATTCTCAAGGAGTCGGTGTGTTCATCTTTTTCTTGTGAGCCTGAAAGGCTACTTTCAATAGAGGGCACAAAATAGCCGAAAGGGAATAGCTTACTTTTTGTGACGCCCGAATCTGAGTACTGCATGACAGCTTTCGAGGAAATTGAAAACACCCCCGCCATCTGCCGCTTGAGTAGAGTCATGTAAATCTTGTAAAGGCAAGGTCGCAACATTGCTTTTAGCCTTTCAAGCGTTAAGGAGTTATCGCCGAAGTAACCTTGGGCTATTGGCGAATATGGCTCGGAGATAATGTAAAACTCAACACGAAATATAATTGCTAATAACAGGCAGTAGAGCATTTTCAAGTTCTGAAATGCGCTCCCGAAAAAATGCACTTCATGGCGATGCTCGCGCATTTTTTTGTAGCAATACGTAAACCCACCGCGCTCCGGTATGAGTTTGCGTTCTATCGACTTGACTTGGGTGTCCTGCCATCCCTGGGCGCGACGGGTGGTGTCCTCCATCGCAAAAACATAAGCCATGACCGGAGTTTTGGCCTGCTGAGACAATGCTTCGTAGGTAAACGCCTGATGATCTGTCAGTACGGGTTGCCAAGTAATGAACAATGACGGCTCCGTCATGGCTGTTCACCATTAATAAAGCCGAACACCGCCTGGCCAGCCAGCTGTGGGGCGCATCGAGCAACCACGGATTGTTGGCCTTGTCTGGCGCAGGCCAAGCTTTCTTCAGGATCTTCGACAATTTTCTGGAACAGGTCTGCGAGCTCTCTTGAATCATTGCTCGTCAGGTACATGGCACCTGAACCCAATACTGCTCGTACATCGCTGATATCCGTGCTGATGACCAACAGGCCAGCTTCGCTAAACTCGATGACCTTAGAGGGAAAGGTCGTGTCAGCCAGAGGTCCACCCACCGGCTTCAGTGCCAGTCCAACGCTACACCGACTGAGCACTTCTGCGTACTGGGCATCAGTGGTGCGCCCATGTACCGTTATTTTTGGCGCTCCGGCTTCATTTGCCAGTACCTGGAGCGCTTCGAGTGCCTCGCCTTTACCGGTCACTTCGAATTGCAGGTTTCGCGCCCAATCACCGCTCTCTTGGCGGAGCAGGCGTACCGTTTCAATCAGCAGGTCAGCCCCCGTGTCGGCATTGAGTGTTCCTGCCATCAGAATTGACCGGGGATTGGTGTGCGACTTCACCTCGAATGTCTTTCCAGAGGTTGAGCCGTAGTAACAATGCACAGGGCGTATGGCTGTCATGTTCGCCAACGCGCTGCACGCCAACAAAGCCCCATCCGGGCACAGGCGGTCATACAGCCAGGTAATCGAACGGCCGAGCAGAGCCTTGAGCGAGCGGCTGTTTCGGTCTGCAACTTCACCATCCTCAAGGTCAAGGAATCGTTTGTACCCCGTGATAGACGCCGTCAACAGCAAAGGTAAATAAGCGCTCATGCGGTTATAGAAAATAACCGCCTTCTGTTGACTGGACGATAGACGAAGCAATGTTCCGACCAGAAAGAACAATGAGAGAAGCTGGGAAAAATAGCGTACATGTGAAAAAGGTGCATACACGACCGGCACTCCGGCCACTCGCCTGACAGTGCGGGGGAAATAGGTGAAGGATCCGTTAGCTCGCCCTCGCCCAAGACTCAGGATGCAGGGGCGTGCGCCCGCTTCGCGCAGTGCCTGACATAGCATGAGCACCTTGCGAGAGGCCGCCGGGCTGTCACTGACAATTCCCCTTTCAAGTCGGGTCTTGTCATCCAGTGCGTTACAGACCACCAGGACTAAAGGCCGCCTCATGGTAGTTGTCTCTTTGCGAGGGCTGGGACACCTGCGACCAGCGTATGGGGCGGAACGTCGCGAGTCACCACCGCACCGGCGGCGACTATGGCGCCATCACCAATGGTCACTCCTCCTAGGATCACACTTTTGGCACCAATCCAGCAGCCATTACCTATCCGGATGGGGCGCGCTGTACCTTTACCTGCTCGCCGCTCGCCTGGACCGATTTCGTGACTGCCGACGATAAATTCTATGCCGGGCCCCAAATCGCAGCGGGAGCCGATTTGAATGTCAGCTTCTTGATGAGTGTTAAAGATGTTACCTGGACTAAGCCAGGTTCCCTCGCCGATCACTAGGCGGCCTCGACCATAGATCCATCCGCGCCCACAAAACTTTACATCCGGGTGTATCTCGACTCCCGCAAATCGCAAAAGCGCCGCCCTGACAGCAAAAAGTCGAGAAGGTGGGAGGAGCGATAGAATAATGTTGATTAGGTGTCTGATCATAAGTACCGACTAAGCCTCAACCGGGAATGCCCCGGCGGGATGAGGTTGCTTCCTGCAGAAGAGAAAAACTCGATGATTGCCCGATAGAGGGGGGATGGCCCTCACGGGGCCATGCACCTTGCAGTTAGCGCGAACGCGCGTGCAAGGCATTCTCAGAGAACCATGCATAAGCGTCGCGCAGCCCGTCTTCGAGGCTGATCGTTGCGCACCACCCTAGTTGTTCCAGGCGCGAAACGTCCATCAGCTTTCTCGGTGGCCCGTCCGGTTTGCTTGCATCAAAGCCCAGGCGCCCCTTGAAACCAGTGACTTTGGCAATGGTTTGAGCCAGCTCGCGGATGGTGCAATCTTCACCGGTTCCCACGTTGATGTGAGAGAGCATAGGCTGGGTATTGGCACCATACTGTTCTTGATCCAGCTCCATGATATGAACCGATGCACTGGCCATATCATCGACATGCAGGAACTCGCGCATTGGTGCTCCGCTGCCCCAGATAACGACTTCTTCTACACCCTGCTCGACTGCGTCGTGGAAACGACGCAGCAGAGCCGGAATGACGTGGGAGTTTTCCGGATGGAAGTTGTCATTCGGGCCATACAGATTGGTGGGCATGGCACTACGATAATCACGGCCATACTGACGGTTGTAGCTCTCACAAAGCTTGATCCCGGCGATCTTCGCAATTGCGTAAGGCTCATTAGTTGGTTCGAGCACACCTGTCAGCAAGGCTTCTTCAGCCATCGGCTGTTGTACCTTGATGGGGTAAATGCAAGACGACCCTAGAAACAGCATCTTCTGCACATCGTTTTGGTGCGCAGCATGGATGAGGTTCGCTTGCATCATCAGGTTTTCGTAGATGAACTCTGCCGGGTAGGTGTTATTGGCATGAATACCACCTACTTTGGCGGCCGCCATGTAGACCTGTTCAATCTTGTGCTCGGCAAAAAACGTCGCTACCGAACGCTGATCGAGCAGATTCAATTGAGTCCTGTCGCGGGTAACAATGTTCGTGTAACCCAAGGTTTTCAGGCGTCGCACAATGGCCGAGCCGACCATCCCCTTGTGGCCGGCAACAAAAACACACTCGTTCAACTGACGTGACATCCTAGTTCTCCAGCGACACCGGCAAATCATAACCATGGTTCTTCAACAGCGCATGGCGCTGGGCGACCTTCAGGTCTTCGCGAACCATTTCTGCGCACATTTCCTGGGCGGTGATTTCCGGTACCCAACCCAGCTTGGTTTTTGCTTTGGTTGGATCACCCAGCAAAGTTTCAACTTCCGCTGGGCGGAAGTAGCGTGGGTCGACACGAACCAGGGTATCTCCCACCTTGAGGGCCGGGGCCTTGTCGCCGGTAATGGATTCAATGATGCCGTGCTCGTCCACGCCGGTGCCTTCAAAACGCAGGGTCAGACCGAGTTCGGCAGCAGACCAGCGAATGAAATCGCGCACGGAATATTGCACGCCAGTTGCGATAACGAAGTCTTCAGGGACGTCCTGTTGCAGCATCATCCACTGCATGCGGACGTAGTCCTTGGCATGGCCCCAGTCGCGCAGTGCATCCATATTGCCCATGTAGAGGCACTGTTCAAGGCCCTGGGCGATGTTTGCCAGGCCGCGTGTGATCTTGCGGGTCACGAATGTTTCGCCGCGGCGTGGCGACTCGTGGTTGAAGAGGATGCCGTTGCAGGCATGCATGCCATAGGCTTCGCGATAATTAACCACGATCCAGTAGGCATAGAGCTTTGCCACCGCATACGGTGAGCGCGGGTAAAACGGCGTGGTTTCTTTTTGAGGCGTTTCTTGCACCAGGCCGTAAAGTTCAGAGGTCGAAGCCTGGTAGAAGCGGGTTTTTTTCTCAAGCCCGAGCAGGCGGATGGCCTCGAGAATGCGCAGGGTGCCCATGGCATCCACGTCTGCGGTGTATTCCGGTGACTCGAAGCTGACGGCTACGTGGGACTGAGCGCCCAAGTTATAGACTTCGTCGGGCTGAACTTCCTGAATGATGCGGGTCAGGTTCGACGAGTCGGACAGGTCCCCGTAATGCAGGATGAAGCGTTGATTATCAACATGCGGGTCTTGGTAGATGTGATCGACACGTTGGGTGTTGAAGGACGATGCACGCCGCTTGATACCGTGGACCTCATAGCCTTTTTCCAACAACAGCTCAGCCAAATAGGAGCCGTCCTGGCCGGTGATCCCGGTAATCAGCGCTTTTTTCAGGGTCATGTCTACGTCCTAGAATTCTTTGAATATGTAGTTAAATCGCGTTAAGCATGCAGCTAATGACATCGGGCATCGTTGACTGGGCTTTCCATCCCAGAACGCGTTCTGCCTTGGCCGGGTCCGCACGACTGACCAACAGATCGGTGGGCCGATAGAACTCTTTCGATTGATCCACGTAAGCTGTCCAATCGAGGCCTAATTGTGTAAATGTTTCTGCTACGAAAGCTTCCAGCGTGTGGGTCTGGCCGGTAGCAATCACGAAGTCGCTCGGCTCATCGCACTGCAGCATTCGCCACATGGCATCGACGTACTCCGAGGCGGCTCCCCAGTCTCGTGCAATGTCCAGTCGCCCAAGCGTCAACCGCTCGCCTGAACCCGCAGCAATACGTTTGGCTGTAGTTACAATTTTTTGTGTAACAAACCTGGAAGGGCGTAATTCGGATTCGTGATTGAACAATATGCCGGTACACGCGAAAAGATTATAAGCCTCGCGATAATTATCGACCAGCCAGAAAGCGGAGGATTTGGCCACTGCATAAGGGCTACGGGGATGAAACGTTGTATTTTCCGATGCCGGCTCGCCATTAGTGTCACCAAAACACTCGCTGGATCCCGCTTGATAAAAGCGAATTGGCCGCTCGGTCATCCGGCACGCCTCGAGCATGTTCAGTGTCCCGAGGGTGATACTTTGAATTGTTTCGGCTGGTTGCTCGAATGACAGCCCAACAGACGACTGGCCAGCCAAAAAATATACTTCGTCAGGTTGGCTGCGCTTGAGCGCCATGAACACGCTGCGAAAGTCTTCCGGCACCATCGACAAGAGTTTTACTTTCGAAGCAATGTCCAGTCGCTTCAGATTGGCAAATGAAGAACCTTGGGCATCTCGCGAGGTTCCCCAGACGGAGTAGCCCTTATCGAGCAGGAGCTTCGCCAGATAGGCGCCATCCTGACCACTCACGCCACAAATCAGGGCTGTTTTTTCTGAATATTCCAAAACATTACCTTTGTAAGGACTGGTAGATCGAGAGTGTTTCCTGGGTGCAGCGTTGCCATGAGAAATGGTTCAGTCGCTCATGACCGCGTCTTACCAATCTCGCGATTTCATCGTCAGAGTAAACCACTCTTTCTATCGCCCGGGCCATTTCGTCGTTACTGAGGGGGTCGAACAGCACCCCGGCGTCGCCAATCACCTCGGGCATTGAGCTGGTACCACTGCTGATGACGGGGCAGGCGTGGGCCATGGCCTCCAGGGGGGGAAGGCCGAAGCCCTCGTAGAGGGAGGGGTAGACGAAGGCTCTGGCACCTTCATAAAGCTGGCCGAGCACGGCGTCACCACCACCCACTTGACGTACCTGGCCGGTAAGAAAGCCAAGCCGTTGCACTTGTTCCAACTCGCTTGCCGAAAAGGCTCCGCCTCCGAAGGCAACAATATCGAAGTCGGCTTTTAAGCGTTTTGATTGCGATACAGCGTCAAGCAGGCCGGAGAAGTTCTTATAGCCATGCCGGCTTCCGACATACAGCAAATAAGGCTTGAGGGTGGGGGCGGTTCGCTCTTGCGAGGCAGGCTTGAATTGCTCGAATCCGAGATGAACAACAGAAAGTTTTTCCTCAGGCACGCCAAACAGCGTCATGAGATCTTGTCGTGTGCTCTCCGAAATGCAGATAACGTGGTCGGCCCGTTCAACAGCTCGCCGTTTTAACCGTGTCGTTTGATCCCGAGACGAGAAGTTCTCGGGGAACAACTCATGAATCATATCGTAGACCGTCAAGACGACCGGGCAGCCTTTGGGGGCGGCACTGAAGCGTGAAAAATAGGTTTCATGTGCAACTTGAGGTTGCCAGCCACGCATCGTTTGTTGACCTAGCAGATGGTTGTAGATCAGTGCCAGCCTTGTCGTGCGAGGTGGATACTTTTCGGCCCTACGGCCGTGGACAATGCCCTCGGGCAGGTCCTTTAGATAAAAGTTTCGGTGAAGCGGCGAAAAAATGCCCACCTCGTTGCCGGTGATGGCCATCTGCTCGGCAATACGAGAAAAATAGCGAGAAATGCCGCCGTAGCTTTGTAGGCAGAATATCTGGTGATCAAAAGCAATGCGCATTTTACTTTCCGACCCGTGAGAAATAAGATTGCAGTCGGTTCAGAAATTGCGTTTGCACTGTCTCAAATTTAACTTCACTGTTTATTTCAATAAAAAGCCCCAGGATAGTACTGGCCTCGCTAATATCATTTACGTGGATATCGGTAGACTTTTTAATGCCAATATAACGCTTACGACCTGACATCAGCGCGTTAAGGTGGGGGATCATTTTTTTTATTTTTGACAGCAGCCCTACCTTCTGCGGCAGATGATGAGGGAGGGGGGGTATATTGTGACGTGTCGCCATCAACTCAACGGCCCTTAGTACTTCTTCCCTTGTTTTGTCATTTGTACTCGCGAGTGCATTTTTTAGCATTAATTCGTAGTCAATGCGTAGCCCTGTGCATTTCTCTGGGAAAGCATCTGAAAATTGGGAGAACGCCTCGGAAATAATAACTTCCAGGGAGGGGCAGTAAACAATATTTTTATGGATGGGAAGAGTGTTTTCGGCGGAGAATTTTTGGGACTCATCGGCTTTCGATTTTTCATGGAATGCCGACGCACCATTACTTCTTCCGGAGGCGCCACAAATACAAAACGGTCGATAGGAGAATGCATAGCTGTCCAGATTCAGTGTCGTCGCAAATGCGGCATAGGCATCGGGCGTGATGGATCTGAAGTAGATACCGTCTTTAACTGATTTGTCGATGATACTTCTATGAACAAAGCCATAATATAGGTTGGCAAGTTCGTAAATATATTGAGTTTCGAATTTTAGTGTTTTGCGGAGCCACGTCTCCGGGGTTCTCAGTTCAACGCCGCCCTTGAGGTGAGTGTTGTGACCAAAACCGCAGACTTTAATGCTGCCGCGTAGCTCCTCGTCTGGGAAGTTTGGCCAGATATAATGAGACCAGCGACCAGAGACCGCTTTTACTCCCGTGCGGGTGACAATGTCGTTCACATAATCGATGGCGCCAGGCATCAAGCCATCATCGCCACCGATAAACATTATATAGCCATCTTTGACGTGTGATAATGCAAAGTCGAAGTTTTCAGACATGCTGACGCGGCGACCGGTATTTATGTATCTTACCCTGCGGTCGTTTGTGGACTCTACAATTGCGCGCGTATTATCAGAGCTGAAATTGTCACTGACGAGAATTTCAAAATTTTCATAGGCTTGTCGAATGCACGTTTCAAGTGTGTGTCGTATTGTCTCGGCGCTGTCGCGAACCGGTATAATTACAGTGTATTTCTCCACTGGAGCCTCCGAAGGTCAAAGCGAAAAACAAATAAGCGAAGAGCAACAAAGATATAGGTGGCTCCAAGAGAAAACATCATTGTGAAAATGTTGCTGAAATTCAAAAGCTCAAACAGCACGTTCATTGCAAGTAATGAGCATGTAGCAATTGTCGCGGGTATGAAAATTGCTTCGGCATACCACGTTCTTGCTGGCTTTATTTTTAGCTTGAAAAAAATGATGGGCGAACATAGTGCGACATACCCTAGGTTCAAAATCAACCAAGGCCAAGCACCGCCACTCAGTCCATAGTGAGTTGCCAGATAATATGTCAGTGGTACCATAAAAATTGCCGCTGTCGCATTTTGCCAAACACTGAATCGAGTCCATCCATGCGCTAGCTGCAGTGCGTACGGCATATGCATAAAGGAGTGGGTCATGGTTCCGAGAGCTAAAACCATCAGCGGGGTGCTAGCCGCGACGGCAATACTTTCATCCCTCGTCCATAACAACAGCAATTTTTCGCTGTAGAGCGCAATCCATACAGAAACGGGGATTACCAGCATCGATAGTACTTGGCTGGATCTAACATGCATTTGGAATGTTTCGGCTGTTCTTTGGGCGGCGACAAGTGAAACTATTTTTGGGTAGTAGGCATTGAATACGGGAGATATCAATCGAAACGCGATCGTCCCTACCGTCCAGGCGAGCATGTAATACCCAAAGTCTTTGAGTGGTAGAACTTTTGATAAAATGATTTTATCAATTTGCATCAGTAAAAATGCGAGTACGTTGGTGATTCCTACGCCCGCGGCGAAACCGCCAAGGCGTCGAAGTGCATCAGTAGAAAACCTCTTGGCTTCTCTCCAACCTGGCATCCCCTCGATCAACTTTAAGCGTAGTGTCAGTACGGTGGCGAGACTAATTACGCACTGCCAAATAAAGAACCATTCGACCGTTGGGGAAATAAGCCACAGTACCAGCACGGCGCCCAGCGATCTAATCGTCGCAAACGTCGAGCTGACAATGTTTAGCGTAACTTGTTTTTGAAGGCCAATCAGGCTTCCATAATAAAATGCAATAGGGAACTGCATGAGCAGTGCAACGCCCATTATTCTCAACGATTGAGTTACCGAATCAATTTTCTCCGGATGGACAGCGAGCCAGTGATTGGAAATTAAAGGTGCCAACAGAACGACCGTGAAACCGACAACTATTGCGACGCTCCAAAAAACCCATTCGATGCTCTTCAGGAGTAATATTATTTTGGGCTTGTCTGCTTCTGACGCATTTTCATAAACCGAAGCTTCTCTTGTGGCGACCGCACCGAAGCCACCATCAAACATGGCCATTGCGGACGAGAGGACAACAAAAAAGCCTACTAATCCGTAACCCTCAACACCAATGAACTTAAGGTATAAAGGAACAAAGCATATACCCATCAGGGCAATCCAGCCTTGCCCGATAAAATTTGCTGATATATTTTTAAACAAACTGCTCATACACCTGAACCCTCAATGCATCCGCTAGAAAAATATCGATGCATTCGAAAAGTCAATCAAATCGAAAAAAGTCTTCGATAATATTTCGCTTCTGCGGTTTACACACGAGTGTTCCGCCAATACCACTGAAGGCTATGCAGTTCCCTGGAGTGTCATTGTTTACGACACTTACCCCTTGGGCGATGATTGAGCGCGGGCTGATAGCGCTTCTGCCTATAATTGCAGAGTTCGGGTACATGATTACCCCCTCGCCGAGGGTGGGGGCAATACCATGATTCTTGCCAACGGTCGAATTTTGATAGATGACGAAGTAATTGCTGTAGTCTGCTTTTGCCAATACGATGCCCGTTGAGTGCCCGATGAAAAAAATATCTGGCATTTTTATCTCATAAAACATATCGATGCCGTTTAATGTCTTATTAAGCAAAAATAGCTTTGTGGCAATATCGATTTCTTGTGTGTTGCGCCAGATTGTATTGGCCAGGAAATACAAATAGGTGCAATATTGGGAGGAGTGCAAGTAGTTGAATGTATCTCTCTCCCAGGTTTTTACGGCATTTACACAGACTCTCAACCGGCTTAAGGCTTCATCAATGTGCTGCTCTAGAACCTTTTTTATGGGGGCGTTTTTTTCGTCAGGGAAAAAAGCACTCAGTTGCCCGGCAGTATAGTTAATTAATTCGCGGCGACTAAAATTAGTGAGGTTCATGTTCTGTTTCGCTTCCAGCATCAAGCTCCAGTAACCGCTCCAGTTTTCCTGGCGAGCCCCAAAATGCAAGTGGTTCAAGGGGGGAGTAGGGGTAATGCCCCAGCCTCAGCTTGATTGATCCACCTTTTTTAGTCACATGCTCTTCAACTAAACGCCTGACGGAAATCGGCGTTCCGTTGCATATGTTGAAGATGCCCTCACTCTCAGAGTGCTCAAGCAGCGAGACGAGGTGCTGGGCGACGGTTTCGACGGGTAAGTAGTCTCTTAATTGCTCACCCTGCGACATAGGGAACTCTGCATCGCCCGCCAGTAATGCGCGGTCTAGCAGGGCGAGAAGGCTTCCTGGGTTTTGCCCTTCACCATATGTATAAAATAACCGTGCCCACTGTAAGGTAAAAGAAAACTCGGCTAGTAATGCCTGCAAGTTACGACGCAGCGTGTCTTTGGCCAGCGCATAGGCATTGTCGGGGGCGGTCGGCATTGTTTCGTCAAGGCTTCCGGCCTGCATGCCGTACTCGAAGCAGGTGCCGGTAATCAATAGATGCTTGTAACCCCTGGCTACCAGGGCTTTCAGGAACCGATAGTCTGCCGGGAGTGTTTGCTCAAAATGGAACAGCGCTTTGTAATTCGGCAGCCCAGGCCACGCGAGGTGAATTACCGCATCTATTTCACCAAAAACCGCTACATCCAGTAGCGGGTCGTGAATATCACAGGCTAGAAATCGCACGGTATCCGGCCAGTTCAGGGGCAGGGTACGTTTAGCGTTTCTAGCCACTGCCGTTACGGTATGACCACGTTCAAGCAGGCGAGCTACGACATGGCGCCCAATAAAACCGCTGGCGCCGGTGACGAGTACCTTCACAATAAGCTCCGCATTACCGGTACTGCCACGACAAAGGTAGTACCGTTTTCTTGAAGAGCGCGATTTTGCTCCAGTACTTCTTTAGCGATATTCCAGGGTAGGACAATCACGATATCAGGGTTGGTCTGCGCCAACTTTTGCGGCGCATAAATCGGGAGGTGGCTGCCGGGTAAAAATTTGCCTTGTTTTGAGGGTGCTGCATCACACACATAACTAAGTAGGTCAGGTTTGACACCTGCGTAGTTCAGTAGTGTGTTGCCTTTAGCGGCGGCTCCATAGGCGACTACTTGCTTTCCCGCACGCTTCTGTTCGATCAGAAAACTGACCAGGCCGTTTTTGACTTCGTCGGCGCGCTGCTGAAACTCGTGGTACGTGTCGAGATCTTTAAGGCCAAATCGTAGTTCATCCGCCAGCACACACTCGACATTCGGACTGTCTTGGCGGCTGTCGAACTCATGGCAACCAAAAACTCTGAGGCTCCCGCCGTGTGTCGGTAGCTCTTCAACATCAAAAACCCGAAGGCCTGCGGCCGCGAAAATTTGCGTTACCGTATAGAGTGAAAGATAGGAAAAGTGCTCGTGATACACCGTATCGAACTGTGTGTGTTCAATCATTTGCTTTAGATGTGGGAATTCGAGCGTAATAGTTCCGCCCGACTTTAGAGCTGCTTTAAGTCCCAAGGTAAAATCGTTGATGTTCGGAACATGGGCGAAGACATTGTTGCCGGCAATGAGATCGGCTTGGCGTCCCTCTTCCGCTAGTCGGTTCCCCAGCGCTTGACCAAAGAACTCGCGTACTACCGGAATGCCAAGCTTTTCTGCCGCTGCTGCTGTACTCGCGGTAGGCTCGACACCCAGGCAAGGGATGTCGGCCGCCACAAAGTTCTTCAGCAGATAGCCGTCATTCGAGGCGACCTCAATAACGAAGCTCTCCGTCCCCAGGGCCAGGCGCTTGATCATATCTTTCGAATAAACTGCCGCATGCGTCAGCCAACTCGTCGATGTGGAGGAGAAGTAGGCATAGTCTTTGGAAAAAAACAGCTCAGCCTGAGCGTAATCCTCGGTCTGGACAAGCCAGCAGTTGTCACACACTTTCAACTTGAGCGGGAAATAGATTTCCGGCGCACTTAGCTCTGATTCGGTCAGGTAAGCATTAGAAGGGGGGGCAAACCCCAAATCAAGAAAGTTGTGTTGCAGGGGCTTGCAGCAGTGGCGACAGTTCATACATGAAGTCCGGCGAATTCGGTGGAAAGCAGCGCATGATTCTTGTCGCGCTCTGAAAGATCGGTAACTGGAAGCGGCCAAATAATTGCCAGCCGAGGGTCGTCATGGCGTACCGCACCCTCGGCGCCGGGTTCGTAAAACGCAGTGTGCAGATAAAGTAGTTCGCTCTCCGTCTCCAGTACCTGAAAACCATGAGCACAGCCTTGAGGAATCACCAGCATGCGGCCGTTTTCGGGGCTCAGCTCTTCGGCGTGCCACTTCAGAAACGTCTCAGAGTTAGCGCGCAAATCAACGACTACGTCCCATACGCGCCCTTTGAGGCAGCGAACAAGCTTCATTTCCGCATGTGGGGCATGTTGGAAATGCAAGCCGCGAACTGCACCTCTGGTGGTCGTCCGGGAGTGGTTGATCTGGACTATTCCTTGCGGGCCAATCACTTGCGAGAGCTCTCTTTCGCAGAATAGTCGACTGAATGCACCGCGATGGTCCTGAAAAGGCTTTGTCTCTATTACTACGGCTCCGGCAATGGTCGTATTTACGATATTCATGTCTGAGTCCAGATGCAGCCAGCACGGGAGGCGGCATCGACATATAGAGCTAACTGCTCAAGTGTAATTGCCTGCCCACTTGAGGCTTGATGACGATACCAATCCGCGGTCATCTTTAAACCCTGTTCCAGGCTCCATACCGGTTGCCAATTCAATCGGCTTCTAGCTTGGGCACAATCTAGGTACAGCAGGTTGGCTTCATGTGGCTGTGGAGCGGCAGTAGTATGCCAAGCAAGATCCGGCCAGTACGCCTGTAGGCTGGAAAGCACCTGAGCAACCGTACGGTTATCTTGCGCCGCCGGGCCAAAATTCCAGGCCGCAGCCATGGTTTTGTCGGCTTTCAGAAGGTGCTGGCCCAGTAACAGGTACCCAGATAAACATTCGAGTACGTGTTGCCAGGGGCGAGTGGACTGAGGAGAGCGAATCTCCAGGGATCTGCCTGCAGCTACCGACCTTACCAAGTCGGGTACCAGGCGATCTTCAGACCAATCGCCTCCGCCAATTACGTTTCCGGCACGTGCCGAAGCGATCAATGGTGTATCGGCACCCTGCCAGAAAGACTTCCGGTAACTATCAACGAGCAGCTCACTGGCCGCTTTGGAGGCGCTATAGGGGTCATGCCCGCCGAGGGGATCGTTTTCGCGATAGCCCCAAGGCCACTCACTGTTGGCGTAGACCTTGTCCGTAGTAATCACTACTACTGCTCGTACACTGGGCGTCAGGCGGCAAGCCTCCAGGATATTGGCAGTGCCCATCACATTGGTCGACCAGCTTTCCAGAGGCTCACGATATGAGCGGCGGACCAGGGCCTGGGCGGCTAAATGGAAGACGATTTCTGGCTGTGACTGATCGAAGGCTGCCCTCACGCGCGCGTTGTCGCGGATATCAGCGCGCAGGTCAACCGAGGGGGTGCTTAACAGGCTCCAGTGATCTGGTGAGCTTTCAGGGTTCAGCCCCAGACCGGTAACCTCCGCTCCGAGCTCAGCAAGCCAGGTTGCCAGCCAACTGCCCTTGAATCCTGTGTGCCCGGTGAGAAGGACTCTGCGACCTCGATAAACATCACCGAACTGCTTCATGCCCAGTGTTTCCAAGGCGGATTACCTTTGGCCCAAAGATCCTCGAGATGATTTTTGTCGCGAAGCGTATCCATAGCCTGCCAGAAACCGCGATGCTCATAGGACATGAGGTTTCCCTCACGCGCAAGGCTCATAAGTGGCTCGGCCTCCCAGATGGACTGATCGCCATCAATGTAATCAATTACTTTTGGGTCAAGGACAAAATATCCGCCGTTGATCCAGGCGCCGTCGCCGGCTGGCTTTTCCTGGAAGCTGCCAACCTGATTGCCGTGTATGTCCAACGCGCCATAACGACCAGGCGGCTGGATAGCTGTGACAGTCGCGAGCTTGCCATGTGCCTGATGGAAGTCGATCAATTGACGGATATTTACGTCGGCGACACCATCACCATAGGTAAAGCAGAATGGTTCATTACCCAGATGATCTCGAACGCGCTTGAGGCGCCCACCGGTCATGGTTTCTTCACCGGTATTGACCAGTGTCACTCGCCAAGGCTCGACGTAGCGTTGATGAACTTCCATGGTGTTATTTGACATGTCGAAGGTGACGTCTGACATGTGCAGAAAATAGTTGGCGAAATACTCCTTGATGACATATCCCTTGTAACCACAGCAAATCACGAAATCGTTGATTCCGTGATAGGAGTAGATTTTCATGATATGCCAGAGAATCGGCTTGCCGCCTATCTCGATCATCGGTTTGGGGCGCAGATGAGACTCTTCAGAGATACGCGTGCCGAGTCCGCCCGCCAAAATTACCGCCTTCATGGGAACCTTACCTGTTAACGCCTATGAAAACCGCCCAATCGATCTGATGGTTACGGAAATGGCCTATAATACACGTGGGCTGCAGATGGATTTGCAGACTGATGGACTTTAACATGGCCTTGATGCATTAAATAGTCCTTGATTTCGTACAGGTTATTGAATTTACATGTAAAAAGTTCAGCTGACTTAGTGCGCAGCACCTCTGAACAAGGCACCACGCAAGTATGTTTTGCATGACGATGTGAGATTCCTAGGTCAGTGTTCCAAGCTTAAGCGATCGGCAGGCTAATCAGTGGTGCCGCGCCGGTTGGTGCGTTAGTCCTAAAACCTTGCGCTGCCAGGCACCAGGTTGGCGCATCGCTTCACAGAGTTGCATCAGCGCGTATGGACGTGATCACTCCCGAGGCATCGTCTGTTCTTCGGCCGCTACAATCCTACCTTGGGGCCAATTGCCAAGATTTTGGGACAGGTGAGTATTTCCCGAATTTGGAGCCGAAAATATGTCTTCAAACTGTTAGTTACTGCCCGCTACTTGGCTGCTTGGGTTGGTGATAAGTGGTTGGGTAGGAGGCGGACGCTCGAGCCTGTCGTCCTCGTGATAGTCAATACAAGCAGCCCTCCATTATTCGTAGGCCTTACGTTGCGCTGTTCCATTCCGACCGGTGCTGCCAAAATAATGAACGGCCTGGGGGGGGGCGTACTTGTCTGGTTGGTTGCTCGTCTATTTTGTGAAAGGCGGGTGTTGAAACTGTTGGATGTGATGGTTTCGGTCGATTGAAGGCGCCAATTCTGATAATCCAGCGAGGATGGCTGATCCACACGAAGGCTGTTGGATGTTGAGATGGCAGATGCGCGCCTGATACGGTGTGGCCGGAGGATGGGGGCCAGGAGGCAACCTGGCTGTGTATTCGTTCGCTATTGAAAAGGTTATGGAACACTATTTCTATGTGTACAGGCGGCTGGAGAGTGCGGATTGATCCATAAGAAAAAAATCTTCGTGACTGGAGCAAGTGGCTTTGTTGGGGCGGCACTAGTGGAGCGACTAGTTAAAACTGAAGATTGTCAGGTGTCAGCTCTTGTTCGCCGCGATGGAGTAGTGCTACCAGCTGCCGCTGTTCTGGTGCGTGTAGGCGAAAACTACCTTGTAGGAGAAAGTCTTCCTCTTACCGGAGTTGATGTGCTTGTCCACTGCGCTGCACGCGTTCACGTGATGTCTGATCGCACGAGCGATCCGCTGGCAGAATATCGCAAGGTTAATGTCGAGGGTACTTTGAGGCTGGCGGAGCAAGCCGCACGGGCGGGTGTAAAGCGCTTCATTTTTATCAGTTCAATCAAGGTCAACGGGGAGGGCACTCGACCAGGTGAAGCCTATAAGGCCGATGACCTTCCCACGCCATCCTGTCCATACGGTATTTCCAAGATGGAGGCTGAGCAGCAGCTTCGGTTGCTGGCACAAAGGACCGGTATGGAGGTTGTTATTATTCGTCCTGTCCTGGTGTATGGGCCGGGCGTCAAGGCAAATTTTCGCAGCATGATGGTATGGCTGAGCAAAGGCATTGCCCTGCCATTGGGAGCGATTCATAGCCAGCGCAGTTTGGTGGCGCTGGACAATTTGGTTGATCTGATTGTGACGTGCCTTCACCATCCTGCTGCCGCCAACCAGATATTCCTGGTGAGTGACGACGACGATATGTCGACCACTGAACTGTTGAATCGTATCGGGGTGGCGTTAGACAAGCCGGCGCGGCTGATTCCTGTGCCGGAGGTTCTATTGCGCTGTTGCCTGCTGCTGATCGGACGTAAAGGAATCGGCCAGCGCCTGTGTGGATCTTTACAGGTTGATATCAAAAAAACGCGTGACCTCCTGGGATGGACTCCCCCTTCCACGGTAGCTGCTGCCTTACGCAAGACTGCTGAACATTTTCAGGGAAAGTTGAAGTAGTTGGTTCGTTTAAATAGGAGTCGGAATTGGAGTTGTTGATGAACCACTTACTGTGGCTTGCGCCCGTCGTCGCAGCCCTTGCATTTCTGTTGACCTGGTTATTGCGACGCTATGCGCTGGCCCGAAGCTTGATTGATGTACCTAACGCGCGCAGTTCCCACACGGTTCCGACACCAAGGGGCGGCGGGGTCGCAATTGTTGTGAGCTTTCTGGTGGTACTGCCGATATTGTTCGTCAGTGACGAGGTGCCCCACGCGGTCATCTGGGCACTTATGGGCGCAGGGGCCGCGGTCGCGCTACTGGGGTTTCTTGATGATCATGGTCACATCGCCGCCCGGTGGCGTTTGCTGGGGCACTTCGGTGCTGCAGTCTGGGTACTGGTCTGGTTGGGTGGCCTGCCTGCGATCAGCTTGCCGGGCCTGATCGTTGATTTTGGGTGGGTAGGTCATATCCTCGCTGTTTTTTATCTGGTGTGGATGCTCAACCTTTATAATTTCATGGACGGTATTGATGGTTTGGCAAGTGTCGAGGCGATGTGCGCATGCCTTGGCGCTTGCCTGGTCTACTGGTGGGGTGGATATCAAGCGCTCATCTGGGCGCCACTGCTCTTGAGTATGGCGGTCCTTGGTTTCCTCTATTGGAACTTCCCTGCGGCGAGAATATTCATGGGGGATGCGGGTAGCGGTTTTCTGGGGCTTATCCTCGGCGGGCTTTCCCTGGCGGCGGCATGGCAGGACGCAAATTTGCTGTGGGTGTGGTTGATTCTCTTAGGCGTTTTTATTGTTGATGCGACATTTACGTTGAGCCGACGGCTGATGCGAGGTGACAAAGTCTATGAAGCCCATCGCAGTCATGCCTATCAGTTTGCGTCTCGTAAAGTGGGTGGGCATTTGCCGGTGACGCTGTCGGTCTTGGCGATCAATCTATTTTGGTTGACGCCCATCGCCATTGGTGTAGGTGTATTAGGTCTGAACGGTTTGCTTGGGCTGGTTATTGCGTATGCGCCGTTAATGGTTCTAGCGATGAAGTACAAAGCGGGGGAACTGGAAACATGATGGGATTTTTCCAGTCAGTGGGCATTAGCGTCAATGACGCCTGCACAAACTAGTTGAGTTAAGCATTACAGAGTGGCGACAGGAATAGGAGCAGCAGAGGTGTTTGAAGGGTTTATGAGTACTGTCCGGTCATACCTGTTAGGCCTTCCCAGGCGGCGCAAGCGTGTCTTGCAAGTCATCACAGACGTTTTTTTGGTCTGGCTGGCTTTGTGGATGGCGTTTGTCGTTCGTTTAGGGGTAGACGACATGATCAACCCTGTGACGCAGCACCGCTGGTTGTTCTTGAGTGCGCCGATCGTCGCCATCCCGTTATTTATTCGCTTTGGAATGTACCGAGCCGTTATGCGTTACTTCGGTAACGATGCTTTGATCGTGATAATCAAAGCGGTCAGCCTTTCATCTTTGATACTCGGGGTAGTGGTTTATTTATATAGCAATCACCAGACTGTCGTGCCTAGGTCCATCATTTTTAACTATTGGTGGCTGAGCTTAATATTGGTCGGCGGCTTACGCCTGGCCATGCGTCAGTACTTCCTGGGGGATTGGTTTACGGCGGCGCAGCACGTGCCCTTCACCAGTCGGGAAGACGGTCTTCCACGCGTTGCGATTTACGGTGCGGGTGCTGCTGGTAATCAGTTGGTGGCCGCTTTGCGCATGGGCCGTGTCATGCGACCGGTAGCATTTATCGACGACGATGATGGTATTTCTGACCGAGTCATTTCAGGCTTGCAGGTTTATAAGCCCAGGCACATTCAGCGAATGATCGATGCAACAGGCGCGCAGGAAATTCTGTTGGCCATACCGTCGTCCAACAGAGGTCGGCGACGAGAAATTTTGGGGTTCCTCGAAGGTTTTCCGTTACATGTTCGCAGTGTGCCCGGTTTCATGGATCTTGCGAGTGGCCGGGTGAAGGTAGATGACATCCAGGAAGTCGATATCGCGGACTTGCTGGGGCGGGATGCGGTTCCCGCGCAAGCTGAGCTGTTAGAGCATTGCATCACGCGGCAAAGCGTCCTCGTAACGGGCGCTGGTGGCTCCATAGGTGCCGAACTATGCCGCCAGATTCTGGAGCTGAATCCTAAAACCTTGTTGTTGTTGGAGCACAGTGAGTTCAATCTCTACAGCATAATGTCCGAGCTTGAACAGCGTATTGCTCATGAGTCGCTCTCCGTCCGATTGTTACCTATTCTTGGATCGGTGCGTAACCAGAGTAAACTCCTGGACATAATGAAGGCTTGGCAAGTAGATACCGTCTATCACGCAGCGGCCTATAAACACGTGCCCATGGTTGAGCACAACATCGCCGAAGGCGTGTTGAACAACGTGATTGGCACACTGAATACCGCTCAAGCTGCTCTCCAGGCGGGCGTTTCTAACTTTGTACTTATCTCAACTGATAAGGCTGTACGTCCTACTAACGTCATGGGCAGCACTAAACGCCTTGCCGAGTTGACCCTCCAAGCCCTCAGCCGTGAGCTGGCCCCCGTGTTGTTCGGCGACAAGGCCAATATTTCGCGAGTCAATAAAACCCGTTTCACCATGGTTCGGTTCGGTAATGTACTAGGCTCCTCCGGCTCGGTGATCCCTCTGTTTCACAAGCAAATCAAGTCAGGCGGGCCCATCACGGTCACTCATCCAAAAATCACCCGCTACTTCATGACTATCCCCGAAGCCGCACAGTTGGTCATCCAAGCTGGCTCCATGGGCCTTGGAGGCGATGTGTTCGTGTTGGATATGGGGGAACCGGTGAAAATCGTCGAACTCGCTGAGAGGATGGTTCACCTGTCCGGCTTGAGTATTCGCTCTGACAAAAATCCTCACGGCGACATAGCTATCGAGTTCACCGGCCTGCGCCCCGGCGAAAAGCTTTACGAGGAGTTACTGATCGGCGACAACGTAGTTGCTACCCAGCACCCTATGATCATGAGTGCCAACGAAGACTATTTGTCGTGGGACGTACTCAAGGGCAAGCTGGCGGAGCTGCTGGCTGCCGTGGATCAGGATGACTACGCGCGCGTGCGCCAGCTCTTGCGTGACACCGTCAGCGGTTATACCCCAGACGGTGAAATTGTGGACTGGATCCATCAGCAGCGTCGCCTGGAGCCGTGAGTTAACACCCTGTAACTCACCCATTTTTGACTCTCCCCAAACATCGCCTAAGTTTGAAAAGCAGCTTCGGAAAGCTGCTTTTCTCTTACCGATGTCATGGAGCGTCACCAATGCAAAACACCTACATCTCTTCCCTAATCTTCGCCTTCCTCACCACCCTCTCGGTAGCGACCACCGCAGCCCCATCCGCCAAACCCGAAACCCCAACCCCGATCTCTGCCCAGATGACCAAGACCGAACAATCCGCCAAGGTTAACCTCAACGCAGCCGACGCAGAAACGCTCCGCCGAGATCTGTTTGGCATCGGCGCCGCCAAAGCCAAAGCGATCATCGCTTATCGCGAGAGCAACGGTCCGTTCATGGCGGTCGATGAGTTGTTGGAGGTGAAGGGTATCGGTAAGGCGCTGTTGGAAAAGAACCGCGAAAGGCTGGCAATCAACTAAGGGAAATCGCCAGGGAGGCCGGTCATTGACCGGCTTTTTCATCTTTTGAGATTTGCGCTTTCAAGCTTTCCCGCACCACTTCCAAGATACGTGTTGCCAATTGCGCACTCTCGACACTCCTGGCCAGCACCAACGCGCCCACCAACGTCGACATCACCATCAGGCTCTGTTCATCAGCATTCGCGCCTCCCAGGGCTACCTCAATCTGCTTTAAGCGAGCCCCAAGCACTGCATCCGTGGTGGGGCTATGCTGCCCTCTCAACCCTAACTCCGCCGACATGGTTGGCAGAGGGCAGCCTTGGTCAGGTGAAGCCTGATGCCGCTCCGAAAGATAGCTGTCTATAAACGCCTCAAGTGGCTGCACTTGGCTGAACAACATATCGCAATGCGTATCCAGCTCCGTAGCCGCAGCCTGCAGGGCTTTTTCCACCAGCTCATCCTTGGATTTGAAATGCGCGTAGAACCCGCCGTGCGTCAGATTTAACGCCCTCATCAATGGCTGCAGGCCAGTCGCGTCAATGCCGTCGCGACGAAAGCGCGCGGAGGCTTCCTTGATGATGCGTTGGTGCGTTTGGGCTTTATGGTCTGATGAATAACGCATAGGACTGCCTCGCGAACAAGCGCGCACTTTAGCGGAGTTAAACCCTTTTACCCATCCTGACAACCTCCAGCGGCGTTGGCATGAAAAGTGATTATCTCTTCAGTAAAGATTGTTCAACAATCGTGAGGTAGTGATGACGCTTCGTTTGTCTTTAGCCGACCAAATTGCCTTGGAACTACGTGCTGACATCATCGGTGGGCGCCTGTTACCGGGCATGGCGCTGGTCGAGGTGGACTTGGTCAAGGCTTATAACGCATCGCGCAATACGATTCGTGAAGCGTTGCATCGTTTGGGGCAAGAGGGGCTCACTCGCTATGTGCGTAACAAAGGTGTGATGGTTCGACGGCTGGAGCGAGACGAAGTGCGTGATCTGTTCGTCGTACGACGCACGCTCGAGTTGCAGGCCATCGCCCAGAGTAGCGCGCTGACGGATGATCAGGCCGAGCGCATGCAAAACGCCATCGAGGCCACCAGCCTGGCTCGGGAGCGTGAAGACTGGCGTGCCGTGGCCACCCACAGCTTGCTGTTTCACCAGCAGATTGTGGGCTTGATGCGTAGCCCTTTGTTCGATGAGTTTTTTGCCCAGGTCATTGCCCAACTGCGCCTGGTGTTTTGCGCCGCGCCCGATGAGCAACGCTTCCAGTCGCCCTGGCTGGAGCGGGACCGTGAGATTTACGCGTTACTGGCGCGCGGTAACAAACCGGCGGCGCAGGAGGCGATGAGCCTGTACCTGCACGATTCGGAACGCCTTTCTCTTGCCCTGTTTGATCACCCTTGATGGAGGATTGCCCCATGTACAAAGACTATCCGGCCGCTTACCAGGTCAGCAAAGGTTCGGCGCTGCAGGTTGATACGGCGTTCTATGAGCGCATTCGCGACCGCGCGGACCAGCGCACGCTGATCGAGCAGTTTGAGGTGCCGATCCGCACGGGGAGGGCGTGGAAGGTACCGGCTGGGCATGTGTTCCGTGTCACCACGCCGGTGGGCCCACAGGTGGGTGATTTCAACGTGTGGAACGCCAACGATCCCCGCGAGCGTCTATGGGCTGCGCGCACCCGTCAGTTGCAAGGCGCACATGTCAGCACCCATGACCGACTGTGGTCGAACCTGCCATTCCTGCGGCCGTTGGTGACCATCACCGATGACAGCCTGGCAAGTTATGGCATTGATGAACACGGCGGTCGCCTGCACGATTTGCTTGGTACGCGCTGCGACCCCTATGTGAATCGGATGCTCACCGGCGAAGACTTTCACCACCACTGCCATTCAAACCTGACCCGCGCTGTGCTGCCTCACGGTTTGACGGAATTCGACGTGCATGACGTGCTGAATATTTTTCAGTGCACCGGCCTCAATCACGACGACATGTACTTCATGAAAGCCTGTCCGGCGCAGAAGGGTGATTACCTGGAGTTTTTTGCTGAAATTGATTTGCTGTGTGCGTTGTCGACGTGTCCCGGTGGGGACCTGTCGCTGCCGATGTGGGGGCCGGACGCACAGGACCCGCTGACGGTGTGCCGTCCGTTGGGCGTCGAGATCTACACGTTGGAGGAGGGGTTGCTGAGCGGCTGGAGCTCGCCTGAGCGTGCTGCCTACAAGGGGCAGCACGGGTTGCACATTGCCAAGGCGAGTTGGGAGTAAACGTAGCTAGCGATCCTGCGCGTCCTTGGCATCCGCCTGGGCGTTGCGGTCGGCCACGCGCTTGCGTTGTTCGTCGGTGAGTTCCACCTTGTTGGCGCTGTCACGCAGCATCATCAGCCCACCGACGATCGAACCGATCGCTACCACCATAATCAACCACGCGTACCACGGCATAAGGCTCTCCTTGAGGCAGATCGCCGTGGGAGAGTTTTCCCACGGTAATAACTGCTTTGAGTCACAGGCTTTCTGAGTAGTTCAGTGTAGGCCTGTTCCGCCTCATTGACCTCAGAGTCCTGTCAACATCGCATCTGCCGGCGCATCGGCACGGTCTTGTGCAGTCATCTGGAAGTAGATGAACCCTACCACCATGAAACCCAGGAAGATCAAACCGATCAGCGCGTTGAACCAAGCCATCGCCACCAGGCACACCACCGCCAATACCAACGCGATACCCGGCACGATCGGATAGCCCGGTGCGCGGAAGGTGCGCTCCAGCAGCGGTTCGGTCTTACGCAGTTTGAACAGGCTGAGCATGCTCATGATGTACATCACGATGGCACCGAACACCGCCATGGTGATCATCGCTGCCGTCAGCGTCATGCCGCCCAGGTTGATCAGGCCGTCGCTGTAGATCGCGGCAATACCGACCACGCCACCGGCGATGATTGCTCGGTGTGGTGTCTGAAAACGCGACAGTTTGGCGAGGAAAGACGGTAGGTAACCCGCGCGTGCCAGGGCAAAGAATTGGCGCGAGTAGCCAAGAATAATGCCGTGGAAGCTCGCCACCAGCCCAAACAGGCCGATCCACACCAACATGTGCAGCCAGCCGGAGCTGTCACCCACCACGGTTTTCATCGCTTGCGGCAGCGGATCGTTGATGTTCGACAGGGTGCGCCAGTCACCGACGCCGCCAGCGAAGAACATCACGCCCATGGCCAGGACCACTAAGGTCAGGATGCCGCTGATGTAGGCTTTTGGAATGGTGCGCTTGGGATCTTTCGCTTCTTCGGCCGCCATGGCCGCGCCTTCGATGGCGAGGAAGAACCAGATGGCGAAAGGAATTGCCGCAAACATTCCGGCAATCGCCGGGGCGCCAAAGGTGTCGGAACCGGCCCAGCCATTCAGGGCAAAGTTGCTGAAGCTGAATGCGGGGGCGACCACGCCCATGAACACCAACAGTTCGGCGACGGCGAGCACACACACCACCAGTTCGAAGGTGGCTGCGAGTTTCACGCCAAGAATATTCAGACCCATGAATACAATGTAGGCACCGACGGCCGCGTGTTTCGGGTCCAGTGCCGGAAACTGCACGTTGAGATAAGCGCCAATGGCCAAGGCAATAGCGGGAGGCGCGAAGACAAATTCGATCAACGTCGCGAGACCGGCGATCAAGCCGCCTTTCTCACCAAACGCGCGACGGCTGTAGGCAAACGGCCCACCAGCGTGAGGAATCGCAGTAGTCAGCTCGGTGAAACTGAAGATAAAGCAGGTGTACATCGCGGCAACCATCAACGAGGTCACCAGAAAGCCCAGTGTGCCGGCCACGCCCCAGCCATAGCTCCAGCCAAAGTACTCCCCGGAAATGACCAGTCCGACGGCGATGCCCCACAGATGCAGGGTGCCTAAGGTCGGTTTGAGTTGTGTGTTCATCGTGTTGCGCTCCCTGAACGGTTTGGAATGGTTCAAGGTGTTGCAGTGGCCATGCCAGCCCACAGAGCGGTGTCGTAAAGTGGCGTTACTGTCGCCAAGGAGACGGTTTGGCGTTTGAATCCGCAAAGCCGCGCACCAGTTCAGGGCAAGTCCTACCACCAATGCTCATAAATCCCGCTGTAAACCCCGCATAAACCCACTCTTTACGCCGTCTTTACGCCCCGCCCATACCCTCGCTCTCGTTCCTTTACGCCACTCCTGCGGACAATTACCCCACACGCGGCAATCGCCGCAAAACGGAGAGACTTCCATGAGCGTTCTGGACGGGGTGTCACTGCTATTGGCCGTGGCGCTGTTCATTTATCTGCTGGTTGCGCTGTTACGCGCGGATCGGAACTAGGAGCAGGCTATGCACAGTTATGACTATTGGCTGATCATCGCCTTCTTTGCCGTGGTGCTGGTGCCGGCACCCCTCCTGGGGCGGTTCTACTACAAGGTGATGGAAGGTCAACGCACCTGGCTCACTCCGGTGTTCGGCCCCGTCGAGCGCGCCTGCTATCGAATTTCAGGCGTGGACGAGCATCAGGAACAGAGCTGGCAGAAATACGCGCTGGCTTTGCTGGTGTTCAACCTTGCCGGCTTTGTGTTGTTGTTCGCGATCCTGCTGTTTCAGGACTATCTCCCACTGAACCCGCAGAAACTGCCAGGCCAGGAATGGACGCTGGCCTTCAACACTGCGGTCAGTTTCATGACCAACACCAACTGGCAGTCCTACAGCGGTGAAGCCTCCCTCAGTTACCTCAGCCAGATGGCGGGTCTGACCGTGCAGAACTTTGTCAGTGCGGCCACCGGCTTGGCAGTCCTGGTTGCGTTGTGTCGTGGGATCGCTCGCAAATCTACCAAGACATTGGGTAACTTCTGGGTCGACATGACTCGCGCCACTCTCTACGGCTTGCTGCCATTGTGCCTGGTGTTCGCGTTGTTCCTGGTGTGGCAGGGCGTACCGCAAACCTTCGCTCATTACGTCAATGCCGTGACCATGCAGGGCGTGGATCAAGTGATTCCACTTGGCCCGGCGGCCAGTCAGATTGCAATCAAGCAATTGGGTACCAACGGTGGTGGCTTCTTTGGTGCCAACTCGGCGCATCCGTTTGAAGACCCGACGGCCTGGGCCAACCTGTTCGAAATGGCGGCGATCATCCTGATCCCGGTGGCGCTGGTGTTCACCTTCGGCCACTACGTCAAAGACCTGCGTCAGAGCCGCGCGATCCTCGGCTGCATGCTGGCACTGTTCCTGATCGGCGGTGCGACGTCGTTGTGGGCCGAATACCAACCTAACCCGACGCTGAACAATCCAGCCGTTGAGCAAACCGCACCGCTGGAAGGTAAAGAAGCGCGCTTCGGCACCACCGGCACCGTGTTGTGGTCAGTGGCCACCACGGCGGCGTCCAACGGGTCGGTCAACGGTATGCAAGACAGCCTCAACCCCCTGAGCGGGATGGTGGCGCTGGTCAACATGATGGTCGGCGAAGTGATCTTCGGCGGCGTCGGTGCCGGTATGTACGGCATGTTGCTTAACGTGTTGATTGCCGTGTTCCTTGCTGGGCTGATGATCGGCCGCACGCCGGAATACCTGGGTAAGAAGCTTCAAGCCAAGGAAGTGCAATTGCTGGTGGTGACCTTGATGGTCATGCCGATCGGTACCCTGGTACTGGGCGCCATCGCTGCCAGCTTACCGGGCCCGGCGGGAGCCATCAGTAACCCCGGCCCCCACGGTTTCAGCCAGTTGCTATATGCCTATACCTCTGCCAGTGCCAACAACGGTTCGGCGTTCGGCGGCTTCAGTGCCAACACCACGTTCCACAACCTGATGTTGAGCCTGAGTATGTTGCTTGGCCGCTTCGGCTACATCCTCCCGGTACTGGCCTTGGCCGGCAGCCTGGCGATGAAGAAGACCGCACCGATTGGCCAGAACAGCTTCCCCACCCATGGCCCGCTGTTCGTGACCCTGTTGACCGTGACCATTTTGCTGGTGGGCGGCCTGACCTTCCTGCCGACACTGGCACTGGGCCCAATTGCTGAACATCTGAGCATGGGCTTCTAAGGGGATATGAAAATGAATATGCCTGCAAAAAACGCCGCTCCCGTGAACACCCAGGAGTCGCCAAAAACCGCCATGTCCGCCTTGTGGCGCCCGGCGCTGGGCCAGGCTTTCGTCAAGCTGGACCCTCGCCAACTGCAACGCTCGCCCGTAATGTTGGTGGTCGAACTGACCGCCATCCTCACCACCGTGCTGTGCTTCGTGCCCGATACCTCCGTGCCGACCTATGTCGCCGTGCAAATCGCCGTGTGGCTGTGGTTCACCGTGTTGTTTGCCAACTTCGCTGAAGCCTTGGCTGAAGGGCGCGGCAAGGCACGCGCCGACAGCCTCAAAGCCGGCAGCGAAGGCCTTGGTGCACGCCGCAAGGAAGCCGATGGCAGCTTTAAGGTCGTGCCGGCTACCAGCCTGCGCAAAGGTGATGTGGTACGCGTCGCCGCCGGGGAAATGATCCCGGGTGACGGCGAGGTCATTGAAGGTATCGCGGCGGTCAACGAAGCGGCGATCACCGGCGAATCCGCCCCTGTGATCCGCGAGTCCGGCGGCGACCGTTCGGCCGTCACCGGCAACACGCGCCTGGTGTCGGACTGGTTGCTGATCCGCATCACCGTTAACCCGGGCGAGTCCACGCTGGATCGAATGATCGCGTTGGTGGAAGGCGCCAAACGCCAGAAAACCCCCAACGAAGTCGCGCTGGATATTCTGCTGATCGGCCTGACCTTGATCTTCTTGCTGGTGGTAGTGACCCTGCAGCCGTTCGCCCACTTCGCCAATGGCAACTTGCCGCTGGTGTTCCTGGTCGCACTGCTGGTGACGCTGATTCCTACCACCATCGGCGGCTTGTTATCGGCTATCGGGATCGCCGGTATGGACCGCCTGGTACGCCTTAACGTGATCGCCAAGTCCGGTCGTGCCGTGGAAGCAGCGGGCGATGTACACGTGTTGCTGCTGGACAAGACCGGCACCATCACCTTTGGTAACCGTCGCTGTGCAGCGGTGATCGCGGCGCCTGGCGTCAGTGGCCGGGACTTGGCTGAAGGTGCATTGCTGGCCTCCTTGGCGGATGACACTGCGGAAGGTAAATCCATCGTTGAATACCTGCGTGCCTTGCACCCTCAGGCTGAGCCGTCTCTGGACCAGTTGATCTCCGTGCCATTCAGTGCGGAAACGCGTTTGTCCGGTGTCGATTACCAGGGCCGTGTGTTCCGTAAGGGCGCCGTGGATTCGCTGCTGGCGTTTATCGGTCAACAACGCAGCGACTTGCAACCGGCGCTGTCGCGAGAAATCGACAAAATCGCCCAGAGCGGCGGCACCCCGCTGCTGGTGTGCGCCGAGGGCAAGCTACTCGGTGCGATCCATCTGAAAGACGTGGTCAAGCCCGGTATCCGCGAACGCTTTGCCGAGCTGCGCAAACTGGGGATTCGCACCGTGATGGTAACGGGTGATAACCCGCTGACCGCCGCTGCGATTGCCGCCGAAGCAGGCGTGGATGACGTGCTCGCCGAAGCGACCCCAGAGAAGAAGCTCGCGCGTATTCGCCATGAACAGAACGACGGTCGTTTGGTTGCGATGTGCGGCGACGGCGCCAACGATGCCCCGGCGCTGGCCCAGGCCGACGTTGGTATGGCGATGAACGACGGCACCCAAGCCGCCCGTGAAGCGGCGAACATGGTCGACCTCGACAGCGACCCGACCAAGCTGCTGGACGTGGTGCAAATCGGTAAGGAGTTGCTGGTCACCCGTGGCGCGCTGACGACCTTTTCCATCGCCAACGACGTGGCCAAGTACTTCGCGATCCTGCCGGCGCTGTTCGCTTCGATCTACCCGCAATTGGGCGTGCTCAACGTGATGCATTTGCAGAGCCCGCAGAGCGCGATTCTCTCGGCCATCGTGTTCAACGCATTGATCATCGTGGTGCTGATTCCCCTGGCGCTGCGCGGTGTGCGTGTGCAGGCAGCGAGTGCGGCAGCGTTGCTGCGTCGCAACCTGCTGATCTATGGACTGGGCGGGATCTTGGTGCCGTTCGTGGGCATCAAGGCGATCGACATGTTGCTGACTGCGCTGCACCTGGTGTAACCCGAACCCTGTGGGCACCGGTAACCGTTGCCCACAGGTTGCAATGACCGAATTGAGGAATCTGAAATGTCCAACATGATCCGTCCGGCCCTGAGCCTGCTGGTACTCATGACCCTGATCACTGGCGTCGCCTATCCGCTGGTGGTCACCGGCGTTGCGCAAGTCGCTTTCCCTGACCAGGCCAATGGCAGCCTGGTGCGTGACGCTGGCGGCAAGGTGCGCGGCTCCAGCCTGATCGCCCAGGATTTTACCGGTGACAGCTGGTTCCACCCACGCCCATCGGCTGGTGCGTTTGCTACGGTTTCCAGTAGCGCCAGCAACCTCGGCCCGAGTAACCCAGCGTTGGCGACGCGCATTTTCGATGACGCGAATAAGCAGTTGGTGCCAGGCCAAGGACCGGTGCCTTTAGCGTCACTGACTACCTCCGGCAGCGGTCTTGATCCACACTTGCCACCACAGGCGATTGCCTATCAACTGGCGCGGGTGGCTGCCGCACGTGATGTGCCGGTGTCTACACTGCAGCGCTTGCTGGATGAGCACATCGAAAGCCCGCTGATTGGGCCGCCGGTGGTGAATGTTCTGGCATTGAACATGGCTTTGGAAAAACTGTAACCCCTGTGGGAGCGAGCAAGCCCGCTCCCACATTGAATCTTTAGTGGGCCTGAATACCTGAACACCTTAAGGAACCGCAAAGCATGAGCGACTCCGGCCGCGCCGATGCCCTGTTAGCCGATTTGTCACGGGACGGCCGTGGCCGGCTCAAAGTCTTCCTCGGCGCCGCGCCGGGTGTGGGCAAGACCTACGCCATGCTCCAGGCCGCCCACACCCAGCTGCGCCAGGGTGTGCGCCTGATCGCCGGCGTCGTGGAGACCCACGGTCGCGCCGAGACTGAAGCCTTGCTCAGCGGTCTGCCGCAGCAGCCTTTGTTGCGCAGCGAATACCGCGGCGTGATGCTCGAAGAAATGGACCTCGACGGCCTGCTCGCCGCCAAGCCCAAACTGGTGCTGGTGGACGAGCTGGCCCATAGCAATGCCCCCGGCAGCCGCCACGAAAAGCGCTGGCAAGACATCCAGGAACTGCTTGCCGCCGGCATCAACGTGTTTACCACGGTCAACGTCCAGCACCTCGAGAGCCTCAACGACCAGGTGCGGGGTATCACCGGCGTGCAAGTGCGCGAAACCCTGCCGGATTGGGTGCTGCAAGAGGCCGATGAACTGCTGCTGATCGACCTGCCATCTCGCGAATTGTTGGAGCGCCTGCGCGACGGCAAGGTTTATGTGCCGGAACAGGCCCGCGCGGCCATTGATGCGTTTTTCACTCAGACCAATCTCATGGCTCTGCGCGAGCTGGCGATGCAGACCGCCGCCGCCCATGTCGATGACGATTTGGCCCAAGGCTATCGCCAGCTCGGCCAAGCCGCCCCGGCGGTGCGCGGTCGTTTGTTGGTGGGCGTGGATGGCGATGCGCAAGCTGAACGCCTGGTGCGTCACGCCAGCCGGGTGGCCCAGCGTCGGCATTTGCCTTGGAGCCTGGTGCATATCGATAACGGCCGCGCGAGGGATGAGCAATCACGCCTGCGCCTGCAAAATGCCCAGCAACTGGCCGAGCGGCTGGGGGGCGAGGTTGTGTTGCTACGGGCGGGAGAGGTGGCCAAAACGCTGATCCAGCATGCCGCCGAACGCCGCGCCAGCCTGGTGCTGGTGGGGCAGTCGCGGATGCGCTGGCGGCGCCGATTGTTCGGTGGCGGGTTGGCGGCCCGACTGTTGCGTAATGCGCGCGGCCTGGAAATCAACGTCCTCGACAGCGACGATAACCCCGCCGCCCCGCGGATGCCGGATGTGCGCGGTTTGGTGTGGTTCGATTACGGCTTGGCGGTGGTGGCGACGGTGGTGGCTGCGGCGTTGGCCTGGGCGGTGGCCAGCGTGTTGCCGCTGCCGAATATCTCCCTGGTGTTTCTCGCGGCGGTATTGTTGGTGGCGGTGCGCAGCAGCCTGGGGCCGTCCTTGGTCTGTGCGGCGCTGTCGTTCCTGACGTACGACTTCCTGTTTATCCCGCCAAACTTTTCCTTCGCCATCCAGCGCGAAGAAGATGTGTTGACCCTGTTGTTCTTCCTGCTGATGGCGGCGTTGACCGGCAACCTTGCCGCGCGTCAGCGTCGGCAGTTGCAGGCATTGCGCGACACTCAGGAAGAAACCAGCGAACTGCTCGATCTGTCGCGCAAACTCACTGCCGCCACCGATCGACAGGCAGTGATCAGCGCAGCGGCCCATCATCTGGAAGGCTGGAGAGACCTGGATCTGTGCTTGGTTAATCGTGACGGCCAGGGTGGCTGGAAGGTTGAGACGGGCAACCCGCTGAACCTCACTGAATCTGAGCGCGCTGCCGCCGATTGGGCCTGGCAGCACGATCAACCGGCTGGCATGGGCACCGGCACCTTGCCGTTTGGGCGTTGGTGGTGGTGGCCGTTGTCGGGCGAGGAGGGGCCGTTGGGCTTGCTTGGTGTCAGCCCTAAACCAGGCTTGGAGTTCAGCGGCCAACGCCGTCGTTTGCTGACCGCGTTGAGCCAGCCACTGGCCCAGGCCTTGGCTCGGGCGCAACTGGCGCAGGAACTTGAATCCGCGCGGCTGCACGGCGAAACCGAGCAACTGCGCAGCGCTTTGCTCGCCTCGGTGTCCCACGATTTGCGTACGCCGCTGACCGCGATGCGCGGCAGCATCGACAGCTTGTTGGCCCTTGGTGAAGCCATCCCCCTGGAGGATCGCCGCGAGTTGCTCGAAGGCACCCGCGATGAAGCCGAGCGCCTCGATCGCTACATCCAGAACCTGCTCGACATGACGCGCCTTGGCCACGGTGCCCTGAAGTTGGCGCGGGATTGGGTCTCGCCTGGTGATATCGTCGGCAGTGCCCTTGGCCGTTTGCGTGCGGTGCTGGCGCCATTGAAGGTGAAGACCGACGTGCCGGTGGAACTTCCGTTGCTGTATGTTCACGCCGCGTTGATCGAGCAAGCCTTGGTCAATGTGTTGGAAAACGCCGCACGTTTCTCACCGTCCCAAGGCCGTTTGGAGGTGAGCGCCGGCGTGTCGGATAACCAGCTGTTTTTCGCCGTGGCCGATGAGGGGCCGGGGATTCCTGAAGACGAGCGCGCGAAGATTTTCGATATGTTCTACACCGCCGCACGCGGTGACCGAGGCGGGCAGGGCACCGGCCTGGGATTAGCGATCTGCCAGGGCATGGTCGGTGCGCACGGTGGGCATATCAGCGTCGCCGACGGCATTGAAGGGCGGGGCACCTGCATCACCTTGTTCCTGCCATTGCCGACACAGCCTGGCCTGGAACGCGAGCCTTGAGCTACCCTCTTTTCTCCACGGATTTTGATTGGACACCATGAGCCAGACCGCGACGATTTTAGTCATTGATGACGAACCGCAGATTCGCAAATTCTTGCGTATCAGCCTGGCCTCCCAGGGCTACAAGGTGATCGAGGCCGGTACTGGCAACGAAGGCCTGGCCCAAGCGGCATTGAGCAAACCGGATTTGCTGGTGCTCGACCTTGGCCTGCCCGATATGGACGGCCAGCAAGTGTTGCGCGAGTTTCGCGAATGGTCGACGGTGCCGGTCTTGGTACTGTCGGTGCGGGCCAGCGAAGTGCAGAAGGTCGAAGCCCTTGATGGCGGCGCGAATGACTACGTGACCAAACCCTTTGGCATCCAGGAGTTTCTCGCCCGAGTTCGCGCGTTGCTGCGCCAGGCACCTGCGGGAGAGGCTCAGGAAGCCGCATTGAGTTTTGGCCCGTTGACGGTGGATTTGGCCTATCGCCGAGTCCTGTTGGACGGTGTCGAAGTGGCGCTGACCCGCAAGGAGTACGCGGTGCTCGCGCAACTGGCGCGGCATCCGGGGCGGGTGATTACCCAACAGCAACTGCTCAAGGATATCTGGGGCCCAACCCATACCGAAGACAGCCATTACCTGCGCATCGTGGTGGGGCACCTTCGTCAGAAACTGGCGGATGACCCCACTCAGCCACGCTTTATTGTGACTGAAGCAGGGGTGGGGTATCGGTTGTTAAACGCTTAGATAGTCGGTGCTTGCCTGCGATAAGGCCATTAGCAGTCCACACTCTCAGCGCTACTCACTTTCATACCTATCCAGCGTATCACTGGCGATTTCCCGTCCCAGGGCGATTAATTCCGGCGCCTTGTAGAACTCAAAAAACCGGCACACCCGTTTCGGCACGTTGATCAACACATCTGGCGGGTAACCGGCGATTTTGTATTGCGCCAGTGACGTTTGCATCACCTCGAAACTCTGGTTGATCAGATCCAGAAGTGACGCCGGCCCCACGTTATCGATGATGAACGAGCCGGTCGCAGACTTCGGCGCAGCTTCTTTTTCCGGTGCAGCGGCAGGTTGTTGGGATTCGGGATCAGCCGACTCCAGCCATGGGTTGGCCTCGGCTGCCTGGGCATGCAGCGCTTCCTGTTCCAGCTTCAGCAACTGTTCGGCCTGCTTACGTCGAAACGGCAGGTGCGAGCCCAGAGATCTGACCAAATTGTCGAAGCGGCTTTTGAACGCCGGTGGGCGTTGGATCACCGGCAGGTGGTAGTGCTTTTGATTGGTGGCATTGAGGTTGACCGCAATGATCAAGTCGCAATGGCTCGACACCACCGGTACGATCGGCAGCGGGTTGAGCAGGCCACCGTCCACCAGCATGCGGTTGCCTTGCATCACTGGCGTGAACAGGCTGGGAATCGCCGCCGAAGCGCGCATGGCCTGGTGCAGGCAGCCTTCCTGGAACCATATTTCCTGCTGGTTGGTCAGGTCAGTGGCGACAGCGGTGTAGGGAATGCGCAGCTCTTCGATATTGATCTCGCCGACGATCTTGCGGATTTGCCCGAAGACTTTCTCGCCACGAATCGCGCCCAGGCGAAAACTCACGTCCACCAGGCGCAGCACATCCAGGTAGTCGAGGCTTTCGATCCAGTTTCGATACTCATCCAGCTTGCCCGCAGCATAGATCCCGCCCACCACGGCGCCCATGGAGCAGCCGGCGATACAGGCGATGTCGTAGCCGCGCCGTTCGATTTCCTCAATCACTCCGATATGGGCATAGCCCCGGGCTCCACCGGAGCCCAGTACTAAGGCAACACGTTTTTTCATGGCCTGATCCCTCGCAAAACAGTTGCCCACAATGCGCCTATCAAGGGGACCGCTTCAATCTTCGTCGACGTGCGCAATATTTTTCCAGAATAGTCAGAATGCTCGGGTATGCTCTGGCTATAGTCAGTTTTCGTTTCAGGCAACTGGGAAAGGCACTTTTCCTTGTAGGTAACGTCTACACCGTACGACTGTTTTTCTTTTTTTGAGGTGTTATTGATGAAAGCCTGGATGTGTGTGCCTGTGATCGTGTTGGCTCTGGCCGGTTGTGCTGGAAAAACCGCGTACCGCGACAGCTGCGGCACGCAACTGGACGCCGCGTGGCATGAACTGGACTTGGCCAAGGCTGAAGGTTTTGCCGGGACCGTGAGCTACTCTAAAGCCCTGTCCCTGCTGACGGGTGCAAAGACTCAGCAGCAATTCGAAGCGTTTGAAGGCTGTTCAAACAAGGCCGAGAAGGCGCGGTTCTATATTCGTGAGTCGCGCGCTGGGCGTTGATACGTAGCAGCGGTCGAGTGCAACGAGGCTACGCCTGCGGTGGTGAGTGTTCAGGGATTTTCATCATGAGGGGAGGAAGGAATGTCAGGTTTGGTTGATCAGTTAGTCGCTCAGGTCATTGGCCTGGAAGTAGGGTTACTGAGCTGCCAAGCTCGCCTCGCCGCCGTCACCGACGATGAAGCCTTGCATGATCTGCGCACCACTGTGCGACGCCTGCGCAGTCTGTTGCGGCCCTTGCGGGGTCTGCCGGGTGTCGAGCAGCTCGAGTTGGCTGCCAGCACGGTAGGCCAATTGACGACACCGTTGCGAGATCGAGAGGTTCTGGCGGCCTACCTTCACCAGCATGGTCATCACGAGGCCGCGAATCGGCGCCTGCGGCTTCAACCCGAAGCCTATCGCCATGTGGCACAAAGCTCGGAACTGGCGCATCTGCTGCTGATCCTCGATGCATTCCCACGCTTTATTCGGGCCTCTGAGCACCAGAAGTTGCTCAGAGGATTGCGCCCGCGTATCGAGAAGCGTCTTGCCAAGCAATGGCAGAAACTCGATGAAGCCCTGAAAGACCCGGACCACGATCGCCACCGTCTGCGGTTGCTGATCAAGCGCGTGCGCTACGCCGCCGAGGCTTACCCTGAACTGGACAAGCTTCCTGCCAATGCCATGTCACGCTTGAAAAATGCCCAAGGCGCCCTGGGTGATTGGCACGACTGCTGGCAGTGGCTGGCCCAGGCCGAGCAGCAGCTGGATTTGCAGCCCTGCGTTGCGGTATGGCATCGCACCATGGCCAAGGCTGAAGGCCTGGCGGATCGGGTACTGGATAAGCTCAGCACTGATTGTTTCTAAGCCGGTCCGGTTTTTGGCCAAAATGGGCGCTGTACCTTGCTGGCCCGATGGTTAAGATCCCCCATCGGTTTTCTTGATGTGAGGTCGCCATGCGCTTTAGTGATTTGCTCGACGCCGCCCGTAGCAACCCGCTGGATGTCACCATCCCCGCCGAATGGGCGCAGGGCCGCGCTACTTTTGGTGGCTTGGTTGCCGCCTTGCAATACGAAGCCTTGCGCGCTCAAGTGCCGGCCGATCGCCCTTTGCGGTCATTGGCCGTCACATTTGTGGGGCCAGTTGCGCCGGACGTACCCGCCAGTTATCAGGTTGAAGTGCTGCGTGAAGGCAAGGCCGTCAGCCAATTGCTCGGCCGTGTGGTGCAGAACGGTGAAGTGGCGACGCTGGTACAGGCCAGTTTTGGCGCGGCCCGCGAGTCGGAAATTAACGTGGCCAGCGAGCCTCCACCGACGTTCAAGCACTGGGATGAGTGCCAGGAATTGCCTTATATCAAAGGCGTCACTCCTGAGTTCATGCGGCATTTGGCAATGCGCTGGAGTGTTGGCGGGCTGCCGTTCACCGGTAATAAATCCCGTGATATGGGCGGTTGGGTTCGCTTGCGTGGGGATGTGAAAGAAGAGCCGCTGACCGAGTCGCATATCCTCGCTTTGGTAGACGCCTGGCCCCCAGCGTTGCTGCCCCATCTGAAAAAACCTGCACCGGGCAGCACTCTGACCTGGACCATCGAATTCATCCAACCGCTACAGGATCTGACGACCCTCGACTGGTGCCAGTACTACGTCAACATCGAACACGCCCGCGACGGCTACGGCCACGCCGCTGCCGCACTCTGGAGCCCAACCGGCGAATTGATTGCCATCAGCCGTCAGACTGTGGTGGTCTTCGCCTGACCTTCAGTGACGGTGGCGCTGACGCCAGGCGCGCCACCAGCCGCCGCTCAACACAAAGCGTGGGAAGGTTACAAACTGCTCGACCACCAGGCGCTGCACTGCATCTTTTCGATCACTGAACGGCTCACTGGCTTGGGCTTCCAGGCTATGGCCGTGGCGCTGCAGCGCCAGGCCGGCCAGGATGCCGACAACGCCGATGGCAAAACTGGCCAGGCTCAGGCTGAACACTCCGGAAACGATCAACAGGAACCCGATGATAAACAGCGGCACCGCAATCAGGTGCAGCGCGAGGTTGGTCGGGTGCTGGTGGTTTTGCGGGTAGTTACGCCATTGCCAGGCGGGGAGATTGGGGTGACGTTTGCCCATGGTGGTGAGTCCTCTGTTCGTTGAAACAACATGGGCAGAGTTTAGGTGGGGTGGGGCGGGTGGGCGAATTGGGGTTGGCTATGGGGGGTATAGAAGGCAATTTGTGGTAAATGGCCTTCAAGCCCAAATTACACAATCATGGTCATCCATGTGTACCAGAAGCGTGAGGTTGCTATCGGTCACCCAGAATGGGTATCCAGTCGTTTCACCTAGAATAGATGCAAGATTTTGCGGGTTTTCAACTTCCCAAGCGCTGTACCTTGAGTCGAATGCCAGCAGGGTCAGATCTTTTTTGTGAATGCGTTGTTGTATTTCCTTCCAAAAATTAGGGTTGTGCTCCGTATTTGTTTCATTCAGTTCGACTGGGTCAAGTACGTTGCTTTCTGATTTGAAGAATGTATTGGTGAGGGCTGTTATCAAGGCTGTGAGTTCCTCCGCCTCAAGCTTTCTAGAGTCAATTCCCAAGGTCTTAATGGCTTCGTCTATTTCCTCTTCTAGGTGATTCATCAGGGCGTGCCTGTTTTCAATCGACTAATGGGAACCAGTTTGAGAAGTATGTGGCCTCTTTTGGTAGCACCATCGGCTCTCTTTTCGGGAGTTTGAGTATGTATTTTTATTAAAAGTGTTTGTGTGTTCATTATTTATTGATGTGTGTTCTTGTAGTGTTTTAGGCGATTTAGGAGGGTTTGCATGAATTTTCTTTTGTTGTTTATAGGTGTGCTGAAGTAAGTTGCCATTGTTTCAAATGCTGCATCAAAGTTGTCGTTGATAGATAGGTAGTATTCAATTGAGTCAATAAACCACTCCTGCTCAGTTTTTGTATATGACAAAAAGTCAGGTTTGGTCAGCTCATCAAAGAGCTCTGAAAGCTCCTTCTCATCGTTTATATTTTTTGAGGCGATGAATGTTTCTCTTTCTAAATCATCGGTATTTTCAATATCATAGGTAAATAATAAACCTCGGATTATTGACAAGCTTGGCTTGTTTTTCATGTTTTTCCTCACTCCGTATATGCGGTTTTAGGTTTGCCATGCCTGTCCAGTATTACTCGTGCATTACGCTTTTGGCCATATTTCATGCCGTCGCTGAAATACCCGTTGCCAATAATTTTTCCCATATCCGACTTTTCCGATTTTTATAAGACCTCGTCTGACCAATTATGGTCCTCTGGTTCAGGACAATTTATATAAACGGATGGCCCAGACAGGGATAGCCATTTAGCCTTGAATTCAATAGACGCATTTTTCGATTTTGCAGTGAAGAAAAAGTATTCACTTTCTTTCTTTATTTTTACGATAAAAACTTCCCTGCGAGGAAGGTTTGTTATTTGTAAGTCACTCATTTCGGAACAGCTCAATCCAATTCTGCATGTGTTGTACCCTTTGTCTTTCCATTTTTCGGGTAAGTGGTCAGGAAATTCCGGTATGTCGAAGCCGATCCCGAAATCAGGTTGATCATTTTCTATACGTAGTGAGTGTATATAAACTTTACCAATTTCAATTGGTTGGCTGAATACCTTGTTAAAAAATATGGTTCCATCAAGGTCATTCCAGTATTTCATTTTTTATCCTTGAAAAAGTAATGGTCTTTTGTTCCTGGGACATTGCCGGTACGCGGTGTGTCGATAGGACGCAAATTAAAGTGGGCGCTTTGATCACCTGCTCCGTTTTTGGCTCCGAATTTATGCCCGGCGGAATGGTCTTGGATTAATACTATGGAGCCGTCAGCTCTCGTATATTGGTATACCCTTGTATTAATAGGTTTTCCTGAATTATTCAAAATGCTTCGGTTATTTATATCTGACATTTTCACGGTGCCGTATTGTTTTTGCAGTCCGGAGTCTGCGTCTATCAACACATCGGGTTGTTGTGACATCGGTATGTTGGCATCTCTTTTGGCTTCCCTAAAGGCCCCCTTACGAGAAGCATCAGGGACATCCGGCTCAGCAGGTGCCCCGCAGGTTGGGTTTTTCTTTCCTGAGCCAGGGCAATGAGCATTCAGTCCCAGCGGGTCCACCCACCCAGTTGTATTCGGCACGTACTGGTATGCGTTGATCCCACCCGCCAGTTTCACCGGATCAGGCGTCAGGTAACGACCAATATCCGGATTGTAGTAGCGATGGCGGTTGTAGTGCAGACCGCTTTCGGGGTCGAAGTATTGGCCCTGGAAGCGCAGCGGATTGTCGATTTTATTGATGTCTAGGCGAGCAATTTCACCGTAGGCACGGTAGTGCGCGGACCAGACGATTTCGCCGTCGGGATTGGTGAGCTCCTGCGGGGTGCCGAGGTGGTCGAGTTGATAGTGGAAGGGCTGGGTATCTTTTGGGCCGAAGCCTTCTAGCAGGACCAATGGACGGAAGCTGTCCGGCTCGTAGATATAGCTGCGATGGCGATCCGCGTGATGCTCGGCAACCAGCTTGTCGCCTTGCCAGAAAAATTCTGTGGTTTTGCCATCCACGGTTTTGCTGATGCGCCGACCAAATGGGTCATAGCGATAGCTGGCGGTTTGGCCGTTGGGTTGAGTAATACCGATCAACCGGTGTTGGCAGTCGTAGCGGTATTCGGTGACTAACCGATGTTCCCGCCCACGCCGTTCGCGAATCAGATTGCCGAAGGCGTCGTAGTCGTAATGATGATCCCCCTGCATTGCCAAGCGGTTACCGGCCACGATGTCTGGCCCCGGGCGATCCTGCATCAGCAAGTTGCCCGCCGGGTCGTGACCGAAGCGCTCCTGTTCGTCTTGCGAGTGATCGACGCGGGTCAGGCGGGCGAGGGGGTCGTACTGGTAGTGGTGTTCGCCTTTGCGGGTGTCGAGGATTCGGCTGAGGTTGCCGGTTTTGTCGTAGTCGTATTGGCGTTGGTAGAGGTCATGTTTTTGTTGGCTGACGACATGGGCGTGCAAGCGGTTTTGTTCGTCGTACTGGTAGTGGCTGACCAATTGGCCTTGTTGGCGCTGGCGTTCGCGGCCTGCCTTGAATAGATGGGAGGTGAGGGTGTCACCGTTCAGTTCGACGGTGGCGAGATGGCCGCCTTTTCCATGATTGAACGTGAGGCGGTTGTTGTCCGGCAGGCGTAGGTTTTTAAGATGGCCGCAGGCGTCATAGCCGTAGCGCAGGGTGCCCCAACCTTGGTGTTCGGCGGTGAGGCGGTTTTGGCTGTCGTATTCGTAGGCCAGCGCCCAGTGGCCGTCTTCGACGCCCAGGAGGTTGCCTCGGCGGTCGTAGGTGTAATCGACGATTTT
>NZ_MDDR01000015.1 GCF_001870435.1 Pseudomonas costantinii | reverse complement strand
CGCCGATGGTAGTGTGGGGTTTCCCCATGTGAGAGTAGGTCATCGTCAAGATTAAATTCCGAAACCCCTGTTTGCTAACGCAGACAGGGGTTTTGTTTTGGGCGGTCGAAAAGTGTTAGGCACTAACGACGACGCGAACTAGCCGAAGCTCCGAACTCTTCGCGTCGCGTATTACCTGAAAGCACCCGCCAATCCAAACGCCTCCCTTAATCACCACCAGCCACGAGAGCTGGTTGATTGGCTTTGCGTCGTTGCTTGATTTGTTGTTCAGAGCTTAAGTGTTCCTAGCATAGGAATGCTCTGTTGGCGCAGCTGAGCAACGAGAGAGTCCATTGCCGCATATTTACTCGCAAGGCTAGTCTGTAGCCCAGCTATACGCTTATCTAGAGTGGATTGCTGCTTAGTAAGATCGTTAAGTTTGCAGGATAAGCAGTCCGACCTCAGTCGTCTCACTAACCAAATGACTATCGCCCTGAGGAAGTCTTTGGTCCGGTTTTGTCGATCATCATCTACGAAGACGACGATGAAGCTCTGAGCATCGCGTCTCCAAGCCTATATTCTGTCTTCAGAATCCAGCAAAGCCAAAGCGTTGGCCGCTCGCATCGAAATCGGCCGCGTACTGATCAACACCGTGGCCCATGAGCCGCGCGCCTAAACATTCAGGTATTGGCCGGGAGTACGGCACATCCGGTTTGGAAGCTTTTCTGGGGCCTAAATCCGCTCTCTCCAGACAAAACAGCATGCCGTTGGGGAAATCGATGCAAAGTGTTTCTGCATTTTTGGTATGGTGCAGCACATTTTCACAAAGATTGATCTTTCACCCGCAGGACGCGGCGTCGACCTTCTTCAACGAGATGCTGTAGAAATGCCTGAACCGATACCGATCAAAGATCACGAAAACGAAAACCGTCTGGTCAACAAGCGGCTGCTCGCCTGCGCGCTGTTGGTGATCGGCATTACTTGCGCCCTGGTGGGTCGCATGTATTTCCTGCAGGTGGTGCAGTTCGACTATCACTCCACGATTTCTGAAAATAATCGTGTCCATGTACTGCCTATTACGCCGACCCGGGGGTTGATCTATGACCGCAACGGCGTGGTGTTGGCTGACAACCGCCCGAGCTACAACCTGATCATCACCCGCGAGCGCACCACTGACCTCAAGGGCGAGCTGGACGCCATCGTCAACCTGCTGCACTTGCCCGCCGAAGACCGGGCCGTGTTCGACAAGGCGCTGAAGCAGGCCCGCCACCCGTTCGTCCCCGTCACGCTGTTTTACGAGCTGACCGAAGAACAGATTGCCGTTTTGGCGGTTAACGAATTTCGCCTGCCAGGCGTGGACGTCGAGCCACAATTCGTCCGCCATTACCCGCTGGGCGCGCACTTCGCGCACTCGATCGGCTACGTCGGTCGAATCAACGAAAAAGAATCCAAGGCCCTCGATTCGGTGGAGTACCGCGGTACCCAGTCCATTGGCAAGACCGGTATCGAGCGTTTCTACGAGTCCGAACTGCACGGCCACGTCGGTTATGAAGAGGTCGAGACCAATGCCCAGGGGCGCGTGCTGCGCGTGCTCAAGCACACAGACCCGATCCCTGGCAAAAATATCGTCCTGAGCCTCGATGTCAAACTCCAGGAAGCCGCGGAAGAGGCCTTGGGCGACCGCCGTGGCTCGGTGGTGGCGCTCGACCCGCAAACCGGCGAAGTGCTGGCCATGGTCAGTAAGCCGAGTTTCGACCCGAACCTGTTCGTCACCGGCATCAGCTTCAAGGAATACGCTGCGCTGCACGATTCCATCGACCGTCCGCTGTTCAACCGCGTACTGCGTGGGCTCTATGCGCCCGGTTCGACGATCAAACCGGAAGTGGCCATCGCTGGCCTCGACAGTGGCGTAGTGACCGCTCAAACCCGTGTGTTCGATCCTGGTTACTACCAGTTGCCCGACTTTGACCACAAATATCGCAACTGGAACCACAGCGGCGATGGCTGGGTGGACATGGACGCAGCCATCATGCGATCCAACGACACCTACTTTTACGACCTTGCTCACAAGCTCGGCATCGACCGCTTGCACGACTACCTGGCCGAATTCGGTCTCGGCCAGAAAGTCTCGCTCGACATGTTCGAGGAGTCGGCTGGCCTGATGCCATCTCAGGCCTGGAAGCGCGCGACACGACGCCAGCCCTGGTTCCCGGGCGAAACAGTTATCCTCGGTATCGGCCAGGGCTACATGCAGGTAACGCCGCTGCAGTTGGCTCAGGCTACGGCGTTGATTGCCAACAAAGGCGTGTGGAACCGGCCGCATCTGGCCAAGACCATCAACGGCGTGCCACCTGTGGATGAACACCCAATGCCCAACGTGGTCCTCAAGGACCCGCGTGATTGGGAGCAGGTCAACCACGGTATGCAACTGGTGATGCATGACCCACGCGGTATTGCCCGTGCAGCGGCGCTCGGCGCTCAATATCGGATTGCCGGCAAGAGTGGTACGGCGCAGGTGGTCGCGATCAAGCAGGGTGAGCGTTACAACCGTAACAAGACCCTGGAGCGCCATCGTGATAACGCCTTGTTCGTCGGCTTCGCGCCGGCTGAACATCCGACGATCGTGATTTCGGTGATGATCGAAAACGGTGAGGCCGGTGGCCGTGTAGCAGGCCCTGTGGTTCGGCAGATAATGGACGCCTGGTTACTCGACCAGGAAGGTCACCTGAAGCCGCAATATGCGACGCCGGCCAAAGCGCCAGGCGATCCGCACGTTTAAATCAGGCCTTCCACTCTTCCCATTGCTCCACGCCCTCATGAGCCAGCCACGGCACATCATGGGCCGTCCAGATGTGCGAAGTGGGCCTGACGCCCGGATCATCATCCAGCGTCGCCACTCGCACAATCACATGCGGCTGATGCCCACGCTCCGCTATCAGATGTGAGCCGCAACGCGAGCAGAAATGCCTGAATTTGCCTGGCGAAGATTCAAAGGACGACAACAGCGCCTCACCCTGGGTCCAGCGAAAGTGCTCGCGCATTACGCCGGCCGTGGCCACGAACGCCGCTGCATGCACTTTGCGGCAGCTGTCGCAGTGGCAGTGGCTGATAGGCATATCCAGGCTGTCCACTTGATAGCGCACGCCTTTGCAGAAGCAACTTCCATTCAGTGGCTCGGTCATAACATATTGCCTGGTCAAGGACGGGGTCATCATCGCGCACAACCCAAGGTTGCGCATTGGTCGATGTCGCCTAGTGTCAATGGAGGAGGTGACTTATGCACGTATTAGATCGCATCGAACGAAAAGTCCTGCTCAATGCTTCACGCAAACAGGTCTGGGACGCACTGACAGACGCCGAGCAGTTCGGCAGTTGGTTCGGCATCGCTCTCAAGGGCAAAACGTTTGTCTCTGGGGAAATCATCGAGGCGCCGATTACTTACCCCGGCTACGAACATGTGGTCTGGAAGGCCAAGATCGAACGCGTCTTGCCGCAAATGCTGTTCTCTTTCAGGTGGCATCCTTATGCGGTCGAGAAGGGCGTCGACTACGACAAGGAAACGCCGACTCTGGTGGAGTTCATCGTTGAAGATCGCGCGCCGGGTATTCTGCTGCGGGTAGTCGAGTCCGGTTTTGATGCAGTCCCCGAGGCTCGCCGCCAGAAAGCCTTCAAGATGAATTCCCGTGGGTGGGATGATCAAATGAACAACATCGAAACCTATCTGAGCCAGGCCCGTCGAGCCTGACCCAAACGGGCATCATTGTTGATGCCCGTCCTCACTGCTGTCAGCCTTCGTGAGCCGTGGTGATTTCCAGCGTATCGGTAAAGGTCACCAGTACACTCTGCCCAACCTTGAGGTCTTTGAGCCCGGCACGGATCTCCGGTTTTTCAACGTCCAGCACTTTCTTGGCGCCGGTTGGGTTTTCCAGGGTGACCTGGTTTTTCTTCAGGTCGATATGGGTGATCTTCAATTGCACCTGCACCTGGCGGAAGGCAGCACCACCGGGGTTCGGATTATCGGCAGTGGCGCGAATCACACCGGTTTTTTCGCTGGCGTCCGGGGGACTTTTGTCCACGTCGGTATCGAGCACAGCGGCGACAGAGTGGGTGGTCAGCACCTTCACCTGGTCGCCAACCTTGAGGTTGCCCAAGTCCTTGGCTTCATCGCTGAGCTGCACATGCACAGGATTACCCTGGGCACCTGCAAGCACCACTTGGTGATTGGCGGCATCTACCGACAGCACCTTGGTGGTCACTTCATCGGCCTCAAGGGATTTGGACAGCGGGATTTCGGCAGCGTAGGCGGTAAGGTTGCCGGCAGACAGGAGCGCGGCCAGGACGATAGCCTGACGCAGGGAGCGAGATACATTCATCGATGAGACTTCCTTGTGAGTGAAGCCACTGAGTCTAGTGGCGAGCCAGCGATGCGCAAATGCGCTGACCCGATGAGGAGCGGAGCGCCTATGTGGTTGGATTACACGTTAACCTGCTGCGTTTGGCTGGATGCCGAGTAGAATCGCACCCTGAAAGCGATTCCTGAGGTGCGGTACGGTGGATTTACAGCAGGGTTTCGTCCTGACCCGGCATTGGCGCGACACCCCGGCGGGTACGGAGGTCAGTTTCTGGTTGGCTACAGACCTTGGCCCCCGGTGTATCCGGCTACCTGTGCAAACCTCGGTGATGTTTATTCCCGAGGCCTATCGCAAGCCATTGGATTGGCTGCTCAAGGGCGAGCGCGATATTGAGTTGCGCCCGCTGCAGCTGTGCGATTTCCATCACCGTCCGGTCCTGGGCCTCTACACCCGCCAACATCGCCAACTGATGGACCTGGAAAAACGCCTGCGCGCCGCCGGCGTTGATGTCTATGAAGGCGATGTGCGCCCGCCCGAGCGCTACATGATGGAGCGTTTTATCACGGCTCCCGTGTGGTTTGGCGGCACGCCCGACGCCAGTGGCACGCTGCTCGACGCCCAAATGAAACCTGCGCCGGACTATCGCCCGCCGCTGAAACTGGTGTCCCTCGACATCGAGACCACCGCCCAAGGCGATCTCTATTCCATTGCCCTCGAAGGCTGTGGCGAGCGCCAGGTGTACATGCTCGGTCCACCAAACAAGACCGACGCAGTCGACTTCAAGCTCGACTACTGCGACACCCGCGCCCAACTGCTCGAACGCCTAAACCAGTGGCTCGCCACCCATGACCCCGATGCGATCATCGGCTGGAACCTGGTGCAGTTCGACCTGCGTGTATTGCACGAACATGCGCAACGCCTCAACGTGCCGCTGCTGTTGGGCCGTGGCGGTGAAGCCATGGCTTGGCGTGAGCACGGCAGCCGCAATCATTACTTTGCGGCGGCGGCGGGGCGGCTGATCATTGATGGTATCGAAGCCCTGCGTTCGGCTACTTGGAGCTTTGAATCCTTCAGCTTGGAAAACGTCGCGCAGACCTTGCTCGGCGAAGGCAAGGACATCTCCACGCCGTACCAGCGCATGGACGAAATCAACCGCATGTTCGCCGAGGACAAGCCCGCCCTGGCGCGCTACAACCTCAAGGACTGCGAGCTGGTCACGCGGATTTTCGAGAAGACCGACCTGCTCAAGTTTTTGCTGGAGCGGGCCAGCGTCACCGGGCTGCCGGCTGATCGCAATGGCGGCTCCGTTGCGGCCTTCACCCACTTGTACATGCCATTGATGCACCGCCAAGGCTTCGTCGCGCCGAACCTGGGAGACAAACCGCCCCAGGCCAGCCCCGGTGGCTTCGTCATGGATTCACGCCCAGGTCTCTACGAATCGGTGTTGGTGCTGGATTACAAAAGCCTTTACCCGTCAATCATCCGCAGTTTCCTGATTGACCCGGTGGGCCTGATCGAAGGCCTCAAACACCCCGATGACAGCGTGTCGGTGGAAGGCTTTCGCGGTGCGCGCTTCTCTCGAACCCGGCATTGCCTGCCATCCATCGTCACCCGCGTCTCCGAAGGCCGTGAAGCCGCCAAGCGCGAACACAACGCGCCGCTGTCCCAAGCCCTGAAAATCATCATGAACGCCTTCTACGGTGTACTCGGTTCCAGTGGTTGTCGGTTCTTCGACACCCGGCTGGCGTCCTCGATCACTCTGCGTGGGCATCAGATCATGCGCCAAACCCGTGAGCTGGTTGAGGCCAAGGGTTATGAGGTGATTTACGGCGACACCGACTCCACTTTCGTCTGGCTCGGCAGTGCACACTCCCAGGAGGATGCCAGCCGCATCGGCCAGGCGCTGGTGCAACATGTCAACGACTGGTGGCGTGCGCATTTGCTCAACGAGTTTGGCCTGCAAAGTGCTTTGGAACTGCAATACGAAACGCACTTCAGCCGCTTCCTGATGCCGACCATTCGCGGTGCGGAGGAGGGCAGTAAAAAGCGTTACGCCGGCCTGGTCGTCCGTGGCGATGGCCGCGAAGAAATGGTCTACAAAGGCCTGGAAACCGTACGCAGCGACTGGTCGCCCCTGGCTCGGCAATTCCAGCAGGAACTCTATCAGCGCATCTTTCACCGTCAGCCGCATCAGGACTACATACGCGACTACGTACGCCGCACATTGAGCGGCGAACTCGACGAGCTGCTGATCTACCGTAAGCGACTGCGCCGCCAATTGGGCGACTACGAACGCAATGTCCCGCCTCATGTGCGCGCGGCACGCCTGGCAGATGAGTACAACGACCGCCTGGGTCGCCCGCGTCAGTATCAGCGCGGCGGCTGGATCAGCTACGTGATCACCGTTAACGGTCCCGAACCGTTGGAGGTGAGACAGGCGCCGATCGACTACGACCACTACGTCACTCGGCAATTGCAGCCGGTGGCCGATGCGATTCTGCCGTTCGTGAATGACGATTTCGCTACCCTGGTCGGCGGGCAAATGGGCCTGTTCTAAAACGCTTGCCGAGGCATAGTCAGAGCCTGCACTCTTGCTCTCTCATGATGACCCCAGACGGCGCTGCTCTCCATGACCCAACTCCCCATTACCCTGACCGGTACCACGGTCGAACTCCAGCCTCTGCAGCGTGAACATGCGGCCGCTCTGGTCGAGGCCGCCGCCGACGGTGAGCTATGGAACCTCAAAGTCACCCACGTGCCTGGCCCCGAAACTGTCGACAAATACCTCGACATCGCCCTCTCAGGGCGTGAAGCCGGCACCATGATTCCGTTCGCCATCGTGCGACGGGACAGCGGCCAGGTGGTTGGTAGCACGCGCTTCTGGAAGGTCGACCGGGTCAATCGCAAGCTCGAAATCGGCCACACTTTCCTGGCGCAATCGACGCAAAAATCTGCAGTCAACACCGAAGCCAAACTGTTGCTGCTGACCTACGCCTTCGAAGTCCTCGACTGCGTGCGGGTGCAATTCACCACCGACGAACTCAACGAAAAATCTCGCGCTGCGATCCTGCGCCTCGGTGCCGTGCAAGAAGGCATCGTGCGCCACGAACGCATCATGCCCGACGGGCGCAAGCGCAACTCGGTGCGCTTCAGCATCATCGATTCGGAATGGCCGCAAGTGAAGGCCAACTTGCAGGCCAAACTGCTGCGATAAGGAGGAAAGCCCATGTACACGCTTTACGGCATTGATGAGTCCGGCTCCTGCATGATCGAAATTGCCCTGCAGCGCTGCGCGGTGCCGTGGCATCGGGTGGATGCCAGTTCCTGGCAAGACGGCGAGGGCAGCGAAGCCCTGGCACGCATTAACCCGCTCAAACAGATCCCCACCCTGGTGACGCCCGATGGCCAGGTGCTGACCGAAAGCGCCGCCATCCTGATCCACCTGGGCCTGGAGTTTCCTGCCTCCGATCTACTGGCCGGCAACCGCGCGCAGATCCTGCGAGGCCTGTTGTACATCGCTGCCAATTGCTACTCGGCGATCGGCATCATCGACTATCCGCAACGTTGGCTGGGCAACGCCGATGAGGCGGTGCAGGCGCAATTGGTCACCGGCACCCGTCGTTATCTGCATCAGGCCTGGGTGGTCTTCGCCGATCAGTTTGCCGACCAGTTGTTCGCCTCGAACAATGCGCCGAATGCACTGGGCATCATGGCGGCGGCAGTGTCGCGTTGGGACGATGCGCGGGAGGTGCTGAGCGCCTTGGCTCCAGGCTTTGCCCAGACCTTGGTGCAGGTGGATACCGATCCTGTTGTGGCGCCCGTGTTTGCCAGGCATTGGCCGGAGTGGGAGGTCTCGTAATGTTTCCGCAATCAGAAGAAACAATGACGGTTGAACCTACCGAACCCCTTGCGTAGCGGGCGTCCTGGCCTACGCTTTCTTAACGTGGTGTAGGAATCATCCTTGAATTTGACTGTCGCACACATGAAACTCAAGAACCCTGCATGGAATTCAAAGGAGGTGCGCATGCTCATCCGGTCGCTGACCCTGGCTACCTTGATGGCTTTTACGGGGCCGCTGTTGGCCGCTGAGGATATCAACCCGCTCAAGCAAGACTTTGGCAAGTCCCGCCCGCTGGTGGTCGTGGAACTTGATTCCGGCAATGAAGCATTGGCGACTCTCAAGAAGCAACTGGACGAGCCTGCCAACAAGCAGTCTTTTGAAGAACGTAACATGGTGTTCTACACCGTGAAGTTCGGCAGTATCGGTGCGGAAGGGGAGAAGTTCGCCAAAGACGCGAAAGACAACAAGAAGCTCACGCCACCTGAAACCAATGCGCTGATCCGTGCCCTCAAACTGGGCGCCGGTAGTGGCACCAAAGTGATTCTGGTCGGCAAGGATGGCGAGAAGAAACTCGAGAAGACCGTGCCACCGGACACGCTTGATCTGAAGGAATTCTTTGGTGTTGTCGACACGCTGCCTACGGCCGAAAAAGAGACCGCAGCGCCTGTTGCTCCAGAGCCTGCTCCCAGCAAGGGCGCGGCTAAAGCGGGCAAGACAACCAAGCCGGCTGCTGCTGCTCAACAACTGGATGATTGAGCCCGCGCAGGAGCTGGCTTGCCGGCTCCCGCAGCGATAACCCCTGGGTTTACAGACCTCACTGTTTCCACGGCTTGAACCACCAGGCCAACCCGCCCAATACCAGCGCTCCAGTCAGGGTACTCAAACCCAGTTGCCAGCCATCATTGTGCAGCGGGTGCAATATGAGTGCCGCGAAGCCCAGCAATACCACGCTCAGCCCCCATTGCAATGGCCAGCCCAGCTGCCCCAGCAACTGCTGACGTTGCATCAGCAGCAGGTTGGTGACGATGACCCCGCCCAATGCTGCCAGTGCGATACCCGGCAGGCCAAAAAAGTACGGCAGCAACACCAATAATGCGGCGTTGATCACGCTGCCCAGCAGTTCGCACCGCAGGGGCAGGCGTGTGTCACCGCTGGCGTAGGCGTAGCGTGCGAGCATGGCGTTCCAGGCGCCGAATACCAGCGGTGTGGCGAACCAGCCGAGCAGCGCGGGCAACGGGCCGTCGGCACTTTGCGCCGGCATCAGCAGATGAATCAACACCGGGCTGGCGCCGATCAGCCCGAGGGCGGCGGGCAGGCTCAGCAGGGTGGCGGCGTCCAGGCCTCGGCGCAGCAGGGCCAGGCGTTGTTGGCCTTGTTCGCCGCTCATCAACCCCAGTAGCACCTGGTTGAGGCTCATCAGCGCAATCAACGGCAAATTGATCAGTTTGCGTGCGAGGTTGACCCAGGTGACCGCACCTTCTCCCAAGTAACTGGCGATCAACCGCTCGAGTAACGCCAAGCCCTGGCTGGCGACGTTACTGGCCAATAGCGGGCCGATGCGAGCGAGTAATTCGCGCCCGGCCGATGCATCGCCCCTGACCTGCCAGGGGCGCCAGCCGAAGGACCAGACCGGCACCAGCAGCGGCAAGCACATCAGGACGCTGCCGGCAAAAAAGCTCATCGCCAGTTCGGCGCTGTCGCTGGAGGTCCCACGGCTAAACAGGTACAGCACCGGCGGCAGGTTGAACAACAGCGAGCCCAGGCCCGGCAGCACAAAGCGCTGGCGAGCCTGCAGTGGAATACTGAACAAGCTGTGCATCACCAACCCCGGCGCGCACGCGGCGAGCCAGCGCAGGTTTTCAGTCGCCTGGGCCTGGGCGGCGGGATCCAGGCCCGGGCCGATCAGCCGCACCCACAGCGGCGCGCCTAGCGCCAGCAACGCATAGAGCGCCAGGCCCACGCCGAGCAGGCGCGGCGACAGGCTGGCCAACCATGCTTGTTGGCGTTGTGGGTCGCGTTGTTGATAGAGGGGCAGGGCTGCGGCCGCGAGCAGGCCTGCGGCCAGGGTCATGCGCAAGGCTTCGGGCAGAAACACGGCGACCAGAAACCCATCGCTGCGACTGCCCGCGCCCCAGGCCGCCACCAGCAGCCACTCGCGGGCAAAGCCGGCCACCAGCCCGGCGAGCGTCGCCACGGTCAGCCACAGCGTGCTGCCAAACATTAATGAAACAGGGTGAACAGGCCCTTGCCACCCACCTTGTAGTTCAGGTCGTGGGCGCGCTCGCCCATGGTCTTGGCGCCGGTCCCCCCGACGATTTTATAGGGTGCGACGACTTTACCGACCACGGTATTGGCCGTTACCACCGAGCCGTAGCCCAGGCGCGTACCGAAACCAATGAGCGCGCGGCTGCCGATCCACACGTAGTCCTCGATGTAGATCGCACCGGAAATCGACCAGAACTCCGGCGCCTGCAAGTCATGGCTACCGGCAATGATCAGCACGTGGGAAGCAATGGCTACGTGGTTGCCAATCACCAGGCCGGCGCGGGCGTCCACTTGGCAATGCCAACCAATCACGGTGTCGTCGCCGACCACCAGGTTATGGATGCCCAGCACCTCGGTGTTGCGCCACAGGCTGGAGCCCTTGCCGATCTTTGCGCCGCCCAGGCGCAGCCAGCCGACACGGATATGGTGGCTGGGGATCTTGTTGATCACGATGTTGTAGGCCATATCCCAGGCGCTTTGCCAGCGGTCCTTGAGGGTTTCCCAGTTCTTGCCGTAGATAGGGATGAACTTTGCCGGGACATCCTGTTTCAGTCGATGAAACAGCCGGCGCGCCACCGGTTGTTCGATACGCGGTTCGATGTCGATGGCGCTTATCCAGAAGCGTTTGGCCTCGCCGTCACCCTCTTCAAAAATAACCTCGTTGGCCAGGCTCCAGTCCAGCGCTTCCTGCAAGTCTTCCAGGCTTACACCTAGTTCATTAGCCAGGGAGGGCAGCCTGTCACGCAAGTCGGGGGAGTGCAGGGTCCGGTGTTTCATGCTTGGTTATCCTTGGGCGCTGATAGAGATGTGGTCACGGTCGGGTTCAGGCGAACTTGTTGCAGGCTGATGCCCATCAACAGCCAAAACAGCGCGATCAATACAAAAGTGAAGCTGAAGTAGTGGTCGAAAATCCCGGTCAGCAGCGCTGCCATCACGCCGCATACGCAACCCAGCCACAGCGCATTGTCGGCGGTGACCTTGTATACCCGGCCTAGCGGTCGCACTTCACGCCACCACAACACAGTGACGGTGATGAACAGCAGCATCCCCGGAATACCGATTTTGTAGATGAAGTTCAGCCACAGGTTGGAGATCCCTACCAGGCCTGTACCCGGCACTGGCGGGTCGATTTTGAAACCGATACCCAGAGGGTACTGGGCCATCGCTTGAGGGAACTTGGCGTATTCGTCAAAGCGAACTTCGGTACTGGCGTTGGTGGTCGAGAAAATTGTCATCAACCGGTCTTGTAGCGGGGGGTAGAACATCACCAACGCTACCGCAAAGGCCACGCCGATGCCGATGATCCGGCCACTGTTGGGCACGCGTTTGTAGGTCAGCCAGATCAACACCAGCGCCAGCGCGACAATCGCTCCGCGAGAAATACTCAGCAGCAATCCGGCACAACCCAGCACCGCCACCGCCAGGCCCAGGGCGCGTCGCCAGCCTGTGCGGGTCCAGCCATAGAACAGTGCCAGCGGGATAAACAGCACCAGTACGCCGCCCGTCAAGTTCGGGTGGACCCAAGGTGATGCCATGCGCTTGTAGTTGGCGGAGAAGATGTCTTTGACCGCTTCCGGGTGAGCGTACTTGAGGTCAGTGAGGATCTGGATCATCGACATGGCGTTGCGGGTCTTGATAAACATGAAGATCGACAGCAACAGCATTGCCAAGTTGCCCAGCAGCAGGGCGATGACCACCTTGTCCCGGTCGGCATCGGTACGCAGCAGGAGCGGCACGATAAACAGCAATGACAGGTTCATCAGCCATCGCACCCAGTTGACCGGTCCACTGCCCTCGGCGTGGATGATGATCATGCCCCAGACAAACGGAATGGTGCTGAACAGCATCAACCACATCAGGGCCCGCTCAGTTGGGCGCCAGAGCAGGAAGCCTCGGGTCTTGCCGATGAACGACTGCCAGAATACCCCGACCCAGGTCAGCCCCAGCACCGCCTCGCTGATGGTGGTGCGGATGCCCAGTTGCAGAGTGGTGTAGGGAATGCTGGTGGCCAATACCGCAAAGATCAACAGGCCCCACAACGGGTTGCGGATCAGCGTCAAGGCCACGGCGAGCCCGGCGACAACCATCAAGACCTTCATCGGCGGCAGTGCCAGCAGCAATCCACCGAAGACCAGGCCCAGAAGCAGACTTACGAGTTTTCCTGGCAGCATTAGGGGGTCAATTCCTTGAGCAAAGTGTCCAGATTCAGGCGATAAGCCGGTTCGGCAAACTGCCTGGCCCACGTGCGTTGCGGTTCGGGGTCGATCGTGGTGCCAGGTTCTGCCAATGACAGCATGACGGCCTGCAGTTGCCCGCCATCGTATGGGTCAAAGTGCGGGGCAGTAGGCGGCGCTACTTCGTCAAGGGCTGAGCCCCTCGCGACCGCTACGGGGGTGCCGACACTCAGTGCCTCCACCACCGGCAGGCCAAAGCCTTCGGCGTAAGAAGGCTGCCACAGGCACGCGGCGTGACGATAGAGTGCCTGTAGCTGGCCGTCGGACAAACCGCTACGCCAATGCAGGCCGTCTAACCCGCCGAGTGCGTCGGGCACGTCGCTGGCATGCCCCACCAGTACCAGGTCCGGTACGTTCGGGTTCTTGGCGCGACTGGCTTGCCACTGTGTGAGGAAGAGCTCCATGTTCTTGCGTGGCTCGCGTGTGCCCACCACCAGCCAATAGCGCGTTGGCAAGCCGACGGGCAGAGGCTCAGGTGCCTCAGTGAATTCAGGTACAAGGTTGTACAGCACGCGAAACTTGGCGCGAGCCCAGGGAAACAGCCGCCTCGCTTCGTTGCAGGAAAATTGCGATGGGCACCAGACCCGATCTGCTTGCCATACGGACCAGACGATCGATGCGCCGTCGATCAAGCGGTAAGCCAGGGCCTTGATTTTGGAGCGGTGAAAGTTGCGTTGGGTCAGTTGAAACAGGTCGTGCAGGATTAGCACATAGCGGGTGCCTGCCGGTTTTCGGCCCAGGGGTAAGCCCATGTTGGCGGTGGCGATGTACAGGTCGATGCGCTGTTCGTGGAGCGCCCGAGGCAAGAATTTACGTTCGAACCGCAGCCGCACCTGGGGCCGTTGCAGGCCATCTAGCGGGCTGGCCCATGGGGGGCAAACGGCGGTTTCGCGCTGAGGGTGATCCAGCGGCGCTTCACTGAACAGCACCACTTCGGTGTCGTCGCGCTCACGTAGCGCTTGCTCGAGAGCCTTGACCTGACGCGCAATCCCCGACGAAGGCGCGACGGTCGCGGGGCGGTAATCCACGGCTACGCGCATGCTGGACGCTCCTGATGGGTGGGCAAGGTCTGGTAGATCTGCTCCAGTTCGTTACCGGCCACCGCCCAGTCGTGGAAATTGCGTGCGTACTCGCGGGCGGTGTCAGCCAACTGCCGAGCCAGAACCGGTTGATCCAGCAAGCGAACGATGGCATTGGCCAAGGCTTCGGTACTTTCGCCGGCCAGGTAGTGCTGGTCGGCACGAATGGCCAGTCCCGATACGCCTTGGGCGGTGCTGGCCAACGGCAACCCTGCGGCCATGGCTTCCAGCACTTTGAGTTTGGAGCCGCCGCCATGGCGCAGTGCTGCGACAAACCCCGCGCAGCGGCCTTGCAACGCCGTCAAGTCAGGTACAAACCCCTGCCAGTCGATGCGCTCGTCGGGCCAACGATTGCGCCATTCTTCAGGCAAGCCGTAGCCGGCGACGGCCAGGCGGGCGGTGGGGTATTGCAGCCACACACGGGGGAAAATCTCGTCGAGCAACCAGTGCACGGCGTCGAGGTTGGGGGCGTATTCATAGTTGCCGACAAACAACAGGCGCAGGCTTTGCGGGTCGGCGCTCACCTCGGCGAAGCCGCGGCTGTCGACACCGTTGACCACCACGCTGACCGGCGTCGAAGTGACTTGGCGCATGGCTTGGGCATCGGTTTGTGTCACGGCAACCACATGGCTGGCGGCATCAAACGCCTTACGCTCCCATTGTTCGCAGCGCCATTGATCGTAGCGTACAAACAGGCTGGCCCACGCGGGGAAGCGGTCATAGGTAGCACCGCCCAGGCTGGACTCAAGGTTGTGCTCGGTGAGCACGAAATCGCGGGACTGTTGTTGCAAGGCCTTGAGGTACGGCTGCAGGCTGTAGCTGTGCTCAACCTGAATAATGTCCCAGGACTCACTCAACAACTCATCAAAACGCTGGCGCAACGGTGCTGACAGGCCATTGACCGTGGTTAACAACGGCCAGGGCGCAAACACGCCGCCAAGCAGGGTCAGGGGGTGTTTCAGCGGGCGACGGGGCACGACGATCAGCCGCTCCAGCAGCGGTTCAAGTGCTCTGTGTACGGCCGCATCGGCCTCGGTTTTCGATTGCACCAACAGGGTAATGCGATGCCCGCGCTCGCTCAGCGTGCGCAGCAAATGGTATTGCCGGGTCTTGCCGCCGCTCGTCATGGGCCACGGCAGATAAGGCACAATCCACAGGATTCTCACGTACTGCTCTCCATGCCTGAATGCATTACCACACGAGTATCTGCAACGTTGGTTTGACCGGTGGGCGGATGCCGTTGCCATCGTCAAAGGTTTGCCTGGCGCCGGTCAACGGGTCAATCAGTTCGGCGTTGTGTACCTCGGGCAGGGTGATGTTCGTGCCGTTGGCGCTCCAGTACATCAACAAGTGTTTACCGTCGTCGCGGGTCCACGCGACGCTGTACAAGTTCTTTGGAACATCCCGCAGTGTCGGTGTGGTGCCGGGTGTGAGGCGTGGGCCGGTGATTTCCAGGAATCGCGCAAGGGCGGTGTATACCGGTTTCGGCTCGCCATTGAGGTCCAGCAAGCCGTAGTGCTGGTCCCGCGCAGAGGCTCGCTCATCCAGGTCCGAGAGGGCGAACAGGAAGATTTTCTGGTAGTCCTGGGACGCCATCAGCGCCAGGCGCCGTAGGGTGTAGTCGGCCTGGCCATCGATGCCGATCAGGTCCTGCAGCTCTTTGGGCCCGGCATAGCTGGACCAGCCCCACTCGGTGGCCCATACGTCCTTGACCCCGGCGTTGTGCAGGATTGCATTGAGTTGGTCGCCCCGCAGCAGCACTTCGTTTTTGCCTGGCTCATCGGTTTCCGGCGTCATCGAGTAAGGGTGATACGCCGCGACCATTCCCAGGGTTTGTACCCCAAGTGCGCCCAGCGCTTCGAACATCAGGGTTTTGCCACGGGGCGGCATCTGGCTGTAATACGCCATGCCGCCCATTACCTGGACCTTGCCCGGCGCGGCGATATTCAGCGCCTGATGGCTGGCCAAGAGTAGCTGTGCGTACTCCTTGGCATTCACTTCAGGGCGCCAGTTGTTGGGCAAGTTCTGCTCGTTCCACACCTGCCAAGCGTCGATATGCGGGTAGCGCTGGGCAAGCATGGCCAGGCGCAGGGCATACACGTTGGCGTCCCGGGGCCGGTATTGGTCCTGGAATGGCGCCCCCTTGGGCGCGGTGGTTACAAATGGCGCCGACCCCACCAGGTAGAACACCGAGCGGATCTTTTCGGCCGTCAGGGTTTTGTCCAACTCGTCGAAAGTGCTGAGTTGATAGTCTTCTTCCTTGGGCTCCAGGCGATCCCAATGCAAGTCGACCCGCACCCAGTCCAACCCCAGCTTCTGATACTGGTTGATTTGCTTGCGGTACTGCTCTGGCTTGAACCACAGGAAATGCGCGTTTACCCCCAGGAAGTCCTTCCATACCACGGTGCGCTGAGGTGCAAGGTTTACCGGCTCGGCGTCGACCTTTTCACTCAGCAACAATGCGCTGCCGACGGCCAGGGCGACCACCAGCGGCAGGTAACGCAACAACGGGCGAAGGGGTAGGGTGTTCATCTTGAAGGTTCCTTGCAGACGGCCTGGAACAGCTCGACAAAGTGTTGGGCGGTAGTGGGCCACTGACGTTGTCGGCCGATTTCAGCAGCTTGGTCGGCCCATTGGCGAGCCTGTTGCGGATCCAGCATCAAACGGCTCAAGGCGTCACTCAGCGAGTCGATATCACCTTGCTGATAAGTGACGCCATTACCGGCGGCCACTTCTTCGGCGAAGGCCCGTGCATTTGAAGTAATCACGCCACGCCCGCACGCATTGGCCCAGGACAGGGCGCCGCTGGTGCCGCGCATCTGCCCCAAAAAGCCGAGTTTTTTTGATTCGCGGTAAGGAAGCACCATCACATGGTGATCCTGGATCGTGCGCGGAATGTCGGCCGAGGGCAGGTCCAGTTGCCAGTCAACCACGTCACCGAGGTGCAACGCGGCGATCTGTTCGCGCAAGCCATCGAGGTAGTTGCCGGCGGGATCGAAAGTCATTTCCGGCGCTGTACCACCGGCCAGGGTCAGGCGCACCTGACCACGGCATTGTGGGTTGGCCGACAGGGCGCGCGACAGGGCTTCAAGCAGATCCTCGATGCCTTTGCCACGGTAAATAAAACCGAAATACAGCAGCCTCAGGGGTTCCAGAGGCGGCAATGTCACCGGCGCAATCGCCAGGTTGCCATGGGCAATCACCGCCACTTGGTCCGCCCGCAGCCTCATGCGTTGACGCAGGCAGTCGCCGCCCAGCCGGGTGAGGGTGATCAGACGGCGCATGTGTTTGGCCACACGCCGTTCTTCATGCAGGGTCAACGGGTCGGCCAGTAACGCCGCCGCTTGGGGCATCGGGTGGGGCAGGCGTTCGAGCAGTGTCAGCGGGAAAAACAGCTTGGCCCGGCGCCAGATCAGCCGCTCCGGGTCATGTACGGTAGCGGTCAACGGTAACTGCGGATGCACTTGGCGCAAGTAGTCCAGCGCCTGGAATTCGCCGAAGCGTCCGCCGCCCAGTTCAGCGTGGACCAGGTCCACGCTGTTCCAGTCAAACGCATGCAACTGGCGCTGTAACTCGGCCGGGTCGTGACAGCCCTTGAGCGGTGTGAGCACCTCAATGCCTAGCTCGACCAACGCGTTGCACAAGTGCGCGGCGTAGTCGGCAATACCGGTTTGTTCCGGCGGCAGCGGTGCCAGCAGCGCAATCCGCATCAGGCCGCTCCGCGCCAGCTGTTGATCCGTGCCAGGACATTGGCCGGCACTTCAAAGCGGCGGCGGTTGAGGATGATCCCGTCGACCTTGCCGAACGCGGTAGTCAGCAGCGACAGGGCGTTCTCAATGGTTGGTACGGTGCTGGTACCGGCCTCGATCACTAGCACAATCTGGTTGGCGCGGCGCAAGATCAGGAATGCCTGCGGGTTGGACGACAGGGCAGAGGCGTCCAGCAGCAGTACTTCGCCCGGTTGCGGCGCTTGTGCGCCATTGACCGTGACCTTATGACCGCGTTCAACCAGCAGGCTTTTCAACTGCTCGATGATGTAAGTCACGCCTTCACCATGGCGCGCCGAAGTCAGCCCCAGGGCAAAGCCCTCGCTGGCGATGCGGTCGGTGGGCAGCAGGCTGTACAAGCGATAGATACTCGCGGTCAGCGCAGCAGGTGTTGCGTCATGCACGTCGGGGATGCTGCTCCACAGTGGCACATGGAAGAACTCTTGCAGCCGTGCGCCGTCGTGGATGCGCTGGTCCAACAGGTACAGCACGTAGATGGTCAGCAGGCCCACGGCGAGACCGGCCGGGATGGCGAACAGTAGAATCAGCAAGCTTTTCGGGAACACCCGCGCCGGGTTCAAGGTGGCGTGTTCGATCAACGCGATGTTGCTGATCTGGCTGCTGTCCAGTTCGTGGTCGATGCGCGCCTGTTCAAGGTTTTCCGAGTACAGCGCGTAGCTTTTCTCGGCGGTGCGCAGTTGTTGGGTCAGGCGATTGAGCTCCGGCTCTTCGGTCATCACCCGGTCGCGTTCGGCACGCAGGGCGGTGAGCGTCTTGTCGTAATTATCAATTTGCCCGATCAGTTTGCGTTGTTGCAATTGGGCGTCGATCATTTGTTGTTTAACGTTGATCACCAGGCTGTTGGGCGCGGTGTTCTGCGAGCGTTCCAGGCGCGTGGCCTCTTGGGCGCTCAAGGCTTCCAGGTCGCGGATGTTCTGCTCGATCTGGCTGACCTGCGGTGTGCCTGGCAGGTAAGTTCGCAGCAGTCGCGCACGCTCCACTTGCAAGGCATTGAGTTGACGTTTGAGGTCCAGCTGGGTCGGATTGAGGCTGACTTCGCGGGCCGTGACGACTTCGGCTGGCTGACTTTTGATCTGCTCGCTGGCGTTGATCAGGAAGCTGCTAATCCCGGACAGTTGGTTTTGCGCGCCGACCTTGGCGTCGGTGACACGGTCAATCTGGCTGGTCAGGTTTTTCAGGCGGGCGTCAACGCTGATCGAGTCGATCTGTTTCAAGCGGGTTTGCAGTTGGTCCTTGAGGCCTTGGATCGTTCCGGCAACCTTGGTGCCTTCGGTTTCATAGAAGGTGTACAGGCTCTTGCGTCCGAGAATCCGCGCGCGTTCTTCGAGGTAAGCGTTGACCCACGTCTCGACGACTTTTTGCGCGATGGCCGGATCATCCCACGTGAAGGCGATTTCGATCACCGAGGAGCCCGGTTCGTGGCTGGCCTCAAAGTTCTTTTCCAGCTTGGTCGCCAGGCGCTCCAGCGGGCTTTGTTTCTCGGCCAGGCCGACAAACTGCAACACGCTGCGCCCGGCGTCGAGCACGGCGTCCCCGGCTTTCTTGGCGTAGAACTTCACGTTGGCCCAAAAGCCTTCGGGCGGTTCGGACGTCATGGCCAGGTAGCGCTCGGCAACGATATGCACGATGGGCCGGCCGGTGAGCATCTTCTCCTCATCGACGATTGGGTCGTGCTGCGTGCTCGGGGCAATCAGCGTCTGACGGTTGGCGGCTTCGATTGGCAGCGTGGTGTTATCCCGGCCTGGCTTGACCAGCAAGCGCGCGTCGGACTCATAACGAGCCGGCAACAGGAAGGCACCCAGCACGGCGACCACGATGGTGGTGATCACTGCCAGCTTGAATTCGCGGCGGAAGATAAAGAACAACCGCAGCAGGTCGCGTAGAGAGCGGATTTCGATCACAGGATCACTCCATTGAATAGGTATTGAACGCGAAATAGGAAGAACAGGGTCGAGTCATACAAAACCGGCTCCAGGATCATGGGTTGATGATGGTGGTGCTGGTGTTGGTGGTGTTGCCGCTGTTCTTCACGCCCTGATTGTTGAGGTCGTAGTTCAGGCCAATACCAATGCCTTTGTTGATTGGAAACAGCCGGGTGAAATACATATCCACCGCTTCCACTGTTGCACCGATCTTCGACTGCGGCACATAGATCAAATCGCCGCGTTGCAATGGCACCCGTGGGTGGTTAGGGTCGGTGAGCATGTCGCTCAGGCTGATGAAGTACATGTTGTATTTGCCGTTGGCGCCTGTGCGCATCAGGGCAATATTGGAACTGTCCGCCGAAGGCAAAACACCTCCGGAACTGAGCAGCGCCTGTTCCACGCTGACCGAGCCCGCGAGGTCGAAAAACGCCGGGTTGGGCACCGCACCACCGATAAATACCTTATTGCTCGGCGCGCTGGCGATGTTCACCGTCACCGTTGGCTCACGGTAGATGCGTTTGTACTTCTCGGTGATTTCCTTGCCCAGGTCTTCGGGCGTACGCGATGCGGCCTTGACCCGACCGATATTGGGCATCGAGATCACGCCGTCAGGGCGCACGACGAAGACCGTCATTTCATCGGCGGCGGCCGGCTCCTGAGCATCACGTACGATGCGCAAGGAGTCGCCGGCCAGGATCAGCACCTGGGCCGGCGGCAGATCGGCCAGCGTCAGCGCCGCTTGGTGACCAGCCTTGAGCGTATCGTTGTCAGGAAGCGGCACCCGCGCAGGGGTCGAGCAACCGGCCAGCCAGATTGAGGCGCTCAGGAGGCTGAGCAGGGTGAGACGGGAACGTCGGTTGGTAGTCTTCATGACGGCTCAAGTCCAGTAGGTGGAGAACATACCCAAGCGCTGCTTGAGCGAATTGGGCAGGTAGCGTTCAAGGTGGCCGAGGCGATAGCCCAGCAATTTAAAGGCACTGCGCACCACGACTTCCGGTGTGCGGTGCAAGGCACCGGCTTCGCGCAGAGCCCGAAGTTCGGCCAGTACATAACGTTTACCTTCACCGCCGGCATCACCAAACGCCTGGCGAATCCAGGGCTCACGGCCATAGAACACACCGATATCGAAGTAGCGGTGGAACTCGTCCATAAGGCCGTAATCGTGGGAGTGATAAACCTCGGCGGTGGCGGCGTAGCGCACTTTGTAGCCGTCGAGCAGCAGGCGCGCGGCAACGTAGGCGTCTTCGCTGCCGATCACATCGGCCGGAAAACCACCCACCGCTTCCAGGGCGTTGCGCCGGTACACGGAAAAGGAGTCGGAACTGAAGCAGGTCTTGATCCCAAGCTCAGGGGCATCGGCCAGGCTTTTGCTGCGGCTTTGGGCCGGGTAGTTGAAGTGCCGTGACTGCGCACCCAGCACACCCGCGCCGGGGTGGGGCAGCTGGCGTCCGTAGGCGACACCGTTGAGCGGGTCGAGCTGCAACTCATCGATCAGGTTGGCGAAGGTGTGTGCATTCGCCGGAATCGCGTCCTGGGTCATCACGATCAGCGCGTCGCCGCCGACCTGTTCGCTGGCCCAGCGCCGTGTGCCACCGTGGTTGAAGTCGCGGGCGTCGATTACTTCGACCCGGGCGCCGAATTCGCGAAAGCGCGCCACGGTGTCATCGCTGGAGGCGCTGTCGACCACCAGCATCTCGTCCGGTTGCACGGTCTGCATTTTCAGCGCCGGCAGCAGTCGCGCCAGGTGACTGGACGCGTTGCGGGTCGGGATGATCAACGAGGTGCGCATATCATTTTTTCACTTCTGCAGGCGCACGACCGTAGATGTCGTCAAAGCGCACAATGTCGTCTTCCCCCAGGTACTCGCCGCTTTGCACCTCGATCATCACCAGGTCAATGATGCCCGGGTTGGTCAGGCGGTGTTTGTGCCCGGCCGGAATGTAGGTGGACTCGTTGGCGTTGATCAGAAACTCACGGTCGCCATTGGTGATCTGTGCCGCGCCGCTCACCACGACCCAGTGTTCGCTGCGGTGGTGGTGCATCTGCAGTGACAACGACGCTTGGGGCTTGACCACGATGCGCTTGATCTTGAACCGGCTGCTTTCCTCCAGCACGGTGTAGGTGCCCCACGGCCGGGTGACGGTACGGTGCAAGCTGAATGCCGGGTGATTCTGGCGCTTGAGTTCGGCGACGATGTGGCGCACTTCCTGGCTGCGATTGGCATCGGCGATCAGCAGGGCATCCGGGGTGTCGACGATGATCAGGTCGCGTACACCGACAGCGCCAAGTACGCGCTTGGGTGAGTCGATGTAGCAGTTGTGCACGTCGTGCAAAATCGCTTCGCCATTGATCTGGTTGCCATGGGCGTCGCTGGGGGTGAGGTGACGCAGGGCTTCCCAGGAACCGATGTCGCTCCAGCCGATGTTGCAAGGCACCACGGCCACTTGCTTGGACTTCTCCATCAGCGCCACGTCGATGGAAATATCCGGTGCACTGCCGAAAGCGTCCGAATCCAGCTCGCGCTGGCGCGAGGTTTTGTTTTGCAGGCTTTGGCTGTGTTCCAGTGCGGCTTTGGCCGCCACCAGTACGTCGGGGGCATGGGCGGCGAGTTCGTCCACCAGGGTGCTGGCCTTGAAGCAGAACATGCCTGCGTTCCACAGGTGTTTACCGCCATCGAGGTAGCCTTGGGCGGTGGCCAGGTCAGGTTTTTCGACAAAGCGTTTGACCCGGTTGCCTGTACCCAGTGCTTCGCCTTTTTCGATGTAGCCAAAGCCGGTTTCCGGTTGGTCGGGCTGGATGCCGAAGGTCACCAGGAGCCCGGCTTCGGCCAGGTCGCGGGCCTGAGTCACGGCCTTGGCAAACGCGGCTTCATCAAGGATCAAATGGTCGGCAGGCATCACCAGTAACTGGGCGTCTCCGCCGAAATGTTCCTGCACATGCAGTGCCGCCACCGCGATGGCGGCTGCCGTGTTGCGACCGAACGGTTCCAGCAACAGGTCCAGGGGCAAGTGGGCCTTGTTGACTACGCGGTAGTCATCCAGCGTGCGAAACAGCAGGTCGCGGTTGGTCACCGTGAGCACACTTTCGACGCCGGGCAGTTGGGCGGCACGCTGGAAGGTTTTTTGCAGCAGGCTCTGCCCGTCACGCATGCGCATGAAGGGCTTGGGCATGTTCTGCCGGGACACCGGCCACAGCCGTGTGCCCGAACCACCGGAAATAATGCAGGGGATTAATCCGTTGAGGGCATTCATCAATAGACTTCCTTGGTGGAAAGAACGGCCGGGACCGTCATGAAGACGATGTACAAGTCAAACCACACCGACCACTTGGAGATGTACTCCAGGTCGTACTCGACGCGTTTCTGGATCTTGAACAGGGTGTCGGTTTCCCCCCGATAGCCGTTGATCTGTGCCCAGCCGGTGATGCCCGGCTTGACCCGATGCCGCGAGCTGTATTCGCTCACCGCCACTTCAAACGGGATGCCTGCCGCCTTGGTGGCGGTGGCGTGGGGGCGCGGGCCGACCATGGACATATTGCCCCGCAGCACGTTGAACAACTGCGGCAACTCGTCGATGCTGGTTTTGCGGATGAAGCGACCCACGCGTGTGATACGTGGGTCTTGGCGGGTGGTCTGGCGTTCAGCGGTGAGGTCGCTCTGTTCGGTGAACATCGAGCGGAACTTGAAGACGCGAATCTCGTTGTCGTTGTAGCCATAACGGTTCTGGCGAAACAGCACCGGGCCCTTGGAGTCGAGCTTGATCGCAATCGCCGTCACCAGCATCACCGGCGACAGCGCCACCAATGCCAGGCTGGCCAACAGTAGATCTTCACAGCGCTTGATGAACGGCGACCAGCCACGCAGCGGCAACTGCGAGGTGTTGAACATCAGAATGCCGCCCACGTCGGTGATGCGGCTGTGGCCATAGCGCAGGGCGGCCATGTCGGGTACCAGCATCACGTTCACCGACATCTGGCGCAGGCGATTGACCAGTCCATGAATGCGTTGCTCGGCGGCCCAAGGCAGGGTGATCATCACCTGGTTGACCTGCTCGGAGCGGATCAGTTTTTCCAGGTCGCGGGTGTTGCCCAGCAGGGGCAGGTTACTCAGCTCCTTGGGGATACGCTCAGTGCGATCGTCGATAAAACCGATCAGGCCGGAGCGGATGTCACTATTGCGCGAAAGGTGTTCGGCAACGTGCACGGCGGTATCGGTAAAGCCAAGAATCACCGTGCGTTGCAGGTATTTGCCGTTCTTCATCAAGTTGCGAAACAGGCGCAGCATCAGGATGCGCTCGATGCCGAACAGTACCAGGCTGGTGGTGAACCAGAACGCCAGGTTGCGCGGGCTCAACTGTGGGAACAGCAGCAATATCTGATACATGAACAGCAGGATGCAGAACGCCGACGTCCATGCCACCAACATGACTCGAAAGCGCAGGCGATTGCTGAACAGCTCCTCGGAATACACCCCCAGGGCATGGAACAGAATAATGACGAGGAGTGCGAAAAACAGCAGGAGGCCCAGGAAATGCGGGCGCAGTTGAGGGTCTATCGGGTCGATGAACAATATCAGGGCCAGCGGAGGCAGGATGGCCGTCAGGCCATGGATCAGCTTGACAAAAACAACGAAGAACTCGACAAAACCGGCGCGGGTCAGAAACAGGCTGTCGACTGACGACTTTTCTTGCATAAAAACATCCCTCACTGCACTCCAGGCACTCTGTTCGGCGGTCTGATCAATAAGGCAGCGGACTGCTTATCAAATGGCAAGTCGAACGACAGCTACTCTGGGCAGAATGTGACAATCTATCTATCCAAATGAAGGAAATGTGCGGGGTGGCGGCCAAAGGGGTGTTTCTTATACTTTATTAGTCAATGAATTGACGATGGTGCGGATTTTTTATGTTATACGCGCTAACTGGTCCATTTGTCGACATTTTGTTGACGCTCCTTGTTCAAAAACTCGGTCAGGGGGGGGTGATTTTGAGTGTAGGAACAAATGTGAGATTTTTCCTGTTTGACGGGGAACCTTTTTCAAAGTGAGTTGTAAGACGGGCAAGGAGGGCGGCAGGGCGCACCAAGTACCTTCACTTGTGAGGAATGTATCCAGCACAATTTTTTGTTTGCCTTAGGTGGGCCGATTAACCTGCCGGTTTTCCCCGGTGGATGGTTTGAGCATGATCGACCTTGCAACCCTGTTGGTTTTTTCAGGTGCTGTTTTGTTGTTGCTGTTATCGCCAGGACCGAACATGGCCTTCGTTATCAGCCATGGCGTGAGTTATGGCTGGCGCGGTGGCGTGGCCTCAAGCCTGGGAATCTGCGTGGCAGACCTGCTGCTGACCGCATTGACGGCCACTGGGGTGACGGCGTTGGTTGCCGGTTGGCCGCCATCCTTCGACCTGATCCGCTACGCGGGAGTGATTTACCTGCTGTGGCTGGTGTTCAAGACCCTGCAAAAGAGCCCTGGCCTGGATGCTGCTCAGGTTAAGCGAGAGCGTCTGAGCCGAGTGTTTCTTCAGGCCATGCTCAACAGTTTGCTCAACCCCAAGGCGTTGCTGTTTTTTATGGTGTTCTTGCCGCAGTTCGTCAGGCCCGAGGCCGGGTCCATCACGCTGCAACTGCTGATATTGGGCGGCGTCCTGACCCTGATTGCGGGTGTGTTTCATGCGTTACTGGGGATTTTTGGCGGCACGCTCAGCCGGTTCTTCGCCGGGCGCTCCCAGAGCGCCAGGCTTCAGAAATGGGGCCTGGCGACGGTATTGATGTTGCTGGCCGCACGTCTGGCACTGATGTCTCGCCCAGCCTGAAGAGGCGCTTCAGCCCAACCGCGCGGCTGCCCGGGCCACGATCTCACCACGTACTCGGCGCGACTCCGTCGTGCGTTTGTTGGCTTCCTCCAACACGTGCTTGGGCGCGGTATCCGGGCTGCCTGAATCGAACGGTGGCGCCGGGGCGTATTCAATCTGCAACTGCACCAGTTGCGCGGCGGCCTCGCTATACAACTCAGCCGCGAGGGTCAGGGCAAAGTCGATCCCGGCGGTGATGCCGCCCCCTGTGAACAGGTTGCCGTCACGTACCACGCGCGCCTGTACCGGGATCGCGCCGAGTGGGGCGAGCAGGTCGTGGTAGGCCCAGTGAGTCGTCGCTTTACGGCCACGCAGCAAACCCGCCGCACCGAGCACCAGCGAACCGGTACACACTGAGGTTACGTAGCGCGCGGTAGTTGCCTGGACCTTGAGGAAGTCGAGGGTTTGCGGGTCTTCCATCAGCGCGCCGACGCCTGCGCCGCCCGGTACGCAGATCACATCCAGATTCGGGCAGTCGGCATAGGTCATGGTTGGCGTGAACACAAGACCGGTGCTGGAAGTGACTGGCTCCAGGTCTTTCCACACCAGGTGCAGTTTCACATCCGGCAGTGAACCGAGCACGTCATAGGGGCCTGTGAGGTCCAGTTGCTGGATGCCGGGGAACAACAAAAAACCGATCTGCAAGGTCATGAATGACGCTCCGATAAAGGGGTGGACGGCTTCACTCTAGAGGCCTAGGCTTTGGCGCATACGCCATTTAGCCCACACATCACGCCAATCATGCCTCGAATTATCCACGTACTCGCTTTTGACAATGCACAGGTGCTCGACGTGACCGGGCCGTTGCAGGTGTTCGCCTCAACGAATGACCTGGCCCGCCAGCGCGGTTTACCGTTGCCCTACGCCGTCTCGGTGATCGCTGCCCAGACCGAACCGGTGATGACCTCTGCCGGCCTGGCACTGGTGGCCGAGCCATTGCCCGACGTCGACACGCCGTGCGACACGCTGGTGATCGCCGGCGGCTGGGGGGTATATGGCGCCGCCGAAGACCCGGCGCTGGTGGACTGGGTGCGCGAAAAATCCCGGCACACCCGGCGCATGACCTCGGTGTGCACCGGCGCTTTCCTGCTGGCGGCCAGTGGTTTGCTCGACGGCTGCCGGGTGGTCACCCACTGGACTCGCTGCGAAGAATTGGCGCGCAAATTTCCCACGCTGACGGTGGAGTCCAACCCGATCTTCATCCAGCAAGGCGCGGTGTGGACCTCCGCCGGTGTGACGGCGGGCATCGACCTCTGTTTGGCGCTGGTGGAAGAAGACCTGGGCCGCGCCGTCGCCCTGGAAGTGGCGCGGCATTTGGTGGTGTTTCTCAAGCGTCCGGGCGGTCAATCGCAATTCAGCGTGGCGCTGTCCCTGCAAAAGGGCGACAACCGCTTTGCCGATTTGCATGCCTGGATGGCGGAAAACCTGACCCTCGACCTCAATATCCCGACCCTGGCCGCTCAGGTTGGCATGAGCGAACGCAGCTTCGTACGGCACTATCGCGCCGAAACCGGCCAGACCCCAGCGCGCGCGGTCGAGTTGATCCGCGTCGAGACCGCGCGCCAGCAACTGGCGGACAGCACGGCGTCGATCAAACGCATCGCTGCGCAGTGCGGTTTTGGTTGTGAAGAAACCCTGCGTCGCAGCTTTTTACGCGCCTTGTCGGTGACGCCGCAGGCTTACCGTGAACGGTTCTCGCCGGCGGTTTGAGCGAGCAACTCCAATAGCGCTTCAAGGGTGGCTTGCGGCGCTTCCTGGGGAATATTGTGGCCAACGCCAGGCAACACCTGCCGCCGATAAAAACCGCTGAAGTGATCCACATCCTCATCCTCGGCCGGCGCTGGGCCCACGCCATCATCGGCGCCGCACAACGAAATGCTCGGCACCGAAATCGGTGGTTGCAGCACCAGGGCCTGCTCAATGGACTCCAGCGCCGGATCGCCGGGTGCGTACATGAAACGATGGCGATAAGAGTGAATCACCACCTCGACAAAATCCGGGTTATCAAACGATGGCGCGGTCTTGCCGTAGAGGCCCGGCCCCTCGGCCCAGGTTGGTGACCATAGCCGCCACAACAACGCGCAGAACTCGCGGCGATTGGCGGTCAAACCGTCCACACCACGCTGGGTGTGAAAGTAAAACTGATACCACAACCGATGTTCCGTCTCCGGTGCCAGAGGTTTGAGTGAGTGGGCGATGTCCTGGATGTTGTAGCCATCCCCGGTCACCAACCCCCGCACACGCTCCGGCCACAGTGCGGCGACAATACACGCGGCCCGACCACCCCAGTCATAACCCGCAAGCGTGGCTTGTGCGATAGACAAGGCATCCATGAAATCCAGCAAGTCCTTGGCCAGCGCCGCCTGTTGGCCGGAACGCATGACGCGGTCGTTGATAAACCGCGTCGGGCCATAACCGCGCAGGTACGGCACTAATACCCGGTAGCCGCGCCCGGCAAGAGCGGGGGCGATTTCGTCATAGCCGCGAGGGTCATAGGGAAAACCATGCAGCAGGATCACCGGCTCACCGTCTGCGGGGCCGTGGGCTTCATACGCCACATCGAGCATGGGCGTGCGGACATACAGCAGCGGGGCGGTTGTGGTCATGATGGTCGCTTATCGGCGGGTCAAAGTGGCTGGAACTCTAGCTCAAACCCATGAGGGGATGTGTTCAGGGTTGCCAGACGGTCTTCTCGCCGCTGAGCTTACGATCCAGAAACGTTGCTGCGCTGATCAACGCCAGATGGCTCAATGCCTGCGGCGTATTGCCCAGGTGCCGTGCCTGGCTGTCGAACTCCTCGGCGTACAAGCCCAGTGGGTTGGCGTAGCGCAGTAATTGTTCGAATTCCAGGTGGGCTTTCTCCACTTGCCCGGCACGCGCCAGGCATTCGACGTACCAGAACGAGCACGCGGCAAACGCGCCTTCGGTGCCTTGCAGGCCGTCGATCTGGCTGTCGTCGTTACGGTAGCGGTAGACCATGCCGTCGCGCACCAAGCTTTTTTGGATGGCTTCCAGCGTCGACAGCCAGCGTGGGTCGGTGGCGGCGACGAAGCGCACCAGCGGCATCAACAACATTGAGCCATCGAGTGCGGTGCTGCCGATGTGCTGCACAAAGTGCCCGCGTTCTTCATTCCAGAAGTTGCTCCAGATATCGGCGTAGATCGCTTGGCGTGTCTGGTCCCAGCGCGCAAACGGGGCGGGCAACGAACGCTTGGAGGCCAGGCGAATTGCGCGGTCCAATGCTACCCAACACATCAGTCGAGAATGCAAAAAGTGATGTTGCTCGCCGCGCATTTCCCAGATGCCTACATCCTTGCGGTTCCAGATTTCGCAGACTTGGTCGGCCACTTCCACCGTGTGTTTCCAGCCCTCGTGGGAGATGGCTTCGCCGTATTTGTTGACCAGATACACCGCGTCCATCAGCTCGCCATAAATATCCAACTGGATCTGGTCGAAGGCTTCATTGCCGATGCGCACCGGCTTGGCGCCGCCGTGGCCGCTGAAGTGGCCCAGCTCGGTTTCCGGCAACTCCTGACGGCCGTCGATGCCGTAGAGGATATTGATTTTGGTCGGCTTGCCACTGCAGTCACTGACCCGACCTTTGAGCCAGCGCATATAGGCGTTGGCTTCTTCGACAAACCCCAGGCGCATGAACGCGTAGACGGTGAACGACGCATCGCGGATCCAAGTGTAGCGGTAATCCCAATTGCGTTCGCCACCGGGTGTTTCCGGCAGGCCGAAGGTCGCGGCGGCGATGATTGCGCCGTGTTTGCGTGAGGTCAGAAGCTTGAGAGTCAGGGCCGAGCGGTTGACCATTTCACGCCAGCGCCCGCGGTAGTTGGACTGTGCGATCCAGCCGCGCCAGAACTTCAATGTGTACGCCAGAGGGAGGTCGGTGCAGCTGCTATCGACGCGCTCGTCATCCTCACTGCCGAGGACAAATTCGGCGCCTTCTTCCTGAGTCAGGGTGAACGTGCTGACGGCGGCATCGTCTTCGATTTGCAATGGTTGGCTGCTCGCCAGGCACAGGCCGGGCTGGCCGTCGGCGGTGAAATGCACCTTGCCATCCACATTGCTGGCGTGGGTTGGCGTGCGTGCATAGTCATGGCGTACGGCGCAGCGCAGGTGGATCGTCGCCTTGCCGCTGACCACGCGTACACGACGAATCAGCAGCGGCAGGTCGTCGACTTCCTCACTGATCACCAGCAAGTCAGTGATTTCCACCACAGCCTCATCACTGAGCCAGCGGGTTTGCAGCACGTTGGTGTCGGGCAGGTAGATTTGCTCGCGGCGGGCGTTGGGCAGGTCGGGGGTGAGCTGGAAAACACCCGCCTGGGGTGTGTCCAACAAGGCGCAAAAGATCGACGGGCTGTCGAATTCCGGCCAGCAGAAAAAGTCGATGCTGCCCTTGTCATTGACCAGCGCCGCACTGCGCATGTCGCCAATGATGCCGTGGGCATCGATGGCGCTTTGGGGGTCGTTCTTCAAATCAACCATTGCCACGAAACTCCGGATAAAGGCTCATGCCGCCATCAATAAACAGAGTACTGCCTACCACATAGTCAGAGGCGTCAGCGTTCTACGTCCGCTTCTTTCGATACATCGCCATCGATGGCAATCGCCTGGGCGCCTTTATCAGAGCGTTCAGTTAGCTGACTGGCGCGGCGGGTCACAAGTTCACCGGCGGATAGCCTCAATGAGTGTGCGAAGCGCAACTGATACATGGCGATGCCCGGAATAATAAAGGCATAGTCCCGGCACTGAAGGGCACCAATCATCGAGTACACGCTCAAGCCTGCCGTCCCCTATGGCACCAATTGCCAGATGCTCAGGAACGAAGGCGATGCCGACTCCATCCATTGCGGCTTCAACCATAAAAGGCTGGTCAGTCAGCGTAAGAGGGCCGCTGACATTGATAACCTCCTTGCGGCCCTGACGTTCAAATTCCCACCGGTAAATTGCGCCGCTGTCAAAACGGAAGCGGATGCAGTCGTGCTGGTAGAGATCCTGTGGGGTATTTGGGCGTCCGCGTGCTGAAAAGTAATCGGGTGATCCCACGGCGGCAAAACGTATGTCGTCCGTCAGGCGGATAGCAATCATGTCTTGCGGCACGGCCTCCGCCAGCCGGATGCCGGCGTCGAATCCGTCTGCGGTGACGTCACTGAGCTTGCCATCGGTCACCACGTCCAGATGTATCGATGGGTGCTCCCGCAAGAAGCGAGCAAGCACGGGGCGAAAAATCATGCGCACAGCGCCCTCACTGGCATTGATCCTGATCGTGCCGCTGGGGACCGAGCGAGTGTCATCCGCCTCCTGCATCGCATCGGCAATCGAAGTCATTGCGGGGGTCAGCTTCTTGGCCAGCCGCTCACCCGCGTGGGTCAGCGACACACTGCGCGTTGTTCGATTGAACAGGCGCACACCCAGTTTCTGCTCAAGCGCCTTTACCGAATGGCTGACAGCTGAGGGCGTGATATCCAGGTCCAATGCCGTTGCACGGAAGTTAAGGTGCCTTGCCGCCGCAAGAAACACGCTCAGAGTGAAGAAATCCATGCCTTTTAACTGGTGAGTATTGTTCATGTATTTATCAAGTATTGTGGCCATATTCGCGTCAGTGAGTATCCCATAAGCTCGGTGAACTCAAGACGTTGGAGGCGTAAATATGTCCGCACACGGTAATTACACAGCTGAAAAAATCGCTTTTGACTCCCATGGCGACGAGGTGGTCGGCGTGCTTTATCGGCCGCAAGGAAAGGGGCCTTTCCCGGTGGTTGTAGTGCTGGGCCCTTATTCGTTTTCCAAGGAACAAGCACCCACCCAATACGCGACCCGACTGGCCGATGAGGGGTTCGCCGCGCTGGCGTTCGACCCGCGCACAGTGGGTGAAAGTGGCGGTATGCCGCGGCGCTTGGAAAATCCGAGAATGAAGAATGAGGACGTTGTCTCGGCGCTGGATCATCTGCTGACACGGCAGGATATCGACCGGACGCGAGTATTCCTGCTGGGTATTTGCCAGGGAGGCCCCGAGATGCTGGACATCGCTTCATACGATGATCGGGTGGGCGCTGTTGCGTCGGTTACCGGATATTACCGTGACCGCGAAACTGATCTGTTCATGCTTGCTGCCGGCGTCAGTGAAAACCCGTTTGATCCCGCGACAGCTCCGACGACTGAGCAGTTGGAAGCTTTGCTCGCCGCTCGTCTAGAGCGCGCAAGGGATGCAAAGGCCCGCTATGAAGCAACCGGCGAAGTCGTGTACCAGCCTCTTGTGGACGCGCAATTGGGCGACCCGATACTCGGATCGAGTGCGGGGCTGCCAGGGCCTTTGGTTTGGAGCTGGTATGGCCCTTGGACGCTGAAGGGCTGGGAAAACCGTTACGCAATCATGAGTGATCTGGACCATTTTGATTACACGACGGTGCCAGGAGTGGCCCAGCTAAAAAAACCGGCACTTATCGTGCATTCGGACACCTGTATGAATCCGGCGGCGGCCCGTCGTCATTTCGATTCAATTCCTGGCGCAGATAAAAAGCTTATTTGGGAAAACGGAACCAATCACTTCCAGTATTACGAACAGCCTGATGTGGTCGATCGTGCAGTTGGTCATGTTGCTAGCTGGTTTCAAGAGCATTAGTTGTAATCAGTCACAAGGTATCAAAACAGTGTCACGTCATGAGGGTGGAGGAGGGGACGCAGGCAACGCTGTCGAAGCTTACTTTGATGCTGAGCGTAAAGCAGGTTTGTTGTTCGTGATCCTGGGTCTTGTCGCTGTAGGAGTGGCAGTTGCCAGTTGCTACAGCGGGCCATTCTGGCACGGTGCCGGGTATTCACTCGTCGTTTTAGCACTGATCCAGATCGTGGTGGGACTTACGGTCTGGATCCGCAGCCCTAAAGACATTGCGCGAGTGGAGCATATGCTTGTGTATGCACCGGAGCGAATCGTGCAAGAGGAAATCCCTCGTGTAAAAGCGGTGTTGAATGGGCTTTCAATCAGTCGCAGGACCGAAATAATATTGTTTGTCATGGCTGTGTTTCTGCTCGGGCTGGCGGCTCATAGTAGTGTTTGGGAAGGTTTTGGAGCCGGTGTGGCGTGGCAGGTGGCGATGATACTGCTGCTGGATTATTTTTCTGAGAAGCGCGCGAACATCTACCTTGCATGGCTAGTGAGTTACGGCGTTCTGGAAAAGCCCTTTCTTCCAGTCATTTGAAAGAAGTCTCATCTTTTTGAATGACTACACCGACAGTCTGAGCGACGGGAAGCAATTGCCCGGCTTAATAGGAAGCATTACTATTCACACCCCGCCTCCCCAGTGCTCTCGCGATGATTCCTCCGCCGCCCCGCAGAACAGGTTTTTTCGAGCACTACGAAGAGTTGATCGGAACCTGGACACGTCGCCTGAGAAACCGTCAGCAGGCCGAAGACCTGGCGCACGACACCTTTGTCAGGGTGCTTGAGTCCCGTTCGAGCGAGGTTGAGCAGCCGCGCGCCTACCTGCATCAAACGGCGCGCAATATCGCCGTTGACGCCTACCGCCGCGAAGACCGTCGCGAGTCGCTGGCGCTGAAAGCCTTTGATCAGAGTTCGCCCGACAGCGGCGACCCGGAGCATTTCATGCACGCGATCCAGTTGGCGGACTCCATCGAGCGGGCTTTGGCCGAGCTGCCGCTCAACTGTCGCAAGATTTTCATCTGGCAGAAAATCGAGGGCCTCACTCAGCAGGAAATCGCCGTACGCCTGGGCTTGTCTAAAAACATGGTGGAAAAGTATATGATCCGCACCCTGCGGCATTTGCGTGACCGCCTGGATGCGATGGCCCCATGACCCGCTTTGAAACAGGATCTTCCATGATGGATAGCCGTGCTCGCGACGAAGCCGCGCAATGGTTTGTACGCCTGCAAGACGCCGAGTTGAGCGTCGAAGAGCGGCAGCGTTTCGACACCTGGCGTGCAGAGCAGCCGGAGCACCAATATGAATTCGATGTGTTGCAAGGGCTGTGGAGCGCCACCGACCTGCTGCCCAAAGCTCGCTTGCAGGCGCTATGCGATGCGCCGCTCGAGCGTCCCAAGCGTCGCGCCGTATTGCGTTATGCGGTTGCCGCGAGTGTGGTGACGGTCGCCTTGGGGCTGGGGTTGTTCAGCGGGCTTGATCATCCAAAACCCTACAATGCCGAGTTCAGTACCCGATTGGGTGAGCATCGCCAGGTGGCCTTGCCCGACGGTTCGGTGATGGACCTGAACAGCCGCAGTGTGGTCGCGGTGCACTATGAAAAAGGCCGGCGCGGTGTGGAGCTCAAGCAGGGCGAAGCGATGTTCAGCGTCGAGCATGACATCAGCCGACCGTTTGTCGTGGCCGCCGGGGCAGGGCAGGTGACGGTCACCGGTACGCGGTTTGATGTACGCCGTGATGACGACCAGACCCGTGTGGCGGTCGAGGCCGGTACGGTCAAGGTGCAGGGGCGTTCGTCGGATCAGAGTGTGATGCTTACGGCCGGCCGGGGTACGCATGTCGATTCGCTTGGGCAAGTCGCAGCAGCCTATGCGGTGAATACCGATGAACTGACGGCCTGGCGCAGCGGCAAGCTGGTGTTCAACAACGCCACACTCGGCGAAGTAGCCCGGGAAGTGTCGCGTTACCGCGAGCAACCCTTGCGGGTCAGTACGGCTGCGGTGGGCAACCTGCGCTTGACCAGCGTGTTCAAATCCAGCGACACCGATGCCTTGCTCAAAGCCTTGCCGCACATCCTGCCGGTCGCCTTGCGAACCTTGCCGGACGGCAGCCAGGAAATTATTTCACGTTGATATTCAGGTTTTTTTCGAGTTCTTCGTCTTCCTTTGTAACTGCAACTGGTTTGCATTAACAGCCGCATACTCTTGCGATTACAGGACTAAGTTCGACGTGAAAAAACTCGCCGTGAACAACAATAAAATCTCCCGCTGGGTGCCCCTGGCCCTGGCGCTTGCTGTCAGTGTCGCGCTGCCAGCGGCCTACGCTGCGGACGGCATTCATATCCGCGCCCAACCCCTGGGCGCGGCGCTGAGCCAATTGGGCCAGCAGACTTCTCTGCAAGTGTTTTTCAGTCCCGACATGGTCGCGGGCAAGCAAGCACCAGCGGTCGACGGCAACGTTTCACCGGAACAAGCCCTGCGCCAGTTGTTGCAAGGCAGTGGCCTGGATTACCAGATCGACGCCGGCTCCGTGACTCTACGCCCGCTGAGCAGTGGCACTGGTGAAGCCGGCTCGCCTCTGGAACTGGGCGTCACCGACATCAAGGTGGTCGGTGACTGGCTCGGCGATGCCAACGCCGCAGTGGTGCAGAACCACCCTGGCGCGCGCACGGTCATCCGTCGCGAAGCCATGGTGGAGCAGGGCGCAATGAATGTCGGTGACGTGCTGCGTCGTGTCCCTGGGGTGCAGGTGCAGGAATCCAACGGTACCGGCGGCAGCGATATTTCCCTGAACGTGGGTGTGCGTGGCCTGACCTCACGCCTGTCGCCGCGCTCCACGGTGCTGATCGACGGCGTGCCGGCGGCGTTTGCCCCGTACGGTCAACCACAACTGTCGATGGCACCGATCTCCGCCGGGAACCTGGACAGCATCGACGTGGTACGCGGCGCCGGTTCCGTGCGTTATGGGCCACAGAACGTCGGCGGTGTGATCAACTTCGTGACCCGTGCGATTCCGGAGAAGTTTTCCGGCGACGTCGGTACTACCCTGGAAACCTCGGCCCACGGCGGTTGGAAACACATTGAAAACGCTTTCGTCGGCGGTACGGCGGACAACGGCATCGGAGCTGCGTTGCTGTATTCCGGGGTCAAGGGCGATGGCTACCGCAACAGCAACAATTCCAACGACATCGACGACGTCATCTTCAAGACTCACTGGGCGCCGACCGATCAAGACGATTTCTCGCTGAACTTCCACTACTACGACGCCAGCGCCGATATGCCCGGCGGCCTGACCCAGAAGCAGTTCAGCGCCAATCCGTACCAATCGGTGCGTGACTGGGACAACTTCAGCGGCCGCCGCAAGGACGTGTCTTTCAAATACATCCGCCAGATTGACGACCGTACCCAGGCCGAAGTGCTGACCTACTATTCCGACAGCTTCCGTGGCAGCAACATCGCCAACCGTGACCTGAAGACCCTCGGTTCCTACCCGCGCACCTACTACACTTTCGGCATCGAGCCGCGGGTCTCCCATGTGTTCGACGTGGGTCCGAGCACCCAGGAAGTTAGCCTCGGTTATCGCTATCTCAAAGAAGGCATGCACGAGCAGGCGACCAGCCTGAACCTGGTCAACAACGTACCAACACCGGGCGGGCAGAGCGACGGTCATGTCTACCAGGACCGGACTGGCGGTACCGAGGCCAACGCCTTCTATATCGATAACAAGGTCGATATCGGCAAGTGGACCATTACTCCGGGCATACGCTTCGAAGACATCAAGACCACCTGGCATGACCGCCCGGTAGTCGCCTTGAACGGTGTGCGCACCCAGGAGAAAAATCGCGAGGTCAGCAACAACGAACCGCTACCGGCCTTGAGCGTGATGTACCACGTATCCGACGCCTGGAAACTGTTCGCCAACTACGAAACGTCTTTCGGCAGCCTGCAGTACTTCCAACTCGGCCAGGGTGGCACCGGCGACCAGACCGCCAACGGCCTGAACCCGGAAAAAGCCAAGACCTACGAGATTGGTACGCGCTACAACGATAGCGTCTGGGGCGGTGAGGTAACGCTGTTCTACATCGACTTCTCGGATGAGTTGCAATACGTCAGCAACGATGTGGGCTGGACCAATCTGGGCGCCACCAAGCACCAAGGTATTGAAACATCGGCCCACTATGACCTGTCGAACCTGGACCCGCGTCTGGACGGCCTGACCGCTAGCGCCGGTTTCACCTACACCAAGGCCACCTCCGAGGGCGATGTACCCTTCAAGGGCCGCGACCTGCCGCTGTACTCCCGTGAAGTGGCCACTTTGGGACTGCGCTATGGCGTGAACCACTGGACCCACAACCTGGACGTTTACGCTCAGTCCGGTCAACGTGCGCCAGGCACCGGCACCACCTATATCACTCAGGGCACAGCCGATGGTCAGTACGGTGACATTCCGGGTTATGTCTCAGTCAACGTGCGCAGCGGTTATGACTTCGGTGCGCAGCTGTCGAATCTGAAACTGGGCGTGGGCGTGAAAAACGTCTTCGACCAACAGCACTACACGCGCTCCAGTGACAACAATGCCGGGTTGTATCTGGGTGAGCCACGTACGTTCTTCGTACAGGCAAGCGTCGGGTTCTGACCTGCCGGTGAGACGAAAAATCGCAGCTCAAGGGCTGCGATTTTTTTTGCCTGTTTCCTACGCCTTTTTAACCAGCTTACTGCTTGATCAGGAACCTATTCCGACAGATGCGCCACACAAGTGGAGACCCGATTGTCCTCGACGTAACGGTGGAGCGACAGGTTAAAGATCTAACATTATTGTACTGGAGGCACCTATGTCGATATCGACTCTCGATACACCTGTATCTGTTTCATCTACCACTGACACTTCTCAGTTCAACCCTAAACCCGATGCCAAGGCCAGCCGTCCGGCACCTGCCGCACCGTCCTACGACGGCGGCAACAACACCGGAGGCGTCAATTTTTCGCGAGAAAACCAGGCCGGACCAATGTTTGGCGATCGTCATCCTCCGACTCATCGTCACAGTGATCACAATCACTTTGCCCATCACCAAAACACTTCTGCAATGACGCCGGCCTTACCCCAGGGGCTCCTGCAGCAGCTCCAGCAGTGGTTGGGGCAATGGTTTGTCGGGCAGCGTCCCCCTATGCATTCACATTGCGACAGTGCGCCGCCAAGGCCTGATCCCAGCATTGGCAAGCCGCACCCGCACCCGCACCCGCACCTGCCGGTTAAACCAGGCCCCAACTACTCAACGAAAAGTAATGAGCAATTGGGGCAGGCGCTGCTGGACAACTTCAAGGCGTTTTCAGGGTCGAGTCAATCGATGACCATGAATACCAGCGCTATTAAAGAGATGGCGGGAAGACCTCTGGGTAGGAACCCCGTTATGAATCAAAATATTCAACTGGCCAGAGAGCTTATGCGGCGTCCCGAGGTGATCGCCGCCTTTGACCGAAACAGTGGGACGGGGGCGCTGGACGGTCAGATCGATAAGCGGCAATTGGGCAGTGTCATTCGCGACGATAACCTCTTCAAATACAAGACTGACAAGGAAATAGGTCAGGAGATGCTCAGCCATTTCAATCAATTGAAAGAGGGTTTTGGAGGACGCGAAATTAATATCAGAGACCTGAAAAACTGGCCGCTAAACCCCTGACGGGCGACTCTCCAAGGGACCACCTAATTCAATTGGCTCAGGCGGTCCTCAAACGCAGTGATTTACTGACAAAAATGGACAATCTCGCGAGCAGAGACGCAGATGGCCGAATCAGCAAACATGCACTCCAAATATTATCCCGCTAGCTGAAAGAGCGGAGTGCAGTCAGGCGTTGCGAATGTTTGCGGCGCCTCGGGCTTTGGATTGTGTCAGGAACTATTTCTATCCATTCGCCACTCAGGGCATACAACCCTAGCGGCTTTAACGAAAACGGCCGCTTTTCAGACACTGAATCAGGGCCCAGACATGACTTCAACTGCGTTTCAATCCAGCCAAACCGTTGGCGGTGAGGCCTTTCACAATGTGCATGACGTAGATCGGTCAACCCCGGTAAACGCCGAGGGGGCATCGACAGGCGTCGCCCCAGTGCCCCTATCAAACGGATACGCCGCAGAAAGGCTGCGTATGAAAGCCTTTGCGGTCCAATGCAAATTCCACGCGCCGGTCGCCGATGATTTCACCCGCGGTATGCTTGAGCCTGGGCAGGAAAGCCAGACTGACGCCAAGTTAGTATGCGCATGGGCGGCGCTGATCAAGGGCCTCACACGTTGGTGGTGTGGGCAAAAACCAGGTTGATCCCGCGCCTCACTTTTTTACACGCTGTTATTGGTATTCACACGCCGCCCGGAACTATTGCGTTCAGCTAACCACACATCGGTTGCTTGCTGCTCTGGAATCAATTCGATGATTCGGGGCACCTCTGTGGTGGCTTTCAGGCAAGCGCAGATCTGGAAAAGGTGGGAGATGACGCATGAAAATTGAGGGTGCAATACCGCGCGGGCAGCCAACGACCATGGACGGGGTAGAGGTCCGTTGGGCTTCGCCGCCGCCCGTTGTTTACCCGCCCAGCGATGATCAATACGCCCGGCAGGATGTGCCGCCGCGGCGGCCCGCGCTGTTGCGAGGAACCTTGTCCTCGCTGCGCTACCAGGCGTTGCAGAACGCACCGGCTACTCGCGCGAACACCGCCCCCCCCGGTCCGAACTCCACCGATAGCCAGTTGGCGGGCGAGTTGGAGAGAAACTTCGGCGAGTTGCACTCTTTTTTCAAGGACGGGCGATTGACGCAGTCATCTCTGCGGCAATTGGCAGCTGAAACGCTGCTGGGAGACTAATGTGCGGGACCGCATGATCCTGGTGGCCAGGGAAATTCTCAAACGCCCGCTTTTGAATGACTCGATCATCGATTGCGAGGGGTATATCACCCGTGACAGCCTGAGCGCCGTCGCCGCAGCCTTGCTGGGTAACAGCTCCCCCGGAGGCTTCAGCCCGGACCCTTTTCATGGCCAAGGCAATGCCAAGGTTGTTCAGGCTCTGCAAGGCTATTTCAAACAACTGAGGGACAAACCCAAAGATCGAACGGTTTTTTTTGAAGCGCTTGAATACTTGGAAATTGCGCTGCTCAAAGCCGTGATGAATGACCCCGATGACACCGATTCACAGGGGATGCCCATTCTGGAGCCCGCTACTGGGCTACCCAGGAAGAAGTACAGCGAACACTGTGTGTACACGGCAAAAAACGTCATTGAGCGTCCGGGCTTACTACGTTCATTGGAGCGTGCCAATAACATGCGCTTGTTTGGTCGTCCCAAGCACGACGGGTGGCTTTGCAACAGAAGCCTGGAGCGCTGGCTGGAACAGCAAGAGATGTACAAAGCCAGGTAGCATCCTGGCCTTGTGAGATGAGCGGTATTACACCTTGAGAATTTTACCGCTGATGGCCACACCCGCCAGTAACACTGCGATCAGCACAAAGGCGGTGCTCAAACTGCTGCCGTGGGCGATGAAGCCAATCACTGCAGGGCCGGCGAGAATGCCGGCATAACCCAGGGTGGTGATGGCCGGCACTGCGATATGTTCCGGCATGACCTTTTGTTTACCAACGGCGGTGTACAGCACCGGTACGATATTCGAACAGCCGGCACCCACCAGTGCATACCCCAGCAGCGCCGTTTCCCAAGCTGGCAATAGTGTGGCGAGCAACAGGCCAGCGGTGGCCAGCGTGCCACCGATCACGATCACCCGGGTGGCGCCAAGGCGTCGAACAATGGCATCACCGGTCAGGCGCCCAGCGGTCATAGTCAAGGCAAAGGCCGCGTAGCCAAGGCCGGCGTAAGCCTCATCGAGGCCACGCTCGGCGCTGAGGAACACAGCACTCCAATCCAGCACGGCACCTTCAGCTAAAAATACGATAAAACACAGGCAGCCGATAAACAGCACCACGCCGTGAGGCACGGCGAACGCCGGGCCTGAACTTTCGCTGCCGTAGGGCAGCAGGTGCGGGCCAGCTTTGAGCAGCGCGATTGCCATGATGACAATCACCACCAGGGTCGCCTGCAGCGGCGACAGGCCCAGCCCCAACAATCCGGCAACACCCGCGGCGCCGACTATGCCACCCAGGCTGAACAAACCATGGAAGCCCGACATCATGGTTTTTCCACTGGCTCGCTCAACGATCACCGCTTGCAGGTTGACCGTCGAGTCCACGGTACCCAGGCCTGCGCCAAACAAGAACAGCCCAGCCATCAGCAACGGAATCGAACTGACAGTGGCGAGCATCGGCAGGGCCACGCAGATAATGATCGTGCCAGCAGTCAGCACGCGTCGGCAGCCATAGCGCGATGCCAGTGCGCCCGCCACCGGCATGGCAATGATTGACCCCACCCCCAGGCACAACAGCAGCAGGCCAAGCGTGCCCTCGTTGAGTTGCGCTCGCGCTTTGGCATAGGGCACCAGTGGTGCCCAGGCCGCGATGCCGAAACCAGCGATGAAAAAAGCGATGCGGGTCGACATTTGTTCCAGCCGCCCGGGAACCACGGGCGCTGAGGTGGGGATGGCAGTCATGAAAAATCCTTGGTTGCGCGTTCAACGAACGATGTCCGGCGCGACATCCTTGCATATCAGGCCCTGTCGAGCGAGTTGGGTTCCGTTTGCAGGTCACGACTTTTATTTTTACACATCGGGAACGTGCTGGACGTTAGTGGCCACACAGGAGCAATCGAACCTGCAGGCGGTGGCCTGGAAGGTGCGTAATTCTCGCGAAAAATGCTGAGCCCCGGGTTTCTCGCGGTGGATTACCACCTTCCAGTCCTCCTCCCGGCAGCGGGCTGTTCTGTAATACGCTGTTGCCCCAGTGTGTAGGTAACTGGACGGACGAGACGATGAAGATTCTCAGGCAGGTGGCAACATGACCCTGTTCTACGACGCGCGGGGCAATATCTACGGGGTGGTCAGCCCGGTCTATTTACGAAATCAAGGCATTGAAGTGCCCGAACACGCCGACCTGGCTGCGAACGCGCGCAAGGATTGGGCATCGTCGGCTATCGCCGCCGAATGTGGATGGGGCGCGTTACCGCATGCGGTCGATGCCAAGGCACACCGCTGCGATGGCTTGTTGGTCGGACCGTTCCAGGCTACGCCGCCGTTTGACCTGTTGATCGTCAATACAGATGGCACACTCGCCGAACGCAGTGGCAACGGTTTGACGATTTTTGCTCAGGCACTGACCGATCAGGGCTTGATGACTCAGGGGTGTGAGTTGCGGGTCCATCACGACAAGTCTGATGCGGCATCACCGGTTGCAACGTACGCGGAACCTGCGGTCTACGAACACGTCGCAGGGTTCTGGCTGGCCCTGGGGCAACCGGCGTTCGGGCCATCAGCGGTAGGCGCTGACGGGGTTGATACGGTTGCAGTGAGGCATCGTGAGTTCAGTCATGTGGCTGCGCTGGCTGCGATCAACCCGCAATGGGTATGTAGTCAGTTTGTTCGTGTGGGCAATCCCCATTGCGTGACACTCGTCGAGCAAGAGGGGGCATTACCTGACAATCAGTCGATGCATCAACCTGCGCTGCTTGATCTATTGCAGGCGATTGCCTTTGCACCCCCAGTCGGTCGCGGCCAGCTTTGTGCTGCTGGGGTCAATCTGCAATGGGCCGCCAGGTCTGTGGGCAATCGGGTTATCGCACGGGTGTTTGAGCGAGGAGAGGGGCCTACCGCGTCCTCAGGGACCAGCGCCAGTGCAGTGGCTTGCGCATCGTGGCGGGCGGGTTGGGTCGAGAGCGGGGAAGTGGCTGTGGTCATGCCGGGCGGCACGGCGCCGGTGCGGTTGCAAAGTCAGGGTGAAACATTGCTGAGCGTCAGTTTGTTCGGGACTGCACGGCCGCAAACCTGAGATTGGAAGAACGGCTGATATCTTTAATAAGTGTCAGCTGTTTCTTTATCTATTAGTTATGTTTGTAAGGCGAGTGTAAGAGTTTTCTTGTTGTTGCAGGTTATTTGAATATTTCTTTGTCTTATTCTGTAAAAGACTCTTCCGACCACTTCGTATGAAACTTCTTTTTTATTTTCAGGGAGCTTAATTTCGCCTGAAATCGCTAAGCTTCACTGCGTTCAGGCGCTTTTTCCCAGCCGTTAAATCAACATCCTCCGGGAGAAAGCCTTTCAGTAAAATAACTGATGATGGGTAACTACGGATGGTGGGTGAGTTTGTTTCGTCACGTTTTAAGTTGATCCTTACAGAGGTAGTCAGTGACTTTCAGGTGCTGGCTTTCAAAGGCAGTGAAGTTCTTGATCAGCCCTATTTCATTCAACTGGAGTTAGTCAGCGAAAACCCATCCCTTGATCTGGAGGCGCTGCTCCACCAGCCTGCCTATCTTGATTTTGGCGAAGCGGATGCCGGGCTCCATGGGCAGGTTTACGCCATCGGTCGGGATGATCCGGGGGGGCGGCTCACCCGGTATCACCTCACCCTGGCGCCCCGCCTGGCGTGTCTTGCCCTCCGGCGTGACCAGCGGATTTTCCAACAGCGCAGTGTGCCGCAGATTATCGCCTCGGTACTCGAACACCACGGCATCCTTGCCGACGCCTATGCCTTTGAACTCGGCCCAGTGGTCTATCCGCCACGCACGTTCTGCGTGCAGTACGCGGAAACCGACCTGCACTTCATCCAGCGGTTGTGTGAGGAGGAGGGCATTCACTACCACTTTCGCCATCGTCCAAATAATCATCTATTGGTGTTTGGTGATGACCAGACGGTGTTTCGACGCTTGCCTGCGCAACGTTACTGCTCAGTGGGCGACCAGGCGGTCGGAACGAGAGTGATCCGTCGTTTCGATGTACGCCTGGAAACCCGCAGCCGGCAAACGGAGCGCCGTGACTATGACTTCGAACACCCTTCGTTGCGCCTTCAAGACAAGGCCGGCCCTCCATCGGCGCAATCCCTGGAAGACTACCGTTACCCTGCCGGTTTCACTGACCATGCGCGGGGTCGGCAATTGGCGCGCAGGGGGTTGGAGCGACATCAGGGCGACCGTCATCGTGCATTAGGTAAAAGTGATCAACCGGCTTTGAGCAGCGGTCACTTTCTCGAACTGTGTGACCACCCGGACCCGGCTTGTAACGATCTGTGGTTGATCACCTCGGTGCGTCATGAGGGTTATCAACCGCAAGTGCTGGAGGAGGCGGTGTATGAGGTGGGCGTATTCCAGGGGTATCGCAACCGATTCACTGCAACGCCATGGCGTGCAGTGTATCGACCGTCTCTCAAGCACCCTAAGCCAACCATCAATGGCAGCCAGACCGCCACGGTGACGGGGCCGCCAGGCGAGGAGGTGCATTGCGATGCCTATGGCCGGGTGAAGGTCCGTTTTCATTGGGACCGCCTGGACAACACCGATGAAAAAAGCAGTTGCTGGGTACGTGTGGCATCCGGTTGGGCGGGCGATGGCTTTGGCGCGACGTTGATTCCGCGAGTGGGCATGGAAGTGCTGGTGACCTTTCTGGAAGGCGACCCCGACCGGCCGTTGATCAACGGTTGCCTACCCAATGCACTGCACATGCCTACTTATCCTTTGCCGCAACACAAGACGCGTAGCGTATTGCGTAGCCGCAGTTCCCTTGGCGGCGCGGGCGCCAACGAGCTGCACCTTGAAGACCGCCGTGGCGAGGAGCTTATCTACCTGCGCGCCCAGCGTGATCTGGAGCAGCGGGTGGGGCATGACAGCCGCTTGGAGGTGGCTGGCGAGCGCCGAGAAAACATTCGGGGGCTAAGCACGGTTCACTTGGCTGGCGGGGAACATCATCAGGTGACGGGCGATCGCAAGGTCGTGCTCAACGCGAACGATCATCTGAACATACAAGGTGATAGCCAGACCCACGTTGGCCAGTCCCTGATCATCGAAGCTGGGCAACAGGTCTACCTCAAGGCCGGTGCCAGCCTGGTTATCGACGCGGGCGCGCAACTGAGCCTCAAGGCTGGAGGAGAGCACCTGCTGATCCAGGCGGGCGCGATTTTCAGCAGCAGGCCCATCACCGTCGGCGGATTGCCGCCTGTTACTCGGTTGGCAAACCCACTGTCGGTAACGGAGCGCCCGAAAATATCTGCCGCGCAGGATGCACTCATGGATGTCGCCCGGCAGTTGGGCGCCGACTTTTGTCCGGTGTGCGAGCCATGCCGCGAAGGCCAGTGCAACATCATTGGGAGGGCTGCTTGATGGAGAGCATGCCAGGCCGGTGGATGGCCCAACAGCAACAGGCGGGGCGTCGACTCTGCCTGATCCTTGACGGTAAACACGACGCGCATCAAGCGCTGTTGGCTGTCCGTACGCTGTCGCAGTATTGCCGTTTCTACAATGAGACCGCCGTGGTCGAGCTGGCAACGGCGGGGCCGTTGATCCTGCTATTGGATCAGGTAGGCGAACCTGCGCTGGTCGATTTGCTGCAAACCCCCCAAGCGAACTGGGGCTGGTTGGGCAGTCTGCCCGACGAAGACTTGGCTGACGTGGTTCGGCACTGGCGCGAGCGCCTGCTGGTCGGGCCAGCGGGAAGCCAATCCGTGTATCGCTTTCACGATAACCGCACCCTGGCTCGGGCGTTGGCTCATCTTGCGAACGAGCATTTGCCGGTATTCCTCGGCCCGCTGATCAGCGTGTGTTACTGGCATGAGGACCACTGGTGCCAGAGCGAAAATCCTGCCCCAGGTGAGTATCCGGTGCCTGTTCCCGCGCCCTGGTTGAACACTCCCAATCCCCAGGCTGCAGCCATCCTGCACGCCAATATCCTGCGCTACCTGCTGACCGAGCACAGCGAATGCCTCGCTGCTTTGGTCGAGTTCCAGGACCCCAGAGTCTGGCTGGCGCAGGTGCTGGAACAAGCCCGTGCCTGGCAGTGGCGTGGGCCGCAGCAGCTTGAATTCCTGGTGGTACGTCGGATGGAGGAGGCGACGCGAGCCAGTGTCATTCGGTGGCAGCCAATAGAAGGGGAGACGCCGGGGGATCATTTTGAACGGGTGTCGGAACAGTGGCGCAGGTTGGGGGGAAAGTATGAGTAGGCGAACACTTGGGGCGTTAGTAGCACTTGGAACGGGATGGCTTTCAGGGTGTGCGGTGGGGCCGGTTGATCGCTTTACGCTGGAGGTGGATTTGCCGCCGGATTTTGAACTCAAAACGGCTGCTAACTACCGTCCCGCTACGGGTGAGACCTGCACCTTGCCGGTACGCCGGGGCAAGAGACCAGAACGGAAGCTGTTTTTTACGGAATTCAATCCTGTGGCCAACCGGGTGAGTTATGAGTTGCCGTTAAGTGAAACCATTGAGGGGTGCCCTTCGGTGTTGAGCAGTGTGCAGTTTGAGTTTTATGCGAAGTGGGGAAAGCGTAATTCGGACGTAGGAGGGGACAAAGCGAGCATTGGTATTCCAGATCGCTTGCCGGACGGTTTTCCGGAAATGCCTGAGTCGGGGGTACAGGAGTTGCGAGGGCAATGTCGATGGTATTTCCGCACGGTAGGTCGCTCACATGCGATTACCAAAATGCTGGAGTGCAATTCGTTGGATGAACTGGGGAAACCGGAAAAATATAAAGCGGGTGGTGGTGCTCAACGAGATCAGTTGAAGGGGAAAATACTCAGGCTGGTACTGAATGTTATTGAGGAGGAGTTACCTGCTTTTGGCAACAGTTGGATAGCAGTTCCGGGAGGCTGGAAACGTTGTAGAGGTAAGAGCTTTGAAGATCTGTCCGCCTACTGCGGTAGCAATACCACAGACTTCAAGCCGATAAAAATGCCGGATGGGCGCATTTGTGACGTTTATCCAACGTGTAAATGACAGGGAGCGAACTTATGAAACAGGACGTTTGGAAGCAACCTTTTTTTAGCAGCAAGATGCCTGCTTGCGCGTTGAAAGGACATTGGGCGAGCTTCTGCCTGGTCGATGAAGCTGGCAGTGGAAAGGCTTACGGCGGTCTCCCGTACACTATCCACGACAGTACGGGGCGACAGTACGATGGTCGATTGAATGGGGACGGATTCGCCAAGTTACAAGGGTTTTACTGCGGTCCGGTCGTTCTTCAGTTAGATAGCCTGTATTCCGGATCGGAAGAACCATATAGCCGATTGCGTATTCGCCGGACGTACCCGTTACCTATCACCGAACTTCAAATTCGCGCCGAACAAACCCGGTTCTCTACCGAAGATGGCCAGCGTATTGAAGGCAATCCCGCACAGTCGCAAGCAGACCGGTTTTATCAAGTTGAAGTCCGGGATCTGGTCCGCCATGTTGCCCACCTACCACCGCAATTGATCAGACCGAATAGCCCTCAACGTCATGCGTTAAAAATGATGGCCGACCTGGGGTTTGGCCCTCCCCAACCTAGCCTGACAGGGGTCGTGTTATTCCCCAATCAACATAGCGTATTGGAAGTGCGACCTTTACGCGCCTTACGCCCGATGCTCTCCACTGAAGACCAGTTCTGTGCCTTGAACCTGTATCAGTTGGCCCTGATGTCTGCCTTGAGTTACTGCGATTTTGGCCAGCAACCACCCAAGAAACCGGTTGACCAAGTGACGTTCCCGCTGGACCCAACGGTTGGAAATCTGTTTGCTGAAAAACTGTCGGGATTTGAGGACGCCTGGCGAGTTGACCCCGAGCAAGTGCAGCGTTTTTATCCGCTCTACGAGGAGGTTCCTTACTCCCTGCGTTTTGAGATCCTTCCCTTTGATCCTGAACGGTACCCACAAAATCGTCCGCAACTGGAGAAGCAACAGGAGCATCCCGCGAGCCTGCACTTTTTCGACGATGAAAAGTTCGGTACTGACACTCAGGCATTCATCACTCACCACGATGAAGTCATCCTGATCTCTGTGCGGGGTACGGTCAGTGGTGCCGATATCTTGCGTGACGCAAATGCCCATCAGGTGGATTTTGCCGATGGTGTCGGTCAGGCGCATGAGGGTTTTTACCTGGCTTATCAAGCGATGCGCACATTCGTGCTGCATTACCTCGATCAGTTCCACACTGGCCAACGCATCGTGATTTGCGGCCACAGCCTGGGCGGCGCAATCGCGTTGCTCTTGGCGGAAGGACTACGCCGCACTCCTGATCGTGACTACAACATCCTCCTCTACACCTATGGCGCCCCCCGCGCCGCCGACTCGGAATTCACCGACGGCGCCTCATCCCTGGTCCACCACCGCATCGTCAACCACAACGACCCCGTCCCCAGCGTCCCAGCCCCGTGGATGAACACCACTGCGAAACTCTGGGTTCCAGGAGCCGTGATGCTATTCAGCGCCCCCGCCCCGGCTGGCCTTTTGTTCGCCGCTGGTCTGGTGCGCGTCGGTGGCAATCCGTACCAGCATCACGGTGAACAGCAGCATTTCATGCCGATCAAACTCCCGGATGGCACCCAATCCTCGGTGCTATGGAAGCCCGGCTGTGAGTCGATCCTGGAGGCAGGCTGCAACCGTGCGATACAACTCCATGGCGATATGCCCGACCGCGAGAACCTGCTGAGACAGCTGTTCCAAGCCAACCAGCACTTTATGACCGCCAGCTACATCCCAGCGGCCTGGGCCACCTTGCGACGCTGGCAACAAACGGTGGAAAACCAAGGGCCTTTGGTCACACCAAGAGAGTTTGAGTTACTCGACCATGCGCTTGAGACCATGACTCAACAACTGCGTGACAAAAATCGTGAACTTGAACATCGTCGCCCCCCGAACCAGCGTGGCTATGCGCACGAACATAACCAGGCGTTGAACGCCGAAATCGATCGATTGCGCACCAGTCGCCAGCGTTTGGAATCTCTACGCTGGCGTCGTCTTGAAGCACGCGACGTATACGGCAGTCATGCTCGTTCCGCCAACCTGCAAGCCAGCCTCAAACGTTGGTTCAGCCACCGTGAAAACCGCGAGATCTCCCAAGTCGCCAGTATCCCGCCACCCTCCCACAATGATCGGGGGAGGGTGCAACCACTGGACATCGATTCGATTGTTTAACCAAACCTCTTACAAAAACTCTACCTGCGCCGGTTGCCGTTTCATCAGCACCTTGCCATTGCGGATCGAGTACAGCGGCAGGCCTTGGCTGCGAATCACCTCGTAGTCGCTGTCTGCCGACAGGATCAACAGGTTGGCCGGGCGACCTGGCTCCAGGCCATAGCGGTCACCCAAGGCCATCGCCTTGGCGCTGTTGTCTGTGACCAAGTCCAGTGCGCTTTGCAGGTTGCGGTAGCCGAGCATGTGGCAGATGTGCAAACCGGCCTCGAGCACCCGCAGGATGTTGCCGTTGCCCAGGGGGTACCAGGGGTCGACGATGGAGTCCTGGCCGAAGCACACGTTCATGCCGGCTTCGAGCAGTTCGTTGACGCGGGTCACGCCTCGGCGTTTCGGGAAGTTGTCGAAGCGGCCTTGCAGGTGGATGCTTTCGGTGGGGCAGGAGACGAAGCTGATGCCCGAGTGCCCCAACAGGCGAAACAGCTTGGCGCAGTAGGCATTGTCGTACGAGCCCATGGCCGTGGTGTGGCTGGCGGTGACGCGCGCGCCCATGCCACGGCTGCGGGCCTCTTCGGCGAGTACTTCAAGAAAACGCGAGTGTGGGTCATCAGTTTCGTCGCAGTGCACGTCCACCAGGCAGCCGGTGCGCTCGGCCAGGTCCATGAGGAACTTCACCGAGTTCACGCCTTGGTCGCGGGTGTACTCGAAGTGGGGGATGCCGCCCACCACGTCGGCGCCCAGGCGAATGGCCTCTTCCATCAGTTCGCGGCCATTGCGGTAGGACTCGATGCCTTCCTGGGGAAAGGCGACGATTTGCAGGTCGATCAAGTGCGTGCTTTCTTCGCGCACCTCCAGCATGGCTTTCAGCGCGGTGAGGCCCGGATCGGTGACGTCGACATGGGTGCGCACATGCTGGATGCCGTGGGCGGCCAGGGCCTGGATGGTTTTCTTGGCGCGGGTCTTGGTGTCTGCTTGGGTGATGGTGGCTTTGCGCTCACCCCAGCACTCGATGCCTTCGAACAGTGTGCCACTCATGTTCCAGCGCGGTTCACCGGCGGTCAATGTGGCGTCGAGGTGAATATGTGGCTCGACGAAGGGCGGTATCACCAGGTTGCCGGCGGCGTCCAGGTCGTCGATGGCTAACGTCCGTGCCGCTGTTTGTGGGGTGATGCTGGCGATCCGGCCGTGTTCCAGGTGCAGATCATGCAGGCCTTCACGGTTGCGCAGGCGGGCGTTGATGATATGCATGGGCAAGTTCCTCTTGGCTAAAGACAATCAGGCAGACAGCCGCCAGATCATCAGGGCTATTCCGATGTCCAGGCGGTCATAAGCGTTATCTAGCGTCAGCCCGCACAGGGCTTCGATACGCTGGACACGGTGCGTCAGGGTGTTGCGGTGTACGGCCAGGCGCTGGGCGGCGGCCACAAGGTTACCATTCTCGTGAAACCAGGCTTCCAGGGTCGGCATCAGGCTCGGGCCATGGTGCAAGTCGTGGCGCAGCAGCGGGCCCAGGCGTTCATTGAGAAACTGATCGAGCAGGGCGCGATCACGCACCCCGCTGAGCAGTTTCAAGACGCCCAGTTCGTCATAAACACACAGCCCGGCGCGGTCGCTGAAACGCCGCGCTGCCGCCAGTGCCTGCCGTGCTTCGTCGTGCGCTTGAGCCAAGCGTGCAGGCGGGTGCGCGGCGGCGCTCAGGCCGATAAACAGCTTCAAGGGTGCCAGCCGCAGGTTTAAGGGGGTCAGCCAGTTGGCCAATTGCTGGCGATGGGCCAATGCCGCAACGGCATCGTTGGCCGGCAGCAGTAACGTCCATTGTCCAGCCCGCCCCAACACGGGCAGTGATGCATAATGCTGCGCCGAAAACTGCCGCAGACGGCGGTTGATATGCTCATGTTGACGGGCCAACTGCACTTCCACATGCGCCGCATCGCCTTGGGCAAACAGCGACTCCTCACCGTCCAGTTGCAATTGCACAATCTGCCAATGCCCCGCCAGCGACATGCCCAGTTGCGCGGCCCGGCGGAGCAACAAATCCAGGGATTGATAATCACCGGCCAGCAAACGCTCCAGTACATCATGCCGCGAGCGGCCCAGTTGCTCAGACTGGATCAATGCTGAGCCAATCGCCTGTGTCACCAGCACCATTTTCAGTGAGTACGGTTGCTCGATCAACGGCATGCCGACGGCTTCAGCCGCCTCCAACAAACGTTGGGGAATCGTCCGGATATACGTGGGCCCCGTAAGGATTACCAGCCCGGCGACCTGGCGCTGACAGGCTTCTTCCAGCAGTTGCAACAGGTTGGCTTCATTACGCGGGTGATTGATCCCGGTGACGAACACCAACTCGCCCCCCAGCACCCACTCGGCGATTCCGCTGTTTTCCGCGACATAGGGCCAGCGCACGCCGTTCTCCAGGCCCGCTTCCCCGGCGCGCAGGCGCATGGACTCTAAACCTGGCAGAGCCAGCACATCGGCGACGGTCAGATTCATGCCGGCGCGTCAGTCAGCGGTGCCCGCACGCGCAGCACTGCAGTCAGCACGATGTAAGTCAGCGATGCGGCAACAATCCCCACCAACGGCGCTACCCACGGCGAGTGGAACGCCAGCACGGTGCCCACGGCATACGCCACCAGCCCTGGCCAATTGAACGCCGGTAGACGTGCATCCGCCAGGCGCGGGTACTGGCCGCGATAGCGGTAGAAGAAGTCCGCCATGATTACCCCACCAATCGGCGGGATCACCGTGCCCAGCAGAATGAGGTAGGGCACCAGCATGTCGTACATGCCGAGTAACGCCAGCAGGGTGCCGATCACCGCACCCGCCAGGGTTACGGTCTTGCGGCGTTGGGTGCGCAGCAAATTGCAGCCGGCGACGGCGAAGTTGTAGATGGTGTTGTCCTGGGTGCTCCAGATGTTAAGCAGCAACATGGCCATCGCCGCCATGGCGAAGCCTTGCAGCAGCAACACTTCCACCACATCCGGTTGTTGATAGACGATGGCACCATAGGCCCCGATCAACACCATCAAGCCATTGCCAATGAAAAATCCAATCAGGCTGGCCAGCACTGCGACCTTGGCCGAGCGGGAAAACCGTGTCCAGTTGGTCGCCTGGGTTGCGCCGCTGACAAAGGTGCCGAACACCAAGGTGATCGCGGTGGACAAGTCCAACTCGCCCGACGGTACCACCGCCAGCAGGCCATCCAAGCCGCCGACTGTCACGGTGGCGACCCACATCGACAGAAACAGCAAGATACCCATGGCCGGCACCGCGATGTAGGACAGGATCTCCAGCCCGCGATACCCCACGTACGCTGTGGCGCAGAACACCAGGCCGAACACCACCATTAAAACCAGCACGCTGCCTTGGCTCAGTTCGAAGTACTTGCCCAGCACCACGGCGGCGGTCGCCGTGCCCCAGGCGTACCAACCGATCTGGGTGAAGCCGAGGATCAAGTCACTGAGCTTGCTGCCAACTTCGCCAAAGCAGAAGCGGCCCATCAATACCGAGTTCAGGCCGCTCTTGAAGGCGATGTAACCCAAGCCTGCGGCGTATATGCCCAACAACAGGTTACCCAAGGCCACGACGCCGAGCATGTCGGTGAAACTGAACGCCACTCCCAGCTTGCCGCCGGCAAACATAGTCGCGGTAAAAAACGTAAACCCCAGCAGCACCATTGCGGTGGACGCCAGACCCTTGCGCGCATGCAAGGGGACTTCACTGAGTGGGTAATCATTGCCCGGTTCTTGCTGCGTCATGTGCCTTGCTCCCTGAGTGAGTGACGCAGGCCTATTGCACCGCGCGTGCCAAATCAGCGGCAGTGACGGGCGCACGGTAGGCGCTGTGCACCGTGCACAGTATTTATAGCCAAACAGGGACGAATTGCCGGAAGGGGTGTTCTTTGTGCCCAGTCAGGCACGAAAGCAGTGCAGCGGTGATACAAATTGGATCAGTCGAACAGCGTCTGAGTGATCTCACCGCGATGAAACGCAAAAGCTGCCTCGAGATCGCTTTCGATGGTCCGCCCACGGGACAGCGGTGGCAGGTTGTCCAAGGCAAAAAAGCCCACCTCGGTGGTTTCGAACCCGGCCATGGGCGCGAGTTGATCCACCCGGTCACACAAAAAATACAGCTTGTAGAAGTCCCGCACATCCGGGCGATACAAGCCCTTGGCCTTGTGGGTAACGCTATACAGCGTCCTCGCCGTGACGGTCAGTCCGGCTTCCTCGCGGATCTCCTTGATGATGTTTTCCGCCGCCGACAAACCGATATCGGCATACCCCCCAGGCAGCGCCCAGCAGCCGTCGGTCAACTCACGTACCAGCAGAATACGGTCGCCCTCGATCACCGCGCCGCGCACGTCAATCATCGGTGTTGAATAGCGCTTGGCAAAGTCCGGCACCAGCCCGGTGATGCGCTCCAACGGCACGTCCGCCAGTTGCGCCAGCATGCTGTGGGCAATCTCGGCGATTTCCTCAAGGCGCTCTCGCTCGAAATCATCGGTGCAAAAGTGCAAGCCTGTGGATGCCAATGCCTGCAAGCGTTTGGCCTGGGCCAACCAGGTGTTTTCCATTAGAGGCTCCGTGTTTGCCGAGCGGAATGTTCGGGTGGAAGGGTGCTACGTCAGGCATAAAAAAACCACCGCTGGGGTGGTTTTTTAATATCGCAGGCTTACTCGCCGCGATAGATGCAGCCGCTGGTGCAGGTCTCATGGATGCGAATCGCGCTGAGTTCCGGCAACAATGGCTTCAACTCATTCCAGATCCACTTGGCCAGCACTTCGCTGGTCGGGTTTTCCAGGCCTGGGATGTCATTGAGGTAGTTGTGGTCGAGGCGTTCATAGAGCGGCTTGAAAATCGCCTTGATCTCCGAGAAATCGCGAATCCAGCCGGTATGGGGATCCAGGTCGCCGCTCAGGTGGATCGCCACCTTGAACGAATGCCCATGCAGGCGGCCGCATTTATGGCCTTCCGGTACGTGGGGCAGGCGGTGGGCGGACTCGAAGGTAAACTCTTTGAAGATTTCCACGGTATTTTCAGCTCGGTCAGGTATCTGGCAGGCGGCGAGTTTAACAGCTTGATCCCTCGCCGGGCATACCGTCCCTCCGCAGGAGCACTGCGTGGCGTCAAAGGGCCTGCAAGTGCTCGCCCAATTGGCCGTTATCCGCCAACGCCAGAAACTCGTCCCCCAGCCGCCGGCTCTCGCTCATCGCCGTTTGCCAGTACTTGTTGCGGCTCGGGTCATCACCCATGAAACGCTTGAAGTCGCTGCGGTCTGGCAGTTTGCCGTGGGGCAGACGGGCCAGGTAGTCCTTCGACGGCGCCAGCAGCAATACATCCTGCAAGCCCTGTTGATTGCTACGCCGCCACGGCAGGCCCTTGTCGAACCAGCCGGGGATGACTCGGTCGGTGAAGTGCGGATACAGCACGATGTCGTCGCCGTGGTAGGGCAGGTCGAGGTGGTAATCCAGCAAGCCACCGTCGCGGTAAGTGCCTTTGCCTGCGCCGGGCAGGTCGCGCACGCCTTGCATCACCATGGGAATCGAGCCGGATGCCAGCAACGCCTGGCGCAAGTTACCCAGTTCCAGGTCCAGGAAGCGCGACGGAAAATCCTTCAGCGGGTGCACCGGTGGTGCCTGGCGCGGGTCGTGGATGATCAGCCGTTCAAAATGTCGCGACAGCCGCGCGCGACCCCGCAAGTTGTCGGCAATCACCGACGACAGGCCCAGGCCCAGCCGCCCACGGTGGTCATCGGCGAGCAGGCCGTGACTCTTGACCACCATGATGTTCAGGCGATAGTCGGGGTTGTCCAAGACCCGCGCATCGCGACCGGCCAGCAGGTCATCCAGCATGCGCCGGCAGCTCTGGCTGACCTCGGCCATGGTCACGCCTTTGGCAAAGCGCTGTTCGTTGTACAGGCGACCGAGATCGAGCAGGCCTTGCACCGGGTCGGGCAGGCAAGCGCTGGCAAACCGCCAGGAGCCAATGGACGCGCCGATCAGTGCACGTTCGCGTGGCGCGCGCGGCAGCCAATCGCCGAACAGCGCGAGGTCCAGGCCTTGGATGCCCAGCGCCTTGGGGCCACCGGCCGCGCCGGGGAGAATACCGACATCCGCAGGCGCGAGGCCCTGTTCGCGAATGCGCGTAAAGGCGCGTTTGCCGGCCTTGAGCGTCAGGGCGGGAAACTTGATGTGGATGGCTGTCATACCGGTCTCTTTTGAAGCAAGCAGGGCAGTATAGGAAAACTCGCACGGTGATAGGTAAAGATGCCTATAGGAAATTGCCATGGTGGCAATTCAGTTTCAGTTAAGTTGCGACGCGTACCGTGGCCTGCGTAGGAAAAACATCCTGAAACGGAGATTCACCATGAAGCGCCTCACAGCGCTGGTCGCCGCCGGTATCATCGCTTCCACGGCGGCACAGGCCCGAGCAGTGGACCCCGACAAGCCGCTGAAAATACCCGGCACTGTTACTATTGTTGCCTTCGAACAATTGGAAGCCACCGCCCTGGCGTTGCATCCCGGCTCGACCTTGCTGGACACCGACCTGGACGAGGCTTACGGCAAGTACCTGTATCAAGTCGAACTGGAAGATGCCGACGGCATCGAGTGGGAAGTCGAATTGGACGCGCTCACAGGGCGCGTTCTCAAGAATCATCAGGATACGTAATGAAGGTAAATTTACGCGCCAGCAGTGGCGTGGCGTTGGTGTTCATGGCGTTCTGTTCAAGCCTGGCAGCCCGCGACCTCAATCAGGATGAAGCCTTGGCGCTGCGCCAGCAGGGCGTGATCCTGCCGCTGGAACAACTGTTGCAGCAAGCCATGGCGCGGTATCCCGGCTCCCGGCTGCTGGAAGCCGAGCTTGAGAAAAAACACGGCCAATATGCCTATGAAGTTGAGCTGGTGACCACTGAGGGTGTGGTGCGCGAGATCAAGCTGGATGCGGCGACCGGTGTGTTACTCCAAGATAAGGAAGACGACTGATGCGCCTGCTTCTGGTGGAAGACAACGTACCGCTGGCCGATGAACTGTTGGCCGGCCTGCAGCGACAGGGCTACGCCGTCGACTGGCTGGCCGATGGGCGTGATGCGGTGTATCAAGGCCGCAGCGAGCCCTATGACCTGATCATCCTCGACCTTGGCCTGCCCGGTTTGCCGGGGCTGGAGGTCTTGGCGCAATGGCGCGCTGCCTCCCTGGCCACTCCGGTGTTGGTTCTTACCGCTCGCGACTCCTGGGCCGAGCGCATCGAAGGGCTCAAGGCCGGAGCCGACGATTACCTGAGCAAGCCGTTTCACCCTGAAGAGCTGCACCTGCGGATCCAGGCGTTGCTGCGCCGCTCCCACGGCCAGGCCAACCAGCCCACCTTGCAAGCCGCGGGGCTGCACCTGGATGAAGGGCGCCAGTGCGTGCTGCGCGATGGCGACGAAATCCAACTGACCGCCGCTGAATTCCGCCTGCTGCGCTACTTCATGTTGCACCCCGAACAGATCCTCTCGAAAAGCCACCTGGCCGAGCATCTTTACGACGGCGAGACCGAGCGCGACTCCAACGTGCTGGAAGTTCACGTCAACCATCTGCGCCGCAAATTGGGCCGCAGCGTGATTGAAACCCGACGCGGCCAGGGTTACCGATTTGGTGCCGTCCCGGCATGAAGTCCATTCAGCGGCGACTGAGCCTGGGGCTGATCAGCGTGATGGTGGTCGTCGGCGTGGTGCTGGCGCAAACCAGTTTGTGGTTGTTCGAGGCGGGTTTGCAGCGCTACCTGGAAGCGGGGTTGCGCAACGACAGCGAGAACCTGCTGGTAGCGCTGGTGCGCGGGCCGAACGGTGTGCAGTTGGATGAACAACGCCTGTCTCCTGCCTACCTACGGCCATTCTCCGGGCACTATTTTCGTATTGATTTTGCCGACACACATTGGCGTTCCCGTTCGCTTTGGGACCAGGAACTGCCGCGTCTGCCCGAGGCAGGGCTCAAAGGCAACCTGCAGCTGGGGCCGGAAGGCCAGCAACTGCTGATACTACGTTCGGACTACAAGCGCTTCGGCCAGTCGATTTCTATCAGTGTGGCCCAGGACTACACCCCGGTTCGGGAAAGCTTTCGCCTGATGCGCCAGATCGGCCTGGTGTTGGGGCTGGCGGCATTGCTTCTGGTGTTGATCCTGCAACGGGTCACCGTGCGCCGCGCCTTGCGCCCATTGGAAACCGCCCGAGAACAAATCGCCCAGTTGCAACAGGGCAAACGCTCGCAACTTGATACCCAGGTACCGCTGGAGCTTGAGCCTCTGGTGGCGCAGATCAACCACCTGCTGGCTCACACCGAAGACAGCCTCAAGCGTTCGCGCAATGCGCTGGGTAACTTGGGACACGCCTTGAAAACACCCTTGGCAGTGCTGTTGAGTGTGGCGTCCAGCGAACAGCTCAAGGATCATCCGCAACTGAGCAAACTGTTGCGTGAACAGCTGGAGCAGGTGCAGCAACGTCTCAACCGTGAACTCAACCGCGCCCGCCTGGCCGGCGAAACCCTGCCGGGGGCCTTGTTCAACTGTGAAAAAGAGCTGCCTGGCCTGTTGGCCACGTTGAGCATGATCCACGGTGAGCACCTGGACTTGAGCTGCCATGTCACGCCCAGCCTGCAATTGCCCTGGGACCGCGAGGACTTGCTGGAGCTGTTGGGCAACCTGCTGGACAACGCCTGCAAATGGGCGGATGCCGAAATACGCTTGAGTGTCAGCGAAACGCTGCAGAGCTATCTATTGTCCGTCGAAGACGACGGCCCCGGCATCCCCGAAACCCAGCGCGCCCAAGTGTTCAGCCGTGGCACGCGCCTGGATGAACAGATTGATGGGCATGGCCTGGGGTTGGGGATCGTGCGGGATATTGTCGAGGTGTGGGGCGGGGTGTTGCAGTTGCAGGAGAGCGAGTTGGGCGGGTTGAAAGTGCTGATTGAGCTACCGCGGCGCCAGCTCTGAAAATACCCCCGTAGCAGCTGTCGAGCCCTGGCGAGGCTGCGTCGGCGGTGTGTCAGATACACCGCCGACGCAGCCTCGCCAGGGCTCGACAGCTGCTACGTATAGCTCAAGTCAGACACGAAACTGATCCATCAACCCCTGCTGCTGATTCGCCAGGCTGTTCAACGCCTGGCTTACCCGCGCTGATTCATTGGCCTGCTCCGACAGCGATTCAGTCACATCCCGAATCGTCGACACGTTGCTGTTGATCTCCTCGGCCACCGCGCTTTGCTCTTCGGCGGCGCTGGCGATTTGCAGGTTCATGTCGCTGATCACCGTGACCGCATCGCCAATCTGACGCAAGGCCGTCACGGCCTGACCGACCTGTTCGACACTGCCCTGGGCCTGGCGATAGCTGTTGCCCATGGAACTGACCACCTCTTCAGTGCCGCTTTGCAAATGTTCGATCACCAGGCGAGTTTCTTCCACCGACTCCTGGGTGCGGCGCGCCAGGTTGCGCACTTCATCGGCGACCACCGCAAAGCCACGGCCGGCCTCACCGGCGCGGGCGGCTTCGATCGCGGCGTTGAGCGCCAGCAGGTTGGTTTGCTCGGCGATGCCGCGAATCACTTCCAGTACCGAACCGATTTTTTCGCTGTTAGCCGCCAAGCCTTCGACCTGGGCCATGGCCGTGCTCATATCTGCTGCAAGGTGCCCGATATTGGTGGTGGTGCGGTCGATCACGGTCAAGCCTTCGCGTGTGGCCTGGTCGGCATCGCGCGCGGCTTGAGCGGCTTGGGCGGCGCTACGGGCCACGTCCTGGGCGGTGGCGCTCATCTCGTGGGAGGCGGTGGCCACTTGGTCGACCTGGCGATACTGCTGCTCCATGCCGGCACTGGTTTCACTGGCGATCGCGGCAGATTGGTCGGCGGTGCCACGGGCGTCCTGCACCGAGCGTTTCACTTGCGCAATGATGGGTTGCAGCTTGTCGAGGAAGCGGTTGAACCAGCTGGCCAGTTGGCCCAGTTCATCCTTTTTGTCGTAGGCCAGGCGGCGGGTCAGGTCGCCTTCGCCGCTGGCGATGTCCTCCAGCATGCGCGCCACACCGAGGATCGGCCGGGTCACGCTGCGCGCCATCAACCACACCAGGATCAGACCGACCACGGCGGCCAACAGGCCCAGGCTCAGTTCCAGCAACGTGCCACGGGTGTTATCTGCATCGAGTTCTGCCTTCAGTGCTTCGGCGGGACCTACCAGCACTTTTTCCGGCACATCCAGGAGTACACCCCATGGTTTGCCACCGGGAATCGGCGTGAAGGGCGCGAGTACTTTGAGTTGATGGTCGGTGCGCAGGCTGCGGGTCTGCGTGCTGCTGGCCAGGGCGCTGATCAATTGCGCGCCGCTGGCCGTGTCGACCCGGTCCAGGCGCTGGCTGAGCTTGCTGGCGTCCGGGCTGTAGCCGGCGAGTAAGCCGGTGGCGCTGAGGATGCTGACTTGGGTCTGGCCGTCATACAGCTTCTGGCTCGCCTGTTGGCTTACGGCCTGCAGGCTGTTGAGGTTGATGTCCACCGACAGCGAGGCGATGACTTTGCCATTGACCATCAGCGGGAAAACGATGCTGGTCATCAGCACGTTTTGCCCGTCGATCACATAAAAGTAGGGTTCGATCACGCACGGTTTCAGGGTGGTGCGTGGGCAGGTGAACCAGGCGTTGGCCTTTTCACCGCTGGGGCCGATGCTCGTGTCGGACATGTCGCTTTCGGGCAGCGACATGGAGGTAATTTTGCCGGGCGTCGGCTGCGACCAGTACAGGGCGAAGCGGCCTTTGTCGTTGCTGCCCAGTTCCGCCTGGTTAGCGAACAACTCATCCTTGCCATCCAGGGCATTGGCTTCGAACACCAGCGACAAACCGAGCAAGTCCGGGTTGGCCTGCAAGGCGGCCTTGACCTGACGGGTCAGGTCTTCGCGCGTGTCGAAGGCGTCGAGAAAGCGCTTTTCCGCCTGCTCGCGAAGGAACAGCACTTGGCGGGAAAACCCATGACCATACTGGTAGGCGTCCATAAATTGCTGGCGAATGCCCAGCGCCTGCACTTCCCCTTGGGCTTCGATGCGCGCTTGGGCGGCTTCATCGAGCATTTGCATGCTGGACGCTTTGACCTGCTGCGAGCTCTGCTCCATGCGATACAACGACAGACCCACTAGCAGGGTCACGATCCCCAACAGGCATAGGCCGGCGAGCAGGGTGATTTTCCATTGAATGGAGAGCTGTCTGACGGACATCTAGGAGCATCCTTAATCTGAAAACACAGAGAGTCAGGCTATCGGCCGCTTTTTATGGTTCTTTATTCAAACGTTCAATTTAAAGTCGAAAGCGGCGCCGTTTTTTGACATGCGGTCCCGCCTGCTGCAAAGTGCGCGCCCTCTAATAAGACCTCTTCAAGCCTGCACGCTGGCAGCCACTCAATGGCCGCCCGGGCGCGGGCATGCCTGTTTTTTATGTTTTTGTCTTGAGGTAACCATGATTAACGCAGTCATCGCCGCGGTTGGCACCATGCTGGTGCTCAGTCTGTCCCGCGTGCATGTGGTCATCGCCATTATCGTCGGCGCCCTGGTAGGCGGCTTGACCGGTGGCCTGGGCATCGAGGCCACGCTCAAGGCTTTCAACGGCGGCTTGGGCGGTGGCGCGACCGTGGCGTTGTCCTACGCATTGCTCGGCGCTTTCGCGGTGGCGATTGCCAAGTCCGGCCTGGCTCACGCCCTGGCGGACAAAGCGCTGATGTTGGTAGATCGTCAGGAAGCCACTGGCGGCAGCCACGTCAAATGGCTGCTGATTGGCCTGCTGTGGGTGGTGGCGATCGCTTCGCAGAACATCCTGCCAATCCACATCGCGTTTATCCCGCTGCTGGTGCCGCCGCTGCTGTATGTGCTGACCAAGCTTCAGTTGGACCGCCGTCTGATCGCCTGCGTCATGACCTTCGGCCTGATCACCCCGTACATGTTCCTGCCGGTGGGCTTCGGCAATATCTTCCTCAATCAGATCCTGCTGGCCAACGTGGCCAAGAGCGGGGTGGATATCAGCCAGGTCAACGTCACCCACGCCATGGGCCTGCCGGCGTTGGGCATGGTGGTCGGCCTGCTGGTGGCGGTGTTTATCAGTTACCGCAAAAAGCGCGTGTATGACCTGGAGAAAATCGAGCGGGTCGAGCAAGTGACGGTGCAGTACAACCCGTTGACCTTGTTGGTGGCCGGGCTGGCGATTGCCTCGGCGTTCATCATTCAGCTGTGGTTGGACTCGATGATCATTGGCGCCCTGGCCGGGTTCCTGATTTTTTCGGTGTCGGGCATCGTGCGCTGGCGTGAGACCGATGACTTATTCACCGAGGGCATGAAGATGATGGCGATGATCGGCTTTATCATGATCGCCTCCTCAGGCTTTGCCGAAGTGCTCAAGGCCACCGGCGACGTGCGTTCGCTGGTGGAAACGTCGGCGGCGTTTATCGGCCATAGCCGTGGGGTGGGCGCGCTGCTGATGTTGCTGGTGGGGCTGCTGGTCACCATGGGCATCGGCTCGTCGTTTTCCACGGTGCCGATTCTCGCCGCGATTTTCGTGCCGTTGTGTGTGCAACTGGGGTTCAGCCCGCTGGCCATTGTTTGCATTGTTGGTACGGCGGGTGCCTTGGGTGATGCCGGTTCGCCCGCGTCGGACTCGACCCTTGGGCCGACCTCCGGACTGAATATTGACGGCCAGCACCACCATATCTGGGACACCGTGGTGCCGACCTTTCTGCACTACAACATTCCTTTATTAGTATTTGGCTGGCTGGCCGCTATGACCCTTTGATCGTCCCCTTTACTCATCGGCCCCGCCACAACCAACGCCTACAGATATCCCGCAATCGGCCGTTAACCTCTCAAGTCGTCACTAATTAGAGAGAAAAGCCATGCGTCTGAGCCTGAAGGCTAAAGTCCTGTCCCTCGCCGTAGTGCCGGTGTTGCTGTTCGCTGTGGTCATCAGCCTGACCACGGTATGGATCCTCCAAGGCCAAGCGCGCAACGAGGTGGATGAAACCCGCCAGCGCTTGCTCAACGACGCCAAGGCCACTCTGCAAAGTTATGTGGAAGTGGCCATGACCACCATCAAGCCTCTGTACGACGCCGCCGCCCCCGGCGACACAGCAGCTCGGGCAGAGGTGGTCAAGCTGCTGTCCAATACCAGCTACGGCAAGGACGGTTATTTCTTCGGCTACGACTCCGAGACCATCCGCCTGTTCAAGGGCAACAGCTCAGACGGCGTGGGCAAAAGCTTCAAAGACAACCGTGACCCCAACGGGGTCTACGTCAACCGCGACCTGGTCAAGGTCGGCAAGGACGGTACCCACTACCTGCAATACAGCTCGACCCAACCGGGGCAGACCGAACTGGTGCCCAAGCTCGGCTACACCGAATACCTGCCTAAATGGGACATGGTGATTGGTACGTCGGTGAACCTGGATGGCATTGAAGCGCAGGTGGCGGTGGTCGAAGCCAAGGTTGAGAAACGCATGGAGGGCGTATTGCTGAGCATCCTCGGCGTGGCCGTGGTGGTGCTGCTGGTGATTGCCGCGGTCGGCATGGTGGTGGCCAATACCATCCTGCGCCCACTGAACTTGATGAAAGCTAACCTCGATGACATCGCCGCCGGCGAAGGTGATTTGACCCGCCGTCTGGCCATCACCAGTCAGGATGAACTGGGTGACCTGGCCGGGGCGTTCAACCGCTTTGTCGACAAGATCCACGGGCTGGTGCGACAGATCACTGAGATGACGACCCAACTCACAGGTCTGGTCAGCCAGGTGTCCGATCAGGCCCAGCGTTCCGAGCTGGCCATGGAGCGCCAGCGCCATGAAACCGACCAGGTGGCCACCGCGATCAACCAGATGTCGTCCGCCGCCCATGAAGTGGCGCGCAGTGCCCAGGGCGCCGCCGTCGCCGCGCAACAGACCGACGCCGAAGGCCAAGCCGCCAAACGTGTGGTGGACGGCAGCATCGCGCAGATTCATGCACTGGTGAACGATATCCGCAACAGCGGCGTGTCCCTCGACAGCTTGCAGCAGGATGTATCGTCGATTGTCAGCGTACTCAGTGTGATCCGCTCCATCGCCGAACAAACCAACCTGCTGGCGCTCAACGCGGCGATTGAAGCCGCGCGGGCAGGGGAGGCCGGGCGTGGTTTTGCCGTGGTCGCCGACGAAGTGCGCGCCCTGGCCAGCCGTACCCAGACCAGCACTCAGGAAATCCAAGGCATGATCGACCGTCTGCAAAAAGGCACCGAAGCCGCCGTGGATGCGATGCGCCGTTCCAGCGATGCCGGCGATGGCACCTCGGCCCAGGCCAACGAAGCCGGGGCGTCGCTGGATACCATGGCCCAGTTGATCGGGACCATTAACGCGATGAACGCGCAGATTGCCAGCGCCGCCGAGGAGCAGACCGCCGTGGCCGAAGAGATCAACCGCAGCGTGCATCAGATCGCCGTGGCGGTGGACAGCGTGGCCGATGAAACCCAATTGGGTGCCCAGACCTCCCGCAGCCTGGCGGACCTGGGTCAGCGGTTGGGGCAATTGGTCGGACAGTTCAGAATCTGATTAGCCATAGCTTGAGCGTATGTTTGCCTAACGTTAATACGAATATACCTATCACAGCCCCTCAGTGAGACTTGAGCCCCAACCACAACAGGGGCTCATCTCAATGCCACTTCCCGACCCGCTTCAGCGCCTGGCTGAACTCGACACCAACACAGTCTCCGACGCGCTGGATTTTCTGCAACTGCCTGGCGCCGTCGTGGGCATTCGCCCGTTGTGGGACTGCCCCAAGGTGGTGGGCCGCGCCAGCACGGTCAAGTTGGCACCCAAGACCGATACCACGCCCACCGTGCACCTGATTTCCCCGGTGATCGATGCGATCACCACGAATGACCGCGTGCTGGTCATCGCCGGGGGCATCGAGGGTATCTCGTGTTGGGGCGACATCATCGCCAACGCCGCGGTGGCCAAGAAAATTCGCGGTTCGGTGATCGACGGTTTCAGCCGGGATATCGACGGCAGCGCTTCCATCGGTTATCCGGTGTACGGCCGTGGCGTGACCATGATCAGCGCGCGTAACCGCGTGGTGCAGGTCGATTCCGGCGTGACCATCAGCGTGGGGGGAGTCGATGTGTCGGAAGACGACTTCGTCATCGCCGACCGCTGCGGCAGCGTATTCATCTCGGCGGCTGTGATCGAGCAGGTGCTGGACCTCGGCGAACGCATCGCTGCTCGTGAGGCTGGGATGGTCGACGCCGTGCGCAGTGGCCGCTCGGTTGCCGATGTGATGCACGACAGCCAATTCGAAGCCATCCGTGTGGAGCCAGCCCGATGAGCGCCGAAGACCAGCAACTCGTCGCCCTGTTCGAAGGGCTGGACACTCCCGGCGTCTCGGATGCCATGGACAAGCTGGGCATCCCCGGCCAATGCCTGGGTATCGCGCCGCTGGATAATTACCGTGGCGCCGTGGTGGGCCCCGCATTTACCGTGCAGTACGCGCCTGCCGGCATGCCGCCGGGGTCGGTGGGCGATTTTATCGATGACGTGTTGCCGGGTGATGTGGTGGTCATCGCCAACGCCGGTCGCACCGATTGCACCGTATGGGGCGACATCATGACCCAATACTCGGGAACTCGCGGGATCGCCGCTACTGTGATCGATGGCGTGTGCCGTGACGTCAGCAAAGCCCTCGGCGATGGGTATCCGTTGTTTACCAAAGGCCGTTACATGCGCACCGGCAAGGACCGCGTGGAAGTGCTGTCGGTGAACCAGCCGGTGGCGATCAGCGGTGCCCGGGTATGCGCCCGTGACATTGTGGTCGCTGACGCCAATGGCGTGTTGGTGGTGCCTCGTGCCCGTGCCGCCGAAGTGGCGAGCGTGGCGCGGCAGATTGAGGCGGTGGAGGCGCAAATACGCGCGCAGATCGAGGGCGGCAAAACCCTCAAACAGGCCCGCGAATCCCTGGGCTATCACACGTTGCAAAGGAAGGGTTCATGAACCTCGAACGACTGAATAAGCGCCTGGCCCAGGCGCAACCCTCCGCCACCTACCGCATCATCGACCGCGTGGCCGCACGCCGTGCCGAAGGCGCGAAAATCATCTCTCTATGCGCGGGTGAGCCGGATTTCGACACCCCGGAACATATCCGCCAAGCGGGTATCGACGCGATCCGCAACGGTCACACGCGCTACACCCAAGTTGCCGGGGTTCGTGCCTTGCGTGAAGCCGTGGCCGAGAAGTTTCGCCGTGAAAACGGCCTGGATGTCACCTGGCAAGACACCCTTGTCAGCAGCGGCGGCAAGCATGTGATCTACAACGCGCTGGCGGCGACGTTGAATGACGGTGACGAAGTGATCGTGCCCGCGCCGTACTGGGTCAGCTACCCGGAAATGGTCGAGTTGTGCGGTGGTACCTCAAGGATTTTGCTGTGCCGCGCCGAGGACGGTTTCAAGTTGACGCCCGCCGCCTTGGACCAGGCAATTAACCCCAACACGCGCTGGTTGATCCTCAACTCGCCGTCCAACCCCACTGGTGCCGTGTACAGCCAGCAGGAACTGCGCGCCCTGGCCAACGTGCTGTTGGAGCATCCCCACGTGCTGGTGTTGGCGGACGATATCTACGAACACTTGCTGTTCGACGGGCAAACCTTCCATACCCTGGCGCAAGTAGATCCTCGGTTGGCGCCGCGCGTGTTGACCATGAACGGTGTGTCCAAAGCTTACGCCATGACCGGCTGGCGCATCGGTTTTGCCACCGGGCCACGCTGGCTGCTGGAGGCCATGGAAAAGCTCCAGGGCCAGCAGACATCAGGCGCCAGTGCGATTTCGCAACAGGCTGCCATTGCGGCACTGACCGGGCCGCAGGCGTTTGTCCGAGCGTCACGGGCCGTGTTCGAGAAACGTCGCGACTGGGTCGTGGCCTTCCTGAATACCACGCCGGGGTTGGCGTGCACGAACCCGTCCGGCGCGTTTTACGCCTTTGCCTCCTGCGCCGGTTTGCTGGGGCGCACCACGCCCGCCGGCAAGCTGCTGCAAACCGATGAAGACGTGGCGCACGCCTTGCTTGAGGAAGCCAGCGTGGCTGTGGTGCATGGCAGCGCATTCGGGTTGGCGCCGTACCTGCGCATTGCCTATGCCCTGGATGACGAATCGTTGCGGCAGGCGTGCGAAGCGATTCGCCGTTTCTGCATGGCGACCCGTTAAAGATCGCGCATCAGCAAACCAAACCGCAGGTCCATCTCGGCCGGGAGCGGCACATACACCGTGTGCCCATCCCCCGGCGCGACCTCGATGGCTTTGCCCTTGGCGTTGTGCAATGTGGCCAGATCAAAGTGGAAGTTGCCGGCGGGCGTCATCAATTCCAGGTGATTGCCTACGACAAAGCGGTTCTTCACTTTGACCTCGGCCAACTCGCCTCGGCGTTCGCCGGTCAGCTCCCCCACGAACTGCTGACGTTCCGACACCGAGCTGCCGTTCTGGTAGTTCTGGTATTCGTCGTGCACGTGGCGGCGCAGGAAACCTTCGGTGTAACCGCGCTGGGCGAGGGATTCCAGGTCGGTCATCAAGTTGCGGTCAAAGGCGCGACCGGCCACCGCATCATCGATTGCCTGGCGATACACCTGGGTGGTGCGAGCGCAGTAGAAGTGGGATTTGGTGCGGCCTTCAATCTTCAGCGAATGCACGCCCATGTGAGCCAAACGTTCCACATGCTGTACTGCGCGCAGGTCCTTGGCGTTCATGATGTAGGTGCCGTGTTCGTCCTCGAAGGCGGGCATTTGTTCGTCGGGGCGGTTGGCTTCCTGCAACAGGAATACCTGGTCGGTCGGCGTGCCGATCCCCAGGGTTGGCTCCGGCTGATATTCCTGAACGATATCACCAGTGGCGTTTTCCACCGCCGGCGTGGCCTGGTATTTCCAGCGGCAGGCATTGGTGCAACTGCCTTGGTTGGCGTCGCGTTTGTTCATATAGCCGGACAGCAAACAGCGCCCGGAATAGGCCATGCACAAGGCGCCGTGTACAAACACTTCCAGCTCCATGGTCGGCACTTGCTGGCGGATTTCACCGATCTCTTCCAGCGACAGTTCCCGAGACAGAATTACCCGGCAAATCCCTTGCTGCTGCCAGAACTCCACACTGGCCCAGTTCACCGTGTTGGCCTGCACCGACAAGTGAATGGGCATCTGCGGGAAGTGCCGGCGCACCAGCATGATCAGCCCGGGGTCGGACATGATCAGTGCGTCCGGGTTCATGGCGATCACCGGGGCCAAGTCCTTTAGGAAGGTTTTCAGCTTGGCGTTGTGCGGCGCGATGTTCACCACCACGTAGAAGCGCTTGCCCAGTATATGAGCTTCCTGGATACCGAGCGCCAGGTTGGCGTGGTCGAACTCGTTATTGCGCACTCGCAGGCTGTAGCGCGGCTGGCCCGCGTACACCGCATCGGCGCCGTAGGCAAAGGCGTAGCGCATGTTTTTCAGGGTGCCGGCGGGGGCGAGCAGTTCGGGGGCGAGGATGGGAGGCATGGGTTCGGATCGCAAAAGGTCGCGAAGGTAGCCGAGCTTCCACGGAAGTTTATTGATCCAGATCTAAATGCAGTGCCGTTCAGTCACGCGTTTATCCCATCCCAGGGGTTCAGCTTTGGCGATGCCACGTTTGATTTTCTGGTGGTAATGCACGCAAGACTCAGGCGTGAAGCTTGAAGTTCGACGTTTGTTGCAGCTGTTTTTCTGCGGCGGATAACGACGTGAGCGGGCCGCTGATGGGCTCGCCATCACGGACCAAATACCAACAGGCCAGCAACCCAAGCTCCCGGAGAGGGGCGGGGACCGCGCTGCCGATTACCGACATGATCTGAACAGTGGCCATAATAAGTACCTCCAATTGCTATGGAGATCACCTTACGGGCTGCAGGTTCTGAGGAAAAATCACCTGTCTCGATAGTCGACATCAACGCCAGGCGTCAATCCACGACTTGATCCAGCATGATCACTACTTCCTGTTCACTGAGCAGGCCTTTGCGCACCAGGTTTTCCGCCAGTAACGCCAGGAATTTCGCGCTGCGGTGGCCTTCGAGGTGCTTGAGTTCGGTCAGGGCGCTGTAGACCTTGCTGGACGTACACAGGCCAGCGGTGCGGTGCGGGTTTTGCGTGGGCATGGTCAATCGTCCTTAATTGTTATTGAGTGGACTGGGTCGATAGTGAGACTGTTTCGTGACACAAACATGACAGTACGAGCCTCGGTCTAGCAAGTAGACATTCGACCTTCATGATGTGGGATTCCCGCCCTGGCATTGTCCTCACAGCGACCTTGGCAGGACGAATTCGGACTTTTCAGGCAAAAAAAGGCCCCGCGTGTGGGCGAGGCCTGTACCGATCATGTCGATTCAGCGTTACCAGCCGCGGCCGTAGTAGCCGTGGGGAGGGCCGTAATAACCGCGCGGTGGGCCGTAGTAGACCGGCGCCGGGCGGTAATAAACCTGTTGTTGCACATACACCGGGGGCGGCGGTGCGTAGTAGACCGGTGGAGGCGCGGCATAGACCGGTTGCGGTTGGACATACACCGGTTGCTGCACATAAACCGGCTGCGATTGGCTTGCAACCACAGAGCCAACGACAGCTGCGCCGACTAAAGCACCCAATACGGCCGGGCCACCCCAACCACCACCGTGGGCGGAGGCTTGGCCTGCCATAGCGAGCGCGCCAATAAGCAAGGCGATTTTGGGGATTTTACGAATCATGGTCATTCCTCGGTTAGCCCCTGCGCTTGTGGTCTGCGATCGATAGACTCAAGGATTGTCGCGGGGATACTTTTAAGACAACGTATTTCTGAAAAACAGCACGGCCGATAGGTAAAGGTTGTGTAAGGTCTGTACCGATTTGCTTCCTTCAAGGAGTTACCCATGCAGATGCACCCCAACAAGGACACCCAACTGTGCATGTCATTGTCGGCGCGCCCCGGGAATTTTGGCTTGCGGTTTCACAACCATCTGTACGAACAGTTGGGGTTGAACTTCTACTATAAAGCTTTCAGCAGCCAGGATTTACCCGGCGCGATCGGCGGTATTCGGGCATTGGGCATTCGTGGTTGCGGCGTGTCCATGCCGTTCAAGGAGGCCAGCATCGCTCTGGTTGATGAGCTGGACGACTCGGTCAAGGCCATCGCCTCCCTCAATACCATCGTCAACACGGCTGGTCATCTCAAGGCCTATAACACCGACTACATTGCCATTGAGCAACTGCTGAAAAAGCACGAAGTGCCGAAAGACTATTCATTTGCCCTGCGTGGCAGCGGCGGTATGGCCAAGGCCGTGGCCAGTGCCTTGCGCGACGGTGGTTACGCCAACGGCGTGGTTGTGGCGCGCAACGAAGCGGCGGGCCGGGCGTTGGCGCAGAGCCTGGGGTTTGAATGGCAGGCGGAACTGGGTGGCTTGCGCCCGCAGATGTTGGTCAACGTGACGCCGATCGGCATGACCGGTGGGGCGCAGGCGAATGAGTTGGCGTTTGAAGCGGGTGCCATCGATGCTGCGGACACTGTCTTCGATGTAGTGGCGATCCCCGCCGAAACGCCGCTGATCGTACGTGGACGTGCTAAAGGCAAGCGGGTGATTACCGGATTGGAAGTGATCGCGATCCAGGCGTTGGAGCAGTTTGTGCTCTACACCGGTGTGCGGCCGACGCAGGAGCAGTTTGAGGCGGCAGTGGCCTTTGCCCGAGGCTGAAGTCTTGTCAGGGGCCAATGTGGGAGCGAGCAAGTAAATCGTCGCACCGCCGCTCCCACATTTAGATCGCGTTAGGCCTGTTCCAACTGCGCCAAGCGCTCTTCCAGCGCCGCAATTCGCGCTTCCAGCTCTTCAATACGATCCACAGAAACCCCGGTTCCACGTTCCACCGGATTTCCGCGCGCCGCCAGTATCACCTCGATATCCGCCGGATCTCCCAGCGCATGGGTATAACGGTCCTCGCGCTGCCCCGCCTGACGCGGCACCAGCAGCGCCAAACCCCGTGCGATCAAGCGTTCCAGCTGGTGCACCACCTGCTCGGCATCTTCAAAATCATGCATGCGCCCGCTGCGGGTCAGCAGTTCGTTGACGGTTTGCGGCCCACGCAGGAACAGCAGCCCGATCAGGATGACTTGTGCCGGTACCAGCTCCAGTGCCTTGTCCACCCGATGTTCCCAGCGATCGGCACGGCTGCCCATGACCAGGCGGGTAAAGCCTTGGCCTTCCAGCACACGCAGGCTCTGGCCGACCTGGCCTTGGCTAAGGTTCGTCACCGGTTCGCGGCTGGTCTTCTGGTTGCAGGCCAGCACCAGGGCGTTGAGGGTCAGGGGGTAGGTTTCCGGGTTGGTTGCCTGTTTTTCGATCAGGCAGCCCAGGATGCGGATTTCCGTGCTGTTCAGGCGCGGCTCAGGGGTGTCGGTGTCGTGCTCGGCGGTCATCGCGCTTTCCCTATGCAGTGAGCCCACTAGCCTAATCCTGAAAAAATAAAAGACAAGCTGCTAGCAGCGCTGGCGGGTCTATAATCGCGGCTGGTTCCAACCCTGCCATTACCGCGAGACTGTCATGACTATTTCCCTGTACGCCGCCTCCATCCCGGTCTTCAAGCAAATGCTCACCGCCCTGAGTGATGTGCTGAACAAAGCCGAAGCCCACGCCACCGCCAAAAACATTGAGCCGAATGCACTGCTGCAAGCGCGTCTGTTCCCCGATATGTTCCAACTGGTGCGCCAGGTGCAGATCGCTGTCGACTTCGCCAAAGGCGTTTCCGCGCGCCTGGCCGAGATCGAAGTACCGAAATATGAAGATACCGAAGTGACCTTCGCCGACCTGCAAGCACTGATCGCCAAGGTCCTGGCGTTTGTCGACACCATCAAGCCTGAGCAAGTCGACGGCAAGGAAGGCATCGAGATCATCACTCGCCCAGGCACGCCGAAAGAGAAGCGCTTCAGCGGCCAGTCCTACCTGCTGACCTACGGCCTGCCGCAGTTTTTCTTCCACGTCACCACTGCTTACGCTTTGCTGCGTCACAACGGTGTAGAAGTAGGCAAGCGAGATTACATGGGCGCGTTCTAAGCCCAAGCCTGCACCACCAGCCCGGGGCGGTTCTTGAATGACCCTCCGGGCTTTTTTATGCCTGCTGTTTGCTTTGTTACATAAGTCGATGCAACCGAATGCATGGGGAAACGCAATAAAGGATTTCGATCAGCCTTACTTGTGAAAGCCTTGGAGCCTACCAACGTGAACATATCCTCCTTCCCCATGAGCACTGGAAGCTTTCATTCCGGTTCGATGCCCGGTGTACCCAACACAACGGCGATGTCTCGAACTCGGCGCGAAGTGCCGAGCAATGACGTTGAGCCTTTGCGGTCAGAGCGCGATAAAGGCAACAGTGAGCTGGCGACTCAGTATGGCGAGGCGCTTGAAAAGCGCTTCCCCGGTGAAGCGACTGTCATCTCGAACATTGCGCCCGACTCAACGTTTGGCCAATGGCGATCACAGTTGCGCAGTGCACTTGAAGACAGAGACTTCTTGGCGTGGCTCCAGAAGGAAGGGTACGACCCCTCCAGCATCGAACTCCTCCCAGAGTATGGTTCTCTGAGTGCACGCAACAGTCGCGGGCGTACACGTTTCACCTTGAAGGACAATTCTGCCTGGGCGACTTTCGCGGGCCCCATTCTGGCTGCCGCCAGTGCCTACGCGCCCAACGGAATCACCCATTCGGCCCTGTACGCCGACAGCGTGCCTCTCACCCAGGTCGCTCAATTCTATGGAGAAGAAATTCATAACGACACGACCAAAGACCGACAACGTTCTCAAGAGGTGCGCAGGAGCAACGCATTTGCGACGGTTGGCGTAGGTAACGAGCGATCTGAAGCGGCGTTGGTGGCTCAAAAAGCTCAGCTTGGCAGCAAGCGAGATTTGCTCATCTTCAGAGAGACCCTGGTCAACGCTTTGGTGGATGCACCGGATTATCTGAAGGAACAGGCGAGTTTGCATGCTTACCGCTATCTCAATGTGCCGAATCCGCCTTCATACGATGTTGATGCAGGATTGCAGTCCTTTCTGCAATCGCAACAGATCAGGCTGGATCCTGACTCTGGCTTTCACCTGAATAATCAGCCAATGGCCGGCAAGTCCGTAAACCTGTTGCAGTTCATGACCGGCAATGGCTGGGAGCACCCGGCCAATGAAGACGAACTTGATAACCTGTGTAGGGAGCTGTTCCGTTCTGTGGAGCCCCGGCAACGTCATGGTGATTTCGGTGGTGGGTTATCGTGGCCCGTCCCTCTTGATGCGCAGATGCAACAGGACATCTACAACGCCGTTGCCTATAACTCATTAAAAGTGCCCGGGTTCGACAAATTGAAACTGAGCCAGGATGCCTTTGGTTACCTGACTCAAACCGTGAAATGGACTGAAGATGAACTGAAGAACCCGCGCCAAGCTGCCTTGCATCTCCTGAACAGCCCTGCTGCAAAAGCCCTGGGTGAAGCCCTGCGTAACGAATTTGAAGGGACGGGCAGCGGCGATGACTGGGCGCTTTCGGCTCTCCAGATAGGCCTTGACTATCATGCTCTGTTGAAGCCTCACGAAAAGAACAAGGTGGCCGGCTATGATCTGTCGGCGCGCGAAAATTGGGGGAAACCGCTGTCTTCAGTCGTCAAGGGGTTGACCGAGCATCTGCGCAAGACGTATGGCGATAACGCGCCGGTTGCGGCCTACCTGCTATTGTCGCACCACGCCCCAGAGCTGCTGGTCAACGATATACCGGATAGTGTGACCTACGGTTCGCCCGCTTGGGTCAGCCTGAAATCCATCGTCGCCAAAGCCGAGATGCGCGCACCGGGCCTGGCCGTGGCCAAAACCTATGAGCAGTTGCTGAACGAGGATCTCAAACCCATTACTGCGGCGGAAAAGGAAGTTGAGGCGCAGGCAGGGCGGGAGGGCTTGATTCATTGGGCGGTGGCGGATGGCGCCATTGCAAAGCGATCGGATAACAACTACACGGATGACGAGGTTGAACGTGCTGGCGTCCTAGCCAATGAACGTTTCGATACCCTGATGAACGCCTCACAGGCGCAGCGTGCCTCTGTTCCCAGCCGCAAGGAGTTGGCGCTCAGCCTGCTGAAAGAGCATTTGTCGAAAACGCTTGGGAACATCGATCTCGAGAAAAAATTCCTGATGCCTTCGGTAGCAGAACGGGACTTGAAAGGCCCGTATTCGATACTGGATATCTATCTGAATCCCCAGCAGCACACCGTATGGGAATCCAATGATCCCTCCATCAATGTTGGGTCGTTATCTCATACACTTCGTTCACTGCCTCCGGTTAATGAACTGTTTGAGAAAAACGTTACTGACTTTGCAGACGGGTTCAAGGGGGCGTTGGACGTTTCTGTCAGACAACTGATATCGACATTGCCCGCGGACGATAGGGCGGCGCTGGAAAACGGTGAGTTGAAGTTCTACACCAAGGAAGCGTTCACCCGGACTACGACACTTCATGGCGAAACTCTGGATTTTTATACCTCTGAAGCCGATGAACCTAATGGCAAATCTGTGCTGATAGAAACGACCTACAAGGGCAAGAAGAGAGTCTACGAGGTCAGTACCCAAGAGGGTACCCTCCGTTTACAAGAGGACCTGGCGGAGGGGGTGAAAACGGGGTTAGGTACATGGCAGGGTTTACCGTTATCAACAGGGGCATTCGAATCTAAGTCCAACGTAATGATTACTGAAGTTCAAGCCGAGGGTACAGAGGACAAGGCCAAGCGGCGAGCGAAGCGTGATTCTTCATCGCCTGTACCAACGTTCAACTCCCCTAGAACGCAGTACATTGCGGATACAGTCGCTAATCAAATGTTCACGCGCAGTGAACGTGAAAACTTGATCGAAGCCGCTCGCGGGGTCACAACCTTCGATACTGAAGTGACGGTGTTCGAACAGATTCAGGCCGTGACCCGTGCGTTGATACCTTTTGCGTCGGCCATCGACAGTTTCCAAAAGGGGAAGATCGGTCAGGGGCTCATTTTCCTGGCGTTCGACATATTCGGTTTTGTAGTGGGCGGTGTGGGAGCACTCAATAGAATCTCGAAGGTGGTGAAAGTAGGTGGTTCGGTCGGTGGAAAGGCGGGCAGACTGGCTCGGGGGTTGCTCAGCGCCGCCAACCCATTTGCAGGGGGCAAGGCCATCGTGACCAGAGGCTTGCCTCTGCACATTTCAGCATTGGGCAAAGGGACTTTTTCCTGGAAGATCATTTCAACTAATCGCAGTGTTGACCGGGTTTATCAGGGCAAACCAAAGGACATTGTTGCTGGCACCGAGGGTGGTACCGGTGAGGTGAATGTCATCGCTCAACAGGATCCGGTCACCGAAAAATGGTACCGATATGACTACAAAACCAACAAGCGATATGGCACGCCGCTTGATGGCTTTGAGGTCCAAAACGCTGCCACTTGAGAGAATGTAAGTTCAGGCACCTAAGAAAGCCCGGCTCGCGAGAGACGGGCTTATTGCATAGGGTTCAGGCTGTCTGTTCTTCTTTGCCCAGGCAGGCCGCCGCGGTAAACAGCACATCGGTGGACGAGTTCAGCGCCGTTTCGGCCGAATCTTGTAGCACACCGATGATGAAGCCTACCGCCACCACCTGCATGGCGATCTCGCTGGGAATCCCAAACAGGCTGCACGCCAGGGGAATCAACAGCAGTGAACCACCGGCCACTCCTGAAGCACCGCACGCGCAGATGGCCGCGACCACGCTGAGCAGCACGGCAGTGGGCAGGTCCACGGCGATGCCCAAGGTGTGCACGGCCGCCAGGGTCAGCACGGTGATGGTGATCGCGGCACCGGCCATATTGATGGTGGCGCCCAGCGGGATCGACACCGAGTAGGTGTCTTCATGCAGGCCCAGGCGCTTGCTCAACGCCAGGTTCACCGGGATGTTTGCCGCCGAGCTGCGGGTGAAAAATGCGGTGATGCCGCTTTCGCGCAGGCACATCAGCACCAGTGGGTAGGGGTTGCGACGCAGCGTCCAGAACACGATGGCCGGGTTGACCACCAGCGCCACGAACAGCATGCAGCCGATCAGCACCACCAGCAGGTGGGCGTAGCCGAGCAGTGCACCAAAGCCGGAGGTGGCGAGGGTCGAGGCGACCAGGCCGAAGATGCCCAGGGGCGCAAAGCGGATGACCACGCGCACGATCAGCGTCACGCCGTTGGACAGGTCGTCGAGCACCATCCGGGTGGTTTCGCTGGCATGGCGAATGGCAATGCCCATACCGATGGCCCAGGCCAGAATGCCGATAAAGTTGGCATTCATCAGGGCGCTGACGGGGTTATCCACCACGCTGAGCAGCAGGCTTTGCAGGACCTCGCCGATACCGCCGGGGGCGCTGACGCTGGCGTCATGGGTGGCGAGCACCAGCGTCGAGGGAAATAACGCGCTGGCAATCACGGCGACCACGGCGGCGGCAAAGGTGCCTAGCAGGTACAGGAACAGGATCGGCTTGATATGGGTTTGCTGGCCATGTTTATGGTTGGCGATCGACGCCATCACCAGCACAAACACCAGGATTGGCGCCACGCCCTTGAGTGCGGCGACAAATACCTTGCCGATAAACCCGCTGGCCTTGGCCGCCTCGGGAGCAAGCAGCGCCAAGAGAATGCCGGCAACCAGGCCGAGGATAATTTGCGTAACCAGGCTGACACGCGCCAGTCGTTGCAGGAGGGAAGGAGCAGCAGTCATAAACACTTGTCTCTATTTTTTGAAGGCACAGCGGCGCATGCAGAAAGGGCTGTAGGACGCGGGTCGCGAAGTCTAGCATGCTGTTGTCGACGTCCCTGGCGGTGCGTCATTGCGTCACCCGCGACTGTGGGCTTTCGCCAAATCCAGACATACTCTGTTAAGATTCTCTCCTCTCATCTTTCCTCTCCGTCAGCGGGCCCTTCGGGCTGTCGTTGATGTCGTCGTTTCTGGAGTTTTCATGCTGTTTCCCATCCTGCTGCTGTCGGCCGCCGGCTTTACCGTGCTGACCACAGAATTCGTTATCGTCGGGCTGTTGCCGTCCATTGCCCGGGACCTGAATGTCAGCGTGTCTCAGGCTGGGCTGCTGGTGACGTTGTTCGCCTTTACCGTGGCGGCGTTCGGTCCTTTCCTGACGGCGTACTTTGCACGGTTCCCGCGTAAGCGCCTGTTTATCACCATCCTGATCCTGTTCGCCGTGGCCAATACCGTGGCGGCGCTGGCGCCGAATATCTGGGTGATGGCCTTGGCTCGCTTGATCCCCGCGTTGGGCTTGCCGGTGTTCTGGGCCTTGGCCAGTGAAACCGCGGTGGACATCGTCGGCCCGGAATACGCCGGGCGCGCTATCGAGAAAATCGGCTTCGGGATCGTTTGCGCCACGGTGTTCGGCATTCCCGTGGGGACCTTGATTTCTGACATGTTCGGCTGGCGCACCGCATTTGCCGTCCTCGCAGTGGTGGCGTTGGCCAAGGCCTTGCTGCTGTTCATCTACCTGCCGGTGACAGCGCCGAAGAACGATCAGGTGACGCTGCGCTCGCAGTTCAAGATCCTGCGCAACCCGTTGATGCAGGGCCATATCCTGTTATCGGTCCTGGTGTTCAGCGGCATGTTCACCGCCTATACCTACCTGGCGGACATCCTTGAGCGCCTGGCCGGGTTCGACGGTACGCTGGTGGGCTGGTGCCTGATGGGCTTTGGCGCAGTCGGCCTGATCGGCAACTCCCTTGGCGGGCGCGCTGTGGATCGCCACCCGTTGATCGCTTCAATGGTGTTCTGCGGCTTTATGATCGCGGGCATGGTGGCATTGGTCCCGGCGATTCACTCCACGGTTGGCCTGGCGGCGGCGATGGCCGTATGGGGCGTGACCCAGGCTGCGATGTTCCTGGTCAGCCATGTGCGGCTGATGAAGGCCGCGCCCCATGCGCCAGCGTTTGCAGCGTCCTTGAATATTGCCGGGGGCAATCTGGGGATTGGTCTGGGGGCGATGGTCGGTGGGCATGTGATCGACACCCTGGGCCTTGGCAGCCTGGGCTTTGCCGCTTCCGGGTTTATTTTGGTGTCGATCCTGCTGGCTCTGTGGCTGATGACTGCCAAACAACCCGTCGCCGCCAGCGCCTGAGCGGTCAGGGCAGGGCGGTAAACAGCTCGCGCCTTGCACCTTCGGTAATCGCCACGATGCCGGGGTGCTTGACCTTACGTTCCACCGAGATCGCGTAGAACGACTCGGTGACCGCATCGGTCTGGCCGATCAGCGCTACGCCGTACTGGCGCGCCACTTCCTCGGCGATCACGCTGGGGGCGATGAAAATCCCGCTGCCGGATTGACCAAATGCCTGCATTAAGGCGCTGTCGTCGAACTCGCCGATGATCTTCGGTTGAATCTGCTGCTCGGCGAACCAACGCTGCAAACGGCTACGCACCACGGTCTCCGCGCCTGGGATTAATAGCGGTGCGCCCTGCAAACATTGCGGGAAATCGCCAGCGTACCTGTCAGCCAATGCCTGGGTGGCGAAAAAACTGATGCCGCATTCCCCCAGTTTTTGGCTGTAGCCCTTGATGTCCAGGTGTGTGGGCATGGGGCTGTCGGAGATCACCAGGTCCAGGCGTTGGATCGCCAGATCGGCCAATAAGCGTTCGAGTTTGTCCTCACGGCAAGTGATGCGGATTGATTCGCTTAACTCCATGGTCGGAGCAATCAGCCGATAGACGATGGATTTTGGCACCACGTCCGCCACCCCGACCCGAAACAGGATCTGCTGCTCATCGGGCTGGGCGCGCAACATGGCCTCCAGTTCATTGCCTGTCTGGAACATCTGTTCGGCGTAGGGCAGGGCCTGTCGCCCGGCTTCGGTGAGTTCCAACTGGCGGCCGACTCGCTGAAACAACGCGATACCGAAGGTTTGCTCCAGCAGGCTGATCTGCCCGCTGATAGTCTGGGGGGTGAGGTTCAATTGCTCGCAGGCGCGCACGATGCTGCCGGTCTTGGCCACCACCCAGAAGTAGTGCAGTTGTCGATAATTCAGCATGATGGCCTACACTTCGTAAAAATCGAAGTATACGCGAGGAAAATACGAATTTTTCTGAAGTATTCATCTGCATAGAATGCCTCGCTATCGAGGGGCCACTATTTGGACCCAATGGTTCTAACGAGGAATACATCATGAAACTCAATTCCCTGGGCGCGGCATCGTTGCTTGCGCTTTCATTGGTGATGGTCAGCGGCTGTGATCAGGTTGAAAAGAGCGCGCAGCAAGTGATGGGCAAAGCCACCGAATCTGCCAAGCAAGCGATTGATGACACCCACAAGGCCGCCGAACAGGCGCTGAGTGAGGCGACCCAGGGCTTGATAAAGCCTGGCAAACAAGAAAAAGATGAAGAAAAAGCTTCTGATTCCGATAGCAAAGAAACCTAACTCCCCCAGCATCACCACGTCAGGACTGACCTATGGATTACCTTTTACAACTGGCCGCCAGCCCCACTGCCTGGGTCGCACTGGCCACTTTGATCGTCATGGAAATCGTGCTGGGCATTGATAACCTGATCTTTATCTCGATCCTCACCAACAAATTGCCGGAGAAGCACCGGGCCAAGGCGCGGCGCATCGGTATCAGCATGGCGTTGGTATTGCGCTTGGGCCTGTTGAGCACCATCGCGTTTATCGTGCAATTGACGGCGCCGGTGTTCGAAATATTCGGCCAGGCGTTTTCGTGGAAAGACATGATCCTGATCGCCGGTGGTCTGTTCCTGGTGTGGAAGGCCACGACCGAAATCCATCACAGCATGGACCCGGAACCTGAGGAGAAGGCCAGCACCGGTGCTGTTGTGTCTATCGGCTTTGCTGCGGCGATTGGCCAGATCTTGTTGCTCGACCTGGTGTTCTCCATCGACAGCATCATCACTGCCGTGGGCATGACCGAGCACCTGCCGATCATGATCATTGCCGTGGTGACCTCGGTGATCGTGATGCTGGTGGCGGCTGAACCGCTGGCCAAGTTCATCAACGACAACCCGACTGTGGTGATGTTGGCCCTGGGCTTCTTGATCATGATCGGTATGACGTTGATTGCCGAAGGCTTCGGCGCTCACGTGCCAAAAGGCTATGTGTACGCGGCCATGGCGTTCTCCGCGGTGATCGAATGCCTGAATATCGCGCGGCGTAACCGCCACAAGCGATTGCTCGCTGCCCGGCAATAACGGCTGAAACCCAAAGGCCGGCTGCGCTCTAAAGAGCCCAGCCGGCTTTTTTTCGTCTGATAGAATCCGCCCACTTGTTACCTTGAGGTCCACCATGAACGAGCCGATTCGCCTCACCCAGTACAGCCACGGCGCGGGTTGCGGCTGCAAGATTTCGCCCCAGGTGCTGGAAGTGATCCTCGCCGGCAGCGGCGCACAGAACCTCGACCCCAACCTGTGGGTGGGCAACGCCTCGCGTGACGATGCGGCGGTGTACGCCATTGACGACGAGCGTGGTGTGGTCTCCACCACCGATTTTTTCATGCCGATTGTCGATGATCCGTTCGACTTCGGCCGTATTGCCGCCACCAACGCGATCAGCGACATCTATGCCATGGGCGGTGATCCGTTGATGGCCATCGCCATACTGGGCTGGCCGGTGAATGTACTGGCACCCGAAGTGGCTCGCGAAGTCATCCGTGGCGGCCGCTCGGTGTGCGACGCCGCTGGTATCCCGCTGGCGGGCGGGCACTCCATCGACGCGCCGGAGCCGATCTTCGGCTTGGCCGTGACCGGCATCGTGCAAAAGCGCCATATGAAACGTAACGACACGGCCACCGCCGGCTGCAAGTTGTACCTGACCAAACCGCTGGGCATTGGCATCCTCACCACTGCCGAAAAAAAGGGCAAATTGCGCGAGGCGGATATCGGTCTGGCCCGCGACTGGATGTGCACGCTCAATAAGCCCGGTAGCCGTTTCGGCAAATTGCCGGGCGTGACGGCCATGACGGATGTCACCGGCTTCGGCCTGTTGGGCCATCTGGTGGAAATGGCTGACGGCAGTGGGCTTACTGCGCGTATCGAATACCAGAAGGTCCCGCGCCTGGCGGGGATCGAGGACTACCTGGACCAGGGCTGCATGCCCGGTGGCACCTTGCGCAACTTCGACAGCTATTCGAGCAAGCTCGGGCGCCTGCAGGAACTGCACAAACGCGTGCTGTGTGACCCGCAGACCAGCGGTGGCCTGCTGATCGCCGTCACCCCGGACGGCGACGCCGAATTCCACACGGTGGCCGCCGAACTGGGCCTGAGCCTTGAGCCGATCGGCGAACTGGTTGAGCGACAGACTTACGCGGTAGAGGTGTTCTGATGGCAATTGATATCACCGACTACCGCGACATCTTCCTCAACGATCGGCCGATGATGGATACCCGTGCACCGATCGAGTTCACCAAGGGCGCGTTTCCCGGGGTGATCAACCTGCCGCTGATGACCGACGACGAACGCCAGCGGGTCGGGACCTGCTATAAGCAGCAGGGTCAGCAAGCCGCCATCGTGCTCGGGCATGAACTGGTGTCGGGGGCGATCAAGGCAGATCGTATCGAGCAGTGGGCGCGGTTCGCCCAAGCCAATCCTGGCGGTTACCTGTACTGCTTTCGCGGCGGGCTGCGTTCGCAGATTGTGCAGCAGTGGTTGAAGACCGAGGCGGGCATCGACTATCCCCGTGTCGGCGGTGGCTACAAGGCCATGCGTACCTTTCTGTTGGACACCGTGGAGCAAGCGACTGTCGAGTGTGACTTCGTATTGCTTGGAGGCATGACCGGCACCGGCAAAACTGAGGTGCTGGGCCAGTTGCGCAACGCCCTGGACCTTGAAGGCCATGCCAATCACCGGGGCTCCAGCTTCGGCAAGCGCGCCACGGCGCAACCGTCCAACATCGACTTCGAAAACCGCCTGGCGGTGGACCTGCTGAAAAAACGCGCGGGCGGTATCGAGCAGTTTGTCATCGAAGACGAAAGTCGCATGATTGGAAGCTGCGCGCTGCCATTGCCGCTGCACAAGGGCATGCAGACGTCCCCGATGGTGTGGCTGCAAGACAGTGTTGAAAGCCGGGTCGAACGGATCCTGCGTGATTACGTGGTCGACCTCTGCGCCGAGTTTATCGCGGTATTTGGCGAAACCGGTCAGGGCTTGTTCGCCGAGCGCCTGACCCAGAGCCTGGCCAATATCCACAAGCGTTTGGGCGGCGAGCGCTTCCAGCGGCTGCAGGCAATTTTGCAGGATGCTCTGGCGGAACAGGCGCGCAGCGCAGCGGTGGACCTGCATCGGGAGTGGATTGAAGGGTTGCTGCGCGAGTATTACGACCCGATGTACGCCTTCCAGCGTGAAAGCAAAGGCACACGGATCGAGTTTGCGGGGGAGCAGGGCGCAGTGGTTGAGTACCTGCGCGAGCGGACTGCCAGACGGGAATAATGGGGTGGATATAAGAGCCCCTTCGCAGGCTTGCTCGCGAAAGGGGCATCAACCTTACCCAAAACTAAAGAATCACCGCCCCGATCAAGCCACACACCACACCCACCAGCATCGTCAGCCCGGCCACTGTCACCAGCACCCGCGCGTCGAAATCCTTACGCAGCATCAGCAGTGACGGCAGGCTCACGCTGGGCAGGGTCATCAGCAAGGCCACGGCCGGGCCGGTGCCCATGCCCAAGGTCATCATGGTTTGTACGATAGGAATCTCGGCTGCTGTAGGAATCACGAACAGTGTTCCGACGATCGCCAGCGGTACCAGCCACACCAAGCTGTTGGCCATGGCCCCGTCGACATGGGGGAACAGCCACACCCGCGCCGCGCCCAATGCCAGCACGGCGACGATATAGATTGGGATCGTGCTCCAGAACAGCTGCCAAAGGGTACGCAACCAACGGCTCAGAAACGCTTGCGACTCGGTCTGGCTGACATCGGCCACCGCGTCCAGCGCAGCTTCGGGTACTTGGTCAGGGCGGGCAACTCGCTGCGCCACCAGCGACACGCCCACCACCAGCACAACCCCCGCGACCAGTCGCAGCGCGGTAAAGCCCCAACCCAGCACAAACCCCATGAACACCAGCGTTGCCGGGTTCAACACTGGGTTGGCAATCCAGAACGCCAGCGCAGCACCCACTGACACCTGCTGACGGCGCATGCCGGCTGCCACCGGTGCTGCGCAGCAACTGCACATCATCCCCGGCAAGGCGAACAGCCCGCCGCGCACGGTCGAACCCAGCCCGGCACGGCCAAACAGGCGCAGTAGCCAGTCGCGGGGGATCAACACTTGCAGCAGCGAACCCAGAATCACCGCCAGCACAGCCGCCTTCCAGATCGCCAGGAAATACACTTGGGCATAGGCCAGCGCCGCGGCCAGTGGCGAACTTTGCTGATCGTTGAGAATAGAAGCGCCGATGCTGTGGTTATCAGCGGCGACAAATGCCTTGAGGTAGTAGGGCGACCACTTCACGTAGTAGAGGCCGATGCAGGCAACCAGCACGAACAGTGCTGGCTTCCACCAGAATGACCAGCCCCGGTTGGGCTGGGTGGAGATGAGGTTGGGCATGGTGCAGATCCGCAGAGGGTTCAATAGCGGGGCATCATACGCCTGTGTCGCTCAGGCTTCAGATATCCGCGCTGACCTGAGTTGCATCCGGGCAAGTCTGTTGGCCGTTGTTCAGGCCCTGCTTGTAGTTGCGACTCAGCAGCGATGCTTTGCCGTTGTGCCAGGTCAACGTCAGCACATACAGCGAGTCGTAGTCGCTGCCGGACCAGTCCTCGGTGAGGGTGTGCTTTTCACCTGAGGCTTCACTGGCCACTTTGTTGATCAGCTCCGGTAAGTAGCCATGGGACCAGGCGGTGTAAATGACCGCGTTGTGGTACTTGTCTTCCACCAGTTCGTCGGCGAGGGCATTGGTGTCGTTGGCTGAAAAATTGATGTTCACCGGCAGGCCGAGTTTGATGGCGCTGGGGCCGATGGTCATCAGCGGCCGAATGTAGCTGTAAGAATTGTCATGCTCACCTTCTTCAACGTTGCGCGTTGGGTTGGCGGCAAACACGTAGTTGGCCTTGCCGAATTTTTCCGGCAGCACCGTCGCCAGGTTCATCGCGCGGTTCAGGCCCTGGCAATTGAGCTGGCCCAGGCCGCCGGCGGGTTTTTCGCCGTGACGCAGAAATACCAGGGTTTGCACACCGTCTACCGGTTCGGCGCTACTGAGCGGGGATTCGAGGACCAAACCGATCGCGCCGCCCAGTAACAGCAGCGACGGCAGGATGTAGGTGTAGCGTTTGAGTCGTTGCGCAAGGCACAGAGGCTTGATTGTCATTGTAGTTTCGAGTCTTCGTGCTTCGGATTAAGGCGTAAAAGCCTGGCCCCAGTGACGCGCTCGGCGCCCTGCGGTTATTCCCTGTCGTTGCTAAAAGGTGGGTTCTTTCACCGTGTTGGCGCACGTAAGAGTGCCTGCCGGCGCTTTGGTTCGCCTGCGCGTGAGCCTAGCATGGCTATGTTGCGCAATGATGATCCATGCAGGACGGTGGGCAGATGACTATTATGGGGACTTTCTGTCCAGGGATTTCCCGATGAACGCACTCGCCGCTTTCCCGATCAACAGCAAATGGCCCGCCCAACACCCGGAACGCTTGCAGCTGTATTCGTTGCCCACGCCTAATGGCGTCAAAGTGTCGATCATGCTTGAAGAGCTGGGCCTGCCCTATGAAGCACACAAGGTCAGTTTCGAGACCCAGGACCAGTTGTCCCCCGAGTTCTTGTCCCTGAACCCCAACAACAAGATCCCCGCTATCATCGATCCTAATGGCCCGAGCGGTCAGCCGTTGGCGTTGTTCGAGTCCGGCGCAATCTTGATTTACCTGGCGGAAAAAACCAGCCAATTACTCTCTGAAGACCCGGCCACTCGCTACGAAACCATTCAATGGCTGATGTTCCAGATGGCCGGTATCGGCCCGATGTTCGGTCAGGTGGGGTTCTTCAACAAATTTGCCGGTAAGACCTACGAAGATAAACGTCCGCGTGATCGTTACGCTGCGGAGTCCCGGCGTTTGCTGGACGTCCTGGAAAAACGCCTGCTGGGCCGTACCTGGATCATGGGCGACGACTACAGCATCGCCGACATCGCGACCTTCCCGTGGATTCGCAACCTGATAGGTTTTTACGAATCCGGCGACCTGGTGGGCATCGCCGATTTCCCTAATGTGTTGCGCGTGCTGGACGGCTTTGTCGCACGTCCGGCGGTGATCCGTGGCCTGAGTATTCCGAGCTAAAGCATGCCGACTTTCGATTTCAAGCAACTGGATGTATTCAGCAGCGTCTCGCTCAAAGGCAACCCACTGGCGGTAGTACTGGGCGCTGACAGCCTCACCGACCAGCAAATGGCCGACTTCGCCAACTGGACCAACCTCAGCGAAACCACGTTTTTGCTGACGCCGCGCGATCCGCAGGCTGACTATCGGGTAAGAATTTTCACCACGCTCGAAGAGTTGCCGTTTGCCGGGCACCCGACGCTGGGCAGTTGCCACGCGTGGCTGCAAGCGGGGGGCATCCCGAAAGGCCAGGAGATTATCCAGGAGTGCGAAATCGGCTTGGTGCGTATCCGTCGCCAAGGAAATGAGTTGGCGTTTATTGCTCCGCCGTTATTGCGTTCGGGTTCAGTGGAGGCTCCCTTGTTGGAGCGCGTGCGTTTGGCGCTGAGCTTGGCTCCGGGGGCCATTGTGCGCAGCCAGTGGGTCGATAATGGCGCGGGCTGGCTGGCGGTGATGCTGGCCGATCGCGACCAAGTGCTGAGCTTGCAGCCGGACTATTCGCAGCTGCACGGTTTGGCTGTGGGCGTAATCGCGCCCTGCGACCCTACACGCGACGATGTAGACACACATTTCGAAGTGCGCGGTTTTATCGCCGGCGACGGAGCCCCGGAAGATCCGGCCACCGGCAGCCTGAATGCCGGCGTTGCCCAATGGCTGCTGGGTGAGGGCTTTGCGCCCGACCGCTACATGGTCAGCCAAGGTACGGCCATGGGGCGCGCGGGGCGTATTCGCGTAGAGCGCGAGGGTGATGAAATCTGGATCGGCGGTGCAGTCGCGGTGTGCATCGAAGGGCGTCTACAGCTCTAGGTCAATGAATTGTTACGGGCCTCGCAATACACTGTTGGCCCCTTGGCGTTTGTACTGCTTATGCCGTGGGCATAAGCTTTCGCCCCAAAGATTTCCGCCTCTACTGTTTTAGAATCCAGTCAGGAAAACCATGACCAGCCAGTTCCCCCAAACCCGCCCACGCCGCCTGCGCCGCTCGCCGGAGCTGCGTGGCTTGTTCCAGGAAACCGAATTCACCCTCAACGACCTGGTGTTGCCGATTTTCGTCGAAGAAGAAATCGACGACTTCGTCCCGATCACCAGCATGCCGGGGGTGCAGCGTATCCCAGAGAAGAAACTGGCCGGTGAGATCGAGCGTTATGCCCGCGCCGGGATCAAGTCGGTGATGACCTTTGGCGTGTCCCACCATCTGGACGCCAGCGGCAGCGATACCTGGAAAGAACGTGGCCTGGTTTCGCGCATGTCCTCGATCATCAAGGACGCTGTGCCGGAAATGATCGTAATGTCCGACACCTGCTTCTGCGAATACACCGACCACGGCCACTGCGGCGTGATGCACGGTGCCCATGTCGACAACGACGCCACTCTGGTCAACCTCGGTAAACAAGCTGTGGCCGCAGCCCGCGCCGGTGCTGACGTAATCGCGCCGTCGGCGGCAATGGACGGCCAGGTCCAGGCGATTCGCCGTGCCCTGGATGACGCCGGTTTCACCCATATCCCGATCATGGCCTACTCCACCAAATTCGCCTCGGCCCTCTATGGCCCGTTCCGCGAAGCTGGCGGCAGCGCCCTCAAGGGCGACCGCAAAAGCTACCAGATGAACCCAATGAACCGCCGCGAAGCCGTGCGCGAATCCTTGCTGGACGAACAGGAAGGCGCGGACGCGCTGATGGTCAAGCCGGCGGGTGCTTACCTCGACATCATTCGCGACATCCGCGAAGCCTCGCGTTTGCCGGTGGCGGCGTACCAGGTCAGTGGTGAGTACGCGATGATCAAGTTTGGTGCTCAGGCTGGGGCGATTGATGAGGATCGCGTGGTGCGTGAGACGTTGGGGTCTATCAAGCGTGCTGGGGCGGATTTGATTTTTACGTACTTTGCAATGGATTTGGCGTTGGCGGGGATTTGATAGACACTCGTAATTCTGTGGCGAGCGGACTTGCTCGTCACAGGTTTGCTGGCCTGTTGAAACGGCAATGCGAAGTCCAAAGAGTCCGGATGGGCTCCGGACGCTTTTTGTTTACGTTTCTTCAGCTCTGTAGCTACCGGCAACCACTACAAAGATAACCTCTCCACCGTTGCTTGATGTGAAGCAATAGCTTGTTCCTGTTTCGCCTATCTCCAACCTTTCTGCCTCTTTAGCGAGCGGGGAGTTTTCCTCTTCGTACATGTCGCATATTTCGGCGCCAACCGCGCTTATGCCTTGAAATGCGATGAGACCTTCAAAAGTTATCACCCATGATTTTTCTTGCCAGTCTGTGAACTCCATTAACAATGTGTTTCGGCAGCAGGTTACTTTTTCAATTGTTCCGTCAGAAACGGGGAATTTTGTCATGTCAGGTACCTGGGTGTCGTTCGCCCGGCAAGAAGCCGGTTCCATGACCGGGCTCATAGTTTTCGGGTTTTACCTTCATTAGCAGCTTCTGTTTTTCTGCCTGATTCCAACTCAACTTATTTGGTTTGAGTTCTATGTGGTAATGCTCTCCGTGATGTCTTGGTACATGGGGGCCTTTGTCTCCCGGATGGCTTTCAAACCTTATTCGAGTATCGCTGTTTGGCCTCCATTCCACTCTCTGAGTATCGTGCTTCGTCTTGGAGATTTTAGGGGCTACACCTAAGACTTTTGTTAAGTCATTCGGGTCATTTGGGAAACGGTGGTGCGCATCTGGTAGAGGCGGTGCGCCCTCTTCAAACCGGTGTTGTCGTGCTGGATCATCAATTCCGAGTGATGACTTGCATCCTTCGCTACCCGGACACGCGCTCAATCCTAGGGGGTCTACCCATCCCGTAGGGTTTGGAACGTACTGGTATGCGTTGATCCCACCCGCCAGTTTCACCGGATCAGGCGTCAGGTAACGACCAATATCCGGATTGTAGTAGCGATGGCGGTTGTAGTGCAGACCGCTTTCGGGGTCGAAGTATTGGCCCTGGAAACGCAGCGGGTTGTCGATTTTATTGATGTCTAGGCGAGCAATTTCACCGTAGGCGCGGTAGTGCGCGGACCAGACGATTTCGCCGTCTCGGTCGGTCAGCTCTTGTGGGGTGCCGAGGTGGTCGAGTTGATAGTGGAAGGGCTGGGTGTCTTTTGGACCAAAACCTTCCAGCAGAGCTAACGGGCGGAAGCTGTCCGGCTCGTAGAGGTAGCTGCGGTGGCGATCGGCGTGGTGCTCGGCAATCAGCTTGTCGCCTTGCCAGAAAAACTCCGTGGTTTTGCTGTCGACGGTTTTGCTGATGCGCCGACCAAATGGGTCGTAGCGATAGCTGGCGGTTTGGCCGTTGGGTTGGGTAATGCCGATCAGCCGGTGTTGGCAGTCGTAGCGGTATTCGGTGACGAGTTGATGGCCTTTGCCACGCCGTTCACGAATCAGATTGCCGAAGGCGTCATAGTCGTAATGGTGATCGCCCTGGATCATCAGGCGGTTACCCGCGACGATGTCCGGGCCAGGGCGGTCTTGCATCAACAGGTTGCCAGCGGGGTCGTGGCCGAAGCGTTCTTGCACGTCTTGCGAGTGATCGACGCGGGTCAGGCGGGCGAGGGGGTCGTACTGGTAGTGGTGTTCGCCTTTGCGGGTGTCGAGGATTCGGCTGAGGTTGCCGGTTTTGTCGTAGTCGTATTGGCGTTGGTAGAGGTCATGTTTTTGTTGGCTGACGACATGGGCGTGCAAGCGGTTTTGTTCGTCGTACTGGTAGTGGCTGACCAATTGGCCTTGTTGGCGCTGGCGTTCGCGGCCTGCCTTGAATAGATGGGAGGTGAGGGTGTCACCGTTCAGTTCGACGGTGGCGAGATGGCCGCCTTTTCCATGATTGAACGTGAGGCGGTTGTTGTCCGGCAGGCGTAGGTTTTTAAGATGGCCGCAGGCGTCATAGCCGTAGCGCAGGGTGCCCCAACCTTGGTGTTCGGCGGTGAGGCGGTTTTGGCTGTCGTATTCGTAGGCCAGCGCCCAGTGGCCGTCTTCGACGCCCAGGAGGTTGCCTCGGCGGTCGTAGGTGTAATCGACGATTTT
>NZ_MDDR01000014.1 GCF_001870435.1 Pseudomonas costantinii | reverse complement strand
GCGCTGGGCCAGGGATGGCCCATCGCGGCGACCCGCGCAGCCGTGCCGGAGTGCGGGCACACCGAGCCTAGGCGAGGTGCCGAGTGGTGGGGCAAGAGCCCTTTGCTTACTTTGGGCTGGGCCGGCATTCCGGCTTTTCCAAAGTGAGTCGCCGTAAGGGCGAAACCATAAGCAGCCGTCACCCAAAAAACGGATATACACACACAAAAGGGAACCATCCAAGACCCCGCTTGTCCCCGCTTCCCATGTCACCCCCCACCCCCCAAATCCCTTAATTTTCCAACCCTGCCGGAAGCCTCTCCTGGCCCCCGGCTGTGCGCGCTATTTTTTCCAGCGCACCCAGCACACCCGATCCAAGCGGCAGCTGAAAACGGACTTTCTCTTCAACCGTGACTCATCAGGCAGGTTCCCCCATGCAGTTCAGTGAATTATTGGCAGCGATCTCCACCCATGCGATCCGTCTGCAACTGGAAGAAGGCGACCTGATCATTCTGGGCGATGACGAAGCGCTGGATGACGCAGTGTGGGATCAACTGATCGCCCACAAACCCCGGCTGCTTGAGCTGGTCGCCGAGCATGGCGGTGACTGGCTGAGCCCTGCCTACCGCATCACCCCGGACATGCTGCCCCTGGTCAGCCTCGACCAGCCGGCCATCGACCGCATCGTCGCCGCCATCCCCGGCGGTGCGGCGAATGTGCAGGACATTTACCCCCTGGCGCCGCTCCAGGAAGGCATGCTCTACCACCATCTTTCGGCCGAACAGGGCGATCCCTACGTGCTGCACGCGCAGTTTGTGTTCGACAGCCGCGCGCGCCTCGAAGCGTTTACCGAAGCGCTGCAATGGGTGATCGACCGCCACGATATTCTGCGTACCTCCATGGCCTGGGAGCGCCTAGACGAGCCGCTGCAAGTGGTGTGGCGCAAGGCGACGCTGGTGTGCGAAGCCGTGCACGTCGACGGCGGCGATGCCCTGGCCCAACTGCAAGCCCGTTATGACGCGCGCACCTACCGCATGGACCTGGGCCAGGCGCCGCTGCTGCGTCTGGTGTTTGCCGATGACCCGGCCAACCAGCGTGTGGTGGCGATGTTGCTGTTCCACCACACCATCCTCGACCATACCGCGCTTGATGTGGTGCGCCATGAAATCCAGCTGTACCTGGCGGGCAAGCAAGCCCAGGCCGGTGAGCCGGTAGGGTTTCGCAGCTATATCGCGCAAGTGCGCCACGGCGTCAGCGAGCAGGCGCATGAGGCGTTTTTCCGCGAGATGTTGGCGGACATCGATGAGCCGACCTTGCCGTTCGGGTTGCAGGACGTACAGGGCGATGGCCAGGGCATTGACGAGGCGCGTATCCCCGTCGACAGCACGTTGAGCCGCCGCTTGCGCACCTTGGCACGACCGCTGGGGGTGAGCGTGGCGAGCATGATGCACCTGGCCCTGGCTCGTGTATTGGGCGTGGTGTCCGGTCGCGAGTCGGTGGTGTTCGGCACCGTGATGTTAGGCCGCATGGGGGCGGGCGAGGGCGGTGAGCGGGCCTTGGGCATGTTCATCAACACCTTGCCGTTGCGGGTGGATGTGGGCGCGCAGGGCGTGCGCGCCGAGGTCAAGGCGACCCACGCGCGTCTGACCACGTTGCTTAATCACGAGCATGCTTCCTTGGCCCTGGCCCAGCGTTGCAGTGGTGTCGCCGCGCCAACCCCGTTGTTCAGTGCGATGCTCAACTACCGCCACAGCGCGGCTGCCGATATGGCCAAGGTGATCGACGTCGCCGAAGGCATCCAGGTGTTGGGCGCCGAGGAGCGCACCAACTACCCGCTGACGGTCAACATCGATGACCTGGGTGAAGACTTTGCGCTGACGCTGATGGTCGACGCGTCCATCGGCGCACAGCGCGTTGCCGGCTACCTGCATACCGCCCTGGAAAGCCTGGCCGACGCCCTTGAGCAACGACCGGATATGCCGCTGAGCGGCCTGAATATCCTGCCCGATGCCGAACGTCACCACCTGCTGCACAGTTTGAACCAAAGCACCACGCACTATGACGACACCGCACTGATCCACCATCAAGTCGAAACCCACGCCGCCGCCCAACCTGACGCCATCGCCCTGCGCTTCGACAACCAGCGTCTCACCTACCGCCAACTCAACGAACGCGCCAACCAGGTCGCCCACCGCCTGCTTGCTCAAGGTGTGCGCGCCGATGATCGCGTGGCGATCTGTGTAGAGCGTGGCCCGGAGATGATCATTGGCCTGCTGGGCATCCTCAAGGCCGGCGCCGGTTACGTGCCGATCGACCCCGCTTACCCGCTGGAACGCATCGCCTACACCCTGGCCGACAGCGAGCCGCTGGCCGTGCTGGTACAGGCCAACACTCGCCACCTGGTCGGCGACCTGCCGCAGATTGACCTCAATAGCCTGCGCCAAGAGTCCATCATCAACCCACGCGTCAATTTGAGCCCGGCCAACCTGGCCTATGTGATTTACACCTCCGGCTCAACCGGCCTGCCCAAAGGCGTGATGATCGAACACCGCCAGGTCGCGCGGTTGTTCACAGCGACCCAGCACTGGTTTGGCTTCAACAGCAACGACGTGTGGGCGTTGTTCCATTCCTTCGCCTTCGACTTCTCCGTGTGGGAAATCTGGGGCGCGTTGATGCACGGCGGCCAGTTGCTGATCGTGCCGCAGTTGGTCAGCCGCTCGCCGCAGGAGTGCTACGCGCTGCTCTGCGAAGCGGAGGTGAGCATTCTCAACCAAACGCCCAGCGCGTTCCGCCAGTTGATCGCCGCCCAGGGGCAGAGCCCCCAGGCGCATTCCCTGCGCCAGGTGATTTTCGGCGGCGAAGCCCTGGAACCGGGCATGCTCAAGCCGTGGTACGTCCGCGCGATCAATGCCGGGACGCAACTGGTCAACATGTACGGCATCACCGAAACCACCGTGCACGTGACCTATCGCGCACTGGAGGCCGCGGATGCACAGCGGGTGGGCGTCAGCCCGATTGGCGGGCGCATTCCCGACCTGCAACTGTACGTGCTGGACGAACACCGCGAGCCGCTGCCGTTGGGCGTGGTCGGTGAGTTGTATGTGGGGGGCGCCGGTGTGGCGCGTGGTTACCTGAACCGTGACGCACTCAACGCCGAGCGCTTCCTGGCCGACCCGGCCACCGGCCTGCGCATGTACAAGACCGGTGACCTCGGGCGCCTGTTGGCCGATGGCAGCGTCGAGTACCTGGGGCGCAACGACGACCAGGTGAAGATCCGTGGTTTCCGTATCGAACTGGGTGAAATCGAAGCGCGCCTGGCCACCGCCGAAGGCGTGCGTGACGCGGTGGTGATTGCCCGTGAAGACCAGCCGGGTGATAAGCGCCTGGTGGCTTACGTGATTGCCGAGCGTGAACTCGGCGCCGCCGAACTGCGTGATCACCTGCTGCTGAGCCTGGCTGAATACATGGTGCCCAGCGCCTTCGTGCTGCTGGATAAGTTCCCGCTGACCACCAACGGCAAACTCGACCGCAAGGCCTTGCCCGCACCGGATGCCGATGCGTTGGTGCGGCGTGGCTACGAAGCCCCGCAAGGTGCGGTGGAAACTGCCATCGCCGGCATCTGGCAGGAGCTGTTGAAGCTCGACCGGGTTGGCCGCGACGATAATTTCTTCGAACTGGGTGGCCATTCCCTGCTGGCAGTCAAGCTGATCGAACGCATGCGCCAAGTGGACCTCAGCGCCGATGTGCGGGTGTTGTTCGGCCAGCCAACCCTGGCCGCACTGGCTGCGGCTGTGGGTGGGCAGAAAGAGGTGCAGGTTCCAAAAAACCTGATTGAAGAAACCAGCCAAACAATCACGCCTGACATGCTGCCTCTGGTCGATCTGGACCAAACCGCCATCGACCACATCCTCAATAGCGTGCCCGGCGGCATCCGCAATGTGCAGGACATCTACGGTCTGGCACCGTTGCAGGCGGGTATTCTTTACCACCACCTGGCAACCACCGAGGGCGACCCCTACGTGTTGCAGGTGCAGTTCAGTTTCGCCGACCAAGCGGCGGTGGACGCTTTTATCCGCGCGCTGCACGACGTGATCGAGCGCCATTCCATCCTGCGCACCGGCATCTTCTGGGAAGGCCTGGATGAACCGGTACAGGTGGTCTTGCGCCAGGCACCACTGGCCATTGAACGTATTGAAACCCAGGGCGCCGATGCCCTGGTGCAACTGCAACAACGCTTCGACCCACGTCACTATCGCCTCGACCTGTCCCGTGCTTCGCTGATGCATTTTGGCTATGCCCAGGAGCAGGGCCGCTACGTCGGCATTCTGCTGCTGCACCATATCCTGCTCGACCACACCGCTTTGCACGTGCTGGTGGAAGAAATGAGCGCCAGCCTGGCAGGTAACAGCGCGCAACTGCCGGACGCGGTGCCTTACCGCAACTACGTGGCCCAGGCGCGACTCGGCGTTACGCAGGCGCAGCACGAAGCCTTTTTCAGCGAGATGCTCGGCGATATCGATGAGCCGACCCTGGCCTTCGGTTTACAGGACGTGAATGGCGACGGCAGCGGCATCGTCGAAGCCCACCTGCCATTGGAGATGGCACTCAGCCTGGGCCTGCGCGAACAGGCGCGGCAACTGGGCGTAAGCACCGCCAGCCTGGTGCACTTGGCCTGGGCGCAAGTGTTGAGCCAGGTCTCCGGCCAGCAAGACGTGGTATTCGGCACTGTGTTGCTGGGCCGGATGCAAGGCGGTGAGGGCGCCGACCGTGCGCTGGGGATGTTTATCAACACCTTGCCGCTGCGGGTCAGCCTCAACGCTGTCGGCGTACAGGCCGGGGTGCGGGCTACCCATGCGCGCCTGGCGCAGTTGCTCGGGCATGAACATGCCTCGTTGTCCCTGGCCCAGCGTTGCAGTGGTGTGTCGGGTTCGCTGCCGTTGTTCAGCACACTGCTTAATTACCGTCACAGCGCGCCGGGTGACGCGCCGGGAGACAGCCCGTTTGCCGCTTCCGGCATCCAGATTCTCAGTTCAGAAGAACGCAGCAACTACCCGCTGGTGCTGAACGTGGATGACCTGGGCACAGGTTTTGCGCTCACCGTGCAAGGCGTGGCCACGCTGGATGTGCAGCGTGTGGGCGACTACATGCTCACCGCGCTGCGCCACTTGGTGAGCGCGCTGCAACAGGCACCGACCACGCCATTGCAGGCTGTTTCGATTCTGCCGCCTGCCGAGCGTCACCAACTGCTGGTGGATTTTAACGCCACTGCCCGCGAATACCCGTCGCAGCTCACCGTTCACCAAGTGTTCGAAGCTCAGGCGCTGGCTCGTCCCGAAGCCGTGGCGGCGGTGCATGGCGCGTTGTCCTTGAGTTACCGCGACCTCAATCGTCGCGCCAACCGTCTGGCCCATCACCTGATCAACCAAGGCGTGCAGCCGGGCGAAAGCGTGGCGATTGCACTGCCACGCTCCCTCGATCTGCTGGTTTGCCAACTGGCGGTCCTCAAATGTGCGGCGGTGTATGTGCCGCTGGACGTCAACGCGCCATTGGAACGCCAGGCGTTCATGGTGCAGGACAGCGGCGCAGACCGGGTGCTGAATACCCTGGCCGACCTGAATCTTGATGCGATGTCCCCGCGCAACCTCGACCTGGTTCAGTCCTCGGAAAGCGTGGCGTACATCATGTACACCTCCGGTTCCACCGGCGCACCCAAGGGCGTGCAAGTGCCGCACCGCGCGATCTCGCGCCTGGTGCTCAATAACGGTTATGCCGATTTCAACGAGCGCGACCGCGTGGCCTTCGCCTCAAACCCGGCCTTCGACGCCAGCACCCTCGACGTGTGGGCACCGTTGCTCAATGGTGGTTGCGTGGTGGTGGTCGAGCATGCGGTGCTGCTCTCGCAGGCGGCGTTTACCTCGCTGTTGCAGGAGCAGGCCGTCAGCGTGTTGTGGATGACCGCAGGCCTGTTCCACCAATACGCCGATGCGCTGATGCCGGTGTTCCGCCAGTTGCGTTACCTGATTGTGGGCGGCGATGTACTCGACCCGTTGGTGATCGGCCGGGTGCTCACACACGGCAAACCTCAGCATCTGTTGAACGGCTACGGGCCGACCGAAGCGACCACGTTCTCCACCACTTTTGAAATCACCACGCCGGGCGAGGGCGGTATCCCGATTGGTCGGCCGATCGCGAATGCCCAGGCTTATGTACTGAATGCGCGCCAGTTGCCGGTGCCGTTGGGCGTGGTCGGTGAGCTGTACATCGGTGGCGCGGGCGTGGCGAAGGGTTACTTGAACCAGCCGCAACTGACCGCCGAAAAATTCATCCCGAACCCCTTTGGCGACGGGCTGCTGTACTGCACCGGCGACCTGGCTTGCTGGCAAGCCGACGGCACGTTGCTGTACCAGGGGCGTAATGACCTGCAAGTGAAGATTCGTGGTTTTCGCATCGAACCCGGCGAGATCGAAACCTGCCTGGTCGCCTTCCCAGGTGTGAAAGATGCCGTGGTGCTGGCTCGCGAAGACCAGCCCGGTGATAAACGCTTGGTCGCCTATTACACGGCAGGCGCACCGCTGGAAATCGAAGCGCTACGGGCCCATCTGCAAGGCCAGTTGCCGGACTACATGGTGCCGTCGGCCTATGTCTGGCTGGAGCTGTTGCCACTCACCGCCAACGGCAAACTTGACCGCAAGGGCCTGCCGGTGCCGGATCAGAGTGCGCTGCTAAGCCGTGGCTATGAAGCGCCGGAGGGTGAGGTTGAGACCCAGCTGGCGCAGATCTGGCAGGACGTGCTCAAGCTCGAGCGCGTAGGTCGCCACGATCATTTCTTTGAGCTGGGCGGGCATTCGTTGCTGGCGGTCAGCTTGATCGAACGCATGCGCCAGGTTGGCCTGAGCGCCGATGTGCGCGTGCTATTCAGCCAACCGAGCCTGGCGGCGCTGGCGGCGGCGGTTGGTAGCGGACGTGAAGTCGTGGTGCCGGCCAATGGCATTCCAGTAGGGTGCAAGCACATTACCCCGTCGATGCTGACCCTGGTGCAGCTCGACCCAGTTGCTATCGAGCGAATCGTTGCCACCGTCCCCGGCGGTGCGGCGAATGTGCAGGACATCTACCCGCTGGCGCCGTTGCAGGAAGGCATTCTTTATCACCATATCAGTGCCGAGCAGGGCGATCCGTACCTGCTGCAATCGCGCATGGCGTTTGACAGCCTCGAGCGTTTGCACGGTTTCATGGGGGCGTTGCAACAGGTGGTGGCCCGTCACGACATCCTGCGCACCGGCGTGGTCTGGGAAGGCTTGGACAGCCCGGTGCAAGTGGTCTGGCGCGAAGCCCAATTAGTGGTGCAGGAAGTCGCCCTGGACCCGGTTGACGGCGGCATCATCGAACAACTGCATGCGCGGTTCGACGCCCGCCACTACCGTCTGGATATCACCCAGGCGCCGCTGCTGCGCATGGTCTACGCCCAGGACCCGGTCAATAATCGGGTCGCGGCGATCCTGCTGTTCCATCACCTGGCGCTGGACCATACGGCCATGGAAGTGGTTGGCCAGGAGATGCGTGCGTTCCTGTTCAACCAGGCAGATGCCTTGCCCGAAGCGGCGCCGTTCCGTAACTACGTGGCCCAGGCGCGACTGGGTGTCAGCGTGGCGGAACATGAGCAGTTCTTCCGCGCCATGCTGGCGGATGTGGATGAGCCGACCTTGCCGTTTGGCGTGCAGGATGTGCAGGGCGATGGGCGTGAAATCGAAGAGGCCGAGCAACCTCTGGACGCAGCACTCGCGCTGCGGGTACGTGAGCAGGCGCGTCTTCTGGGCGTCAGCGCGGCCAGCCTGATGCACCTCGCTTGGGCGCAGGTACTGGGGCTGGTGTCCGGGCGTGACGATGTGGTGTTCGGCACCGTATTGATGGGCCGTATGCAAGCCGGTGACGGTGCGGACCGCGCGTTGGGGATGTTCATCAACACCTTGCCGCTGCGGGTCGACGTGGCGGCCAGCGCGGCGGTTGCGGTCAAGGCGACCCACGCGCGCTTGAGTGCATTGCTCGGTCACGAGCATGCGTCCCTGGCACTCGCCCAGCGTTGCAGCGGTGTCGCGACTTCAGTGCCGCTGTTCAGCGCCTTGCTCAATTTCCGTCACAGCACCCCCGAGGAAATGGCCCGCGACGGTCACGGTATCTGGGAAGGCGTGCAACTGCTGGGCGGTGAAGAACGCAGCAACTACCCGCTGACCTTGAGTGTTGATGACTTGGGTGCAGGCTTTGGCCTGAGCGTGCTGGCACTGCCGCAGATCGGCGCCCAGCGCTTGTGTGGCTACATGCATAACGCCGTGGAGCAACTGGTTGGCACATTGGAAAGTGCACCCAGCACTGCGCTCAATCTACTGCACATTCTGCCGACGGCGGAGCGCGACACCTTGCTGCGTGAATTCAACGCGACCGCCTCGGATTTTCCGACAGGCCATACCCTGCACGCTGCGTTTGAAGTCCAGGCCGAGCGCCAACCTCATGCGATTGCCGTGCAGCAAGACGGCGAGAGCCTGACGTATCAGCAACTCAACAGACGCGCCAACCAGTTGGCCCACCACCTGCTGGAACTCGGTGTGCAGCCGGACGACCGCGTGGCGATCTGCTGCCGTCGCGGCCCGCAAATGCTGGTGGGGCTGCTGGGCATTCTCAAAGCGGGCGCGGGTTATGTGCCCATCGACCCGGCTTACCCCGCCGAGCGTATCGCGTACCTGTTGCAGGACAGCGCGCCAGTGGCCGTGTTGGCCGAGGCCAGCACGCGCGACCTGTTGGGTGCGGTCGCGGCCGTAGACCTGCACGACCTCGGCTGGCAGCAGCATGCCGTCAGCAACCCTCAGCTCGCCCACTTGACCCCGGCGCACCTGGCTTATGTGATCTACACCTCCGGCTCCACCGGCCAACCCAAAGGTGTGATGGTGGAACACCGCACCGTGGAAAACCTGGTGCACTGGCATTGCGAAGCCTTCGGCCTGGATGCCCGCAGCCACACCAGCAGCGTCGCGGGCTTCGGGTTCGACGCCATGGCCTGGGAGGTGTGGCCGGCGCTGTGCGTGGGCGCCACCCTGCACCTGCCGCCCGCCAATGTCGGCAATGAAAACATCGACGAACTGCTGGCCTGGTGGCTGGCGCAGCCGCTGGACGTGAGCTTCCTGCCGACGCCGGTGGCCGAATACGCGTTCAGCCAGAACCTGCAACATCCGACCCTGCGCATCCTGCTGATCGGCGGTGATCGCCTGCGCCAGTTCACCCAGGAGCGGCGCTTTGCTGTGATCAACAACTACGGCCCCACCGAAGCCACGGTGGTCGCCACCTCCGGCCGTGTGCGGGCCGGGCAGGCGCTGCATATCGGCCGCCCAATCGCCAATGCCACGGCTTATTTGCTGGATGCGCAGTTGCGGCCGGTGCCGGTGGGGGTGGCCGGTGAGCTGTACGTGGGCGGCAGTGGCGTGGCGCGGGGTTACTTGAACCGTCCGGACTTGACCGCCGAACGCTTCCTGCAAGACCCGTTCAACGACGGCCGCATGTACCGCACCGGCGACCTGGCGCGCTGGCTGCCCGACGGCAATATCGAGTACCTGGGCCGTAACGATGACCAGGTCAAAGTGCGCGGCGTGCGCGTTGAACTGGGCGAGATCGAAAGCCGCCTGGCTGCCCTCGACGGTGTCAGCGAAGCCGTGGTGCTGGTGCGCGATGGCCGTTTGGTTGCCTGGTTCACCGAACAGCGCCCGCTGGCGATCGAAACCCTGCGTGAGCACCTGCAACAGCAGCTACCCGAGGCGTTGGTGCCGGTCGCCTACGTGAAACTCGACGCACTGCCCCTGACTGCCAATGGCAAGCTGGACCGTAAGGCTCTGCCGGAACCCGATCAAGCCGCGTTGCTGAGCCGCGACTATGAAGCACCCCAAGGCGAGGTGGAAACCACCCTGGCCCGCCTCTGGGCCGAGGTGTTGCAGGTTGAGCAAGTGGGGCGACATGACCACTTCTTCGAACTGGGCGGCCATTCGTTACTGGCCGTCAGCTTGATCGAACGCATGCGCCAAGTTGGCCTCAGCGCCGATGTGCGGGTGTTGTTCAGCCAGCCAACCCTGGCCGCGCTGGCCGGGGCTGTGGGCAGTGGCCGCGAGGTGCAGGTGCCGGCCAACCGTATCGCAGCGGATTGCGTGCGGATCACCCCGGACATGTTGCCTTTGGTTGACCTCGACCAATCGACGATCGACCAAGCCGTCAGCCGTGTGCCTGGCGGCGCTGCGAATGTGCAGGATATTTACCCGCTGGCACCGTTGCAGGAAGGCATTCTCTACCACTACATCAGCGCCGAGCAGGGCGACCCGTACCTGCTGCAATCGCACCTGGCCTTCGACAGTGTCGAGCGCCTGAACGCCTTCGCCCAGGCGCTGCAACAGGTGATCAACCGGCATGACATCCTGCGCACCGGCGTGGTCTGGGAAGGCCTGGCGCAACCACTGCAAGTGGTGTGGCGCAATGCTTGCCTGACGGTGCAGGAGCTGCACCTGCAAGGTGATGTGTTGGCGGGCCTGCACGAGCGTTTTGACGCGCGGCGCTATCGCCTGGACATCAGCCAGGCTCCGCTGATCCGCCTGATGTATGCCAAGGACCCAGCCAACGAGCGCGTGGTGGTGGTGTTGCTCTATCACCATATCGCTCTCGATCACACGGCCTTCGATGTGGTACTGCGCGAAATGCAGGGCCATTTGCTGGGCCACGCGGCCCCAACGGCGGCCCCAATGCCGTATCGCAACTACGTGGCCCAGGCCCGTTTGGGCGTGAGTGAGCAGGAGCACGAAGCCTTCTTCCGTGGCATGCTCGGCGATGTGGATGAACCCACCTTGCCGTTCGGTTTGCAGGATGTGCGCGGCGACGGCAACGCGATCGAAGAACACACCCTGCGGCTGGACAGTGACTTGAACCGCCGCCTGCGTGCCCAGGCACGTTTGCTCGGTGTGAGCACAGCCAGCCTGTTTCACCTGGCCTGGGGCCAAGTGCTGGCGGCCACGTCGGGCAGGCACAGCGTGGTGTTCGGCACCGTGCTGGTGGGTCGTATGCAGGGCGGCGAGGGGGCCGACCGGGCCCTTGGGGTGTTTATCAATACCTTGCCGCTACGCTTGGATATCGATGCGCAAGGGGTACGCGCCGCGGTGCGTGCCACCCATGCGCGACTCACCGCCTTGCTCGGGCATGAACACGCCTCCCTGGCTCTGGCCCAGCGTTGCAGCGGGGTGGTGGCGCCGGCGCCACTGTTCAGCTCGATGCTCAATTATCGCCATCGTGGCACTGCCACTCGCTCGCAAGAAGCGCAACAAGCCTGGGAAGGCATGCAGACCCTGGTCAATGACGGGCGCACCAACTACCCATTGACGTTGAACGTGGATGATTTGGGCGATGGCTACGACGTGGCGGCCCTGGCGCAAGTCGACGCGCAGCGGGTCTGCGGCTACATGCAGACTGCCTTGTCTGGGCTGGTCGAAGCCCTGGAGCAGGCGCCGCACCACGCGCTCAATCGCCTGCCGATCCTGGGGCGCGAGGAACGGCAGAAATTGCTGGTGGCGTTCAACTCGACCGCGGTGAACTACAACCTCGACCAGACCCTGCACGGGATGTTCGAAGCCCAGGTGGCCCGCACGCCGGAAGCCGTGGCAGTGAAGTCGGGTGATCAACACCTCACCTACCAGCAACTGAACGAGCACGCCAACCGCCTGGCCCATCACCTGCGCGAACTCGGCGTACAACCGGATGCGCGCGTGGGGATCTGCGTCGAACGTAGCCTGGACATGGTCATCGGCCTGTTCGCCATCCTCAAGGCGGGTGGCGGTTATGTGCCACTGGATCCGGCTTACCCGCTGGAACGAATTGCCTACATGCTGCAAGACAGCGCGCCGGTGGTGGTGCTGGCTCAAGGCGCGACGCGTGAGTTGCTGGGCGACGTGCCGGTGATCGACCTGGACCACAACACCTGGCAACACCAGCCCGCGAGTAACCCTCAAGTACCGGGCCTGACCGCGCAGCACCAGGCCTATGTGATCTACACCTCGGGTTCCACCGGGCAACCCAAAGGCGTGATCAACGAACACGCCGGGGTGGTCAACCGCCTGCTGTGGATGCAGGACGCCTATGGCCTCAAGGCCCATGACGCAGTGTTGCAGAAAACCCCGTTCAGCTTCGACGTGTCGGTGTGGGAGTTCTTCTGGCCGCTGTTTACCGGTGCACGCCTGGTGATGGCGCGCCCTGGCGGGCACAAGGAACCTGAGTACCTGTGCGAAGTCATCGACGCGGAACAGATCACCACGCTGCACTTTGTGCCGTCGATGCTTGACGTGTTCCTGGCCCATGGCGATGTCAGCCAAGCGGCGGGTTTGCAACGGGTGATGTGCAGCGGCGAAGCCCTGCCGGGCAGCCTGGTGCGACGCTTCAAGCAGCAACTGCCGGGGATCGGCCTGTACAACCTGTATGGCCCGACGGAGGCGGCGGTGGACGTGACGGCGTGGAACTGCGCGCGCCCCGACGTGCCGGACAACACGCCGATCGGCAAGCCGATTGCCAACACCCGCATGTACCTGCTGGATGGGCAGTTGCAGCCGGTACCGTTGGGTGTGGTCGGCGAGCTGTTTATCGGCGGCGTGCAAGTGGCGCGGGGGTATCTGAATCGTCCTGAGCTGACCGCCGAACGCTTCCTCAAGGACCCGTTTACTGAAGGCCGGATGTACCGTACCGGTGACGTCGGCCGCTACCTGCCCGACGGCAATATCGAATACCTGGGTCGCAACGATGACCAGGTGAAAATCCGTGGCCTGCGTATCGAGTTGGGTGAAATCCAGGCGCGGCTGCTTGAGCATCCGCAGGTCAACGAAGCCGCCGTGGCGGCCCGCGAAGACCGGCTGGTCGCCTATTACACCGGCGTGCAAACCGACATCGAACACCTGCGCGCCCACCTGCTGCAACACTTGCCTGACTTCATGGTGCCCGCGCTGTTCGTGCACCTCGACGCGCTGCCGTTGAGCCCCAACGGCAAACTCGATCGCAAGGCCTTGCCCACACCGGGTATGGAGGCGCTGATCGTGCGCGAGTACGAGGCGCCGCAAGGTGACACCGAAATCCTCCTCGCCCAGCTCTGGGCCGAACTGCTCAACGTGGAACGGGTAGGGCGCCATGACAATTTCTTTGAACTGGGCGGGCACTCGCTGCTGGCCGTGAGCTTGATCGGGCGCTTGCGCCAGGAAGGCATGGAAGCTGATGTGCGGGCGTTATTCGAACAGCCGACCCTGGCCGGTTACGCCGCAATGATTGAACAAATGGAGATTGTCCTGTGAGCATCCTCGAACTGCTGGCGACGCTGAAAACCAAGGGCATCCAACTGGCGCTCAAGGGTGAGCAGTTGTCGGTGCAGGGCAACAAACAAGCCTTGAGCGATCCGGCGATTCTTGCTGCGTTGCGTGAGCACAAACCGGCCTTGACCGAGTTGATCAAGGCCGGCGAATACTCGGCGACCAAGGCCGGTGACGTGGACGTGCCGGCCAATGGCATTCCGGCCGGCGCCGAGCGCATCACGCCCGCCATGCTGACCCTGTCGACGCTGAGCCAGGATGAGATCGAGCGCATCGTCGCCACCGTCGACGGCGGTGTGGCGAACATCCAGGATATCTACCCGCTGGCGCCGTTGCAGGAAGGCATTCTGTTCCACCACGTCAGCGCCGAGCAGGGTGACCCGTACGTGATGCAGTCGCAGTTTGCTTTCGACAGCCTGGAGCGCTTCGAGGCGTTTGCCCAGGCGTTGCAAGCCGTGATGGACCGCCATGACATCCTGCGCACCGGCGTAGTCTGGGACGGCCTGCAAGAGCCGTCGCAAGTGGTCTGGCGCCAGGCACGCCTGCCGGTACAAGCCCTGGCGCTGGACCCGGCCGACGGTGATATCGCCGCGCAACTTCACACGCTGTTCGATGCTCGCCACTATCGGCTGGACGTGACCCAGGCGCCGCTGCTACGCCTGGTGCGCGCCGAAGACCCGGTCAATCAGCGAATCGTCGCGACCTTGTTGTTCCACCATATGGCCCTCGACCACAGCGCACTGGAAGTGGTGTGCCATGAAATGCAGGCGTGCCTGATGGGGCAGGGCGCGGCGTTGGGCCAGGCGGTGCCGTTTCGCAACTATGTGGCGCAGGCGCGGCTGGGGATCAGCGAACAGGAACACGAAAGCTTCTTCCGTCAGATGCTGGGTGATATCAACGAACCGACCTTGCCGTTTGGTTTGCAGGATGTGCAGGGCGATGCCCGGGGGATTGCCGAGGTCAGCCTGCCGCTGGCGGCGCAATTGGGGCACCGACTGCGCGCGCAGGCCCGGCAACTGAGTGTGAGTGCCGCCAGCCTGTTCCATATGGGCTGGGCGCAGGTATTGGGTGTATTGGCAGGCAAGCAACACGTGGTGTTCGGCACCGTATTGATGGGGCGTATGCAGGGCAGCCATGACACCGATCGGGCGCTCGGCATCTTCATCAACACCTTGCCGTTTCGCGTGGACGTCGACAGCAACGATGTACGCGCCGGGGTCAAGGCCACTCATGCGCGGTTGACCACCTTGCTGCGCCATGAACACGCCGCATTAGCCCTGGCCCAACGGTGCAGTGGCGTGGTTGCGCCGACGCCGCTGTTCAGCGCCTTGCTCAACTACCGCCACAGCGCACCCGCCGCCAGCGCCGAGGCCGTGTCGGCCTGGCAAGGCATCGCGGCGCTCAGCGCTGAAGAACGCACCAACTACCCGCTGACCTTGAGTGTCGATGACCTCGGCGAAGGCTTCGGCCTGAGCCTGCTGGCCAGCACGCAGGTGGATCCGCAGCGCGTCTGTGCTTACTTGCACACCGCGCTGGAAAACCTGGTGACGGCGCTGGAGCACGCACCGCATACCGCGCTTAACCAGGTGTCGGTGGTGCCGGCTGCTGAACAAAAAATGCTCCTGGAGCAGTTCAACGCCACCCAGGCCGATTTTCCCCAAGGCACCACGCTGCACGCGCGCATCGAAGCCCAGGTCGTGCTCACGCCCGATGCCATCGCTGCCGAGCAGCAGGGTCGGCAACTGACCTACGCCGAGCTGAACCAGCAAGCCAACCTGCTGGCCCATCACCTGCTGGCGCTGGGTGTGAAACCGGATGACCGCGTGGCCATCGTCGCCCGCCGTGGCCTGGACACCCTGGCCGGTTTGCTGGCGATCCTCAAGGCTGGCGCCTGCTACGTGCCGGTGGACCCGTCCCACCCGGCCGAGCGCCTGAGCTACCTGCTGACCGACAGCGCGCCGGTGGCGGTGCTGACCCAACACTCGCTGCTGGAGCGCCTGCCCGAACTCGACGTGCCGGTGATCGACCTGGATCGCTTCACCTGGCAGCACCATTCGGCGAGCAACCCCACGGTTGCCGTCACCCCGTCGAACCTCGCGTATGTGATCTACACCTCCGGCTCCACTGGCCTGCCCAAAGGCGTGATGGTGGAACACCACACCGTGGCCAACCTGGTGGACTGGCATTGCCGCGCGTTTGACCTGTGTGCCGGGCGCCATACCGCCAGCGTCGCCGGTTTCGGTTTTGACGCGATGGCCTGGGAAGTGTGGCCGGCGTTGTGTGTCGGTGCGACCTTGCACCTGCCGCCTGCCAATGACGGCAATGAAGATATCGACGCGCTGCTGGCCTGGTGGTGCGCGCAGCCTCTGGATGTGTGCTTCCTGGCGACGCCGGTGGCTGAATACGCGTTCAGCCAACAGATCGAACACCCCACGTTGCGTACCCTGCTGATCGGCGGTGATCGCCTACGCCAGTTCGCACGTGCGCAGCGTTTTGAACTGATCAACAACTACGGTCCCACCGAGGCCACGGTGGTCGCGACCTCCGGCAAAGTCGAGGTGGGCCAGCCGTTGCATATCGGCAAACCCATTGCGAATGCCACGGTGTACCTGCTGGATGAACAGCAACGACCGGTGCCGTTGGGTGTGGCGGGTGAGTTGTATGTCGGCGGCAAGGGTGTGGCGCGCGGTTACCTGAACCGCCCGGATCTGACCGCCGAACGCTTCCTGCAAGACCCGTTCAACCACGGGCGGATGTACCGCACCGGCGACCTGGCGCGCTGGTTGCCGGACGGCAATATTGAATACCTGGGGCGCAATGATGATCAGGTGAAGATCCGTGGCATGCGCATCGAGTTGGGCGAAATCGAAACCCAACTCAACCGGTTGCCCGGCATTCAGGAAGCGGTGGTGCTGGTCCGTGATGACCGGCTGGTGGCGTATTTCACCGAGCAGCCACAGCTCGATCCGCTGGCCGTCGGCGATGTTCGTGCGCATCTGGTGGCGCGTCTGCCGGACTACATGGTCCCGGTCGCCTACGTAAAGCTCGAGGCGTTACCGCTGACCGCCAACGGTAAACTCGACCGCAAGGCCTTGCCCGCGCCGGACCTGGCCGCGGTGTTTACCCGCGAGTACGCCGCGCCTCAGGGCGAGATCGAAAGCGTGCTGGCGCAGATCTGGGCCGATGTGCTGCATGTGCCGCGCGTGGGGCGTCATGACCATTTCTTTGAACTGGGCGGGCACTCGCTGCTGGCGATGCGCATGGTGTCGCAGGTGCGTCAGCGCCTGGGTGTTGAGTTGGTACTGGGCGACTTGTTTGCCAACGCTGAACTCGCAGCGGTCGCCGACGTCCTGGCCCAGGCGGGTCGCAGCACGATGCCGGACATTCTCCCGGCCAATCGCGATGAAGAGGTGCCGCTGTCGTTCGCCCAGCAGCGCCTGTGGTTCCTGGCGCTGATGGAAGGCGCCAACACCGCCTACAACATTCCTATTGGCCTGCGCCTGCGCGGACAGTTGCATGTCGAGGCGCTGCAACGGGCGCTGGCGCGTATCGTCGCGCGGCATGAGACCCTGCGCAGTCGCTTCGCCCAGCATGGCGACGACGCCCAGGTGTTGATCCAGCCCGCTGAAGAGGTGCTGCCGCTGCAAGTGCAGGACCTGCGCCGCCACCCACAGCCTCAACAGGCGCTGGATGCGTTGATCCACGGCGAAGCCTCGGCGCCATTCGACCTGGAGCGCGGCCCGCTGCTACGTGGGCGTTTGGTGGTCATGGCCGACGATCACCATGTGCTGTTGCTGACCCTGCACCATATCGTCTCCGATGGTTGGTCGATGGGCGTGTTGACCCGCGAACTGATGGCGCTGTACCAAGCCTTCAGCCATGGCCAACCCGACCCGTTGCCGCCGCTTACGATCCAGTACGGTGACTTCGCGGTGTGGCAGCGTTTGTGGCTGAGCGGTGAAGTGTTGCACCGCCAAAGTAGCTATTGGCAGCAGGCGCTGGCCGGTGCGCCGGCTTTGCTCACGTTGCCCACCGACCGTCCGCGCCCGGCGCAGCAGGACTATGCCGGCAGCAGCGTTGAGGTGCGCCTGGATGAGCGCCTCACCGCCGGGCTCAAGGCGCTGAGCCAGCGCCACGGCACCACGCTGTACATGACACTGATGAGCGCCTGGGCTTCGCTGCTGGCGCGACTGTCCGGGCAGCAGGATCTGGTGATCGGCTCGCCGGTGGCCAACCGCACCCGCAGTGAAGTGGAAGGGCTGATCGGCCTGTTCGTCAACACCTTGGCGGTGCGCATCGACACCTCGGGCGAGCTGAGCAGCGAGGCGCTGCTGGCGCGGGTCAAGGCCCTGACGCTGGCGGCCCAGGCCCATCAGGACCTGCCGTTCGAGCAGGTAGTGGAAATCACCCGGCCGGTGCGCAGCCTGGCCCATAGCCCGGTGTTTCAAACCTTGCTGACCTGGCAGGACAGCAGCGCACCGACCCTGGCCTTGGGCGATCTGGCATTGGAAGGCATTGTAGAGAACAGCCACTTTGCCAAGTTCGACCTGTCGCTGAACCTGGGCGAAGTGCAGGGCAGCATTCTCGGCGCGCTGGAATATGCGGTGGCGCTGTTTGATCAGTCGACGATGCAGCGCTATGTCGGCTACTTCACCCGGGTGTTGCAGGCCATGGTCGATAACGATCAGGCGGTGCTGGAACACACACCCTTGGTGGATGAGCGTGAGCGTCAGCATCTGCTGTTCGACTTCAACGCCACGGCAGTGGATTACAACTTCGACCAGACCCTGCACGGGATGTTCGAAGGGCAGGTGGCGCGCACGCCGAATGCGATTGCGCTCAAGGCGGGCGAGCTGCAACTGACGTATGCCGAGCTGAATGCGCGCGCCAACCGGCTCGCCCATCACCTGCTGGCACTTGGCGTACAGCCCAATTCACGGGTGGCGATCTGCGTCGAACGTGGCCTGGAGATGGTGGTCGGCCTGTACGCGATCCTCAAGGCCGGCGCCGCCTATGTGCCGCTGGACCCGGCGTATCCGCTGGAGCGTATCGCCTACATGCTGCAAGACAGTGCGCCGCTGGTGGTGCTGGCCCAAGGCGCCACGCGTGGGCTGCTGGGCGACGTGCCGGTGGTCGATCTGGACCTTCCGACATGGCAGCACCAGCCGGTCGACAACCCTGCCATACAGGGCGTGAGCGCCTATGTGATCTACACCTCCGGTTCCACCGGCCAGCCTAAAGGCGTGATCAACGAGCACGCCGGGGTGGTCAATCGCCTGCTGTGGATGCAGGACGAATATGCGCTGACGGCCAACGATACGGTGTTGCAGAAAACCCCGTTCAGCTTCGACGTGTCGGTGTGGGAATTCTTCTGGCCGTTGTTTACCGGCGCGCGGCTGGTGATGGCGCGGCCTGGTGGTCATAAAGACCCTGAGTATCTGTGTGAGGTGATTGAGTCTGAAGCGGTGACCACGCTGCACTTTGTGCCCTCGATGCTCGACGTGTTTCTGGCCCATGGCGATGTGAGCCAGGCCGCTGGATTGGTGCGGGTGATGTGCAGCGGTGAAGCCTTGCCGGGCAGCCTGGTACGACGCTTCAAGCAACAGTTGCCGGGCAGTCAATTGTATAACTTGTATGGCCCGACCGAAGCGGCCGTTGATGTGACGGCGTGGAACTGCGCAGGCCCGCTGACGCCTGACAACACGCCGATCGGCAAGCCTATCGCCAACACCCGCATGTACCTGCTGGACGCACAGTTGCAGCCGGTGCCGCTGGGGGTGGTGGGCGAGTTGTTTATCGGCGGGGTGCAAGTGGCGCGAGGTTATCTGAACCGTCCTGAGCTGACGGCCGAGCGCTTCCTCGAGGACCCATTCACCGCTGGGCGGATGTACCGCACCGGTGATGTTGGGCGCTACTTGCCGGACGGCAATATCGAGTACCTGGGACGCAATGACGACCAGGTGAAGATCCGTGGCTTGCGGATTGAGTTGGGCGAGATCCAGGCCCGATTGACCGAGTACCCGTCGGTCAATGAGGCCGCGGTGGTGGCGCGCGAGAATCGTCTGGTCGCCTATTACACCGGGGTTCACAGCGAAATCGAGGCACTGCGCACTTATCTGTTGCAGCACCTGCCTGAGTTTATGGTGCCGGCGATTTTCGTTCATCTTGAGGCGTTCCCGCTGAGCCCCAACGGCAAGCTTGACCGTAAGGCACTGCCAGAACCGGGCCTGGATTCGGTGGTGGTGCGCGAGTACGAAGCACCGCAGGGTGATACGGAAATTGCCTTGGCCAGCGTGTGGGCTGAGTTGTTGAATGTGCAGCGTGTGGGCCGTCACGATAACTTCTTCGAATTGGGTGGGCACTCGTTGTTGGCGGTCAGCTTGATGGGCCGCATACGCAGCCTTGGGTTGTCGGCGGATGTGAAGGCGCTGTTTGGCCAGCCGACACTGTCCGCCTTGGCGGCGGCGTTGGGCGGTGGTCGCGAAGTGAAGGTGCCGGTGAATGGCATTGCAGCCGATTGCGCGCATATCACCCCGGACATGCTGCCGCTGATCCCGTTGGACCCGCCAGCTATCGAGCGTGTCATCGCCTGCATCCCAGGCGGTGTGGCCAATGTTCAAGACATCTACCCGCTGGCGCCGTTGCAGGCGGGCATTCTCTATCACCATCGCGCGGTGCAGGACGGCGACGCGTATGTGCTTCAGGCGCAGTTTGCCTTCGACAGCATGGTGCGCTTGGAGGCCTTTGCCCAAGCGTTACAAGCGGTGATCCGGCGGCATGACGTGCTGCGTTCATCCTTCCACTGGGACGGCCTGGAAGAACCCGTGCAAGTGGTTTGGCGTGAAGCCTCGTTGAGTGTCGAAACCGGACCGTTGCCGCAGCGCCTGGACCTGACGCAAGCCCCGCTGATGCGTCTGGTCTATACCCAGGAGCCGCAGCGTGTGGTTGCCACGTTGTTGTTCCACCACTTGGTGATGGACCACATCGCCCTGGAAATCCTGCAGCACGAAATGCAGGCCTACCTGCTGGGGGCTCAAGACACGTTGGGCGCGGCGGTGCCGTACCGCAATTACGTGGCCCAGACGCGATTGGGCGTCGATGATCACGAGGCGTTTTTCCGCGAAATGCTGGGTGAGGTCGATGAGCCAACCACCGTCGAAAACCTGGGCGTCGATGAAACCGTTCAACTGACGATTGACCTTCCGTTGAGCCAGCGCCTGCGTACCCAGGCCCGCCAGTCGGGCGTCAGTGCCGCCAGCCTGATGCACCTGGCCTGGGCGCATGTGCTGGGCAAGGTCAGCGGCCGCGAACAGGTGGTGTTCGGCACCGTGATGCTCGGCCGCCTGCAAGGTGGTGAAGGTGCTGAGCGGGCGATGGGGGTGTTTATCAACACCTTGCCGCTGCGGGTCGATTTGGGTGAACACTCAGTGCGTACCGCGCTGCGCGCCACCCACGCACGCCTCACCCAACTGCTCAGCCATGAACATGCGCCTTTGGCGTTGGCCCAGCGTTGCAGCGGGGTGCCGGTGACGACGCCGTTGTTCAGCGTACTGTTTAACTATCGCCACAGCGCACCCCAAGCTGGGGGCGTGGCCGAGGCGTGGCAAGGTATCCAATTGCTCAAGGCCGAGGAACACACCAACTTCGGGCTGTCGTTGAGTGTGGATGACCAGGGCGAAGGTTTCAGCCTGAAAGCCTTGGGGCCGGGTGCCCGGCGATTGTGCGACTACCTGCACATTGCGCTTGAACAGGTGGTGCAGGCGCTGGAGCAGAACACCGATATCCCTATCAGCCGCCTGCCGATCCTGCCCGTCGCCGAGCGCCAACAACTGGTGGACTTCAACGCCACCACCCGCGTGTTCCCCCGTGAACACACGGTGCAGCGTTTGTTCGAAGCCCAGGCCCAGGCGCGACCTAGAGCGCTGGCGGTGCTGCACGGCGATCAGGTGTTGAGTTACGGTGAACTGAACGCCCGCGCCAACCGCCTGGCCCATCATCTGTTGGGCTCGGGCGTGCAGCCCGGCGATAACGTGGCGATCCTGCTGCCGCGCTCTGTCGATTTGCTGGTCAGCCAACTTGCCGTCCTCAAATGCGCCGCGGCCTATGTGCCGCTGGATATCAACGCTCCGGCCGAACGCCAGGGCTTTATGGTGCAGGACAGCGGCGCGGTATGGCTGCTGACCCGTAGCGAAACATCCGTCGACTACCCGGCCCGCCGTCTGGACCTGGACACCCTGGCCTTCGACCCGCAACCGAGCCACAACCCAGACTTCTCGCAGGCATCGGACAGTGTGGCGTACATCATGTACACCTCCGGCTCCACCGGTACGCCGAAAGGCGTATTGGTGCCCCATCGCGGTATCACGCGCCTGGTACTCAACAACGGCTACGCCGACTTCAATGCCAGCGACCGCGTGGCCTTCGCCTCCAACCCGGCGTTCGATGCCAGCACCATGGACGTGTGGGGGCCGTTGCTTAATGGCGGCCAGGTGCAGGTGATCGACCACAGCACCTTGCTCGACCCGGCGGCGTTCGGGGTGGCGTTGGGTGGCGCGACGGTGCTGTTCGTCACCACGGCGCTGTTCAACCAGTACGTGCAGATGATTCCGGACGCCCTGGCCGGCTTGCGCATCTTGTTGTGCGGCGGTGAGCGTGCCGACCCGGCGGCGTTCCGTAGCCTGTTGGCTCAAGCGCCTGCCTTGCGCCTGGTGCATTGCTACGGGCCGACGGAAACCACCACTTACGCCACCACCTATGAAGTGCGCGCGATTGCAGATAACGCCGAAAGCGTGCCCGTCGGGCGGCCGATTTCCAACACGCAAATCCACGTGCTGGATGCGCAGTTGCAACCGGTGCCGTTGGGTGTGACCGGTGAGATCTGCATTGGTGGTGACGGGGTGGCCAAGGGCTATTTGAATCGGCCTGAGCTGAGCGCTGAAAAGTTTGTGTCCGATCCGTTCAACGAAGGCTTCCTGATGTACCGCACCGGCGACCTCGGACGCCTGACGGCGGACGGCCTGTTGGAGTGCATCGGGCGCAACGATGACCAAGTGAAGATTCGTGGTTTCCGCATTGAACTGGGTGAGATCGAAGCGCGCCTGGCGACCTTTGCCGACATCCAGGATGTGGTGGTGTTGGCCCGCGAGGATGTGCCGGGTGACAAGCGCCTGGTGGCCTATTTCACTTGGGCGGCCGACCCCGTCGGCATCGACAGCGTGCGTGCCCATCTGCAAGGTCAGTTGCCGGACTACATGGTGCCCTCGGCCTATGTGCCGCTGGCGCATTTACCGCTGACGGCCAATGGCAAGGTGGATCGCAAAGCCTTGCCGGTACCGGTGCTGGCGTCCTTGATCAGCCGCGACTTTGAAGCGCCGACGGATGACCTGGAACAGACCCTGGCGCAACTGTGGGCGCAGGTGCTGAAGCTGGAGCAGGTCGGTCGGCATGACAGTTTCTTCGAGTTGGGTGGGCATTCATTGCTGGCGATTCGACTGGTCAACCTGATGGAGGAGGCGGGGCTTGCGGTTTCCCTGGCTGAGTTGTTCCAGCACGCCAGCGTGGCCTCTGTCGCTGCGATGCTGCGCCAGCGCACGGACGAACCGGTGCGCGATAACGCGGTGATCACAGTGCGTAGCGCAGGCTCGCAGCCGCCGTTGTTCCTGGTCCACGAATTCAGCGGCATGGATGTGTATTTCCCGGCGCTGGGCCAGCACCTGCCCGGTGACTATCCGATCTATGGCCTGCCGGGTTTGGCGTTTGGCGAGTCGCAGTTGAACACGATGGAAGGCTTGGCGGCACGTATGGTCGGGCTGATTCGCAGCCTTCAACCCCATGGCCCTTACCGGGTCGCGGGTTGGTCGTTTGGCGGCGTGCTGGCCTATGAAGTGGCGATGCAATTGCTGGGGTTGGATGAGGCGGTAGCGTTTCTCGGCTTGATCGACAGCTACGTGCCGCGCATGACCGACCAAGGCAAGGCGCGCTGGACCGGACCGGATGCCTTCAAGCGGCATTTACTGTTGCAGTGCACGGCGTATTGGAAAGCACAGGGAGGTGTGGATGAGCTGGCGAACCTTGAACAGTTGGACGCAGAGATTGGATCGCTGGACTTTGCGGGTCTGCTGCAACGCTGTCGCGATGAAGGTCTGCTATACGCGCAAATGGCAGCGGCTGCGGATGCGGATATTTTGAGTTTCATCGAACGGGAAGTGGGGCATGGGCATGCGCTGGCGCACTATAGCCTGTTCCCGCTGCCGATTGCGGTGCATGTGTTCAGCGCCTTGGAGCGCCCGACCGAGCTGTCGCGACGCAGTATTTCGTTGGGCTGGGAGGACGCCTTGGCGCCTGGGCAATTGCGTCAGGTGGACGTGCCGGGGGATCACCAAAGCATGATGCAGGCGCCGCATATCCAGGCCTTGGGCCGCGCGATGGCTGAAGCGCTGGCGGTGGGTGTGCCGGAGGCGGAGGCGGTTCATCAACCATTGCTGCGCATTCAGAGTGGGCGGGCGGGGTATGCGCCGGTGTTCTGTGTGCCGGGGGCGGGGGATAGCGTCACCGGGTTTGTGGGGTTGAGTGAAGCGCTGGGGCGTGATTGGCCGCTGTTTGGTTTGCAGCCGCGAGGGTTGGACGGTGAGGCGGTGCCGCACAGCCAGGTGGAGGCGGCGGCGCAGTGTTATCTGGCGGCGCTGGAGCAGGAGTGTCCGGTTGGGCCGGTGCATTTGGTTGGCCATTCGTTTGGCGGCTGGGTGGCGTTGGAGATGGCTGTGCGGTTGCAGGCTATCGGTCGTGAAGTGGCGTCGTTGACGGTGATTGATAGTGAGTCGCCCGGTGTTGTTGGGCGGCCTTATACGACGACGGCGGCGTTGTTGCGGTTGATTGAGGCCATGCAGTTGTCGGCTGGGAAGTCGCTGGGGATTGATCGCGGTGAGTTTGCCGGGTGGGATGAGGTGACGCAGCGACAGGCTTTGCATGCCGGGATGGTGGGGGTGGGTTTGTTGCCGGGGCGTGCTTCGGTGGATGCGATGGAGGGGCCGGCGCGGACGTATGCGGCGGCGTTGCGCACGGTGTATCGGCCGGTGCGGCGGTACAGCGGTGTGGTGCGGTTGGTGTTGGCTGAGGATCCGGCGTTGGATGCGGCGGGGAATCAGCGGGAGCAGGGGTTGATGGTTGAGGGGTGGCGGGGGCAGGGGAGTGGGTTGGAGGTTTGGTACGGCTCTGGGAATCACTTCACCCTGCTTAAAGCGCCGAATGTGTTTGGGTTGGCTGGGTGGTGGTTGGCAGGGGTTGGGGTTGGGGAGGTGGTTTCGTGAGGTCTGTGACGGGGTACATATCCGTTGCTGCGGTAACGGCTGAATATGGTTCCGCTCTTACAGCGGGTCACTTTTGGAAAGACCCAAAAGTAACCAAAAGGTCTTTGCCCCACCACTCGGTGCCTCGCCTAGGCTCGGCATGCCCGCACTCCGGCACGGCTGCGCGGGTCGCCGCGATGGGCCATCCCTGGCCCAGCGCGGCTAAACCGGCATCCTTGCCGGTTTACCCGCTCCACCGTGCCTACTTGCGGCCATCGTGGTTAACGGGGCCCGCAGATCACGATCAAAAGCCAGATCAAAAGCACGCAGCCTCGCTGGCGCTCGACAGCTGCTACGGACGGCGGGGGGAGGAAGGAAAAAGCGCTTTTGATCCACACCACTCAGGTCGGCTTTCAGGCCGCCGTGCTTTTGCTTTTGATTTTGATCTCAGGCGCCCCGTTAAACCACGCTGGCCGCACGCAGGCTTGAATCCGTGGGTAACCCGGCAGGACGCCGGGTTAGCCGCGCTGGGCCAAGGATGGCCCATCGCGGCGGCCCACGGATTCAAGCCTGTGTGCGGGCACACCGAGCCTAGGCGAGGTGCCGAGTGGTGGGGCAAGAGCGTTTTGGTTACTTTTGCGCTGTTCAAAAGTGACCCGCTGTAAGAGCGGAACCCAAGGTGGCCGTTACCCAAAAAACGGATATGCACACAATCAAAAAGCCCAACCCAAATCACCCTTGCATGGTCAGTTATGGAAAAGTCAAAGTTTCGCAAAGTAGGATTAGGTTTGGCACTGGCAGTCGCAGCGGCATTGACCATCTACACGGTTCAAGCCCCCGCCGACGCCCCCCAATACCTCACCGCCCCCGCCGAACGCGGTGACATCGAAAACGCAGTATTAGCCACCGGCCTGCTGGAAGGCATCAAACAAGTCGACGTAGGCGCCCAAGTCTCCGGCCAGCTCAAATCCCTGAAAGTCAAAGTCGGCGACAAGGTAAAGAAGGGCCAATGGCTGGCCGAAATCGACCCGTTGATCCTGCAAAACACCCTGCGCAAAGCCCAGGTCGACGAAGAAAACCTCCAGGCCCAGCGCCGTGCCACGGCGGCCCAGCTCAAGCAGGCCAAGTCCGTCTACGAACGCTACAAAGGCCTGCAGGTCGACGAGTCGGTCTCGCGCCAGGACTTTGAAGACGCCGAGTCCACCTACCATGTGCAGCAAGCCAACCTGTTGTCTCTGGATGCGCAGATCAAAAGCGCGCACATCCAGATCGACACCGCCAAGGTCAACCTGGCCTACACCCGTATCGTCGCGCCCATCGATGGCGATGTAGTGGGCATCGTCACCCAGGAAGGCCAGACGGTCATCGCCAACCAACTGGCACCGGTGCTGCTCAAGCTGGCGGACCTGGACACCATGACCGTCAAGGCCCAGGTCTCGGAGGCGGATGTGATTCATATCAGCCCCGGCCAGCAGGTGTATTTCACCATCCTTGGCGAGGCCGACAAACGCTACTACGCTAAGTTGCGCGGCACTGAGCCGGCGCCGCAGAACTTCCTCGAAACCCAAACCGCCGGCACTGCGAAGCAGAACAGCGCGGTGTTCTACAACGCGTTGTTCGACGTGCCCAACCCTGACCACCGCCTGCGCATCGCCATGACCGCCCAGGTGCGTATCGTGCTCGACACCGCCCAGGCGGCGTTGATGGTGCCGGTGGCGGCGCTCGGCGCGCGTAACAACGATGGCAGTTACTCGTTGCGGGTGCTCGATGCCAAAGGCAAGGCGGTATCGCGCGAGGTGAAAACCGGCATCAATAACAACGTCAAGGTGCAGATCCTGGATGGCCTGGCCGAGGGCGATAAAGTGGTGATCGGCGATCCAACGCCTGTCGTGGCTGGGAGCTGATGGATGACTCAGCCACTGTTGGAACTCAAGGGCATCACCCGCAGTTTCATGGCCGGCGAGCGCGAATTTATTGCGCTCAAGGGTATCGACCTGACCATTCATGCCGGGGAAATGGTTGCGATCATTGGTGCTTCGGGTTCGGGTAAGTCCACGCTGATGAATATCCTCGGTGGCCTGGATTACGCCACGGACGGCAGCTACAAGATCAATGGCATCGAAACCCGCTCACTGGGCGATGAACAGCTGGCGGAGCTGCGCCGCGATTACTTCGGCTTTATCTTCCAGCGCTACCACCTGCTGGCGCATCTCAGCGCCTTGCACAACGTGGAAATGCCCGCGATCTACGCCGGTACACCGGAAACCCAACGCCACAGTCGAGCACGAGACTTGCTCGCGCGATTGGGCCTGGCGGGGCACACCACCCACCGACCGAGCCAGCTGTCCGGTGGCCAGCAGCAGCGGGTGAGTATCGCCCGGGCCTTGATGAACGGTGGCGAAGTGATCCTCGCCGACGAACCCACCGGCGCCCTCGATACCCACAGCGGCAAGGAAGTGATGCGTATCCTCGCCGAGCTGCACGCCGCCGGGCACACAGTGATTATCGTCACCCATGACCCCAAGGTGGCGGCGAATGCCCAGCGTATCGTCGAGGTCTGCGATGGCGAGATTGTCAGCGACAAGGCTAACGAAAGTGTCGGCCTGGAGTTGCCCTCTGAGGCGCCGATTGAGCCCAAGCGCAGCGGCGCACGGCGCTTGGTAGCCAGCCTGGGGTTGTTCAAGGAAGCGTTCAACATGGCCTGGGTCGCGCTGATTTCCCATCGCATGCGCACCTTGTTGACCATGCTCGGCATCGTCATCGGCATCACCTCGGTGGTGTCAATCTCGGCCATCGGCGAAGGCGCCAAGCGCTATGTGCTCAAGGACATCCAGGCGATCGGCAGCAACACCATCGATATCTTCTCCGGCACCAGTTTTGGTGACAGTCGCGCCTCGGCGATCGAGACGCTGATGCCGTCGGATGTGGAGGCGTTGAACCAGCTGTATTACGTCGACAGCGCCACGCCGGTGGTGGGCCGTAACCTGTTGCTGCGTTTTGGCAATATCGACGTGGATGCGCAGGTCAATGGCGTCAGCGACCGTTACTTCAAAGTGAAGGGGCTGAAACTTGAAGCCGGGATTGCCTTCAGCGAAAGCGACGCGCGGCGTCAGGCGCAGGTGGTGGTGATCGACCACAACACCCGTCATCGCCTGTTCGGGCCGAATGTCGATCCGTTGGGCCGGGTGATCCTGGTGGGCAACCTGCCGTGTACGGTGATCGGCGTGACGGCCGACAATAAAAACATGTTTGCCGCCAGCAAGGCGTTGAACGTGTGGGTGCCTTACGAAACGGCGGCGGGGCGCCTGTTAGGGCAACGTCACCTGGACAGCATCACTGTGCGCATCAAGGACGGCCAGCCAAGTAAGGTGGTTGAAGACAACGTCAATAAACTCATGTTGCAACGCCATGGCACCAAGGATTTCTTCACCAACAACCTCGACAGCATCATGCAGACGGTACAGAAGACCAGCCGCTCCCTGGCGCTGCTGTTGTCGCTGATCGCGGTGATTTCGTTGCTGGTGGGCGGCATCGGGGTGATGAATATCATGCTGGTGTCGGTCACCGAACGTACCCGCGAGATCGGTATTCGCATGGCGGTGGGCGCGCGGCAGTCGGATATTCGTCAGCAGTTTTTGGTGGAGGCGGTGATGGTCTGTTTGATCGGCGGGATCATCGGAATCTCGCTGTCCTACGCCATCGGCTATCTGTTTTCACTGTTTGTGAAGGAGTGGGAGATGGTGTTTTCAGTCGGCTCGATCATTACGGCGTTTGCCTGTTCAACGCTGATCGGGATTGTGTTTGGCTTTGTGCCGGCGAGGAATGCGGCGCGGTTGGACCCGATTGAGGCGTTGGCGCGGGACTGAGTGAATCGGGTCTCACTGAAAATGGAGATCTAAATGTGGGAGCGGGTTTGCCCGCTCCCACAGGGTTTTGTGGTGGTTTATAGACTTGCGGCAGTTCCTTCCTCGGTCGAATACATCCACCGCAACAATGAATGCCGCCCACTGATCCCCAGCTTGATCGCGGCGCGCTTCAGATAACTCTCGATGGTGTTGACCTTCAGCGTCAATTGTTCCGCCAACTCCGGGGCTGTACGCCCGGCCAGCAGGCCCACGCACACCTCGAGTTCACGGTTGGACAGGGTCAGCCCCGATTGCACCAGACGCTCCTGAATACGCCGGCGCAGCGTTTCGATGCCGTGGTTTTCCGGCACCACGAGGAGGTCGCTGTCCTGGCGGCACGGCTGGATCGCGGTGATGTGTTTTTCCACCATCGGCAGCAGCAGCGTGGAGAAGTCCTGCAGCATGCTGCGTTCCTGCGGCGAAAAGCTTTCGGACTGGTGCGAGCGGTACACCGACAGCACGTAGCGCACATCATCCTTGCGGCGCGTAAGGTGCAATTGTGCGGCGGGTTGTTCTTCGCCCAAGGCGGTTACCGAGTCGGTGTAGACCGGGCTGATCTTGCGTCGAGTGTGCCTTTCGGAACTCACTTGCAATTGCGTGATATGCGTGGCGTCCACCGCCAGTTGGGTGAGGATGAGGTCATGCAGCATGCGTGGGAAGTGGCGACTGCCGGTGCTGGCGATGACCTTGCCTATATGTGGGAACAGGTGTGAGTTCATCAGTTCGTCCATGAGTTTCGAGTGTGAGTATTCAGCCTTATAACGACGGGGTTTAAGAGGGCAGCCTAGGTGAATAAGCTACAGTGATAATGCTCCCGCCGAGACGTATCCTAGTACAGCCTGGCAAAAGCATGGGGATCCAATCAGCAAAAAAACAAGATTAAAAACGCATAACGATGGTCAGACCTGTCCGACCACCGTTTGTGGGAAAGGATAACGCCGAGCTTAGGTCTTATCTCACAGCATGCGCCGCCATCAAGGCCTGTCGCGAAACGGCGCGGGTGCACTTGGCCAGGGCCTGTTGCACATCGGCCAGCAGGTCGGCGACGTCCTCAAGCCCGACCGACAGACGCACCAAACCTTCGCTGATACCGTGCTGCGCGCGCTCCTCCGGGGTGTAGGTGGAGTGGGTCATGCTGGCCGGGTGCTGGGCCAGTGATTCGGCATCGCCCAGGCTCACAGCACGGGTGAACAGCTTGAGTGCATTCATGAAGCGCCGGCCGGTCTCAATTCCTCCTTTGAGTTCAAAGGCGATCATGCCGCCGGACAGTTTCATCTGCCGTGCCGCCAATTCGTATTGTGGGAAGGAGCGCAGCCCGGGGTAGGTCACCCACTGCACGGCCGGGTGCGCCTGCAAGGCTTCGGCCACCGCCTGGGCATTGCTGCAATGGCGGTCCATGCGCAGGGCCAGGGTCTTGAGGCCGCGCATCAACAATGACGCATCCTGGGGCGACATCACTGCGCCGGTCAGGTCCTTGAGCCCTTGCAGGCGAATGCGTTGCGCCAGTGCGTGGCTGCTCACCGCGATGCCGGCGGTGATATCGCCATGGCCGCTGAGGTACTTGGTGGCCGAGTGCACCACCACATCGGCGCCCATCTCCAAGGGCCGTTGCAGGTACGGCGTGCAGTAGGTGTTGTCGACCACCACGGTGACGTTGGGTTGCTCATGAGCAAGCTTGGTCACGGCGGCGATGTCCACCAGCCGCAGGTTGGGGTTCGCTGGGGTCTCGCAATAGATCATGCGGGTGGCGGGGGAGAGTGCCGCGCGCAAGGCGGCCAGGTCGGTGAGGTCGACATGGCGCACCTTGATGCCGAATTCGCCGATGCCGTGGTGCAACAGGGCGAAGGTGCAGCCGTAGAGGGTCTGGCTGACGATCACCTCATCGCCTGGGCGCAGCAGGGTCCAGAACGTTGCGGCAATCGCGCCCATGCCGGAGCTGAACGCCACTGCAGCCTCGCCGTTTTCCAGGGTGGCCATGCGTGATTCCAACAGGGCCAGGGTTGGGTTGGAAATGCGTGTATAGAAGTGGCCGTTCGCTTCACCGGCAAAGCAGGCGGCGCCGTATTCGGCAGTGGGAAACGCGAATGTGGCGGATAGGTAGATCGGCGGCACGAGGGCACCGTGGTGGTCTTTGGGGTCATAGCCGTGGTGGATGGCGCGGGTGGAAAAGCCGAATGTATTGTGTTTATTGTTCATGTCGGACGCTCCTTATTTCCTACAATGCTATGCTCATAACCACAGATGAACTTTGCAAAATTTGCTGATAAATCCCGTGTTCAGGGATGAAACCTCCATAAAAATAATGAATAGAGGCAAGACATGCCCGTCAGTCTGGATCGTACCGACAAAGCACTTTTAAACGCGTTGCAAGGCAATGCCCGGCTGACGGTGGCCGAGTTGGCCGATCGGGTTTCCTTGACCACCTCGCCGTGTTGGCGGCGGGTGAGGAACCTGGAGGAGAACGGGGTGATCAGCGGCTATCAGGCGATCCTGTCGCCCAAGGCGTTGGGGTATGGGGTGACGGCGTTTGTCAGCATCATGATGGAGAGTCATACGCAGGAAATTGCTCGGGCGTTTGAGCAACGGTTGTTGGATATTCCTGAGATTGTGGCGTGTCATAACGTGTCGGGGCGGTATGACTTTTTGTTGGAAGTGGTGGCTAAGGATCTGGAGTCGTTTGGGGAGTTTGCCCGGGAGGTTTTGCAGACGTTGCCGTGTGTTAAGGAGATTTATTCGAGTTTTTCGTATAAGTCGGTGAGGCGGTTGCGGGTGATTCCGTTGCCCGGTTGATTGGGGGTATATCCGTTATTTGGGTGAGGGCTGATATGGGTTCCGCTCTTACAGCGGGTCACTTTTGAAAGGAGCCCAAAAGTAACCAAAAGGCTCTTGCCCCACCACTCGGCACCTCGCTGTGGCTCGGTGTGCCCGCACGCAGTCTTGAAT
>NZ_MDDR01000013.1 GCF_001870435.1 Pseudomonas costantinii | reverse complement strand
CCTTGGTGTTCGGCGGTGAGGCGGTTTTGGCTGTCGTATTCGTAGGCCAGCGCCCAGTGGCCGTCTTCGACGCCCAGGAGGTTGCCTCGGCGGTCGTAGGTGTAATCGACGATTTTGCCGTCGGGGAGGGTTTTTCTTACGAGCCGCCCGGCATGGTCTCGCTCGTAACGGGTGACGAGCTGACTGCCATCGTCGCCGTGTTCGGTCTTTTCCTGTAGGTTGCCGTTGAGGTCGTAGACGTAGGCCGTGCGTTGGCCATCAAACCCGGTTTCCTGCTGGATCAGGCCATTGGGGTGGTACTGGAGTCGGTAGGTTTCGCCGACTTCGTTTTCGATCGCCGTCAGCAATAACCGAACGTTGTCGTAGCGGTATTTGACTTGGGTGCCATCAGCATTGATGCGGCGGCTGATCAGATGCAGGCCGTCGGCATACTCGTAGCGAGTAACGCGGCCTAGCTCATCACGTTCAGCGGTGATCTTTCCGTAGGGGTTGTAGCTGTACTCCCGTGTGGCGCCACCTGGCAGTACGACGCGAACCAACCGACCCACACTGTCCCACTGATATTGGGTCAGCGCTCCGTATTCATCCTCGCGCGCAACCTGCCGCCCCAGATCGTCATAGCGATAGCGCTTTACGCCGCCATTCGGCAGTTGTTCCTCAGTGAGCTGCCCGCGCTCATTCCAGGTCAGCCGATGGCAGCTGTGATCGGGATACCAGACGCCGATCAGTTGCCCATGTTTGTTGTAGCTGTAGTCGGTGACGTTGCCATCGGGGTCGGTCTTGCGGGTGATATCGCCTTGGTCATTACGCTCGTATTTCCAGACCGCCTGGCCACGCCGTACAACCCGTACGAAACCATTGTCATGCTCGTAGGAGGTTGGCTCGTCATCCCCTGGAAACAACGCCACTAAACGCCCGGCGTCGTCGTACTGATACGCCGTCACTGCGCCCAGCGGATCCTGCTCGACCGTCAGCTGACCTTTGTCGTCATAGGATTTGAGATGCTCGGCGCCGTCCGGATCAATGCGCTGCACCAACCGCGCACGCTGATCGTGGACGTAAACTTCCTGGCTGCCATCAGCGTTGTGAACCGTGACACGGCCGTTGTCATCCCACGCATACCGCGTGTCCATCTGCGAAAAGCTGGCCCAGTGCCGGACGCATCGCGCGGCCTTGCCCGAGCGTTCCCACTCCCAGAAGAAACTCGCCCCACCGGCCAACTGCCGTTCGAGAATGACGTGCTGATCGTCGTACCGATAAACCTCGCTTTCACCTACCGCGTTGGTCGCCGAAACCAACCGGCCGGCGCCGTCATAGGCGTAGGAAATGACGTTTTGCTCAGTGACCCAGACAAACGGGCCCGGTCCCTCGGCCCGATGAACTTGGTACTCCACCGCAACAATGCGACCGAGTTCATAGCGCAAAAGCAGCGAACGGCCGACACCGTTATCCAGCCGCTCAACCCGCCCCAACAGATCACGAAAAATCCGCAGCCGGTTGTCATACCCATCGCTGATGGCTGTCAGCACACCATCGCGGAAGTGATAGAACCGCGACGCCTGCGCCAGCACCAACTCATCAGGCAATGAGCCCAAGTAAATCGCCGCTTCGGCCAAACTATTGGAAATCGCCGGACGAGAGGCAGTGGGCAACGGAAACTCAGTAATGCGATT
>NZ_MDDR01000012.1 GCF_001870435.1 Pseudomonas costantinii | reverse complement strand
TCACCCGCAAGACCGACCCCGATGGCAACGTCACCGACTACAGCTACAACAAACATGGGCAACTGATCGGCGTCTGGTATCCCGATCACAGCTGCCATCGGCTGACCTGGAATGAGCGCGGGCAGCTCACTGAGGAACAACTGCCGAATGGCGGCGTAAAGCGCTATCGCTATGACGATCTGGGGCGGCAGGTTGCGCGCGAGGATGAATACGGAGCGCTGACCCAATATCAGTGGGACAGTGTGGGTCGGTTGGTTCGCGTCGTACTGCCAGGTGGCGCCACACGGGAGTACAGCTACAACCCCTACGGAAAGATCACCGCTGAACGTGATGAGCTAGGCCGCGTTACTCGCTACGAGTATGCCGACGGCCTGCATCTGATCAGCCGCCGCATCAATGCTGATGGCACCCAAGTCAAATACCGCTACGACAACGTTCGGTTATTGCTGACGGCGATCGAAAACGAAGTCGGCGAAACCTACCGACTCCAGTACCACCCCAATGGCCTGATCCAGCAGGAAACCGGGTTTGATGGCCAACGCACGGCCTACGTCTACGACCTCAACGGCAACCTACAGGAAAAGACCGAACACGGCGACGATGGCAGTCAGCTCGTCACCCGTTACGAGCGAGACCATGCCGGGCGGCTCGTAAGAAAAACCCTCCCCGACGGCAAAATCGTCGATTACACCTACGACCGCCGAGGCAACCTCCTGGGCGTCGAAGACGGCCACTGGGCGCTGGCCTACGAATACGACAGCCAAAACCGCCTCACCGCCGAACACCAAGGCTGGGGCACCCTGCGCTACGGCTACGACGCCTGCGGCCACCTTCAGAACCTGCGCCTGCCGGACAACAACCGCCTCACGTTCAATCATGAAAAAGGCGGCCATCTCGCCACCGTCGAACTGAACGGTGACACCCTCACCTCTCATCTATTCAAGGCAGGCCGCGAACGCCAACGCCAACAAGGCCAACTCCTCAGCCACTACCAGTACGACGAGCAAAATCGCCTGCACGCCCACGCGGTCACCCAACAGAAACACGATCTCTACCAACGCCAATACGACTACGACAAAACCGGCAACCTCAGCCGAATCCTCGACACCCGAAAAGGCGAACACCACTACCAGTACGACCCCCTCGCCCGCCTGACCCGCGTCGATCACTCGCAAGACGTGCAAGAACGCTTCGGCCACGACCCCGCTGGCAACCTGTTGATGCAAGACCGCCCTGGCCCGGACATCGTCGCGGGTAACCGCCTGATGATCCAGGGCGATCATCACTACGACTACGACGCCTTCGGCAATCTGATCCGTGAGCGGCGCGGCAAGGGCCATCAACTCGTCACCGAATACCGCTACGACTGCCAACACCGGCTGATCGGCATTACCCAACCCAACGGCCAAACCGCCAGCTATCGCTATGACCCATTTGGTCGGCGCATCAGCAAAACCGTCGACAGCAAAACCACGGAGTTTTTCTGGCAAGGCGACAAGCTGGTTGCCGAGCACCACGCGGATCGCCATCGCAGCTATATCTACGAGCCGGACAGCTTCCGTCCATTGGTCCTGCTAGAAGGCTTCGGCCCAAAAGACACCAAGCCTTTCCACTACCAACTCGACCACCTCGGCACCCCGCAAGAACTCACCAACCCCAACGGCGAAATCGTATGGTCCGCCCATTACCGTGCCTACGGTGAAATTGCTCGCCTAGACATCAATAAAATCGACAACCCGCTGCGTTTCCAAGGCCAATACTTCGACCAGGAAAGCGGGCTGCACTACAACCGCCATCGCTACTACAATCCGGATATTGGTCGATACCTGACGCCTGACCCAGTGAAGCTGGCAGGTGGGATCAATGCATACCAGTACGTGCCCAACCCTACGGGATGGGTAGACCCCCTAGGATTGAACACTTGCCCCGGAGGGGAGCGTTGTAAGCCCGTAGCTACCGCTGATGATCTGTCGGCTAAAGCGACAGTCAAAAAAGCCGAACCAGAACTACCAAAAGCTAGCGATGAAGAGGAGTATCTATTTCGAGGGGATAGAAAACATCCAGATGAAGTTTTTGCAAATGGATTCAAGAGCAAGGGAGAAAGCAATGATCTTTATCTGCATGCATTGAATAGCAACGATCCGCCAAGCAATTTCATAAGCACATCTCCCTCTAGGCTCACAGCAACAGACTTTGCGACTGGGTACGGTACAAGAAAAGGCTTTTTATACGTTATAAAGAGTATACCGGGACATGATGTTAACTTAGAGCTTGGAAAAATTACGCCTTTTTCGAACGAAAAAGAATTCGCTATCCATAATAAAATATACCCAGAGGATATTTTGGGTGTAACACCTGTAGAACATGACGGAAGCTATGTAGGGTATTCAATCCTGAATCCGAATAGGAAATAGAATGCACACGCAAAAAATCAATGTGATTATCGGCAATCAAAGGACGACAGTTACCGTAAAGTATGATCCCGAGAAACTCATGATGACTTTTTCCGAGGCTGACAATTTCAAAAAAGTCTACCAAGGCAAAGACATTTATACTTGCCTCGCAAAAGTCAGATCAGACTTCCCTTACATAACATTCCTCTGCAAGGGGGCAAAAAAAAACGTCATGCCCTCAAGGATGGCTTCCCAAATGAGTGCAGGGCTTGTTGCGTATGAAATGACGCTAGGCAAACAAGCCTCTCGGGCAGATATAGTTCACCTTTTTGACTACGAGGAAAACAACCTTACAAACAACCCACAAGAACAAATTGATTTTTTCAAAGAGTGGCTAGCGTCATTGGGCGCGGAAGACTACGAAAAGTTCAACTAAGCCTTCTAACAATTGCATATGAAAAAATACCCACCTCCCAGACATCCCGCAACCTGTGGCGAGCGAGCTTGCTCGCGTTGGGCTGCGCAGCGGCCCCAATCCTGACATCGCGTATATTCAGCCAGATCCGCATTGCCGGTTTTGGGGCTGCTGCGCAGCCCAACGCAGGGCAAGCCTGCTCGCCACAAAGGTTGCTCACCCATAGTGAATGGGTGAGCAGCCCAATCACCGCTTCGAAAGCTCCATAATCATCCGACTCAGCAAATAAACCCGCGGCACCACACTCTCCACCTCCGCATACTCCTCCGGCGTGTGAATATTCCCCCCCACAATCCCAAACCCATCCAACGTCGGCGTCCCAACCCCCGCGGACAAACTCGCATCCGCCGCCCCGCCACTGCCTTCAATCGTCAACTTACGCCCCAGTTCCCCGTAAATCCCCTGGGCAATCGCCACCAACTTATCCGACTCCGGCGTCTGCGGCATCGGTGGCAGGCCGCGGTGCAGGCTGGTGGTCACTTCGGTGTCGGGAATCAACTTGTTAGCCGACACCCGCGCCAGGTCTTTTTCGATGCGGTCAAACTCTTCCGGCAATGCCGCACGCACGTCGGCCTTGGCGGTGGCTTGGTCGGGGATGACGTTGACGCGGTCGCCGGCCTTGAGCACGGTGAAGTTGATGGTGGTTTTTTTCTCTTCATCGCCCAGCTTGCTCAGTTGCAGGATCTGGTGCGCTGCTTCCATGGCGGCGTTGCGGCCCAGTTCCGGGGCGACGCCGGCATGGGCGGCTTTGCCTTTGACTTCGACCACGGCGGTGGCGCTGCCTTTGCGCCATACCACCAGGCCGTCGGCTGCGCGGCCGGGTTCCAGGTTCAACGTTACGTCGTGAGCCTTGGCAGTTTTGCGGATCAGCTCGGAGGCCGCCTCAGAGCCGGTTTCCTCGCTGGCGTCGAGCAGGAAGGTGATTTGTGCATAGTCCTTGAAACCCTGGTTTTTCAGGACTTTCAACGCGTAGATGCCGGCGACGATGCCGCCCTTGTCATCCATCACGCCGGGGCCATAGGCGCGGCCGTCCTTGATATGGAACGGGCGCTCGGCGGCTGAGCCTTCCTTGAACACCGTGTCCATGTGGGCCATCAACAGAATTTTGGCTTTGCCGGTGCCTTTGAGGGTGGCGATCACATGACTGTTGTTGGCGGCCTTGTCCGGCACCAGTTCAATAGAGAAGCCAAGCTGCTTCAATTCATCGACGGCGATGTCGCGCACTTGGGTCAGGCCCGGCTCGTAGCCGGAGCCCGAGTCGATATTCACCAGGCGCTCGAGCAGTTTCAGGGCCTCGGCCTTGTACTGTTCGGAGTCCGCCTGGATTTGTTTGTGGGGTTCGGCGCTGTAGGCCGGCACGGCGAAGGACAAGGCCAGGGTCGCGGCCAGAAGGGTACGGGAGAAGGTGAAGAGCATGAACCGATCCTTGTTTTTTGTTGGAGGGTGCTGCGACACCCTACCCCACTACACGGACCGCAACCAACTCTCCTGCACCGAACTGACCCGGTTACGCCCGCTGCTCTTGGCTTCATACAAGGCTTGGTCAGCATCGCTCAGCCAACTGATGGAGTCGGCATGCGTGGGTTGATACAGCGCCAGGCCGATACTCAAGCTGGCGCGCAATGTTGGGTCTTGGGCATATGCCAACGTATTGAAGCGATCACGCAAGAGGTCCATCACTTCGGTGGCGCGGTTGAGCGGCATGTCCGGCAGGATCACGCAGAATTCATCGCCGCCGTAGCGCCCGGCGAGGTCAGTGGCGCGCAGGTTCTGGCGCAGCACTTTGCTGAGTTGGCGCAGGACGATATCGCCAGTCACGTGGCCGTAGGTGTCGTTAATGGTCTTGAAGTGGTCGATATCGATCAGTGCGATAGCCGCACCCGCCGGGCCTCGGCGGCAACGTTGAAACTCGATTTCCAGATGGTCTTTCCAGGCGCCGTGGTTGAGCAGGCCAGACAAGCTATCGGTGCGGCTCAGGGCCAGTAGCTCGCGTTTTTGACGGGCCAAGGTTACGGCCTGGCGATAGCAGATCCAGCCCAAGGCCAGGGGATACAGCATCAGTATCGGCAGGCACGCGAAAAGCTGGGCCTGGGTGGTGACGGTAAGGAACACCGGCGTAAAAATCAGCAGCGACGCGCCGATCCCCAGTGCCTGCGCCACCCAGCCCATGAGCATGAAACGTAGCCCGCCGATGGCGACGTTGTTCATGGTCATCATCGACAGCGTCGTGACGCTGGGCAGCGGATTGAAGTTCATCGCGCCCACCCAGAACCCGCCGCAAAAGGAATCGAACATCAGGTTACGCCGCTCGCTGCGCAGTGCATTACTGGAGCGGCGGGACCATAGATAGGCGAGATGCGGCCAGACAAAAGCGTTGATCACCATCCAGGCCCACACCCAAAACGGTGGGTGCAAGGGGGACATGGCAAACACCACACACACAAAGCCGAGCGTCAGCCCCAGGGCGCGCGATTTATACAACCGTGAAGCGAGCGGAAGTCCATTTCCTCCGGCGGCTGACATGGCGTGATGTGATCCTTGATGAATGCCTGGAGTCTATCAGGGCAACGTCAAATCGCCACTACCGCTCATAAGACCACTCAGTGAGAAAAACCACGTGCCAGCATCAACGCCACACCCAGTAACAGCACCGCCGTGACCCGCTGCAATAACACTCGCCGCTTGGGGTTTTCCAACACATGCTTGATACGCTGACCGAAATAGCAGTACAGGCAACCGCTGGCAAATTGCAGCGTCAGAAAAGTCAGCCCGAGGATGGCGATATCCGTCGCTGAGCTGTGCTCCCCGGAGCCTGCAAACTGCGGGAACACGGCACTGAACATGATGATGGTCTTGGGGTTGGAAAATCCGGTCAGCAAGCCTTTGCCGAACAGGCTGCGCGAGCCCTCCACGGCACCGGCTTTATTGATCGACACGCCGCTGCTGGTCCACTGTTTGTAGGCCAGGTAAAGGATGTAGGCCACACCGACAAACTGGATGGTCTGGGTGATGGCGATATTGCCCTTGATCAGCTCCGAAAAGCCCACGGCAAAGATCAGGATCGAAATCAGATACGACACACTGGCGCCGATTTGCGCCGGGATCGAGCTGCGCAGGCCGTCTTTCAAGCCCAGACTCAACAGCAGCAAGGTCATGGGGCCGGGACTGAAGGTCATGGTGGCGCAAAACAACAGAAAGTAGAGAAACGAAGACAGCGTTAACGCAGTTGTCATGGTCCGGGACCTTGGATTGATAGAAACAACAGCAACGGGACGGGCGCCCTAAGCGCCCGCCCCTGGGGCCCATCAGGCGACAGCGATTTCGGTCGTCAGGGATTCGCGGTACATCAGCGCCAGGTCGGCCAGGGCGGCCTTGGCGGTCTGGTTGCGGGTTTCGAAAGCCACCAGGCCTTTCCAATTGGTTTCGACGATGGCCTGCACCACGTCGGCGTAATCACAGTTGCCGTCGTGAATACCGAAGTGCTGGTCTTGCACGCCATTGTTGTTGCTGAAGGAAATACCCTTGATCAAGTGGTGATACTTGCGCACCACTTCAGCCGGCAGGCCGTTCTCGATGTTGGCGTGACCGGCATCCAGGAAGAAGTACACATTGCGGTGCTCCTGCAGACGCTCGAACACAAAGGCGTATTCCGCTTCATGGGTGAAGATGTAGTGGAACGGCCGATAGTTGACGTAGTTGGACAAGTTTTCCAGGTAGATATCGGTGCCCTTGACCTCGGCATAACGCGCCAGTTCCTGCACCGACTTGAGGTAATGCTCCAGGGCGACTTTCTTGGCCATCAGCACCATTTTCGGCTCGACGATGCAGCCACCATGGATGATCAACGGCGCACCCAGGCGGCTGGCGATGTCGATCTCTTTTTTCACGTATTCAACGGCCGCCGCACGGAAGGCCTCGACGTCACTGCCCAGCGGTGCCTTGAAGTTGCCGTGAAAAACCGGCTTCACGCCGGTAGCCGCGATCTGCTCCTGCAGGCTTTCGATGCGTGCATCGGTCCAGTCATCGACCATTTCGCCAAACAGGCTGCCGTCGATATACCAGTGGGTGCAGTCCCCTTCGATGGCGGTTTGCAGGCCTTTTTCGGCGCCCAGGTATTTCTGGTGGGCCACACCGGTACAGAACGGCACGGTAGGGTTGATCAGTTTGCTTTCCATGGAGCGATTCCTTTCGTTGATGGAGCGTTAAAGTTCTATCGCCATAAAGTCGGCTTTGGTCACGCCGCAATCCGGGCATGTCCAGTCTTCAGGCACCTCTTCCCAAGGGGTTCCTGCCGGGATCCCATCTTCAGGAATGCCCAATTCTTCTACGTACATAAAACCGCAGGGAGCGCACATATAAGTCTTCATGAGAATGCGAAATCCATTGCTCGCGTGTAGGAAAGTTCGCCAATTCCTGGCGAGATGGCGCGCAGTCTAGGGGAGCGGCATTGCACAAGGCAGGTAAAGTAATGCCTAATCCAGCCTAACTTCACCGGTAAAAGCACCGGCAAAGACAAGGAAGGTTTATGTTTGTGTCCGCCATCGCCTTTGTGGAAGGCACCCCCAAGGTTCAGCAGATCGTCGAGGCGTTCAGCCAGGCCATCGAAAACGGTGAATGGGCGCCCGGCAGCAAGTTGCCGTCGGTGCGTGAATTGACCCAGACCCTGGGCGTCAGCAAGTTCACCCTTAATGAGGCGCTGGACCGCCTGCGCGGGCGCAACCTGCTGACCTCAAGCCAAGGCCGCGGCTACTTTGTGGCGATGGACACCGCCCGCCCAGCCTCAGTGGCCTGGGTTGATTTATTGCCCCAAGACCTGCTCAGCGTGTTGCGTCGCCCCTTGGTCACCGCCAGCGGCGAGCTGCGCCCCGGCGGCGGCCATTTGCCGGAAGAATGGTTGAACGCCGAAGCCATCCGCCAAGCCATGCGCAGCGTGGTGCGCGCGCCGTCGTTGCGCATCGCCGGGCTGGGCACACCGGCAGGGCTGTTGCCCTTGCGCCAGGCGCTGCAACAGAAGCTGCATGCTGAAGGCCTGTCGGTGCCGGTGGAACAAATCATCACCACGCCCAACACCGTGCAAGGCCTGGACATGCTGATGCGCCTGCTGGCGCGCCCCGGCGACACGGTGCTGCTGGACGCGCCGTGCTACTTCAACTTCCACGCCAACCTGGCCCTGCATGGCGTAAAAGTAGTGACCATCCAGCGTCGCCCCGACGGTTTCGATTTCACGGCCCTCGAACACCTGCTGGCCGAACACCGCCCCAGCCTGTACCTGACCACCAGCGTGCTGCATAACCCCACCGGCCACTCCTTCAGCCCCAGCCAAGCGTTTCGCCTGCTGCAACTGACCCAGCAATACCACTGCCATATCGTCGAGGATGACCTCTACGGCGACCTGCACCCCAACCCGCCGCCACGCTTGGCCGCCCTCGCCGGTCTGGACCAGGTCACCTACTTGTCAGGCTTCTCGAAGATTCTCAGCGCCAACAGCCGCGTCAGCTACGTGGTGGCCGCGCCGCAGTTGGCGGCGAACCTGACCAACATGAAGTTGATGAGCGGCGGCGTGACCTCGGAGCTGTTCGAGCAGATCGTCTACCGCATGCTCAGCGAAGGCAGCTACGCCAAGCACCGCAAGCGCATGGTCCAGCGGTTGATCGAGTCCGGTGGGCGCGTGGAGCAATGGCTCAAGCGCTGCGGCTGCGAACTGCCGATGGCCTATGAAGGCGGGATGTTTATCTGGGCACGCCTGCCGCCGGGGGTAAACGGTGAACTGCTGGCCCAGGAAGCCTTGAAGCGCAGCATGGTGCTGGCGCCGGGGGCACTGTTCGGCTATGACCCGGCCCACCGCGATTCGATGCGTTTTAATGTGGCCCACAGTGATGAGCCACGGGCGCAACGGGTGTTCGAAGCGCTGTTGCTCAGGAGCGTGCGCGCCCCTTGAGCATGCCGTGATTGACCAGCAAGGTGCGCATGGCGTTACGGGTGATCCCCAATAAGTCTGCCGTGCGCAGCTGGTTGAATCCACAAAACGCAAAGGCCTCACGCACGATCAAGTCTTCGATATCGTGCAGCAACGTATCCCCCGGCACCTCGAACAACCGAAGCAACTGCTCACGCATCACCTCCTGGGGAATACGCGGCGCACCACTGTTGACGCTGGCGTGCATGGCACTGAGCCCGGCGGAGAACTTGAGGTGGCTGGGCATGATCGGCTTGTCGCCAGCCACCAGCAACGCCAGGTGCACCACATTCTCCAGCTCGCGGATATTGCCCGGCCACGGGTAATCCAGCAGCGCCTGGGTGGCGGACTCAGAGAGCATCGGCTCGGCGATTTTCAGCTTGGCGCTGTACAACCTGCGGAAGTGCTCCACCAACGGCAAGATATCCAGCGGCCGTTCGCGCAGAGGCAGCACCTGCACCTGCGCGACGTTGATTCGGTAAAACAGATCAAGGCGGAAATTACCCGCTTCCACCGCCTGCTCCAGGTCGATGTTGGTGGCGGTCACCAAGCGGATATTGATCTTGATCGGCTTGCGCGAGCCAACCCGCACCACTTCCTGTTCCTGCAGTACGCGCAGCAACTTCACCTGTAAAGGCAGCGGCAAGTCGCCGATTTCATCAAGGAACAAGGTGCCGCCGTCGGCTTCTTCAAACCAGCCGCCCCGCCTTCCCACGGCGCCGGAAAACGCACCCGCCTCATGCCCGAAAAACTCGCTTTCCGCGAGGGTTTCACTAATGGCGCCGCAGTTCACCGGCACAAACGCGCCGGTGCGCCCGCTGGCGCTGTGGATATAACGCGCTACCAATTCCTTGCCGGTACCGGTCTCGCCATTGATCAACACCGGCGCTTCGCTTGGGCCGACGCGTTTCAAGTAGTCAAGCAATTGCAGCGAGCGCGGGTCAGAGAACACCAGGGCTTTGGCGCGAATCGACAGCGGATCTTTTTCGCCCTGAGGCAAAGTCAGTATCGGCGTGGGCTGCCCGTAGGGACGGTTCATGAACAATTTCCCGGCGGCGAGAGAATAGAAGTAAGGGTGACTTTACTCAGCCGCGCATATAACTAGAAATATTAAAAATTCATTAGTACATAACCGTTTATCGACGATGGGCCAGCGACCTCACGCAGCGATCCCCCACACTTTGCACGCCCTGCACCAGCAGCACCAACACGATGACCGTCACCACCATGATCTGGTTGTTGAAACGCTGGTAACCGTAGCGAATCGCCAAATCGCCCAGGCCGCCACCGCCAATCACCCCGGCCATGGATGAGAAGCCGATCAGCATCACCAGCGTCAACGTCACCCCGGCCACCAGCGCCGGCAAGGCTTCGGGCAGCAGCACTTTTTGAATCACATGGCGAATATCACCGCCCATGGCCACGATCGCCTCAATGCGGCCCTTGTCCACTTCATCCAACGCAGTTTCGACAATGCGCGCAAAAAATGGAAAGGCGCCGATGGTGATCGGTACGACTGCCGCCGTGCTGCCCAAGGTCGTGCCGACGATCAAACGCGTCAGTGGAATCAACGCGATTAACATCACCACAAACGGCAATGAACGCCCCAAATTGATGACCCCGCCCAGTGCACGGTTGAGGCGTGGCAGCGGGAACAGGCCACCGCGTCGGCTGATAAACAGCAACACGCCCAAAGGCAAACCGATCACTAGCGTGAACAGCCCCGCCAGCAGCACCATGTACAGGGTTTCGCCGGTGGCATTGAGCAGCAGTTGAAGAATCTCATCCCAATCGGTTTTCATACGGCCCTCACCACTTGCAGGCTGGGTGCCAGCGAGCGGCCCAAGCGCGATGACGGATCGGCCTGGAGTTGCACCAGCGTGCCGCTTTCCACCACACGCCCCTCGGCCAGGGACACCGCGCTGTCGCAAATGGCCTTGACCACCTCCAACTCATGCGTGATCAACACGATAGTCACCCCCAGTTGCCGGTTGATGTCGCGCAACAGCTCAAGGATCGAGGCGGTGGTTTGCGGGTCGAGTGCACTGGTCGCCTCATCCGACAACAGATACGCCGGGCGCGCCGCCAACGCCCGGGCAATGCCCACGCGTTGTTTCTGCCCACCGGACAGTTGCGAAGGAAACGCCTGGGCCTTGTCGCTCAGGCCCACCAACGCCAACAACTCTGCGACCCGCGCCACACGCTCGGCCTTGGGCAGATTGGCAATTTCCAGCGGTACCGCGACGTTATCCGCCACGTTGCGCGAGTGCAGCAGGTTGAAGCCTTGGAAGATCATGCCGATACGTTGGCGTTGCTGGCGCAGCGCCTTGTCACTCAATAGCGTCAGGTCCTGGCCATCCATGAGGATGCGCCCGGACGTCGGGCGCTCCAGCAAATTCAGGCACCGCAGCAAGGTGCTTTTACCCGCCCCGCTGCGACCGACGATGCCGAAGATCGAACCGTCGGCAATTTGCAGCGATACGTTATCCAGCGCCGCCGGCTGGCCGTCGGCGTAGGTTTTGCTGACCCCCTCGACAACGATCATTCGACCGCCACCGGGATCACCGAGCCTGCGTACTTCTCGGTGATGAACTTGGCGACTTCGGGCGAACGCAGGTCTTTGGCGAGCTGTTTGATGCGTGGGTCGTCCAGCAGTTTCGGCGTAGTCACCAGGATATTCGCGTAGGGGTTGCCCTGTGCTTTCTCCAACCCCAGGGCGTCTTTGGCCGGCACCAGCCCGGCTTCCAAGGCGTAATTGCCATTGATCACCGCCAGGTCCACATCATCCAGCGCGCGAGGAATTTGCGGCGATTCGATTTCCAGGATCTTCAAGTGCTTGGGGTTTTCGGCAATGTCCTTCGGCGTGGCCTGGTCCTTGGAGGCGTCATTGAAACCCGGCTTGAGCTTGATCAGTCCATTGGCCTGCAACAGGTACAGCGCGCGGCTGAGGTTGGTGACATTGTTCGGCACCGCCACGGTGCCTTTGTCCGGTACTTGGGCAAAGTCGGTATGGCGGTGAGAATAGATGCCCAAGGGCTCGATATGCACGGTGGCCGCCACGGCGAATTTTTGCCCGAGGGCCTGCTCTTGTGAATGCAGATACGGCAGGTGTTGGAAGTAATTGGCGTCGACATCGCCATGGGCCAGCAACTCGTTGGAGTTCACGCCGTTGGGGATCTCGATGACTTTCAGGTTCAGGCCTGGGTCGAGCTTCTGCACGTATTCGAGGATCTGCGCATGGGGAATCGGGTCGGCGGCGACACGCAACGCATCGGCGGCCGACACACTGAATGAGGCCAGCAATGCCGCCAGGGTAAGTGCGAATTTATTCAACAGGGTGATCTCCTGATCAGGCGGACAGTGCTTGGGGAAGTGTGGCGTCGACGTAGAACCGTTGGGCGACATCGGGGTGCGAGCGCAGACGGCCCTTGAGGTAGTTCCAGCCGACATCACGCAGCAGCGGGTTGCGCGGATCGCTGGTCGGGCCATGGGCATCACGCAACAGTTCGGGTGCCAGTTGATACACCGGCACCACCGCATCCAGTTGCGCTCCCAGGAAAAACGCCAGGGACAAACGCTCGCTGCCCACCGGTGGCGAGACCACGCGGTGTACGGTGGCGCGCAGGTAGCCGTTACTGGCCAACTCGAGCAATTCGCCGATGTTCACCACCAGCGTGCCGGGACGCGGTGACGCGTCGATCCAACGGCCCTCCTCCACTTCCACCTGTAAACCGGCTTGCTGGTCTTGCAGCAGGAAGCTGAGGAAACCGGAGTCCTTGTGTGCCCCCACACCTTGGCGGCTTTGTTGCGCATGGCGACCGGGGTAGCGGATCAGCTTGATATGTTCGTTGGGTTTGTCGCCGTACAGCGAGTCAAAGGCGTTCTCGGGCAGCGACAAGGCCTGGGCGAAAGCGCGTAGCAGGCGTAACGACATCTGCGTCATCGCTTGCTGCCAGGCCAGCACCAGGGGTTTGAGTTGGGGCAAGGCCTGGGGCCATTGGTTGGGGCCTTGCAGGCGTGCCCAGGCGGCTGGGTGTTCCTCGACGGCCAAGGGTTCACGCTCGGCGCCGACGTCGAACTGTTCGCGCAGGTCCGGCTGGCCGCGGGTGATCTCCGAGGCGGCGCGGTTGTAGCCGCGAAAGTGTGGGGAATTGATCATACCGACGGATAGTTTTTCGGCGTCGGGTAACGCGAAGAAGGTGCGTGCTTGCTGCTGCACTTGGGCCAGCAGTGCCGGGTCGATGCCGTGGCCGGTGAGGTAGAAAAACCCGACATGCCGAGCGGCAAGGCGCAGGGCCTCGAGAAACTCGTCGCGTTGCTTCGGGGTGCCGTCAAGCAGTGACAGGTCCAGCAGTGGCAAGGTGGTGATTGATGACGGCATCGGCGGCTCACTCCATGAACGTCTTGGGTTGGAGTGACCACGCTAAACGATCTTAAAAAGCCTTAATAAATATCTTTTTAGAATTAGCTTAGGTAGGTGGGTGGGGCTGGGGGGGTGTAGGTGTAGGGTGTACATATCCGTTGCTGCGGTTGTGGCTGGTATTGGTTCCGCTCTTACAGCGGGTCACTTTTGGAAAAGAGCCCGGAATGCCGGCCCAGCCAAAAGTAACCAAAAGGGCTCTTGCCCCACCACTCGGCACCTCGCTAATGCTCGGTGTGCCCGAACGAAGGCACGGCTGCGCGGGTCGCCGCGATGGGCCATCCCTGGCCCAGCGCGGCTAAACCGGCATCCTTGCCGGTTTACCCGCTCCACCGTGCCTACTTGCGGCCAGCGTGGTTTAACGGGGCGCCTAAGATCAAAATCAACAGCACGGCGGCCTGAAAGCCGACCTGAGTGGTGTAGATCAAAAGCGGTAAAACATGTGGGAGCAAGCAAGCCCGCTTCCACATTTTTAATCTCCATACATCAGGGATGACTG
>NZ_MDDR01000011.1 GCF_001870435.1 Pseudomonas costantinii | reverse complement strand
CCGCTCCACCGTGCCTACTTGCGGCCAGCGTGGTTAATGGGGCGCCTAAGATCAAAGTCAAAATCAACAGCACGGCGGCCTGAAAGCCGACCTGAGTGGTGTAGATCAAAAGCGGTCGGAATGTGGGAGTTCCATACATCAGGGAAACTGCAACCTGCCCTGCTTCTGATCTGGCTTTTGCTCCACACCACTCAGGTCGGCTTTCAGGCCGCCGTGCTCTGCTTTTGATCTGCTGTTGATCTTGATCTCAGGCGCCCCATTAACCACGCTGGCCGCACGCAGGCTTGAATCCGTGGGCAACCCGGCAGGACGCCGGGTTAGCCGCGCTGGGCCAAGGATGGCCCAGCGCGGCGGCCCACGGATTCAAGCCGGAGTGCGGGCACACCGAGCCACAGCGAGGTGCCGAGTGGTGGGGCAAGAGCCTTTTGCTTACTTTGGGCTGGGCCGGCATTCCGGCTTTTCCAAAGTGAGTCGCCGTAAGGGCGAAACCATAAGCGGCCGTTACCGCAGCAACGGATATGTACTCAATCCACCTAAAAAATGGCCAAGACAGTTGCTCCCACATTAGGCCTGCATCAGGCAGACGTTATGTTGGCCCGCGCGCTGTGCAGCTTCTTGTAGCTTTCAATCAACCGCAAATGCCGGTCCAACCCTTCCAGCTTCATGCTGGTCGGCGTCAGCCCATAGAAACGCACGCTGCCGTTGACCGAACCAATCACCGCATCCATCCGCTCATTGCCAAACATCCGGCGGAAGTTAGCCTCGTAGTCTTCGAGCTCCAAGTCCTCGTCCAAATGCATCTCCAGCACCGCATTCACCGCCTGGTAGAACAAGCCACGCTCAGCGGTGTTGTCGTTGTACTGCAAGAACATCTCCACGCACTCTTTCGCCTCTTCATATTGCTGCAAGGCGAGGTAGATCAGCAGCTTCAACTCCAGGATCGTCAGCTGACCCCATGCGGTGTTGTCGTCAAACTCGATACCGATCAGTGTGGTGATATCGGTGTAGTCGTCCAGCTCGCTTTCCACCAGACGTTCAGCCAGCGCCTTCAGGTCGTCATCGCTGAGGCTGTGCAGGTTGAGGATATCAGCGCGGAAGAACAGGGCCTTGTTGGTGTTATCCCAGATCAGGTCGTCTACCGGGTAGATTTCCGAGTAATCCGGCACCAGGATACGGCAGGCGGTTGCGCCGAGATGCTCGTACACCGCCATGTAGGACTCTTTGCCCATACCTTCGAGAATGCCGAACAAAGTCGCGGCTTCCTGGACGTTGGAGTCTTCACCTTCGCCTGAGAAGTCCCATTCGACAAACTCGTAATCCGACTGCGCGCTGAAGAAGCGCCATGACACGACACCGCTGGAGTCGATAAAGTGCTCGACGAAGTTGTTCGGCTCAGTCACCGCGTGACCTTCAAAGGTCGGCTGCGGCAAATCGTTCAAGCCTTCGAAACTGCGGCCTTGCAGCAATTCGGTGAGGCTGCGTTCCAGCGCCACTTCCAGGCTTGGGTGCGCGCCGAACGAGGCGAACACGCCACCGGTGCGCGGGTTCATCAAGGTCACGCACATCACCGGGAACTCACCGCCCAGGGACGCATCCTTGACCAGCACCGGGAAGCCTTGGGCTTCCAGCCCTTGAATGCCTGCCAGAATACTTGGGTACTTCGCCAACACGTCGGCGGGCACATCCGGCAGTGCAAATTCACCTTCGATGATTTCGCGTTTGACCGCGCGCTCGAAGATTTCCGACAGGCACTGCACCTGGGCTTCGGCCAGGGTGTTACCCGCGCTCATACCGTTGCTGAGGTAAAGGTTTTCGATCAGGTTCGATGGGAAGTACACCACCTCGCCGTCCGACTGGCGTACGAACGGCAGCGAAACGATGCCACGCTCTTCATTCCCGGAGTTGGTGTCGAACAGGTGGGAACCACGCAATTCGCCATCACGGTTGTAGATCTTCAGGCAGTAGGCGTCGAGGATTTCCGTCGGCAGCTCATCTTTGCGGCCAGGCTGAAACCAGCGCTCGTCCGGGTAATGCACGAACGGCGCGTTGGCGAGCTCTTCGCCCCAGAACTGATCGTTGTAGAAGAAGTTGCAGTTGAGCCGCTCGATAAACTCGCCCAGCGCCGACGCCAAGGCACCTTCCTTGGTCGCGCCCTTGCCGTTGGTGAAGCACATCGGCGAGTGTGCATCGCGGATATGCAACGACCAGACGTTGGGCACGATGTTGCGCCACGAGGCGATTTCAATCTTCATGCCCAGGCCGGCCAGGATGCCCGACATGTTGGCGATGGTCTGTTCCAGCGGCAGGTCTTTACCCGCGATGTAGGTGCCCGCTTCTGACGTGGAGTTGGGCATCAACAGCGCCTGGGCATCTGCGTCCAGGTTTTCCACTTCTTCAATGACAAACTCCGGCCCGGCCTGCACCACCTTCTTTACGGTGCAACGGTCGATGGAACGCAGGATGCCCTGGCGGTCCTTATCGGAGATATCTGCCGGTAACTCGACCTGGATTTTGAAGATCTGGTTGTAGCGGTTTTCCGGATCAACGATGTTGTTCTGCGACAGGCGAATATTGTCCGTGGGGATATTGCGCGTTTCGCAGTACAACTTTACAAAGTACGCCGCACACAACGCCGACGAAGCCAGGAAGTAATCGAACGGCCCCGGTGCCGAACCGTCGCCTTTGTAGCGAATCGGTTGGTCGGCAATCACCGTGAAATCATCGAACTTGGCTTCAAGTCGAAGGTTGTCGAGAAAGTTGACCTTAATTTCCATGCGGGCACACCAGAATATCGAGCTAAACAAATTGGCCGCCATTATGAAGATTTTCGCCGGGAAGTCTCAGGGTTTTCCGTCTTGGCTGCCGATCGGTGCTAACTTCCACCCTCCTCACCTTGAAGACATCGGCCCATGTCCATCACCGATAACCTCCTCGCCTTTACCTTCGCCGCCACCTTGCTGACGCTCACCCCGGGGCTCGATACCGCACTGGTGCTCAGGACCGCCACGGTCGAAGGCAAGCGCCAGGCGCTACAGGCCACCCTCGGTATCAACGCCGGTTGTTTGTTATGGGGTGCGGCTGTCGCCTTTGGCCTGGGCGCGTTGATTGCGGTATCGGAGGTGGCGTTCAACCTGCTCAAGTATTGCGGCGCCGCTTACCTGGCCTGGCTGGGCTTGAACATGCTGCTGCGCCCGCGCCGCTCACTGTCGCCTGTCGAGTCCGACGGCAAGCCCAATAGCAACTGGTTCCTCAAAGGCATGTTGGGCAATGCACTGAACCCCAAGGTGGGGATTTTCTACGTGTCCTTCCTGCCGCAGTTCATCCCCCAAGGCCATTCGATGATTGCCTGGACCTTCGGCCTGGTGAGCATCCATGTGGTATTGGGGCTGCTGTGGTCGCTGGTGTTGATTGGTGCGACTCAGCCGCTGTCCGGCTTTCTGCGCCGGGAAAAGGTCATCCAGTGGATGGACCGCACCACTGGGATGATCTTTGTGTTGTTTGCCGCGCGGCTGGCGTTCAGTAAACGCTGAAGTCTTTAGCCAAACACACCAGATGCCGCCCAGCGCGTCAATCACGCCCTTTACCACGCTTTTTTTGCACCTGAATCACGCATTTTCACGGCGCGTGCGCTGACCTGGGGCACTTCAAATCAAAGCGTTCAACACCCTAAAAAAACCCTGGAACATACGAATTTTTTCGTGTTATGTTGATAACACATAGCCGACAAATGATCCTGAAATAACATTCGTCGATAGGCCTGATTGATATTTCTGCGGATATTTTCATGGATAACATTGGTTTCCTAGAGATGCTGAACCAGAGGTTTGCCGACCTCACTCCGACGGGTAAACGGATTGCGGGTTACCTGCTGGCTAATCCGCAGAAACTGCCCTTCGAGACCGCTGACAGCATCGCCCAGCAGACGGAAACAACCGGGATATCGGTTGGGCGGTTCTTACGTTCGTTGGGTTACCGCAACATTGACGATGTGAAGAAAAGCTTGCGTGACGATGAAGGCAGTGCCTGGGTCCTCACCGACAGGCTGGGGGCTTTCCGTGAGGAAAAGATCCATGGCGATACGCTCGAGAGATCAATGAAGCGAGAACTTGAAGCCATCCAGCGGGTTTATGCGCTGGCTCGTGGCACCACGTTCTCTCGGATCGTCGACAAGCTTTGCACCGCAGACGCTGTTTTTATCGTAGGTATCCAGTCGACTCGCGGCATCTTGAACGCCTTCTTCAGTCACTTGGAGTACATCAGGCCTAAGGTCTATTACGTTGACGGTTTGTCAGGTACCTATGCAGAGTCATTGAACTCTCAGTTCGAAAATCCGTATGCCGTGATTGCAGACTTTCGTATGTACTCGGCCGTTGCTCGAACCTTCTGCAATGTCGCCGATCAACAAAAGCTGCCATTGGCCTTCATTACCGACTTTCAATGCCCATGGGCACGTGATTATCCGCACGATCTGCTTCAACTGGACTCGGACGTTGGGCAGTTCTGGGACTCTCTGGCACCGCTCTCCTGCTTACTGAACCTCATTGTTTCCGCTGTCGCTGAACACTACGGTGATGGTCTCGATGAGCGATTGTCCAAAAATCGTGAGCTGCAACAATTATTTGGCCAGTTTGATTAATGCATAACAAGGCTGAACGTTAACGCCTGTATTGGAACTTTGAAGTGAATAACAACCCCCTCATCGAAATTGATGCCCACGCATTGAGAGTCGAAATCGACCTGGTGTATGCCGGCCCAGATAATTTGGCCGGCAAACAGATTTATCAGGACCCAAGGTGCCTGTTGCATCCAGATGCGGAGGCCTGTCTGCGCAAGGCCAGCCAACTGGCGCAGCAGGCGGGCTTGACACTTCGTGTACTCGACGCTTACCGGCCGCCGTATGCCCAGTATCTATTGTGGGACGCGCTACCAAACTCTGAATATGTCCGCGACCCCGCTTTGGGCTCGCATCATAGTCGCGGCGTGGCCGTCGATCTCACGCTGGTCGACGCGAATGGCAATGCGTTGGATATGGGAACCGGTTTTGATGACATGAGAGAAAAGTCTCATCAGTTCCACGTCGATCTTCCGCCTCTCGTGCAGCAGAACAGGTTGATCTTGCTAGGCATCATGCTGGCGTCCGGATTTACCTATATAGACAGCGAATGGTGGCATTACGAACTACCCCATGCGGAGGCATACCCACTGATTGATGATCAGTCAATCGCACCTGCACATTGACTCAACAACCGTGACACCTGACCGGGACATCAATGAATCCCGGATTAGAACAGACCGCCAACGTTGTGGATTAAAACGAATGGCGCTGCATGGATGCCCTGATGCATCCCGTTTAACTGCCCGGTATAGCACCAATAAAAAACCTGAAATTCCATACATCGAACGATAAAGGAACCGGCATGAAATCAATCATTAAACCTCGTCATCTGGCGATGGCTGTTTTCTTCACCGCCATGGGCCTCGGCACATGGCAATCGGCAAGTGCGGCTGTGCCCCTGGATACCTTGATGATCGGCAAACCTTCCGATCCTCAAACCCTCGACCCGGCCGTCACCATCGATAACAATGACTGGGCAATTACCTACCCCGCTTATCAGCGCCTGGTTACGTACAAGGTCGAGGACGGCAAAGGCAGCACCGAAGTGCAAGGTGAACTCGCCAGCAGTTGGTCAACCTCTGCAGATAACCTGACCTGGGAATTCAAGCTCAAGGCAGGTAACAAGTTCGATGACGGAACCGAGGTGAATGCCGCTGCGGTCAAGTTTTCCTTTGATCGAGTAATGAAGCTTAAACAAGGCCCTTCCGGTGCTTTCCCAGACGATATGGAAGTCAGTGTCGTCGATCCGTTGACCGTGCGCTTTACCCTGAAAGCGCCTTACGCGCCGTTCCTTTCAACGTTGGCACACAACGGTGCCGCGATCGTGAACCCGGACGTTGCCAAAAAGCCTGAAGGGGCCGAAACCTACCTGTCGACGCACACAGCAGGCTCTGGTGCTTTCAAACTGGTCAACTGGCAGAAAGGCCAGGCGCTGACCATGGAACAGAACAGTTACTACGCCGGCCCCAAGCCGACCCTGAACAAGGTAGTAGTAAAGATCATTGGCGAGGCTTCGGTACGCCGCCTGCAACTGGAACATGGCGACCTGGATATCATCGAAGATATGCCTGAGGACCAACTCAAGGAACTGACGAAAAAACCCGGGATTGTGGTCGGTGATTATCCGTCGCTGCGCGTGACGATGCTCTATATGAACACTCAGAAAGCCCCGATGAGCAACCCGGATGCCCGTCGTGCAATCATCGAGTCGCTCGACTACAACGGCATTATCCAGGGCATCCTGGGTGGCAAGGCCAAACCCTTGAATGGCCCAATTCCTCAAGGCATGTGGGCGTATGACGACAAGCTGCCGGCGCTGAAGCAGGACCTGGCTAAAGCCAAAACTGACCTGGCCAAGGTATCGCCGAAAGTCAGCAACCTGACATTCATGTACTCCGACAAAGACCCGAACTGGGAACCTATCGGCCTGACCTTGCAAGCAGGCCTGCAATCGATAGGCGTCAACCTCAAGATGGAGAAGTTGGCCAACGCCAGCATGCGCGAGCGCTTGGGCACAGGTGACTTCGACGTCGCCATCGGTTCGTGGAGCCCCGACTTTGCCGACCCCTACATGTTCATGAACTTCTTTTTTGACTCCAAGCTCAAGGGCCTGGCGGGCAACCGCTCAATGTACGAAAACCCGGCGGTCGACAAGCTGATTCGTGAGTCGGCCACCACCAACGATATGGCCAAGCGTGTCGAGCTGTATCAAGAGGCGCAGAAGATCGTGCTGAACGACAGCGTCTACGCCTACCTCTACCAGAAGGCCTACACCTTGCCGATGAGCGATAAGGTCAAAGGTTATGTGTTCAACCCGATGCTTGAACAAGTTTTCAACATCGGCACGATCACCAAGTAAGGCACTGCCCCTATAAAACGGCCCTGCCGCGCGGGCGGGGTCGCTGCAATGCCATGTCCGCGAGAAGCTTTGCTCTGTCCATTTAAAGAGTGACCGAGGTGCCATATGGCCTTCCTGAATATAGTGCGAAAACGCCTTGGCGGCCTCCTGTTGGTGGTATTTGGGGTTTCACTGATCACGTTCTCGATTTCCCATCTGATCCCCGGTGATCCCGCGCGCTTGATCGCGGGTGATCGGGCCACGGATGCGATTGTCGAACATATTCGACATCAATTAGGCCTGGATTTGCCGCTGTATCAGCAATACGGGCGTTACATGCTTGATCTGTTTCATGGCGACTTGGGCACATCGATAAGAACCAACCGCCCCGTGCTTGAAGACTTGCAGGCGTTCTTTCCGGCAACGCTGGAGTTGGCCTTCGCCGCACTGACGTTGTCTATTCTGGTGGGCGTACCACTGGGCGTGTTATCGGCGGTCTACCACAACCGCCTTATCGACCAGATCGCGAGAACCTTGGCCGTTACCGGTATATCCACGCCAGCATTCTGGCTGGGCCTGGGTTTGATCGTAGTTTTCTACGGCCACTTGAACTGGCTACCCGGCAGCGGTCGACTCGATGAGGGGTTGACCCCTCCGCCAACGCTGACCGGCTTTTACCTGATTGATTCGTTAATTGCGGGTGATACGGCGCTTTTCTTCAACGCACTCAAACATCTGATCCTGCCTGCGATAACCCTGGGGTTCGTCAACCTGGGCGTCATCGCGCGGCAGATTCGCTCGGCGATGCTTGACCAGCTCGGCGAGGACTACATACGAACTGCGCGGGCCTACGGCTTATCGAAGTGGACGGTGATTCTTCGTCATGCGCTGCCCAATGCGTTGATTCCGTCAATCACTGTGCTTGGCTTGACGCTCGGCGACCTGCTGTATGGCGCAGTGTTGACGGAAACCGTGTTCGCCTGGCCCGGTATGGGCGCCTACGTCGTCAAGTCGATTCAATCGCTGGATTTCCCTGCCGTCATGGGCTTCGCCATTCTGGTGTCGTTCATTTACGTGCTGCTCAACATGACTATCGATCTGCTGTATCGCTTGATCGACCCACGCATTGGCGAGGTCCACTGAAATGTCTGATTCGATTATTGCGCCTGCGGTAATGCCGTTGCCGCAAGCGAACAACTGGAAGGATAAGCTCGCGTACCTGGCACACCAACTGCGTCGAAGCCCCCTGACCATGGCGGGGCTGTTGATCACGCTGGCCGTGCTGCTGGTCATGATCTTTGCACCCTGGTTGGCGCCCCATGACCCCAATGCGCTGAACCTGGCCCAACGTTTGGCGGCGCCTTCGTCGCAACATTGGTTTGGTACCGACGAAGTCGGTCGTGACCTGTTCAGCCGGGTCTTGTACGGCAGTCAGCAATCAGTGGGTGTCGGCCTGTTTGTGGCCTTTACCTCGTGCCTGGCGGGCGGCCTGCTGGGCTGTATGTCAGGCATCATTGGCGGACGCTTTGACAGCTTGGTCATGCGCATGATGGACATCATGCTATCGGTGCCCTCACTGGTGCTGATCATGGCCCTGGCCGCAGCGTTAGGCCCCAGCCTGTTCAATGCGATGCTGGCGATTACCTTGGTACGGATTCCCTTCTATGTACGTTTGGCACGCGGTCAGGCCCTGAGCATTCGGCAGATGGGCTACGTAAAAGCCGCCGAGACCTTCGGCGCCGGGCGCTGGCATATGGTGATTTGGCATGTGGCCCGCAATGCCATGCCACCACTCCTGGTCCAGCTGAGTCTGGATATTGGCAGCGCAATCCTGATGGCCTCTGCATTGGGCTTCATCGGTTTGGGCGCCCAGCAACCTACTGCCGAGTGGGGGGCCATGGTCGCTACCGGGCGCAACTACATTCTTGATCAGTGGTGGTACTCCACCTTTCCAGGGGTCGCGATATTGATTACAGCAACCGGGTTCAACTTATTGGGCGACGGTGTACGCGACCTCCTCGACCCGCGTCAGCAGGGGAAATGAGCATGCCAGTTCAATCACCGCTATCTGCTCGCCCAAGCGAATCCGTGCTGTCCATCGACAATCTCAGGATCGAATTCCCGGCCTACCGTAGCACCGTAAAAGCGCTCAATGGTGTGTCCATAGACGTCAGGGCCGGCGAAATTGTCGGTGTGATCGGTGAGTCCGGCTCGGGCAAATCGGTGACGGCGATGCTCAGTATGCGTTTGCTACCGGAGCACGCTTATGAGGTCAAAAGCGGGACGCTGAATATTCTGGGGCGGGACATGCTGGCCGCAGAGGAAAAGGATCTGCTCAAGGTCCGTGGCAAAGATGTTGCCATGATTTTTCAAGAGCCGATGACTGCGCTCAACCCAACCCGGCGTATTGGCCGCCAGATGCTCGATGTGATCATTCATCACCAGAAACTGAGCAAGACGGATGCTCGCGATAAAGCAATCGCCTTGCTGCGGGACATGCACATCGCTGACCCGGAGCAGGTCATGAACAGCTACCCATTCGAGCTGTCGGGCGGTATGCGTCAGCGGGTAATGATTGCCTTGGCGTTTTCTTGTGACCCGCAGTTGTTGATTGCCGACGAACCGACCACGGCGCTCGACGTAACCGTCCAGCGTCAGGTCTTGCTGCTTCTGCGCGAAAAGGCTCGCCAACGGGGTACTGCGATTCTGCTGATTACTCACGACATGGCCCTGGTTTCGCAGTTTTGCGACCGGGTTTATGTGATGTACACCGGAGCAGTGGTTGAGCAAGGCATTACCGCTCAGGTGATGGCTGACCCACGTCACCCTTACACAAAGGGCTTGCTCAGTGGCTTGCCGGAGCAGGTCGAGCCGGGTCAGGACCTGATAACGATCCCCGGCCAAGTGCCCAATCTTTCCGCATTGCCTGAGGGCTGCACGTTTCGCGACCGCTGTGGCTACGCAATGCCTGAATGCACCGAGCGTCCACCGATGCGGACCATCAATGTCGATACCGGTCAAAAAAGCGCTTGCTGGTTAGCTGAGCCGCCCCGGACCTCATCCACGGAGTCGCAGTCATGAACGACGTACTCATGCAACCGTACCTTGCCACTAACCCGGCAATCCTGGGATTACAGGACGTCAGGGTGCATTACTCCATGGGGACTGACTGGCTAGGCAGACCCAAAGCGGTGGCGCACGCATTGAACGGTATCGACCTGGATGTGCATGCGGGTGAAACCCTGGGCATTTTGGGAGAGTCCGGCTGCGGAAAGAGCACCTTGGCACAACTGCTGATGGGCCTGATCAAACCTACGTCCGGTAAGCTGGATTGGGTTTACAACACCTCAAGCGAGCGCAGCAGCAATGTCCAGATTGTCTTTCAGGACCCTCAGTCTTCGCTGGACCCGCGCCTTCCGATCTGGAAGATCATCACCGAGCCGCTCTTCGTACAGCGCTCTGCCCCGCGCCGTGACATGCGCGATATCGCCGCGAAAGTAGCCTCCCAAGTGGGCATTCGCACCGAGTATCTTGATCGGTACCCTCATCAGTTTTCGGGGGGCCAGCGCCAACGCATTGCCATTGCCCGCGCGTTGTCGTCGGACCCTGACATTATCGTCCTGGATGAGCCGACCTCCGCCCTGGACATTTCAGTGCAGGCGCAGATATTGAATCTGTTGAGCGAATTGCAACGGACGCGGGAGCTGACCTATATCCTCATCTCCCACAACGTGTCTGTCGTGCGGCATATGGCTGACCGCGTGGCCGTCATGTATCTGGGGCAGATTGTAGAATTGGGTTCTGCCGCGCAAGTACTCGAACATCCACGTCATCCTTATACGCAACTGCTCCTTGAAGCAGTCCCCCGGCTTGGGGTCCGCGTAGATGACGCGCATGCATCGGCACCCACAGAGTTACCCGGTAATCGTAATCTGCCCAAAGGATGCTTTTTTCGAGACCGTTGTCCGAAGGCGACGGTTGGCTGTGATCGACCCCAGGCGCTACTACCGTCTAAAACTACCGGCAGTGGCGAGCAGGTCAGATGTCATCTGGAATCCGTTGCGCAACCTCTACCAGTGTAGAGACCAAGGACGTTCGATCAAATTATTATCGGGCGTAAAATTTGCAACTTCCCGATGATTCAACGGGGGCTTCGCTCCTCACCAGAGAAAGGATGCGCCATGGAACAGTTAGAGATGAACGCAGCATTGGTGATCATTGACATGCAACAGGGCATGAACCACCCAAAGCTCGGGCGGCGGAACAATCCAGATGCAGAGTTGCAGATACAGTCCCTGCTGGTGGCGTGGCGACAATCTCAGCGTCCAATCGTCCATGTCCGGCATATGTCTCGCTCGCCCGACTCAGTATTTTGGCCGGGGCAGCCAGGCTGTGAGTTTCAGGAAGCATTACAACCCCTCGCACACGAGCATGTACTGGAGAAAAACGTTCCGGATGCGTTCACTGCCACGGGCCTGGAACGGTGGTTACATATGCGCTCGATCAAGCAATTGGTGATCGTTGGGGTGATTACCAACAACTCTGTCGAGTCTACGGCGCGATCCGGCGGTAACCTGGGCTTTGAGGTGATAGTGGCTGCGGATGCCTGCTACACGTTTGATCAAACCGATTTATCGGGACGGTTATGGCCAGCGGAAGACGTGCATGCGCTGTCGCTCAGCAACCTGGCGATGGACTATGCCAGGGTTATGGAGACGGCCCAAATCCTTGGTTGATCGTTGGGTCATGGTTCAGGCTCAAACACCCCTACAGACTGGAGAAGTAAACATGTCCAACTCACTTCCCTTGCCAGAGGTCTTTAATTTTGAGGGCCGAACCGTTCGTTGGGGCCGCATCGGCAACCAGGGTTCAGCCGTCGTGATGGTGCACGGCACGCCGTTTTCGTCCTATGTCTGGCGGCGCATCGCCCCCCTGCTCGCCCAGCACCATCAGGTGTTCTATTACGACCTGCTCGGCTATGGGCAGTCCGAAAAAGCCGAAGGCCAAGACGTTTCACTGGGCGTTCAGAACAACGTACTGGCAGCGTTGCTGGAGCATTGGGGCCTTGAGCAACCGCAGGTGGTGGCCCACGATTTCGGCGGTGCCACGGCCTTGCGCACGTACCTGCTCAATCACGTGGCCTACGCCAGTCTCACCCTGATCGACCCGGTGGCGATTGCACCGTGGGGCTCGCCGCTGATCCAGCATGTACGTCATCACGAGCAAGCCTTCAGCGGTGCGCCGGCGTATGTCCACGAGGCGATTATCAACGCGTATATCCAGGGTGCGGTCTTCAGGCCGCTGCATGCCGAAGACTTGCAAGCCTACGTCACACCGTGGACGGGCGACATCGGGCAAGCCGCGTTCTACCGCCAGATCGCACAGATGGATCAAGCCTTCACCGACGAAATCGAGCATCGGTTCAACGAGATCAAATGCCCGGTGATGCTGCTATGGGGAGAAGAGGACCGCTGGATTCCTATCGAACAAGGCGATGAACTGGCACGTAGAATTCCAGGTGTGAAGTACATTCGAGTGCCTGCAGCGGGACATCTGGTCCAGGAAGAGGCGCCGGAGGTGATTGTGGCGCATGTGTTGAATTTTCTACGAGCGTAGGCCACTCATTTCAGAGCGAGAAACTGACCGATGCGAATTGCCTGTCTTCATACTGCGCACAGCAACATTTCGGTGTTTGACGCCGCCGCAAAGGCACTGGGAGTCGGACCGGATGTTCTGCACCATGAAGTCCGGCCCGACCTTCTGGCAGCCGCTGAACAGGCCGGGCGCCTGACCGCCGAAATAGCCGATGCAACAGCCTCCGCGCTGACGACACTTGCGCAGCACGCTGACGCCGTTGTACTGACCTGCTCGACCTTGGGCCCGACAGTTGAAAACGTCGCAAAAAACACCCGCGTGCCCATTCTGCGAACCGATGAGGCCCTGGCCATCGCGGCAACTCAAGCAGGCGGCAAGATTGTGGTCCTGTGCGCGGTCCAGACAACCCTTGAATCCACCGCTCGCCTGTTCTACCAGGCAGCAAAACACTCCCATGCAACGGTGGACGTGCAGTTAGTCCCAGGCGCATGGGCACTGTTCAAGGCTGGTGATATCGACGGTTACCTGACGAGAATCGCCAGTGCGGCAGACCGCGCCTATGGTGAAGGCGCGTCCGTGGTTGCACTGGCCCAGGCCTCAATGTGTGCCGCGGCACTGCGGGTGACAACGGGACCAGCGCCGCTCACCAGTGCAACCGCCGGGCTGGTGGCTGCGCTCAAAGCCCTCGCGCAATGACACCTTGGCTGGCGGGCGGGAGCCCTATCTGCAGCAAGTAGGTCTCCAGGAACTCGATCGCCTCTGACGAGACAATCGCCCCGATATAGCCATCAGGGCGAACCAACACCCAATCTCCGCTCGCCAAATCGTAGGCACTTTGAAAATGCCCTTGGTCGTCGATCACGTCGCCCTGCGGGCCGACGTGATGGATACGCAGCCCCGCTCGAGACGCTACAGCCCCGCGCGCAGCCTCAAAACCCAGCAGGCTCCAGTGCGCGCCTTTGTACAGCTCGAACAACCGCAGCGATTGGCCCGCGGCGCCGCAAAGCCTTGCATCTGGCGCACGGTCACCGGCGAGCACATTGCCGGCACGCGCGGGATGCTCGAAGGCGATTGGCGAGTGCGGGTAGCCGATATCGAGTTGATGCACCTCCCTGCCCCGCCGCATGTCGCCACGCTTCATACCGTCCAGCAGCGCTGTCGACAGGCCAAGTACCGAGGCGGCAACCGGGCGCCGCTCTTCTTCGTAACTGTCGAGCAGCGCCGCAGGCGCGCCCTTGGCCACTGCTGCCAGTTTCCAGCCCAGGTTGTAGGCATCCTGCACGCTGGTATTGAGCCCCTGGCCGCCCGTCGGCGGATGAATGTGTGCGGCGTCGCCGACCAGGAATACTTGCCCGACACGGTAGTGATCAGCCAACCGGGCATTCATGGTGTAAGCCGAAGCCCAGGACACAGCATGCACCTGAATATCATCACGGCCTGTACGCTGCGCCAGCATCGCCGTCAGCCCCTCGGCGCCGATATCGATGTCGGCCTCCAGCGGGATTGGCCCCTGGATCTGGAACAGTTCGGTGCCGGCCAGCGGGCACACGGCGATCTGGCGTTGCATGTCGCCTTCGCCGAAACGATGCCAGTAGTCCGTTGCAAGGCCGGACAACACCACATCGGCCACCAGGGCCCGCACACCGAGCGTCTTGCCTGGGAACCCGATTTCAAGGGCATGCCGCACAAAGCTGCGGCCGCCATCGGCGCCCACCAGCCAGCGCGCGCGCAGTGTTTGCGGACCGGACTTGTCAACCAATTGCGCGGTGACACCGTTTACGTCCTGCTGGAACGCAACCAACTCACAACCAAAGTCCGGTTGGTGGCCCAGCTCGAGCAAACGCTCGCGCATCACACGCTCAGTCAGAAATTGCGGCACCATCAGCGGTTGCTGGTAAGGCTCGGCTGGCGTTGGGGCGTTGTGTTCGATGGCGTTCGCATCACTGTGACTGCCGTCGTCGCGGTATCGACGCTCAGTCGGATAGACTCCACCCAAGGCAAAAAGGCGGTCGAGTATCCCCAGGTCCTCGAAAACTTCTTGCGACCTGGGCTGAATACCTTTGCCACGCGAGCCGTGAAAAGGTTGGTCGTTTTTCTCGATCAGGCGGAAGCTGATGCCCCGTCTCGCCAAGTCAATCGCCAGGGTCAAGCCAGCCGCACCGGCACCACAAATCAGTACATCGACAGCGCATTGCTCGTTCATACGGGCCACCTATATGTGCAATACGCACATATTAAGAGGGAGAAACACAGTGTCAAGAAAAAGCGTGCAAAACGCACACATAAGCGCTCAACTGCGTGACTTGCATGGGTCACTGGTTGAAATTGTCGGGGTGATGAATCGCCCCCAGCGCGACGAAGCAATGGTCCGCGAGGCTGGGATTTCCCTGGACCGCGCGCTGTTTCCCTTGCTGGTGCTGGTTGAACGACTGGGGCCAATTGGTGTGGTCGAACTGGCCGACCGTGTGGGCCGCGACTACACCACAGTGAGCCGCCAGGTGGCCAAGTTGGAAACCCTCGGCTTGATCCTGCGCCAGGAAAGCGCCGTCGACCGCCGCGTGCGCGAGTCCGTCATTACCGAAAAAGGCAAGGTCATGACCGACCGTGTCGATGAAGCCCGCGAGAAAATTGGCGTGTCCATCTTCTCCACCTGGGATGAAGGCGACTTCGAAAACCTGGTGCGGTTGATGCGCAAGTTTGCCGAGGACATCAAGGACGACGCCATCATGTCTACGCAGGATTTGCGCTGATCAAGATGGCCGAATGACTAGTCCACGCTATTGCTTGTGGGGTGCTTCAAGTCCTAAAGCGTGGAGCGCTGAAAGTCCGCAAGCTGTTGCCACATCGCGACCGGGTTGGAATACATCGGAAAATGCCCGCAGTGGGCTATCGGCGCCAGGCGCACGCCTTGGGCCTGGATATGTGGCAGGTAGGACAGCGAGGCATTCTGCTCGCCGTACATAAACATGCGCGGGCATGGCAGCCCGAGGAATTTGCCCATCAGGTCGGCGTGGTCGGACAGCTCGACCATCGACTGAAAAATCCCGCGCACCGCACCTGCACGCACCTTGTGGCGCAGGCTCGCCGAATAGAGCGCGCTGGCGTATGCCGGCGCCTGGCGGGTGCGTTCGATAAACGCACTGAAAAACGCCTCAGGATTATCCGCCGGATAGTCGACGATCTGCCGACTGAGAAAGCAGTCTTCGGGGGCGATATTGCCTTCGATATCGGTGAAGCTCAGCACCCGTCCGGGGAAACGGTGTGCGAGCATCAGTGCGGTCAACCCACCCATCGAATGGCCGACCAGATGGAAGCGCTCAATCTTGAAATGCTCCAGCACCTGCAACGCCGTCTCCAGCAGGAACGGAATGCAGATTTTCGAGAGGTCGGCGCACTGGGTTTCACCGCAGCCGGGGGCGTCGTAGGCGACAAAGGGATGCCCGTCGAACGCCGGGTGCAGGACGATATCGGCGTAGTCTTCCTTGGTTGAACCAAACCCATGCAAAAACACGATGGGCGCGCGCTCGCCGGTGCGATGCAGGGCGGCGATGCTCAACGCAACGCCGTCTACCGTCAGCGGCAGAGTGGTATGGACGAACAACATGGCAGAGGCTCTTTGATCAAACAGGCTGCAACTTTCCAGGGTATTCAATGGGGTGTAAATAACGGATACCAGAACGTATTCATACGCCAATCGTATGAGCCTGGAGTTGCGCGACCAACTCCATCACCAAAGGGTTGGGCCGTTCGGTATTCCAGGCCACTGCCGTCGTCACCACATTGAGCTTCTGGGTCAAGGCGCGCAGCACCACGTTAGGCGGTGCAAGTTTCTTCAAGGAAGCCGGCACCAGCGCGATACCCTGGCCGCAACTGACAAACGCGATTTGCGAGGCCACCGAACGTACTTCATGCAACACCCGTGGTGAAAACCCACTGGCGCGGCAGGTGGCGATCAGGTTGTCGAAGTACACCGGGCTGACCTTGCGTGAAAACATCACCAGCGGTTCGGTGGCCAGGCTCGACAGGCTGATACGTGTCCTCGCGGCCAATGGATGGTCGACCGGCAAGGCCACCATCAGGCGGTCTTCCAGCAACGGCAACGACTGGATCGCAGGGCCCAGGTCGCCGTCGAGTCGGGCAAAAGCCAGGTCAATATCACCGGCTTCCAGGGCCGGCACCGCCTCTACGCTGTCTATTTCACGCACCGACACGGTGAGCTGCGGGTATTGCTGCTTGAGCTGATCGATCAAGCCCGGCAGTACATCAAACATGGCTGTGGAGATCGCGCCGATGGTCAGCATGCCCGACTGCCCCGCCACCGCCTCCTCCACCGCCAGCTCCAGGCGCTCCAACTGTTCGGCGAACTTGCGCACCGCCGGCAGAATCGCCGCGCCCACCGGCGTCAGCTTGGCCCCGCGCCGTGAGCGCTCGAACAACGTGACCTTCAAGGCTTGCTCCAACACCTGAATCTGCTCGCTCAATGGCGGCTGCGACATGCCGAGGCGCTTGGCGGCACGGCCAAAATTTTGTTCTTCGGCCACAGCGAGGAACAGCCAAAGGTGGCGAATCAGGCGAAAGTTGATCATGAGCGATCCATAGGCTTGGCGTATGCAATACGAGGTTTAACGCCAATATACCTATCTATCCCTGCTGTGAAACCATCCAGGCCACAAAGGATTGCAGTCGCGTGGAAAAGGCCTCGCGCTCGGCACTCGGGTTACGGGCCTCAAACAGAAAGTACGCAATCTGGATACGCATCGTCGGGTAATGCTGAACGAACAACCCGACATGTTCCTCGAGGGTGTGTGGCCACATCAACGCGTCTTCCACCCGCAGCGTGTGGGTGGCACGCAGCAGCTTGCGCGAAGCTTCACGCTGCAAGCGAAGTCGCTGCGGCACGCTATCGGCGTGGCTGATACGCGTCAGATACCCGTTCAACACCTGTTCGACGTCACCATTCAGGGCCAAGGCAATTTCACGGGAGGGCTCAAACCGTTCGAAGCGCAGAGAGAGATCATCGCCCCACACACAACGGCAATGATGCTTGAGCCAGAAGCCCCAGCGATTACTGTTTTTGGGCGCCAGCACTTCGGCGCGATGGCCAATATCGACGTCGATCTTGGTGACCACCGGATGCCGTAGTTCCAGCGCCTGCCGGAGCAGTTCCAACTGCTCAAGTGCCAGCGAATGAGGCGGCTCGCTAAATACCACCGTGAGATCAAGGTCCGAATCACCGGGCACCGCATCGCCCCTGGCGACACTGCCATAGACATAAATCCCATCCAGGCCAATGTCTGCCTGCGAAAGCGTCGCACAGACATCCGCCAGCAAGGGCTGAAATTCAGGCTGTAGGGGAGCATCGACAACGCTCAGGACAAAGCCATTCGCATCGACACCTGTAGGCTGCACTGTGCTCACGGGCGATGTACCTCGATCACCAGCCCCTCTGCCTCACTCGGCACACAGAAGTGGCGGGTGATCAGGTCAAACTCGGCATCGGTTGCGGCAAAATCATGCTCACCCTGGGCATTACGCGCATGCAGCCTGGCGCGGCAAGTGGCGTCGTCCAGTTCAAGGTAATGCAGGCAGTGCGGCACTTCAGCCGCCTGTGCCAGGCTGAGCAACCATTCGCGGTTGGCCAGTGTGTTGGCGGGAAAGTCCAGCACCACGTTAACGCCTGACTTCAGCAGATTGATCACCAGTGGCCCCAGTACACCGCGAATCCGCTGAGCACAGCGCAGGTAATCGGCAATGGACAGGATCTCAACGGGATAGAGCTGCGCGAGCCATTGATCTTCGCTGAGCACAATGGCCGCGTGTTCAGCGACGAGGGTCTTGGCGAGGGTGGACTTGCCGGAGGCAATCTTGCCGCACAGTAGATGCAGGGTTGGCATCAGAGGGTTCCTTATGTCAGTTCGAGGAGAATGCCCGGCGGATTGCAAGGAGGCAACAACCATCAACCCCAGGACTGTTCTGTATTGGCCTGCGAAGCCGATGCAAGGATGGGTGTGGAATCACCCTGCAAAATGTTTGACATACTTGCTAAAGGCAACAATATAATTGCCAAAGGCAACCATCAGGGCACTGTCATGTCTACCAGCATTCTTACCGAACGCGCCGGCATCATCCGTGGCTTTAACCGTTTCTACACGCACCAGATCGGCGTGCTGCAGGAGCACCTGCTGCAAAGCGACTTCTCACTCACTGAAATTCGGGTGATGTACGAGTTGTCCTCCCGTGGCGACCTGACCAGCGCCGACCTGTGCCAGATGCTGGGCCTGGATGCGGGCTACCTGAGCCGGCTGATCAGCGGGCTGGAAAAGAAAGGCCTGATCCAGAAAGTCCGTTCCGTCACCGATGCGCGCGCGGTGCAACTGCACCTCAGCGATCTCGGCCGATCGGTGCTGACGCCGCTGGAGCAAAAGACTCAACAGGAAGTTATCGCCTTGCTGGAAGGCTTGCCGGAACTGCAACAACAGCAACTGACCGCAGCGATGCAGCGCATCCAGGCGCTGCTGCAAGGCGGCGCGCCAAGCTACCTGCTGCGCGACCCGCAACCAGGTGACATGGGCCTGGTGGTGCAACAGCAATCCGCACTGTACGCACGCGAGTACAACTGGAACTGGGAGTTCGAAGCGTTGGTGGCGGAGATTGTCGCCAGGTACTTGCGCGAGTTTGACCCGGCATCCGAGCGCTGCTGGATCGCGGAAAAGGACGGCGAGGTGGTGGGTTCGGTGTTCGTCGTTCGCCATGACGAAACCACGGCCAAGCTGCGCATGCTCTACGTGGACGCCAGTGCGCGAGGCATGGGTATCGGTCATCGCCTGGTGGATGAATGCCTGCGCTTTGCTCGGCATGCCGGCTACAAAAGCATGATGTTGTGGACGGTGAACATCCTGACCGATGCGCGCAAGCTCTACCAGAAGGCCGGGTTCACCTTGGTGGAGGAAGAGCCAACCGTCAGTTTCGGCAAGACACTGATCAGTGAAACCTGGACCCGTGAGCTGTAATGCCCTCCCGCGCTGCGTGCAGCGCGGGAAGTTACACCTTACAGATCAGTGATTTCCTTATGGCGCGGCACCAGCGCTTTCATCACGCTCCACGCCACCAGGTAAGCCAGCGCACAGATCGCGAACATGATCATGTAGCCGGTGTGAATGTCATTGATGGATTTGTAGTAGTCGAACACCCAACCGCCGATCTTGGTCATCACCACACCGCCCAAGCCGCCGGCCATACCGCCGATGCCGACCACCGAGGCCACGGTTTTTTGCGGGAACATGTCGGATACGGTCGTGAAGATATTGCACGACCACGCTTGGTGCGCCGAGGCACCCACGCCAATCAGTAACACGGGCACCCAGAAACCGAGGTAACCGAACGGCTGCGCCAGCAATACCACCAGCGGGAATAGCGCAATCACCAGCATGGCTTTCATACGCCCGTCATACGGTGCATCACCACGCGCCATGAAGTAGCTGGGGAACCAGCCGCCACCGATGCTGCCGACCATGGTCATGCTGTACAACACGGCCAGCGGCATCACGATATCGGCGCCTTTCATGCCGTATTGCGCCGACAGGTAGGTGGGCAGCCAGAACAGAAAGAACCACCACACGCCGTCGGTCATGAATTTGCCGAAGGCAAACGCCCATGTCTGGCGGTAGGTCAGCAGCTTGAACCACGAGACTTTTTTAGGTGCCTCGCCCGCTACTGCAGGCGTGAACGGCTGCACGGTCTGGTCGCTGCGGATGTAGGCCAGTTCTGCGGCCGACAAGCGCTTTTGCTGGTCCGGTTTCTGGTAAAGGGCGATCCACACCGCGACCCACACGAAGCCCAATGCACCAATCACGATAAAAGCCGCTTCCCAGCCCCACAGGCCTGCGATCAGCGGCACGCAAATCGGCGCCAGGATCGCGCCCACGTTCGCGCCAGAGTTGAAAATACCGGTAGCCAGGGAGCGTTCTTTTTTCGGGAAGTATTCAGCGGTGGCTTTGATCGCAATCGGGAAGTTGCCCGCCTCGCCAATCGCCAACACTGCGCGTGACAGCATGAAACCAGCAATCGACACGGGAATCACCGCCAACCCGATCGCACCGCTGATCGCCGCGACGCCCTCGCCCATCGGCACCGCGAACGCATGCATGATGGCGCCTGTGGACCAGATACCAATCGCCACCACGTATGCGGCCTTGGTGCCGATCTTGTCGACAAAGCGTCCCGCAAACAGCATGGAGATCGCATAGACAAACTGGAACACCGCCGCAATGTTGGCGTAGTCGGTGTTGCTCCAGCCAAATTGCGTCGACAGTTGCGGCGCTAACAGACTGAGTACTTGGCGGTCGAGGTAGTTGACGGTGGTGGCAAAGAACAACATCGCGCAGATGGTCCAGCGATAATTGCCTACAGCTTGGCCAACGCGCTGGGCATTGATGGGCTCATTCAAATTCATGGCATCACTTTTTATTGTTTTTAGGTAGGACACACGTAACGTCATATGTCGTCGTACAACTACAACTTTTATAGCGGGCTCCCTATCCGCTGTCAATCTCAAAGATTGCGGTTTATCGAGGTGTTACGCAGATATTGAAATAATCAGGAATGCGCAGTCATAGGATGACAAACCCGGAATACCACGCTCGGCGCTTTGCCGGGGACATCATCGAGACTGCCGAAGCGCTGCATACCGAGCTTTTCCAACACCCGAATCGATGCTGCGTGATCGGGCCGCACCAGCCCGAATACCTCGGGTAAACCGAGCGTCTCAAATGCCAACACCAAGGCATCGCGGCCGACCTCGGTGGCATAGCCCTGCCCCCAGGCCTCGACGGCAAAGCGATAGCCAAGATTGATGCGTCGCTCGTTCAGGTAATTGAGTGACGCCACGCCACCAAAGCCGATGATGTGCTCAGGCTTCTCGCGACGGGCAATCGCCCACCAGCCGTAACCGTGGGCAGCCCATTGTTCGAGCCAATGGTTCAGCAAGCGTTGCGCGTCGGCAAGGCTCGCCATGGGGCCGGCGGGGTTGAACAGGTTGGTCTGCGGGTCGCCGAAGATCGCAAACAGTCGCTGCACGTCACTCGGTTGTGGCTTGCGGTAGATGAGGCGTGAGGCGTTGACGGGCATCTTGATAACTCCCTGGGGATTGATGAAGCTCATCACATCCGCAAAAAACGGTGAATTGTTTCGTATCCGCAGATCGACTAGCACTACCTGAAAAAATGACTCGGCGTCTTGCCGAACTGTTTCTTGAACATGCTGGTAAAGGCGCTCGGGCTTTCATAGCCCAACTCGATGGCGACATCGATGATCTTCTCCCCCACTGCCATACGTTCCAGCGCCAACAGCAACCGCGCCTGCTGGCGCCACTGGCCGAAGGTCATGCCGGTTTCCTTGCGGAACAAACGCTGGATGGTCTTCTGGTCCAGATCAAGTCGATCACTCCAATCCGCTACCGTCGAGGCATCGCCGGGATCGTGCTGCAGCGCCAGGCAAATTCGGTTGATACGCGGGTCGGCGGGCTGGGGCAGCGACAGCGGTAAGGCGGGTAAGATGGCGAGTTCATCGAGGATCAGGTGCATGATCCTGGCGTCGCGAGAATCTTCTGTGTAGGGCGGCTTCAAACTGACCGACGCTTTGATCAACTCGCTCAGCAAAGGCGAAACACTGACCGCCTTGGTCTCGGTCGGCAGGTTCGGGAAGCTGTCGGGGCGCACGAATACGCTGCGCATTTTCAGCGGCCCGACACAGCGCAGCGAGTGGACTTGCCCGCTGGGCATCCAGAATCCGCGATTGGACGGTACCGTCCACTGGTTCTGTGCCGAGTGCACCACCATCACGCCTTCGATGGCGTACAGCAGTTGGTGCTTCTCGTGGCTGTGGTCGGGGATCACCCAGTTCTCGGGATAGTCGGTGGCGGAACTGATCACAGCCCAGTCGCCCTCATCGATCTCTCGCAAAAATTTATCCAGTGATTTGATCATTTCGCCCTTTTTGCGATGGTTACTGCCCGAATTTCGTGAGACAGGCATTTTCGACGAATCTAGCATAAACGCCGAATCATTTTGTAATAGGTGGCGAGCTTAAGTACTCGCCGCCCCTGTTCGCTGCCTTGTATGGAATGCCTGCATGTCGACACTGACCGCGTCACCCGCCGCTGCAACCACTACGCCCCAGGTAAGCCCCTTGGTCATGCGCGTTCTCGGCGCCTGTGCCCTGGCGCACATGATCAATGACCTGATCCAGGCCGTGCTGCCGTCGATCTACCCGATGCTCAAAGCCAACTACGGGCTCAGTTTTACCCAGGTGGGCCTGATCACCCTCACCTTCCAACTGACCGCGTCCTTGTTGCAACCATGGATCGGCTACCACACCGACCGTCACCCCAAGCCCTGGCTGCTGCCCGCTGGCATGGTGAGTACCTTGATCGGTATTTTGATGTTGGCGTTTGTCGGCACCTTCCCGGCGATCCTGCTGGCGGCGGCGCTGGTGGGCGTCGGTTCGTCGACCTTTCACCCGGAAACCTCCCGTGTCGCGCGCCTGGCCTCCGGCGGACGTTACGGCCTGGCACAATCAACCTTCCAGGTCGGCGGCAACACCGGCAGCGCATTCGGCCCGTTGCTGGCGGCGGCGATCATCATTCCCTACGGCCAAACCCATATCGCCTGGTTCGGGCTGTTCGCCGTGTTCGCAATCCTGGTGCTGTATGGCTTAAGCCGCTGGTACCGCAACCACCTCAACCTGTTCAAGCTCAAGAGCGGCGGTAAAGCCACCCACGGTCTGTCGAAACGCCGCGTAACCTTCGCCTTGGTGGTGCTGGCAGTGCTGGTGTTTTCCAAGTACTTCTACATGACCAGCCTGACCAGCTACTTCACCTTTTACCTGATTGAAAAATTCCACCTGTCAGTTGCCAGCTCCCAGATGTACCTGTTCCTGTTTCTCGGCGCCGTGGCCGTCGGCACCTTCGTGGGTGGCCCGATTGGCGACAAAATCGGCCGCAAGAAAGTCATTTGGTTTTCCATCCTCGGCGCCGCGCCCTTCACCCTGGCCCTGCCCTATGTCGACCTGTTCTGGACAGCGGTGCTCAGCGTAGTGATCGGCTTTGTGCTCGCTTCGGCATTCTCGGCCATCGTGGTGTTTGCCCAGGAACTGGTGCCGGGCAATGTAGGGATGATTGCCGGTGTGTTCTTCGGCCTGATGTTTGGTTTCAGTGGGATTGGTGCCGCGTTGCTGGGTTTGCTCGCCGATAGCCACGGCATCGAGTACGTCTACAAATTGTGCTCGTTCCTGCCGCTGGTGGGGGTTCTAACCATACTGCTGCCTTCCACTAAAGGCGTTTAAAAACCCTACTGAGGAAACCGCCTTGAGCTCACAGCAATAGGGCGGTTCTCCTCAGTGTTGTACAGCCCCGTCCTATACTTGGAGTCAGCATAGGGCGTCGCCCTCACAAACCGTAGTTAACCGCCACACTTCTCCCCGTCTTCACCGACTCCAGCGCACAATCCGCCAGATGCAGCGCATACAACCCATCACGCACACTGGTCGGCAACGCCCGCCCGCTGTTCAGCGCGTCAATGAATTGCGTCAGCTCATTGCGATAAGCATCCGCGTACCGCTCCAGGAAAAAATGCTGCAACGGCTCCAGCGCCTCGGTGTGCTCAGCACTCCAGTGGCGCAAAGTACTGGGACGATGGTTATCGGTCAGCAGCACACCGTTGGCGCCGGATACCTCCACGCGCTGGTCGTAGCCATACACCGCCTGGCGGCAGCAGTTGATGTGGCATTGCTTGCCGGAGGCGGTGCGCAGCAACACCATCACGCTGTCATAGTCATCGATCTGCTCCAGGCTCGGGTCCACCAGGCGGCTGGCGAAAGCACTGACTTCCACCGGTTCTTCACCGAGCAAGTGGCGGGCAGTGTCGAAGTCGTGGATGGTCATGTCGCGCAGGATGCCGCCTGAGTGTTCCAGGTAGTCACGCGGTGCCAGGCCGGGGTCGCGACTGGTGATGATCACTTGGCGCACAGCGCCAATCTGGCCGGCGTCGAGGGCCTGGCGCAGGCGCAGCATGTCCGGGTCAAAGCGACGATTGAAACCGAGCATCACTTTACCGCCTTGGCGCTCAACGGCTTGCGCGGCGCTGCGGGCCTTGGCGATATCAAGGTCGATGGGCTTCTCGCAGAGTACCGCCTTGCCTTCGGCCACCGCCGCCAGCAGCAGGTCGATATGGGTGTCGGTGGGCGTGCCGATGACCACGGCGTCGATGTCTTTGCGGGTAAGTACAGCAGCGCAATCGTAGGCCGCCTCGCAGCCCAGTTGCGTGCTCAGCGCATCGACGCCTTCGCGCCAGGGGTCAGCCACCAGCACCAGCGTGGCATTGGGATGGGCGGCGACGTTGGCGGCGTGGATCTTGGCGATGCGCCCGGCACCGAGAACAGCGATACGTAGCATGGTCGAACTCCTGGATTTATTGTTGAGGGAGATTCAGTCCGGCAAGTTGAACGGCGTAACAATCTGCACCTGTGACGGCGCAATCGGCCCGGCCTTCCATAACCGGTGGTATTGCAGGATGTGCAGGAATACATGGCGGGCATCAATCTGCAGGTTGTGGTCGATGATCGCGGCAACCTTTTCTTCGAGCAGCAACTGGCGGTTTTCTTCGTCCAGGTCGTGACCGATAAACACTTCCAACTGGCGGTCGAGGGCGGCGAACGCATCGACAATCGCACGATTGCCGCCACCGACGCTGTACACCGCCTTGAGTTCGGGATGCTGTTTCAGGGCTTGGGTGACCCGTTCGAACGTGCGGTCATACACGCCGTAGCCGCCGCTGATATCCAGCACCCGCAAGTGCGCGGCACGCCCGCGCAGCCAGGCGCGAAAACCCATCTCACGCTCTTCTTCGCCACGGAACAGTTCGCTGCCGATCACCACCGCCACGTCCTGGGGTTTCGCGGGTAACCAGCGCGACATCAGGTAGGCGGCAGTTTGGCCGGCGGTGCGGTTGTCCATGCCCACATAGCCGATGCGCTCGCTTTGCGGCAGGTCCGTGACCAACGTCACCACAGGAATCCCTGCCGCAATTAACTGCTTCACCGCCTGGTTCACCGCAGGCTCATCGGCGGCCTTAAGCACCACGCCCTGGCTGCCGGTGTCGAGACAACGCAGCAACTGGTCGTGCATGGCCTGGGGTTCGATCTCTTCGAACAGGTGAAAACGCGGCGCGATGCGAAACGGCGCCAGGCTACCCAATTGCGCAATGATCGCCGCTTGCACCGCCGCGCTGAAGCGTTGAGGCGTGTGCATGATCACGTCGACATGAAACGTGCGCCCCACCGCCAGGCCATTTTTTTCCTGGGACTCCAACTCATCCAGCGCCTGCTCGATCCGCCGTTGAGTCTGCGCATGCACGCTGCCGCGACTGTGCAGCACGCGGTCGACCGTGGCTTTACTCACCCCCGCCTGGGTGGCGAGTTGCTTGATGGAGAAGTGTTTTGCGCGTTCGAGCATGCCATTCGCCTGAGGTGTTTTTGAGGTCTTTTTTGGGTATTACTGAGGTTTCACAATGCTAGTCTCAGTTTTGTCCGCCGTCGAGCGGGGCAACAAAAACAACAAAAAATCAGGAGAACCTCATGCCTCACACCGATCTCGCCACCTCATTCAGCGGCCAATATTTTGTCGTCACCGGCAGCACCCAGGGCCTGGGCGCGGCGGTAGCACATACCCTGGCACGACGTGGCGCCGCCGGACTGATCATCTGCGGGCGTCGCCGCTCCCAGGGCGAAGAGCAGGTACGGCAGCTGGCACAGCTGGATTGCCAGGCGTTTTTTGTCGAGGCCGATCTGGAGAAGGTTGAGGACTGCCGCGCGATCATTGAGGCCGCGCGCACTCACTTCGGCACCTTGCATGGGCTGGTGAACTGCGCCGGCATGTCGGATCGCGGCACCATTCTTGATACGTCGCCGGAACTCTTCGAGCGGCTGTTTGCGGTGAATGTGCGAGCGCCGTTTTTCCTGATGCAAGAAGCGCTGAAGTTGATGATCAGCCAGGGCGTGGAAGGCGCGGTGGTGAATATCCAGAGCGTCACCGGGCATGGTGGGCAATCGTTTTTGAGCGCCTATGCGGCGTCCAAGGGCGCGCTGGCGATCCTGACCAAGAACGTGGCGTTCAGCGCCCTACGCAACCGCATCCGTGTAAATGGCTTGAACATCGGCTGGATGGACACGCCCCACGAGGATCAAATCCAGCGCCAGTACCACGGTGCCCAGGACGGCTGGCTGGCTGCGGCTGAAAGCGCGCAGCCGTTCGGACGCCTGCTCAAGCCCGATGAAGTGGCGCAAAGCGTGGCGTTTTTGCTGTCCCGCGAATCAGGGATGATGACCGGCGCGGTGATCGACCTGGAGCAAGGCGTGGTCGGCTGCACCGACAGCAGCACCCCGCAACCGCACCAGGCCTTGAGCCTGCCGGGAGGTGTGTGATGTCGGCGTTCGTTAGCAGCGATGCGGTGCGTCTGGCGGATTTCAGTCGGGTGTGCGCACAAAGGGCCAGCGCGCAAGAGTATCCGCTGTGTGCTGAAGTGCTGAGCAATGTGCCGATCTACCAGGCCCACACGCTGCGTAACAGTGACCGCCTCAGCGTGATGAATGAATTGCACCGCCTGTTTCGCGATGGGCCGGGGGTGATGGTGGTGCGCCAAGCCTATGAAGACCTGGAGGTGGTGGACCGCCACAGCCAAGTGTTCGAGGCGATCTTTGCTAAAGAAGCAGCGCAAGGTGTAGCGGCTGACCACTTTGCCAAAGCCGGCAGCAATGGGCGCATCTGGAACGCGTTGCAGAAGGCGGCATCAGAGTCGCCGGCGTCCTTTGTCGAGTACTACGCCAACCCTTTATTGGGTTTGATTGCCGAGGCGTGGCTGGGGCCAAGCTTTCAGGTAACCGCGCAGGTCAACGTGGTGCATCCCGGTGGCCAGGCGCAGCAGCCGCATCGGGACTATCACCTGGGCTTCCAGACCACCGATGTGGTGGAGCGCTTCCCCCTGCCCTTGCACATGCTGTCCCAACACCTGACGCTGCAAGGCGCGGTAGCCCACTCCGATATGCCATTGGAAACCGGCCCCACCCAGTTGCTGCCGTTTTCCCAGCAATACGCATTGGGCTACCTGGCCTGGCGCCGCCCGGAGTTCATCGACTACTTCCAGCAACACGCCGTACAACTGCCGTTGAACAAGGGTGATCTGCTGTTCTTCAACCCGGCGCTGTTCCATGCCGCCGGCACCAACCGCACCCCGGACCGTCAGCGCATGGCCAACCTGCTGCAAATCTCATCGGCGTTTGGAAAGCCGATGGAAGCGCTCGATCGCGACCGCATGATGTTGGCGGTCTACCCAGTGTTGTTGGCCAATACATCGCTGAACGCTGAAGCCGTGGACGCAGTCATTGCCTGTACCGCCGACGGTTATTCCTTCCCCACCAACCTCGACACTGACCCACCCTTGCAGGGCCTGGCCCCGCAAACCGGGCAACAGTTGATGCGCCAAGCCCTCAACGAACGCTGGCCGCATTCGGACTTCGCCGCTGCCGTGGCGCAGATGCGCGCCAAGCGCCTAGCGTAAATCGTGTTTTCCAATGCTTTAACAACAAAAAGAACGGAGCAACCCATGAAAAAGCAACTCCTTGCAGCGCTGTTTACCCTCGCTGTTACCCCCTGGGCCCAGGCCGACATCCGCATCGGCGTGAGCATCGCCCAGGTCGACGACGTGTTCCTCGCGCAAATGCGTGACTACATGGCAGCCCATGCCAAGGAACTGCCCGGCGTGACCCTGCAATTCGAAGACGCCCAAGGCGATGTGGTGCGCCAACTCAACCAAGTGCAGAATTTCACCGCCCAGAATATGGACGCGATCATCGTCAACCCCGTGGACACGGCCGCCACGCAAAAGATGACCCTCAATGCGCAACAGGCCAAAACGCCGCTGGTGTATGTCAACCGCCGCCCGGACGCCCAACAACTGCCGCCGGGGGTGGGGTACGTGGGGTCAGATGAGGTCAAGGCCGGTGAAATCCAGATGCGCTACCTGGCCGAGAAAATGGGTGGCAAGGGCAACCTCGCAATCATGCTCGGGTTGCTCTCCAACAATGCCACGCACAATAGGACGCTGGGGGTGAAGACCGTGCTCAAGGACTACCCGGATATCAAAATCGTCGAGGAGCAGACAGCTGAATGGCAGCGCAGCAAGGCAATTGACCTGATGAACAACTGGATTGTGTCAGGCAAGAAAATCGATGCCGTGGCGGCCAATGCCGATGAAATGGCCATCGGCGCGGCCATGGCGATCAGCCAGGCGGGGATGCAACCGGGCAAGGATATTCTGGTGGCCGGCAGCGACGGTGGCCCCGCCGGGTTGGACGCGGTGAAAAAGGGCCAACTGCTGGTGACGGTTTACCAGGACAACAAAGGCCAGGCGGTGGGCTCCATTGATCTGGCCTTGAAGATGGTGAAGAAGGAGCCGTACACCGCTGAGCTGACGATTCCTTATCAGCAGATCACCAAGGAAAACTACCAAGCGTTCCTCAATCCTTAAACCCGGCCATCAATACCTGAAGCTGCCAGGTTTATTGTGGCGAGCGGGCCTCAGCCCCGGTTTCCCGATCGCCACACAAACCCATTCACAACGATGTACAGCAGCGGCCCCACCGAAACGAAGACCGCCGTCAGCAAAAAATAAGGCACCACGGACGCCACCGAGCGTCCTCGCCCCAGCGCATCCCGGTACATCCACACACACGCAAGCGCTGCCATCAGGTACAGGTCGATGACCACCTGCGCCGTGTCCGGCCGCGACATCAGCTCCCGTCCAAACGCCAGCAGCGACTGCTCCGCCGTCAGCATCGTCGCGACGGTATACAGCGAAAACCCCAGCAAACCGGCCAGGGCGATATAGGGTCTGTGCATGGTCTCTTCCTTGGAATGATTGAGGCCCACGTTAGTGATAAGGTCGTGCCCCTCGCAATGACCTCGGAGGTCATGATCACGCCATGGACACCCCCTCTACCGCCGGCGAACAACTGCGCCAACTGCGTCGACACGCCAAGCTGAGCCAGTTGGACCTGGCCCTGATCACCGGTGTTTCGCAGCGCCACCTCAGTTGCATCGAAACCGGCCGCGCCAAGCCAAGCCCGGGCACATTGCATAGTCTGCTGACGGCATTGGATGCACCGCTGAACCAGTGCAACAGCGTGTTCCTCGCAGCCGGTTACGCCCCGCGTTACGCCGCCACCCCGCTCGCCGCACCGGCCATGGCGGCGATTCGCGAAGCCGTCAGTCATGTGCTGCACGCCAACAATCCCGCACCTGCAATTCTGCTGGGCAGCCAGTGGGAAGTGCTGGCTGCCAATGCCAGCACGGGCCTGTTGTTTGAGCTGGTAGGGATCAAACCAGAAGCGGCCGATGGCTTGAACCTGCTGACCACCCTTCTGCAAACAAGCGGCCTGGGCGATCATTTGATCAACGCCGAAGAGATCCGTACTCTGGCCTGGCAGCGGGCAGCCCGCGAGGCGCTGGGCAATCCTGCATTGGCGGCTTTGCTGGCGAGCTTACCCGCGCCGACCAACACCGAACTGCCCCATGAAATGCCACCCCTGGTGCTCACCCGCATTCGCTCAAGCCAGGGCGAACTGAATTTTCTGTCGACCTTCACCACCTTCGGCATGCCCCAGGACATCACCCTGACCTCACTGCGTATCGAACATCTGATTCCCGCGGATGACGCCACCTGGCAAGTCATGCGCGCCGCCTATGCCGATTATGCGGCGCTGGTTTTGTGAAATATCTGTACGTAGACTGCCGCCATACCTCCCACTTGAAGGCGGCGAAAAAAACGTGATGCAAGTTACCGAAGTCTCCATTGCGCAATTGCGCGCTGCGCTTGAAAGCGGCCAGACCACTGCCGTTGAACTGGTCCAGGCTTACCTGGCGCGGATCGATGCCTATGACGGCCCGCAGACCGCTACCGCGTTGAACGCCGTGGTGGTGCGCAACCCCCAAGCCTTGAAAGAAGCCGAAGCCAGCGATGCACGCCGAGCCAAGGGCGAAACCTTGGGGCCATTGGACGGCATTCCCTACACCGCCAAGGACAGCTACCTGGTGAAGGGCCTTACCGCTGCATCCGGCAGCCCGGCCTTCGCCAAGCTGACCGCGCATCGCGATGCCTTCACCATCGAACGCCTGCGTGCCGGCGGTGCCATCTGCCTGGGCAAGACCAATATGCCGCCGATGGCCAATGGCGGGATGCAACGCGGTGTGTATGGCCGCGCGCAAAGCCCGTACAACGCCGACTACCTGACGGCACCGTTTGCCTCCGGCTCGTCCAACGGCGCGGGCACCGCGACCGCTGCCAGCTTCGCCGCGTTCGGCCTGGCGGAAGAAACCTGGTCGAGCGGACGCGGCCCGGCGTCCAACAATGGCCTGTGCGCCTACACCCCGTCCCGTGGGGTGATTTCGGTGCGCGGTAACTGGCCGTTGACCCCGACCATGGACGTGGTGGTGCCGTACGCGCGCACCATGGCCGACCTGCTGGAAGTACTTGACGTAGTGGTCGCCGAAGACCCCGACACCCGTGGGGATCTGTGGCGCCTGCAACCGTGGGTGCCGATTCCGAGCGTCGCCTCGGTACGCCCGGCGTCCTACACCGAACTGGCGGTTGGCACTGCTGCCTTGGCTGGCAAGCGTTTCGGCGTGCCGCGCATGTACATCAACGCGGACCCTGAGGCCGGTACCAGCGAAAAACCGGGCATCGGCGGCCCTACCGGGCAAAAAATCAACACGCGTGCCACGGTGATCGACCTGTGGCAAGCCGCGCGAAAGGCACTTGAAGCAGCCGGTGCCGAGGTGGTCGAAGTGGATTTCCCACTGGTCTCCAACTGCGAAGGCGATCGCCCCGGCGCGCCGACAGTGTTTACCCGTGGCCTCATTTCCAAAGAGTTCCTGCACGACGAATTGTGGGAACTGTCCGCCTGGGCGTTCGATGACTTCCTGCGTGCCAACGGCGACCCGAGCCTGAACCGTCTGGCTGATGTCGACGGGCCAAAGATCTTCCCTCACGACCCGGGCACCCTGCCCAACCGTGAAGACGATTTGGCTGCCGGTATGGACGAATACGTGCGCATGGCCGAACGCGGCATCACGCCGTGGAACGAAATCAGCACCGTGCCGGATGGCCTGCGCGGCCTGGAGCAAACCCGTCGCCTGGACCTGGAAGACTGGATGGACAAGCTGGGGCTGGATGCGGTGCTGTTTCCTACCGTCGCCGACGTCGGCCCGGCAGATGCCGATGTGAACGAGCAATCGGCTGATATCGCCTGGAGTAATGGCATCTGGGTGGCCAACGGCAACCTCGCCATTCGCCACCTGGGGGTACCTACCGTTACCGTGCCGATGGGCGTGATGGCGGACATCGGCATGCCGGTCGGGTTGACGTTTGCCGGGCGCGCTTACGATGATTCGGCGCTGCTGCGGTTCGCCTCGGCGTTTGAAGCCACCGGCAGTAAACGCCTGATCCCGCCGCGTACACCGGCGTTGGCAGCAGGGTAAACGTGGTTCAAATGTGGCTTGCTTGCGAATGTGGTGGGTCGGTTGGTTGGGTATTGGCTCGGAGTACATATCCGTTGTTTGGGTAACGGCGGCTTATGGTTTCGCCCTTACGGCGACTCACTTTGGAAAAGCCCCAAAGTAAGCAAAGGGCTCTTGCCCCACCACTCGGCACCTCGCTGTGGCTCGGTGTGCCCGCACGCAGTCTTGAATCCGTGGGCCGCCGCGATGGGCCATCCCTGGCCCAGCGCGGCTAACCCGGCGTCCTGCCGGGTTACCCACGGATTCAAGCCTGCGTGCGGCCAGCGTGGTTAATGGGGCGCCTGAGATCAAGATCAAGATCAAAAGCAGAGCACGGCGGCCTGAAAGCCGACCTGAGTGGTGTGGATCAAGAGCCAGATCAGAAGCAGGGCAGGTTGCAGTTTCCCTGATATATGGAGCTCCCACATTATTCGACCGCTTTTGATCTACACCACTCAGGTCGGCTACTAGGCCGCCGTGCTGTTGATTTTGATTTTGATTTTGATCTTAGGCGCCCCGTTAAACCACGCTGGCCGCAAGTAGGCACGGTGGAGCGGGGAAACCGGCAAGGATGCCGGTTTAGCCGCGCTGGGCCAGGGATGGCCCATCGCGGCGA
>NZ_MDDR01000010.1 GCF_001870435.1 Pseudomonas costantinii | reverse complement strand
TGCGACTGCATTCCTTCAAGCCATTAACGCTGTCTGCGTTATAGCGTGCCACCCACTTGTAACCGGTCTTGCGACTGATGCTATGAGCCGCACAAAGCTGGCTGAAATTAAGTCGCTCGGACAAATAGTCGGCAATGAACATCACTTTCAGATCCATAGGTTTCAGCTCTCGCCACGGCATGGTCAGATCCTCGGAATCGACCAGTACCAGTTAAAAACTGTTACCTATGTGCTTGAACTGATTTGTTACCTATGTGGGTGAGTCATACCCAAGAGCCCTTTTGGTTACTTTTGGGGCTCTTTTCCAAAAGTGACCCGCTGTAAAAGCGGAACCATAAGTGGCCGTGACCGCAGAAACGGATATGTACTCAGCGAGCCAGCAACAACCACAAAGCCCAAGCCATCCCCACATTTGAATCGGTTTTCAGACTTCTGGAAGAGTAGACCCACCGTCCACGACCAGGGTTTGGCCGGTAATGTAGCTGGCCAAGTCGGAGGCCAGAAACAGCATCGCCCCGGCAATGTCCGCCGCCGAACCCAGACGGCCGAGAGGCACTCGGCCAGCGATGCTGTCATTCAACGCGGTATCACCCAGGTTACCCATCGCCGGCGTGGCGATCATCCCCGGCTCCACGCCATTCACCCGCACATTCAACGGCGCCAGTTCCAGCGCCGCATTGCGGATAAAACCATTGACCCCTGCCTTGGACGCCGCGTAATGGCTCAGCCCCGGATAACCCACCCGGTTGCCGGTGACCGAAGACGTCACCAGCACACAGCCACGGCCCTGCTGACGAAACTTGGACAACGCCGCCTGAGTCAGCCAGAACAGCGCCGACAGGTTAACCGCCAAGGTGCGTTGCAGGATCGCCGGGGTGATTTCGGCAAACGCCGTCAGCGGAAAATACCCGGCGTTGTGCACCAGGATATCCAGCTGCGCCAGCCCTTGAACGCAGTCGAACACCGCCTCGGCCTCGGCCAGGTCGACGCCTACGGCTTCGACACGGTAACCCTGCGCACACAAGGCGGCGGCCACCTCCTGGGCCTGTGGGAGCAGGCGGTCGGCAATCACCACCCGCGCCCCGCGCTGCGCAAAGGCTTCGACGATCCCCAGGCCAATGCCCTGGGCGCCGCCGGTGACCAGCACTACTTGCCCGCTGAAATCCAAATCATCTGGCATGCGCGCTCTCCATGTGGGTAAAGGCCAGCGTCGGTACATCCACGATGCTTGAGCCGCCGTCAGCCACCAACGTGGCCCCGGTGATGATCGACGCATCACTGGACGCCAGAAAGCGACACACCTTGGCGATTTCCTCGGCTTGCGCGGCACGGCGAAGCGGCACGTCAGCACATACCCGTGCATAGGCCTGCTGCAACGTGTCGCCATAGGTGTCCATCAACGGCTGCATCTCCGCATCGGCCATGGGTGTGTGCACCCAGCCCGGGCACACCGCGTTCACCCGCACGCCGTGGGGCCCGTAATCCCGTGCCAGCGAGCGATTAAGCCCCAGCAACGCGTGTTTGGCGGTGGTGTAGCCACACACCTCGGGCCCGGCTGCCAAAGAGGCGATGGAGCCGATCAATACGATGTTGCCCGCGCTTTCCTGCAACAGCGGCAAACAGGCGCGGGCGCTGTAGAACGCGCTGTCCAGGTTGCTGCGCAGTGCACCTTCCCACGTGGCGGGGCTGGTTTGGGTCGCACTGCCCAGGCCATGGCCACCGGCACAGGCCAGCAGCACATCGAGTCGCCCGTAGTGTTCGCTGATCTGCCGGATAAAGCCGTCCCAGGTGGTCGGGCAGGCGGCGTCGCCCACCAGGATCAGGCCGCCGGTGTCACGCGCGACCTGTTCCAACGGTTCACGGCGTCTGCCGATCAGCACCAACCGCGCGCCTTCCTTGGCATACAACCGTGCGCACGCGGCGCCGATACCGGTACCGGCGCCGGTGATCACCACTGTGCGCGGTTCAGTCATGGGGGTATTCCGTGCGGTTGAGTACCTCGCAATAGGAACTGACCGGGAAGTTCGACAGCGCATCAAACGACGCCCCGGCATAACCGAAGATCTTGCCGTCGCTGCGGTGCTGTTGCAGGTCGATCAGCACCAGGCCGAGGGTGGGCACGATCTTTTCCTGCCATACAAACAGGTACAGCTGGTCGGCGATTTTGTAGTAATGGCAACGGTCGGTGTCGCACAGGCCTTGTTCCACGCCCTTCAAGCATTGCCAGGCGTAGAAGCGCGGGTTGAGGTAGATGTGCTCGTAGACCTCGCTGGGGCTGTAGCGATACCTGTTACGCAGGCCCACCAGTTCGTCGGTCGGGGCGTGCAGGCAGTGGCCGTCCTGCCACGGACGGTCGAGGCTGCCGTGCAGGAAGTCGACTTGAACCGAGGTCAGCGGCTTGCCGGCCAGGGCTCGGTGGTAGAGGCCTTCATGGGTTTCCTGCTGGTTCGGCAGGCTGCCGATCACGGCGGTGAACGACGCGCCGACGGTATCCAGCACCAAGCTGATGGACCAGCTTTGCCCAGCCTCATGCTTGATGAAGTCCACTAAGTACAGGCCCGGGCGAATCGAGGTGGCGCGGTAGGTCGCGCTGCAGCTGGAGTGGCCATCGGCGGCGTGCCAGGCCAGGCGGTCCTGCTCGAAACGGTGTTCGATCTGCCAGCCATTGGCGAAGTGCAGGGTGAAGGTCTGGCCGGCCAGATCAGCGAGGTTCGGCAGGATAAAGGCTTGCGGGGCGAAACCGTCGGCGAGTGCGCCCACGGTGATCCAGTCTGGGGAACTCGTCATGGCAACGCTCCCTTACGCGACGGCGAAGTAGTGTTTGACGAAGCTCTCGCTGGCCACTTCCCACAGCACTGGTGTGCCCTTGGTCACGAACCAGCTGTCCCCGGCCTTGTAGCGTGTGGACTGGCCGGTGGACTCATCGGTCAGCACCACTTCGCCGGTGACCACTGTGGCCTGTTCGGTGAACGGGTAGACCATGCGGAATTTACCCTGGGTGGTGCCGAAGTAGGCGCTGCTGACTGGGTCGGTGGGTGCGCCGAAGGTCATCTTGCCGAAGGCGCGAACCTCGCCTTCGAGGATTTCGGAACCGAGGTCGGCCACGGTGCCCCAGGCGTCGAGTTCCGACAGCTGGATGTTGTGCTTGAGGGTGGTAAGGGTCATGGCAGTTACTCCTGATGAGTGAAAAAAGAATTAGCGGCGCCCGTTCCAGTAGCCGGAAAGTTGGTGCCAGGATTTACCCGCCGTCAGCAGCAAGGGACGGATTGCGTCCTTGCCGATAATGGTCGGGCGATGGATCGAGCTGACCAGGTCATAGCGCGCCGAGCCTTCGCTCATGCCTTCGGCCAGGACCTTGCAGATGATGTGGCTGGGGGTGACGCCAAAACCCGAATAGCCCTGCACGAAAAACGCATTGCTGCGTCCCGGCAAGGTGCCTATCTGCGGGAACAAGTTGGGGCTGCAGGCCATTGGGCCGCCCCAGGCCAAATCGATTTTCACGTCCTTGAGGTAAGGGAAAATCTTCAGCATGAGGTTGCGGTTCCAGGCTTTCAGGTCGCCGGGAATATGCTCCACCAACGGCGTAGCGGCGCCGAACAGCAGGCGGTTTTCATTGGTGACGCGGTAGTAGTCGATCACCGGACGAATATCGCTGTAGGCCCCGCGGATCGGGCTGATGCGCTGGATAAGCTCCTCGGACAACGGCTCGGTCATCATCTGGAACGCATAGGTGTTGATGGTTGAGCGGTGCAGCTCCGGTTCCAGCTTGTTGAGGAAGCTGTCGCAGGCCCACAGCAATTTGCTGGCGCGCACCGAGCCACGGCCGGTGCGCACGGTGATGCGTTCGCCGTAGCTGACTTCCAGGGCCGGGCTGTTTTCGAAAATTCGCACACCGTGGCTGGCCAGCGCGGTGGCCTCGCCCAGTAGCAGGTTCAGCGAGTGCACATGCCCGCCGCCCATGTGCAGTAGGGCACTGCTGTAGGCCTTGGAACCGATGATCTGCTGCACGTCGGAGCCGCCAAGAAAGCGGATTTCGTGCTGGCTGTTGATCGACTTGAAGTCCTTTTCCCAGGCGCGCAGGGTCTTTTCCTGGCGGGCGTTGAAGCCCATATAGCCGTAGCCGTGGCAGAAATCCGCGTCGATGTTGTACTTGGCGATGCGGCTCTTGATGATGTCGGCGCCCAGGTCGCTGATTTCGAACACCTGGCGCAGACCGTCTTCGCCCACATCCTTTTTGATCTTCTCCAGGTCATGGCCGATGCCTGCCATGATCTGCCCGCCGTTGCGACCGGTGCCGCCAAACCCCAGGTAACGTGCTTCGAGCACCACGATATTGGTGATGCCTTTTTCCGCCAGCTCCAGGGCGGTGTTGATGCCGGAGAACCCGCCGCCAATCACCACGACGTCGGCGTCGATATCCTGTTCCAGGGTCGGGAAGCTGAGGTTGTATTTCTTGGTCGCGGTGTAATACGTGGGGGTTTCAATGTTGATCATGGCGCAGCCTGAAAAGGTGAAGGAAGGCTCTAAAGCGGATGCCTCCATTAGGGGCCCTGACGGGATGGAAGTCTTGATCCTGCGTGCCCAGGCTTTTGATTCAGCGCGCCACGGGCCGGTGCGACAAACAAGTTATAGCGCGCTCGTCGGCGGGGAATGCTAGAGTTTCGTTAAATTATTAACTAAATACTTCGTGACCCTGATCCCTATGCTTAAACCTCGTCAATCCCTGACCTTGGCCCTGCTGCAAGCCCGTGAAGCAGCCATGAGTTTTTTCCGCCCCTCCTTGAATGAACACGGCCTGACTGAACAGCAATGGCGGATCATCCGCATCCTTGAACAGCACGGTGAGCTGGAGATTTATCAGCTGGCGGAACTGGCCTGCATCCTCAAACCGAGCATGACTGGGGTGCTGGTGCGCATGGAAACCGCAGGCATGGTGCACCGGCGTAAGGCCGAACAGGATCAGCGCCGGGTGCTGGTGACCTTGGCGGACAAGGGCAAGGCGAGTTTCGAGTCGATGAGCCATTGCATGGAGGCCAACTATCAGCGTTTGCAGGATCAGTTGGGGGCGGAGAAGTTTGAGGCCCTATTGGGTCTGCTGGATGACTTGAAGAACATCAAGCGTTGAGGTGATCTTTCAAACCCGGCTGATCAACATGTGCCCCACCACTTGTCGCACGCAGGCTTGAATCCGTGGGTCGCCGCGATGGGCCACCCACAGGCGCATCTGACGTGCTACCGCTGCGGCGGTACTTTGCCCAGCAGCAGGTCCGAGGCTTTCTCGCCGATCATGATTGCGCCGGCGTTGGTGTTGCCGGTAATCAGGGTCGGCATGATCGATGCGTCTGCCACCCGCAACCGTTGCAAGCCGTGGACACGCAGTTGGTCATCGACCACCGCCATGGGGTCGTTGCCCATTTTGCAGGTGCCTATCGGGTGAAACACGGTGCCCAGGTTTTCCCTGATCCACTGCTCGATGTGCTCAGTGCTGCTGACCTTCGGCCCAGGCACCAGTTCGCCTCTCAAGCGCTCGGCAAAGGCTGGAGCCGCCGCCAATTTACGCACCAGGCGAAAGCCTTGTACCAGGGTGTTCAAATCCTCCGGATGGCTGAGGAAGTTGCCGTCCACCTGCGGTTTATCCTTCGGATCCGCAGAGCGCAAGCGCACCTGGCCACGGCTTTTGGGATGCATCACCGCCACGTGCAAACTGATGCCGTGGCCTACGGGAATCAGGCGTTGGGGCTGGTTCTTCAATGCCGGGGCGACAATCAGACCCAACTGCGGCGCGGTATCGGCAGGATCTAGGCGCAAAAAGGCACCGGACTCCACGGTGTTCGAGGTCAATGGGCCGCGTCGCGCCGCCAGGTACTGAAGCGGCGCGGCCGCCAACGGCAACACCCCGCGCAGAGACAGCCCGTAACCCAGGTCGCTGTCGCTGCGGTACATCAAGACAATGTCCTGGTGATCCTGCAGGTTTTGCCCGACTCCCGGCAGTTCGTGGTGCTGGGTAATCCCGTGGCGTGCCAGTTCTTCGGCCGGGCCAATACCGGAGAGCAACAACAGCTGGGGTGAGTTGATACTGCCGGCGCTGAGGATCACTTCACGCCGTGCCTTGAGCGTGAACGTCTGATCTCCCTGGCTGACTTCGACACCCTCGGCACGCTTGCCATCGAGCAACACCCGATGAGTCAGGGTCTCGCTGAGCACGGTCAAATTCGGTCGAGACAACGCCGGGTAGAGAAACGCCCGGGCAGCGCTGCAGCGCTCGCCGTTGATCTGGGTGACGTGAAACGCGCCATACCCTTCCTGTTCCTCGCCGTTGAAGTCGTGGTTGTAGTGCCAGCCCATTTGCGCCGCCGCCTCATAGAACACTGAGTTGACTGCGCTTGGGCTGCGTTGGTGGGTGACGTTCAGTTCGCCGTTCTGCCCATGCCACGGCGAAGGCCCTGGCTCGAAATGCTCGGAGCGGCGAAAGTACGGCAACAGGTCGTCGTAGCCCCAGCCTCGGTTGCCGGCCGCCCCCCAGCGATCGTAATCGCTGCGGTGGCCCCGCACATAAATCATGCCGTTGATCGCACTGGAACCGCCCCAGACCCGACCGCGAGGGCAGGGGATCGGGTGGTCACCACTGGCCGGTTGGGGTTCGAACTGATGCATCCAGTTCCATTTCGGATTGGCGATCAAGCGGATGATGCCCGCCGGTGTGCGTATGTAGGCCCCGGGAAACAATGTGCGATCACTGGGCCCTGCTTCGACCAGGCACACCGAAACCCCGGGTTCGGCAGACAGTCGGTTGGCCAGCACACAGCCGGCCGAACCTGCGCCGACCACGATGTAGTCGAACGTGCGCGCGGGGGATTGGGTCATGACAATTACCTCGTTGACGATAGAAAAACAGCTTCAGAGCCCCAGCATCGAGCCGACATCCAACATCACTTGCAGCCCAACAACAAAGCCATTACCGCTCAGCTCTCGGGCACCAGGGTTGTAGAAGTTGTCCGGATTGATCAGGTACTGCACGCTCGGCTCAATGGACACGTTGCGGCTAAGGGCAAAGTGACCGTTAGCTTCCAGCGCATAGACATCCCGGTCACCCAGGCGCGGGTCGCCGCCGTTGTCGGTACGCATCCGCTGCTGAAATTCCAGTTGGTGCGGGTTGATTCGCAGGTAGCTGGTCTTGAAGTTGAGCTTGTCCTGGGGCCGGTCGAAGGGCGCGAGATAGGTCAACCCGGCTTCGGCAAAATGGCTGAAGGGCTGTTTGTCATCGGCGGCCGCCGACAGCGAACCGAACACTTGCACACCTTGCAGGTTGGCGCGCCACAGCGTTTGACGGAACTTGAAGAACGCGCCGGCGGTGCCGTGGTCACTGGCACCGGTCAAGGGATCAACCTGCTTTGATGAGTTGAAATAAGCGTTGAGTTCGTACTGGGTGGTGTCGTCGCCCGGCTTGCTACCGATCCCCAGCAGGAAGCTGGTACCGCTGGCGTCGTCGGTGCTGAAGTCCAGGCCCTTGCGCTTTTTCAGGTAGTCCACCGGGTTGGACTCGAACGCCCCCGCGTGTACGTAGAGGCTTGGGTTCACCTGGTATTTCAGGTAGCCGCCCCAGGCGCCGTAGGGCGGTGGCAGCACGCCGGTTGAGGCGTCGATGATCGGGTCATTGCAGGTGACCACGGTGTCGCAGTTGTAGATGTAGAAATAGCGCCGGGCATTGGTGCGTCCCAGGTGCAGGTCGAGCCGGCCGTCGAGCCATTTTTGTTCGAAGGTCAGCAGGCTCAGTTGGTTGCTGGTGATGTCGTTGTGAATCGGTGCTCCGCCGAAGTAACTGCCGGCGGCACCTTGCCAGTTGCGTGAGGTGGGTTGTCCGGTGCCCTGATCGAGGATGAAGACCGTTTCTTCGACATGAAATGCCGAGCCTTCGAGGCCGGCCAGGGTGCCGAGGTTGACATCAGCACCGACGAACAGGTCGCCACTGTTGCCAAAACTGTTAGGCCTTGGGCCGGTGTCGAGGTTCTTCATCGACAGGCTCCAGAGTTGTACGTGGGGACTCACGCCGTTCAGCTCGAGTTGTTCACCGAGTTCGGCCAGCGGCCCGCTGCGGGTGTTCTCGGCGCAATACGCAGACAGACTCAGGACGCTGGTGCAGAACAGCACCGGCAGAATGCGAAGGGTTTTCATGGCAAGGTACTCGTCTTGTTATTGTTTTTTTTGCGCACGTCCGCCTGCGCCACGCAGGCGGTTCCGGGCGATGGCCAGCCCGTTTCGATAAGGCGTCAGACGCAGAGGTAGCCGCCGTCCACCGCCAGCACGGCACCGGTGATGAAGCTGGCGCCGGGGCTGCAAAGGAACGCGGCGGCACTGGCCACTTCAACCGGCTCGCCCCATCGCGCCAGCGGTGTACGTTGCATGATCCGGCCGGTGGCTTCGACGTCAGCCTTGAGGCCGGCACCCAACGGCGTGTCGATCCAGCCGGGTGCGATGGCGTTGACCCGAATGCCTTCGGTGGCGTACTCGCCTGCCAGGGACTTCGTCAGTTGCACGATGGCGCCTTTGCTGGCGCTGTAAGCCGGGCGATCGGCTGAGCCGAAGGTGCTAAACATCGACGCGATGTTGAGGATACTTCCGCCCTGTTTTGCCAACAGAGGTCGGGCCAACTGGCTGGTGTGCATGGCGGCGGTCAGGTTCAGGCGCAGCACTCGCTCGAAGGTCGCCAAGTCGTATTCGTCACGGTCGCGGCTGATGCCGGCGCTGTTCACCAGCACGTTCAGGCCCGGCAGTTCGGCGAACACTTGCTCCAGTTGTGGGTGGTCGGTGATGTCCAGTTCCAGGTGTCGGACCCGTGGGTGGCGTAGTGCGTGTTCGCCGTCAGCGGCCAGGCCAACGGCCAGGACCTCGGCGCCGAGCTCTGCGAAATGGACGGCAATCGTGGCACCGATGCCGGAGGTGCCGCCGGTGACCAGCACCTGCTGGTGCGAATAGAGATTGTCCTGAAAAACCATACGTTGCTCCTTAGGCGTCGGCCAGGTCCGGATTGGGGTTGACCAGTATTTTGATCTGCGACTTGTCCCGCAGCAGCGCTTCGAAACCGTGCTCCACCGCCTGTTCCAGGGATACGCTGCGAGTCACCGCACGGGTCAGGTCGAGATGGCCGTCGGCGATCAGGGCAATCAGTTCGGGATAGACGTTCCGGTAGCCGACGCTGCCAAGCAGGCGCAGCTCGCGGTTGACAAGGTCGAAGGCGTCCAGCCGGATCTCGCCCATCAGGCTCACCAAGACCAACTCGCCGCCCTTGCGCAGGCTGGCCAGGGCGGCGTTGAGACTGGCCTGACTGCCGGCCGCCTCAAAGGCGCAATCCATGGCGCCGCCTTCTCGCAGCCGCGCTGCCACGTCGCCGTCCCTGGCGTCGAGCACCTGGGTGGCGCCGAATTCACCGGCCAGGGCCAGGCGTTCCGGGCTGAGGTCGACGACGGTGATGTCGTCCACGCCGCGAAGGCGGGCCAGCATCACCAGCAGCAAACCGATCGGGCCGAGGCCGAACACCACGCAGCGTTGCCCGGGCGCCAGGCTGCTGCGGCGCAAGGCGTGCAGGGCGACGGCTGCCGGTTCGAGCACGGCTGCCTGACGCAAACTCACGGTCTCCGGCAGGCGGTGCAGCATGTAGGCCGGCACCCGTGCCCGTTCAGCGAATCCGCCGTCTCCCATCAGGCCGATGAAGCCCATCGACTCGCAGAGGTTGTAACGACCTTCCCGGCAGTAGCGGCATTCGCCGCAGCGGTATTCCGGCTCTACCGCTACCCGGTCGCCGACCTTCAGGTCCACGACGCCGACGCCCAGGGCGCTGACCACGCCGCAAAACTCGTGACCGAGGGTCAGCGGTGCGCGGCAGCCAGAGAGGGGATGGGGCTCGGCTTGGGGAATCGAGTGCGGTCCGTCTTGGTACTCGTGCAGGTCGCTGCCGCAGATTCCGCAGTAGGCGACCCGTAGTTCGACTTCACCAATACCCGGTCTTTGGAGTTCCAGGTCGCTCAGGCGCAGGTCGCGAGCAGCATGCCAACGCAGTGCTTTCATGATTGGTTTCCTTGCATGGCGGTGGTAACCGGGGCGCCGCGGCGAGCGAGTACGGCCGGTGCGGTTTCTCGCAGGAACAGCGAGAGGACGGCGGCGAGCAGGGCGCCGCCGCAGGATATCCACATGACGATGGACAGGCCGAAGCGGTCAGCCGCGAAGCCTGCGATGGTGGGCGCGACGAAGCCGCCGATCAGTTCCCCCAACCCCATGATCAGGCCGAGGGCCGTGGCAACAATTGCGCGCGACACGGTCTCTGCTGGAATGGTGGCCATGAAGAGGGTGAAGCAGCCGAGCCCGGTGTAAGTCAGCAGCAACAGCAGGCCAAGGCTGGTGGCGTCCGGTGCGTAGAGCATGGCCAATGGGCAGCAGGCGGCGAGCAGGGAGAAGATCACCAGGGTCGGCCGACGGCCGATGCGATCGGAGATCGCCGGCACGGCAAACCCCCAGACCACCCACGCGGCGCCCAGGCAGCTCATCAGGTTGCCCATGGTGGTCGGGCTGAAGCCGCGGGTGTTAACCAGGAAGATCGGGGTAAAGGAGATCAGCACGATGAACCACGTGACGAACACGCAGCTGATCAGGGTGCAGAGCAGGATATTGCGGCTCTTCAACAGCGCCAGGCGACTGCCTTTCGAAGCGTCTGCGCTGACGGCCGGCACCTTTTCGCGGGCTGGGTCCGGGCGTACATAGCGCCAGATCAGCCAGGCGATTAGCAGACCTGGCAGCAGTGAGACGATGAAGGCATGGCGCCAACCGAAGGCCTGGGCCAAGGCTACGAGCAACGGCGGGCCAATGACCGCGCCTAGCAGACCGGCTGCCGAGCCCTGCAGCAAGCCCATATTCAGACCGCGCCGATGCGGTGAAGAGGCCTCCACCATCAGCGACTGCGAGAGCGGCAGGATCGGTCCCTCGGCGAGGCCCATGATGCCGCGGAATAGCAGCAGACTGAAGAAGCCGCCAACGAGCCCGGACAGCGCCGAGCACAGTGAGAACAGGATCACCGCAGCGACGAGCAGCGGCTTGCGCTGGCCGCGGCGGTCTGACCAGGCGCTGACCAGCGCGCCGGACACCGCCCAGGCCAGGGCGAGCACTGAGGAGAGCATGCCTAGATGGCTGTTGCTCAGTTGCAGCTCTTTCTGCATGAAGGGGAACAGGAACGACAGCGCGAGGCGGTCGAAGAAGACGAATCCGAAGGTCAGGAACAGCACGCTGAGGAGGACGTTTTCGTAACTGGCGGATTTTTTATTATGTGCCATGTCGGTCTCCAGGCCGGGTTGGCCGGCCAGCAGGGAAGGGCGCGTCGGTAAGGAACGGCGCGCCTCGGATCAGCGGAATAGGGAGTCGATATAAGCGGCGCCAACGCCGATCTTCTCGTAGTGCTCGCGGCACATGGCGATGTAGTCGTGGACGTCGAAGAAACCATCAGGGTTGCCCTTCTCGTCGAGCCAGATCAGCGGGCCCTTGACGATGAAGAACGCACGCATCGGCTCTTCGTGCTCGTAGGCAACCAAGGTATGGCCTTCGCCGGGTGTTTCGTAGACGAAGTCGCCAGCGGTGGCGGTCCAGTCATGCTCCAGGTAGCCCCACTTGCCGCTGATGGTGTAGGCGAACACCTCGTGAGGGTGGTAGTGGCGGNCGGTTGACCAAGCCCGCCGTTGTCGACATCAGGATGTCGCACCAGCGGTTCTCGCTCGGCGAGATCCACAGCGGCCGCGACTTCACGGTTTCGGTGAAGGGCACGTAGAGGCTCTCGTCCTCAGTCGGTGCGTTGTGCAGGTAGACTTCCGGTTTTGCGTCGGGCTTGAAGCAGTTAGGGATGGGTTGCAGGTCTTTCCAGAATTCACGGTTGGCGGCTTCGGGCATGATTGGCATCTGACGTTGTTATGGGTGAGGCGAATATAACGAGGACCCGATGAGCGGGTTTGACCCTGTCGGCCGGGATGCTTAGCTTTTTCGGACATCGCTGGTACGGGAGCGCCGCAGCTCCCTGCCGTCGATCATGTGGGCGATTGACGGCGGCCTTGATTAAGATATTAATGTTCGTACGCCACCCATCATTCCGGCCGATCGAGAAACGTCGGCGGCTTGACCCGGACGCCTTGCCTGAAGTCCGGGAGGTCCACGTAGCGTTCAACGAGAAGAATAAAAATGACCGCAAATGCCTTGCTCGAAATCCGACGGGCCAGCACCCAGGACACGCCCTTGGAACAACGCCTGGAGTTCTGGGAGGACTACAATTCCTCCATCCTGGTTGGCCTGAAATGTTCGTCGTATTCCCCATTCGGTTTCACCGCGACCCAGGACAACGTGTGCCTCGAGCGCCTACGGGTGGCCAACATCGGCGGCAACGAACACGTGGTGGAGCGCGACCGCTCGATGGTCCGCGCGGCCCCCAAGGAGTCGATCTTCGTGTCCCTGGTCCTGGGCAACCAATCGTTCTTCTACCAGGACAATGGCTGCAACCTGCTGCAGCCGGGCGAACTGGTGATTTACCGAACCGACAAACCCTACGTATTCGGCTTTTCAGGACCGATGCGTCAGCTCATCTTCGACATTCCCCAGGATGACTTCGCCGAGCGCTGTTTGCGTGACTTTAAAGGACCGCTGAAGCTTGGCGCCGAGACCCCGGTGCAGCGCCTGCTGGTGCGCTCCCTCGGCGAGCGCACCCAGGGATTTTTCGACGCTCCTCGGGAGGACGGCGCAGGACGCTTCCAGGAAGAGGCTTACAACCTGCTGGCGAGCATCATCAGTGACCACACCGGCGAGCATCGGGCCAGTGCGCTGAGCGCCTCTTACCTACTGGCAGCCAAGCAGCACATCCAGGAACACCTCGACGACCCATCGCTCAGTTGTGAACAAGTGGCCGCCGCCGCCGGCATCTCCAGTCGCCACCTCGCGCGGCTGTTCGCCCAGGAGGGCGGGGCACCCAGTCGCTACCTGCAAGAGAAGCGCCTTGAGCGCGCCCGCCAGTTACTCGCCTCGCCTCGCGGAAGCCGCCTGGACATCGCCGAAATAGCCTATCGCCACGGCTTCTCCAGCCAGGCGCATTTCGCCCGCGCCTTCAAGGGACGCTTCGGAATGACCCCCAGCGAGGCGCGCGCCCGCTAGATGCGGTCGAAACCGGATTGCGGACCATAATGTGTCAACCATGTCCCCGCACACGTGTCCACTATGTGTCCGGTCCGCACACGCTGTTCAAAAGTGACACGTCGTAAGGGCGTAACCAACAGCCGCCGTTACCCAAGTAACGGATATGTACTCAGCAGACCCCCTCCCACAGGAAATCTCAGTACACCGCGCCTACCTCTGCAACCACAGGCGCACCTTTGAATTTCCCGGCCAACGCCTGCAACCCCCGCATCAACACCGTGGTATCCACCCCCACCGCCACAAACGTCGCACCCAGTTCGATATAGCGCCGCGCCAGGCTTTCATCGGCACTGAGAATCCCCGCCGCCTTACCCGCCTGAACGATGCGCATGATGGCCTCCTCAATCGCCGCCTGCACCTCAGGGTGCCCCGGATTGCCACGATGCCCCATGGACGCGCTCAAATCCGCCGGCCCGATAAACACCCCGTCTACCCCGTCGACGGCGGCAATCGCATCCAGATTGGCCAGGCCCTCGCGGTTTTCGATCTGCACCAGCAGGCACATTTGCTCATCGGCCCTGTCGAGATAGCCAGGAATGCTGTTCCAGCGCGACGCCCGGGCCAAGGCACTGCCGACCCCGCGAATACCATGGGGCGGGTAACGCATGGCGCGCACCAGTTCGTGCGCCTGGGCGGCACTTTCCACCATCGGTACCAGCAGCGTCTGGGCGCCGATATCCAGCAGTTGCTTGATCAACGCGCTGTCGCCGATGACCGGGCGGATCAGCGCCTGGCTGGAGTAGGGCGCTATGGCCTGCAATTGACCAAGCATGTCTCGCAATTGATTGGGCGCGTGTTCGCCGTCGATCAGCAACCAGTCGAAGCCAGCGTTCGCGGCCAGTTCCGCGCAATAGGCGTCGGCGAGTCCGAGCCACAGGCCTATCTGGACTTCGCGATTGTGCAGACGTTGTTTGAAGCGGTTGACGGGCATGTCCATGACAATCCTCCAGGGTTCAAACGAAACGACAGGCAATCGACCCCAGCATGTCGTAGTCGACATGGAAGGTATCGCCAGGGTTGGCCGCCACCGGCCGGGTAAACGAACCGCCGAGAATGATTTGCCCCGGCAGCAGGGTCACGTCATACGGCGCCAGTTTGTTGGCCAGCCAAGCCACGCCTTTGGCTGGGTGGTTAAGTACCGCCGCCGAGACGCCGGACTCTTCGATTACGCCGTTGCGGTACAGCACCGCCGGCACTTTGCGCAGGTCAATCTCTGTGGGCCGTACAGCGCGACCGCCGAGCACCACACCGGCATTGGCGGCGTTGTCGGAGATGGTGTCGAACACCTTGCGGGTGGCGTTGGTGTGCGGGTCAATCTGCTGAATGCGCGCGTCGATGATCTCCAGGGCCGGGATCACCCATTCGGTGGCGTCGAGTACATCAAACACCGTGCAGTTCGGGCCTTTCAGCGGTTTACCCAGGATGAACGCCAGTTCAACTTCCACCCTGGGCACGATGAAACGATCGAAGGGAATATCACTGCCCTCATCAAAAAACATGTCATCGAGCAACGCGCCGTAGTCGGGTTCGGTGATGTTCGACGACACCTGCATGGCCCGTGACGTGAGGCCGATCTTGTGGCCCATCAGCTTGCGCCCGTGCTTGATCTTTTGCGCCACCCAGGCGCGCTGGATGGCGTAGGCGTCTTCAATCGTGATGCCTGGGTAGTCGAGGGAAAACTGGCGCACTTGTTCACGGCTGCGTTCGGCGCGGTCGAGGTTAGCGGCGGCCGCAAGGATTTGCTGGGAGTCGAGCATGGCAACGGTCTCTAGTGTGGGTTGACGATGGCGGCGTGGGTGCGCAGCACCAGCAGGCCGCCGAGGGCGATAAACAGCGCAAGTACGTACAGCGCCAGGCTGGCGCTTTGGGTGGCGTCGCGCATCCAGCCGATCAGGTAGGGCGCCAGGAACGCGGCAACGCTGCCGAATGAGCTGATCATGGCAATGCCGGCTGCCTGGGTAGTGGTGGAGAGAAACGCCGGCGGCAATTGCCAGAACATCGGCAGCGCGGCGCTGGCGCCCATGCCGGCGACCACCAACCCGCCCATCACCAGCAACGGATTGCCCGGCGCCAAGCCCGCCACGGCGATGCCGACGGCGGCCATCAGCAGCGGCACGCAAAGGTGCCAGCGGCGTTCGCGATGACGGTCTGATGAACGTCCGCAACCGATCATGAAAAAGCAGCCGGCCAGGTACGGCACGGCGCTGAGCAGGCCGACCTGGCTGTCACGGCCGATGCCGGCGCCGTGGATCAGGGTCGGCATCCAGAACGCCAGGGTGTTCACCGCCAGCATCACCGCAAAATAGACCGCCACCAGCAGCCACACCTGCGGGTCACGCAGGATGCCGCCGAACGAGGTGATGGTTTTGCGTTGTTCTTCGCTGCGTAATTGGGCGTGTAGCTGCTGTTTCTGTTCGGCTGTCAGCCAGTGCACCGAGTCGAAACTCTCCGGCAACCACTTGAGCACCACCAGTCCTAACAGCACCACCGGCGCGCCTTCGATCAGGAACATCCACTGCCAGCCGCGCAGGCTGCCCACGTCATGGAAATTCTCCAGAATTGCCCCGGAAATCGGCCCGCCCAGCACTCCGGCCATCGGCACTGCAATGGCGAACAGTGCGGTGACCTGGGCGCGGCGGCGTGCCGGGTACCAGCGGTTGAGATACACCAGGATTCCAGGGAAAAACCCGGCTTCCGCTACCCCGAGCAGAAAGCGCAACACGTAGAAATCACGGGCGCTCTCGACCCACAGCATGCCGGTAGACAACAGGCCCCACACCACCATCAAACTGGCGATCCAGCGCCTCGGTCCGATGCGGTCCAGCGCGATGTTGCTGGGTACGCCGAACAGCGCGTAGGCGATAAAAAACAGCCCGGCGCCGAAGCCGTAGACCGTGTCGCTGAAGTGCAGGTCGCTGCTCATCTGCATCTTGGCAAAGCCGATGTTGATGCGGTCCAGATGGGCAAACAGGTAACACACCAGCAACAGGGGCATCAGGCGCCAGGTCACTAAACGATGGGTGCGGTCGTGCTCGGCCAGCACAGGGCTGGCAGTGGAATTGGCTGTGCTCATGGTGTTGTACTTTTTGTCTGAGTGGCCGTGAGGGGGAGGGCGGGATTCAGCCCGCCGGGTTGTTCAGGAACGCATGCACGTTGTTCTGCTTGAAGTTGAGTTGCGGGTGCAGCTCGATCATCTCGAACGACAGTGCCAGCAGCCGCTGCGCTTGCAGCTCGGCGAAGTGTGCGGTGATAAGCGCGAACAGCGCCTCGGCCACCGCTTGGCGTGTGGCCAAGTCGCGACCGTGGCCGACCTTGAGGGTCATGTGCACAAAGGCGTAGTCGTGCTTGCCATCGGCCATGCGCCAAGTGTCCAGGCGCACGCCGCGACTGCGGATACCGCCGAGGGGAAACACGCCACTGTCCCCCAACACGCGGTGGACCTTTTCAAACAGGCCCGGCAGGTCGGCCTGTTGCTCGATGTTGTCGGTGTACTCGGCGATAAAGTGCGGCATGGGTTTCTCCCAGGTTTACAGCGGGAAAATCGCGTTGATCTGGCCGGTGCCCGAACTGCCGAACGGCGCAGTGATAATCTCCGCCGGCTTGGCGTAGTCGGGCCCGCCGAGCAGGCCCAGGAGCATGGCGGTGTCGTGCATCTTGCCTTCGCCAAAGCAGTGCTCGGCGTAGTCCGGCAGCATGGCGCAGAACTCCTTGAAGCGACCTTGCTTCCACATCTCGACCACGTGCAGGTCCATCTGCTTGTCGAATTCGCGGGTCCAGTTATGGATGTTCGCTTCGGCCTGACGATCGTCCGAGAAACGATGGGACAGCGAGCCGGACGCCAGCACCAACACCTTGCGGTCGCTCTTCTCGATTGCACGGCGCACTGCGGCGCCAAACGCAAAGCTGTCTTCCAGGCGGTGCCAGGCGCACCACGCGGCGATGGAAATGACCTTGAATCTTTCATCCTCCGGCACGTCCATGTGCATGTAGCGCATGGGCACCAGCGTGCCGTATTCCAGCTCCAGGCTCGGAATGTTATGGGCCATGCTGCGCACGCCGGCCAGGTTGGCTTCGGCAGCGATCAGCTCACCCAGTTCGGGGCAGCCGGGGTAGTCGTAGTCCATGTTCTTGATGAAGTGCGGCAGTTCGTTGCTGGTGTAGGTGCCTTGGAAATGCTCGCCGCAATTGACGTGATAACCGCTGTTGACCAGCCAATGCACATCGAACACCACCGCCGTGTCGGCCCCCAGTTCGCGGGCACGGCGGCCGATTTCCTTATGGCCGGCAATCGCCGATTCGCGACAGCCGTGATGCTTGCCGGGCAGTTCCGACAGGTACATCGACGGTACGTGGCAGATCTTCGCCGCCAGGACCACTTCGCCCATGATGATTCTCCTGAGTACTTATTCTTGTTGGAGTGCAGAGTGTGAGGGTTACACGCCCCAGCGCGGGATGTGATGACTGCCCATGGAAATGCACACGTTCTTGATCTCGGCAAACACTTCGAAGCTGTAGTGGCCACCCTCGCGACCAGTGCCGGAACCTTTCACCCCGCCGAACGGCTGGCGCAGGTCACGCACGTTCTGGCTGTTGATAAATACCATGCCGGCTTCGATTCCGCGCGCCAGGCGATGGGCCTTGCCGATGTCCTGGGTCCAGATATACGAGGCCAGGCCGTATTCGGTGTCGTTGGCCAATTGCAGGGCCTCGGCTTCGTCCTTGAACGGAATCAGGCACACCACCGGGCCGAAGATTTCTTCCTGGGCGATCCGCATCTTGTTGTTCACATCGGCAAATACCGTCGGCTGGATAAACTGGCCGCGGCTCAGGTGCGCAGGCAAGTTGGCCGGGCGTTCCAGGCCACCGGCGAGCAGGGTGGCGCCTTCTTCGAGGCCGATCTTGATGTAGCCGGTGACCTTGTCATAGTGCGCCTGGGTGATCATCGAACCGACCTGGGTCTTCGGGTCTTGAGGATCACCCACGATCAGCCGTTTGGCGCGGGCGGCAAACTCGGTGACAAACTGCGGGTAGACGCTTTCCTGGATAAAGATCCGGCTGCCGGCGGTGCAGCGTTCGCCGTTCAGCGAAAAGATGGTGAACAACGCGGCGTCGAGGGCGCGCTCCAGGTCGGCATCCTCGAAGATCAGCACCGGCGATTTGCCGCCCAGTTCCATCGAGTACTTTTTCAGGCCGGCGGTCTGCATGATTTTCTTGCCGGTGGCGGTGCCGCCGGTAAAGGAAATAGCGCGTACATCCGGGTGGCGCACCAGTGCATCGCCCGCGGTGGCGCCGTAGCCCTGGATCACGTTGAGCACGCCGTTAGGAATGCCCGCTTCCACCGCCAGGCGTCCCAGTTCATTGGCGGTCAGCGGCGACAGTTCCGACATCTTCAACACCGCCGTATTGCCCAGGGCCAGGCACGGCGCGGTCTTCCAGGTGGCGGTCATGAACGGCACGTTCCATGGCGACACCAACCCGCACACGCCTACTGGCTGGTACAGGGTGTAGTTGAGCATCTGGTCGTCCACCGGGTAACTGTGGCCGTCCATGCGGGTGCAGACTTCGGCGAAGAAATCGAAGTTGTGCGAGGCACGGGGGATCAGCACGTTTTTGGTCTGGTGGATCGGCAGGCCGGTGTCGAGGGTTTCCAGCTCGGCCAAGCGCGGCACGTTCTGTTCGATCAGTTCACCGAGCTTGCGCATCAAGCGTGCGCGCTCCTTGGCCGGAGTGTTGGCCCATTTTGGGAATGCTTCCTTGGCTGCGGCTACCGCCAGGGCAACTTCCTCAGGCCCGCCGCTGGCGACTTCGCCGATCGCCTCGCCGGTGGCCGGGTTGTAGTTGACGAACACGTCTTTACTTTCGACCTCACGGCCGTTGATCCAATGTTTGATCACGTTTCTCAAGCCTCTTTTCGTGCGCTGAAGAACTGCGCTTCGCTGACAATTCGGTTGACCAGGCGGCCCACGCCTTCGACTTCCACCACCACTTCATCGCCCGGCACCACATCGGCCAGGCCTTCAGGCGTGCCGGTGGCGATCATGTCGCCAGGTTGCAGGGTCATGAAGCTGGACAGGTATTCGATGAGGTAGGGAATATCGAAAATCATGTCGCGGGTGCTGCCTTCCTGGCGCAGTTCACCGTTGATCCAGGTGCGCAGGGTCAGGTTGCTCGGGTCGGGCACATCGGCCACGTCGACGATCCACGGGCCGACCGGGGTGGTGGCGTCACGGTTTTTAACGCGCAGGTTGGGGCGGTAGTAGTTTTCCAAGTAGTCGCGGATCGCATAGTCGTTGCACACCGTGTAACCGGCCAGGTAGTCCAAGGCATCCGCGCGCTTGACGTTGCGTGCAGTCTTGCCGATGACCGCCACCAGTTCGCACTCGTAGTGCATATAGGCGACGTTGTCCGGGCGCCAGGTGACCTGGCGGTGCCCGGTGTAGGTGCCTACGGACTTGATGAACGCCAGGGGTTCGGTGGGCGGTGTGAAGGCCAACTCGGCGGCGTGGTCGGCGTAGTTCAAACCGAGGGCGAACATGTTGCCGGTGGCGGGTGGCAGCCACTCGACCTGCTCTTCGGCGAGCAACCGGCCATCGTTCAGGCGCACGCTGTAATCGGCCTCTACCTGCACGGCATGGACTTCACCTTCAAAGCGGATACGGGCGTGTTTCATGGCAATACCTCCGCCTGGACAGTGTTGGTCAGGCGGCCCACGCCGCTGATATCGACGTCAACCCTGTCGCCAGGCTGCACATCCACGCGGCCCTCCGGTGTGCCGGTGATCAGCACATCGCCGGGATACAGGGTCATGAACTCGCTGATTTCGGCAATCAACTGGGGAATATCCCGCACCCAATTAGCCGTGGAGTTTTCCTGGCGCAGTTCGCCATTGACGAAAAGCTTGAGGCTCAGCTGATTGGGATTGGCGACTTGATCCCGTGCGACCAGATCCGGCCCCAAGGCACAAAACCCATCGCGGCATTTGGCTTTGACGGCGGGGCGGTAGTAGCTGTCTTCCGGCAGGCTGAACTCATTCACCACGACGTAACCGGCCACATGCGCCATGGCATTTTCCAGGCTGACGCGGCTGGCGCGCTGGCCAATCACCACGCCCAAGGCCGGGCCAGGTTGCAGGCGTTCACCCTGGGGATGCAGCACCACGCCGTCGTGCTGATTGCGCGTATTCGGGGTCTTGATAAACAGCACCGGCTTGGTCGGCGGCTTCTGGTATGGCGCCTGCTGGAAGGCGGCGAGATGCTGGTCCAGCAGGCCCTGATAGTTCAGCGCAACGCCGAACAGGGTGCCGCTGGCAACATCATGCAGGGTACGGCTCATGCGTTTCTCCTGGCGGTGACGACTGCTGCATAGGCAGTTCGTTAAGTTGTTAACGTTATAATTAATATGTTAACTACCGTCAAGCGTGGCAAAATCCTTCAGTCGGAAAACAACAAGAAGAGAGCAACGTGAAGCCGATTCCTAACATCAACATCGGGCAGGTCTACGACCAGCGCTACAGCGACGCCGAGGTGCATTACGACAAGCTCGGCAACCTGGCGGGGTTCTTCGGGCGCAACATGCCTGTGCATCGGCATGACCGGTTTTTCCAGGTGCATTACGTGAAGAGTGGGACGGTGCGGGTTTATCTGGATGACCGGCAGTACGTTGAATCGGGGCCGATGTTTTTCCTGACGCCGCCCACGGTGCCTCACGCCTTTGTGACTGAAGCCGATGCCGACGGGCATGTGCTGACGGTGCGCCAGCAGCTTGTATGGGGATTGATTGACGCCGACCCCAGCCTCGCCTCAGGCGCTGCGTGTGTGGCGCTTACGGCAGATGCCGATGGCTTGGATCAGCTATTTGAAGAGCTGTGCAGCGAGATCAACGCCGAGCGGGCAGGGCGCGCTGGCGCATTGGACAGCCTGACGCGCCTGATCATGATTCGCCTGCTGCGCCTCTGCGCTAACTGCCTGCCGGCGCGCCCGACGCGGCATGAAGACCTGCGCATCTTTCATCGTTTTAACGAACTGATCGAGGCTCACTACCTGGAACACTGGCCGCTGGGGCGTTACGCCGAGGGGATCGGCGTAACAGAGGCGCGGCTCAATGAGGTCTGCCGACGCATGGCCGGCCTGCCATCCAAGCGCCTGATTCTTGAGCGAGTGATGCAGGAAGCCAAGCGCCTGCTGCTGTTCACCGGCAGTTCGGCGAATGAAATCTGCTACCAGCTTGGGTTCAAGGACCCGGCGTATTTCAGCCGGTTTTTCCTTCGCTACGCACAGATGACGCCGGGGGAGTATCGGCTGCGGCAGTCGGGCTTGCGCTGACATTCCACGCGCCACCCAAGGCCGTATACAAATTCACCTCCGCCACCAACTGCGCCAGGCGATCGACAATTAACGCCTGCTGCGAGCTGAACAACGAACGCTGCGCGTCAAGGAACGTCAGGTTGCTGTCGACGCCGCTGTGGTAGCGGTGTTGCGCCAGGTCGTAATAGGCCTGGTTGGCCGCGACGAAATCCCGTTGTGCATCCAACTGGTCGTTAAACGTCTGCCGGGCGGCGAGGCCGTCGGCGACTTCCTGAAAAGCCGTCTGGATCGATTTTTCGTACTTTGCCACCGTGATGTCTTTTTGCAGCTTCGCGTAGTCGAGGCTGGCGCGCAGGCTGCCGGCGTTGAAGATCGGCAGGTTGATCTGCGGCTGGAAGGTCCAGGTGCCCGAACCGCCTTTGAACAGCCCTGACAGCTCTGTGCTGGTGCTGCCGGCGTTGGCCGTCAGGGTGACCGAAGGAAAGAACGCGGCGCGGGCTGCGCCGATATTGGCGTTGGCGGCTTGCAACTGGTATTCGGCCTGGAGGATATCCGGGCGACGTTGCAGCAAGTCCGACGGCAGGCCCGCAGGTAAGCGCGCCACCAGGTCATCGGCCAGTGGACGCGACGGCAGGTTTTCATCCACCGGGCCGCCCACCAGCAACGAGAGGTTGTTGAGGTCCTGGGCGACTTGGCGTTGATAGCGGGCCACGCTGGCGCGGGTGCTTTCGACGGCCGTGCGGGCTTGCACCACGTCCAGCGCCGAGGCCTTGCCCGCATTTTTACTGCGGCTGGTCAGTTGCCAACTGTGGTCGTTAGCCACCAGGGTTTGCTGTGCCAGGGTCAACAGTTCCTGATCGGCGCGCCAGGTCAGGTAAGCATTGGCGACGTTGGCCACCAGGCTCAATTGTGTGCTGCGCCGCGCCTCCTCGGTGCCCAGGTAGGTGAGCATTGCCTGTTCGCTGAGGCTACGCACTCGACCGAACAAATCCAGTTCATAGGCGCTGATGCCCAGTGTGGCGGAATAGTTGGAGGTGATTGCAGACTTGCCGGTGCCGGTGACGTCTGCGGGCAACTTCTGACGCTTGCCCGCACCCGTGGCGGACACCGCCGGGAACAGGTCCGCACGTTGTATGCGGTATTGGGCCTGGAAGGCCTCCACATTCAACGCAGCCACTCGCAGGTCGCGGTTGTTGGCCAATGCGCTGCCAATCAGCTGTTGCAATGCGGGGTCGTGGAACAGTTGCTGCCAGTCCGGCTTCACTGCCACGGTGCCGGATTGAGCCAGGCTGTAGACCCCACTTTGAGGGTACTGGGCAGGCACCGGTGCTGCGGGCCGCTGATACTCTGGGATCAGCGAGCAACCGCCGAGCATCCATGCAAAGCCTACGGTGGTGATCGTCCGTTTGCTCATCAAGCGCCAACCATCCATTTGGCCAAACCATGTCGGCCACTCACGCCTAACTTGGCCGCGGCGCGTTTGAGGTAGGTTTCGATCGAGCTGTTTTTCACGCTGAGTTTTTCCGCCATTTGCGGCACGGTGCCGCCGGTCAACAGGCCGAGGCAGACTTCCTGCTCCCGCGCCGACAAGGTGATATCACTGAGGGACAAACGCTTGTAGAACTCGCGCTGCAACTGTGACTGTTCCAACAGGTTGTGGGCCGGCTCGACCTCCGTGTGTGGTGCCTGGCGTAGGACCTGCGCATGCCGCTCCATCAACGGCAACAAGGTGTCCGACAGGCTCTTGAGAAACGATAATTCAGGCAGGGAAAACCCGAGTTGGCTGGGCGGGCGGTAGAACGAAATCACGCAGCGCCGATTGCCCTGACGAGAAACCAAATTGCACTGGTGCGAGGTGCCTCGCGGGTGCGCGCTGTTGGCTTTGGCCTTCATCTGGATCAGTAACGGGTCCTGCATGCGCAGCATTTCACACAGCAGCGGGTGGTCTTTAAGTGAATGCAGGGTTTGGGTGTGCGACAGGTCATTTTTCAGGCCGGCGCTACCCAGCAGCTTGATGTCGAGCACGCTGTCGCGCAGTTCATCGAGCGTCCATTCGCTGAGGTCCACCAGATGAATCGGCACCCATTTGTCCACCAGATGCAGCATGTTGGCAGCGAAGTTCTCGTCGCCACTGTTCGAAATCAACTCACCCATTTCGGCATAGAAATGCGGGCCTTCTGTGTTGCCAATACTGCGGGTCAGACTCATAGCCATCTCATCCTTGATGTCGAAAACCGTCGACGGACGCCCTGGGTCTGTTTGGGGCGGTCCGTGTTGCTTGCACGTAAGTCGGCACTCGAGATTTTATTTAGCCACAGGGATTTGTCCTACGTATGTAGCGGAAATTAGGGACACAACCTGCCACAAAAACCACGTCATTAATTCGACGCTTCTGATGGGGTATTCCGCCTACGAAAAGCGGTGGATGATATTTAGATCTAATTAACTAGTTGATAGTTAATGAAAATATTTATTTTCATTAAATCGCTGATAGAACTGACATCGGCCAGATGTAGCCAATTTCCTACAGTCATTTAATCGTTTCAGCAGTGAACCATCAGCCAAGCCCGTTTTCGTCGGTTCGGATGTCCGGGTTTCGGGTGACAGACACCCCCCGACCCCCATGCTCAAATCCGGCAAATTCGTCGTAATGGGCCACCTTGCGCGGCCAGCGCCTGCCCCTCATGAGAAGGATCTTATGCAGCATTCCTCCAGCCTGCCGGCCAGCTTCCCCCTCACTTGCGCTCAACAGGACATCTGGCTCGACCAACTGCGTGTGGGCGATTCGCCGCTGTACAACATTGGTGGTTATGTCGACTTTGCCGGCGCCGTAGCGCCCGACTTGATCCAGCGTGCCGTCGAGCTTCTGGTGGCTAAGCACGATGCGCTGCGCATTCAACTGCACAGCGACGCCAATGGCTTGCCTCGGCAAACATTCGCCCCTGTGTTGTCGGTGGACGTGGCACTGCATGATTTCTGCGCGCAGCCCGATCCTCAGGCCGCGACCCAGGCATTGATGCACGCGCAAATGGCCCGACCCTATGCCATGGCAGGCGAGCCGCTGTTTCGCTTCTTCCTGGTCAAACTCGACGAAGACCACTACCGCCTCGGCACCCAGGCCCATCACCTGATCCTCGACGGCTGGGGATTTGGCCAGATGCTGCAATCCCTGGCGCACCTGTACACCGCCCTGGAACACGGTCGGCAACCGGAGTCGCTGGCACCGTCCTATATCGACTTTATCGAGATCGACCAGCGCTACCATCAATCCGCCCGTTACGCGCGTGACCGGGCCTATTGGCTGGGAAAATACCAGGTGTTACCCGAGCCGCTCCTAACCCCTCGGCACAACGCCCAAGCGCTGAGCAACACCTTCGTACAGCCCTTTGCGGTGGCGTTGCTCAACCGTATGGAACAAGTCGCCAACCGTTACCAGGCCTCGGCCTTCCATGTGCTGTTGGCGGCGATGTACGTGTATTTCACCCGTACCAGCCAGCGCGATGAGTGGGTGGTGGGGCTGCCGATTCTTAACCGTTCCAACGCACATTTTCGTTCCACCGTCGGTTTGTTTACCCAGGTCAGCGCGGTGCGTTTTCAGTTCAGTGAGTCGTTACCCTTCAGCGCGTTGGTGCGTGGCGTACGCGACCAGCTCAAGCAGGATTTCCGCCATCAGCGTTTCCCCTTGAGTGAGATGAACCGTGAGCTGGGCCTGCGCCGTACCGATCGCGGGCAACTGTTCGACCTGTCGGTGTCCTACGAGCAGGATGACCATGACTTGCGTTACGGCAACGTCCAGGCGCGTGCGATCAAGGTGTCCAACCACCATGAACCGCTGCCGATTGCCATCCACCTGCGCAGCAACCGCTACCAGGACACCGCGTGCCTGCATTGCGTCTACAACGAGGCGTACTTTCAGCACGACGAAGTACAGGCGCTGGCGCAGCGCTTCACTTGGCTGCTGGAGCAAGGGTTGGAAAATACGGCGTTGACGGTCGGTGAGTTTTCCCTGGTGACGCCTGCCGAACAGGCACAACTGCAGCAATGGAATGCCACCGCACAGCCCAATGCCGCACCGCAAACCCTGCACGGGCGTATTGAAGCGCAAGTCGTGCGTACGCCGGACGCCGTCGCAGCGGTGTATCAGGGCCGGCAACTGACTTACGCCCAGCTCGATCAACAGGCCAATGCCTTGGCCCACCGATTGTTGGAGTACGGCGTACAGCCAGATGATCGCGTAGTGGTCCTGGCCCGGCGTGGGCTGGATACTTTGGTGGGGCTGTTGGCGATCCTCAAGTCCGGCGCTTGCTATGTGCCGGTGGACCCGGCCCATCCCGACGAGCGCCTGAATTATTTACTGCACGACAGCGCCCCCGTGGTGGTGCTGACGCAGCACGATTTGCTGCATCGCTTGCCCACATTGGCGGTGCCGGTGATCCAACTGGACCGCCCGACCTTCCACCTTGGCACCTGCCCACGGGTGGCGGTCACCCCGTCGAACCTTGCCTATGTGATCTACACCTCCGGCTCTACGGGGCTGCCCAAGGGGGTGATGGTCGAGCACCACACGGTGTCGAACCTGGTGGACTGGCACTGTCAGGCCTTTCACCTGCACGCGGGCAGCCACACCGCCAGCGTGGCCGGGTTTGGCTTTGACGCGATGGCCTGGGAAGTCTGGCCGGCACTGTGCGTGGGCGCGACGCTGCACCTGCCGCCGGCCCACGATGGCGCGGAAGACATCGACGCGCTGCTGACCTGGTGGCGCGCGCAGCCGTTGGATGTGTGCTTCCTGCCGACCCCGGTGGCCGAATATGCCTTCAGCCAGCGCCTGGAGCATCCGACCCTGCGCACCTTGCTGATCGGTGGCGACCGGTTGCGCGCCTACACGCGGGCGCAGACCTTTGAGGTGATCAACAACTACGGTCCCACCGAAGCCACGGTGGTCGCCACTTCCGGGCGTGTTGAGGTGGGCCAGCCATTGCATATCGGCGGCCCTATCGCCAATGCCCGCGTGTACCTGTTGGATGAACAGCAACGCCCAGTGCCCATCGGTGTGGCGGGGGAGTTGTATGTCGGTGGCAAGGGTGTGGCACGGGGTTATTTGAACCGTCCCGAACTGACGTTGGAGCGCTTCCTCGACGACCCCTTCACCCACGGCCGTATGTACCGCACCGGCGACCTGGCGCGCTGGCTGCCCGATGGCAATCTTGAATACCTGGGCCGTAATGACGACCAGGTGAAAATCCGTGGTGTGCGCATCGAACTGGGAGAAATTGAATCTGCGTTGGCAACCCACCCGGCGATCAAAGAAGCCGTGGTGCAGTTTCGCGAAGGGCAATTGTTGGCATGGTTTATCGAGCATCACGGCGTTGATGTCGAGTCACTGCGTGCCCACCTGCAAGCCTCGTTGCCGGACTACATGCTGCCGGCAGCCTATGTGAAATTGGAAGTCTTGCCTCTTACCGCCAACGGCAAACTCGACCGTAAGGCCCTGCCGGCCCCCACACAGGAAGCCTTTGTCACACGCCTGTTTGAGGCGCCGCGAGCGGGCGTGGAAACCACCCTGGCGCAGATCTGGGCCGAGCTGTTGCAGGTGCAGCACGTGGGCCGCCATGATCATTTCTTTGAACTCGGCGGGCACTCGCTGTTGGCCGTGCAATTGGTGCAGCGCATGCGTCAAGCCGGGCTGCGAGCCGATGTGCAGGTGTTGTTCGGCCAGCCGACATTGGTGGCGTTGGCAGCCGCCAGTGCAGGCAACGAGGTCGAGGTGCCGGCCAATCGAATCCCGGCAGGTTGCTCGCATATCACGGCGGATATGCTCGCGCTGGCCGAACTGGACCCGCCCAGCCTTGAGCGTATCGTCGCCGGTATTCCCGGCGGCGCTGCCAACGTGCAGGAAATCTACCCGCTGGCGCCGTTGCAGGAAGGCTTGCTCTACCACCACATCACCGATGAACGCGACCGGTACCAGCAGCAGGCGATGTTCAGCTTTGCGCGCCGCGAGCAGTTGGACGCGTTTGCCCAGGCCCTGCAACAGGTGATCAACCGCCACGATATCCTGCGCACCAGCCTGGTATGGGACGCTCTTGAACAGCCGATGCAGGTGGTGTGGCGCGAGGCTCAACTGCGGGTTGAGCCGCTGCGCGAACCCTCTCAACCCCTCGACTTGCGCCAGGCCCCGTTGATGGCTCTGGACTACGCGGAAGAGCCGCAGCACCAGCGCTGGATCGCCAGGTTACGCTTCCATCATCTGGTCAATGATGCCACCTCAGTGACGCTTCTGATGGACGAAATCCGCGCGCATCTGCTCGGTCAACAGGCGCAGCTTCCCGTGCCGGTGCCCTACCGCAATGTGGTGGCGCAGAGCCGTTCTCCTGCGCAACAGGCCGCGCATGAGGCGTTCTTTCGTGAGCGGCTGGCCGATGTCGACGAGCCGACCCTGGCGTTTGGTTTGCAGGAGCACCAGGTGGATCGCGCTGAAATTGAAGCATTCGAGCGACCGGTAACCGATCACCTCAACCAGCGCTTGCGAGCACAGGCGCGTGCCCTTGGGGTCAGCGCGGCCAGCCTGTTCCACCTGGCCTGGGCCCAGGTGCTTGGCCGCGTATCAGGCCGTAATGACGTGGTGTTCGGCACCGTGCTGCTGGGCCGCTTGCAGGCGGGCGAGGGCGCTGACCGTGCGCTGGGCATGTTTATCAATACCCTGCCGCTGCGGGTAGGTTTGGTCGGGCAAACCGTGGCCGATGCGCTGAGCGATACCCATACCCAATTGAGCGCTTTGCTGGCCCACGAACAAGCGTCCCTGGCGCTGGCGCAGCGTTGCAGCAGCGCGACGCCGCTGTTCAACAGCCTGCTCAACTACCGTCACACGAGCGCCGACAAGGATGTGAACCTAGTGCCGGGCATCGCCTTGCTCAGCAGTGACGACATCCTCAGTTATCCGCTGATGATCACGGTGGACGACGTCGCGAGCGGCTTGCGTCTAACGGTTATGGCGCCGCGCAAGGTCGGCGCCGAACGACTGTTGGGCTACCTCGATACTGCGTTGAACGGACTCGTGGACGCGCTTGAACACGCCCCTAAAACCCTTCTGCGCGAGGTACAGGTGTTACCCGGCAGCGAGTTGCGCACGCAATTGGTTGACTTCAACAGCACAGAAACCGACGCCCCCCAGACGCTCACCCTGCAGGCGCTGTTTGAAGCCCGCGCACGGCAAATCCCCCACGCTATCGCCGTGCAGGCGGGCGCACGGCAACTGACCTATCGCGAGCTCAATGAACGCGCCAACCAGTTGGCCTTCCACCTGCGCGAGCGCGGGGTGCAGCCCGATTCACGGGTGGCATTGTGCGTCGAGCGCGGTCTGGAACTGGTGGTGGGTTTGCTGGCGATTCTCAAGGCGGGTGGCGCCTATGTACCGCTGGACCCGGGCTTCCCGCGCGAACGCCTCGCCTACATGCTCAAAGACAGCCAACCCGTAGCGCTGCTGGTACACGCGGCCACCCGCGATGTGTCGGGCGAAGTGTCGATCCCGGTCATCGACTTCGACCATTGCAGCTGGAGCCAGGCGCCGACCGGTAACCCGTTGGTTCCAGGCTTGAGCGTCGCTAACCTGGCCTACGTGATGTACACCTCAGGCTCCACGGGCACCCCCAAAGGCGTGATGGTCGAACATCGCGGGCTGTGCAACCTGATGCACTGGGCCTCCCGGTTGTGTCCGAGTGCCGAGGGCGGTGCGTTGTTGCAAAGGGCGCCGTTCAGCTTCGACGGCTCTGTGTGGGAGCTGTTCTGGCCGTTGACCCATGGCATGCGCCTGGTGCTGGCGCGCCCTGACGGTCATCGCGAACCGGCCTACCTGGCGCAGGTGATTCGCGAGCAACAGATTACGGTGATCCAGTTTGTGCCGGCGATGTTGCAGCAGTTCCTCGAACTCGAAGAGTCGGCCCTCTGTACCAGTCTCACCGACGTGTTGTGCGGCGGTGGCGAACTTACCGAAGCCTTGGCCCGTGGCGTACAGGCGCGCTTGCCCAACGTGCGTTTGCACAACGTCTACGGCCCTACCGAAACCACGGTGGACAGCTGCGTCTGGACCCTGGAGCCCGGCGCGCCGGTGCCCGCGCTGCAATTGCCGATCGGCCGGGCGATCAGCAATACCCGTTTGTATGTGCTGGATGAACACGATGTGCCGGTGCCGATGGGCGTCAGCGGTCAGTTGCATATCGGCGGCGTCGGCGTTGCCCGGGGCTACCTGGGGTTGGAACACATGACGGCCGAGCGCTTTATCGACAGCCCGTTTGTGGCGGGTGACCGTTTGTATCGCACGGGTGATCTGGTGCGTTATCTGCCCGATGGCAACCTGGAGTTCCTGGGGCGCAATGACTTCCAGGTCAAACTGCGCGGCGTGCGCCTGGAGCTGGGCGAAATAGAGTCACGCCTGGCGGCGCATCCGGCGTTGCGTGAAGTGGCGGTATTGATTCGCGATGAGCGTTTGGTGGCCTATTTCACCCTGCGCGAGCCGGCGCCGACCCCTCAGGCATTGCGTGCCCATGTGCTGGAGCAATTGCCGGAATATATGGTGCCGGCGGCCTTTGTGCCGCTCGACGCAATGCCGCTCAACCCCGCCGGCAAACTCGACCGCAAGGCATTGCCTGAACCGGGGTTGGATGCGGTGGTCAGCCGTGCCTATGAAGCACCTCAGGGCGAGGTGGAGACTTTGATGTCAGGCATCTGGGCGCAGGTGTTGAAATTGGAACGGGTAGGGCGTCATGACCACTTCTTTGAATTGGGCGGGCATTCGTTGTTGGCGGTAAGCCTGGTGGCGCGGATGCGCAAGGCTGGGCTCGATGTGGATGCGCGGGCTTTGTTCAGCCAGCCGACGTTGGCGCAGCTTGCCGCCAGGGCCGTGACACAGGTACAGCGTGTGGAGGTGCCGCAAACTGCGATCCCCCAACTCAACCGCCGTCGTCGGATCTGACGTTGGAATGCGGTCAATGTGGGGGCTGGGCTTGCCTGTGATGGCGGTGTTCGGGGCGGCGTTTGTCTGGGGGTAGGCTTTTGAGTACATATCCGTTGTTGGGGTAACGGCGGCTATTGGTTACGCCCTTACGGCGTGTCACTTTGCAAAAGCGGCAAAGTAACCAAAACGCTCTTGCCCCACCACTCGGCACCTCGCCTAGGCTCGGTGTGCCCGCACTCCGGCACGGCCAGCGTGGTTAATGGGGCGCCTAAGATCAAAGTCAAAAGCAGAGCACGGCGGCCTGAAAGCCGACCTGAGTGGTGTAGATCAAAAGCTAGATCAGAAGCAGTTGGTGTACGCCGCAGATTTGCTCTTCTGTGGGAGCTGGCTTGCCTGCGATGCAGACACCTCGGTGTATCAGGCACTCGATGGAGCGTCCACGGTGATCTTTACAAACCATGACCAAATGCCACAAGCGATCACGTGATGGTTGTTGTCTGTAGGAAGGGGCTTCCATGACGGATTTTGATGGCAGCCCTGATGAGGTTTCGCTTTTTCCGAACCCGGAAAGCTTAGTTAAATAGTTTCTCCAGCTAACCACCGTAACGGATTGCGATGAGCATTAATCTCAGTAACTTTCGCCAGGAAGTATCTAAAGTCAGGCTTTCAGAAGTGGCATTTGGTGAACTGCTAAGTGTCAAAGCTACGTTCGAATCGGATACCCAAAAAGATCGATTTGATACGAAGTCTGCTTGCATTGATCCGCTTCACGCACAAGTCCTTATTTATGTGGACAACAAGTTTCTCCATACCCGAACGCATTTCATCGATATGAATGCCCCGCGCGCTGAGATTGATGATGCCGAGCTTTTGAACGATCTAAATCGCTACATGTTACGGATGTGGTTACGCAAACAATGATGCCCTGCCGCACATAACGTACAACCTCCAATATCCTCCAAAAGCCGAGCCCCATGGACAACTCCGACATCGCGATCACATTGGTCTTGATTTCCGCCCTTATGCACGCTACTTGGAATGCTGTTGTGCGTGCCGGCAGTAGCCGCTTTGTAACTTTGGCCATGGTCGATGGCACAGCGTTGGTGATCTGCTTGGCCGCGCTGCCATTGGTCAATCTGCCGAGCCTGGAGGTGTGGGGCTATGTGCTGATTTCCGTCGTACTCAATACGGTCTATCGACTATTTCTGATCAAGGCGTATGAGACGGGCGATTTCGGCCAGGTTTATCCGGTGATGCGTGGCGTACCGCCGGTATTGGTTGCGCTGTTCTCTTATTTTCTGCTGCATGAACAGCTGTCGTTTCAGGCGATGGCGGGGGTATTGCTGATTTGTGTGGGAATTATCAGCCTGACGTTTGTACGCAGGATGACTGCCCAGATGTTAAAGCCGATTCTGATGGCGGTGTGCGCGGGTGCGTTCATTGCGTCCTACACAGTTGTGGATGCCAAAGGCGTAAGAGCCAGTGAGACGGTGCTGCAATACATTATCTACCTGACAGTATTCCAAAGCATTCCGATCCCGATGCTGGCATTTTTCAGAAAGCGTGCGGCACTCGCTCAGGCTATTCGCAGCCATTGGCGGGTTGGGATGTTGGGCGGTATTTTTTACCTGGCATCCTACGGCCTGGTGCTGTTCGCGCTTTCGTTGGCCGCGGTGGCCAAGGTCTCAGCACTGCGGGAAACCAGTGTTATTATCGGCGCCATTATTGCCGCGCTATTCTTCCATGAAGGGTTCGGCTGGCGGCGGATGCTTTCAGCGTTCGTCATTGTTTGCGGGATCATCCTGATCAAAGTGAGCACCTGATGGCCCAACGTCCGCCCCCTACGCCGATGCTTCAAGCCTTCGTCTGTGCGGCGAAAACAGGCAGTTTTGCGCGTGCCGCGTCTGAGTTGAACCTCACTGCCAGTGCTATCAGCCATCAAATTGCAGGTCTGGAAGAGTGGTGGGGTGTGCCGTTGTTCGAGCGGCACTCGCGAGGTGTAAAACTCACGATAGCGGGTCAGGCTCTGTTGCCGGTCACTGATGGGTTCTTCAAAGAACTTGATGCTGTGCTGCATTCGCTTAACCCAAGCAAATCCCAGCCGCTTTATCTTTCGTGCACCTCCTCACTCTGTTCCAGCTGGCTGATTCCCAGGATGCACGGTTCTCACACCGAGGCCTCGTTCAATCTTGATCTAGTGTTGACCAGTGCGGACATGAGTAGCGCCAACCTAGGCGCTCATCAATTCGATGTCGCGATTGTGATGGGATATGGCGACTATCCGGATCACCATGTCGAACTGCTGATGCGCGATGCCGTTTTCCCGGTTTGTTCACCCGAGTTTCTGTGTGTGAATGGCGATATTGCGTTGGAGGATATGGCGCGGTACCCGCTGATTCATCGGGTTGATGATCAAGTGTGTCCGGGGTGGGAGTCCTGGTTTGCGTTTCAGGGGCTGGCCGCGCCGCCGTATCACCATGGGCCCAGATTTCCGGACTCCAGCCTGGCGATTAGCCTGGCGGTAAAGGGCGGCGGGATTGCCTTGGGCAGGACGGCACTGGTGTATGACGCGTTGAAGGACGACGCATTGGTGGCGTTGAACACTCCTGTAATGATGTCACCTGCTGCGTACTACATTATTTGCCGAGATGGACGACAGTCGGAGCCGGATATTGCCCGGCTGTTTGATTGGCTCAAGGTCCAAGCGAAGGAGTTTATGTGTGAGGTACACACCCACTACCCACCCATCACGCGCAACAACGGCAACACCTCGGCTCCCACATGAATCGCCTCCTCCAAATGGGGAAAACCCGACAGGATAAAACTGTCCACCCCCAGTTGGTGATACTCCTCGATCCGCTCCGCCACCCGCGCATAACTGCCCACCAGCGCCGTACCCGCGCCGCCGCGCACCAAACCCACCCCGGCCCACAAGTTGGCTGATACTTCCAGTTCCCGCGCGCCCCGGCCACGGCCTTGCATCAGTTGTGTCTGGCGGCTTTGCCCCACCGATTCATACGCTGCCATTTGCCGTTGCGCCTGATCGATGGCGTCTTTGGGGATTTCCTCCAGCAAGCGCTCCACATGCGCCCACGCCGCGTCATCGGTAGGTGCGGCGAACACATGCAGGCGCAGACCGAAGCGCAGGGTGCGGCCTCTGGCTGCGGCGAGGTCGCGCATGCGTTGGATGCGCTCGGCGATCATGGCCGGGGGTTCGCACCACATCAGGTAGGTTTGCCCATGGGCCGCGCCGACGCGTTCGGCGGCTTCGGAGGCGCCGCCAAAATAGATCGGCGGCACCTCGGCACCCGGCGCAATCGGTGTGGGGATGCCGCTACGGTAATAGCGCCCCGGATGCGTCGCAGGTTGACCGGCCCATACCGCTTGGAACACCTGCAGGAATTCGGCGGTGCGCGCGTAACGGTCATCGTGTTCAAGGAAGTCGCCCAGGGAGCGCTGTTCGAAGCGGCTAGAACCGGTCACCACGTGCAACGCCAGACGGTTTTCGCTGAGCAACTGCAAAGTGGCCGCGCGGTGGGCGGTGTAGGCGGGCAGTTCGGTGCCGGGCCGCAGGGTGAGCAGGAATTTCAGGCGACGTACTTCTTGGGCCAGTACGGCGGTGATCAACCAAGGGTCTTCGAAGCCGCTGGCGGTGGGCACCATGATCCCATCGAAACCGGCCTGTTCAGTGGCGCGTACGATCTGGCGCAGGTAGTCCAGGGTCGGTGCGCGTTCGCCTTGCTGGAACAGCCCGACCTTGGGCAGGCCGCTGCTGGTGAGGTGGCGGCCGTCGCCATTGGTGGGCAAAAACCAATCCAATTGGATCGGCGGGCGTACATCAGCGTTCATGGTGCGGGCGCTCCTTGCGCAGTGCTTGTTGGAAAAAGCAGGGGCATGACCTGCTCGCCAAAACGAAGCACCTCACTCACCGATGGCCCGCCTTCCAGGATCAAATGGCTCAAGCCCAACCCGTGCAGTTCGTGCAGGCGCGTGGCGATCTGTTGCGGGGTGCCCACCAGAATCAGCGGTTGCCCAGGGTGCAGTTGCAGCAGGTTCGGATGGACCTCCCATTGGCGCAGCGGATGGCGGGCGCGGGGCAGGGTGGCCAGCGGTTCGTCCGGCAGATCCGGCACTGGTAGCAATCTGGCGGCGGTTTCCCAGGCCAGGTCCTCGCTGTCGCCGAGGATCAGGCCGAAGGTGCAGGCAAAATCCAGGTTCGGTTGAATCTGCCGCCAGCGTTGTATTTCCTTGGCCAGCCACTGTGGATGCCCAGGTGTCAGCAGGCAGGTCTGGGCATGTGCGGCCACCAGCGTATGGCTTTGGCTGTCGTCCAGTACCAGGGGCGGCGCGGGTAATTCGCGACGGGCGACGCCAGCGTGTTCCAGTTGGAAGTATCGGCCTTGATAGTCGAGTCCAGTGTCGTTGGGCGTGAGCAATTGCTGGAGGATTTCCAGGTACTCGCCAATGCGCTCGCTGCGTTGGTCACGGTTGAGCCATTCGCCAAAGGCGCTGCGCTCGCTATTCGGTAGGTGCAACTGCACCCGATGGCCGCTGATCGATTGCAGGCTTTGCAGGGTGGTGGCCAGTGCGGCAGGAAGCATCACCTCCGGCGGCACGCTCACCGACAACTGCAACCGCCGCGTATGTGCGCACAGCGCCGCCGCCACGCCAAGGCTATCGGCACACAACACACCACCGGGAATCCACAGGCCATCGAGACCCGCGTATTCCACGGCCTGGGCCAGTTGAATCCACTGCCCAGGCCGCGCCGCCCAGTCGGGGGTACACAGGGGCATCAGCCAACTGAATTCAAGGGGCATGCGTAAGCTCCATCGATTATCTCCGTACTCCCGCGTAGCAGCTGTCGAGCGCCAGCGAGGCTGCGTTGGGGGCACCGCGTTGTGTCAGATACACTGCTACGCAGCCTAGCCAAGGCTCGACAGCTGCTACGGTGGGCGGTGTCGTTCATCGTTTTTGCCAACCCAAGGCCTGGCCGACGGTGATTTCGCGACCGAAGAGGAATGCACCGCCGTGTGCACTTTGGTCGCTTTGCGGTGCGGCAATCTTCACGTTGTGCCCCTGAGTTCGGCGTTTCATGCGCTTGCTCCGGTGGTAAAGCGATTGGCCGGGCGCGGCAGACCGAGGTTTCCTCGCAGGGTCGTGCCTTCATATTCCAGGCGGAACAGCCCTCGGGCTTGCAGCAGCGGAATCACGCGGTCGACAAACAGCTCGATGGAACCGGGGAAGTACGGGAAGAACACATTGAAACCATCACAGGCCCGCGCCTGGAACCAGGCCTCGAAGTGATCGGCCACGTCCTCGGCAGTGCCGATCACCGGGTTGCCGCCAGCTAGGCGCAGGTACAACTGGCGAATGCTCAGCTGTTCGTCGCGCGCCAGCTCCAACACTTTGTCTCGGCGGCTGCCGCGCTGGCCTACCGGGGTTTCCGGCAATGGCCCGTCAAGGTCATGGCCCGACAGGTCAATGTCATCACCTAGGGTGTCGGCCAGCAAACGCAGGCCCAGCACCGGGTCGATCAATGCCTGGAACTCTTCGAACAGCGCCTGGGCCTGTTCGCGGGTGTCGGCGATAAACGGGGTGACGCCGGGCAGGATCTTGATGTGGTCCGGGTCGCGATCGAAGGTGGCCGCGCGTTGCTTGATGTCCTGGTAAAACGCCTGGGCACTCTCCACGTTATGGGCATGGGCAAAGATCAGTTCGGCAACACGCGCGGCGAGGTTCTTGCCCGGCTCGGACGCACCCGCCTGCACCAGCACCGGGTGGCCTTGGGGCGGGCGTGCGACGTTGAGTGGGCCGCGCACGGAAAAGTGGTCGCCGCGATGGTTGAGGGTGTGCAATTTGGCTGGGTCGAAATACTCGCCGCTGGCCTTGTCGCGGGTGAAAGCGTCGTCGTCCCAGCTGTCCCACAGGTCCTTGACCACGTCATGGAATTCTTCGGCGCGTTGGTAACGGTCGCCGTGATCGACGTGATGCTCGCGGCCGAAATTCCAGGCTTCGTCGGAAACTACGGAGGTCACCAGGTTCCACGCGGCACGCCCTTTGGACAGGTGGTCCAGGGAGGCGAATTTACGCGCGATATGGTACGGCTCGTTGTAGGTAGTGGTGGCAGTGGCGATCAGGCCAATGTGGGTGGTGACGGCGGCCAGGGCCGACATCAATGTCAGCGGCTCGAAGTGTTCGGCACGGGCGGTACGGCTCAGGGCATCGTGATGGTGACCCCACAACGCGACCACATCGGCGATAAACAGCGCGTCGAACTTGCCGCGCTCGGCGGTCTGGGCGATCTGTTTGAAATGTTCGAAATCCAGGCTGGCGTCGGCCTGGGCCAGGGGGTGTCGCCAGGCGGCGACGTGGTGACCGCTGTTGGCAAGAAAAGCCCCCAGCTTGAGTTGATCGGTGCGGCGGGTCATGAACAGGCTCCCATCAAAGTCAGGCACAGGGCCAGTGAACCGGCCCTGTGGTCTGGGTCAGAAGTTGTAGGTCACGCCGGTGTACCAGTAGCCGCCGGTGGTGCCGTAAGGCGAGAAGTTGCCGTAGGGGAAGGCGCCCGAGCTGCTGGCCAGCTTGGTGCGTTCCGGGTACTGGTTGAACAGGTTGTTGGCACCGGCATTCAGGGTGACCGCCTTGGTCAGGTGGTAGTCCACGTTCAGGTCGGTGATCCACGCCGGAGAGAAGGTGCGGTCGAAGGCTGCGGCGGTGCCGTACTGGGTGTACTCGCCGTAGCGGGTCAGGTTCAGGCCGACTTCGAGTTTTTCATAGGTCCAGGTCGTGCCCAGCAGCAACTTGGATTGCGGCAGGCCGTACTTGAGGTTGCCCTGGCGCTGGCGATCGTAGCCACCATCTGGGCCGAGTGCTTGGGTGGCGACGGCGGAGGCGTGGATGTCATCGATCTGGGTGGTGTTCCAGTTGAAGCCTGCGGAATATTTCAGGTTGCCCCAGGCGCCGATGTCCTGGCGATACTCACCGACCAGGTCGACGCCACGCGTGGTGGTGTCGAGTGCGTTGGTGAAGTAGGTGACCGCCTGGTTCGGGTTAAGCCCGGCCGCCGCGAGGATCGCACTGATCTGTGGGGTACCGCCAAGGTAGCCGGTCTGGGCGATGCGGTCCTTGATTTTGATCTGGTAGGCATCGAGGGTGATGCTGGTGGCATCGGTGGGTTGCAGGGTCAGGCCGAGGCTGAAGTTGGTCGACTTCTCGGGCTTGAGGTTGGTCGCACCGAGGGCCTTGGCCACATCGGAGTTCACCGCCACGTTGCGGTAGTCGAACAATTGGCCGTTGACGCTGGTTTGCGAGGTGGAGCTGTAGATCTGCTGGGCCAGCGACGGTGCGCGGAACCCGGTGCTGAAGGTGCCGCGGACCGCGAGGATCGGCGTCAGTTGGTAGCGGGTCGAGAACTTGCCGTTGGTGGTGGTGCCGGAACCGTCGTTGTAGTGCTCGTAGCGGCCCGCCAGGTCAACGTGCCATTTGTCGGTGAAGTCCTGGCCGATTTCGCCGTAGCCGGCCAGGCTGATGCGGCTTTTTTCGGCGGCGTCGGCGGGGGTGGTACCGGCCCCGGAAATGGTTCCCGGCGCAATCAGCGCGCCATTGGCGCCGGTGGTGAACGGCCCGCTGGCGTAGGAGGCGAGGTCACCCTTGCCGATCTTGTAGTCTTCGTAGCGTTGTTCCAGACCCCAGGAAATCTGCGTCGGCTTGTACAGGCCAAGGTCGAAGGCGCGGGTCAGGTCGAGGTTGTTGGTCCATTGGCTGAAGGTCTTCACGCCAGTGTCCACTGAGGTCGGCGACGTCGGGCCATAGCTCAAGTTATAGGTGTCGGTCAGTGTGGCCCGCGCATGGTCCTGGCCATAGGTGCTGGACACGTCATAGTCCCAGCCGGCGGCCTGGCCCTTGCCACCGACAGCAACCTGGAAGTCATCTTCGATGAAGCGCAGGTTGTCTTCGATGCCTTGCGGGTACGGGGTCTGGATACCGTTGAAACTTGATGGCTGGTGGAAGGCCAGGGGTTTTTCCGCGTTGCGGTGGGTGTAGGTGGAGAACGAATACAAGGTCAGGGCGTCGTCCACCGGCAGCTCGGCGTTGTAACCCAGGCTGAAGTTCTTCGCCTCAGGCAGGCCGGTGCCGTAGTAGGTGTGGCGCTGGCTGGTGTTGCCGGAGGCGTCGGTGTACGGCGCGTCGTCGGAACGGTCGGAGACGTTCTGCTTTTTCACATCCAGGGCCAGGTTGATAAACCCGTCGTTGGGCAGGGCCAGGCCGACGTTGCCGGTTTGGCGTACGGTTTCGCCGTCGCCGTTTTCAAAGTTCTGGCCGTAGCTGGTGGACAAGCTGCCACCGTGGTCGCTCTGCTTGAGCACGATGTTCACCACGCCGCCAATTGCATCCGAGCCGTACTGCGCCGAGGCGCCGTCACGCAGCACTTCGACGTGATCCACCAGGGCGGTGGGGATCATGTCCAGGTCCACCGGTTGCGAGCCGGAGTTGAGGTAGGTGCCGTTGTTCAGCAGCGCGCTGTTGTGGCGACGTTTGCCATTGACCAGCACCAACACTTGGTCGCCGTTCAAGCCTCGCAGGCTGATTGGGCGAACCACCGAGGTGGAGCCGAAGCCCGACGAGGCCGGTTGGTTGAGAGATGGCAGCACCTTGCTCAGGGCTCGGGTCAGGTCACCTTGTCCGGTGGCCAACAGTTGCTTGGAGGAAATCACATCCACCGGCGCCGGGCTCTCGGCCAGGGTGCGCGCCTGGCCACGGTTGCCGATCACCACCACGGTGTCCAGCGGGTTGTCGCTGGCCGGGGCGTCGGCGGCGAGGGCCAGGCTGCTGTAGCTCGCAGCCTCGCACAGGGCGAGGAACAACAGGGTGTGGGTGAAGACCTTGCCGGGTTGCCGGCGGCCGACGGCGCGCGATGCATTCATGATGGGAAACACTCCAATGGGTTAAGGCGTTGGGCCTTGATCTAGGTCGGCTTGTTGGGTTCAAGCTCTGGTAAGTGGCTGGAGAGCAAGGGCTGTGCCATCTAGTAAATCTGTTTAAAAACAACGAGTTGTGATGGTGTTAAGAGCGGGGTTGGTGTTTTTCTAACAGGCAGGAGGGCAGGGTGTTGGTTTTTGTGCAGGGAGTTTTTCCATGACCCGAGTTATGCGTCGCAATGCCGGGACTGCGCTGCTTGGCACACGCCTTGCTCACCCCACGCCATACCTAAACCCAAGGAAGCTTTTTCTGTATGCCTAGACCTGGCCCGCGCAACGCCCTCACCGATATCCCAGGCCTCACGGTCGGCCACGCCACAGACCTGCACGTCGACACCGGCGTCACGGTGATCCGCCCCGATGGTTTCTGGACCGCCAGCATCGACATTCGCGGCGGCGGCCCAGGCGGGCGCGAAACCGCCGCATTGGAACCGGAAAACATGGTCGGTCAGCTCCACGCCCTGGTGTTTGCTGGCGGCTCGGTATTCGGCCTGGGGGCGGCGGATGCGGTGGCGGCGAAACTGTCCCAGGATGAAGTGGGCCTGCATTTGAAACCCGGTGCGCCGGCGATTCCCATCGTGCCTGCCGCCGTCTTGCATGACCTGGCCAATGGTGGTGACAAGGATTGGGGCCTGGAGCCGCCTTATCGACGCCTGGGCTTTGAAGCGCTGGCCAATGTCGGTGAAGATTTTGAACTGGGCTCGGTCGGCGCTGGTCGTGGGGCCATGGCGGGGGTGTTGAAAGGCGGGTTGGGCACGGCATCGCTGGACTTGGGCGATGGGTTGATCGTCGCGGCGCTGGTGGTCGCGAATCCGATTGGCTCGGTGTATATGCCCGACGGTAAAACTTTCTGGGCCTGGCCCTGGGAGGTGGCGGGGGAGTTTGGTGGTCAGCGGCCGGAGGAGGTGATGGATTGCAGTGATCCGATGCCTGAGTTGTCACGCCTGGATTCCATGGGCCGTTTGCAGGCTGGGGCGAATACCACGCTGGTGGTGGTCGCGAGTACTGCGCGGTTGACGGTTGCTGAGTGCAAGCGTGTGGCGATCATGGCGCAGGATGGGATTGCGCGGGCGGTGCGGCCGGCGCATTTGCCGTTTGATGGGGATACGGTTTTTGCGTTGGCGTCGGCGGCGGTTGAGTTGACGGACGGGCCGCGGCGGCAGGTGGAGATTGGGTGTATTGGGGCCGCGGCGGCGGATTGTGTGGCGCGGGCGATTGCTCGGGGGGTGTTTTTTGGGCGGGCTGGGTGAGTGTATATCCGTTGCTGCGGTAACGGCGGCTTATGGTTTCGCCCTTACAGGGGACTGTCATAAATTTTGTGTTCGGGCATAACATGTTGAAGAGGTGCATGTATGCCGACCAAAAAGAAACCGGCCCGTGAGGCCCAGCGCGACCTTCCATCGATTCCAAAAGAGCTGATCGACCAGTTCGTCAGTGGCCCGATGAGTGCCGAAGCCATTCAGGACGCCTCGATGGCGTTCAAAAAGGCGCTCATCGAACGAGCCCTCGGTGCCGAACTGGGTCATCACCTTGGCTATCCTCAGGGCGCGGAGCGCCCTGAGGAGTCGAGCAATCAGCGCAACGGAAAAAGCGGTAAGACAGTGTTGACCGATGACGGCCCACTTCGCCTGGATATTCCCCGAGATCGCGATGGAAGCTTTGCGCCGATCTTGATCCCCAAGCATGAACGCCGTTTTACCGGCTTTGACGACAAAATCATTGCGATGTACGCCCGAGGCATGACGGTGCGTGAGATCCGTGCGTTTCTGTCGGAACAGTACGGAACAGACGTCTCGCACAACTTCATCAGCTCGGTGACCGACGCCGTTTTGGAGGAAGTCACCGCTTGGCAACAACGGCCGCTTGAGCCGATGTACCCAGTGATTTTCTTCGATGCCTTACGCGTCAAAATTCGCGATGAAGGTTTGGTACGTAACAAGGCTATCTACTTGGCGCTGGGTGTTTTACCAGACGGCACGCGAGATATTCTGGGCATTTGGATTGAGACAACCGAAGGCGCTAAGTTCTGGATGAAAGTCTTCAATGACCTGAAGATCCGGGGTGTCGAGGACGTCTTGATTGCGGTAACTGACGGTCTGAAAGGCATGCCCGAAGCCCTGGCTGCAGTGTTTCCTGACGCGACATTGCAGACCTGCATCGTTCATCTGATCCGTAACAGCCTTGAGTACGCACCGTGGGATAAGCGTCGCGAACTGGCAAAAGCACTGAAGCCGATCTATCAAGCGCTTAACGCGGACACGGCCGAACAAGCGCTTCTGGCCTTCGAAACAGGGCCTTGGGGCAGGCAATATCCGACGGTGGTAGCTGCTTGGAAGCGCGCTTGGGATCGCGTCATTCCGTTCTTCGTGTTTCCCCCGGCGATACGAAAAGTGATCTACACAACGAACGCCATCGAGAGTATCAATGCTCAATTGCGAAAGATCATTAAGACCCGAGGCCACTTCCCGACGGACGAAGCAGCGACAAAGTTGATCTGGCTGGGCTTACGCAATATCACTGCGAACTGGGGCAGCGCAGCTCATGATTGGAAGAATG
>NZ_MDDR01000009.1 GCF_001870435.1 Pseudomonas costantinii | reverse complement strand
TGAATCGCCCCGGATTCTCTAGACACCTTGCAAGCTCATTGCGTAACGCTTTTCAAACTCTACCGGTGACAGCTGATTGTTGAAACCATGGCGGCGTTTTACGTTGTAGAACATCTCGATGTAATCGAACACGTCACTACGAGCATCTTCCCGCGAGGTGTAGATTTTTCGCTTGATTCGTTCCCGTTTCAGAAGCTGGAAAAAGCTCTCGGCCACAGCGTTGTCATGACAGTTGCCTCGGCGACTCATGCTGGCAACCAAATTGTTTGCCTTCAAAAAGCTACGCCAATCGGAGCTGCTGTACTGGCTGCCTTGGTCGCTATGAATCATTACCTCTTGTTTCGGTTTACGCCTCCAAACCGCCATCAATAAAGCATCAATGGCTAAATCGCTGGTCATCTGCGACTTCATTGACCAGCCTACAACCTGGCGAGAAAACAGATCTAGCACCACAGCCAAGTACAACCAGCCTTCATACGTACGAATGTAGGTGATGTCGGTAACCCAAACCTTGTTGGGCTCCACGACATCGAACTGGCGCTTCAGCAAATTGGGTGAGGCGACAGCTGGCTTACCGCCGTACTTTCCAGGGCGGCGTCTATAACCTGTCTGAGAACGCAGACCTTCAAGACGCATCAGCCTCGCCACACGATGTCGACCACAATCTTCACCGACCTCGCGCAGATCGTCATGGATTTTGCGATAGCCATAAACGCCGCCGCTCTCCAGCCAGGAGTGCTTGATCAAACCTAACAGTCTCTGGTCGTCTTTGGCGCGTGCAGATTGCGGCTCAGACAGCCAGGCGTAATAACCGCTGGGATGGACTTTCAGCGTCAGGCAAAGCCGTCGAATCGAATAGTCGCCAGCGCGCTGCTTGATAAAGGCGTACTTCAGCCGCACTCCTTGGCAAAGTACGCGGCGGCCTTTTTTAATATGTCTCGCTCTTCAGTGACGCGCTTGAGTTCCGCTCGCAGACGACGCAGTTCAGCGTGCTGATCATCATCCTGCTGCCGTTCTTCTTGAGGTTTGCTGTAGCGCTTTATCCAGGCATAGAGGCTATGCGTCGACACACCAAGACGGGCCGCTACCTCAGCGACAGCCAGCTTCTTTTCGGTCACTTGATTGACTGCTTGGATTTTGAATTCTTCGGGGTAACGCGGGTTGCTCATGGCACCTCCTAATTGGCCTCAGTTTAAGGCAAAGAGGTGTCTACGAAACCCGGGGCGATTCAAACTTTGCACTCACAGTTGATGCTGGGGCTTTGGCAGTCGCGCGCGATCAAGGAAAAACTCACGTTATCGGTTTATCGAATTTCGATGGCGCTCAACTTAAGCAGGCGTAGGCGGTGAAAGAGATCGTTTCGCTCCAGCTGCTGTACTCCGTCTTGTGGTGAAAGGCTGCAATTGACCTGGCTCCACGCAATCACAGCCATTAAAAAAAGCAGCCCTTTGGCATCGATAACATCGTTTCTCGGCGGCGCTGCATTTCACTATATTGGCCACCAGATCCGGTGAGTGACTCAACATTCGCCACCCTCAGTGCGAGTAGTCTTTATGAATAAAAAACCAGACAACGCAGGGTTTGTTAATGCGGGTGCAGGAACCCGTGCAGTTTGGGGTGGAGAGCAGGTCAGGCATCCCTACAACGCCACTCAAACGCCCATCGTGGTCAGTGCCGCCTATGGTTATGACGACATCGACGTCTGGTATGACGTTGCGTTGGGCAAGGCGCCCGGCTTTATTTACAGCCGCATGAGCAACCCGACAGTCGAGACCCTCGAGGCAAAGATTCGCGAGTTGGAACTGGCCGAATCGGCCGTGGCTTTCAGCAGCGGGATGGCGGCGATCAGCAGTGTGCTTTACACCTTCCTGGCCTATGGCGATCGGGTGGTCTCGACCAAGGACAGCTATGGCGGCACCAACAAGATTTTCGAAGAGTTCCTGCCGCGTACCGGTGTGAACGTGACGTTGTGCGAGACGTTCGATCACGAAGAAATCGAACGCGAAATCGCCAAAGGTTGCCAATTGGTGTATCTGGAAACGCCAACCAACCCGACGCTGAAAATACTCGATATCGAGCGTCTGGTGGCTGCGGCCAAGCGCGTCGGTGCCATTGTAGTGGCGGATAACACCTTCGCCACGCCATTGAATCAGAACCCGCTGGCGCTGGGTGTGGACGTGGTCATTCACAGTGCCACCAAGTTTCTCAGCGGCCACGGCGACGTGCTTGGCGGCCTGGTGTGCGGTAGTGAATCACTGATGGCCAAGGTGCGTCATTACCGGGAAATCAACGGAGCGACGCTCGACCCGTTCTCCGCCTACATGATCATTCGCGGCATGAAAACCCTGGTGCTACGTATGCGTCAGCAGCAACGCAGTGCCCGCGCACTGGCCGAGTACCTCTGCGTCGAGCCCTTGGTGGAGTCGGTCAATTATCCCGGTTTGCCCGGCCATCCGAATCATGCGGTGGCGTGCGCGCAAATGTCCGGCTTCGGTGCAATTGTCAGCTTTGTCGTGGCGGGCGGCATGGACACGGTCAAGGTGCTCTTGCCACGACTGCGATTCGCCCACTGCGCGGGTAATCTCGGTGCGGTGGAAACCATCTACGGTCCGGCCCGCACCACCAGCCATGTCGAGAACACGCTGGAGGAACGCCTGGCCCTGGGTATTTCCGAAGGGCTGGTGCGGATCTCTGTCGGCATCGAAGACACCGACGATCTGCTCGACGACCTGAAACAGGCGTTCGCATTTGTCAGGGGGGCGGGCAACGAGCCCGCACAATCAAACACGCAGCTTTCAATCAATGAAAGTTTCGCCGAAGTCGCAAGCTGAAGCGTTAGCGTTAAATCTCACTGCAAGGATGTGAGTGGGGCGTTCATGAAGTGGAATAATAATAAAACTTAGTGGCGATCTGTTTTTTCTCTGCCCAGTCAGTCATCGCAGACGTTAATTCGTGCCCTAATAACTTTCATGAGAACAACCATGTCCATAAAAGAAGAACAACTTTACTCGCGTTCCGGTTTTAAACAGGAAATGCAAACACGGCATATTGTCATGTTGGCATTAGGCGGCGTTATCGGTACCGGACTGTTTCTCACGTCCGGGTATACGGTTAACCAAGCCGGTCCCTTGGGCGCGGTGATCGCTTACATCATCGGCGCGCTCATGGTTTACATGGTGATGATGTGCCTGGGCGAACTGGCGGTACAGATGCCGGAAACCGGTTCGTTCAGTACTTATGCCACCCGCTTTCTGGGGCCTGGTACCGGGTATACCGTCGCTTGGCTGTATTGGCTGACCTGGACGGTGGCCATCGGTTCTGAATTCACCGCCGCCGGTATCTTGATGGCGCGTTGGTTCCCGGATACACCGGTATGGATCTGGAGTGCGTTGTTTGCAGGTCTAGTGTTTCTGACCAATGTGATTTCGGTGCGTTTGTTCGCTGAGACCGAGTTCTGGTTGTCTCTGGTTAAAGTGGTGACCGTCATCGTGTTTCTGATGATCGGCGGTGGCGCGATTCTCGGTCTGCTGCACATCGATCAGGGCCACAGTATCGGGTTGAGCAACTTCACTCGCGAAGGACTTTTTCCTACCGGAGTCATGCCGATAGCAATGACGTTGTTGGCGGTGTCTTTTGCATTCTCCGGCACTGAGTTGATCGGTATTGCCGCTGGGGAAACCAAGGATCCGCAACGCAACGTGCCGCGTGCGATTCGCACGACGGTGCTGCGCCTGGCGATCTTTTTCGTGGGGACCATTTTCGTCCTGGCGACGCTGTTACCTCGTGAGCAGGCCGGCCTGGTAGAGAGTCCATTCGTGACTGTGTTCACCTACATCGGGATTCCCTATTCGGCAGACATCATGAACTTCGTGATCATCAGTGCCTTGCTGTCGGCCGCCAACTCCGGTTTGTATGCCGCGTCACGGATGATCTGGACACTGAGTGACCAGGGTCACCTGCCCAAGCGATTCTCGGCACTGACGCGTATGGGCACGCCGCTCAACGCGATTATCATCAGCATGGCGGGTGGGGCTGCCTCGTTGCTCAGCAGTGTGTTTGCCGCCGACACCATCTATCTGGCGCTGGTGTCGATCTCCGGATTGGCGGTGGTGGTGGTCTGGATGAGCATCGCTGCGAGCCAGATTGCTTTCCGCCGTCACTATGTGGCCAACGGCGGTGACATCCGCGACTTGAAATTCCGTGTCCGGGGTTATCCATGGGTGCCGTTGGGAGCACTGGTCTGCTGCAGTCTGGCGTGTGTCGGGATTGCCTTCGATCCGGAGCAGCGAGTGGCGTTGTACTTCGGTTTGCCCTTCATCGCCTGGTGCTATTTCGTGTATTACATTACCCGCAAAAGCCGCGAGCGACGCTTGTCGGTTGCCCCCTTGGCACAACCGTCCGATGCGTTCTAGTCCGCGTCGACGGGATGGGCAAGCGTGCTCGGTGGAGGGGGCGCCCTAGAGGTTCAAGCCATGAAGCAAAAGACGCTACCCCCATTGAACTGGCTGCGGGCATTCGAGGTGTCTGCCCGCTGTTTGAACTTCACCCATGCTGCCGAAGAGCTGTTTTTGACCCAGGGGGCCGTCAGTCAGCAGATCCGCCAACTGGAAAGCCATCTTGGGGTAGCACTGTTCAAACGCTTGCCCCGAGGTCTGGGACTGACCGAGGAAGGCCAGGCGTATCTGCCGGTGGTGCAGGATGCGATCACGCGGCTGGCAGTGGGGACCAACGAAATTTTTGGTCAGCACAAGCGTCGACCGATCAAGGTGCGTGGCAGCCTGGCGTTCTTCGTGCATTGGCTGGCGCCCAAGCTGGCGGGGTTTAGCCAGGCGCATCCGCATGTCGATATCCGCTACATCAGCAATATCTGGGTCAAGGAACTGGACGGTGAGGATGACATGGAGATTCGCTGGGGCCACGGTCAATGGCCCGGCCTGGTGTCGCAGCGTCTGACCTGGGACACGTTGTTCCCGGTCTGCTCGCCGGACCTGATGGCGAGGTCGCCGCTGACGGTCCCTGTGGACGTGTCACACCATCCGCTGTTGCATGTTCTGGGTTACGAAGAGGGTTGGGGTTACTGGTTGAACATGGTCGGTGCGGACACCGTCGACTCCTCGACCGGCATGCAGTTCGACACATTGATTTCCACTTTGCGCATGGCCGAGTTAGGGCAGGGGATCGCCCTGGCGCGGTCCTCGATGGTAGAGGAGATGCTTCAGGATGGACGGTTAGTCGAACCCTTTACCCAGCGTATCGAAGCCAGCGAGTCTTTTTACCTTGTGCGCGGCTCCGGGGCCGAGCAACACCCCGACGCGGTGATGTTTTCCACCTGGCTGGTCGAGCAGGCACATCGTTTCAAGTGAATGGCCGGAGCCAACCATGCGTTATGTGAGTACCCGAAATTCGGCCGTGCAGGTCGACTTCGAACAGGTCGTATTGTCTGGCATTGCCGAGGACGGTGGGCTGTTCGTACCGCTCGAGCTGCCGCTGTTTGAATCGCAGGACATCGCCAACTGGTCGACCTTGCCCTATGACGAACTGGCCTTCAGGGTGATCAGTCCGTTTGTGGGGGAGGCGATCCCCGAGACAGACCTCAAGCGCATGCTCAAAGAGGCTGGCAGTCAATTTAGCCATCGCTCCCTGGCACCTTTGCATCAGGTCGATCGTAACGAGTGGGTGCTGGAACTGTTCCACGGGCCGACTCGCTCCTCGAAGGATTTTGCCGCGCAGTTGCAGGCACGGCTGGTGTCGTATTTTCTGCGTAAACGCGGGCGTCGCGGGGTGGTGATCGGTGCCACCAACGGCGATACCGGGCTGGCGGCCATCGAGGCGTTCAAGCACTGCGAGGACACCTGCGTGGTGGTGTTTTACCCAGCGAAGGGTGTCCCCCTGGACCAACTCCAGCATCTGCACGCAGCGGCGCACCCAAGGGTTCATCAGTTTGCAGTCAACGGCAGCTTCGACGAGTGCCAGACCATCGTCACCCAGTTGTTCCGACAATGGCCGTATGCGCAGTACGAGGTGATCAGTTTCAACTCGAGTAACTGGGTCAGTGTGTTGGCGCAACTGGTGTTTTACTTCCACGCGGTGCTGCAACTGGGGGGGGGGCAGCGTCCGATCGGTTTCAGCGTGCCTGCGGCGAGTTTTGCCGAGGTGTATGCAGGCTATATCGCGCAAAAAATGGGCCTGCCGATCACCCAGATGATTGTTGCGACCAACCAGAATGACGCGTTGCATCAGTTGTTTCAGAAGAACCACTACAGTAGGTCACGAGCCAACAAGACGCTTTCGCCTGCCATGGACCTGTCGATCTTTTCCAATTTGGAACGTTTTCTCTGGGAACTCTACGGGCGTGACGACCAGGCGGTGTGTGCCCTGATGGAGGGGTTCGAGTCCAGCGGTGAGATGGTCATCGCCAACGAGTTCTGGTTGCAGGCGCGGATGATCATCGACTCCTACGCGGTCAGTGATGAGCAGACGCTGACGGAAATCACCTCGCTGTATCGCGACACGGGATACGTCATCGACCCGCACACGGCCACTGGTGTGCTGGCCGCCCGATTGTATCGGCGAAGCCTGGTGGCGCCAATGGTGACCCTGGGGGAAATCTCACCGGTCAAGTCGGCGGCACTGCTTGGCGAGTTGGGCATCAGTGTGGCGGAGTTGCAACCTGAGGTCCCGACGCAAGGACAGGCGCAGGTTTACCGGATTCAACCGGACGATCTCGACACCATCCATGAGCTGCTCGGCGCGCTTTGAAAGCGCGACAACAGGAGGCCAAGTGAAGCGAATTCTGGACCCTCTAGATGAACTGATCATCGCGCAACTACAGCTCAATGCCAGGGCTGCACACGCCGAACTGGCGGCCAAGGTCAATCTGTCACGCAATGCGGTGCGCCAGCGCATAGAAAGACTTGAACGCGACGGTGTAATACAGGGATATACGGTACGCACGGGGGAGGGGCGACAAGCGACGTCGAACATCAACGCGGTGATTTTTGTTTACCGCTACGACCGAATGCGGGGGACGGAAGTGTTGCAAGCGCTGCGGGCCATTCCGGAGGTCATCCAGTGCGATGTCATGAGCGGCGAGTTCGACCTGATGCTGCGGGTGGGCGCTGCGAGCCCGCAGCGGGTGCACAAGGTCTGGACTGAAATTGCCGCGTTGCCTGGAGTAGAAAACACCGTGACCTCCTTCGTGCTGTCATCTGTCGTTTAACCCATTTTTCGTGCTGCCAAAAGCCAACTCGCGTTGGCTTTTTTTATGCCTGAAGCTTTGTCCGGGCACTGGTCAAAACGCCCATAAAATAGAGCAAATTGACCTATTTCACTGCCCTGGGCCCATCCCTAACCTAGTGCCCAACAACCCATCACCCGGATCAAGGGCATAAAAATGACTGAATACAAATTGGCGCTGGTTGGCTTTGGCGGTGTTAACCGGGCATTGGCTCAGCTGATTGCCGAACGTAACGAACAGTGGAAAACAGAACTGGGTTTCACCCTGAAAATCGTCGGTTTGACTGACTTGTTTCTCGGTTCGGTGATTGGCCGCGAAGGGCTGGACGCCAATGTGCTCGCCCAATTGCCGGCAGTCAAAGGTGCATTGGCGCAACTGTCGGGTGGCGACGTCACAGCCCTCAATGAAGCGGTGATCAAGGATTGCGGCGCGGACATTATTGTTGAAGCCACGTTTACCAACCCGGTGGACGGTGAACCGGCGACTTCGTTCTGCCGTTGGGCGCTGGAGGGCGGCCAACATGTCGTCACCACCAACAAGGGCCCGATCGCTTTGCACGGCGCCGAGCTCAAGGCACTGGCTCGACGCAAGCATGTCGCCTTTGAATACGAAGGCTCGGTCATGAGCGGCACGCCGGTGATTCGCCTGGCCAGGCAGGCGCTGGCCGGCAGCTCCATTGTCGGTTTTGAAGGAGTTCTCAACGGCACGTCCAACTTCGTGCTGACCAGCATGGAAGGAGGCCTGGGGTTTGCCGAGGCCGTCAGCAAGGCTCAGGAGCTGGGCTACGCCGAAGCCGACCCGACGGCGGATGTCGAGGGTCATGACGTACGCCTCAAGGTGGTGATCCTGGCGAATGAACTGCTGGACGCGAAGCTGACGGTCAGCGACGTCACGTGCAGTGGCATTTCCTCCCTCAGCCTTGGCGACATCGAAAAAGCCCGGCAGGACGGCGCTCGCTGGAAGCTGATCGGGTCGGCGATGCGTCATGCCGATGGCTCGATCAGTGCCAGTGTCGAACCGCGGCTGTTGAACAACGACCATCCGCTGGCCAGTGTTGGCGGCGCAACGAACGCGGTGTCGTTTACCTCCGAACTGCTCGGTGCGGTGACGGTTTCGGGACCGGGAGCCGGGCGCACGGAAACAGCGTTTGCGCTGCTCTCGGACATCATTAGCATCCATCAATCCATTGCACGCAACCAGGAGTAAACCTGTGAAATTATCGCGCCTGGTTCTGGATATCGTGGAGCCGCCTATTGAAGTCTTTAACGCCTATGACGGTTCCCTCATAGGTAGCGTAACGAATGTCTGTGTGTCGCAAGTTCCGCAGTTATTGGAGACAGGACGCAGTGGTGCACGAGCGTGCGCCGCGTTAGCGCGTCATCGTCGGGCTCGCATTCTTGAGCAAGCCGCAATCAACGTCGAACATGATGCCGGTGTGTTTGCCAGGCTGATCGTCGACGAGGCAGGGAAGACCCTCAAACAGGCGGAAAAGGAGGTCAAGCGTTGCGTCAACACCCTCAAGCTGTCGGCCGAGGAGGCCAGGCGCAATGCAGGGGAAGTGGTGCCTTTCGACGCTTATGAAGGCTCCGAATCGCGTCAGGGCTGGTTTTCCCGTGAACCTCTGGGGCTGATCGTTGCGATCACGCCGTACAACGATCCGTTGAACCTGGTGGCGCACAAACTCGGTCCGGCCATTGCGGGCGGTAACGCGGTGATTCTCAAACCCTCTGAGCTCGCGCCATTGTCGGCCATTAAACTGGTGTCTTATCTGGTCGCGGCAGGCTTGCCTGAATCAGTGGTTACCGTCGCCACCGGCGGCGCGGAACTGGGCAAGGCGTTGGTCGCCGCCCGTGAGGTGCGGATGATTTCCTTCACCGGCGGTTTCGTCACCGCAGAGCAGATCGCCCGCACGGCCGGGTTGAAGAAACTGGCCATGGACCTGGGCGGTAATGCTCCGGTAATCGTCATGGGCGACTGCGACCTTGAGGCCGCTGTCGAGAGTTGCGTGTCCGGAGCCTTTTGGGCAGCGGGGCAGAACTGCGTAGGCACTCAGCGCTTGCTGATTCAGGCGTCGGTTTATGAAGCGTTCCGAGAGCGATTCGTCAGCCAGGCCCGTGCGCTTGCGGTCGGCGATCCATTGCTGGCCGATACCGATATCGGCCCCATGATTACTGCGCAAGCCGCGCAGAATGCCGAGCAAGTGGTCAGCGAGGCCTTGCAAGAGGGCGCCACGTTGCTCTGCGGCCATCGGCGTGTAGGATCGTGCTACGCCGCCACCGTGCTGGAAAACGTCGATCACGCCAGTCGACTCTGGCGCAATGAAGTCTTCGCTCCGGTGGTGGTATTGCAGCTTTTCGAAACCTTCGATGAAGCCATCGCTTTGGCCAATGAGCCCGAATACAGCCTGCATGCCGGGATCTTCACCAATGATCTGGCAACCGCGATGAGCGCCGCACGGAGGATCGAAGCCGGGGGAGTGATGATCAACGACTCTTCCGACTACCGCTTCGATGCGATGCCGTTTGGCGGTTCCAAGTACGGTAGCCTGGGCCGGGAAGGGGTGCGTTTTGCCTACGAGGAAATGACCCAACCCAAGGTGGTGTGCCTTAACACGTTGGGTTAGTCGATTCGCGGTAAATGGATCCACTCGTATGGCATTGGGTCGGTTTGGTCACCGGCCCAATGCGTTTTGCTGAATGGGGAGAAAGGAGAAGTTGAATATTTCCACTGAGCTGATAATCGCCAAGAAAGCGTCTGTTGCGATCTGAGGGGCGGTGAGATTTGAAGAATGACGACTTCTGGCCGTTTTGTGCATGTCGTGACTGACCCTTTGGGCTTAAGCGGTCGGTGGCAGGCCAGTGGCAAATCGAAAGCAAGCGGGCGCGCTATCACCGAATTAACTGAATTTTATAGCGATGCCCTAACCACTAATGGACAATCAACTGGCTGGGCTCCCGATACGTCGAGGGTCTCGATCAGGTGCAGGGCAGCCTTGCGACCGATCTCGTAGTACGGCAGTTGCACCGTGGTCAGCGGCGGGATGAACAGCTCAGCAATACCGATCATGTTGTCGTAGCCGAGCACGGCGACATCGTCGGGAACTTTCAGGCCACGGCCCAACAATAGCTGATAGGCACAAAAGGCAATGCGGTCGTTGCCACAGATCAGAATGTCGAATTGGGGACGGCCATCAATGATGTGCCGGTCGAGGATGGCTGCGGTTTCACCATAGGCGTCATGATCAGAAAGGTCGTATTGCAGCAGTGCGTCAGGCGCCAGGCCGAATGCCTGACAGGCACGCTGCAGACCTTTTTGTCGCAGGTTCCAGGCCAGACTCTGTTTTGGCAGGTTGATACACAGAGGGCGCCGATAGCCCTGGCTCAACGCGTGATGTACGGCTCGATACTGCCCCGCTTCGTCGTCTGGCACATAACTCACCAGGCGACTGTCATCGGCCAGGCAATTGGCGAGTACCAGGGGTTTACTTTTCAATCGCTCAGGAATGCACACCTGGCGTAACCCCATGGCACTGAAGATCAGCCCGTCGGGACGGTGCGATAGCATCAGGTCGATATTCTGGTCGGTGGGCGGGTTGCTTAGCAGGTTGAGGATAAAGACATTCCAGCCAGCTTGCTGTGCGGTCTGTTCGATGGACAGCAGTAACTCGACAGCAAACGGTGTTGTAGCAGTGTCCAGTGCGAACACACCGATGGTTCGACTCTGGAGGTTGTCGCCGCGAATCTTTCGCGCCGACATGCTCGGTACGAATTGCAGTTCGTCAATGGCACGACGCACCCGCTGATAGGTTTCGGGGCTCAATTTTTCCGGATTGCTGAGCGCTCGAGAAACCGTCATCAGGGACACGCCGGCCAGCTGTGCAACGTCTTTCACTGAAGTCATGCGAGGAGAAACCGGTCAGATTGACGAAGAATCATGACACATGACACATGGTTTGCGCTTCTCGCGACTCCAATGACGCTGCTCATAACCATCCCGAGGCGAGAGACCATGCCCTGGAAATCGAGACACGTCCGCCACTCCCGCTTGCAACAAGCTTCACACCCAAACTACCGGGCTGTGGGTATAGGCGACTGCTGAGGCTGAAGCGCCCGTTTTCGTCGAATACCTCAATGGACGAACGATCGAGGAACACCCGCAGTGCCAGCACCCCTTGTGTCGGGTCTATCGCCACGCTGCGCTGACCGGTGACTTGTGCGCCTGAGTGGCTGCGGTCAAGTACCAGGCGCTGCAACACCGCATCGTAGTAGAGCAGGGTCTGTTCATGGCCATCGTCGCTACAGCGCAAGGCGATCCCCAAGTGCCCATCGGTGCAGCCGAGCACATCCAGGTGCACATGGATTTCCAGCCTATCGCCATTCACGTGCGGCACGTCCCGGGTTCCCGACTCATCCCACCAGGGCGTACTCGGCAACGCTGCCTGGCGCAGAGCGGTGAGCTCCCGTGCCGGAAACATGCAAAGGCGATCTGCGCTGAGTTCAAGCTCGCGTGGCAACCCGAGCATGCCGCACCAATGATGGGCCTGGCTTGGCATCGGGCTTTCCCACATGTCGAGCCACGCCCACACGAGGCGCCGACCATCGGGGGCCAATAGCGTTTGTGCGGCATAGAAGTCGTGGCCATTATCCAGCTCGATAAACGGCCCGCCAGTGAAGTGCCACTCGTTGTCGAGTCGGCCCACGCGGTAACCCGTCTGGTACTTGTTGAGCCGTTCGTAACCTTCGGACTGCATACCTTGAGGGGAGTACAGCAGTACATCGTGTCCGTTTAGCCGAAACAGGTCCGGGCATTCCCACATATAGCCATCACCCTCGCTGCCGCTTGCCACATAGTCGAGAAACTCCCAGGCGTGCAGATCGGTGGAACGGTACAACGGCAGCAGCGGCGTATCGCCCAGGCGTGCGCCGACAATGAGGTACCAGCAGCCATTTTCCTTCCATACCTTGGGGTCACGAAAGTGCATGATGGTGTCTTGCGGTGGGGTCTCGATGACGGCGCCATGCTTGACGAACTGGATGCCGTCAGTGCTGGTGGCCAGGCACTGAACTTGACGGATCAAGCGTTCATCCCCCACTTCTCCCAGCCAGGTGTGGCCGGTGTAGATCAGGGCCAAGGTCTCTCCACACACCACGGCACTACCGGAAAAACAACCGTCACGGTCGAAGTCTTCGCCAGGTGCCAGCGCGATGGGCAGGTGCTGCCAATGAACCAGGTCGGCACTCTTGGCGTGCCCCCAATACATAGGGCCCCATTTGGCTTCGAAGGGGTAATGTTGATAGAACACGTGGTATTCGCCACGAAAGTACACGACCCCGTTAGGGTCGTTCATCCAGCCTGCCGGGGGGGCGATATGATAATCGGGTCGATAATCCTGGATGACGCGAGACAGGCCATCAGTCAGTGCACGCTGCGCAAGGTCGAGGCAGGAAGACATTGGATCGCTGATGTTATTTGACGGCATGGTCATAGGGCCTGTACTCGGACTGCGTGCAGGGAGACATCACTGCGCGGGTTTTCAACGGTGTGGGGGGGGCGCTTCAAGGCAGTGCCGTCCTCGCCGAACAGGTGCAGGTTGCCGATGTCCAGCTGCAGCTCGACCCGATCGCCAGCCTGCCAGCCGGCGCTGACCTCACAACGACAGATCAGTGGCTCGTCCTGACCTGTTTCGAGGTGCACATACGTTTCGCTGCCAAGGTATTCGACCCCGGTCACGACGATTCCGGCGTCTGCCTCTGCCGCTTTGAGCGAAATGTGCTCGGGGCGAACCCCCAGGGTCAGCAGCGTACCCGCCGCCAGGTCGGCGCTCTCGAAGGGCAGGGTGGTCATGCCCAACACGGGGGCGTCGACCAGGCTGGTGGCTCCCGGGGCCTGCAGGCGTGCCGCCAGAAAATTCATTTTGGGCGAGCCGAGGAAACCGGCGACAAAGCGGCTTGCTGGACGCTCATAGAGTTCACGCGGTGAGCCGACCTGCTCTACGCGACCGCCGTTGAGCACAACAATTTTATCCGCCAGGGTCATCGCCTCCACCTGATCGTGGGTGACGTAGACCATTGTCGAGCCAAGTCGATCATGCAGCCGGGCGATTTCGTTGCGCATCTGCACCCGCAAGGATGCATCCAGATTGGAGAGCGGCTCATCGAACAACAAAATGTCCGGTTCGCGCGCCATGGCCCTACCCATCGCCACACGCTGACGCTGCCCGCCAGACAGTTCCTTTGGCTTGCGTTGCAGCAGTGTGTCCAATTGCAGGATTTGCGCGGTTTTCAGCACGCGCTCGCGCAGGCTGCTCTTTTCAGTCTTGGCCAGTTTGAGACCAAAGCTGATGTTGTCGTAGACGCTCATGTGCGGGTACAACGCATAAGACTGAAACACCATGCCGACGCCACGCTCGCGCGGCTCCAAGTCGTTGACCCGTCGCCCGTCGATCAGCAGGTCGCCACCGCAGATCGAGTCCAGTCCGGCGATCAGTCGCAGCAGGGTCGACTTTCCGCAACCCGAAGGGCCAACGAATACCACGAATTCACCCGCAGCAATCTCCAGGCTAACGTCGCGGAGAATCCGCGCTCCGCCTAATTGTTTGTTCACGTTTTCTAGCTTCAATTTGATCACGATGCTGTTCCTTGTATTTGTTGGGCATCAACCCTTTAACGCGCCGGTAGTGAGACCGGAAACGATTCGGCGTTGGAAGATCAGCACCAGAATCACCAGTGGGACGGTGACCAGTACCGATGCGGCCATCAACAGCCCCCACGGCAGCTCATGAGGGCTACCGCCGGAAATCAAGGCGATGGCGACCGGCACCGTGCGTTGCGTGTCTGTGAGGGTGAAGGTCAGGGCAAACAGGAACTCGTTCCACGCTGCGATAAAGGCCAACAAGCCCGTGGTAACCAGTGCGGGCCATAGCAGTGGCAACAACACCCGGGTAAGCGTGACCCAGGGCGAAGCGCCGTCCATGATTGCCGCCTCTTCCAGTTCATGAGGGAGTTGCCCCATGAACGTGGTCAGCACCCAGACAGTGAAGGGCAAGGTGAAAATCGTGTAGCTCAGGATCAACGCCCAAGATGTGTTGTACAGACCTAGGGCGCGGATCACTTCGAACAGCCCCGACAGTACAGCGACCTGGGGAAACATCGACACGCCGAGAACCATCATTAATACCGTTCCACGCCCACGGAATTTCACCCTTCCCAAGGCATAGGCGGCAGTCACACTGAGGAACAGCGCCAGCGTCACCACGCAAAGCGCGACCACCAGCGAGTTACCGATAGCCCGCAGGAATGAGGCTTGGTGGAGTACCGCTGCGTAATTGGAGAAGTCGGGGCTATCGATCCAGTAGCTCACCTCGAACAAGGCACTGGACGGCTTTAGTGACGTCACGATGGCGTAATAGAAAGGGAAGACCGCATACAGCAGCAAAACCCCGATCAGGCACCAGAAACCGAGGCGCAACAGTGCTTTTTTGAGTAGGCGCAGGCTCATGACCGAACCTCCATTTGACGGCGTCCGAGGTAGAGATAAAGCATGGCGATTACCGCAACGACCAGAAACAGCAGAGTCGAGGCCGCGCTGCCATAGCCAACATCCTGGAACTCCACCAGGTGTTGGCGCGCATAGACCGACATGCTCATGGTGCTAGAAGAATTTGAGGTCAGCACATAGATGACGTCGAATACCCGCAGGGAATCGAGGATGCGGAAGATCGCCGCCACCAACAATGCCGGCATCAACAGTGGAAGCGTGACGCGCCAGAACACTTTCAGCGGGTGAATACCATCGACCTTGGCGGCTTCATAGCAATCGCTAGGCAGCATCTGCAAGGCAGCCAGCATCAGTAGCGTGACAAAAGGTACGGTCTTCCAGACGTCGACGATGATGACTGCCCACATCGACAGATCTGCATCTGCTGTCCAGGCCAGAGGGGCATCAATCAGGCCGACGCTCAGCATCATGTGATTGATGATGCCGAACTGGTCGTTGAGCATCCATGACCAGATCTTCGCCGAGACAATGGTAGGTATCGCCCACGGAATCAGAATCAGCGCACGCACCAGGGAGCGGCCTGTGAACTTGATGTTCAGCAGCAACGCCACCAGCAGCCCCAGAACGACTTCCAGTCCCACCGACACCACGGTGAAATGCAACGTGTTGCGCACAGCGTTCCACCATTGTGGATCAACCAGGATGCCCGACCAGTTGGAACCGTCGTGGAACAGATAATTGCTCAAGCCCACGAAGGATCCGCCACCGGTGTCCGCCAGGTTGGCGTCGGTCAGGCTGAACCAGAATGTTCGCAGTAGCGGCCAGGCCGCCACCAGGGCCAGACACAGCAACATTGGTGTCAGAAACAGCCAGGCGGCGCGTACTCGTCGACGCTGTATGGGCGTTTCCCTGGTGAGCAGGCGCTCATCATGGGATGCATGGGTAATAGAGGCAGACATGGTGATTTTCTTCCTTGTGGCTTACCAGTTCTTGCGTTTGATGCGCGTGAGTTCGCTTTCCAGTTCGGCCAGCGCCTGATCGACAGGCAACTCGCCCGCCAGCACACCATGTACTCGATCGAAGAACGCATTGGAGACCCGTGGATAGCGCTCGGCGGTTATTGAAGCGGGACGCATGACCCCGTCATTGAGAATGCTGTGGAGCTGACTGTAGTAAGGCATTGCCGCGAGCAGTTCGGGATCTTGATACAGCGACTCAATAACCGGGTTATAGGCGCCTATCAGGGCACGATGTTTTTGCTGTTGGGAACTGGTCAGGTAGCTCACCAGTTCCGCGGCAAGTTTTGGATGAGCGCTGTAACGCGATACCGCCAGGCCCCAGCCACCGAGAGTGGATGCATGGGTGCCGGACATGCCGCCTCGGGGTAGGGGAGCGACTCCGACCTTGTCTTTTACGACACTGTCCTGGCTTTGCACCAGTGCCCAGACATAAGGCCAGTTACGCATGAACAACGCGTTTCCCGACTGGAATACGCCACGTCCTTCTTCCTCGGTGTAGTTGAGTACTCCGCGCGGGGAGATGTCTCCTACCCAGCTTTTTGCCAGGGTCAAAGCAGTTCTTGAGGCCAGACTGTTGACTACAATTTCTCCGCGCTGATTGACCAGCCCGCCTTCCGGCTGGCTGCTGATCCACTCCAGCGCATTACACGTCAGCCCCTCGTAAGCGCGTCCCTGAAAGATGTAACCCCACACGTTGGCGTTCCCGGCGTTGCGTTCAGCCTGTTGAACATCCCTGGCGGTAGCGGTCATTTCCTCCCAGGTCTGGGGAACCTGCTTGTTGTACTTCTCGAGCAAGTCCTTGCGGTAATACAGCAGACCCGAGTCGGTGAACCACGGCATTGTCACCAGCCGTCCATTCACTGTCGCGTTATCCACCTGTGCCTGGAAGTAGCCTTGGGTCGCGTTGGCGGGTAGCACCTCGCGCAGATCCATCAGATGTTTGGCCAGCATCCCGGGCCACACCATATCGATTTGAATGATGTCGATGTCAGTGGACTGCGCGCTGAGAATTTGTTGGTAGAACGACAACCTCTCGGTCGCCGAGTTAGGCGTGGAAACCACTTGGACGTTGTGGCCGGTCTGTTTGGACCATGCCTCGACTGCCTCTTTGCAGAGTTGCAGCTCCGCACCCACCGCGCCGCACGAGATCGTCAAATCGGCTGCGTTCGAGACGGATGGAAGTCCGACACAGAGGGTGAACAGTGCGGCAGGAAGAAGAGATTTCAGATGTTTCATTGATCACCCTTTATTTTTGTTTTTAGAGAAGTTAACGTTAACACAGCCAAATGTATCAGCGTATTTGCGATAAGGCATCCTTTTTTCGTCAATTGGAACAACTCGCAACTCACGCAAAAAAGCCCGGTCGCGGGAGCAAACAATAAAAAAATAGGAAATCCACCATGCGGAAAGGATCAAACTGGCTACTTGCAGGTGTGCTCGGCACATCGGCGGCAACCTCTCAGGCCATGACTCTGGAAGAGCGCATGGCCGCGTTTGAAGCCCGTGCCAGCGCAGCAGAACAGCGTGCAGCCGCGGCTGAACAGCAGACCCAAGCACTTGCCAGGGAACTGCAGCAGATCAAACTCGCCACACCTCCCTTGCAGCCCGCCGCGTCTACAGCGACAGTCATTGCGGAGCCTGCTTTGGATACCCGGGTGGCGAAACTCGAAGCCCATCAGCAAAGCCTGGAGAAAGAGGGCAATACCGGACACCTCACGGATGGGTTCAGCTTCCACGGCTATGCCCGCTCTGGATTGCTGGTCGACGAAGGGCTTGGTGGTGGCCGTGGTGGCCCTTATACAACGCCGGCCGGCTCGGTCGGTGGCGCAGTCGGGCGACTCGGTAACGAGGACGACACCTACATGCGCATAGACCTGTCGAAAGAAATCTATGCGCAAAACGGTACCCGTTCCAAATTCACGGTCTCCATCGCCGACGGGGTGGAAAGCTCCAATGACTGGACGGCCGACGAGAGCAAACTGAACGTACGCCAGGTGTTCACCGCGCTCGACCATGTGGCGGCGTTCAAAGGGAATTCAGTGTTCGAGAACGCCACACTGTGGGCAGGCAAGCGATTTGATAGAGATAATTTCGATATCCACTGGTTGGACTCTGACGTCGTCTACCTGGCCGGCACCGGCGGTGGCATTTACGATGTGCAGATGAACAAGAGTTGGCGCTCCAATTACTCCTTGATTGGGCGTAGCTACGGTGATTTCAGTCAGGGCGGTATTAATGCCAATGTGGAAAGCTACATCCTGACCTCCAACCAGTTCTTCGAGGAGGGTCAATGGCAGTGGATGTACAACGCCATCGGCGCAAAGAAAAACGATTTCGGTACCCGCACCAATAAGGCAGGTTTGACGCCTGCGAATTCCGGCTTGCACACCATGTTGGCCAATCACCAGAAAAACTTTTTCGGCAGAGAAGGCTTCTTCAAAACCGCGCTGCTCTATGGGCAAGGCCTGGGGGCCGAGGTCAAGAACGTTGGCTCGGACGGTGAACTGATTGACGACGCCCGCGCTCTGCGTCTTGCACTTTACGGTGAGACGCCTATTGCGCCTGACTGGCGCATCGGGCCCAGTTTGCTGGCCGAACAGAGCAAGGACAGATACGTCAAGGGTGACGACTACCGCTGGCTAACCCTCAACGTGCGATTGGCTAACCAAATCAACAGCAACTTCGAGATGGCCTACGAAATGAGTTGGCAAACCATGAAGCTCGACCCCAAGGGCTATCTACAACGTAATGCGGTCGACGGTAACTTCTGGAAATTCACTGTCGCCCCGACATTCAAACTTGACGTTGGAGATCTTCTCACACGTCCCGAATTGCGAGTGTTCGCAAGCTTCATGAACTGGTCTTCGGATCTGGACAGATTCAGTACCACAGACTCCTTTGGCATGACGGACTTCCACGCTGGAGGCGTATGGCAATACGGCATACAGATGGAAACCTGGTTTTAATATTTGAACGCGTCCGGCCAACCGCCTTCAGCGCACCTGTCGGCTGTTGTCGCAAACAGAGATGTCGGCTGCAGACATCTGCTTTGAAGTCGGCTATGAAAACCTCTCTAACTTCAACAGACACTTTCGCATCGAAATGGAACAGACACCGAGCGAATATCGTCGCGGAACAGGCGATGACGTTATTCAATCGAAACGGTGCTCATCAATCCCTGCCTTTCACCAAGGCGCATTGAGTAAGTGATTACCGGTCGAAGCTGATCAGCCAGCAGTTGTCCCTACGACAAGAAAATGAGGAAATGACGATGATATTGCCTCGCGCAGTAGTATTTGGCGAAGCCCTGACTGACCTTGTCCAAGGCACTCCTGGGCAGTGGAAGGGCTACCCAGGTGGTGCTCCCTGGAACGTTGCACGAGCGCTAAGTCGCTTGGGTGTTAGCAGCGCTTTTGCTGGGTCGGTGAGCATGGATTCACTGGGTGACGAGATAGTTTCGCAGTCGGAAGCGGCAGCATTAGATATGAGGTTTATTCAACGGGTAGACCGAGATCCTTTGGTCGCCATCGTTCCATCGAGCCGTCCTCCAAGATACTTTTTTGCTGGAGATGCCGATCTGTTTTTTGATCCAGATCTGATGCCCGAAGGATGGATCAACCAAGCAGAGCTGTGTCATTTCAGCTGCATTAGTTTGGCTCGACAGCCACTCGCAGACAGGCTGGTTAAAATTGCTCAGCAGGCCAAAGAAGCCGGTAAACGGATTAGCTATGATCCGAACTGGCGCAATTTAATGGATAGCCATTATCGGGAGCAGACCTTCCCTACGATGACCACCCTTGCTGACATGATTAAGCTTTCCGACGAAGACCTTCGGCAAATTTATCCAGGGCTGACAGAACACCAGGCAATGGATGAGCTTCGCGCTCTTAATCCTCAGGCGCAGATCCTTTTTACCCGAGGGGAACACGGGATGATTCTCCATACCCCGGACAGCCAACTCGATCAGCCGGCGATTGCCGTGAAGGTGGAAGACACGGTTGGAGCAGGAGACGCTTGTATGGCTGGTTGGTTGGCTGCGCAGTTGCTGGGGATCGTGGACTTGAGAGAGCGCCTGCAATTTTCAGCGGCTTGCGCATCCATATCTTGCCGCCATGCCGGAGCCCATGCTCCAGCGCTAGCTGATGTGGAAGGTTTGCTGCAGCTGCTAAAACATACTTGACCATGGTTGCCGACTCCGAGGAGTTGTCTAAGTAAAAAGACGCTGCGCCGAATTCACAATCCGGCATGCCCGGACTACCGGTAAAAACTATACTCTCGGCGATTTTGATGGCCTATCCCTTTGGGTGACTAAGTTGGGCGGCAAGCTGTGGCTGTTCCGTTATTACTGGGAAGGAAGCCAACAGCGCATGTCTTTCGGCGCTTACCCTGAAATCAGTCTTAAACAGGCACGTGCTCGGCGTGACGAAGCGCGACGATTGTCGGCCGATAACATCAGCCCCTGTGAGCACCGCAAGAAACAGCGCCATGAGGTTGGGATTGCCGTAAAGCAAACCTTTGAAGCAGTGTACAGCGAGTGGGTGAGCCTAAAGGAAGGGCGTTAAAGCACGCTTTCACTTTAAAAAAGACATTCTGCCCACCCTTGGCGAGCGCCTATCAAGGGCATTATCACATCCATGCTGCTTTCTTCTTCAGCGGCGATGAAGTGAGTGCCGACATCTATAGGGCACAGCGGATCGGAAATCTGCGGCAACGCATCACCCGTGGTCAGGGCTGCTTCAACAACTGCAACCTCGAGAAAGATAAATATCAAGACAGGCTGGGGGTTGGCCTGATCCACAGGCGTGACCTGGGCGCGCGCGGTAACATGCATTACGCCATGCGTTACCTAGTCAAGAATGATCAACATCTATGGCTCAAGTCTGTAAGGGCTCGATGCTTGCGTCAAGGCCAGGCAAAGAAGGTTTCTGGTGCGCCCAATCGATCCACTGTTCGGCGGATGTAATCTATTTGAGCAAGTTGGGTTTATGTCACACCCGGTGATGCGCTACCTGGTCAAGAATGCTCAGCATCTGCGCTTGAAACCCGAGGGGCACGATGCGTACGGATGGGCCAATTGATAGGTGTTTGCCGGCGCTGATCGGCTAAGCCTCGGGCGGCGCGGTGGGTGTTATTTCTGCGGCAGCGCCCATACCCCTCACGCTTCGATAAAGCAGCCGGGCTGGAATGTTACGTTATTTCTGGCTAAGGATTGTTATCGAAAGTCCGGAACAACGAAGGTGAAGTGGTGAGTTAATAACAGGAAAGGTCTGATTTCTGACGAGTCAGCGCTTTTTGAACATCTACCAACGAGGGTATCAAAAAACGCTGACTACTTCAGATCCTCCTTAGACGCCTCCATGCTATAAATGAGATCAATTAGAAAGTTCGACGAGCAATCTGCGTTACCTCGAAGAACTAAAAATCCAAGCAGTCAATCAAGTGACCGAAAAGAAACTGCCCTCGCTGATGTGGCTGCACGCTTTGGATAGCCTTGCCGTTGCATTTTTGGGGAGTGGTAAAATATTTTGTAATATGTATTAATGTTTTGAGCTTTTTTGTTACATGCCGGAAATATTATTGGCGCGTTTTTTTGAAATGCTGGGTTAGCTTGTTTTTGCCGTGATTGAGTGCTTTATATATAGCTCTCTCGAGACTTTTAGGTCTTTTTAATATGGTTGTACTGACTGGCTTTAGTTTCGGTTGACGCCGTTCGTTGTGCGAAGTCGATCATGTTGCCCCCCCAGTGTCCTAGGCGCGGAGTTGTAATGACTATGGAAGGTCAAAAGTTGAAGTTGTTGGTGTTTGGTGTGGACGGTGCTTCTTATGAAGTGCTGGGGCACCTGATGGCTCGCGGCCTGTTGCCTAACTTCAACGCGCTGCGTGAGCGTTCGTCTAGCGGGGCCCTGCAATCGACCTTCCCACCGCATACCGCACCCGGCTGGGCCTCCATATTTACAGGGGTTTCGCCGGGTGCGCATGGCATCTATCAGTTCTGGGCAACACAGTCCAAGGATTACCAGTTTCGCGCGATGAATGCCTCCGATTATGGCGGCGATCCGATAGCATTCAACGGCGATAGGGAACTGTCGCAGGTGATTTTTCGAGAAGAAGATTGTTGAGCCTCAGGTTGGGGGCATCCTTTTCAAACCATCTAAAGCATGCCCTCAGATGTGCCCCCAATGTAGCAATCCACTGGAAGTGAATGGAGCTCCATGGTTTGTTGAGAGGCAAAAATGATCAGATAAACAGGCTGTCCGACGACGCCTAAAGACTCTCAGGGTCGCCAAAAAACATTTTGACTGGGCTCTAGCGCAGTATTTTCAGGTCGGAAAAACTAAAATATGCCCCCAGTTTTGCCCCCAGTAGCGCGGGATATGCGGGCGATCGAGATTGGCGATCTCTGAGGCGGAGTAGGGTGGTCGTCGATGGCTTTCAGTGTAACTCCTCATCGGATCTGGCGGGGGGCAGGGCTCATCAAGGACCAGCTAATCCGCTCTCGGTCGAGAACAGCTACTCCGATCGACTGTGTTCAACCTAATATTTGCATCCGCCTAATTGGTTTGCTGGGCTTGGAGGTATCTACGAAACCAAGAGCGATTCATTTTGAGCGCAGTGGTCTTCCTCTTTTGTCCAAGGCTGACGCGAACTTTGAGGGAGCGGATTTACCCGCGAACGCCAACAAAGCAGGTGCCATTAACCTCGGCTGCTTTGGGCTCGCGTTCTAGCAATAATCGACAGCTAATTCCGTCGTCAGCCGACTGTGGTTCTCCATACAAGCGCATCTGCGCACTCACTCCAGCGTGTTTCGCGTCAGGACGTGTGTCGCGCAATGACCCATTGCTTGAGCATTCCGAAGGAGTGCTACGAACCTACGCATTGATAACGGTAAGGTTTGTATCGTCATTTCGTAACGAGACCGTCGGCAAAATAGGTTGCCAGTCAATCTCAGTTCAAAAATCTGAGTTTGATTGACAGGCTAGGGCTGAAAGCTCTCTCGATCTTTTTGATATCAAGGATGGATATGGTGAGGCGGTGGTTATCCCTGCTGGCAGTTTTTATGCTGCCACTGCTGTCGATGGTGTGCAGCGGTCAGGTCCGAGAAGTGCAGAGAGACCTCGATGCATTGAATGCTGAGCGTCCGATGCATGTGGCTATTTGGTATCCGGAAGGCGTCTGCACCGCAGGTGCGCAAGAGCTGTGCCTTGATAAGTCAGCGATTACTCATAAAGTCATCGTTGTTTCACATGGCAGCATGGGGGCGTCAGACGATTACGCCTGGGTTGGTAATGGCTTGGCATCCAAGGGGTACATTGTCGTTGGTCTGAATCATTTCGGTGAATCTCGGGTATACGGGAAGCACACACAGAGCTTGCGTGCCACGGGTATGGTGTGGGAGCGGGCGCTGGATGTGTCGCGGGTGCTGGATGCCCTGGCCAAACTGAATCTCTTTCAAAAAAGCGTCGCCTGGGACGACGCCATCGTCATTGGTCACTCCGCCGGCGGCCAGACTGCCGCGCTTCTGGCGGGAGCACGCTTTGATCTTCATGCGTTCGCCAAGTACTGCGAGTCCCTGCCAGACGGTGTTGATCGTTCGTGTTTTTACGCGCTGGATATCAAGCGAGCACCAAGCGCCTATATCGCGTTGTTCAACGGCAGCTACCGCGACCCGCGGGTCAGAAAAATAGTATTGCTTGACCCCGCCCTGGGCCCTGCATTGGTTGAGCAGTCCATGGCGGGTTCGCATATTCCAGCACTGGTGGTGGGGGCGCTGCACGATGACTTCCTGCCGTGGAGCCATCACGGTGCTCGCTATGCGGCGGCCATACCGGATGCAAAAACCCTGTTGCTGGAAGGCAACGAGGGGCACTTTGTGTTTCTTTCCGTTTGCCATTATGACGACAAGGTCAACGGTATCCCGCTCTGTACCGACAAAGCGGGAGTGGACCGCAAAGTCGTGCATGAGCGTTTGTTGTCTGGGCTGCTTGCTTTTGTTGCACCCGATGACGAGATCCCTCTGTCTGGAAAACGCGTAGTGCCCGCAGTTGCCGATGTCCCGGCTGCACAACTGACCGTGCTGGAAATCCTCCACTACACCCCGCGTTGGGTATTCGGTTTATTTTTCGCGCTTTGCGTATTGGGATTGATGCAGACACGTACGCGACAGGTGCGGTTCAGCCTCGCTTTGCTGCTCCCCATCGGGATGCTGATGTTGTCGGTGGCGGGCGTGTTTCAATACACCGATTATTGGGGCGCCGGCTTTGGGTTCTGGCTTGCTGGCCTTGTTGCTATCGGTACGATCGCCTCGCGTTTTATGGATGCCAACGTCGTGACAAGGAATAAGGCTTCGGGTCGACTGATAATGCGCGGTAGTTGGGTTCCATTACTGGTCATCCTTGGGATTTTCATCACACGCTATCTGCTAGGGGTGGCCCAGGCTCTGCAGTTTCCAGCACTCGATCATTGGCCAGTGCAGATGGCGGTCGCAACTGGGTTGGGGGCGTGGAGCAGCTATTTCGCTTGTCGGGGGTGGAGCTGCTGGAGAGCAGCTCGCCCGTAGCCTTGCAGTTGAATGGCGTGTTGATCGTCACGGGTGTGCAAGTTTTTATGTTTCGCTAAATCTACACAAATGTATCCACGAACGGTCACATCTAATTGCCATTATCTTCGCATCAGACTTCTGGTGCGCAAGAGCGGGATGACATTCGTTCGTGGCGCCTGGATCTGCGTTCAATACTGGATGAGCGTAATCAACAAGGAGGTTGTGGGGATGCAAGATTTACGAGGCATGGCGGCGATTATTCTGGCAGCTGGGATTGGCCGGCGTCTCCATGGATGGGAAGGGCCCAAAGGGCTTATTCAATTTGGCGGCAAGACCTTGCTGGCGCGCCATCTGCAAACGCTGCGTGAATTGGGTATTACCGACATATTTGTTACCGCCGGCCACCAGGCCGAAGCCATTCGTGCCGAACTTCAAACACTCGATGATCAGGCCACCGTAGTGGTCAACGAGCGCTTTTCATTGGGCAGTGCTATCTCTGTCCTTGTGCATGAGTCCTTGTTGCGCTCGGGCAGGCCTATCGTCCTGATGGATGCCGACGTGTTGTACGCCGAAGACATCCTGACTCGGCTCATTCAGTCTGCGCACGAAAGTGCACTGCTTGTCGACATGCATGAAGTCGATGATGAGGCCGTTAAGGTGTGCTTCAAAGCCGGGCAAATTGTGGACTTCGAAAAACGACCAGAGCACGCCTACGAAACCTGTGGTGAGTCGGTGGGGTTCTTCAAGTTTTCCCCTGCCGCCGCCGCCGCTCTAGCTGATCTGTGCGAGCGTCATATCGCTGAGCATGGGCCGAAAATCGAGTATGAGGCGCCCCTGCGAGAGTTGATTTTGGAAAACCCCGCACAGTTCGGCGTCGAGGTTGTAACGGGCCTGCCATGGGTAGAAATAGATTTTGATCATGACGTAATACGTGCTCGCGAGCAGGTACTTCCGCATCTTTAGTCGCTCTCGGTTCGTCTGTTTTACCGGTTGCGTCGTCAAGTGAATGAAACGCCGTTTTTCAAGGATTGAAGGAACTCGCAATGTTGCTTGATCAGGCAGGAATCGATCATTTTCAACGGTACGGTTGGTTGCATGTCCCGGGTTTCTTTTCTGGGGAGTCGATGGATGAACTTCGTCAATGGGTCGACCAACTGGCTTCATGGCCAGAGCAACCCGGCCGACACATGGTGTATTCCGAGCCGGACCTGCGTGTGCCTTCTTCGCGAATGGTGCAGCGCATCGAGTATTTTTGCGAAGAGCATTCAGGCTTCGATGCCCTGTTGAACCGCGACAAACTGGCAATCTCGGTGGCCCAGTTAATGGGCGAACCCGTGGCGTTGTTCAAAGAGAAGATCAATTTCAAACACCCTGGCGGCGCAGGGTTCGAGGCGCACCAGGACCAGCAGGCCGGGTGGTCGAAATACGCCCCATTATTTGTCTCTGTCATGGTCAGCATTGACCATGCGACACCTCTCAACGGGTGCCTGGAAATTGAGCAGGGCAACGAAGGGCGTTTACGCACACTTATCGGCGAAGAGTGGCAGCCGTTGGATGACACGCATCCGACCTGCCGATATGTTGCGGTGCCCACCGCGCCGGGCTGTGCAATATTTTTCGACAGCTATGTCGCCCACCGCTCTATGGCGAACTTGAGTGCTGAAAGCCGACGCATGTTGTACGCAACGTATAACCGCAGAAGTGACGGCGATCATCGAGCGTTGTACTTCCAAGAGAAGCGCCAGAACTTTCCCCCCGATTGCGAACGTGAGCCGGGAAAGACTTATAAATTCAGGGTTTGACTGAATCTTCGTTACCTCGCAACCCCTTTGTATTTGACCTTCAGGCATTCGCTGAATAACAGCGCAGTTGTCCTGGGTTAAGCAACAGAACTGTGCGCGTCTAGCAAATGGAGATTGTGGATGAAAATGTTGTTGCAAGAAGGTATCGAGAGGGCAAGCGTCGAGTTGCCACCCAGACGGGATCGCGACCGTGGCTGTCAGCTTCGCGAAGAGATCGCCACAGGCGGATTGGGATTCTTGATGGAGGCTCATAATGGGCTGTCCGCCAAGCTCGCCGAAGAAGCAGGGTTTCGCGCATTGTGGGCGTCGGGGCTGACGATCTCGGCCAGCATGGGATTGCGCGATAGCAATGAAGCTTCATGGACTCAGGTACTGGAGGTCATCGAGCACATGGCCGATGCTGTATCGGTGCCTGTCTTGGTTGATGCCGATACCGGCTACGGCAACTTCAATAACGTCCGCCGACTTGTACGCAAGCTATGTGAGCGCGGTGTTGCAGGTGCGTGTATTGAGGACAAGCTTTTTCCGAAGACCAACTCATTTATCGGCGAATACCAGCCCCTGGCGTCTATCGATGAATTCTGTGGTCGTATCATGGCGGCCAAGGACAGCCAAACCAACGATTCCTTCGTGGTGGTCGCACGTGTGGAAGCGCTCATTTCCGGGCGTTCCATGGAGGAAGCCTTTGAGCGCGCCGAGGCTTATTACAAGGCGGGCGCGGATGCGATCCTGATCCATTCCAAGAAGGCTGATGGTGCGCAAATCATCGAATTCGCCCGCCGATGGGCCTCTCGCAGTCCTCTGATTGCGGTTCCGACCACTTACTATCGAGTCCCCGTACAGTCACTCCAGGATGTTGGAGTATCAGGTGTGATATGGGCAAATCACAGCCTGCGCGCTTCCATTACGGCAATGCGCAGCACGGTCCAGAAGATCTATCAGGAACGCTCCTTGGTTGGCGTCGAAGGGGGCATCGCCACCGTCAAGGATATTTTCCGTCTGGTGGGTTGTGATGAATTGGAGGACGCCGAGTCCCGCTATTTGCCAAAAAACGCTGCGCCGAAGGCCATCGTGCTGGCGGCCTCGCAGGGCGACTTGGGTGAGCTGACCGAGAGTCGGCCCAAGTGCATGATCAAGTTGTACGGCGTACCTTTGCTTGAGCGTCAGGTGGGTATCTTGCGGCGTGCCGGGATCGCAGCTATCACCGTCGTCCGTGGCTATCTCAAAGAAAAAGTGACGGCCACCGGAATCCAGGTCGTGGACAACGATCGATATGCGAACACCGGCGAAGCCTACTCGCTCTATTGTGCACGTGACCGATTGGTTGCCGAGACAATTATCGCCTATGGCGACGTCCTGTTTCGCGAGTTCATCTTGGATGGGCTGCTGGATGACGACGCACAGATCCTGATTGCCGTTGATGCGTCGAAGACACGTCGCGAGGATGGGCGGATTCAGGATCTGGTCAGCGCCGATCATAGCCCGGTTGCCGACTTTCTCGACGAGACGGGGTTGTTGAAAGCGATGTCCGCTGACCTCCCGGCTGACGTGGTATCCGGTGAGTGGATTGGCCTTCTGAAGCTGGGTGTACAAGGGGCTGCCTGGGTTCGGGAGGAGCTGGAGTTGCTCGTTGCTGAAAACTTGCTGGAAACAGCTGATATGCCACTTCTCATTAGCCGGCTAGCGAAGCGGCACCCGGTCAAAATCCGTTATTTCGTCGGCCACTGGATGGACGTGGACGCCCTTGCGGATCTGGATGCAGCCCAGAGGTTCATGCGAGATGCTTGATCCTCGAGAATTCCTGAAGGTTGCGCAGCAACAGGGCTTCGACTTCATGGTCGGGGTTCCGTGTAGCTTCATGACATCACTGATCAACGCAGCGATGGCCTCCACTACGATGCCTTATGTTGCTGCAACCAGTGAAGGTGAGGCCATGGCTATTGCAGCAGGGGCGTGGTTGGCTGGGCGCAAGACGATTGTGGTGATGCAGAACTCTGGACTCGGCAATGCGGTGAACCCGCTGACGTCATTGAATGCGCCGTTCCAGATTCCTGCACTGTTAATGATGAGTTGGCGGGGCTGTCCCGGCATCGGCGACGAACCTCAGCATCGGCAGATGGGCGATATTTTGCATCGACTGCTCGACCTGATGGAGATTGCCCATGCGCCGCTGGGTACTTCCAGCGAGCACATGGCCGTTACGCTCAGTACGGCTGCCGCGTCCATGGACACGCAATCTCGAGCCTATGCGCTGATTGTCAAGCAAGACGATTTTATCGAGTCCCCCATGACGGCCAAGCTGCCTGCGGAACGCAGCAGGGGGCATGTTCGCTCGTTGACCAGCAATGGTGCTTTACCCAGCCGCTATCGCGTGTTGGACACACTGTTGAAGTTGCAAAACGACGCGGCAGTCATTGTCTCTACGGGCAAGGGTGGGCGTGAACTCTTTACCCTCGATGACCGCCCCCAGCACTTTTACCAGGTGGGCTCCATGGGGTGCGCTTCTGCGATGGCGCTAGGGCTGTCGCTCAATACCAAACGTCGGGTATTGGTGATAGATGGCGATGGCGCGGCCCTGATGAAGCTCGGTAACTGGGCGACTATTGGCGCCTACGGGGGCGGCAACTTTATCCATCTGTTACTGGATAACGGCATGCATGACTCGACCGGCGGGCAGCCTACCGTTTCGCCCGGAGTCCGGTTCGCAGATGCAGCCATCGCCTGTGGCTACACCTTGGCGTTGCTGTGCGACGACCTTGAGGGCGTGGCCCAAGCCTACCAAATGGCGACTGACGCGTCGGGTCCGGTGCTTATTCACGTACGCATTGCACCGGGTTCCCACAGCCCGCTGGGCCGGCCGACTATCAGCCCTGCTGCGGTGGCTAGACGGATGAGAGCGTTTGTAAACCAGGAAGGCGCGCAATGAATAACCCAACACCTTTGCTGTTGACCCCCGGACCGCTGAGCACCGCGCCCGCGACGCGCGCGGCCATGCTCCGTGACTGGGGCTCGCGTGAACCAGACTTCATCGCATTGACCCGTGAGTTGTGCAAGAAGGTCCATGACATTGCACAAAAGCCAGCGTCTCACGTTGTTGTGCCAATCCAGGGCAGCGGGACTTATGGGATTGAGGCTGTACTGTCCACCCTCATCAAGCCTTCGCAGCGTTTGCTGGTGTTGAGCAACGGCGCTTATGGGCAACGAATCGCAGCGATCGCCCGGCGCTTGGGGCAAGACGTTCAGCTGCTTGAGCATGACGAGCGCAGTGCGCTTGATCTGGTGCAGCTTGAGCGGGTGCTGCGGGACGACCCGAGCATCAGCCATGTTGCGATGGTGCATGGTGAGACGTCGGCTGGCCGGATTAACCCGGTGGAGCCCGTTGAACGGGTGGTCGCCGCTTTCGGTCGACGGTTACTGGTCGATGCAATGAGTACCTTTGGTGCTTACCCGATTGCGCTGGAGGGCACCTGTATCGCGGCGTTGATCGCTTCCTGCAACAAATGCCTCGAAGGCGTCCCTGGTATTGCATTCGCCTTGGTCGACAGTACGGCGTTGGCTGAGTGCGACGGCGTCAGCCGTACCACTAGCCTGGACCTGTATGCACAGTGGCAAGGTTTCGTGGCCAACGGCCAATGGCGGTTCACGCCTCCCGTGCAGGTGGTTGCCGCCGCCGTGCAAGCGCTTGAACTGCACACCGAGGAGGGCGGCGTGGCGGCTCGCTATCATCGTTACGCCACGCGCTCTGCCAGCCTGTTGGGCTGCTTGCGTACGCTGGGTATCGAGCCATTTCTTCCTGCAGACGTTAGCAGTGTGTGTATCACGGCGTTCGTCCTTCCCCAGTCGCTCAAGGACCGGTTCGATGCTTTTGTACTCGAACTACGCCAGCGTGGCATCGCGATCTATCCGGGTAAGTTGACCACCGTTACGACGTTTCGAATCGGTTGCATGGGGGCGTTTGATGCGGACGAATGGAGCTGGTTCCTTACTGTGTTCACGCAATTAATGGCTCAGGTAAATTCAAATGGGGAGGTAGCATGAGGGTGGCCATGGCCGTGTCTTATCGCCCTGCGCTGCAACCGGTCATGGCTGCCCGTGCGCAGCGCATATCCCATGATTACTGGTACCTGCTGGGCGCCGGCGTACGTGACTTGATTCCGCTGCCTGGGGCGCACTGCGATGAACTGGAGAAACTCCTGCCACCGCCCGGCAGCGAAGTACCCATGGATCAGATCACCGCCACGGTCGGTGATCTTGCAGCCAAGGCTGTGGAGGCGCTCAAGCAACGGCTTGAACCGGCTGATCTTGCGAAGATTGACGCTGTATTTTTTTGTACCAGCGGTATCGACTCGCCCTTAGGCGTTTCCGTGGCAGGGCGCCTGCAACACATTCTTGGGGCTACGACGGCGTTCCCCTGTGTCATCGGGCAGAACGATGGCTGCGCCGCGTTCGAAGCGATGCGCATTGCGCGTGCTTTTATTCAGGGGCCTGCGCGTGCGCGTAGTGTCGTGCTCGTGGCTTGCGAGTGTTGGCTGCAGCCCTATTTGCGCAGTTTTGGGCACTACGTGCAATACGGTGATGGTGCGGCGGCAATCCTTCTTGTTGACGATGATCAGAGCGGTCAGTTGAAGGGCGCGTTACAACCTCCGTCGCTCACGATTCTCCACGAAGCTACCAGCCGTTATGAGCACCAGCAGGGACCTTTCGAGCGGGGCCCGACGCCCTGGTACACCTCGGATCGCTGGGCGGCTGCTGTCGGGCGTTTTCTCCAAGCGTTTTTGGCTGAACATCATATTTCACCGGAACAACTTGGCGGCATTCATTCGCCAGCAATGGCCCCCGCGTTTCTGCGTGCGGTGGGCAATCACGCGCAGCTTGAGTTGGAGCAGGGCGTTGGCGGTGTGGTGTCTTGTGTTGAGCCACTGTTCGCACTTCAAGCCCTGATGGATGAACCCCGAAGCATCAGCGGGCCATTGCTGAGCTGGAGTGTCGGGCTCAATGGCGAAATGGGAGCCTGTTTGTATGAGCGCGATGTACCCCTCGTAAATGGGGACTCTTGAAATGAATTGGATCGGTATAGAAGCGGCCGCGTACTACTTGCCGGGTGAAAGCGCCTGCGTCAGTCACTGGATGACAACCATGGCGATTCCCGTGCTGACTCAGGAACGGATTCTTCGCGGGGGGCATCAGCGTTATTACCCAGGTGAGGGGCAGTCAGTCGCAGAACTGTGCCGCAATGCCTGCCAGCAACTCTTCCAGGCGAGCACATTGCAAGCGTGTGAGGTGGATCTGATTATCCATGCCCATACGATGGTGACCAGTGTTGCTGCGCCCCCACAGAGCATGGTGGCCGGTCTGGCTCGCGACCTCGGGGCGCATCGGGCGGCAGCGTTCTCGGTGTCCAACCTGCACTGCGGCTCGATGATTGGTGCGTTGCGAATTATCGAAAACCTCATGGCGACTGATAGCCGCATCCGTAACGCGGTGGTGGTGACGGCGGACACCGTCCGTGGCCCGGACTTTGTTCATCCGAATCAGAGCTACGTGCACAGCGATGGCGCAGCTGCCATCTGGGTGCGACGCAACAGCGGGCGCAATCGCGTGTGCGCTATCAGCGTCAACAATCTTTCGGATTTTCATATGGGGTACTTGATCACGGAGGAACAGCGGCGCCGTTACGACATGACCTCACAGTTGATCACGCTGCGGACAATCAAGCAGGCCATCAGGCGCTCGGGAGTCGAAAGCGCGCAAGTCCGTCATTTGGTGCCGCAGAACGTAAGCCGCCAGAGCTGGATCGAAGTTGCCAGACATATCAACCCTGCTGCGGATTTTTTATTCGACCGCAACATCGCCGAGAAAGGCCACGCCTGTTGTTCTGACATTGTCATCAACCTTCTGGATGGCGGCTTCCTCGATCCTCAAGGGAGCGATGCAATCGTTGCGGTTGTACGAGGTACTACCGGAACCTGCGCAGCGTTTGTCCTCCATGGAGTCCCTCTGACGGCCGACATGCAGACGACTGGCAACTAACGATTTTCAGTGGGAGAAAGCATCAATGGATTTGAATCAAGACGTACACATGACCTTGATCGACTTACTGCACCAATCCCAGCAGACGGTGGTGACGCCAGCCTATATCTATTCGGTTGAGCAGGTCGTAGAGAACTACAACGACTTGAAGGCCGCGCTGGGTACTCCTCTGATCGTTTCGATCAAGGCAAACCATTGCGCCGAACTTTTGGCGCGAACGGCGTTCAGCTTCGACGACGGCTGCGAGTTTGCATCGCTTGGAGAGCTGCGCCTACGGGCGGGAACCCGCAACAAGGTGTATGTGAACACCCCTGTGTATTCAAAAAAATTGATCGAGGTCGCCTCCAGATATGACGCGGTGTTCATCATTGACCACATCGCACAGTTGGACGTACTGGGAGAGTTTGCAGCCAAGGGCGCGTTCAAGTGTCCGGTTCTGCTGCGCATAAACCTGGACGCAGCCAAGGGGGGAGTGGCGTCATCGAGGGATCACTTCGGCATGGATACTCCGGGCGTCTTCGCGGCGGCGCACAAGGCGCTGGAGTTGGGTATTGAGGTGGCCGGGCTGCACGTGTTCTGCGGCTCCAATGGGTTTGTCGAGCGCTCGTCAAACTGCATAGAGGTTGTGGAAGCCCTGTTCGACGAAGTAAGCCAAGTCCTCGGTTACCCGCTGACATTGATCAATCTGGGTGGCGGTATTACGACCGATTGGCGTGAGCGCAATATTGACTTCGCGGCGTATCGACAGCGCATCGCGTCATTGTGCGCCAGAGCAACGGTTGTTCATGAATCTGGCCGGGCGATCTTTGGAAGTGCCGGGTATTTCCTGGCCGAAGTGGTCAGCGTCAAGCACGTCGGCGACAAGCACTACCTGGTCTGCGATGGCGGTATCGCGCAGAACTTTCTGCTGGCGCACACCGAGCACGTTATCCGCCGGCACGCCGCCCCAACGGTACTGACCAAACGGTTCACAAACCAGCCGAAGGATTACTTGCTGGTAGGGAGTTCGTGCAATCGCGATGACGTTATAGGCGAGTTGAAAAACTGCCTGCATGACATACAGGCCGGCGACCGAGTCATGTTCCGCAACTGCGGTGCGTACAACGCGCTGTACACGATGAACAAGTTTCTCGCCTTGCCGCAATCCTGTGAATACATCGTTTAATTCGTCCCGCGTCGACCGGTATCCAAGGAAGTGGAGTAACACATGAGGTTGGAGCAAAGCATTATTGAAGGGCTTGCCTCTCTTGGCACCCTGCCAGAGAGCCTGTGCTGCAGTATCGCAACGGGTGTCGTCTCGACTGTCGATACGCAAATGATCATCGATGATGCGCATTTTCATGCCCTTGAACAGGGCAAGGTGTTGCCCACGCATGCACAACAGCCTCTCTGCGAGGCCGAAGTCGAGATTGAGCGACTGTTACAGCGCATTCATGCCGAAGGATTCATGGGGGGGAACTTCCATCGGTTGGTCAGGCAGTTTGGCAGCATTCTGTTTGCGATGATTGCCAGCGATGCCCAGCAGCAAACGGCGGCTTCTTGGCATGCGCAGGGCATTGCTCATTTCGGCGGTTTCCTGATGGCCGACGCAGGGGGGAGTTCGATTCAACAATGGAACACGATGCTCACGTGCGAGGACGAGAGCCTGAAACTGGTCGTCGACAAGGTGTGGATTATCGAGGGTCATAAGCTCGATTACGCCTCCATTGTCGCCGCCACGAGCCAGAAACTTTATCCCAGCATCGTGTTGGTACCGCCCGATGCGTTTTCAACGCTGTCACGGTCTCCCGTCGGGCGGCCTTTCCTGGACGGTACACTGCAGCTGGGCAATGTGCAGGGCACAGTTTTCCTTGAAAAAGATGCGGTGCTTGGAAAGGGTAGCCTGGCGTCCACGGCGCTTTTTCTGTCAAAGATCCGACCCCGGTTTGTGCGTGCGTTGATGGGCCATGTGCAATGGCTTGCGAGCGTCGGCAAGGTGACACCCTCTGCGATGGAGTGGGAGGCTATCCAGGCTCTGGATGTAATCGCCACGAACTATTGCCATTCTTTGGTAGAGCGGGCGCCGAGCTTACCGATTGCACTCGCGCTGAAGTTTAGTGCCAACCAGGTACTGTTGGGACTGGTGGCTTCAGGGCGTGTCCAGGACGCGGATACGCGGCGCGATTTGATGGCTTTCTCGCGCATGGAAGGCAGCTCTTATCGGTGCCTGTTCGAACTGGCTGCAAAGCTGAGAGCACGCTGATATGAATTCGGTTGCGATCCAATCGATTCATATCCACGACAGCGAATTCCTGCGCGGCATGCACGCCGACCATTTTGTCGACGCTGTCGCGGGCCGACTGGCGAACTTCGTCACGCGTGTGGCAGACGTCAGCGGTTCAGACGTCGCGCATTACATTTGCAGTTCATCACTGGACTTTACGTGTTCAGGCGGTTGGTTCGATCCGGCACGGTTGTGTGCCACCACGCTCAAGTACTGCGGTGTTCCATGTTCCTTTTCCAACGCGCTGCAATGCGCCACATGGGGGTTCATGCTTCGCCAACACATGCGCTGCAAACCGGAGATTCGCCATGTCGTGCTTTCCATCGTCGATGCGAACCCGTTAGACCTGCAGTTTTGGGATGAGAACTCATCTTGGGGGCGCACCGGGCATCGTTTGACGCAATTGCACCTCGAACTTTGCGAGGCAACCGATACGGTGTGGGTAAGTGGGTGCAATCCCCAAGTGATGCTTTATGACTATGCACGGGAGATCAACCGATTGATGGGCCTTCATGCAGGGCACACGCTTGCGTTGCCGTTCTTCGAGGCCAAGATGCGCAAAGGTCTGCGCCGCTCAGTCTCTGACTTTCCCTGCCTGGCAGACCATTACGAAGAGTTTGGTCATTTGTGCGGTTCTGATCCCTGGATGGCAATTGCACGACAGCAGCTTGTTGAACCTGATGGGGAGCGTCGCTGCATCGTGTCATCGATTGCTTCGCAGGGGTACGCCTGTTTCTTATCTGCCCAGTCAGGTCCATGGACCTCCACGTTCATTGAGGGGCACGCATGAGCAGTGTGATCGAAGGTTTCCGCGGGCGCTTGGATATCACCCTCCGGCGTCGTGAACTGATCCCGACCTCGCTGGGTGGAGCCCCGTTCAGTGATGACGAGTTGGCCGTTCCGCTTCAGTTGAATTTCGATGAGAAGCTGCCCATCGTCATGTCCTTTCATGAGTACTACCGCTTCCTGGAACGGCTGGTCACGGTAGTGCTGGGAGACGCTAGCGTCCCTCTGGTGCTGGCGCGAGTCAGGATGCCTTCGACCATCGCGTTGCCGACAATTCTTCTGGACCCTCGGGTGGCGTTGTTCCACGACCTCGATGTCGAAAGCCTCGAATTACAGCGACGTGGGCTACCTCACCTGTGTATCGACGCCAACTTCAGACTCTACTCATGGTCATCGGCAGATAACACTTTCAGCGTCCACTGGGTCGGCGCTGATACTCGTCAACTCGAGCCCGAAAGCCTCAAGCGGATCGAGGCGGTCATCCAGACTCTTCCCGCTGAGTTTCATCAATTCATCGACACCAGACCAGGGCAGTGAAGCCAGATGTTTTCCCTAAGAAAAGTTTGTAAACAGTATGGTCGCGCGCCCGTCACGGGCTTTGCGGTGCGTGATATTGACTTAAACATTGCACGAGGAGAGCTGGTCTGCCTGGCGGGCAAGAGTGGCAGCGGTAAGAGCACGTTGCTCGGAATCCTCGGCCTGATCAACGTGCCTTCGTCGGGCGAGGTGCTGTTCGAGGGTAAGAGCATCGCTGGGACGACAGATGCGCAATTGGCCCGCATTCGTCGACAGCACATCGGCATCATTTTTCAGCAGTTCAATTTGCACCCGGCGCTCACCGCGTTGGAGAACGTGATGTATCCGCTGTTTATGCTCAAAGATCACCAGGCACATGACAAGGCTATGGCGGCGTTGGCCGAAGTGGGAATGGACAGTTTTGCACAGCGCCGCCCCCGAGAACTTTCCGGCGGACAGATGCAACGCGTGTCTATCGCACGTGCGTTTGCCAAACGCCCTGACCTGATCATTGCGGATGAGCCGACCGCCAATCTGGATGCCGAGAACAGTGACATTGTCTATGGGCTTCTGCGTCGCCTCAACCAGGAAAAAGGGGTCACCGTCGTGGTGGCTACCCACGACCGGGATTTCTCCGATCACTGTCCGCGGAAAATTGATATGCAGGATGGACAAATCATTAGTTCAAGGGAATGAAATCATGAACAAGATCTTTTTTACCTGCCTCTTTCTGACGCTTGCGGCCTGTGGGGATGCTCATCAAGTACCCTCGAGCAAAAATGCAGAGACCGCGGCCGTTTCTGCGTCAACGGTGCCGAACGATCCGGTAGCCGTATTAGCCAACGCACGTCAGGCCACGTCATCTGCGGGCGCGAACGAAGATCAACTGGATGTGGCGATCAAACAAATCCAGGCACTGATCGCCGACGGTGGAGCAGAGCGGGTAGAGGCAGTCGGTCATCATGAGGCCGAGCTTATCTCGACGCTCGGCGCGCTGTACGTGCGAAAGGCTGTGTTTCACGTCGATAACGCGCGCCAGGCAGGGGCATTGGTGGCTACTGGGTTTCGTTACTTGGATCGCGCCGTGGCGCAGTTTCCGGACAATCTTACCGCTCGTATCAATCGAGGCCTGACCTGCGCAAACGTCCCCGAGTTTATGGGCAAGGCCGAACTGGCACGTGAAGACCTCAGAATCGCTGCCGCCAGCCCTGGTTTTGTTCGACTGCCGGCAGGGCTGCAAGACAAGGTTCGTAGCACCCAGGCCATGCTTGATCAGCAACCGGCAGCGGCTCACACCCAGAACTGACGCTAATCCGACATCAGCAAGGACTGCTTTTTATGCGAATTTTATTCGTCACTCGACTCATTCTGTTGAATGTCTTGCGTGACTGGCGAAAAAACATGATCGCGTGCGTGGCGATCATCGTAGGCACGATCAGCCTTGTGCTGTTCGGTGGTTACGTGGCCCAGATCTACGAAGGTATTCGACTGGGCAGTATCTACTCGCAGCTTGGCCACTATCAGGTTTTCTCCTCTCGACAAGGGGAGGAGGCCTATGCCAGCAGTTTGATCGACAGCGATCAGGCGGTGAGCGCGATCCGGGCACTGGAAGCGCAGGATGAGGTGCGCCTGGTCAGCCGCCGTATCGAAGCTCAAGGTTTATTGTCTTTTGGCAATAAGTCTGTGGGCATTCTGGCCTACGGCGTTGAGCCCGATGCGGATGCGGAGATCAGCAGGGCGGTGCGTGTGGTACGTGGAACGGGTCTGTTCGCCAGCAAACCAGAAGGAGCGCTGGTAGGGCGCGAATTATTGGCCGAGTTGGGGGCTGATATTGGCGACATTGTCACCTTCCTGACGACTACCTCCGAAGGGGCCATCAATGCGGTGGATGTCCAGGTGGTGGGTGCTATGGACACGGGGGCCAAGGAGCTGAACAAGCGTTTCATGAAAATCAATCTGCCTCTGATGCAAGAGGCGTTGTATTCAAAGTCCATCACCAATCTCGTCGTACTGTTGGACGAGACGCGCCTGACTGCTGCTACGGATCAGCGTATACGCGATGCAGTTGCCAACGCGGGCGACAAGTTGACGGTGAAATCCTGGTCCGAAATGTCGGAGCACTACCATCAGATCAAGGCCATGTTCGACAACATCTTTGGGTTCGTGACGGTGTTGGTGATCATCATCATTTTTGCGGCCATTTTAAACACCATGACCATGGCGGTGATGGAGCGAGTGTCCGAGCTATCCACCATTCGAGCGTTGGGCATTTCTCGCTCGCAACTGCTGATCATGGTGCTGTCCGAAGGCGGCATGGTAGGGCTGATCGCAGTGGTGATGGGGGTGCTGGGTGGTGTCCTGCTGAGTGAACTGATCAACCATGCCCGTATCTCGATGCCGACCCCACCGGGTTCAACCTTTTCCTACCCGTTACGCATCCTGCTGGATCAGAAGACCCTGTTGTTGCCCGCCGTTTTGTCGCTGGTTGCCACGTTCGTTGGCGGCCTGATACCCGCGTATCGAGCCGGCAAGTTGCCTATCAACGAAGCGATGCAACGCTAAAGGAGTAGACCGTGAATAGCATTTTACATTGGGCCCGCCTGGCGGTTCTGGTGATGGTGATCTTCGGCCCGAAAATCGCATCGGCAGACTCGTCGTCATCAGAAGTGATGCGGGTTTTGGGCAATATGGAGTACCTGCGTGGCTTTAGAGGAACAGGGTTCAATTTTTCCGCCGAAGTCATCACGGTGGAAAATGGCAAAGCCTCCGAGCAGCACCAGTTGGATGTGAAGATCAGTGAAAAGGGTTACGCCCTCGTTGAAGTGTTGGCTCCCCGAAACCAGTTGGGGCGCAAGACTCTGCTTCGCGATCGCGACCTGTGGCTTTACCTTCCCAACAGTTCGAATGTGATTCGTATAGCGCCACTGCAGCGCGTATTCGGAGCGGCGTCCATCGCAGATGTGCTGAATATTTCCTACCTGAAGGGGTACACCGTTTTATCCAGCAGCCGGGCGGGTGCAGGTAATCGACTGCAGTTGAACCTGAAGGCCAATGACAGTGCACAGACCTACGCACGCATTGAGCTGGACTACGACCTGGACACTGACCGGCCCGTGGAAACCCGTCATTTCACGGCGTCTGGACGCCTGTTGAAAACCATCCAGTACAAGGAGTTCCAGCAGTACGACGGCAGCGAAAAAGTCGAAAAGATCGTGATTCTGGACAGCCTGCGGACTTCCAGTTCGGTATGGATGCGTATGGGTAAGTACTCCCGCGCGACCTATTCGGATGCGCTCTTCACCAAAGCCGCACTGGTGGGTAAATGATGGATGACTGCGAGATGCACATGGATGAGTTGGAGTCAGCAGCGCGTATCAGCGCCTTGGCGCAGGGGATACCTTTTCGGTTCATCGACAGGGTCCGCTTCCTTGATCGTGAGCGTGTAATCACGGAGTTGCATCGGCAACCGATGCCAGGACGGTTCGTGGACAACGATCCGATTGAGATGATCGCCTTGTTGGAGTTCGCGGCGCAGTCCTCCGGGCTGATTCTGCGCGAGCGCAGGGAGCGGCCTGGAGGACCGGGCATGATCACCTCGTTCAGCCAGGTACAGCGCAAGTTGCTTTCACCGCTGCAGTTTCCTTTGTATCTGGAGTCACGCCTGACGGATGAGCGTCACGTACTTTTTGATTTCGCCTTTGAGATTCGCTCAGCTCATCAGCCTGCCGTGTCCGGCAACGTCGGTATCTACCTGAGGGGATGAAATGGAACACATCGACGTAGAAACCTTTCTGGTTCAGACCGCGCCTTTCCGCTTTGTGGACGACGTCATCTTCTATCCGCTTGAGGGCGTTATTCGCTCCACGGCACGCTATGTCGGCGACGAGGTTTTCTTCGCCGGGCACTTTCCCGGGAACCCGATTGTGCCGGGCGTGATTTTGGTGGAGAGCATGGCTCAGTCTTGTCGGGCCTGGTTCAACCAGCGGCTGGGACGCAAGTCGGAAGGCTTCATCGTGTCTATTGATCGTGCATCGTTTTCGGCACCCGTGAAGCCCGACGCCACTGTTGAGATGGAGGCACGCCCGTTGAATCCGGTCTCGGATCAGCACACAGCATCTTCACGTTTCTGCCGTTTTGCTTGTATCGCACGTTGCGACGGCAAAACGGTCGCCAAGCTCGACGTCACCCTGTACCAGAAAGTCTGATGCCGGCCAGGCAGGTTGGTCATTTCTCCACAACAAAGAGAGTTCACCATGAGTAATCAACGCCAGAAAATCTTCCACTACATCGTCCACACCATCCTCCTTGAGCGTCTTGAGCTCGCCGATGATGGTTACACCGCGACGGACTTCTCCGAGCAGACCCTGTTGCTGAGCGAGGGGGGGCTGGGGTTGGACTCCGTGGACGCGCTAGACCTGTTGGTCGGCCTTGAACGTGCGTATGGGCTGGAGCCGATAGAGATCGAAGGGGACTTTATCGAACAGCACTTCGCATCCATTGCGGCCGTGATCGATATGGTCCAGGCCCGACTGCCAGTTGCTGTTTGAGTGAGACCTCCTATGCGGCATCTACTGATTAATGGCCATGGCGCTGTCGCCATGGAGCTGGGTAGCAGGCTACGAGCCGATGGCGGGCAAGTTGATGAGCTTGAACTCGTATCGGTGCTCGACGGGGACGGACTTAAAACGCTATTACGCCAGGCTGCCGTTGGCGGGAGTTATCGCAATGTGTTCCTGGATCTGACCGATGGATTTGATGAGCTGGCGGAATTTGCAGCGGACCCGCGCCTAGCCATTGAGGCCATGCATAGGCGCACAAAGACCTTGCTGCACACCCTCAAGCACTGTGCCCAACATATGGCCAGGGGGGGCGGAGGGCGGATCTGGGTGTTGTGCTGCGACCATAGCCTCAACTCGAGTCTTGATGTGCCGTGCAACCCGGTGATGAACCAGGCGGCGACCGCTGCCGTGTGCTGTCTGGCCAAGGAGGTTGCTCACCTGGACGTTTATCTCAATTTATTCATGATGCATCCCCCTGAGGGCACCGTCGCCAGGGAGTCTGTGCGCCTGGCACGGGACAATTTGCATGTGTACGGGCTTCGTTACCGACCCCAGCCCGCCGCCAGCCTGGCGGAAACGTTGCACATGTATGCATCCCTGAATGCCCTTGCTACCACCGGTGGAGTGATCCCTCTGGGCGGCGGTATTTCGACCTGCAACATCTGAGAGACCGATATGAAAGCAGTGATCATTACCGGGGGAACCCGTGGTATCGGCAGAGCCATTGTGGATGAAGTCGCCCGTCAGATGCTTGCCGGAGATCCCTATATTGCTGGGGCACGCCTGGTCGTTACCTATCGCAGTGATACTCGCAGTGCAGAGGCATTGTTACAGACGCTGCGCTGCGCAGGGTTAGACGCCGACGTCATCGAGATGGACCTGGAGGTCCCCGAATCGATCAACACCTTCTCGTCTTGGGTGGCTGATACGTTCGAGTCGGTCGGCGTACTTGTAAACAATGCTGGAACCACCCACGACGGCTCTTTTCTGTCCCTGAACGACGCGTCAGTGGACCGGGTACTGAACGCAAATCTGGTCGGCACAATTGACTTGACCGAACAACTGCTCCCGCTCTTGCGTGCAGCGTTGCCGGCGTCGGTGGTGTTTATCGCCTCCGCGGCCGGTGTCTACGGCAAGGCTGGACAGGTGCCATATGCCACCACCAAAGGTGGCCTTATCGGGTACACCCAACTGTTGGCCCGACGGTTCGGACGCACCGGTCTGCAAGTCAATGCCGTGGCGCCGGGCTTCATCGCCACTGAAATGGTGGCGGGTCTCTCACCGGTGATGTTCGAACCCATCTTGAACAGTGCATCGCTGGGCGCGATGGGCACATCAGGGGATGTTGCACGCGTGGTGTGCGGGTTGCTGCAACCGGGCTACATACAGGCTACGACCATCAAGGTTGATGGCGGTCATTTACGCTGAGGGAATCTGTTGATGAGCACTTTATCTGTCAGCGCGCCGCCTGTCGTTATTACCGGAATGGGCATTTTCACACCGCTCGGTCGATCCGTGGCCAGTGTGTGTGAGGCGATCCTTGAGGGGCGTCACTCCATTGTCCCGTCCACGAACATCGACGCTCAACAATTGGCGTGCTTGGCGTCGGAGTTTATTTCAGGCGATACGTTTGGCCTCGACCCGGTATTGACCGCGAGCACCGATCGGGGTCTGTGGTTCGCCCTTAAGGCCATGGAAGAAGCACTCGCCAATGCCGGGCTGGACGCTACCCGACTGGACAGCGAGCGCACTGCGGTAGTGGTCGGTACTTCGCACAGTGGTATCCAGCATAGCGAGAAGGTAATCAAACGTACCCTGGCGGGAGCCGTTGAAACCCTGACGCCGAACGATATCTATGCCGGGTTGGTCGATCATGTCGCGACCATTGTCTGCCGGCGCTTGGGGCTCAAGGGCCTTAAAGCGACGGTTTCGTCCGCCTGCTCGTCCAGCAACACTGCCGTTGGGTACGGGCGCGACTTGTTGGCGACCGGGCAGGCTGATCGGGTCATAGTGATCGGCACCGATACGTTGTCCGATACTATTGCAGCTGGGTTCAACAGCCTTAAAGTGCTCGGCAAGGCACCCGCAGCACCGTTCTCCTCGCCGTCCGGGATTAGCCTGGGAGAGGGGGCAGGGGTGCTCATTCTTGAGCGCCTTGAAGATTTAGGCGAAGGCGAACTCAAGGGTCGCTATCACGCCGAGGTACTCGGTTACGCGCTTTCGTCGGATGCCTACCATCCAACCGCAGTCGATGAAAATGGGCTGGGCATTGCCACCGCTATCACCCATGCCCTCGCGAACGCGGGCTTAGCCGCTGAACACATTGATTACATCAGCGCCCACGGGACCGGCACCGACAGTAACGACGTGCCCGAGTCGCTGGCAGTCGCCCGGCTGTTCGGCAGCGACACTGCTATTGCCAGTGTCAAATCGAGCATCGGCCATACCCTGGGCGCGAGCGGTGTCATTGAGCTCATCATCAGCGTCGCCTGTGCCGAGCGAGGTTACCGCGCGCCCAACAACCATTTCACCACCGTGCGTGACGGCTGTGCATCTCTGAATTATGTGCACGGCGATCAGGCACCGGGAACCGTGAATACCATCCTGTGCAACAACTATGGCTTTGGTGGCAACAACTCTTCACTTGTCATCGCACGTGAAGCCGGGCGCTTCGCTCGTGTGCAGCGCCAGGCTAGCGCGGTGTTCGTGACTGCCTACGGTGCGCACACCGCCTATGCACAAACTGCTTCTGACTGGATGGACCTGTTGAGTACGGGACTTGCGCCGCGGCAGAACAACGATGCGTACAGCACCTATTTGGGTAGGGCCCCTACACCAAACGGGGAAAAAAGCAGCAGTCGCCGTAGTTCCCCAAGCATACAGTTCGCGCTTCAGGCCATGGACGAAGCGATTGTCGGCTACCAACTCGAAGCGCTCGTTGGCGAGCAACGCTACGGCACCGGGTTGGTGGTCGGCTTACTACACGGTGCGCAACGCGCAGTCGAGAAGTACATGTTTTCCGTTTATGAGGAAGGCCTGCGTTACGCGCGCAGCATTCAGTTTCCACTGACAACCCTCAACGCAACGGCGGGGGAGGTGGCAATCAAGTTTGGCATTAAAGGTTTCAACACCACTCTGTGTGGGCCACTTGGCAGTATGAAGCTGGCCTGGGACATGGTGAGGCTTGGTCGCCAGGAACGGATCTTTGCTCTTTCCAGCGACGAACATACCCCCATGGCCCTCCAACTATGTGATCAGTTTGGAGCCTTGGGACGCTTCAACGGTGAGGAGATGGGCCAGGGTTTTTACCTGACAGAAGGAGCCAGTGTGACCTTGCTGGAGTCAGCTGATGCGGTTGAAGCCCGTAACGGGACAAAACTTGCCCAAGTGTTGGCTTTTGAAGTGGGGCAGGAAGGTGTTGGCCATGCCTTGTCCGGAAACGGGCAGCGCCTCGCTGAACTGGGTCGAAAGGCGTTGGCGCAATCTGGTGTAGCGCCCGAAGAAATCGACCTGATAATTGGTGTCGGCCAGGGCACTGAAGCTTTCCTGGCCAATGAGCGCAACGCACTGGAGGCGCTGTTCGGGAACGCAGAGCCTCCTGTGACATCTGTCGCGATGCACCTGGGCTATTCGCCCACTGCCATCGTTGCGCAGATGGTGAACCTTGGTGCCGCTGTATTGAACGGAAAATCCTGCTCCATCGCTGATCGGACCAAGACGGTATGGCGACCAGGGGAGCAACGGTGCCCCAATAACGTGACCCGGGTCTTGATTCTCTTTACCTCAATGACGTTCGAAAGTGCGGCCATTGTATTGAGCAAGGTGGAGTGAGCATGGTCCCGTATGTCGTAGCCTTTGCAGATACCGACGCCGGTGGCGTCATGCATCACGCACGCTATATCGAGCTTGCCGAGTACGGCTATCACGCCTGGTTTCGTGAGCGGAGCATGGCGTTGAGCCGTATCGGCTCTGAGCACGGGTTCTCTATGGTGGTCAGGCGTTTGACCGCCAAGTACTTGGCCCCGATCTTCCTCGAGGATGAAGTCTGCATTCACACGCGCTTGAGCAGCATTGATCGTACCGGGCTGAACTGGGAGACGGACATCACCAAGGCCGGGAAGCGGTGCTTGCAACTGAGTACGCGCATGGTCTGCCTGGAACGTGGCTCGCGGACCATTCTTCCTGTGCCCGCCAGCATAATTGCGCTGCTTGCACCGCAAGGGCAGGGCAGACGGCATGAGCAGGAGCGCGAACATGTATAGGGTCAGCCTGACCGATATGGTCTATTCGCCAGTCGAATCGAATGCAGCTACCGCGGACATCGCACGCAGCGCCCGTGAAATCACTGAGGTCTTGCAGCGACATGTTGCGACGATCGGCCAGGAGCGTTATTCATCGGTGGCTCACCATTACCTGTGCAGCACGATGATGGATTCGATCTTTAGCGCAGCCGCGGTTGAAGCGTCATCTCTGCTTGGACCCGAACATCAAGTTCCGACAAGTTTTACCCACGCCTACGAGTGTGCCTGCTGGGGCTATTGCCTGCGCCACCACTTGAAAAACAAGGGCGGTCCCAATTCATTTGCTATCTCTATTCTGGACGTGAATTCGATGGAAATGACCACGTGGAAAAGTAATCCGGCGTGGGGGAAGTCCGGGTTTGGCATCACGACCCTGTTCTTTTCTCTCATGGAAGATGAGCAGTCGGCATCGCCTGTCATGACCGGTGCCGCAGCCGGCGGCAACAATATTATCGCCTTCGCCAGTGTGGCTAAACAGGCGGCCCGGCAATTCCAGTCCGAGCTCCTGTCGCTGCCGTTCTTCCCAGACAATATGTCAGTCCCGCTGCGGCGTTCGCTGAAAGAGTTCAGCTTGCTGGGCGACTGCCACGCAACTTACGGGCACGCCTTCGGCAGTGATCCCTGGATTGCGGTGTTGCATGAGCATGCCCGGCTGACGCTTGCCGGGCGCAGGGTTGTGCTGGGGTCTCTGGCATTACGTGGTTACTACTGCTTCGCCAATATCCATATTGCGCCGTCTTTCAACGTCCGCCATTTCTAAGCCTCAGCGAGACTCTAACATCCATGAATGACATGTCGTGTCTTTCCGCGCACCGGTCCTCGTTCAAGCTTGACGAGCGTGATATCCATTTTCAATTGTTTGAGGTGCTGCGTATTCAAGAGAACGTGCTGCAATCGAAGGCGTTTGCGCACGTCGACCGGGTTGTGTGCGAGCAAGTGATCGATGCAGCGACGAAGTTCGCACGTGACTATTTGGGACGCAGCTATCAATTGGCCGACAAAGAAGGCTGCACGCGAGTCTCCGCTGTGCAGGTGTCTGCGCCACCGGTGTACAAAAAGGTCTGGGAGGCCTACACGCACGCTGGCCTGTGTGCTCTCTCCGCGCCGCCCGAATTGGGCGGCACCGGCACCCCTTACGTTCTCAATCAGGCGGTATACGGCATTCTGTATGGGGCTGACCCCGCATTCTGCGTCTATCCGGGATTCAACGTCGGCGCCATCTATCTTCTGCTCAAGCACGGTACGGACTTGCAGCAGCACCAATTTTGCCAGGCGTTGGCGACGCCGACCATGACCGCCTCAATGGTGATGACCGAGCCCGATGCAGGTTCCGATGTGGGCGCGATCCGCACCCGAGCAATCCCTATGGAAAACGGCTTGTACCGTATAGAGGGAGGCAAAGTCTTTATATCTTCGGGCATGCATGACCTGACCGACAATATTGTCTACTTCGTACTCGCCCGTGTAGAGGGCGCGGTTGCCGGCACTCGGGGTTTGAGCTGCTTCGTTGTGACCCGTTATCGGCTCAATGAGGACGGTACGCCAGGTGAGTACAACCATGTTGCCTGCGATGCGGTTGAAGGCAAGATGGGCCTGAAGGGGAACGCGACGGTCCAGCTTTCCTTCGGTGCCGAGGGGCATTGCTACGGCACTTTGCTGGGGCAGAGTGAAGGTATGGGCCTGTCACAGTTGATGCTGCTGATGAACCTGGCTCGGGTGGCCACCGGCACTTATGCAATGGGTATTGCGTCTTCAGCGTATTACAACGCCGTCGAGTACGCCCGTGAGCGTATACAAGGTAGCAGCGTACGTGCCGTGATGGCCGTCCCTTCCAACCGTTTGCCGATCATTGAGCACATGGATGTGCGGCGAATGCTGATGGATATGAAGGCCAGGGTGGAGGGGATGCGCGCTTTGGTCTTGAAAGCAGCTCACTATTCCTCGCTGGCGGCAGCCATGCGTGACGCTGAAGGCGAGAGCAAGGTGTTGCGAAAACGCTATGAAGCCTTGGCGGACCTGCTGACTCCGGTGGTTAAGGCATGGTGCTCGGACCAAGCCTGGCGCGTGTGTGAAACCGCTATCCAGGTCCACGGCGGCTACGGTTATACCAGTGCCTTTCCCGTCGAGCAGTACTGCCGAGACGTCAAGATCATGAGCATCTGGGAGGGCACCAATTACGTTCAATCGGCCGATTTAATTCGCTCCAAGCTCGCTATGGGCAAGGCCTCCAAGGCCTTCAACGGGTTGCGGGACGAGATCCGAATGGTTCTAGACCGCCGTGACAGTTACCCGCACTTCAATGACCAATTCGATGCGCTTGAGCGAGCACTGACGGTGGTCGCTAATACACTGGCAACATTCGGAGCCTGGCTTTCGGCGGGGCACATTGAGCAGATCTACCTGATGGCGACTCGGTTCATGGGCGCTTTTGGTGACATGCTGGTCGGTTGGCTATTGCTCGAAAATGCGCTCGCGGCACAGGCCGGGCTGGATGATTCGCCGAGTGCAACCGACGCGGATTTCTACCAGGGCAAACTGTACGCCATGCGGTTCTTTTTCCGTTATGAAATCGCAATCCTGGACGCGAAGTTGAACGCCATCTCTTTGGTGGACGACGACTTTACGCAGATCCAGTCGGCTCACTTCCCCGTGGGCCGATAGGTGAGCGAGATGTCAAAGCATGGGTTGGTTGCACTGTGTTATCTGATGACTGTCGCGGGCAATGCAGGCGCCGCTGTCTCAGGTAAGGAAAGGGGAGAAGTCGAAGCCCCATTGGTGCAGAGCGCGGCTTCAGGTCTAGCGTTGGTTGATCCGTTTGCGGCGAATGAGACTTCCGGTTTGCCGGCGGTTGAAAGCACGTCCTTCTCTGCATGGTCGGGCACCTTGGACGCGCTCTACCAAGGGACATACCTGCCAGGAGTCGGCGGTGACGCGGGGGGGCATCGTTCCAGGCAGGATGCGTTTCTGGATGGGGCCGCCACTTGGAAACCGAACAGCACCGCGTTGGTGGCCGGGCGATTGGTTGGCAACTATGAGGAACGTAAGTCGGCCCAAAATGACGAGTACCAGAACCGATTAACCGCGCTGGAATACTACTACCAGCAGCGAACCGACAATGGGGATCAGGCGCTCACCGTGGGACGCCGTGTGCTTGGCTGGAGTTCAGGTTTTCAGTGGCGCCCGGCGGACTTGATTGAAAACGGGTTCTCGACAAAGAACATTGATCAAAAAAACCCCTATCGTTATCGCGGCGTTGATCAGTTGCGATACGACTTGATCGGCAGTTCTGCAGATCTGTCGATGCTGGTGTCGTCCCAAGACAACCACTTTTACGATGGCAATCAATTCGCTTTGCGCGCCAGTGTCCGCGGTTGGATAGGCGCATCCTTGCTTTATAGCCACAACGGTGATTATTCCAGCAAAAAGGGCCTGGTAATGGACGGGAATTTACCAGGCGCTATAACTTTTTCACTGGAAGCTGTTCATGTTGATGTGGATCGTCGGCGCATGCTGGCTCCTTGGCGGCGTGGAATCCGGTTGGAAAGTCTCAGCGGTGTCGATAATTACGAAGACGTTTACCTCAGCTTGACCCATTTCATTGATGAGAAAAGAAGAGTTAGCCTGGAGTACTTTCATAATGGCCGAGGCTTTCAACAAACGGCTCCGCAAAAAGGTGGCGCATCAATCGTAGGGAATAATAGTTTATTTGAACAGGAGTACTTGAGAAGGAATTATGTATACCCATCTTATACCGGGTACATCGATGAGTGGGCGCTGCAATGGAAGCCCAGCGTTATGTTTAACCTTGATGACAACAGTTACATGACTTCGTTTTCTCTGATGCGAGAAATAGGCGGCGCGTCGGAAGTTTCATTAAATTTTAATACATTCCATGGCACAACAGGTACTGAGTTCGGCTCGGTATCCAAGGGTGTTGGGGTGGGCCTTTCTTACACCAACCATGTTTTCTAAGGACGCATCATGACAAACGGAAATGAAACAATGATTGAATTCCCAGAGCTGCTGGAGCAACTGCAACACATTACCGCCGAGGCGGTAAAGACTGAAACGGTGGACGCGACCGTTCCGCTGTCAGAGATAGGCATTGATTCTCTCAATATCGTCGAGGTCATTATCGGCTGCGAGGAAATCTACAGCGATTTTCAGATCGACCCTTCTCGTCTGGAGTTTGACGAGATGACCTCACTCTTGGACATTCATAACCAAATGATTGCCTTCGAGATGGTTGTTTGAGTCCCCACTGAAGGAGCGCATTCGGTGAATGTCATTCGCGTAAATGGATTGGTAAAGAGATATCGTGATGTGCACGCACTCAAAGGTATTTCTCTCACGGTTGAACGAGGCGAGGTTTTCGCGCTGCTGGGCCCCAACGGTTCAGGCAAGACGACCGCTCTCGAAATCTTGATGGGCCTGCGCTCTATAGATGAGGGGACCGTTGAGTATGTCGACAAGGGCGGGGAGGTGTCCGAAATGCCGCGAATCGGACCGGTATTTCAGAGCCAGATGTACTACGACCGGCTGACGGTCAGAGAACTGATAAAGTATTACAGCAACTTTTACCGCTCGCCCTCAACTGCCATTCCGCGCTATTTAGAGATGATGAATCTCAAGGACAAGCTCGGCAGCACCTTCAGGCATCTTTCGGGGGGGCAGAAACAACAGCTGGCAATTGTTTTGGCACTGGTTAATGATCCTGAAATTTTATTCTTCGATGAGCCGACCACGGCGCTTGACCCACAAGTAAGGCTCAAAATTTGGGAGCTTATTCGTGTTCTAAAAGAAGAGGGGAAGACTATTATTTTCACGTCGCATTACATCGAGGAAGCGGAAGCGCTGGCGGACCGGGTATCCATATTGAGTAAAGGCGAATTGGTGGTGACTGATACACCTCAAAATATAATTCGCCGGTATAATAATCGGTGCAATGTCGAGTTGTGCTTCAAGGGTGATGTGGCGATACCTGCGATAGAAGCCTATGGTTTTGCGAACGTACAGTTAATTAACGGCGTCTGTTCATTCAATGTGCAAGCTATCGATGCTGACGTGATGCGCAAGCTCAGCGATCTTTGCGATCTTTACCCTTTGTCGAGGATCGAAATCGGAAAAGAGTCTCTGCAAAGTGTATTTGTAAAAATAACCGAGGAGGCGGTGTCGTGAGGTTATTCATAAGCTTTTTCGTTGCTCAGTGCGTACTGGCCTCACGCAGCAGGATCGCTTTATTCTGGTCGTTCGTCTACCCGGTGGCAATGCTGTTATTGATGCTTTCAGTATTCGGTGGTAGCGGGAAGTCGGACGCCACAGGTAGCGATCCCAGGCTGATAACGGTCACGGGCGTCTATGTGCTGACGATGATGTCCGGTGGTATTTTCGCGTTGGCTACTGTGCTGTCGGCAGACCTGCATTCGGGCATATACAAGCGACTCAAACTGACTGACCTGCAACCAGCGCAGGTGTTGGCTGCACTGATCCTGCGTCAGTTCGTGACTGTCATCCTGGGCATGGCGTTGGTGTATGCAGGCTCAACGTTATTGTTCTCGGTTACGCCCCATGGCAACTTCTTCGCTATCGCTTTCCTCACAGTGGTCGCCACTGTGTTGTTCTGCTCGATTGGTTTGATTATCGCCAACCTGTGCGCTCACCCACCCACGGCTACAGCGACCGCCAACGCGATCTTTCTGGTCATGCTTTTTCTCAGTGGTTCCACATTTCCAAAAGCCTTTTTCCCTGGTTGGCTCATCAATGCCGCGCAAGTCTTGCCCGCGAGCCACCTTTTTGATCTGTTGGAAGCTCAGCTCTATTACAACGAGGGGCTGACCAGCAATATGCCCAGCCTTGTTGTCCTGTTGGCGATGTGCTTGGTGCTTTTCGTCATTGCCGTCAAAACGTTTAAATGGAAGTGACCGTTAATGGATAGCATTTTTACGTTGAAAGACTTGGTGGCTGGCCTTATCCAGGGGACTTGGAGCGGGCAGATCAGTACTGATCAAGAAAACGGTGATTGCCTACATCCCTGCTTGGAGGCAATGGTGCAGAACTGTGCTGCGATCCGTCACCAAAGTAGGGTTGTGGTTCGAGTCTCGAACAGCCTGGAGACGGTCGCTGCGTTGCTGGCTGTCTGGTACCACGGTGGGGTCGTAGTTCCAGTGAAGAGTGATGTAGCCCCTTCAGCGTTGCAGGGGATTGCTGATGACTGTGTAGCTGACTATGTGCTTAACCCGGCCACAGGAGAGCTGAGATTGCAACGACCGGACAGCGCACAGTTGATGCCGTCTCCCTTTCGCTACCTGACTGCTCCTGGCCTCACCGGAGTAGACTTGGCGCTGATCATTTACACCTCGGGCAGTACCGGTAAGCCAAAGGGAATTATGCTTACCCACGCAAACGTGATTTCTTCGATACGCTCGATCCTGGCCTATTTAAAGATAGGTAGGAGCGACACGGTTTTGTTGATTTCGCCGCTTTCCTTCGACTATGGCCTTTACCAACTGCTTTTCTGCCTGGCCACCGAGTGTCGATTGGTAATGTGCTCACGCGGTATTAACCCTCTTTCATTGTTGAAGCTGGTTGAGGAACGGCAGGTCACAGTGCTTCCACTCATTCCTGCACTCGCTACCGCGCTTCACAAGTACCTGGACAAATTTGGTATCGAAGTCCGAGGCGTGCGTTTGATCACCAGTACTGGAGGGGTGTTGCCTGTACCCACGGCACTTGGCCTCGATCGGCGCTTTCCGGATGCACAGGTTGTCAAGATGTATGGCCTGACTGAATCCAAGCGTGTGTCGTACCTGCCCGCTGAGCAGCTTGCGCAATCTCCCGATTCGGTAGGCATACCGATGCCGGGGCTGGATGCCAAAGTTTTTCACGAGGTAAGGGAACATGATGATACTACGTACCTGCAAGAGGTGCCTCGAGGTGTAGTTGGCACCTTGTTTGTCCGCGGGGTCTCTGTATTCCAACGATATTTCAATCAAGACAACGATGGAGGTGCACGCCTGCACAATGGCCTGTACCGCGATGATAATTGGCTGGCGACGGGAGATCTGTTCATTCAGGACGAAGAGGGGTTACTGCATTTTAAAGGGCGAAGCAAAGACCTTATCAAACAGCGCGGTTTTTGCCTCTACCCACGTGACTTGGAAGCTATTGTCTACCGCCATCCATTAGTGGAGCTTTGTACCGTAGTCGGTATTACAGACGATGAAGGAAACGAGGTCGCGAAGCTGTTTGTGTCTTTAACGGAAAAAGGCAGAGATACCGAATGCGTTTTGAAGGCGTGGCTGAAGCAAGAGGTCGACCCTGACTACATGTTCGGCCAAATCCAGTTCCTCGACAGCCTTCCATTGTCGGCAAATGGAAAAGTCGATTTGGCGCAGTTGGTTCGGTCAGTTCGACGGACTGACGACGAAGTAAAGACATAAGATGATTGTCAGGTAACGCTTAGCAATAATAGGTGAGCCGCCCTATATCAATGCAAACCACGCGCGAGCCTGATGGCTTGAATCATCAGGCCGTGCGGCGGCTGAGCCAATCGAATAATTTACGATAAAGTCCACGAGCTAAGCCAGGTGCGTGGATATAGCCGAAGGCGATACTAAGCTGCTGGTTAGCGATCTATTCATCGTTGCGATCCACTGATTCACCTGATTTGTTTACGAAAAACCACCCAAGTCCTTAACGGCTTCCTCGGCCAAGAGTCCGACAACAACAGTAATGCCCGCATCTCGCAGCATTTTCTTGTTCGATAAAAATATCATAAGTTTCGAACAAAGGTTTGGGGGTGCGAGCCATGTGATGCCAGCCATTCTAATGATAAGTTAAAGACTTGTAGCTATGACAGTAGTCGGAAGTTGGCAGCTTATCCGCGAGGATAGCTTCAAGCGACCATTTTAGCGACAAGGCCTCCAGCGCAACGAGGTAGCTGTATAGCGCTCTACGGCGGCTGAGAGCAACCGCGAGTGATATTTCGCGAAGGGGTGTGTTGGACCTTGAACTGGGGGCATCTGTTTCAACGTTCCCAATACATGCCCTCAGATATGCCCCCAAGTATTTCATCCTCTGGAAGTGTGTAGACCTCCATGGCCTATGAAAAACCAGAAATGATCAAATTAACACCCTGCCTGACAACGCCTAAAGACTCTCAGGGTCGCCAAAAAACATCTGAATCCGCGACCGCAACCACCGCTCACCCGGATCGTTGTCCTGGGACCCACGCCACGCCATGTGCAATTCAAACGTGCGCACCGGCAGTGGTGGTTCTTCAGCCCTTAACCCACCGGTTGCGGTCAAAGCTTCAGCGGCGTAGTCCGGCACGATGGCAACAATATCGGTGCCCGCCAGCAACGTGCCCAGCCCGTTGAACTGCGGCACGGCCAGCACTACGTGGCGTTTGCGGTCGAGTTTTTCCAGCTCTTCATCAATAAACCCGCTCAGGTCACCGGCAAACGACACCAGGGCGTGAGGTCGGGTACAGAAGTCGTCCAGGCTCAATGAGCCGGGCACGCTGTCGGCGCGCAGCAGTTTCGGCAGGCTGCGGCGCAGCACCTTGCGTTTGGCGTTGGCCGGCAAGTCGGTGGTGTAGCTGACGCCGATGGAGATTTCACCGGAGGCCAGCAGGCTCGGCATCAATATGTAATTGACGCGGCGTACCACCAGCACGATGCCGGGGGCCTCGGCACGCAGGCGTTTGAGCAATTGGGGGAGCAGGGCGAATTCGACGTCGTCGGACAGCCCGATACGGAATACCGCGGTGCTGGTGGCCGGGTCGAATTCTGCGGCGCGGCTCACGGCGGTGGAAATCGAGTCCAGGGCCGGGGAGAGCAGGGCGAAGATTTCCACGGCGCGGGCCGATGGCTCCATGCTACGCCCGGTACGTACGAACAGTGGGTCATCGAACAGCCCGCGCAGGCGCGACAATGCCGCACTGATGGCCGGCTGGCCGAGGAACAGTTTCTCGGCGGCGCGGGTCACGCTGCGCTCGTGCATCAAGGTTTCGAATACGATCAAGAGGTTAAGGTCGACACGACGCAGGTCGTTACGGTTCATCTTGTGTCCTGGAAGAGTCAGCAAACTTGACGAGAGCGGCCATATAAGAACCCCTTGGATTCCATTTAGAAGCATGACCGGCATGAATCTTACGGGGAAAGGCTGGTACTCTGCACCGGCTAATTGAGTTTTCTTACAAGCGCTGAGGTCAATTCCTCAGATGCGGAATCAATGGCAGGCATGTCGACTATTAACGGCGACCGGTGGTCTTACCCGTAAAGCCCAGATAGAGTTCATGGCATTAGAGGTTACTTTGACGAGGTTTGCGATGTCCCGCACGATTCGTTTTCACAAGTTTGGTCCGGCCGAGGTGCTCAAGTGCGAAGAGCATGTAGCCGCGCAGCCCGCACCGGGCGAAGTGCAGGTGCGTGTCGACGCGATTGGCATCAGCTGGTACGACATTCTGTGGCGCCAGAACCTGGCGTCTTCCCATGCACGTTTGCCATCAGGCCTTGGCCATGAGATGGCCGGGGTGGTTGTAGCCCTCGGCGACGGCGTGGATGATTTGGCAGTGGGCGATAAAGTGGCCAGTTTTCCGGCCGAGAGCCCCAATGATTACCCGGTGTATGGCGAGCAGATCGTCCTGCCCCGTTCGGCATTGACCCGTTATCCCGACGTCTTGAGCCCGATTGAAGCCAGCGTGCACTACACGCCGCTGCTGATTGCCTACTTTGCCTATGTGGATCTGGCGCGGGTCAAACCCGGCCAATTTGCCCTGGTAACCGACGCCAGTCACTGCGCTGGCCCTTCGTTCGTGCAACTGGGCAAAGCCCTGGGTGTGCGGGTGATTGCTGCCACCAAAGACAGCGCCGAACGCGAGTACCTGTTGTCCCTTGGGGCTGAGAAGGTGATCGTCACCGAAGAGCAGGACCTGCTGATGCAAATCAACAAGTTCACCGATAACCGCGGCGTTGATGTGGTGTTCGATGGCTTGGGCGGCCCGCAGATGTCGTTGCTCGGTGACGTACTGGCGCCGCGTGGCAGCCTGGTGCTCTACGGCCTGCAAGGCGGCAACCAGACACCTTTCCCGGCTTGCGCGGCGTTCCAGAAGAATATTCAGTTCTTTGTGCACTGCATCGGCAATTTCACCGGCAAACCGGAACTGGGCATTATCCAGGATCAGGTCGCCTTGCAACGCGCCTTGCGTGACATCAACCAACTGACCGCTGACCGTGTGCTGGTGCCGCTGAAAACCACAGTGTTTCCGTTCAATCAGTTCGTGGAAGCGCACCGTTATATGGACGAATGCCCGTGCCGCGAGCGCGTTGCGTTGCAGGTTGAAGCTGTTTGAGGTGTAGGAGTATTCGCAAACGATTACTCCAAACCCCGGGCGCATGGGGCAAATGCGCCATTTGACAGGGCTTTCCCCGCGCGTTGTCTGAAGCGTGCATTCGTCGTTCGGTCCTGTAAACGATACCTTTCCCCTTGGCGCCGCCCTGAATCTCAGTGCGGCGTTGTTGTGTGTGCCTTACCAGCGCATTGCCTGGTAGTTATCTGAACTGGTTTTCGCCCAGGTTCTGTATCTGTTAATCATTATTCCAGTCCTGATAATTGGGTCTTCACTTTCATCTCAAGGATTGAGTAATGATTGACTCTCTACTATCGCTGCGGGTAGTTCCTGTCATTAATAACGCTGCATCTGCTTGGGCTCGAGGATATGGGTGTTTCCAAGGCAGGTCCCAATCAATAAGCAGGCGGGTATCGAAGTTTGGCGAGCTTTATTTGTCGGATAAATCTTTGAGTTCAGGGTTAAAGCGCCGTAGGAAGTTGTCGGAATATTCCTAGGGTTGTCGCTATCAATGCTCTGGGCGCTTGGCCCGCGGCCTTTTCAGGTGATGGATCTCCAGGGGTGGCCAAGTAAGCAGTCCCTGTCGTTTTGTTGCAAGGTGCTAGTGTCTGTTTGTCATGAACACTATGCCGAAGCGACATTCTTAGAGACGTAATAGAACGAGCAAGTACTGTCAGCAGTTGCTTGAAACTGATATTTCAACTCAGGTAGTAGAACAATGAGCGCTATTCACGAGCAGGCTATGAATTATGTTTATCAGCAAGTTTTGCAACGGTTGATTGGGCACTTCAATCGCGCAGAGCGCACAGCACTTCAATTGCTGATCCAGCGTATTGTCGTGGCCGCAGGCGGCATGGAACAAATGGGCGATTTCCGGATACTGCTGGCCCATGGGGGCGGTGAAGTCAGCAGTTATACCCTGGCATTGCTGCGTGCTGCGCAATTGACCATCGCCGGACGTGCGCCCAAGACGTTCCAACTGCGGGTCGCCACGTTGCGCCATGCAGGCATGACTCAGGGCACCCTCGACACGCTCCACCGTGGCTACAGTCGATTATTTTTCCACGATGACCCCAGGGTTGAGCTACTGATGGTGGAAAATGAAGAGGTGCTGCCTTTTAACCACCAGCGCCCGGCGTCCACCTTCGGGCGCGAAACCCGTCAACGCAACATGTTGATGGTGGGGCATCTGACCTCCGGCGATATTTGCGCGACACTGTGTAACGATACCTACTTGGCCCTGGGGGATTTCTATCAGCGTGTCAGCACCTGGAATGGCGGGGTGCATGCGCTGGTCAGCGGTGATTCGGCGCGCAAGCAGAGCCAGCTCCTCGCTTGGCTGAAAAAGACCGTCCAGGCAGCAGGCGTTGTAATTCCAGCGGACAGCTCTTCATCGCTCAATGGGTTGTTCGCGCGCATGGATGGGTGGAGCGATGACTTCTACCGTGATCTGTACGGCGAGCATTATGTGCCGAAGGCAGACGCCAGTCAGGGCGGGCACCGCCACCTGGCATATATCGGGATTGCCGACCTTGTGGCGGGGATTGGTCGTGGCTGTACACCGTTGCTTGCCGACTTCATGGCCTATACCCCGGACCCGTTGGGCTTTCATTTCAGCCATCCGGCCTACGCCCATCCGATGTTAATGGCGCACCTGCGAGGGTTGCAGGCCGAATGTCTGCGGGAGATGGCTTACGAAGAAGGTGTCGAAGTGTTCATTCAGCAGGCGGCTAAGTACCTGCGTCGTCTACAGGTTCCCGAAGAGTGGGTGCTCCAGGCCATCAGTCATGAAGGGCGCACCCAGTCGGCCAGTTTCGCCCAGCAGTTCTTCGGTCTGGATGAAAGCCAACTGGTCTGCCTGTTGTTTTCGCCTTTCATCCATCACGGCGAACGACTGGAAGGTTACTTGCGCCAGTGCCATCCGGGCATGCTGGTGGCACTGCCCGAACTGCACAAGGTGCTACAGGGCAAGCCTGCCGCCGAGATGCTGCAGCAGTGGGTGACCGACACCAGTGGGTTGCCGCTGCCTTTGCTCCAGCACTTGTACCGCAAACGGCCGGTGACCCTCGGCTTGGGCAGTGCTGTATGCAGCCGTAGTCATGAGAGACCTATGGCCAACGATGACATGGTCTTTCAGCTGTCCGGACGATGACGCTGCGTGGCGTTCGACAGGCGGATTTTGCCTATCAGGCAGTTTATCGCTACATGATCAACCTGATTAACGAGGTCAGTACCGATACCCGGGTGAAACTGCCGTCTCTGCGGCAGTTATCCGAGCGGTTGAACGTGTCGATCTCCACTGTCCAATATGCCTATTCGCTGCTTGAGAAAGAGGGCAGGATTTATTCGGTGGCCAAGTCGGGCTATTACGCCTGGCCCCTTGCCGGGAACCCTCTGGCGTGGCCAGGCGAGGATTTGCTCGAGCGCCTCTATGTTGCCGCCCGGCGTCCTGGCATGGTGGTACTCAGCGGCGATGAGCCTGCGTTGTTGGCGTCCCTGGATGGCACGTTATTGCGGCTGGAGCGAGAACTGGTGCGCCAATACCCATGCCATTTGCAGCCCTGGTCCCAGCCGTGCGGAGTATGGGAGCTGCGGGCGGCGTTGGCGGCTCGCTATACCTCGTCGCCGACCCGCTGCTGGCAAGCCGACGACGTCTATATCGGCGCAGACCTGCGCGGTGTGCTGGATATCCTGATCGAGGTGCTGGGGCTGCGAGGTACCGCGGTGATTGTCGAGTCGCCCTGCGACTGGCTGATCCTGCGTCTGCTGCAGGATTGCGGGGTACGCCTCATCGAATTGCCCTGGACACATGATGGCTGCCTGGATTTGGTGTCGCTAGAAGGGATGCTGCGCGACGAGTCCGTGCAGTTGGTCGTGCTGTCGTCAGTGAGCAGCCAGCCATCAGGGGTTGCGATGTCACCTCACGACCGACAGGCGGTGGCGCAGTTGCTTGATCGATACGGCTGTTGGCTGCTGGAAAACGACACCTATGGTGAGTTGAGTTTCAAACCGGCCCAGACGGCGTTGCGTGACTTGGTGAACCCAGAGCGACTGATCGTATTTTCCTCTTTCGAGAAAGTACTCGGGCCTGAAGCCCCTTATGGTTACGCGCTATCCCGACACATGAGCAGCGAATTGCAGCGTCAGTTCCTGTTGCGCTCGTTCCGGCTATCAGCGATTCGCCAGCGCGCGATTGCCCGTTTGTATCACAGCGGGCGAATCGACCAGCACTTGCGCGCCTTGCGTCAGTTGCTACGCGAACAGGCGGGGGAGATGAGTCGGCGTCTGGACCAGCATCTGGGTGAACAAGTGACCTATCGAATGCCCGTTGGCGGCGCCACCTTCTGGTTAGGCTCTACCCAAACGGTGGACATGCGCCAAGTGTTCCAGTATTTGCTGGCCCGGCAGGTGGTGGTGGCGCCGGGTGAGCTATTCAGCGTCGGTGGCCTGCATCACCAGCACTTACGCTTGAGTCACACCTTTCATGGGCAGCCCAACCTGGAGGCTGCCCTAACGGCCCTGAGCGAAGCATTGCGGCAGGCGCAGATCGATTAAGTGCGTGAAATTTCTCTTGGTGATGTGGGATAGATACCGTCGCGCAGTAGTCCAACTCTCAGTAAACTGTCGTTTTTTCCAAACCCTTCTTTTCGAGGTTTATGCATGACAATCAGTCCTTTTGCGGGCAAGCCGGCGCCAGCCCAGTTGCTGGTGGATATCCCGCGACTGGTCACGGCCTATTACACGGGCCAGCCTGATGCAGCGATCTCCACCCAGCGCGTGGCCTTTGGTACTTCCGGGCACCGTGGCAGCTCGTTCGAGCTGAGCTTTAACGAATGGCATGTGCTTGCCATCAGCCAGGCCATTTGCCTGTATCGCGAAGCCCAAGGCATCAACGGTCCATTGTTCGTCGGCCTGGACACCCACGCGCTATCGACACCTGCCGGTGCCAGCGCCCTGGAAGTACTGGCCGCCAATGGCGTGCACGTGATGCTCGCCGAAGGCGATGAATACACGCCCACCCCGGCGATTTCCCACGCCATCATTTGCTATAACCGTGGCCGCACCAGCGGCCTGGCGGACGGCATCGTCATCACGCCGTCCCACAACCCGCCGCAAAGTGGCGGCTACAAGTACAACCCACCCAATGGTGGGCCGGCCGATACCCACGTGACCAAGTGGATCGAAGCCAAGGCCAACGAGTTGCTGGCCAACAAACTGGCAGGGGTCAAGCGCATCACCCACGCGCAGGCACTCAAAGCCGACACCACCCATCGTCATGACTACCTCAACAGCTACGTGGCTGATCTGATCAATGTGATCGACATGGACGCGATCCGCAGCGCCGACCTGCGTCTGGGCGTCGATCCGTTGGGCGGAGCAGGGGTGCGCTACTGGTCGGCAATCGCCGAACACTATCGCTTGAACCTGGACGTGGTGAACACCGAAGTCGACCCCACCTTCCGTTTCATGAGCGTCGACTGGGACGGTCAGATCCGTATGGACCCGTCCTCCAGCTACGCGATGCAAGGCCTGATTGGCCTCAAAGAGCGTTTCGACGTGGCCTTCGCCTGTGATCCGGACCACGACCGTCACGGCATCGTCACCCCGTCCGGCGGGCTGCTGGCGCCGAACAACTATCTGGCGGTGTCCATTGATTACCTGTTCCAGAACCGTCCTGACTGGCGTGCCGACGCAGCTGTGGGCAAGACCGTGGTCAGCAGCGGCCTGATTGATCGCGTCGCTGCGCGTATCGGTCGTCGCCTGTATGAAGTACCGGTGGGCTTCAAGTGGTTTGCCGATGGCCTGTTCGAAGGTTCGTTGGGGTTTGGCGGTGAGGAAAGCGCCGGTGCTTCGTTCCTGCGCAAGGACGGCAGCGTGTGGAGCACTGACAAGGACGGCCTGATCCCAGCCTTGCTGGCGGCAGAAATGACGTCGCGCAAAGGCCAGGACCCAAGCCAGATTTATCGTGGCTTGACCGATGCCCTGGGCGAGCCGTTCGCGATTCGCGTCGACGCCAAGGCCACCCCGGCGCAGAAAGCCTTGCTGGGCAAGCTGTCGCCGGAGCAGGTCACGTCCACGCAATTGGCCGGGGAAAGCATCCAGCAGATTCTCAGCCATGCGCCGGGCAACAACCAGGCGATTGGCGGGTTGAAAGTGATGACCGAAAACGGCTGGTTCGCCGCGCGGCCATCGGGCACCGAGGACATCTACAAGATCTACGCCGAAAGCTTTATTGGCGAAGATCACCTCAAGCAACTGGTGGAAGAAGCTCAAGTGCTGGTTGACGGTGCGATTACTGCTAACTGACACACGGCTGTAAATGTGGGGGCTGGCTTGCCAGCTCCCACACTTTAAGTGTGGCCAGGGCTGAAGATCAGGCCAGGTCGACCAACACGATCTCGCTGTCTTCAATCGCAGTCACCCGTAACACCTGCTCATCCTCAACCGCCACACCGTCTCGAGCTTGCGCACGCAAGCCATTGACTTCAATCACCCCCGTCGCCGGTACCAGATACGCCCGGCGCCCGGCGTCCAGCCGATACTCGGCACTTTCCCCAGCTTTCAGGTTTGCCGCCACCAGACGTGCATCGGCGCGAATGCGCAGGCTTTCGCTGTCACCGGTCTTGCCGCTGGCCAAGGTCACAAAACCTTCGCGATCGCCCTTCGGAAAGGGCTTGGCACCCCAGGAAGGCGGCAGGCCGCTTTCATTCGGGATAATCCAGATCTGGAAAATCTTGGTCGGCGTGGCTTCCAGGTTGTATTCGCTGTGGGCGATCCCGGTGCCGGCACTCATCACTTGCACATCGCCAGCCTCGGTGCGGCCTTTATTGCCCAGGTTGTCGGCATGGCTGATAGCGCCTTCACGCACATACGTGATGATTTCCATGTCGCGGTGCGGGTGCTGCGGGAAGCCGGTACCTGGCGCAATGATGTCGTCGTTCCACACCCGCAGGTTGCCCCAGTGCATGCGGCTGGGGTCGTGGTACTCGGCGAATGAGAAGTGGTGATGGGCGTCAAGCCAGCCATGGTGGGCGCCGCCCAGCGTGTTGAAAGGTCGAAGTTCAAGCATGATCGTCTCCTGTTGATGGTGCCCATGATCCAGCAGTACATGATCGATAAAAAGCGTAAAAAGTGCCGGATTCCTATCCATTAATTCGATTGCTTGCTGGCGTTTTGACTTTCACTTCATCGCCTAACTGCATGACGTCAAAGCAATTGGCTGGAACTGAACGCCGATTCCGGCGACCATGGCGCATTCGCTAAAACCACCTCATCGCTGGAGTCCGCGTGCCGCAACAAACGCCTGATCTGCCCCCAGAACTTCGCCCATTAGCCGAAATGCCCCTGCTGAAACGGCTCGCAGCCCGCTTGTTTGGCCATGGCCTGACGCGCCTGCGTGCCCAGCACCGGTTTTCCTGGCTGCACGGGCAGGCCGACGGATTTCGCAGCGGGCATGAGGCCGGTGTGGAGTATGGCTACCGCGAGGGCAAGGCGGACGGTATCGAGGAAGGTCGCCAGGTCTTGCTGATTCGTGATTTTCGCCCGGATGAGCACCGTGCCCCCGGCGTGGATGACAGCCTGTTCGACGATTGGCGCTTGCCCCTGACCGCCGACGTGAAGAAACGCATCAAGGCTGACGTGGCGCGTTTGCTCCCGGCCCATGCGCAGCCGAGTGCCGCGCAATGGAAGATGATCTTCAGCGACACACCCTCGACCTCAGTGATTGCTGGTGCGGGTGCGGGTAAGTCCACTTCGTTGGTGCTGCGTATCCTGCTGTTGACCCATTACTTGGGTTTTGAACTCAGCTCGATGACGGTGGTGACCTTCACTCGCGAGTCGCGCAAAGACTTCATCAACAAGCTCATGGAAATTCTCAGCCTGTGGGGCCAACCCCTTGGCTTCAAAGAAGCCCAGGCCGTTGTGCGCACCTTTCACTCGCGCATTTTGCCGATGGTCCGCAGCCTGCCGGGTTTTGAGCGGTTGCAGGCCTTCGAGAACCTCAGCAGCGGTTTTGAAGACGCTGACAGCAACCCATTCGACCTGCGCATCAGCGACGCCCAGCGCCAACAGATGAATGCCTGTTACCACCGGCTGCATGGCCGACATGAGCGCTTTCGCGAGCTGATTGCGCCGTTGGCCCGCCATGGCCTGCAACTTAAGGAGCTGGAGCGCGATCATCCGGATGTACAGAAGCGCGTGGCGGTGACGGAGCTTGCAGCCAAACGTGATGAAGAACTCTGCGATGTGATCGAAGACCTGTGGTTTCAAGCGGGCGCCTGGCCGATCAAGGGGATCGAGCCCAGCCGCCAGACTTTCGAAATCAACGGTGCGCAATTTCACTGCCACGGCTACATCCCGCAGCTGGATGCCTGGGTGGTGCTGGGCTTCGACTCGCGGGAGAACGCCCAGATCAGCCGACCGAATTCAAAACTGGCAGTACGCGCGGAGTGGGCGGTTAAGCGCACCTTGTTTCAAGCTTTCTGTCGTAAGCCAATGATATGGCTAGATAGTTATGAATCATCAAAGCGTCTTTTGAGCAGCCTCGTCGGGGATGCTACTGCCGGGCCGGGCTTTGATTACAAGGTCAAAGGCGAGCTGGCCTCAGCGCCGTTGCTGGACAGCTTTGTCATGGCTGCCGGGTTTATCGAGAATCTCGGGTTGGACGTGCCAACCGCCGTGGGCCAGATGAGCTTTGCCAAGGATGACCCCGACCGGTTCTTCTTCGAAGCCTTGAGCATTTTCTGGAAGGCCCTGGAAGACCACTTGCTGGACCAGTCGCCGCCGATCATGACCTACAACCGGATGTTCTCGCTGTTTGGCGAGAACACCCCGGAAAACCTCAAGTTGCTCAGCGATCCACTGTTGCGGCCGATGTCGCACCTGATGATTGACGAATTCCAGGACGTCTCACCGCAGATCGTTTCGTGGATTCGTGCCAGCTTGCGCGAAATCCGTAGCCGTGGCCCGGCAATGCACGTGGGCCGGGGTGCGCAACGCTCGTCGCTGCTGTGCGTGGGGGATGACTGGCAGTCGATCTATGGCTGGCGCGGCAGTTCGCCCAAGTACTTCATGGCGTTCAACAAGGAATTTGCGTCGCCGAGCACCACTCGCGTGATGTTGAGTGAGAACTACCGCAGCCATCAGCACATCATCGACGCCGCCGAGCATATTGTGCGTGCCGCGCCGGCGATCCCGGGTAAGAAGGCCAAGGCCAGTGGCGAACCCAAGGCACTGGTACCTGTCATGGTGCTGGCGCGGGACGATGCGGCGCTCGGGCGGCAGTTGCTGGAGCGCTATCAAAAAGGTGATTCAGTGTTAATGCTTTATCGAAAAAGTAGCGATAAGTTATTGATACAAGAGCATATTCAGTCTGTAGTTAATGTGGATTCTAGTTTGCCTCCACAGGACCGCAGGTTGAAGCAGTTGACCTATCACAGTGCCAAGGGTCTGCAAGCGGATGCTGTTTTTCTGCTTGGTGATTGCCAGCATGTCACCAGTTCGCCTTACAAGAACCAGGTCTACCGCATGGCCGGGCTTGGCAAGGACGGTGACAGCGAGCCGTATGACAATGCGCAAAGAGACGAAGTACTGCGCCTGGCCTATGTCGGCATTACCCGTGCGGTCAGCCATTGTTATTGGTATGTGGAGAAACCGGAAGGCCAAGGCGTGAATGTGCCAAGGGCGTCGGAGCGGGTAGATGGCAAAAAGGCGTTCTTTGATGATCAACGCAGCTAGAGAGTGAATGCAATCCAAATGTGGGAGCAGGCTCCCACATTGGTTATTCGTTGCCTGATAGATCGTGCTCAGGCCCGCAAAGACAGCGACGGCACAAAACTCGCCAGTTCATCCTCGACCGCCTCGATGATGCGCTCCACATCGCTGGCATTCATCACGGTGGCGCAGGGGATGCCGGCGATGGCGATCAACGTCTCGCCGCTGGCACGGTCGAACAGGCGGGCGACCATACTGCCGGGGGCGTCCATGCTCCCCTCGAAGCCCATCGGATGAAAATGCCAGCGCATCAGCTGGCAGGCGTTGGGGAACGTCACTTTATTCATGTTGCCCACCTTGTTCATTGAGCGCTTCCTTTAGCTCGCCGGAGGGGGCCATAACCTTCACTGGTCGTGGCATCGAAGAACCTCAAAATAGCATTCGTTCGCAAGTACAAGGTGAGTTTTTATGCCCCGTTCGGCGGTTCCTTTCCGATAAGTTGATGTGGGTCATCTGGCCCTTAATCGGAAGTACCCATTGGCCATTGAAGCGCCCCGTAAAATTCGGCAATCTCAGCCGTTTATTCGTCGCAGAGCCTTACATGCCCGAGATTGCCCCAGACGATGATTGTCAAAACACTCAAGCCACCGGCGAGTTGGTCTTGCGTCACCACTTATGCTGGCGCCATCGAGACCTTGATGGGGTGATGTCCTACTATCATCCACACATCCAATACCACGACTTTTTCCAGAACCGCGTGGTGGGTTACGCCGAACTGCGGGAGTACCTGCAAGCCAGCATGCCTCGCGGTGCCGATGAGGCCATTGAACACATCGACCGCATTCGCGCCGACGGCGACACGGCGTTTATCCAGTACCGCATTACTTTGCGCGGCGGCCAGGGCCTGGTGTCGTTTCGCACTAGCGAAGCCATTACCGTGCGCGATGGGCTGATCTGGCGGGTCAATGAATATGCGTCGCTGGTGCATGAGCAGCCGACCCAGGCCATGCGTCCGACGGTCAGTCGCTTGGGCCTGTCGCCCCAGCAATTGGGGCATATGGCCAATGATTTGCAGCAATATTTCGACCTCAAGCAACCCTACCTGGATCCGGAGTTGGACCTGCAGCGGGTCGCCAAGGAATGCGGCTACAGCCGCAATCAGATTTCCTACTTGTTGAACCAAGTGCTCGGGCAGAGCTTCTACCGTTACGTCAACCAGGCCCGGCTCCAGCATTTACTGGCCGCACTGGATAAAGCCCTGCCACCGATCAAAGTCGATGACCTGGCGTTTGCCGCCGGTTTCAATTCGCTGTCCGCGTTCTACAGCGCGTTTCGCCAGCACACCGGTCAATCGCCCAAAGCCTACGTCAAACAAATTTCCCTGCGTGCACGCGCGCAAGACAGCCAATAACACAGCGCTCTAGGATCGCCCCTATCGAAACGAGGTAGGGGAGCTTGGCATGCCGGCATGGCGCAATATCAGTTTATGGATGGACCAGTTGGACGACCCGCTGCGGGCGCGGCCGTCGCTGGAGCATGACCTGGACGTCAACGTGGCCATTGTCGGCGCCGGTTACACGGGCCTTTGGACCGCTTACTACCTGAAACGCCAGGCCCCTGAGCTGAAAATTGCGATTATCGAGGCACAGACTGCCGGTTTCGGTGCGTCGGGTCGCAACGGTGGCTGGTTGATGGGCAATCTGTTGGGCGAAGACCGCCTGCTGGCTGGCCTTGCCCCGCAACAGCGTCGCGCCTCGTTTGACCTGCTGCACGGCATTCCCGATGAAGTGGCCCAGGTGTTGGCCCGTGAAGGCATCGAGTGCGACTACCGCAAGGGCGGCGCCCTGTATTGCGCCGCGCGCTACCCTGAGCAGGAAGACAGCCTGCGGCGTTACCTGGACAAACTCTACGCCCAAGGCCTCACCGAAGATGACTATCGCTGGTTGAGCCCGCAACAGCTGGCCGAACAGATCCGTATCGCCAAGCCTTATGGCGGTATCTATGCGCCCCACGTCGCGACCATCAACCCCGCCAAGCTGGTGCGCGGCCTTGCCCGGGTGGTGGAAGGCATGGGCGTTGCGATCTATGAAAACAGCCCGGTAACCGATTGGCAGTCCGGCAGCCTGCGCACGGCCAAGGCCAGCGTGCGCGCCGCTTGGGTGGTGCCGGCGGTCGAAGGTTACGCCAATACGCTGCCGCCCCTGGGGCGCTACCAATTGCCGGTGCAAAGCTTGATCGTCGCCACCGAGCCACTGTCGGCCAGCACGTGGGATGAAATTGGCTTGAGCCACGGTCAGGCGTTTGGCGAAAGCAGCCGACAGGTCACCTACGGCCAACGTACGGCAGACAACCGCCTGGTGTTCGGCGCCCGTGGTGGCTATCAATTCGCCGGTAAGCTGCGCCATGACTTTGATTTGACCGACAGTGAAGTAGAGCTGCGTCGCTACCTGTTCGGCGAACTCTTCCCACAGCTGAAGCAGGTTCGGATTACCCACTCCTGGGGCGGCAACCTCGGCATGTCGCGTAATTTCCGGCCGCACATGCTGTGCGATCACAAAAGCGGTATCGCGTTGTCCGGTGGTTACGGCGGGGAGGGCGTAGGCGCCACCAACCTGGGTGGCCGCACGCTGGCGGACTTGATCCTGGGCCTCGACACGCCGCTGACCGTACAGCCCTGGGTGATCCGCGAGCGTGGCCTGGACGCGCTCAAAGCCTGGGAGCCCGAGCCGTGCCGCTGGCTGGGCTACAACGCGATCATTCGCAGTTTTGTCTATGAAGACCAAGTGTTGGCCGACCCCAACACCGCCCCTTGGCGCCGCAAGCTGGCGACCGGCGTGGCCGGGTTCATGGAAGGTTTTATGCACTAAGTCGTTTCACTCACACGGGAAAACCCATGAGCATCACTCAATTCAAAGACGCGCTGAATGCCCACCTGCCGGACTCGTCACCGGTGGCCGTGCCCCTGGGCGAACCGGTTGCCGTGGCCTCGACCTTGAGTGTCGAGCGCACCGACGGCGTCGAAACCGGCATCTGGGAATGCACCCCGGGCGTCTGGCGTCGGCAGATCAAATCCCAGGAGTTTTGCCACTTTATCCAGGGCCGCTGCACCTTCACCCCCGACAACGGTGAAATCGTTCACATAGAAGCCGGTGACGCACTGATGTTACCGGCCAACAGCACCGGAATCTGGGATATCCAGGAAACCGTGCGCAAGACCTACGTACTGATTCTGTAACGCTTTGATCCTTGATCGCCTGCCATAAAAACAGCCCTAAAACCGCCAGGAAATCGAACCATGAAAGCCATTGCCCTGTTGCCCTTGATGTTGGTGGCCTCTATCAGCCAGGCCGCCGAGACGGTGAAAATCTACAACTGGTCGAGCTACATCGCCCCGGACACCACAAAGAACTTCCAGAAGCAGACCGGGATCGGTTTCAGCTATGACGTGTATGACAGCAACGAAACCCTCGATGGCAAGCTGATGACCGGCAACTCGGGTTATGACGTGGTGTTTCCGTCTAACCACTTCATGGCGCGGCAGATCCAGGGCGGCGCCTTGAAAAAGCTCGACAAGAGCCAGTTGCCAAACTGGAAGAACCTCAACCCGGTATTGCTCAAGGCCCTGCAAAACAATGACCCGGGTAACGACCATGGCTTCCCGTACCTGTGGGGCAGTACCGGCATCGGCTACAACATCGACAAGGTAAAAGCCGTGCTGGGGGACAACGCCCCCGTGGATTCCTGGGACCTGATCTTCAAGCCCGAATACATGGAAAAACTCAGCAAGTGCGGCGTGGCCATCCTGGATAACGGCCCGGAACTATTGCCCATCGCCCTCAACTACCTCGGTTTGCCACCCCACAGCAAGAACCCTGAAGACTACAAAAAAGCCGAGGCGCTGCTGATGAAAGTGCGGCCCTATGTGGCGTACTTCCACTCCTCGAAATACACCGGCGACCTGGCCAATGGCGACATCTGTGTGGCCGTCGGTTTCTCCGGCGATGTGCTGCAAGCTGAAAGCCGTGCCAATGAAGCCAAGAATGGCGTGAAGATCGGTTACCAGATTCCCAAGGAAGGCGCTGCGATCTGGTTCGACATGGTTGCCATGCCGGCCGATGCCCCGGATGAAAAGGCCGGTTATGCCTTCATGAACTACCTGCTGGAGCCCCAGGTGATGGCCGACATCACCAACTCAGTGCACTACGCCAACGGCAATAGCGCCGCCGATAGCCTGGTAGACCCGCAGATCAAGGCGGACACCAAGATCTATCCGAGCCCGGAAATGATGGGCAAGTTGTTTGCGCTGGAGGCGATGCCGCTGAATATCGACCGGATCCGTACGCGGGTGTGGAATACCATTCGTATGGGGCGCTGATCGGTAATATTTCGTTGTGCATCGGTTCGGTTGTCTAGGTCGCTTTGCCTGTAGTTTCCTTGCTCCCAATGGCCGAACAGGGAGCAAGGAATGCTCAGGTCGAACAAGTCCGCACGTTTACGTCTAGGACGGGCGTCAGAGGAAGGTGGCGTGTATCTGCTCACGGCCGTGGTGGAGGGCCGGGAGCCGATCTTTGCGGATTGGCAGCTTGGGCGACTGGTTGTTGGGCAGTTTCGAGAAGCGCACGAGGCTGCGTCGGCTGCACCGCCGATATCAGGGGTTTTCCAGGTCATGCCCCAATGACTGAATAAACAACGAAAACAGCTCCGGTTGTGACGAAATATCCAGCTTGGCGTACAGATGCCGACGGTGCACCTTCACCGTGTCCGGCGAGATATTCAGGCGTTCAGCCATCGCTTTGGAAGAGAACCCGCGCAATACCAGGCGAGCAATTTCCAGTTCACGGTCCGAAAGCACCCCACACCCAAAATGGCTCATCGCGTCACGAATCTGGCTGGCCATTTCCTCGGCGGCCGGTGCGCGCTGGGTGCTTTGCTGCCAATGCTGCTGCATCAACGGCAGCACCCACGCCGCCACCGTGGTCATCAGCCCGGTTTCTTCGGCGCTGAACACCCGCTGCCTACCCAGCGACAGTGATAACGTCCCGGCGCCAGGCAGTTGCAGGATAAATTGCACCTCGTCTTCCAGCACGTTGTCGTGGAAGTAGTTGAGGAAGTATTCACTTTGCCGAAAATGGTCCGGCGCGACTTCCTCCAGGCGGTACACGCCATCGGCATACCCTTCGCGACAGGCCTGGAAGAATGGGTCGAGCAAATACAAGCCATTCAGGTAAACCAGCATCGACGCCGGTTTGCTGCTGGGCTGGGCGTCGTATTCTTCCAGGGCCTGGGGCGAGCCGTCGATGGGATAGAAAATCGCCAGGGCGTTATCAAAGGGCAAGCATTGGTGCAGCAACAGCACCAGCTGTTTCCAGAACCGCTCGGTGCCGATGTGCGCGACGGTGCGGCCCAGGCCTGCGTGTATGCCGACCTCTCTAAACAGGCTCATGTAAAAGGCTCCCGCCATCAAAAGATCGGCCAAGGGTTCGGCTTTTGCCGGGTGTCGTCAAGGGGAGTACGCCAATAGGGGAATTGGCTGACGCAAACACAGCGTTTACTTTCCCCACCATCCAGTGGGAAACATATCCCGCAAAAGCCCGACTTTTCGTTTCTGCCTCCTACCAAAAACAACGACAGAGGATAACGATATGAGTGCTTCCCCCGCGCCAGACGGCGTGCTCAAGCCCACCCTGAGCGTCTTCGATGTAGTGGCTATTACGGTTTCAGCCGTAACGCCTGCAAGCTCGGTGTTTGTGATTGCGCCCTTTGCCATCCAGCAAGCGGGCAGCGGTGTATTCCTGGCCTTTGTGATGGCCGCCTTGCTCGCGCTGATGTTCGCCTTCTGTTACGCCGAACTGGGCCGTGCCCACAACAGCGCCGGTGGTGAATATGTGTATGCCAAGCGGGTATTTGGCGGTATGGCGGGTTATGCGACCTTCCTGACGGTGCTGGTGATGTTGCTCTTCATCCCGCCGGTATTGGCCACTGGCGCGGCGACGTACCTGAATAATGCCTTGGGTACGAAGTTCGATTCTCAAACCGTCGCGCTGGTGATCGTGGTGTGCAGTTACGCGCTGGGCATCCTCAATATCAAGCTGAATGCCTGGATCACGGGCACCTGCCTGTTGCTGGAAGTGGCCGCTTTGCTGGTAATCGTGTTTATCGGCTTCGGTAACCCGGTGCAGCCGGCCAGCGTGCTGTTTCAGCCGCAGATCGTCGAAAACGGCGTACTGCATTTGGCGCCCTGGGCGTTGGTGATTGGCGCGGTCGGTATCGGTTTGTTTTCGTTCAATGGTTACGGTCCGGCGGTATTGCTGGCCGAAGACATGAAGTGCGGTGGCAAGGGCGTGCACAAGGCGGTGTTGTGGTCCCTGGGACTGGTGGTGGTGATTGAACTGGTGCCCATCACTGCGCTGTTGATTGGCGCGCCGTCGCTGAGTGCGATGATCAGCAGCCCCGACCCCATCGGCTACCTGTTGACCAGTCATGGCAATGAAACCTTGTCTCGGTTGGTCAGCGCGGGGATCTTCCTGTCAGTGTTCAACGCGATTGTCGCCATCGTCATCCAGATTGGCCGCGTGGTGTTCAGCAGTGGTCGCGATGCATTGTGGACACCAGGTATCAACAAGCTGTTTACCCGGATTCATCCGCGCTGGGATTCCCCTTGGTTGGCTACGCTGTTCCTGGCGATCCCTTCGGCATTGTTGAGTTTCAGCTCCAACCTGGCGGACCTCACATCCTTCAGTGTGTTGCTGATTATGTTGGTGTACCTGGCGGTGGCCTTGTGCGCATTGATGAGCCGGGTGCTGCTGCGTGATCGCGAGCACCCCTATCGCATGCCGCTGTGGCCGCTGCCGGCGTTGCTGGCAGTGCTGGGCGCGGGCTACCTGTTAGTGACCCTGGCGCTGGCGGCTTCGGCGCGAGACATCATGATCATCATCGGCTTGCTGGCCTTGTCGGTGATTTTGTATTGCATCAGTGGCCGGTTGAGTCCGGCGTTTCAGAAATTGTAAGGAGTGGTTATGCGTGCACGTCAATTGGGCATCACGTTGGGGCTGGGTACGCCTGGTGAATTGAATGCCATCACCGATGTTCCCGGCGTCCGGGTCGGCCACAGTACGCTCAAGACGCGTATCGACGGTAAACAGGTGCGCACCGGCGTCACCGTGGTCCAGCCGCGCGCCGGGGAGGCACGGTATCAGCCGTGCTTCGCCGGGTACCACGTGCTCAACGGCAATGGCGATGCGACTGGCCTTGAGTGGATCAGCGAGGCAGGGCTGTTGACCACGCCGTTGGCCATCACCAATACCCACAGCATCGGTATTGTGCGCGATACATTGATTGCCCTGGAGCGCGAGCGCCTGGCGGACCCTGCGGTGTACTGGTGCATGCCGGTGGTGATGGAAACCTACGACGGCCTGCTCAACGATATCTGGGGCCAGCACGTAGGCCCGGAACATGTGCGTGAGGCACTGAACAACGCTGAAACCGGCCCGGTGCAGGAAGGTGCAGTGGGCGGTGGCACCGGAATGATCTGCCATGAGTTCAAGGGCGGTATCGGCACAGCGTCGCGGCGTTTGCCTGCGGAGCAGGGCGGCTGGACCGTTGGTGTACTGGTGCAGGCCAACCATGGCAAGCGCCAGGAACTGCGGGTCGACGGCTACCCGGTAGGCCGCCAGTTGATGGGTATTGCTTCGCCGTTTGCCGAGCGGGGCACGCCGGGCATGGGTTCGATCGTAGTGATCATCGCCACCGACGCCCCCTTGCTGCCACACCAATGCCAGCGCCTGGCGCAGCGTGCATCCATCGGTATTGCCCGCACCGGCGGCGGTACCGAGGACTCCAGCGGCGACCTGTTTCTGGCCTTCGCCACCGGCAACCAGGATGTGCCCGCGGCGGATTACGGGCGCAAGGGCTTGCCGCTGAGCACCGCCTTGCAGATGGTCAATAACGACCACATTTCGCCGTTGTTCAGCGCGGCGGCGGAGGCGGTGGAGGAGGCGATCATCAATGCCATGCTGGCGGGGGAAGACATGACCACCGACGAGGGTGTCAAGGTTCCGGGGTTGGAGAGCGAGACATTATTGGAGGCACTACACAAGTCCGGTTGGAGTATGTCCCGGTAATAGGGGGCAACTCTAATTATATGATGTAAGTGGTGGCTCTTTAATGTTGCCAATGACACCGTGACAATATATTGGATCCATTTTTAAGTGCGCCGCTCAACTTGAGCGGCGTTACCGCTATTTAATATTTAAATATAAGGGGGCGGTTTTTTGTCGGACAAAAGCAAAGACCCCCAATAAATGCTGCGCGCGACTTCTTTAAGTTGAATCTACGTCACATTTTCAGTGCGGAAATATGTGTAGACGAAAGATTTCAGATTGTGTCAGTTTCGATACGCCTTCAAAAGAGGCGAGTGATAGGACTATCTCGCCCGCGAGGTTCCTATCGAACAAAGACTGATGCACTTGCAAACAAGGAAGTACGTTTATGTCAAAAGTAAAAGACAAAGCTATTGTTTCTGCCGCGCAAGCCAGCACTGCTTACTCGCAAATCGATAGCTTTAGCCATCTGTACGACCGTGGCGGTAACCTCACGGTCAATGGCAAACCGTCCTACACCGTGGACCAGGCAGCTACCCAGCTGCTGCGTGACGGCGCTGCGTACCGGGACTTTGATGGCAACGGCAAGATTGATCTGACTTACACCTTCCTGACCTCGGCGTCCTCGAGCACCATGAATAAACATGGCATCTCCGGGTTCAGCCAGTTCAACGCCCAGCAGAAAGCACAGGCCGCACTGGCCATGCAATCCTGGTCGGATGTTGCCAACGTGACCTTTACCGAAAAGGCCACCGGCGGTGACGCACACATGACCTTCGGCAACTACAGCGGCGGCCAGGACGGCGCGGCAGCCTTCGCTTACCTGCCCGGCACCGGCGCAGGCTACGACGGCACGTCGTGGTACCTGACCAACAGCAGCTACACGCCGAACAAGACCCCGGACCTGAACAACTATGGCCGGCAGACCCTGACCCACGAAATCGGCCACACCCTGGGCCTGGCTCACCCTGGCGACTACAACGCCGGGAATGGCAACCCGACCTATAACGACGCGACCTATGGACAGGACACGCGTGGCTACAGCGTCATGAGTTACTGGAGCGAGAGCAACACCAACCAGAACTTCAGCAAAGGCGGGGTTGAAGCTTATTCTTCGGGCCCGCTGATCGACGACATTGCCGCGATCCAGAAGCTCTACGGCGCCAACTACAACACCCGCGCTGGCGACACCACCTACGGTTTCAACTCCAACACCGGGCGTGATTTCTATAGCGCCACATCCAACGCCGACAAGCTGGTGTTTTCGGTATGGGACGGTGGTGGCAACGACACCCTGGACTTCTCCGGCTTCACCCAGAACCAGAAGATCAACCTCAATGAGGCCTCGTTCTCCGACGTTGGCGGCTTGGTGGGCAACGTGTCCATCGCCAAGGGCGTTACCGTCGAGAACGCGTTCGGCGGTTCGGGCAACGACCTGATCATTGGTAACAACGCAGCCAACATCATCAAGGGCGGTGCCGGCAACGACATCATCTACGGCGGTGGCGGTGCGGACCAACTGTGGGGCGGCGCCGGCAACGACACCTTCGTGTACGGTGCCAGCTCGGACTCCAAGCCGGGTGCGTCGGACAAGATCTTTGACTTCACCTCGGGTTCGGACAAGATCGACCTGTCCGGTATCACCAAAGGTGCAGGCCTGACCTTCGTCAATGCGTTCACCGGGCATGCCGGCGATGCTGTTCTGACCTACGCGGCAGGTACCAACCTGGGTACGTTGGCAGTCGACTTCTCCGGGCACGGCGTGGCGGATTTCCTCGTCACCACCGTCGGCCAGGCAGCGGTCAGCGACATCGTAGCGTGATGTAAAGCGCGCGGCGCTCCGGCGCCGCGCTCTATGATGGAGCTTGAGATGCCGCGTTTTTCTCATTTGATCGCCTGTGCTTCACAGGTGTTGTTCGTATCGGCAGGAGCCCACGTAATGGCGAGTAGTCTCGTGTTACCCACCACCGCCCAATTGGCCGGCCATTGGGAGTTGAAGCAACAGGATCAAGTCTGCGCACTGGACCTGTTGGAACAGGCGAACGCCCTGGCCGGCGATGTCGCGTGTGTCGAGCAATGGCTGGGCGATAAACCCCTGACCTGGTCGCCGACGCCGGACGGTATCTGGCTGATGAATGCCGAAGGCACCGGGATAACCCATTTGAATCGCCAGAAAGAAGGCGAATATAAAGGGCGTACACCGTCAGGCGCCGAAGTTGTATTACAACGAACACCTTAGTTGTTTGTTATAAGCATATAACTCGATTTTAATAGTTGGCCGTCCCTTGTTTAGGGATACGGGCAACTGTTGCGTGTAATTCGCTTCAGGGAAGATCAGACGATATGGCGAAGTCCCATGCGGTTGCGCCCCTTTTTAGGGCGCTGGGTGAATACAAGAGTATTTTGATCAGCGTTGGCTGCTTTACCGCATTGATTAACCTGCTGATGCTGGTGCCGTCGATTTACATGTTGCAAGTGTATGACCGTGTGCTGTCCTCCCAGAATGAAACCACCCTGGTGATGTTGACGCTGATGGTCGTCGGCTTCTTCGCCTTTATTGGCACGCTGGAGGTCGTCCGCAGCTTTATCGTGATCCGCATTGGCAGCCAGTTGGAGCGGCGTTTCAACTTGCGCGTGTACAAAGCCGCCTTTGAACGCAACCTGCAGCGTGGTCAGGGGCATGCCGGGCAATCCCTGGGCGACCTGACCCATATTCGCCAATTCATCACGGGACCGGCGCTGTTCGCGTTTTTCGATGCGCCGTGGTTTCCCATCTATTTGTTTGTGATTTTCCTGTTCAACGTATGGCTCGGCGTGTTGGCCACGGCGGGTGCGGTGCTGCTGATCGCCCTGGCATGCCTGAACGAATACCTCACCAAAAAACCATTGGGTGAAGCCAGTGGCTACTCGCAGCAATCCACCCAGTTGGCCACCAGCCATTTGCACAACGCCGAGACGATCCAGGCCATGGGCATGCTGGGCGCGTTGCGCAAACGCTGGTTTGCCGTGCATTCGCAGTTTCTGGGCCTGCAAAACAAGGCCAGCGACACCGGTTCGGTGATTACCTCGCTGAGTAAAACCTTGCGCCTGTGTTTGCAGTCCCTGGTACTGGGCCTGGGCGCGTTGCTGGTGATCAAAGGCGATATGACCGCCGGGATGATGATCGCAGGCTCCATCCTCATGGGACGGGTGCTCAGCCCCATCGACCAATTGATTGCGGTGTGGAAGCAATGGAGTTCGGCCAAGTTGGCGTACCAGCGTCTCGACGAACTGCTGCGCGAATTTCCACCGGAAGTCGAGCAGATGGCCTTGCCGGCGCCCAAGGGCCAGGTAAGTTTCGAGCAAGTCAGCGCGGGCCCGCCGGGGCGGCGTATGGCGACCTTGCATCAAGTCAGCTTCAACCTGGGCGCGGGCGAAGTACTGGGCGTGCTCGGCGCCTCGGGTTCCGGCAAATCCACCCTGGCCCGCGTGTTGGTCGGTGTGTGGCCGACCCTGGCGGGCACCGTGCGCCTGGATGGCGCAGATATCCATCGTTGGGACCGTGACGATCTCGGCCCGCATATCGGCTACTTGCCCCAGGACATCGAACTGTTCAGCGGCAGCATCGCCGACAACATTGCGCGCTTTCGCGATGCAGACCCTGCGCTGGTGGTGCAGGCCGCGCAACAAGCCGGCGTGCATGAACTGATCCTGCGCCTGCCCCAAGGTTACGACACCGTGCTGGGCGACAACGGCGGCGGGCTGTCCGGTGGTCAGAAACAACGCGTGGCCTTGGCGCGTGCCCTGTACGGCGGGCCTCGGTTGATTGTGTTGGATGAACCCAACTCCAATCTCGACACCGTCGGCGAAGCCGCGTTGGCCAGCGCCATCGTGCAGATGAAAGCCCAGGGCAGCAGCGTGGTGCTGGTGACTCATCGCTCCTCGGCATTGGCCCAAGCCGACAAGTTGCTGGTGCTCAACGAAGGGCACCTGCAGGCGTTCGGACCCAGCCAGGAAGTGCTGCGCGCCTTGTCCGGGCAGCAAGAAGCACCACGGGAAAAGGCCGGTGTGAGCCTTAGCCGTCAGTATTCAGCCGGAAGGAATCCAGGCGCATGAGCAGCCTCACTGTTGAGCCACGTTTTGAACAACGCGACGCACGTTTCTTTGTGCGCATGGGCTGGTTGCTGACGGTTGTCGGCGCGGGCGGTTTTTTTCTTTGGGCCAGTTTGGCGCCGCTGGACCAAGGCATTCCGGTCCAAGGCACGGTGGTGGTCTCGGGCAAGCGCAAGGCGGTACAAACCTTCAGCCCCGGCGTGGTCAGCCGCATTCTGGTGAAGGAGGGCGAGCTGGTGAAGCAAGGTCAGCCATTGTTTCGCCTCGACCAGACCCAGAACCAGGCCGATGTGCAGTCGCTGCAAGCCCAGTACCGCATGGCCTGGGCCAGCGTGGCGCGTTGGCAAAGCGAACGCGACAACCGCACTAGCATCAGCTTTCCCGCCGAACTGAGCGCCAACCCGGATCAGGCCCTCGCGTTGGTGCTGGAGGGTCAACGCCAACTGTTCAGCAGCCGCCGCGAGGCCTTTGCCCGTGAACAAGCGGGGATTCGCGCGAATATCGAAGGCGCCACCTCACAATTGGGTGGCATGCGCCGCGCCCGTAGCGACCTGACGGCCCAGGCCCAATCCCTGCGCGACCAACTGAGCAACCTGCAACCTTTGGCCGACAATGGCTACATCCCGCGTAACCGGCTGATGGAGTACCAGCGCCAGTTATCCCAAGTGCAGCAGGACCTGTCGCAAAACACCGGCGAAAGTGGGCGTGTGGAGCAGGGCATCCTCGAGTCACGCCTCAAGTTGCAGCAGCACAGCGAGGAATACCAAAAGGAGGTGCGCAGCCAACTGGCCGACGCGCAACTGCGCAGCCTGACCCTGGAGCAGCAACTCACCTCCGCCGGGTTTGACCTTCAACACAGCGAAATCAACGCCCCGGCCGATGGCATTGCGGTCAACCTCGGCGTACACACCGAAGGCGCCGTGGTGCGTGCCGGTGAAACCCTGTTGGAAATCGTGCCCCAGGGCACGCGCCTGGAAGTGGAAGGGCACTTGCCGGTGCATTTGGTGGACAAAGTCGGCACTCACTTGCCGGTCGACATCCTGTTCACCGCCTTCAACCAGAGCCGTACACCACGCGTGCCGGGGGAGGTCAGCCTGATTTCCGCCGACCAGATGCTCGATGAGAAAACCGGCCAGCCGTACTACGTGCTGCGCACCACGGTCAGTGAGGCCGCGTTGGAGAAACTCCATGGCCTGGTGATCAAGCCGGGCATGCCTGCCGAGATGTTCGTGCGCACCGGTGAGCGGTCGTTGCTCAATTACCTGTTCAAGCCGCTGCTCGATCGCGCCGGCTCCGCGTTGACCGAGGAATGAACATGAAGCTTGTGTTCATTGCCTTGCTGTTGAGCTGCACCAGCGCCCAAGCCGCCATGGGCCCGTTCGATGTCTATGAGCAAGCCCTGCGTAACGACCCGGTATTCCTCGGTGCGATCAAGGAGCGCGACGCCGGTCTGGAAAACCGCACCATCGGCCGTGCCGGCCTGCTGCCCAAGCTGTCCTACAACTACAACAAGGGCCGTAACAACTCCAAGGCCACCTTGCCCGACGGGCGTGGCGGCAATTATCAAGACAACCGCAACTACGACAGCTACGGCTCGACGTTCAGCCTGCAACAACCCTTGTTCGACTACGAAGCCTATGCCAACTACCGCAAAGGCGTGGCTCAGTCACTGTTTGCCGATGAAAGCTTTCGCGACAAAAGCCAGGCCTTGTTGGTGCGGGTGTTGACCTATTACACCCAGGCACTGTTTGCCCAGGATCAGATCGACATCGCCCGCGCCAAGAAGAAAGCCTACGAGCAGCAATTCCAGCAGAACCAACACCTGTTCCAACAGGGCGAGGGCACCCGCACCGACATCCTTGAGGCCGAATCGCGCTACGAGTTGGCCACCGCCGAAGAGATCCAGGCGCTGGATGAGCAGGACGCGTCATTAAGAGAGCTGGGCGCGTTGATTGGCGTGCAGAGCGTCAACATCAACGACCTGGCGCCGCTGAACCAAAGCTTCGCGGCCTTCACGCTGACACCTGCCAACTACGACACCTGGCACGAGTTGGCGGTCAGCAATAACCCCACGCTTGCGTCCCAGCGCCAGGCAGTGGAAGTGGCGCGTTATGAAGTGGAACGCAACCGCGCCGGGCACCTGCCGAAGATCACAGCGTATGCCAGCTCACGCCTGCAGGAGTCCGACAGCGGCAACACCTACAACCAGCGCTATGACACCAACACCATCGGCGTCGAAGTCAGTTTGCCGCTGTATGCCGGTGGCGGCATCTCTGCATCCACCCGTCAGGCCAGCCGCGCCATGGAGCAGGCCGAGTACGAGTTGGAAGGCAAGACCCGCGAAACCCTGATTGAGCTGCGCCGCCAGTTCAGCGCCTGCCTGTCGGGCGTGAGCAAGTTGCGCGCGTATCAAAAGGCCCTGACCTCCGCCGAAGCGCTGGTGGTGTCGACCAAGCAAAGCATCCTCGGCGGCGAGCGGGTCAACCTCGACGCGCTTAACGCCGAGCAGCAGCTGTACAGCACTCGCCGCGACCTGGCCCAGGCGCGTTACGACTATTTGATGGCCTGGACCAAATTGCACTACTACGCGGGCAACTTGCGCGACACCGACTTGGCCAAGGTAGATGAGGCCTTCGGACCTGTGAAATGAACATCCATAAAAACAACAAGGATGGTTTAGATGATCACCGATTTACCTCGCTTCAAACCCTTTACCGCAGGCTCCTTGCTGCTGTTTTCCGTGGCCGCTCAGGCGCAATACACTGAGACCGGCCAGTTGGGTAATCCCGCGAGTTGGCGTTCCGCCGAGTTCCAGAGCGACTGGGGCCTGGAGCGCATGAAGGCCAACGAGGCCTACGCTGCCGGGATCAGCGGCAGCGGGGTGAAAATCGGCGCACTGGACTCGGGGTTCGATGCCAATCACCCGCAAGCCTCCAAAGAGCGCTTCCACCCCGTCACCGCCACCGGCACTTATGTCGATGGCCGCCCGTTCAGCACCACCGGCGCACTTAACCCCAACAACGACTCCCACGGCACCCACGTCACCGGCACCATGGGCGCGGCACGCGATGGCGTGGGCATGCACGGCGTGGCGTACAACGCGCAAATCTACGTGGGCAACACCAACGCCAACGACAGCTTCCTGTTTGGCCCGACGCCCGACCCGAAATACTTCAAGGCGGTGTACAGCGCGTTGGTGGATTCCGGTGTGCGCGCCATCAATAACAGTTGGGGCAGCCAGCCCAAGGACGTCAGCTACCAGACCCTTGGCGACCTGTACGCGGCCTACGCCCAGCATTACAACCAGGGCACCTGGCTGGACGCGGCGGCGGATGTGGCCAAGGCCGGTGTCATCAATGTGTTCAGCGCCGGTAACAGCGGTTACGCGAATGCCAGCGTGCGCTCGGCGTTGCCGTATTTCCAGCCGGAGCTGGAGGGCCACTGGCTCGCGGTGTCGGGGCTGGATAAAGCCAACAACCAGAAATATAACAAGTGCGGCATCGCCAAGTACTGGTGCATTTCAACCCCGGGTGCGCTGATCAACAGCACCATTCCCGATGGCGGCTATGGCGTGAAATCCGGCACCTCGATGTCGGCGCCGCATGCCACCGGCGCGTTGGCACTGGTGATGGAACGCTATCCTTATATGAACAATGAGCAGGCGTTGCAGGTGCTGTTGACCACCGCCACACAACTCGACGGCTCGATCACTCAGGCGCCCAACACCATCGTGGGCTGGGGCGTGCCGGATCTGGGCCGGGCGATGCACGGACCGGGGCAATTGCTCGGCGCGATGAATGTAAACCTGGCGGCCGGGCAGGGTGATGTGTGGAGCAACGGGATCTCTGACCAGGCGTTGCTCCAGCGCCAGTCGGAAGACCGCATCGAGCACGCCGCTTGGCAGCAAACCCTGATCGACAAGGGTTGGCAAAACGGTGTGAGTGCCACTGCCAGCCAGCAGGATAAGACCGATTACGCCGTCGGCAGTGCACGCGATCAAGCTGGCGCAAACCGGGTGTACGAAGGCAGCCTGGTCAAATCGGGCGACGGCCGCCTGCTGCTCAGCGGCGACAGCACCTATCGCGGCGCAACCACGGTCAATGGCGGCCTGCTGGCGGTAAACGGTTCGCTGACGTCAGCGGTCACCGTCAACGCCAGCGGCACCCTCGGCGGTTCCGGGCGTATCGGCGCGTTGTCGGTGAACAGCGGCGGCACGGTGGCGCCGGGGAATTCAGTGGGTGCCTTACACGTGGCCGGCGATGTGACGTTGGGGGCAGGTTCCACCTATGCCGTGGAACTGACGCCCACCCGCAGTGACCTTATCGTCGCGGGTGGCAAGGCTATATTGGGTGGCGGCACCGTCACCCTGGCGCTCGAGAACAGCCCTACCGTGCTCAGCCAAAGCCAGGCCCAAAGCCTGATCGGTCGCCAATACAACATCCTCCAGGCGGCAGGCGGCATTCAGGGCCAGTTTGGGCAGGTGCTTCCCAACTACCTGTTTATTGGCGGCACACTCGACTATGCCGCCAATGGCGTTCAACTGGATGTGGTGCGCAACAACAAGACCTTCGCCAGTGTCGCCGCTACCCGTAACCAGCGCGCTGTCGCCGTCGCCGCCGAGCAATTGGGCGCCGGTAACCCGGTGTATGAAAGTGTGCTGCTGTCGGACTCCCTGGCATCGGCCCAGCAAGGCTTGCAGCAGCTGTCGGGTGAAATTTACCCGGCGATTGGCGCCATGCTGATCAACGACAGCCTGCAACTGCGCGACGCGGTGGGCGAGCGTCTGCGGCATGTGCCGGTGACCGGTGAAAGCAACCTGTGGCTCAAGACGCTCGGGGCCTGGGGCAAGACGGACGGCGGCAGCGAAACGGCGGGCTCCACCACCTCGATTGGTGGTCTGTTGGCCGGGGTCGACGGTGCGCTGGATGAGCAGACGCGTGTGGGTGTGGTCGCCGGCTACAGCGACAGCTCATTGAACATGGGCAGCGGCACTCACTCATCGGCGTCCATCGACAGTTACCACTTGGGCGCCTATGCCGGGCGTGAATTGGGCGACTGGCGGGTAAGCGTCGGCGGTGCCTACAGCTGGCATCGCGGTGATGTGAAGCGCGACCTGCAATACGGCGAAGTCAGCGGCAAGCAGAAGGGCAAGCTGGAGGCGCGCACTGCCCAGTTGTTCACCGAAGCCGCGTACCGCATTCACTTGCAACCGTTGGCTGTGGAGCCGTTCGCCAACCTGGCCTATGTGCACCTGGACAGTGAGTCTTTCCACGAAAAAGGCGATGCCGCAGCCCTGGAACGCGGCAGTGATCGGCGTGATGCCGTGCTCAGCACCCTGGGTGTGCGTGCCCTCAAAACCCTTCCTCTGAACGATCACCAGCAACTGGAACTGTCTGGTTCGCTGGGTTGGCAACACAGCCTCACCGCCGTTGAGTCCGAAGAGCACTTGGCGTTTGCCGCGGGCGGCCCTTCATTTGCCGTGAGTAGCGCGCCGTTGCTGCGTGATGCGGCGTTGATCGGTGTGCAGGCCAGCCTGGCGTTGAGCCCGTCCACACGGGTGAACCTCGATTACACCGGCCAATTGGGTGGACGGGAGAAAACCCAGGGCGTGGGGCTGAGCTTGAACTGGCAGTTCTAAAAGCACCGCGGATCAAAAAGGTGGGCGCTGCGGTGTGCAGGAGAAAGTGATTCACATACCGGCAATAAGAAAACTAAGGAAGGTCACCGTGAACAAACGCAAGTCAGGGTTAATTACCGCCACTCACACAGGCCCGGGCTACCCGCTCAAGGCCAAGAGCCGTGCGCCATGCGGTGCATTGCTGTGTTGCCTGGCAAGCCTGGGGACCGCCCAGGCCGCACCCTATGTGGAAACCGGCAAGCTGGGCGACGTCGCGAGTTGGCGCAGCAATGAGTTCAAGGCCGACTGGGGCCTGGGCGCCGTACACGCCGATACCGCCTATGCGGCCGGTTACACCGGCAAAGGCATCAAGCTGGGGATCTTCGACCAGCCGGTGTACGCCCAACATCCGGAGTTCGCCAGCCCGGGCAAAGTGGTGACGATTGTCACCGAGGGCATTCGCCAGTACACCGACCCGTATATTCCGGTGAAAGCGGGCGATGCGTTTCGCTACGACGGCACACCGTCCCTGGGATCCAACGGCAAGCTGGGTAACCACGGCACCCATGTCGGCGGTATCGCCGCCGGTAACCGCGATGGCGGGCCGATGCACGGCGTGGCGTTCAACGCGCAAATCATCAGCGCCGAAAACGGCGACCCGGGGCCGGAAGACGGGATCATCCTGGGCAACGATGGCGCGGTGTACAAAGCCGGTTGGGATGCACTGGTCGCCAGCGGCGCGCGGATCATCAACAACAGCTGGGGCATCGGTATCGGTGATCAGTACGCCAAGGGTGGCCGCGATCCGGCGTTCCCGAACTTCACGGTGAATGAAGCCCAGGCGCAGTTCAATCACATCCGGCCGATTCTCGGCACCGTCGCAGGCGGCGCTTATCAAGGGGCGATCGACGCTGCGCGCAGCGGCGTGTTGACCATCTTTGCCGCGGGTAACGACTACAACCGCAACAACCCCGATGCGATTTCGGGGCTGGCGTACTTTGTGCCGGAGATTGCGCCCAACTGGTTGTCTGTGGCGGCCTTGCAGCAAAACCCGAATACCGCCAGCCCCGATCCTTATGTGATCAGTACGTTCTCTTCGCGCTGTGGTTATGCGGCGAGTTTTTGCGTGTCGGCGCCGGGCACCAAGATCTACAGCTCGGTGATCAACGGCACCAGCCTTACAAACCTCACTACCGATTACGCCAACTTCAACGGCACCTCCATGGCCGCGCCGCATGTGGCCGGCAGCGCGGCGGTATTGATGGAGCGCTTCCCGTACATGAACGGCGAGCAGATCTCCACGCTGCTCAAAACCACTGCCACCGACCTCGGTGCACCCGGCATCGACTCGCTGTATGGCTGGGGCATGATCAACCTGGGCAAGGCGGTCAGCGGGCCGGGGATGTTCATCACGGCTGAGGATATCCCGGCAGAGTTTCGCATCGACGGCGCGTACGGCAGCGGCCAGTTTGTTGCCGACCTGCCGGGGATTGGCGCCGTGGTGGACGCGGGCAAACCCACGCAGCGCCTGTGCAGCGACGTGCATTGCGGGCGGGATGTGTGGAGCAATGACATATCGGGTCATGGCGGCCTGACCAAGCAGGGCATCGGCGCTTTGGTGCTGACCGGCACCAACACCTACAGCGGCCCGACGTTGGTCAATCAAGGTTTGCTGGCGATCAACGGTTCGGTCACCTCCGACGTCACCGTCAGCCAGAGCGGCGTAGTCGGTGGTTCGGGACGCATCGGTTCGCTGACCGCTAGAAGCGGCGGTACCGTGGCACCGGGTAACTCCATCGGCACGCTGAATGTGGCGGGCAATGTCACCTTCGACGCCGGGTCGACCTACGCGGTGGAGTTGTCGCCGACCAGCAGCGATCGCATCGTCGCCAGCGGCACCGCCACGCTCAACGGTGGCACCGTGACCTTGGCCCTGGAAAACAGCCCGACCCTGCTGACAGGCGCACAGGCCGACAGCTTGATCGGTCGCCAGTACAACATCCTGCAAGCCGCAGGCGGTATTACTGGCAGCTTTGGTTCGGTGCTGCCCAACTACCTGTTTCTCGGCGGCACCTTGAACTACGCGGCCACCGGTGTGCAGTTGGATGTGGTGCGTAACGCCAATAGTTTTGCCAGTGCGGCCGCCACGCCAAACCAGGCTTCCGTGGCTACCGCCGCCGAGAGGCTGGGCGCAGGCAATGCGGTGTATGAAAGCCTGCTGGCGGCGCCGAATGCGGCTTCGGCACAAGGTGCGTTTCAACAGCTGACCGGGGAAATCTACCCGGCGTTAGAGAGTGCACTGGTCAATGACAGCCGCTACGTGCGCGAAGCGGTAGGCGAGCGCCTGCGCAATGGTGAGATGGGCGCGACCAGTCAAACCGTCGACAGCCGTGGCAACGTGTGGTTCAAGGCGTTGGGGGCGTGGGGCAAGACCGACAGTCGCAGCGACACGGCGGGCTACACCACCTCCATCGGCGGCATGCTGGCCGGGGTAGATGGCGCGTTGGACGAAGCGACCCGTATCGGTTTGGTGGCAGGCTACAGCGACACCTCGTTGAACATGGGAGACGACACCCATAGCCGGGCCTCAGTCGACAGCTACCACCTGGGCGCTTACGCCGGGCATGAAATCGGCGCCTTGCGCCTCAGCGGCGGCGCGACCTACAGCTGGCACCGAGCGGATGTGAAGCGCGATCTGCAATACGGCGATGTGTCCGGCAAGCAAAAAGCCAAGGTCGATGCACGCAGCACCCAGGTGTTCACCGAGGCGGCCTACCGCGTCAACCTGCAACCCCTGGCCCTGGAGCCGTTCGCCAACCTGGCCTATGTGCACTTGGACACCGATGGCTTCACCGAGAAGGGTGACGCTGCCGCGCTGAAGAGCCACGACGACAGCCGCGACCTGGTGCTGAGCACCTTGGGCGTGCGCGCCTTGAAGACCTTCAATGTGAATGACCACCAGCAACTGGAGGTGTCCGGCACTTTGGGTTGGCAGCACAACCTGAGCAGCACCGATTCCGAACAGCACCTGGCGTTTGCCTCGGGCGGCCCGTCGTTTGCGGTGGAAAGTTCGCCGATGGTGCGTGATGCCGCGTTGGTCGGAGCGCGCGTGAGCCTGGCGTTGAGCAAGGACGCGCGGGTGAATTTTGACTACAACGGCCTGCTGGCAGGCAAGGAAAAAGTCCACGGGGTGGGGGTGAGCCTCGATTGGGCGTTCTGAGGTTTTAGCGATCACGGTGGGCGAGCAGGCTCGTTCACCGTGGGTACAAGTGTTTTGGCTTTCTCTACAAATCCAACAACAGAGAGGCACTACCATGGGTATCTTTGACTATAAAAACCTCGGGACCGAGGGCTCCAAAGCGTTGTTCGCCGATGCCATGGCGATCACGTTGTATTCCTACCACAACCTGGATAACGGCTTTGCCGTAGGCTACCAGCACAACGGCCTGGGGTTCGGCTTGCCGGCCACGCTGGTCGGTGCGTTGCTGGGCAGCACGGATTCACAAGGTGTGATCCCCGGCATTCCCTGGAACCCCGACTCGGAAAAAGCCGCCCTTGAAGCGGTGCAAAAAGCCGGGTGGACGCCGATCAGCGCCAGCACGCTGGGCTACGACGGCAAGGTCGATGGGCGGGGCACCTTCTTTGGCGAAAAGGCCGGCTACACCACGGCGCAAGTCGAGGTGCTCGGCAAGTACGATGACGCCGGCAAGCTGCTGGAAATCGGCATCGGTTTTCGCGGCACGTCGGGGCCACGGGAAACCTTGATCAGCGATTCCATCGGCGACCTGATCAACGACCTGCTCGCGGCCTTGGGGCCCAAGGATTATGCGAAAAACTACGCAGGCGAAGCCTTTGGCGGCTTGCTCAAGAATGTCGCCGACTATGCGGCGGCCCATGGCCTGAGCGGCAAGGACGTGGTGGTCAGCGGCCATAGCCTGGGCGGTTTGGCGGTCAACAGCATGGCGGACTTGAGCAACAACAAATGGTCGGGCTTCTACAAGGACGCCAACTATGTCGCCTATGCATCACCGACCCAGAGCGCCGGCGACAAAGTGCTGAACATCGGCTACGAGAACGACCCGGTGTTCCGCGCGCTGGACGGCTCCTCGTTCAACCTGTCGTCGTTGGGCGTGCACGACAAGCCCCACGAGTCGACCACGGATAACATTGTCAGCTTCAACGACCACTACGCTTCGACGCTGTGGAATGTGCTGCCGTTTTCCATCGTCAACCTGCCGACCTGGGTTTCACATTTGCCCACCGGCTATGGCGATGGCATGACGCGGGTTCTCGAATCCGGGTTCTACGACCAGATGACCCGTGACTCCACGGTAATCGTCGCCAACCTGTCCGACCCCGCGCGGGCTAACACCTGGGTCCAGGACCTTAACCGCAATGCCGAAGCGCACAAGGGCAACACCTTCATTATCGGCAGCGACGGCAATGACCTGATCCAGGGCGGCAAGGGCGCGGACTTTATCGAGGGCGGCAAAGGCAATGACACGATCCGCGACAACAGCGGCCATAACACCTTTCTGTTCAGCGGCCACTTTGGCAACGACCGCGTCATTGGTTACCAGGCCACGGACAAGCTGGTGTTCAAGGATGTGGAGGGGAGCACCGACCTGCGTGACCACGCGAAGGTGGTCGGCGCGGATACGGTGCTCACGTTTGGCGCCGACTCGGTGACCTTGGTCGGCGTCGGGCATGGCGGCCTGTGGGCGGACGGTGTTGTGATCAGCTGATTACACGCGCCACCTGTCAATGCCAATGGTGCCCCCGCCAGCCGCCGTCCCAGTGCGGCCGGTGGGGGTAGCCATAGCCATAGCCGTAATAATGGTGTGGATAGTAATAAGGCCGCGGGCCGTAACCCCAATGACCGTAATAGATCGGTGGCGGCGGGGCTTGCACCACGATCACCCGTGGAGGCTGGCGGATGATGAGGGTGTCGGCAAACACCGGCGTACTCGCCAGGGCCGCCAGGGTCAGGGGAATGAGCAAAAGAGCGCGTAGCGTTCGGGACATGCGTGCCATGGCCGTCGTTCCTCCGTTCTACCGCCTTCGAAGATGAAGGTGGCTTATCGGTTAAACGCCGGAGCGGGGAAAATCCTTCGGTAAATAAATCTTCACGTATCGACGGCTGAAGACTGCGACGGATCAAGCCGGTCTCACACGTTCAATGACTACCTGCGAGATGTTTCGCGCGTCATGTGTGAGGAGCTGAGCATGTCCCGATTTCGATTGCTGCTGTGCGCCTTGGTACTGCTGGGGTTGGGCGGGTGCGCGGTGTATCCGGCCTATCCGGGCCCATGCTGCTACCGCCCGTACTACCACTCGTACTATTACCATCCTTACTATCACCCGTATTACCACCCGTACTACCGGTACTGATCGAGTGACAGCCCTGAACAAAAAAGCCCCGAATATCGGGGCTTTTTTTGTTGTCAGTTTTCCTTGCGTACCGTCGCTACATCCGAGGGCTTGACTCGCACGTGCTTGCCGGCGATGTCGATGAATTCATAGAAACCGTCGGAGGTGTTGGTTTTAGGCATGTCCTTGGTCAAATACTGCGTGCCATTTTGCAATGTCACTACGGTTTGCGTCGCACAACCGGCCAATACCAAAAGAGTGAGTGCAACCAGCGGCAGCCCCAAAATCTTCATGTTCATAACCCTTACCTTTAACCCTGAAAAGTCCCGCGCCATGGGCTGCGGACAGCAAATGTTACGCGATCAACACCCTCATCTGATCACTTTTATACAGAAAGTTGCGTGCGCCATTTATCTATTACCAATTGCAACAATCGGTGGATGGCGGCAATCTGTATGCATAACCAGTATTTATTCAGCGCGCGAAATGGCCAATCCCCTCGACGACCCCTTGTATTACCTGCATAACTTCCGCCAAGTGCTGCTTTGGCTGGGGCAGCGCTATGCCGATTTACTCGACCCGGACGAAGCGCATTTTATTCAGCAATTCGACAGGTTGCCGCAGGCGTCCCAGGCGTTATTGGTGCGGATGGTGATGCGCAAGGGCATGCACTTTCGCGCGAGCAAACTCAATTACCTCGAGATTGGTTGCACCCACACGGCGGCGCAGGCGCTGGTGGCGCAAGGTTGGGTCGATGAACAAGGCTCTCTGGCCTTTGACGAGCTGTTCGCACTGCTGCAAAAGGGCGAACTGCTCGAGGCCTTCCACCCCTGGATTGATCAGCCCAAGGGCAAGAAGGCCGACTGGCTGGAGCCGCTGACGCTGCAGTTCACTGAACACCGCAGCTTTGCCCAGTGGTGCCCGGATATAAGCGATACGCTCTACAGCCTCACCGTGATGGACTTGTGCGATCGCCTGCGCCTGATGTTCTTCGGCAATCTGCACCAGGATTGGTCGGAGTTCGTGCTGGCGGACCTGGGGATCTACACCTACGAAAAGGTGGAGTTCTGCGCCGAGTCCCGTGGCCTGCGCAACCGCGACGATGTGCACGGCTTTCTGTTCCTGCACCACTGTCAGCAGGCGTTTGAAGCGGGGGAAGCGCTGGAGGGCGTGTTGGCGCAAATCGCCACGTTCTGCACCGACAACCCCTGGCTGGAAAAACGCCGCGCGAAGCTGTTGTTCCAGATCGGCCAATACTGCGAACGCAGTGCTGAATTGAACCTGGCGCAGCAGATCTACCGTCATTGCGCCTATCCCGGCGCGCGTTCACGGCTGATTCGCGTACTGGAGCGCCAGGAGGAATATGCCCAGGCCATGGCCCTGGCCTGCATGGCGCAACAGGCACCGGAAAGCGCCGCCGAACAACAACATCTGCTGCGCGTGTTACCCCGCCTGCGTCGCAAGTTGGGCGAACCTGCTTTGCCCAAGGCCAAGCTTGGGGAGGTCACGCGCCTGGACCTGGAACTGGCCATTTCGGAGCCGCTGATGTCGGTGGAGTATTGCGTGCAGGCCCATTTGAATGAGGCTGATGCGCCGGTGCATTACGTCGAGAATGGCCTGATCAACTCCTTATTCGGACTGTTGTGCTGGGACGCGATTTTCGCGCCGCTGCCCGGCTCGTTTTTCCACCCGTTCCAGCGCGGGCCGGTGGACCTGCACAGCGAGGATTTTCACCCGCGTCGCGCAACGTTGTTCGACGCATGTTTCGAGCAACTGCTGGATGAGCGCTACAAAACCACCATTCGCCAACGTTACGTGGACAAGTGGGGTATTCAGTCGCCCTTTGTGTTCTGGAACCTGCTCAGTGAAGACCTGCTCGAGCAAGCACTGGTCTGCTTGCCCGCCGAACACTTGCGCCACTGGTTTGAACGGCTGCTGCTGGATATTCGCGCCAACCGCGCCGGCATGCCGGACCTGATCCAGTTCTGGCCCGCGCAAAAGACCTATCGCATGATCGAGGTCAAAGGCCCCGGCGACCGCCTGCAAGACAACCAGCTGCGCTGGCTGGAATTCTGTGCGAAGCACCAGATGCCGGTCACGGTCTGCTATGTACGCTGGACGCAGCCCGCTTGAGCTATAGCGTAGCGGTGCGGGCGCTGTGTGAGTTCACAGCCAAGGTCGGTGACCTGGACCTGCGCTTTACCCCGTCACCCAGCGCCCAGGAAGGCATCGTCGGTCATCGCACCGTCGCCTCCCGGCGCAGTGCGCATTACCAGAACGAAGTGGCCCTGGAAGGCGAATACCAGCAACTCAAGGTGCGGGGCAGGGCAGACGGTTACGATCCCGAGCGTAATCGCCTCGAAGAGGTGAAGACCTATCGCGGCGACCTGGACGCTCAGCCCGCCAATCACCGGCAACTGCATTGGGCTCAGGCCAAGGTCTACGGCTGGCTGATGTGCCGCAAGCTCGGTCTTGGCGAGATCGACCTGGCGCTGGTGTATTTCGACATTGTCGGCGAGGGGGAAACCCTGCTGAGCCAGCGCTTTCAGGCGCCAGAGCTGGAGTCGTTCTTCAACCAGCAATGTGCGCTGTTCCTCGGTTGGGCGCAGCGGGAAATGCAGCACCGCGAAGCACGTAACAGCGCCGCGCAAACCCTGGCGTTTCCCCATGCCGCGTTTCGCCCTGGCCAGCGCTCGTTGGCCGAGTCAGTCTACAAGGCCGTCAGCACCGGACGTTGCCTGATGGCCCAGGCACCCACCGGCATCGGCAAAACCGTCGGTACGATTTTCCCAATGCTCAAAGCCCTGGCACCCCAGCAACTGGACAAGGTGTTCTTCCTCACCGCCAAGACCCCCGGCCGCAAGCTGGCCCTCGACGCCGCCCAGGTGCTCTACGACAGCAGCCCGGACTTGCCGTTGCGGGTGCTCGAACTGGTGGCGCGGGACAAGGCGTGCGAACACTTGGATAAAGCCTGCCACGGCGACTCATGCCCCTTGGCCAAAGGGTTTTACGATCGCCTGCCCGCTGCACGCGCTGCTGCGTCCAACGTGCGTTTGCTGGACCAGCGCAGTTTGCGCGATGTGGCGCTGGCCCATGCTGTCTGCCCGTATTACCTGAGCCAGGAAATGGCACGCTGGACCGACCTGGTGGTCGCTGACTACAACTACTATTTTGACTTTGGCGCCATGCTGTTTGGCCTGGCCCAGCTCAATCAATGGCGCGCGACGGTGCTGGTGGACGAAGCACACAACCTGGTTGAGCGCGCCCGTTCGATGTACAGCGCCAGCCTCGATCAATACAGCCTCAAGACCGTGCGCGACGCTGCGCCCGAGCCGCTGAAGAAGCCCTTGCAACGCCTTAACCGCGAATGGAATGCCCTGCACAAGGATCAACTCGCGCCCTATCAAGCCTATGCCATCAAACCCGACAAATTGCTCCAGGCCTTGAGCCTCTGCGCCAGTGCCATGGGCGACTACTTCAACGACCACCCCGAATCCCTCACCGGCGACCTGCAAGCGTTCTATTTCGAGGCGCTGCAATTTGCCAAGGTGGCTGAGCTGTTCAACGAGCACTTCATTTTCGATATCAGCAAGCGGCCGTTCGGCGCCAAGCGCAGTGTTTCAACCCTGTGCCTGCGTAATGTGGTGCCCGCCGAATTCATCCGGCCCCGGCTGACCGCGGCCCGCAGCAGCGTGCTGTTTTCCGCGACCTTGAGCCCACGGCACTATTACGCCGACTTACTGGGCCTGCCAGCGGATACCGCGTGGGTTGATGTGGAGTCGCCGTTCAAGGCCGAGCAATTGCAGGTGCACATCGTCGATGAAATCTCTACGCGCTTCGTGCATCGCCAAGCCTCGCTGGAGCCGATAGTCGAATTGATTGCCCGGCAATTTACGCAACAGCCCGGCAACTACCTGGCGTTCTTCAGCAGCTTCGATTATCTGCAACAAGTGGCGCAGTTGATGGCCGAGCGGCACCCGCAAATCTCGCTGTGGTTGCAATCACGCGGGATGGCCGAAGCTGAGCGCCAAGGGTTTTTGGATCAGTTCACCCCGCACAGCCAGGGCATCGGGTTTGCTGTGCTCGGCGGTGCGTTTGGAGAAGGCATCGATTTGCCGGGAGCGCGGTTGATCGGGGCGTTTATCGCCACCCTGGGGTTGCCGCAACTGAACCCGATCAACGAACAAATGAAAGCGCGCATGGGCTCTATCTTCGGGTCCGGCTATGACTACACCTATCTCTACCCGGGTATCCAGAAAGTGGTGCAAGCGGCGGGAAGGGTGATCCGCAGTCAACAGGACGAGGGGGTCGTGATGTTGATTGATGACCGATTTGGCGAGGCGCGGGTGCGGCAGTTGCTGCCGCGATGGTGGGCGGTAGATTGAGTCATTCCTGCTATCAATGATGCTGGTTGCGACACAAACAATCCTGCACGCTGCTCAAAACCTTCAGAAAGGCCACGCCCATGAGCCCCCTGACCGAGCAAAACATCGCCGTCAACGGCATTGAGTTAAACATCCATATCGCCGGCCCCGAACACGGCCAGCCCATTTGGTTGCTGCATGGTTTTCCTGAGTGTTGGCACTCCTGGCGCGAGCAGATCCCTGCGCTGGTCGCACAGGGTTATCGGGTCTTCGCCCCCGAAATGCGCGGCTACGGCCAAACAAGCTCGCCTGCCGAGATAGCCGATTACGATCTGCTGACACTGTGCGCGGATATCCAGCAGGCCATGGACTACTTCGACCAGGAGCAGGTCGTGATGGTGGGGCATGATTGGGGCGCCGTTGTGGCCTGGCACCTCGCCTTGCTGGAGCCCGATCGGGTCAGCCGGTTGATCACAATGTCGGTGCCTTTCGCCGGGCGCGCCCGTCGTCCGGTCATTGAAATCATGCGTGAGCTGTATGCCGACCGCTTCAATTACATCCTGTATTTTCAGGAACCCGGTGTGGCCGAGCAGGAATTGAACGCTGATATCGAGCGTACGCTGCGGTTGTTCATGCAGGATCAGGACGTGTTTCTGCAAAAAAAGCCCGCCAGCGCCACCTTGCTTGAAGGTGTTTCAGCCCCTGGCGTGCTGCCGGATTGGTGCCGCCAGGAGGACCTGGATGTGTATGTGCAGACGTTTGCCAACCACGGTTTTCGCGGCCCGCTGAACTGGTATCGCAACTTCGACCGCAATTGGCAGCGCACCGAGTTCCTGGCCGGCAAACAGGTGTTGCAACCCACGTTGTTCCTGATCGGCGACCGCGACCCTGTGGGCGTGTTTGAGGCCCACACCACCAAGCGCATGCCCGATTCAGTGCCTCAGTTGGAGCAGCATGTATTGGCCAACTGCGGTCACTGGATTCAGAACGAGCAAGGGCCGCAGGTCAACGCGCTGATGCTCGCGTTTCTAGGGAGAACGTAAAGGTCGCGCCATGGCCGGGGCGCTCCACCAGTTGGATACTGCGCCCGTGCAATTGCAGGATGCGGTGCACGATGCGCAGGCCCAGGCCGCCATCGCGGCGTGCGCCGCCAATGGTGAAGGCGCGCAGGAACAACCCTTCGCGCAGCTGCGCATCGATGCCGGGGCCGCTGTCGCTGACCGTCACAAGCACGCCACCCGCTTCGGGTGACAGGATCACCTCGACTTCGCCGTTCACCGGCGTATGGCGCAGGGCGTTGTCCAGCAGGTTGGTCAGCACCCGTTCGATCAAGCCCAGGTCGGCCAACACCGTCGGCACCTGCGGCGGCAGGGTTGCGGTGAGGGTGATGGTGCGGGCTTCGGCGGTCAGTTCGAATTTCTGGAAGATGTCCTGCACCAGGTCGGGCAATGAAAAACCTTCGATCACCGGCTGCACAAAGCCGTGCTCCAGGCGCACCAGTTCCAGCAACGATTGGGCCAGGCCGCCGACCTTACGGCTTTGGTCCAAGGCGATACCGAGGTAACGGCGGCGCTCTTCGGGGCTCAGGCTGGCGTCCTTGAGGGACAGGGTTTCCAGGTACCCATGCAGCGACGCCAGCGGTGTGCGCAGGTCGTGGGAAATATTCGCGACCATTTCCCGACGTTCCTGGTCTTGATGGGTGAGGGCGCGTAATTGTTCACCCAGGCGGTTTTCCATCTGTACAAAGGCGTGGTCGAGTACGGCGATTTCATCACCGCTGTCGAGCTCTGGCGTGTGGGCTTGCGCAGGTTTAGGCGCACCGTTGATATCGAACTGGCCGACCTTGTCGGTCAATTGGCGCAGGGGGCGGGTGATCCAGGCAAATGCGATCAAACCGGCCATCAGGCATAACGCCGCGACCAGACCGATGGACCATAAGGCGATTTTCAGCGCCATGCCTGTCGCGTCTTTGGCGTCGTATACATCATGTGCTTCGCCCAGCAGCACCACGTACAAATAGCCGGTTTGCTGACCGTTGGCCTTGAGCGGTGCGGCGCTGAACACTTTGCGCCCGTCGACGCTGCGCGGGTCGTCGCCGAGAATCGGCAGCATGGCGCCGCTGAGAAAGCGCCGGACTGGCGCAAGATCGACCTGATCACGCAGCAAATGCCCACTGGGTGCGGCATTCCCCACTACGCGGCCGTCGATATCGAGCAAATACACCTCGACACTGGGGTTAACCAGCATCAACTGGTTGAACAGGTTGCGCACGGCTTCGGGCTTGAGGCCTTCGGCGTCCATCAGTTGGGTGTCACGGGCGATATGCGCCGCCAGGTCGCGGGACAGGCCTTGCACCACTTCCAGCTCATGCATGCGGTTGGAGCGCACCTGTAACCACGCAGAGGTACCGCTGCAGATCACCAGCAATACGGCGAACACCACTGACAGGCGTTGGGTCAGGGTCAGTTTCATGGCGGGCTCTCGGCAAACTTGTAGCCTCGGCCCCACACCGTGAGGATGCGCGCCGGGTTGGCCGGATCGGCCTCGACCTTGGCCCGCAACCGATTGATATGCGTATTGACCGTGTGTTCATAGCCTTCGTGGCTGTAGCCCCACACGGCGTTGAGCAGGTCCATGCGTGAAAACACTTTGCCCGGCTGGCGGGCGAAGAAGTACAGCAAATCGAACTCCCGCGGGGTCAGGTCCAGGCGCTGGCCTTGCAAGGTGGCGTCGCGGGTCAGTGGGTTGATGAACAACTGGCCGAGGTCGAGGCTGCCGGCGTCCATCTTCAGGTTGCGCGCCATGGCGTCAACCCGGCGCAGCAGCGCCTTGACCCGCGCCACCAGCTCCGGCATCGAGAACGGTTTGGCCAGGTAGTCGTCGGCGCCCAGTTCCAAACCGAGGATGCGGTGTAACTCGCTGGAGCGGGCGCTGGTGATGATGATCGGCGTGTAGCGCGTCATGGCGCGGGCACGGCGGCAGATTTCCAGGCCGTCGACGCCGGGTAACATCAGGTCGAGGATCAACGCATCCCAGCCGCCTTGTTCGAGCAGGCGCAGGCCTTCGTTACCGTCGGCGCTGTGCACCACCTCGAACTGTTCGTCGCGCAAGTGCAGGCAGATCAAGTCGGCAATATGGGCATCGTCCTCGACCACCAGGACACGTTTGGGCTGATCCATGTAAGAGAAACCTTCGCTGTAGTTCGCGCATTGTGCGGGTTTTGCAACAGTGTAGTTATCACGAATTGTTTAACTCTGCGTGAGGATTCCGCGACCGCCCAGGGTCCAGGATGGCGTCATAGCTCAATGAGGAGAACGCCATGTACTCACGTCGACAAATACTGCTGGCCGGTGGCGGCCTGGGTGTCGCCGTCCTGGCCGGTGGTTTGCTGAAACAGATCAACATGATCACCGAGGTAGAAGCCGCCGAAACCTTCGAGGTCAACCACACCGAGGCCGAGTGGCGCAGCCTGCTCAGCGCCGAGCAATTCGACATCCTGCGCGAGGAGGGCACCGAACGCCCTTACAGCAGCGCGCTCAACGATGAACACCGCACGGGCACCTTTGCCTGCGCCGGTTGCGCATTGCCGCTGTTTTCCTCGGCCACCAAGTTCAACAGCCACACCGGTTGGCCGAGCTTCTGGCAGCCGCTGGACAACGCGGTTGCCAGCCACACCGACACCTCCTATGGCGTGGTGCGCAAGGAAATCCACTGCCGCCGGTGCGGCGGTCATCAAGGGCACGTGTTTGACGATGGCCCGCAACCCACCGGTCTACGCTATTGCATGAACGGCGCAGCCATGACGTTCACGGCGGCTTAAGCCAATGTCTTTTTCTACTTGTAAGGGTCGATCCCATGTGGCTTCTGGTTCTCGCGTATCTGGGCGGCGTGCTGACAATTGTCAGCCCGTGCATCCTGCCTGTTCTGCCTTTTGTCTTCGCTCGCACCGGGCAGCCGTTTATGCGCAGTGGCTTGCCGCTGTTAGCGGGGATGGCGGTGACGTTCGCCCTGGTGGCCTCGCTGGCGGCGGTGGGCGGCGGTTGGGTGGTGCAAGTCAATCAGTACGGGCGCTGGCTCGCGTTGCTGTGCGTTGCCCTGTTCGGATTGACGCTGCTGTTGCCGCAGTTGTCGGAACGCCTGACGCGCCCGTTGGTAGCCGCCGGCAGTCGCCTGTCGCAAGCCGCAGGGGCCGATGCCAAACCGCGTCCGGGCGCTTCGTTCCTGATTGGCGTGGCCACCGGATTGCTGTGGGCACCCTGCGCCGGGCCGATCCTGGGGCTGGTGCTCACGGGCGCCGCGCTACAGGGCGCCAGCATCGGTACTACCTTGCTCTTGCTGGCCTACGCCGCCGGTGCTGCCACTTCCCTGGCCTTGGCGCTGCTGGTCGGCGGTAAAGTCTTCGGCTTGATGAAGCGTTCCCTTGGCGCCGGTGAATGGCTGCGCCGTGGCCTCGGCGCGCTGATGTTGGTCGGTGTAGCCGCCATCGCCCTGGGCCTGGATACCGGCGTGTTGTCGCGGTTGTCGACGGCGTCCACCGGTGGCCTGGAGCAAAGCCTGGTCGACCGCCTGAACGCCAAGCCGGAACAGAAGGGCGGGGCGATGATGGCTGGTGGCGCGATGATGATGGCCGCCAACCACAGCGACACGCTGCCGATCGAAGGTGCGTTGCCGCCTCTGGACGGCGCAGTGCAATGGCTCAACAGCCCGCCACTGACTGCCGAAGGCTTGAAAGGCAAAGTGGTGCTGGTGGATTTCTGGACCTACTCCTGTATCAACTGCCTGCGCACCTTGCCCTACGTAAAAGCCTGGGCCGAGAAATACCACGACCAGGGCCTGGTGGTGATTGGCGTGCATGCCCCGGAATTCGCATTCGAGCGGGATGTGAACAATGTCACCAAGGCCATGAAGGACCTGGGGATCACCTATCCGGTGGCCATCGACAACAACTACAAGATCTGGCGCGCGTTCAACAACCAGTACTGGCCGGCGCATTATTTCGCCGATGCCAAGGGCCAGATCCGTTATCACCACTTTGGCGAGGGCGACTACGCCGAGTCGGAGCGGGTGATCCAGCAGTTGTTGCGTGAAGCTGGGGCTAAAAATGTTGCAGGTGGCTTGATCGAGGCCGACGCCAAGGGCGTGCAGCAAGCGCCGGACATGAACGAAGTGCAGTCGCCGGAAACCTACCTGGGCTTCCAGCGCGCCGAGAACTTCGTCACCACCGGCGCCCTGGGCACCGACACGGTGGTGAACTACCCAGTGGCCGGCAACCTGGCCCTGAACAACTGGACCCTGGAAGGTCAATGGAACGTCGGCGGGCAACAAGCCGCCCTCGACCAGGCTGGCGGGCGCATCGTCTATCGCTTCCACGCCCGTGACCTGCACCTGGTGCTTGGCCCGGGGGCTGATGGCAAGCCGGTGCGCTTCAAAGTGACGATTGATGGCCAGGTGCCGGGCGATGCCCACGGCACCGATGTGGCCCCGGATGGCAGCGGCACGGTGACCGAGCAGCGCTTGTATCAACTGGTGCGTCAGCCGGGTGCGGTCCAGGACCGTACCTTCACCATCGAGTTTCTCGACCCGCATGTGGCGGCCTATGCCTTTACCTTCGGCTGAACTGAAAACCCAATCACTGTGGGAGCAGGCAAGCCAGCTCCCACACTTGATCGCGTTCTGGAGTGAATTTGATGAAAGTGCTCAAGTATTTACCGGTCCTGGCATTCGCTGCATTCGTTGGCCAAAGTTCGGCGTTTTCCTTCGGCGCCTCCGAGGAGGCCGTGATGATCGCACCCCCCGCACTCGACCTGCCGGGCGAGTCCGGTAACGTGCAAACCGCTGTGTTTGCCGGTGGCTGTTTCTGGGGCGTCCAAGGCGTGTTCCAACATGTGCAAGGGGTGAAAAACGCGGTGTCCGGCTACGACGGCGGTGCGGCGAGCACCGCTCAGTACGAATCCGTCAGCGGGGGGGATACCGGCCACGCCGAGTCCGTGTCGGTGACCTACGATCCGAGTAAGGTCAGCTACGGCAAACTCTTGCAGATCTACTTCTCGGTGGCCCACAACCCGACCGAGCTGAACCGCCAAGGCCCGGACACTGGCACCCAATACCGTTCGGAAATTTTTGCGCAGAATGCCGAGCAACAAAAAGTCGCCCAGGCCTACATTGCACAGTTGGACGCGGCCAAAGCTTTCGACAAGCCGATTGTGACCAAGGTGGAGATGGGCAAGGCGTTTTACCCGGCGGAGTCCTACCATCAGGACTTCCTCACCGAGAACCCGTCTTACCCGTACATCGTGATCAATGATTTACCGAAGGTGGCGCAATTGAAAAAGCTGTTCCCCGATCAATACCGCGCGGAGCCTGTCCTGGTAAAAAACCAATAAAAACGATCATTCCCCACGCTCTGCGTGGGAACGATCTTTAGACAACCTCCAGGTACGAGCTATGAATCGCCCGCGCAAGCTCCCGCACCGTGTCGATATAGTCCGTGAGACGGCTATGCAACCCGTCCTCCAGAATTTCATCAATCCCCGTATACCGCAGTCGCGCCTCGAATTCCGCGGCCAACCGCTGCGCCGCTCGGCCATAACTTCCCGGCAAATCCGCCAGAATATGGCTCAACTCCTCGATACACGCATGCAACGAACGCGGCACGTCACTGCGCAATAACAGCAACTCCGACACCGAGCGTGCATTCAGCGCATTCGGGTACAGCTCGGTATACGCCTCGAATGACGACAGCGCGCGGAGCAGGGCGCTCCACTGGTAATAACCGCGTGCCGACAGGTCGCTGACTTCTTCCGATTCCTCGCCAAACATCTCGTAGCGCGCATCCAGCAGGCGCAGCGTGTTATCCGCGCGCTCGACAAAGGTGCCCAGGCGAATAAACCGATACGCGTCATTGCGCATGATGGTCCCGGAGGTCGCGCCCCGGAACAGGTGCGAACGCTGTTTGACCCAGTCACAAAAGTGGCTGATGCCATGCCGCGCGAGGCCGCCGGCGGCGATGCTGCGCATTTCCAGCCACGTGGCGTTGAGGTTTTCCCACATGTCGGCGGTGATGCGCCCGCGTACGGCATGGGCATTGCCCCTGGCGGCGCGCAAGCAGTTGTAGATGCTGGCCGGGTTTTCTTCGTCGAGCGCGAAGAAGTGCAGCATGCGCTCGGCATCCAGTTGTTTGTGACGCTCCAGGTAGCTGTCCAGGGTGCCGCTGCTGAGCAACGACATCGCCAGTTCATCCAGGCCATCGCTGCGCCCGGCCTGGGGCATCAAGGACAACGAATAACTGACTTCCAACATGCGCGCCAGGTTCTCGGCGCGCTCCAGGTAACGGGACATCCAGTACAGATCTGCGGCGGTTCTACTCAACATACTCAGCCCTCCACCACCCAGGTGTCCTTGGTTCCGCCGCCTTGCGACGAGTTGACGATCAACGAGCCCTCACGTAAGGCCACGCGCGTGAGGCCACCGGGCACCAGGCGGGTTTCCTTGCCCGACAGCACGAACGGTCGCAGGTCGATATGCCGCGGCGCGATGCCGTTCTCGACAAAGGTGGGGCAGGTGGACAGGCTCAGGGTGGGTTGGGCGATGTACGCGTGGGGGCGGGCCTTGATACGTTGGCGGAAGTCCTCGATCTCAGCGGCGCTGGATGCCGGGCCGACCAGCATGCCGTAGCCGCCGGAGCCCTGGGTTTCCTTGACCACCAGCTCCGGTAAATGGGCCAGCACATGGGACAGCTCATCCGGTTTGCGGCATTGGAAGGTCGGCACGTTTTGCAGGATCGGTTCCTCATCCAGGTAGAAGCGGATCATCTCCGGCACATAGGGGTAGATCGACTTATCGTCGGCCACACCGGTGCCGATGGCGTTGGCCAGCACCACGTTGCCCGCGCAGTAAGCGGCGACCAGGCCTGGCACACCGAGCATTGAGTCCGGGTTGAACGCCTGCGGATCGAGGAACGCGTCGTCGATACGACGGTAGATCACGTCCACGGCCTTGGGGCCGTCGGTGGTGCGCATGAACACCTTGAGGTCCTGCACGAACAGGTCGGCACCTTCCACCAGCTCCACACCCATCTCCCGAGCGAGGAAGGCATGTTCGAAGAACGCGCTGTTGAAGCGCCCAGGGGTCAGCACCACCACATTCGGGTTATCCAGGCGGCTGGAGCTTTTCAGGGTCTTGAGCAACAGGTTGGGGTAGTGGTCTACCGGCGCGATGCGTTGCTTGGCAAACACTTCCGGGAACAAGCGCATCATCATCTTGCGATCTTCGAGCATGTAGCTCACGCCGCTGGGGGTGCGCAGGTTGTCTTCGAGCACGTAGTAAGTGCCGTCGCCGTCGCGCACCAGGTCTACCCCGGAGATATGCGAGTAGATGTCGCGGTGCAGGTCCAGGCCGACCATTGCCTTTTGGTAACCCTCGTTACCCAGCACTTGGTCCGCCGGAATAATCCCGGCCTTGATGATGCGTTGGTCGTGGTAGATGTCGGCAAGGAACATGTTCAGTGCATTTACACGCTGAATGCAGCCACGTTCGATCACGCTCCATTCACTGGCGGGGATGCTGCGGGGGATGATGTCGAAGGGGATCAGGCGCTCGGTGTCCTGCTCGTCGCCGTAGAGGGTGAAAGTGATCCCGGCGCGGTGGAACAGCAAGTCGGCTTCGCGACGCCTTTGGGCCAGCAGTTCCGGCGGCGTATTGGCCAGCCAGCGGGAGAATTCCTGATAGTGCGCACGGCATACACCGTGTGCGTCATTCATTTCATCAAAGAAAGATCGAGCCATTCCAGTACCTTGTCAGTGCCCAGGGTTGCATGGGGTGGCACTGCCGCTTTAAAAAACGCATTTTTTATGAGCCCGTGGCTGATGGTGCCAACAGGCCTGGTCCTTACTTTCTTATGGGGTCGGCTCTGGGTCGGGGGGTAACGAATGCTCCTGTATCGGGGTGTGGCAGAGGGGTAGTGAATGGATTAAGCAATGCTTGTGCCGAAACCTGTTTTTAGCACCCAATCCTCTGTGGCGAGGCCGCTTGCTCGCGCTGTGTGCGCAACGCTCCCTCTTTCAGTGCTGCTGTGCTGCACCGAATGCTCTGATTTGGTGCGTCAGAACGCTTGACCGTCGCATACCCCCGAGACGCTTCACAAGGGCTATCGCCAGTCACTGCTATTCTTAATGTGCACACCTTGGCCATTTAGGGTGTTCTGGTTTATTACCCTGGTGGGCAACCCTGGTGCTTAAGCGAGGAGATGGTTATGCCCCAAGAGCGGGAGGAAGACGAACTCAACGACCCAGGGAATGAAGACCCGGGGTCGCTGATGGATGATGCGCAGGTGCCGCTGAAGGTCCAGGATAAAGCGGCCGATTCAGAGAATACCGAGAGACAAGACTGAACCCTCACGCGGGTTCGTTGCTCATATTGCGCCGGTATGGGCAGGCCTACGCCGGCAGGTTCCTGATGTTGGATTCAAGGACGCTGGAAGGTGTGAACACGATGTCGTAGCCCCCGCTTGTGGTCGAGTCCATAAACCCTTGGATCCCTGTTTGCTGTTCAGGGCCGAGTGTGTAGACGTTGGCGTTACCTGCCGTGGCCGGCGTGATTTTCGTGCCCCCTAGTGCATGATCCAGCGAGGAAGAGTTGGAGTGATAAAGGTACAACTGGCCATCAGGCGTTTTTTGGATGTAGACAACGTGAGACATTTTGCCCTTGTTGTAACCCACTCTATTGATAAACGTGATGACGCCCGATTCTGTGATGTCTGCCGTGTTGAAGGTGCTTTTGAGGGTATCCGGCCCAACGTTCAACATTCGTTTATAGCGCTCCGTTCCACCACCTTCAAATTCGGGAAGGATGCGGTTGTAGGCGGTCTCCGTGATTTTCTTGTCGGCTTGAGCGCTGCGTAATGCAGTGGCGTAGCAAATATCCAGTTGAGGCTCTTTATCCAGTTTCTTATACAGTGTGTTCAGGTTGTCACTCAGTTCGTCACTGGACAGCACTTTGGGTTTGAAATCCTTGAGCGCTGGCCCGTAGGGTTGGTGGGTCGTTGCGTCAAGCGCATGCCAATTGCCCGTCCCCTCGTCAAGCTTGGCTATTACGCCGATGTCATCCAACGCATTGGCTGACTTGATCGAGCCCTCGGCGATCCCCGGCGTTTTCGTCAGTGCTATTGGATCAATTTTGCTCAGGGTTCCCCGCAGTTGCTTGAAGCCATTGCGCGTGGCGGTGAATGTCTTGCGGGCCGCCTTGGAAACGCCTCGAGCCAGATCATCGATACCGCTTAATGGGTTAAGGCTACCGATGACTGCACGTCCTACGATTTTCGCCCCTTGGGCCAGTTTGGCAGCTGCTGAAGCACCGCTTTGAATGACTTTGGCACCTTTCGCAGCAGCCCCCAGGCCTACTGCAAAACCGAAGGCATCCAGTGTCAGGTCGACGATGCCGTCGCCGATGTTGCCGTTTGCGAAGTTCTTGATCGCGGACCTCAAGGGGATCAGGTTGAGCATGAACTCATGGGCTTTTTTGTAAAACGGTACCTCGGTATCAAAGGTGGTCGCCCCTTCAGCTTGCTCTTTTAACGCCCCGATATTGATTTCCTTCACCAGCGCGTCTGCGATGTAGGCCGTTCGGGCACTACTGAAACTGCGAGGTGGGGCGCGTCCCAAGATTTTTTCGTCGGTCGGACTGGGGCCATATGTTCCCGAAGGAACCACTTCGAGCAAGGTCTTATAAGGTTCTCGAGTGTCGGTTGGATAGTCTCCCGGCTGGAAGTCGCCCAAGTCCTTGCGCTCCACAATCTTGTTGTTTTTCAGATCAATCTCATAAGTATGGATTTTTCCGTCAAGTACGGTTTTGACCAGCAGGTTGCTGCCTTGGGATGCCGGCGTGCTTTCTTTGAAACGGCTATAGGCCGAGTAACTGTTGTTCCACTCCTTTACCACCGTGATTTTGCCGAACTCCAGACGTTCGCGGTCTGCCAGAGGCAGTTTAGATATCAGGTGTTTGACCTGAGTGGCCGCGCTTTTTTCCGCCTGCGCGCAATAATCTGAAAAAGCGCTTTCGAACAACGTCGACAAGCTCGGAAGGTCTTTGAACGTCTTCAGCACGTCATTGATTTTTACCTCGCCTGATGACGAGACCCACTGGCTGGTCTCCGGACGGGGTTTGAATCGACCACGTACGCCGAGAACCCGAGGCTGTACAGCCGGTGTGCTGCCCATCAAGCTTCGTTCATCCATGTACAGGTCCAGCACCGAGTAGGGGCCGGGGAAGTCTTGGTGGGAAGGTTCTACGGTGATGCACTTTTTGTCGAACAGGGCCGGGTCCATTTCCGGCAGGATTTTTTTCAACTCCGCCAGGGCCATTTCCCGGGCGTCCGGCACAAGCGTGGTTTGCGCTTCACTGGCGGCTTGCAGTGCCTGAATCTGCGCGTTGTAGGCTTTACGCACGTCGTCTATCGCCGTGTCGGTCAGCGCGAACCCCATGCCATTGGCACTCCCCCAGTCTCTGAGCGCCTCTGTTTGGGCCGCATATTCGACCTGACGCTCTTGCGCGGAGATCGGGGCGATATCCGCTTCAAGCATCACTTGCCCATAACTCATCAATGCTGTGATGCCAGGCGCTTTTGCTTCGAGGCGCGCCACGGCAGTGACAAAGGTGACCCAACTATGGGTGCCCGGTACAACTTGCACCGGGATGTCCTTGACCAGAAACTCCGGTGCCCGGCTGGACAGCAGCAGGTGAGCTTGAATCATGGCTTTCTCGGACGAGGAGGCCTTGCCTGACGTCATCAGGTGCTCGGCCAGTTCGTCGACAATGGTGGATGCGCGCTTGCCCTGATTCTCTTTCGATGACATGGGATAGCCCGCGACCCAGGCTTTAGACTGGATTTTTAGGACGCTTGGGGTTCCGGTCACCGTGTCACTCTGGTCGGCACTCATGGCCGCCAGCAGCCAGTCAGTGGCACTGCCTTTGACTGCGCGCGCTTCGAATTTTGCCTGAATGGCCTCGCCCAACGCCCTGCCTTTGGGCGAGTGAATCAAGGTGTCGATCAAGAGCCTGGGGTTTTGCGCCTGGGCGGGGTAGACCTGCGAATGCTGCAGTAAGTACTCCAGCACGCTCTTGAATGGCTTCAGGTCGATGTCGCCGAACGTGCCATGGCGAATATCTGCGCGCAATTGCAACTGGCTGCTCCGGTCCAGCGGTATGGGCCAATCCAGGGCACCGCCGTAATTACCATGCTTGGGGCTGACCGGAGCAGGCCTGGACAACGCGTTGGCCAAGTTGTCCAGTTCTGCCTGGTTAGCGGGAATGTCCAGGCCGTTGTCTTCCAGAAACTGCTTGAGGCTGATGTCGTTCCATTTATCGACATGGGTCTTGCGGTAGGTGCTACTGGGGTCAATATTGACCTTGCTGGTCTTCAGGTAATCGAGGATGTCATGGTCGGTGCGCAAACCTTCCTTCAGAAAATTGGCGAAGAAGCGCAACGCGTGAACGGCATCCTGCTGGGTACGGATGTTGCCGATCATGGCCTTTTGGCCTTCAAGTTTTTCCTCGCTACGCGGCTCGAGAACCCCCGAAAAATGAGCAGGGTCGAGCTCGGGAAAAGTTTTATCCTGCTGTAATTGTGCCGCGCGTTGCTGGGTGTCAGAGGTGCCGAACGAATCGTTTGCGAAGTAGAAGCGCGCGACCAGCCATAACGGTGCCGTCGTGCTGCTTTCGGTTAACGCAGGCTTGTAGTCGCGGAATGTATGCCCGCCAATCACGCGTGCCGCGGCGATGACAGGCCCGCTGACCTTTGACCACATTGGGTCGCTCAGGTCGCGCGCGTGCACGCCGGGCTTACCGATAGAGCGCTGGAACTCAAAGCTGATTTGCCCCGTGATCGGGTTGATTTTCATCGTCTCGGGATGAATACCCAACTCTCGCATCCACTCGGCAACGTTCGGCGACTGAAAGGCCCGCCCGAGTTGCGACCACCACTGGCCGAACGTCGAGTTTGGCGGGATGTTCTCGAGCATCAGCGTGTTGTCATGACTGGGCACGCCTGTGGTGCGCGCGAGTGCCTGGCCATATAGGCCGGCCAACTCACTGTCGCCTTGGCTGCGGGGGCTACGGGTGTCTGGCTCAATTGCCGGGGCTTCACGCTTGGGCCGGGCGGGCGTTGGTTCAGTGTGGGTGGCCAGCGGAATGTGGTGTGAGGGCGTGATGGCTTGGGAAACAGTCGGCATGGTCAGGTCTCATCAGGTATTTTCTGAGTACGCCCGGGGAACGCTTCATACCCGTGACATAAACATTCGTACCCAAACCGCCGGCAACGATTCCCTCTCAAAACCGATTACTCGTTACCAACCGTTGCCAACTGCGCCCCGCAGCGCGCATTGGCGGCTGGGGTAATGCCTGCACGACGATGACCTGACATATATCGACCGTATCCTGACCAGTACGCTATAAGAGCCCACTGGATTGGAGTTTATGGCCCCGTAAAACGTTAACCTTGATGACAGGGATGTCAGCGACAAAAAAACTGACATCTCCTACCTTGAGGCTTTTTGCATGAAGCGCGGTACCGTGTTCACGATCGTGGGTGGTTTGCTCTGTGGGCTGGTGTTGGTCTGGGCCTGGAATTGGCGGGGCAACCCCGACGCCTTGTGGCATATCGTCAGCCAGCAATGCGTGCCGAACCAGCAACAGCAGCACAAACCCGACCCGTGCCTGGCAGTGGACCTGGAGCACGGTTTCACACTGCTCAAGGACCGTAACGGCCCGGTGCATGACCTGTTGATACCGGTAAACAAGGTCACCGGTATCGAAGAAGCGGCCCTCGGTAGCCAATTGTTACCGCATTACTTCGCCCAGGCTTGGCAGCACCGCAATGTGTTGTCCGATGGGCTGAACAAGGCGATCCCGGATCAATTCGTCTCGGTGGCGATCAACTCGCGCTACGGCCGCACGCAGAACCAGCTGCATGTGCATATCGCCTGCCTGCGCCCGGCTGTCTTTGCGGCCCTCAATCAGCAGAGCACTACCCTCGATGAACAGTGGCGTGTGCTGCCGACCCGATTGATGGGGCACACCTACAGCGCCCGTACGCTCCCGGCGGCGGATGTCGATGCGCTCGATCCGTTCGCATTGCTGCGTGAATACGTGCAAGCCCGGGGCGATTCGATGAGCCAGTACGGCCTGCTGATGACGCCCCGAGCCGATGGCCGCCTTGTGTTGTTGACCACGCACCTGGCACCGGGCGAGCTCAATCGGGGTTCCGCTGAAGAGCTGCAGGACCCTCACTGCGACCTGATGAACCCACAGCAAGCCTCCCTACAACGACCTCTTTAGACGATAAACGACACTGCCTCGAACTTACCCATTGAACGACTGTTCAGTTTGAACTATGTTGACCGCATCCACCCGTTTGCACACAAGCGGGTTCGCGCTTTTTCTTCTTGAACGAGAGGCTCTGGCATGCGGTTTTCCCCCTTCGTTGAACGAATTGCAGGGCAGGGCGTAGCCGCCTGGGACATCCACCACGCCGCGTTCCACGCCGCAAGCCAAGGCGAAGACATCATTATCCTCAGCGTTGGCGACCCTGATTTCGCCACGCCGTCCTTCATCACCGATGCCGCCGTCAGCGCCTTGCGCGACGGTGATACCCATTACACCGAAATCCCTGGCCGCCCGACATTACGCGATGCCATCGCGGCGCGTTATAGCCAGACCCTGGCCCGCCCGCTGGCCGCCGAAAACGTGATCATCGTGCCCGGCGCGCAGAATGCCTTGTTCGTCAGTTCCCTGTGCTTGTTGCAAGCCGGCGATGAAGTGCTGGTGCTCGACCCGATGTACGTCACTTACGAAGCCACGCTCAAGGCCAGTGGGGCGACGCTGGTGCGCGTGCCGTGTTCGCCGGAATCGGGTTTTCGTCTTGATCCGGCATCACTCGCCGCCGCGATCACGCCGCGTACCCGGGCGATTTTTTTCTCCAACCCGAATAATCCCACCGGCGTTGTACTCAGCCCACCCGAGCTGCAAGCCATTGCTGATTTGGCCATCGCCCATGACCTGTGGGTGGTGGTGGACGAAGTCTACGAAAGCCTGGTGTTCGACGGCGAATATCACAGCCTCGCAGCCTTGCCCGGCATGGCCGAGCGCTGCATCGTGATCGGCAGCTTGTCCAAGTCCCACGCGATGACCGGCTGGCGTATCGGCTGGATCATCGCGGCGCCTGAGATGGTCGTGCACGCCGAAACCCTGGTGTTGAGCATGCTCTATGGCTTGCCCGGGTTCGTGATGGAAGCCGCCACGGCGGCGGTGCTGGCCCATGAAGACGTGACGGTGGGCATGCGCGAGATCTACCGACGTCGACGTGACTTGGTGGTGGCCGGCCTTAGTGCGTGCCCAGGGATCAAGGTGCAGGCGCCTCAAGCGGGCATGTTTGTGCTGATGGATGTGCGCGGCACCGGCTTGAGTTCATTGGATTTTGCCTGGCGGTTGTTCCGTGAAGCAGGTGTCTCGGTGCTGGATGCCGCCGCGTTTGGTGAGCCCGCCCAAGGTTTCGTGCGCTTGTCCTTTACCCTGGGCGAAGAACGCTTGGCCGAAGCGTGCCGGCGTATCGCTGCGTTTGTCGCCAAGCTCACCGGTGAACCGCGCATCGCGGCGGCACCAAAGGTTGAAGTGGTGCAACCGGCGCAAGCCAAGAAGATGATCGAGGTCATCGACCTGCATAAACGCTTCGGCAATATCGAGGTGCTCAAGGGCATCTCGCTCACGGCCCACGAAGGTGAAGTCATCTCGCTGATCGGTGCCAGCGGCTCGGGTAAAAGCACCTTGCTGCGCTGCATCAACATGCTTGAAGTGCCGGACCAGGGCAGCATCCATGTCGACGGCGAAAGCATCAAGTTGAACTACGGTTGCCCCGGCTCGCCGCTGGTGGCCGACGCCAAGCAACTGGTGCGCATCCGTTCGACCCTGGGCATGGTGTTCCAGAACTTCAACCTGTGGCCCCATCGCACGGTGCTGGAAAACCTGATCGAAGCCCCCATCCAGGTGCTGCGCGAAAGCCGTGCCGAAGCCATCGAACGCGCTGAAGCCTTGCTCGACCGTGTCGGCCTCGCCTCCAAGCGCAACGAATTTCCGGCGTTTCTCTCCGGTGGTCAGCAACAGCGTGTGGCCATTGCCCGTGCGCTGGCCATGCGCCCCAAAGTCATGCTGTTTGACGAACCCACCTCGGCCCTTGATCCGGAGCTGGTGGGCGAAGTACTGCGGGTGATCCGCTCCCTGGCCGAGGAAGGCCGCACCATGATTCTGGTTACCCATGAAATGGCATTCGCGCGGGATGTGTCGTCCAAAGTGGCTTTTCTGCACCAAGGCATGATCGAGGAAAGCGGCTCGCCGGACTCGGTGTTTATCGACCCACGCAGTGAACGTTGCCGGCAGTTCGTCAACGCGCATCAAACTCGCTAATTCCATAATAAGACGGGGCAAAATCATGAAATGCAAACCCATGGCAACGTGGTTGAGCGGTGCAGTGTTGATGTTGGCCGCAGGTTTTACTTCGGCTGCGGAAAAACCCATCGTGTTCGCCGTCGCGGCCGAACCCTACCCACCGTTTACCGTGAAGGGCGGCAACGGGCAGTGGTCGGGGTTTGAAGTGGACCTGATCCACAAGCTGTGCGAAGGCATGAAAGCTGAGTGCCAAATCAAGGAAGTGGCGTGGGACGGCATCATCCCGTCACTGCTGGCGAAGAAGATCGACGTGATTTTCTCCTCGATGTCGGTCACCGATGAGCGCGAAAAACAGATCGCGTTCAGCCGTGCCTATTACGACTCGCTGCTGGGCGTGGCGGGGCCCAAAGGCAGCGAAGTCGAGATCTCCCCGGCGGGTCTCAAGGGTAAGTTGATCGGTGTGCAGATCTCCACCGTCAGCGCCAACTACCTGAAGAAGTATTACGAGAGCATTGCGGATCTCAAGTACTACGACACCCAGGAATCGGCCAACGCCGACCTGATCGCGGGGCGTATTGACTACATGATGGCCGACGACACCGCCATCGCCATGATGGTCAAGACCCCGGAAGCCAGCGGCCTGGCGCATATCGCCAGCGTGCCCTATGACCCGATCATCGGCCGTGGTGTCGGCGCGGGTCTGCGCAAGGAAGACACCGCGCTCAAGGCCAGGCTCGACAAGGCCATCGGCGAGTTGCTGGTGAGCAAGGAGTATGACGACTTGTCCGAGCAGTATTTCGGCTTGTCGGTCAGCCCGTGCAAACGCGGTGACACCCCGGCGTTTGTCAGCAAGACCTGTGACAGCCCGTACCAGCAAATCGCCCAGAAGAGCGAATAATGTTCGATCTCTTAAGCTTCGGCGAACAGGGGTGGGGCAACGCGTTGCTCAAGGGGTTATGGATGACCCTGCAGATCTCCGCCGGCTCGTTTGTGGTGGGGTTGCTGATTGGCTTGGTGGTGGCGTGCGCCAAGCTCAGCGCGCCACGCCCGATTGCGCTGATGATGCGCGGCTACACCACGGTGTTTCGCGCGGTGCCTGAATTGCTGCTGATCCTGCTGCTGTACTACGCAGGTTCCATGGGCCTCAATGCGTTGATGCTGTGGTTGGGTTTCCAGCAGGTGAATATCAGCGGGCCGCTGGTGGCGATCCTGGTCTTGGGGTTGGTTCAAGGTGCTTATGCGTCGGAGATTTTCCGCGCAGCCATCCTGGCGATTCCCCATGGGCAAATCGAAGCGGCAAGGGCTTTTGGCTTGAGCGGTGTTGGCCTGTTTCGCCGGGTGACCTTGCCGATCATGGCGCCGTTCGCCCTGGCCGGTATGTCCAACCTGTGGATCAACCTGATCAAGGACAGCGCCTTGATCAGCGTGGTCGGCACCAACGAGTTGCTGTACACCGCCAAACAGGCGGCGGGCTCCACGCGCCAATATTTGCTGTTCTACCTCACGGCCGCCGCCTTGTATTACCTGGTGACGCTGGCTTCCAACTACCTGTCCGGGCGCCTGGAACGACGTATTCGTCGCTGGATGCCGGTTGTCGAGTGAGGGGCACATGCCTGAATGGATAAGTTACTACGCGGGGCTGATCGCCAAGGGGTTGCAAACCACCTTGTCGCTGCTGCTGGTTTCGGCGGTGCTGGGTTTTGCCCTGGCGGTGGTGGTGGCGTTGGCGCGCTTGTCGCGGCGCAAAGGGTTGGCCCGTTTCGCGCTGGGATACACCAGTGTGTTTCGGGGTACGCCGCTGCTGATCCAGATCTACATTTTCTACTACGGGCTGGGCAGTCTGTTTGCGCAGTTCCCGATGATCCGGGGCAGCTTTCTCTGGCCGTTCCTGCGCGATGGTTATTGGTACATCGTGTTCGCCTTGGTGCTGTCGGTGGGCGCCTATGTGGGTGAAGTGATTCGCGGTGGTTTGCTGGCGGTGCCTAAAGGTGAGATGGAGGCGGCTTCGGCCTTTGGCATGACCCCGCGCCAGGCGCTGTTGCGGGTGCGTTTGCCACGGGCGATGCGTCTGCTGTTGCCGACGCTGGCGGGGGAGACGGTGATGTTGCTCAAGTCCACCGCATTGGCCTCGACCATCGCTGTGGTTGACCTGCTGGGCGCGGCCAACGTGGTGCGGGCGCAAACCTTGCAGATCTATCAGCCGCTGCTGTTGGTCGCCGGCGTCTACCTGTGCCTGACCTTCTTGATTGAAGGCGTCTACGCCATCGCCGAACGGCGCGGCACGCCGCTGCGCAGGTCCGCCGGATGAACCGGGATCGCTCGCTGCAAGGGATCGCCCTGTGCTCCCTGGCCTATGCGTTCCTGGCGTTGCAGGATGCGGTGATCAAATGGTTGGTGGCCGATTATTCGGTATTCACCATCCTGTTCTGGCGCAGCCTGGTGGTCGTTGCCGCCTGCGTGATCGCCGGACGCATGGGGCTGTTGCGCCGAGCATGGAGCTCCGTGAGCCGCAAGCTCTTGATCATTCGCGGGCTGCTGTCGTTACTCGCCTGGTTGCTGTACTACACCGCTGCCAAGGACCTGACCCTGGCGGAAATGACCACGCTGTATTTCTCCGCGCCGATCATGGTGACGTTGCTCGCGGCGCTGATCCTCAAGGAGCGCGCCAGCCGTGGGCAGTGGATCTCGTTGATCATCGGTTTTGTCGGCGTGGTGATCGCCTGCCGCCCGAGCCATATGGTCGACCCGTTGCCGATTGCGCTGACGTTGGCGGCTGCTGTGTGTTGGGCGTTCACTTATATCCAGTTGCGCCAGGTCGACCCGACCACCTCGGTGCTGGAACAGATGCTGATCACCAATGTGGTGTTTGTGATCTGCATGGCCGTCACCTTGCCCTGGACTCACACCCCCGCGCCGACGCCGGCCTGGCTGGGCATGTTAGCGGCAGGGCTGGTCGGCGGTATTGGCCAGTTTTTGCTATTTGCCAGTTTCCGCCGTGCCACGGCCACGCTGCTCGCACCGTTCGAATACACCGGGTTGATCTGGGCGTTCATTCTGTCGAGCCTGATCTGGGGCACGCTGATGGACACCTCGCTGATCATCGGCGCGGTGTTGATTGCGGTGAGCGGCACCCTGGCGATGCTTAGCGCGCGCCATCCCGAATCACAAGACGTGGTCGGCGCCGAATGCTCCGTGACGCAACCCCTGTACCCAGCAGCGGCAGATGTGCAGCCCGTTGGCGGGGCTGAAGGTGCTGGGGTTGAGGCACCCCTCGAGCCAGAGCCCGTCGAGCATCGCCGATAGGCCGATGGCGGCCAGATGGCTGTCGTGGATCACCAGGTTTTCGCTGCGGGCCAAGTCGTCCAGCAGTTGCTGGATCAGCGCCAGGTAGGTGCGGTAACTGTTTTCGTGGGACTGGTTTACGTGGGGCGAGTGGCGGATCAGGCTCCAGAACACCACCCACACGCCAAGCAAGTCGGGGTCCATCACCCGTGGCGAAAAGGACGCGCTGAGAAAGGTATCCAGACGCGCGGCTGCGCCTTCGGCCAGTTCGACCTGCGCCCACAGCGCGCTGGTCAGTTCACTGGCCAGCTTGTGGTAGGTCTCGGCGATCAGCGCATCGATAGTGCCGAAGTGATGGTTGAGCAAACCCACGGACACTCCGGCTTCGGCCGCGATGCGTCGTACCGAAATCCCGGCATGGCCATCGCGCGCGAGGCTGGTGAGGGTCGCGGTAATCAGCAAGTCCCGGCGTTCATCGGGGTCGGCGCGGCGCAGTTTAGGAGGGTCGATGGTCACGGGAATGCCTTTGCTGAAACACCAGAGTGCACAGGTTAATTGAACATCTGTTCAATCTCTACCGATTAAATGATCAGAGGAGGGCAAGGCATGGCAAAAGACCTTTCGTGGCAGGTGACCGGCGACGCCGGCAACGTGCTGAATATCGGCGCCTGGCGCTTTGACGGCGATGGCAGCGGACCCAAGGTACACCTGCAAGCGGGCGTGCACGCCGATGAAATAGCCGGGATGCTGGTGCTGCATAATCTGCTGCCGCGCTTGCAGGCGTGCCAGGATCAAGGTCGGCTCAGAGGCAGCGTGACTGTCGTGCCCCAGGCGAATCCGTTGGGTGTTGGCCAGTTTCGCCAGGGCCGATTGCTCGGACGGTTCCATGAGGCCACCGGGCAAAACTTTAACCGGGCCTTCGATCATTCCCTGGCCATGGAACGTCCGGCGAACAACCTGATGCAATGGCAAAAAAGCCTGGTGCAACTGGCTGCCTCTGCTGATCTGGTGCTGGACCTGCACACCGACGATGAGGCGCTGCCTTACCTCTACATCCACCGCAGCTTCTGGCCGGAACAAGGCCTGGCGCTGGCGGCGGCTTTGCGGGTGGATGTAGTGATCGTCTGGGATGAAGGCGGTGATGGCTCCTTTGAAGAAACCATCATCAACCACGGCTCACCGCGCTTGGCGGCGACTGTCGAATTGCGCGGGCAAGCGGACGTCAGCGATGCCCTGGCGCAACAGGACGCCGATGGCGTGTGGGCATGGTTGTGCATCAATGGCGTGGTCGACGAGGTGGCCGCTATCGACGAATGGCAAGGCGATGTGGTGGGCATGGGCTGCATGGAAACCATCCTCGCCCCGCGTGCCGGTGTGTTGGTGTTTGACCGAGGCGTGGGTGATTACGTCGAGGAAGGCCAGCGCTTTGCCCGGATCATCGGTCGCCCCGGCGACCCCGACTCCGAGGTAATTTTGCACGCCGCACAAACCGGCCGCATGCTCACCAGCCACCGCGAACGCCTGGTCGCCCAAGGCTCAGTGGTGGCGAAGTTCACCGGCAGTCGCTTATCCGACAGCTACAGCGGCGGGGCACTGGACCCGTAACGAGACCCGCAGACGAAACCATCCCCCGTGCATCCTGAATGCACATTTCTACACTTATGCGCTTGGTGAAACGTTTAATCAAACGATAAACGGCGCACGCAAGCGCTTGCGTAAGGAAATGTATCTGGCATAGAGTCGGCAGCACTCGACTACAAAAATAATAATGCCAGGAGCTCATCCATGAGCCTTGAACCCTTGCTTGAGATGCAGGGCATCAGCAAAACCTTCAACGGTTTGCGAGTGCTCAAGAATGTTGGCCTGAAGGTCTATTCCGGTGAAATCCATGCCTTGATGGGTGAGAACGGCGCCGGTAAATCGACCCTGATGAAAATCCTTTCCGGCGCTTACCAGGCCGATCCCGGCGGCGAAATCCGCATCGACGGCCAGCCCGTCGCCACCTTTGACCCCGCCACCGCCAAAACCCTCGGCATCTCCGTGATCTATCAGGAACTGAGCCTGTGCCCAAACCTGAGCGTGGCTGAAAACATCTACCTGGGCCGTGAACTGCGCCGTGGCTGGACCATCGACCGCAAGGGCATGGAGGCCGGGTGTGTGGAGGTGTTGCAACGCCTGGGCGCCGAATTCAAACCGGCGACACGGGTCAGCAGCCTGTCGATTGCCGAGCGCCAGTTGGTAGAAATCGCCCGCGCCCTGCATGCCCACGCCAGGATCCTGGTGATGGACGAACCGACCACGCCCCTGTCGTCCCGCGAGACCGACCGCCTGTTTGCGCTGATCAAACAACTGCGCAGCCAGGGCCTGGCGATTATCTATATCAGCCACCGCATGGCCGAGATCTACGAGTTGTCGGACCGGGTTTCGGTGCTGCGCGACGGCCAATACATCGGCGAACTGACCCGCGATGCGCTGTCGGCCGAGGTGCTGGTGAAGATGATGGTCGGCCGCGACCTGTCCGGTTTCTACAAAAAAGAACACGCCGCGTATAACCCCGGCAATGTGGTGATGCGCGTGCGCGACATGGCCGATGGCAAGCGCGTGCGCAATTGCAGCTTCGACTTGCATGCCGGTGAAGTGCTGGGCATTGCCGGGCTGGTGGGGGCAGGGCGCACCGAGCTTGCACGGTTGATCTTTGCCGCCGACCCGCGCACCTCCGGCACCCTCGAAGTGGTCGGCAAGACCCTGACTCAACTGCGTACCCCGGCGGACGCGATTCGCGCCGGCGTGGTGTACCTCACCGAAGACCGCAAGGCCCAGGGCCTGTTCCTGGACATGAGCGTGGCCGACAATATCAACGTCTGCGCCTGTGTCCCGGATGCGCATGCCGGTGGGGTGCTGGATCGCAGTCACGCCGCGCAGCGTTCGAATGATGCAATCAAGTCGCTGTCGATTCGCGTGGCGTCGGGCAAGGTCAACGTCGGCGCATTGTCCGGCGGCAATCAGCAAAAGGTGTTGCTGGCGCGGCTGCTGGAGGTCAAGCCGCATGTGCTGATCCTTGACGAACCTACACGGGGCGTCGACATCGGCTCCAAATCCGAGATCTACCGCATCATCAATCAACTGGCCCTGGCCGGTGTGGGCATCGTGGTGATCTCCAGCGAGCTGCCGGAAATCATCGGCACGTGCGACCGCGTGTTGATCATGCGCGAAGGCCAGTTGGTGGCCGAAGTCGGCGGGGCTTCCGGCCACGTTATTTCCCAGGAACGCATTATTGACCTCGCCACCGGTGGCGATCAGGTGGCTGCCAATGGTTAATTCAAACAACACGCTGACAATTCCAACGGCCGGTAAAGCGGAGCGCGTTCGAGAACTGATGCGCACGGTCGGCATGCTGCCGGTGCTGGTGTTGCTGCTGGTGGGCTTTGCCCTGGCCAGTGAAAACTTCCTCACGGTGCAGAACCTGTCGATCATCACCCAACAGGCCTCGGTCAACGTGGTGCTGGCGGCGGGCATGACGTTTGTGATTCTCACAGCGGGGATCGACCTGTCCGTCGGCGCGATCCTCGCGGCGTCCGCCGTGGTGGCCTTGCAGGCGTCGATGTCGCCGCAGTTCGGCATGTTCGGGATTGCCGCCGGGGTTGGCTTCGGCTTGTTGCTGGGTCTGGTCAACGGCGGGTTGATCGCATTCATGCGCCTGCCGCCGTTTATCGTCACCCTCGGTGCGCTGACCGCGATGCGCGGCTTGGCGCGTTTGCTGGCGGATGACAAGACAGTGTTCAACCCTGATTTGCCGTTTGCGTTTATCGGCAATGACTCGATTCTCGGCGTGCCCTGGCTGGTGGTCATCGCGGTGGCGGTGGTGGGGCTGTCGTGGTTCATCCTGCGCCGCACCGTGATGGGCGTGCAGATCTATTCGGTAGGTGGCAACCCGGAAGCCGCGCGGCTGTCGGGGATCAAGGTGTGGAAGGTGCTGCTGTTCGTCTACGCCATGTCCGGCGCGCTGGCCGGGCTGGGCGCGGTGATGAGCGCCTCGCGCCTGTTCGCCGCCAATGGCCTGCAACTCGGGCAATCCTACGAGCTGGATGCGATTGCCGCAGTAATCCTCGGCGGCACCAGTTTTACCGGCGGCGTCGGCACCATCGGCGGCACGCTGATCGGCGCGCTGATTATCGCGGTACTCACCAACGGCCTGGTGCTGCTGGGGGTGTCGGACATCTGGCAGTACATCATCAAGGGCATCGTGATCATTGGCGCCGTGGCGCTGGATCGCTATCGCCAGTCCGGTGCACGGACCTGATTTCACTCAAAACAACAATCACAAGAGAGACCCGCATGAACTTAAAACGCATCTTTCCCGTTATTGCCTTGGCCGCCCTGATGTCCCACGTCGTAGAGGCCCGTGAACTCAAGGCTCTCGGTATCAGCATGGGCTCGCTCGGCAACCCGTATTTCGTGACCCTGGCCGACGGTGCCACGGCACGGGCCAAGGAGCTGAACCCCAACGTCAAGGTTACTTCGGTGTCGGCTGACTACGACCTGAGCAAGCAATTTTCGCAGATCGATAACTTCATCTCGTCCAAGGTCGATCTGATCCTGATCAACGCCGTCGACCCGTCCGCCATGGCGTCGGCGATCAAGAAGGCCCGTGATGCCGGCATTGTCGTGGTCGCGGTCGATGTGGACGCCAAAGGCGTGAACGCCACGGTGCAAACCGATAACGTTGAAGCCGGCAAGCTGGCCTGCCAATTCCTGGTGGATAAGCTCTCGGGCAAAGGCAACGTGATTATCCAGAACGGCCCGCAAGTGACCGCCGTGACCGACCGCGTCAAAGGCTGCAAAGCAGCCTTGGCCGGTGCGCCGGCGATCAAGGTGCTGTCCGATGACCAGGACGGCAAAGGCTCGCGCGAAGGTGGACTGAACGTAATGCAGGGCTACCTCACGCGCTTCCCGAAAATCGACGGCCTGTTCGCGATCAACGACCCGCAAGCCATCGGCAGCGACTTGGCAGCCAAGCAGCTTAAACGCAGCGGCATCATCATCACCTCGGTGGACGGTGCACCGGATATCGAGAACGCGCTGAAGACCGACACCCAGATCCAGGCCTCCGCCAGCCAAGACCCATGGGCCATGGCCCAGACCGCTGTGAATGTCGGCAATGACATTCTCAATGACAAGGCCCCCGCCGAAGCGGTTACCCTGCTCACGCCAAAACTGATCACCCGTGACAACGTCGGTACGTACCGCGGCTGGTCGAGTAAACATTGATTCAGTGAAGGGGGAGCAGCGCCGTGGTCACTATGGATGACGTGGCAAGCAGGGCCGGGGTGTCGACGTCGACCGTGTCCCACGTGTTGAACGGCACCCGCAAAGTCAGCCCGGCCACGGTGCTGGCCGTGCAGCAAGCGATCCAGCAGTTGGGCTATGTGCCCAACACCCTGGCGCGCTCGTTGGCGCGGTCGAGCACCAGCACGATTGGTGTGGCGATCTCGTCACTGTCCAACCACTACTTCAGCGAAACGGTGCACGCGATTGAAACCGAGTGTGCCAAGCACGGCTTCATGATGCTGTTTGTCGATACTCACGACGACCCGGAGCAAGAGCTGCGGGTGATCACGGCGTTGCATCACCGGCGCGTCGATGGGATTTTGCTGGCGCCGTCTCCGGGCTCGGTCGCTCGGGAGTATTTACAGGCCAACGAGATTCCGGCGGTGCTGGTGGACCGCATGATGGACGGACCCTTTGATCAGGTCGGGGTGGAGAACACCCAGTCCACCCAGGCCCTGGTCACTCACTTGATTGAACACGGGCACCGGCGTATCGGCTTTATCGCCGGGCGTGAGGGGCTCGGTACCACCGACGAGCGTGTTGCCGGTTATCGCGCCGCCTTGCAGGCGGCGGGGTTGGCGTTTGATCCGCAGTTGCTGGTCAACGGCGGTTCCAACAGCGCGCCGGCACGCGCGGCCACCGTGCAGTTACTGGCGTTGGCCGCGCCGCCGACAGCGATCATGGCCGCCAACAACCTGATGACCTTGGGCGCGATGCACGCCTTGCGTGACGCGCAGCTTGAAGTGCCGGGGCAGATGGCCCTGGTGGGTTTTGATGATTTTGACTGGGCGGATTTTTTCGTGCCGCGCCTGACCTTGATCGCACAGCCGGTCAAGGAGCTGGGGGCGCTCGCCGTTAATCTGCTGCTGCAACGCATGGCGACGCCTGCCGCGCCTATCCAACGCGTGCACCTGGCGCCGACCCTGCAATACCGCAATTCATGTGGCTGTATTTGATTGGAATGACCCGCGTATGAGCAGTCCTGTTTCCCTCGGCATAGACCTCGGCACCTCGGAACTCAAGGCCATCTTGATGGGGGCAGACGGCACCATTCTGGCTCACACCGGTGTGCGCTTGAGCGTTTCACGACGCCACAGTGGCTGGTCCGAGCAGGCGCCCGAAGATTGGTGGCAGGCTTGTTTGCAGGCGCTGGACCAGTTGCGGGTGCATGCGGCTTTTGAACGTGTGGCGTGCATCGGTCTGTCCGGGCAGATGCACGGCGCGGTCTTGCTGGGTGACGACGACCGCGTGCTGTATCCGGCGATCCTCTGGGACGACTCGCGTGCCGTCGCCGAAGCTACACAACTGGGGCCAGGGTTTGCCGAGGTTACCGGCAGCTCTCCCATGGCCGGGCTGACGGCGCCGAAACTGCTCTGGCTGCAACAGCATGAGCCCGAGGTGTTCAAGGCGATTGACTGCGTGCTGTCACCCAAGGATTACCTGCGTTTGCGCCTGAGTGGTGAGCGCATCAGCGAGATGTCCGATGCCGCCGGCACGCTGTGGCTGGACGTGGCGCAGCGTCAATGGTTCAGCCCCATGGTGCATGCCACGGGCCTTGCGCTGGCGCAGATGCCAAGACTGGTGGAAGGCGGCGCGGCGAGTGCGTGTTTGACGGCGAGTATGGCGGCGCGGCTGGGGTTGTCTTCAAAGGTCGTGATTGCCGGTGGCGGCGGTGATAACCCGGTGGCGGCTGTCGGCATCGGCGCGATCAATGCCGGTGACGGCTTCATCACCCTCGGTACCAGCGCGGCCATCGTCGCGATCACCGACCACGCAGCGGGCAACCCGGCAAGCGCGGTGCACAGCTTCTGCCACGCGCTGCCGAATCGCTGGTACACCATGGGCGCCATGCTGGCCGGTGCCAGTTGCTTGCGCTGGGTCACACGGCTGACGGGCACATCAGATGAGCAGGCGTTGTTGGATCAAGTGCAGGCACAGCTACCGATCGGGCAGCCAGTCCCTTTGGATACTCCGTTGTTTCTGCCGTACCTGGCCGGTGAGCGCACGCCGCATAACGATCCCTTGCTGCGCGGCGGCTTCATGAGCCTTGGCCACGACTGCACACCGGCGATGCTCGGTTACGCGGTAATGGAAGGCGTCGGCTTCGGTTTGCTGGATTCCCTGCGCGCGGTGCAATCGGCGGGGGCCGACGTGGAGGCATGCGCCTTGGTGGGCGGCGGCGCGCGCAGCGAATACTGGGCACAGTTGCTGGCTAATATCCTGCAACGGGAAATTTTCACCTTGCAGGGCAGCGAGTTGAGCGCCTGCGTGGGTGCGGCGAAGCTGGGGTTGCTCGCGATTGGGCAGGGTGCGGATCTGTTGCAGGCAGGTATGCCGGTCAAGGCGCGGTACTTGCCGGACGCGACGCAACGGCCGGTGCTGGAGGCGCGGTATCGCAAGTTTCAAGGGTTGCTGACGGCGGCGAAAGCCCTCCACGACTGATGCTCTGTGGCATACAGACCTGTTATGGCATGCAGGGCCTGTTGTGGTGAGTGGGCCTGTTGTGGCAAGCCCGCTCGCCACAACATCTATCAGCCGACTAGCATTGTCAGCCATCTGCCAGCGGCGGCAAACGCCGTTTCACCGGGGTTTTCTTGACGATGGCGGTGTTGGTTTCGGCGTAGGCGTTGAGGCGGTCGAGCAGGGTGTCCAACTGCTCCATGGTCCGTACATGCAGGCGCGCGATGAAGCAGTCATCGCCGGTGACCTTGTCGCATTCGGTGAACTCCGGGATCGACTGGATCTGGCGTTCAACCTCCTGCAATTTGCCGGGCAGGGGGCGAATGCGCACGATGGCTTGCAGCAGGTAGCCGAAGTGCTTGGCGTCGATATCAACGGTGTAGTGGGTCAGTACGCCGCGTTCTTCAAGGCGCCGCAGGCGTTCGCCGACACTGGGCGATGACAGCCCGGTGATACCCGCCAGGGCCTTGAGGGACAGGCGTGAGTCGTCCATTAAAGCGGCGATCAGTTGCTGGTCGATGGTGTCAATCATGATGCCCGCCTAATAAGAAAAGGTGATTCTGGCGTTTTGCCTTTTTTAGTCGCTGGAGCCGATGACCAACAGATTGCCATAATTGAGCCTCACTTGAGGAGCATCAATCGTGGACACATCCATTCGTCGCGGGTCGTGGGAAATGGTCGCCGCCATGCTGATCTCCGGCACCATTGGCTGGTTTGTTTTGGTGTCGGGCGTGTCGGTTATTGAAGTGGTGTTCTGGCGCTGCGTGATCGGCGCACTGACGTTGCTGCTGGTGTGCGCTTTGCTGGGTTACCTGCGGCTGGACCTGCTCACGTGGGCCAAGCTCGGGCTGGCGATGCTCAGTGGCGTGGCGATCGTCGGTAATTGGTTGCTGCTGTTCGAATCCTATTCTCACGCTTCAATCGCCATCAGTACGGCGGTGTACAACGTGCAGCCGTTCATGTTGGTGATGCTGGCGGCGGTGTTTCTCGGCGAAAAAATCACCGTGCAGAAACTGGCGTGGTTGAGCGTGGCCTTTCTAGGCATGTTGGCGATCGTCACCGCCCATGGCGATCAGCAAAGTGGCGGCGAGGATTACCTGGCCGGTATTGCGCTGGCCCTCGGCGCAGCATTTTTGTATGCGATTGCCGCACTGATCATCAAGCGTTTGAAAGAAGTGCCGCCGCATTTGATGGCGTTGATCCAGGTGACCACCGGGGCCGTATTGCTCGCGCCTTTAGTCCCTTGGCACAGCCTGCCGACCGCGACCAACGCGTGGGCGGCGTTGGTGACGCTCGGTGTGGTTCACACCGGCTTGATGTATGTGTTGCTGTACGGGGCGATCCAGAAACTGCCCACCGCCATTACCGGCGCGCTGTCGTTTATCTACCCGATAGCGGCGATTTTTGTGGATTGGTTTGCCTTCGGTCATCGCCTGGGCTGGCTGCAATGGCTGGGTGTGGCCGCAATCCTGCTGGCGGCTGCGGGGTTGCAGCGGGGCTGGTGGTGGCCCCGCTCCCACAGGGTTAGTGCGTGCCCTGATAGATGATATTTTCTGGGTTGAAATGAGCCACGCCACTACCCGGCTGCGGCAACCCAAGGATGTGCCCCTTGATCTTGCCCACCACGTGCATTTCGCACGGCTTGCAATCGAACTTCAAGGTCAGCACTTCGTCGCCGTGGATCAACTGCATTGGCGCCACCTTGGTCTTCACGCCCGTCACACCCTTAGCCTGTTTAGGGCACAGGTTGAACGAGAACCGCAGGCAGTGCTTGGTGATCATCACCGGCACTTCGCCGGTTTCTTCGTGGGCTTCGAAGGCCGCATCGATCAGCTTCACGCCGTGACGGTGGTAGAACTCGCGAGCCTTTTGGTTGTAGACGTTGGCCAGGAATGACAGGTGCGCTTCCGGGTACACCGGTGGTGGCGTGGTCTCGGCTTTACGGCCACCACGAGGGTGAGCGGCGACGCGAGCGGCGGTCAGTGCCTCGATCACTTCACGGCGCAATGCCTTGAGCTGCGAGTTAGGGATGAAGAACGCTTGCGGCGCATCCAGCTGGATGTCGGTTGCGTGGTACTCGGTGGTGCCCAGTTGGCCGAGCAGGTCGCGCAGGGTGTCCAGCGCCTGTTCCGGCTTGTTGGCCACGCCGAATGGGCCGGGCAGGGTGACGCTGGCGCTGAGGCCTTCTTCGCTGGTGGCGGTGATTTCAAGCTGCTCTTCGCGCAGACGGGCGACCCACGACAGGCCGATACGGCGCTCGGCCGAGGTCTTCAACAGCGCCTGTTGCCAGTTGTGGTCCAGGTTGCGGTTCAACGGGTGGTTCGGGCGCAACTGGTGCAAGCCAGCCGGCATTTCATTCGGTTCGACGCGGTAGCGGTAGCGCTTTTCGCCATCTTCTTCGAACTCGCCCTTGGGTTCGGCGATATTGGCGCGGAAACCTACCACTTCGCGTTTGACCAGCACATTCAGGCCGTCGCCGTTGGACAGCGGCTCATGGGTGACCACTTGCAGATCGCGCTTGCCGGCTTTTTCCACCACACCCACCGGCAGGCCGGTGAAGGTTGGGGTGTCGAAGGCGCCGATGTCGATCTTGCGGTCGCTGACGAAGTAATCGGTGCTGCCACGGTGGAAAGTCTTTTCCGGGTCGGGCAGGAAGAAATGCGCGGTACGGCCGCTGGAAGCGCGAGCCAGGTCCGGGCGGTCTTCGAGGATCTCGTCGAGGCGCTGACGGTAATAGGCGGTGATGTTTTTCACATAGCCCATGTCCTTGTAGCGGCCTTCGATCTTGAACGAACGCACCCCGGCCTCGACCAGCGCGCGCAGGTTGGCGCTCTGGTTGTTGTCTTTCATCGACAGCAGGTGTTTTTCAAAGGCCACGACGCGGCCCTGGTCATCTTTCAAGGTGTACGGCAGGCGGCAGGCCTGGGAGCAGTCGCCACGGTTGGCGCTGCGGCCATTTTGCGCGTGGGAGATGTTGCACTGCCCGGAGAACGCTACGCACAGGGCGCCGTGGATAAAGAACTCAACGGCGGCATCGGTCTCATCGGCGATCGCGCGGATTTCCTGCAGGTTCAGCTCACGGGCCAATACCAACTGCGAGAAACCGGCCTGGTCGAGAAACTTGGCGCGGCCCAGGGTGCGGATGTCGGTCTGGGTGCTGGCGTGCAGCTCGATGGGCGGAATATCCAGCTCCATCACGCCCAGGTCTTGCACGATCAACGCGTCGACACCGGCGTCGTAGAGCTGATGGATCAGCTTGCGCGCGGGCTCCAGCTCGTTGTCATGCAGGATGGTGTTGATGGTGGTGAACACGCGGGCGTGGTAACGGCGGGCGAATTCGACCAGTTGAGCGATATCGCTCACCTCGTTACAGGCGTTATGGCGGGCGCCGAAGCTCGGGCCGCCGATGTAGATGGCGTCGGCGCCATGCAAGATAGCCTCGCGGGCGATGGCGACATCGCGGGCAGGGCTGAGCAATTCCAGGTGATGCTTGGGCAAGGACATAGTTTTTTTAGTCAGGCTTGTCACGGTTGAGGCGCGCATTGTAGCTGTGAAACGCTGGGCGGGCACCTACCGCAGGGCTGCCGGGTCGAGCACGGGAGCGGGGGTGCTTGGTGGGCTGTTTTTTTTAGGTGGATTTTTGAGTACATATCCGTTGTTTGGGTAACGGCCTCTATTGGTTTCGCTCTTACAGCGACTCACTTTGGAAAAGCCGGAATGCCGGCCCAGCCCAAAGTAAGCAAAGGGCTCTTGCCCCACCACTCGGCACCTCGCTAATGCTCGGTGTGCCCGCACGCAGGCTTGAATCCGTGGGCCGCCGCGATGGGCCATCCTTGGCCCAGCGCGGCTAACCCGGCGTCCTGCCGGGTTACCCACGGATTCAAGCCTGCGTGCGGCCAGCGTGGTTAATGGGGCGCCTGAGATCAAGATCAAAAGCAGATCAAAAGCAGAGCACGGCGGCCTGAAAGCCGACCTGAGTGGTGTGGATCAAAAGCCAGATCAAGAGCAGAGAGATATCTATCTGGTGTATGGAGATCCAAATGTGGGCTTGCTCGCTTGTTTTACCGCTTTTGATCTACACCACTCAGGTCGGCTTTCAGGCCGCCGTGCTGTTGATTTTGACTTTGATCTTAGGCGCCCCATTAACCACGCTGGCCGCAAGTAGGCACGGTGGAGCGG
>NZ_MDDR01000008.1 GCF_001870435.1 Pseudomonas costantinii | reverse complement strand
CCCGCTCCACCGTGCCTACTTGCGGCCAGCGTGGTTTAACGGGGCGCCTAAGATCAAGATCAAAAGCAAAAGCACGGCGGCCTGAAAGCCGACCTGAGTGGTGTAGATCAAAAGCGGTCGAGTAATGTGGGTGCTCCATACATCAGGGAAACTGCATTCTGCCCTGCTTCTGATCTGGCTTTTGATCCACACCACTCAGGTCGGCTTTCAGGCCGCCGTGCTCTGCTTTTGATCTGCTTGTGATCTTGATCTCAGGCGCCCCATTAACCACGATGGCCGCACGCAGGCTTGAATCCGTGGGTAACCCGGCAGGACGCCGGGTTAGCCGCGCTGGGCCAGGGATGGCCCATCGCGGCGGCCCACGGACTCAAGCCGGAGTGCGGGCACACCGAGCCTAGGCGAGGTGCCGAGTGGTGGGGCAAGAGCCCTTTTGGTTACTTTTGGCTGGGCCGGCATTCCGGGCTCTTTTCCAAAAGTGACCCGCTGTAAAAGCGGAACCAATAGCAGCCGTTACCACAGCAACGGATATGCACCCAAACGGTCAAACCCCAAACCGCTGCCGCTCCGACTCATACAACGGCCGAACCAGCGCAAACTCATGATCAATCTGGTCAACCAGGGCCCCCAGGTCCGCCGTCGACCCGACAGACTCAGCTTCCAGCCGCTGACACAACTGCGCCAACCGCACCGCCCCAAGATTCCCACTACTGCCCTTGAAGCTATGCGCAATCCGCCCAAGCGCCTTGGCATCATCGCGCGCCTTACGCAACGCTTCGACGCGCTTTTGCGAATCATCAAGAAAGGTATCGAGCAACTTCGGATACTCGCTCTCCATAACCTCCTGCAACCCCGACAACACATCCGGGTCCAAATGAATCTCTGCCACTTGCTCGCTCCTTGATCAAGAATCGGCGGATTATGCCAGAGCCCCCCAGCAAAACTCCACGCAGACACTACGCCCGCCATCGGACCAGCGTACATCGCTGCTCAGTTGACGCACCAGGCTCAAACCTCGGCCAGACAGACGGTCGACATCCAGCGGCCGCGCCAACATCTGCTCCACGTCGAAGCCGGGGCCGCTGTCTTCGATACGCAGCGTCAACTTGCCGCCCATGTCGGTGGGCACCACCTGCACATGCACACGCACATAACCGCCGCTCAATTGCACCAGCCGCTCATTGCGCTCTCGATAATAGCGAGCAAAACCCTGGGCATCGCGCTTGAGCCGGGAGTCCAGGCCCAGCACGCCATGCTCCAGCGCATTGGAATACAGTTCGGCCATCACGCTATAGAGCGCCCCGCTCTGCTCACGCAGACCATGGATTTCCAGCAGCAACTGCAATAGATAGGGCAGCGGGTTGTAGGTCTTGAGAGTCTGCGCGCGAAACTCGAAACTCACCGACCAATCCAACGGACACGACTGGCCGCTGTCGGTATACAGGGGCTCGGCGGCACGCAACGGCTGGCCGGGCTGCAAGGTAATCTCCACCATGCTGACGTCGTCCCGCACCTCACCACGAAACGCCGCCAATGCCTGTTCGATATCTTCGAACAGGCGGTCGGGCTCGCGATTGTCGGCAAATACCTGCTGCAAACGCTCGGCACCGAACAACTGATCATTGGAATCAGCGGTATCCAGCACGCCGTCGGACAGCAGAAACACTCGGTCGCCCAAGGCCATAGGCCAGACTTCGGTGCCATCATCAAAGGCCTCCGCCGATAGCACCCCTAACGGTAAATGCCGTGACTCAAGCGGCGTACGCTTGCCGGTCGCGACTTCATGCACATAGCCCTCTGGCATGCCGCCATTCCACACCTCCACCACACGTCGCTGGGCGCTCAGGCACAGCAAGGTGGCGCAACAGAACATGTCCACCGGCAGGATGCGCTTGAGCTTGGCATTCATCTCGCGCAGGGTCTGCGCCAGGCCGTAGCCCTTGGCGGTCATGCCATAGAACACTTCCGCCAAGGGCATGGCACCGACGGCCGCCGGCAGGCCGTGGCCGGTGAAATCACCCAGCAGCACATGCATATCACCAGACGGCGTGTACGCCGCCAACAGCAGATCGCCGTTGAACAGTGCGTAGGGCGATTGCAGGTAGCGAATGTTCGGCGCCGCGTTGATACACCCGGAGTGCGCGACTTTGTCGAACACCGCCTTGGCCACCCGCTGTTCGTGCAACAGGTAATCGTGGTGCCTGGCAATCAGGTCACGCTGCTGCAATACCGTGGCTTGCAGGCGGCGCAGGCGATCCATGGCATTGATCTTCGCCGCCAGGATCAATTGGTTGTAAGGCTTGGGCAGGAAATCATCGCCCCCGGCATCCAGGCACTGGGCCAGGGCCTCGCTCTCGCGCAAGGAAGTGAGAAAGATGATCGGCACCAGCGCCTCACCCGCCAGTTGCTTGATTTGGCGCGCAGCTTCAAAGCCGTCCATCACCGGCATCAGTGCGTCCATCAAGACCAACTGCGGGCGTTCGCGGGCGAACACTTCGACGGCTTGCGCGCCGTTTGTGGCAGTCAGCACCTGGTGGCCCTGGCGCCGGATAATGGTCGACAGCAACAGCAAATCGGCGGCGCTGTCTTCAGCGATCAGGATCGTCAGCGCTTCAAGGACCGGGGCCAGAGCACTCAACTGATGTCGAACAGCTTGTCGAAGTTGGAGATGGCGAGGATCTTGCGCACATCGGAATTGCTGTTGACCACCCTCACTTCCGAGTCATCCCCACCCGCGTGATCCCGCAGCAGCAGGAGCATGCCCAGGGCCGAGCTGTCCATATAGGTGGTTTCCTTCAAGTCGACGATGTACTGCTCAGGCACCTTGTAGAAACGCTCATAGGAATCACGAAACGTCTGGTGACTGCCGAAATCGAACCGGCCCTTGATTGCGATCGTCAACTTTTTCCCATCCAGGGATACTTCTGATTCAACTGACATGTGACTGCTTCCTTGTCATTGGCAATGAGACAAGGTTTAGCAGGTAGTCGGGATGCGGGCAAATCGTATACGGCTATTCACCGATTTCATCGTAGCAGCTGTCGAGCGCCAGCGAGGCTGCGTTGGGCGCACCACAACTCTGAGACCGAGGCGCGCCCTACGCAGCCTCGCTGGCGCTCGACAGCTGCTACGGCGTTATTCTCAGTACTGCGATTGGCGGGGAAGCCGCTGGGACAACTCATCGAGCAATTTCTGCTCACGCTTGTCTTCCAGGGCCCGCGCTTCGTCGATGTAGCGCTGCACCAGCTTGCGCAAGCCTTCGACCCTGGCGAATGCCTGTTGCCAGCTCTCCCGAGCTTTATCGAGGTTGTTCTGGTGCCAGACCAGGCTCTGGCGCTGTTGGCCGACGGCGGTTTCCAACTGATTGAGAAAACCCTGGTAGCCCATTAGCCACTGGCCGGACACGCCCTTGCTGCCACGCTCGATCCACTGCTGCTGGTATTCGCCGCGAAAGCGCTCCAGGTCGCCCAGCTTGCTTTCAGCCAGGCGCACTTGGCCCTGGAAGTAACCCAGGCGCTGGACGGCAGTTTTCTCGGCTTTTTCGGCCATATCCACCACCGGGGCCAAGCGCGAGGAACGGCTGCTGGCCATGGCTTAGCCGCCTGGCGCCGGGGCGAAAATCGAGCCCAGGTGCGCTTCGCTTTCACCCATGCTGATCTTGTCGTTGAGGCCCTGACGCAGGTAGGTCACCAACTGCGGTTGCAGGGCAATCGCCAGGTCGGTCTCGCGATCACCGCCGGCCACATAGGCGCCGACGCTGATCAGGTCGCGACTCTGTTGATAGCGCGACCACAGCTGTTTGAATTGTTGCGCGCGGGCCATATGTTCCGGGGTGACCACCGACGGCATCACCCGGCTGATCGACGCTTCGATGTCGATGGCCGGGTAGTGCCCCTCTTCCGCCAGGCGCCGCGACAGCACAATGTGGCCGTCAAGCACGCCTCGCGCCGAGTCGGCAATCGGGTCCTGCTGGTCATCGCCTTCGGACAACACGGTGTAGAACGCGGTAATCGAACCACCACCGGCCTCAGCGTTACCGGCGCGCTCCACCAGTTTGGGTAGCTTGGCGAACACCGACGGCGGATAGCCCTTGGTCGCTGGCGGTTCGCCAATAGCCAGGGCGATTTCCCGCTGGGCCTGGGCGAAACGCGTGAGCGAATCCATCAACAACAGGACGTTTTTGCCCTTGTCGCGAAAGTATTCGGCGATACGCGTGCAGTACATGGCGGCGCGCAAACGCATCAGCGGCGCATCGTCGGCTGGCGACGCCACCACCACCGAGCGCTTGAGGCCTTCTTCGCCGAGGCTGTGCTCGATGAATTCCTTTACTTCGCGACCCCGCTCGCCGATCAGCCCGACCACGATGATGTCGGCCTCGGTAAAGCGCGTCATCATGCCCAGCAACACCGACTTACCTACGCCAGTACCGGCGAACAGACCCAAACGCTGGCCGCGACCGACCGTCAATAAACCGTTGATGCTACGAATGCCCACGTCCAGCGGCTGGCTGATGGGGTTGCGCTTGAGTGGGTTGATGGTCGGGCCGTCCATCGGCACCCAGTCTTCGGCCTTCATCCCGCCTTTGCCATCCAGCGCGCGCCCGGCGCCGTCCAGCACGCGACCGAGCATGCTCATGCCCATGGGCAGGCGGCCAGTGTCGGGCAACGGCACCACACGGGCGCCGGGGGCGATGCCCGCCAGGCTGCCGACCGGCATCAGGAAAATCTTGCTGCCGGAAAACCCCATCACTTCGGCTTCGACCTGCACCGGATGGTAGCTGTCGTCGTTGATCACCATGCAGCGGCTGCCCATGGCGGCGCGCAGGCCCTCGGCTTCGAGGGTCAACCCGACCATGCGCAGCAAGCGCCCTTCGAGGATCGGCTGGCCGGGCAACTCGGTGGCCTCGGCGTAGCTGCTCAGGCGCTTGGCGAAGCTGGTGCGATCAAGGCGCATCGGGGGCGTCCAGGTCAACGCTCAGGTCAGGCTCTGCCGGGTGCAGGGCTTGTTCGTGAAGTTGATCGAAGAGCTTGGCCATGATCTGGCTGATGCGGGTTTCCACCGTGGCATCGATACGGCTGTGTTCGGTCTCGACGCGGCAACCCCCAGGCTGCAACGACGTGTCTTCAACGATGCGCCAGGTTTCTTCATGGCGTTCGCGCAGGGCTTTGACCTGCTCGAAATCCTGGGGGTTGATGTACAGCCGCACATTGCCGATGCCCAGGGGCAGCAGCTTCAGGGCTTCACGCATCACGCTTTCAATATGGCTGGAATCCAGCACCAGTTCGCGCTGGATCACCTGGCGGGCGATGTGCTCCACCAGGCCGACCATGGCTTTTTCCAACTGCGAGTCCTGCTCGGCAATCGGGTCGAACAGGCCGCCCATCAAGCGCTCCAGGCTGGCCAGTTTGACGCTCAACGACTCTTCGGCTTCCTGACGAACCTTGAGGGTGGCGCTGCGAAAGCCGTCTTTCTCACCCGCTGCGAAGCCTTCGTTGTAGGCCTCCTGGCGGATGGCTTCCAATTCTTCGAGGGTCAGTGGCTGGACTTCGTCCAGCGGCACTTCTTCCATTTCCGCCGGTGTTTCCACCACAGGCTCAGGCTCTGGCTCCGGCACGTGAGGGTCGAAGCTGGGCAACGACCAGATGTCGAACCCACCGACATCCCGCGCGCGAATCAGATCGCTGGGCGCCTCATCTTTGTTCGACATGCGAGGCGCCTTAGATCATTTCTTCGCCGCCCTTCCCGCCGAGAACGATTTCTCCGGCTTCGGCCATACGGCGGGCAATGGTGAGGATTTCCTTCTGGGCGGTTTCCACGTCGCTGACGCGGACCGGGCCTTTGGCTTCCAGGTCGTCGCGCAACAGTTCCGAGGCACGTTTGGACATGTTCTTGAAGATCTTCTCTTTGACGTTCTCGTCCGAGCCCTTGAGGGCCAGCACCAACACGTCGGAGGAAACTTCGCGCAACAACGCCTGGATGCCACGGTCGTCGACATCGGAGAGGTTGTTGAACACAAACATGAGGTCTTCGATCTGGCCGGACAGGGTGTCGTCGATCTCGCGGATCGAGTCCATCAACTGGCCTTCGACCGAGCTATCGAGGAAGTTCATGATGTCGGCCGCGCGCTTGATACCACCCAGGGTGGTGCGTGAGGCATTCGAGTTGCCCGAGAATTGCTTCTCGAGAATCGTGTTGAGTTCTTTCAGGGCCGCCGGCTGCACGGTGTTCAGCGACGACACGCGCAAGATGATATCCAGGCGCACTTTATGGTCGAAGTGACCAAGCACTTCACCGGCCTGGTCAGGGTCCAGATAAGCCACGACGATCGCTTGGATCTGCGGGTGTTCGTAGCGAATCACGTCGGCAACGGCACGTGGCTCCATCCATTTCAGGCTGTCGAGGCCGCTGGTGTTGCCGCCCAGCAGGATGCGGTCGATCAGGCCGTTGGCTTTGTCTTCGCCCAGGGCCGAGGTGAGCATTTTGCGGATATAGCTGTCGGAACCGACGCCCAGGCTGGTCTGGTCGCCGACGATCTCGACGAACTCACTCATCACCTGCTCGACTTGCTCACGGTGCACATTACGCATTTGCGCCATGGCCACGCCCACGCGCTGAACCTCTTTGGGGCCCATGTGGCGCAGCACTTGTGCGGCGTCGGTTTCACCCAGGGACAGCAGCAATACGGCGGCTTTGTCGACCTTGGTGAGCTTGGCAACAGCGGCTCGATTATCACTCATCTGCGTTGATCCACTCTTTCACGACCTGGGCCACACGGCCCGGGTCTTCTGCCACCAGACTCTTGATTGCATTCAACTGAGCGTCATAGCCTTCGCTCGGGCTTGGCAACAGGATGCTTTGCGGGCCGCCGAGGCTGACACGATCGTTGGCCAGTTCGCCATCCAGGCCGCCCATGCCACCCAACTCGACGTCACCACCGGCCAGCGCCAGCTGCTTCTTGCCATGGCCGGTGATGTTGTTGAGCACCGGGCGCAGCACGCCGAACACCAGCACCAGGATAAACAACACACCCAGCACTTGTTTGACGATGTCCCAGAACCACGGTTGAGTGTAGAACGCCGCTTCGGCAATCACCTCACCCCGTTCGGCGGAGAATGGCATGTTGATTACGCTGACGCTGTCGCCACGGCTGGCGTCAAAACCGACCGCATCCTGCACCAGGCGAGTAAAGCGCGCCAATTCGTCGGCGCTCCATGGCGCTCGGGTAACGGCGCCGTCAGCGGCGTTGACCTTGACTTGATCATCGACCACCACCGACACCGACAGGCGGTTGATACGGCCCTGCTGCTGCTTGGTGTGACTGATGGAGCGGTCGAGTTCAAAGTTCTTGGTGGACTGGTTACGCTTGTCTGCCGGGTAGGGCGCGAGCATCGGCTGGCCGGTGGCCGGGTCCATGATCTGCTGGCCGTTGGCGTCCAGCAGCGGCTGGCCTGGCTGGATCGCACCGGCCGTGGCGGCGGCGCCACCGGTGGTTTGCGGAGCCGAGGCCGGCGCTGGCGGCTGGTTGCTCAAGGCACCCGGCACACCTTGCGGGCCATTGCTGGCGGTGCGTTGTTCGCTGGTGGACTGCTCGCTGCGCAGGGCGGGCTGGTCCGGGTTGAACTGCTCGGAGGTCGACTCGACGGCGCTGAAGTCCACGTCGGCGGACACTTCAGCCTTGTAGCGGTCATTGCCCAACACCGGTTGCAGGATATTGTGCACACGCTGGGTGAGCATGCTTTCCATGCGGCGGCTGTAGTCGAACTGCTTGCCGGCCTGGGTCAGCGAGGAGTTTTCCGCCATGTCGGACAGCAGGTTACCCTTCTGGTCGACCACGGTGATTTGCGACTTGCTCAATTCGGGAACGCTGGTGGCCACCAGGTTGATGATCGCCAGTACCTGGCCAGGCTCCAGGGAACGGCCAGAAAACAGCTCGACCAATACCGAGGCACTCGGCTTGCGTTCGTCGCGCACAAACACCGAGCTTTTCGGAATCGCCAGGTGCACACGAGCGCCCTTGACGTTATTCAAGCTCGAGATAGTGCGCGCCAGTTCGCCCTCCAGACCACGACGGTAGCGGGTGGCTTCCATGAACTGGCTGGTGCCCAGGCCTTGGTCCTTGTCGAGAATTTCAAAACCGATATTGCTGTCGGACGGCGTCACGCCGGCCGCCGCCAATTTCATGCGCGCGCGGGCCACATCATCGGCCTTGACCAGCAAGGCACCGGAGTTGGGCTCTACGGTATAGGCAATGTCGGCGGCGGCGAGGGTTTCCATGATCTGCTTGGAATCCATGCCCGCCAGGCTGCCGTACAACGGCCGGTAATCGGGTTGCTGCGACCACAACACCACGGCAAAACCAATCGCCACGCTGGCAGCCAGGCCGACCATCAGGCCCACTTGGCGCAACATGGTCATTTCGGAGAGGTTTTCCAGGAACGACAGGCCAAACAGCGGCGGCTTGCCGTCTGCCTTGGCGGGTGCGTTGTCCACGACTGCTTCTGCCATGACTTAAATCTCGTCCTTAAACCGGCATCTGCATGATGTCTTGATAAGCCTGAACCAGCTTGTTACGCACTTGGGTCAAGGCCTGGAAGGAAACACTGGCCTTTTGCGAGGCGACCATCACATCGGTGAGGTCCACGCCGCTTTTGCCGATTTCGAAGGCGGTGGCCAACTGGCTCGACGCTTGCTGGGTATCACTGACTTTGTTGATTGCCTGACCGAGCATGTCGGCAAAACTGCTTTGGCCCAATTCCGGCGCTGGCGCGACGGATTTCGGTTGAGCCATGGCATCCATTTGCATGGAGCGCATATCCAACATCAACCGATTGAACTCAATACCCTGGCTCATGACCTTCTCTCTCCGACGACCCGCAATTTTTTGACACTACGCAGCGGTTACTGGGGGTGGTAGCAACAAGGGTGCCAGATCCGTGGCGACTCGTAAGAAAAGGCGACAAAACCTGTCAGCCTAAGATTTTGTCAGGTGGCGAAAAGGTAGGCCTCCACATCCATCCCCGCGTCGCGCATCTGCGCCAGCTTGTAGCGCAGGGTACGAGGGCTGATCCCTAAGCGTTCAGCGGCCTCTTTTCGGCGACCGCGCTCGGTACGCAGAGTGTCGATGATCATCTGGAATTCGCGGCGACGCAGGTCGTCACCCAGGGCTCCGCCGGACTCAACCTCGGCAACCACCACGGGCGCCGGAGCCAAACTTGGCAACGGTGCAATGCCATTGCCCATGGCCAGGCAGAAGTCCTGGGGCTGGATCAGTCCGCCCTGCTGCAAAATCAGCGCGCGCTGAATCGCGTTATCCAATTCCCGCACATTGCCAGGCCATGGGTAGCTGATCAGGCAAGCCTGCGCCTCAGCCGACAGCCGCGCCTGGGCGTGCTTCATTTTTTTGACGTGGTTGTTCAGCAAGCGCTCAGCCAGCGGAATGATGTCCGCGGGGCGCTCACGCAACGGCCGCCAGGCCAGAGGGAACACCGAGAGCCGGTAGAACAAATCTTCACGGAAGCGCCCCGCCGCCACTTCGCCCGCCAGGTCGCGGTTGGTGGTGGCGACCACGCGGATATCCAACTGGATCGGTTTGCGTGCGCCGACGCGCTCCACCTCGCGCTCCTGCAACACTCGCAGCAGCTTGGCTTGCAAGCCCAAGGGCATTTCGGAGATTTCGTCGAGCAGAATGGTGCCGCCGTCAGCCTGTTCGAACTTACCGGCCTGGGCCGCGATGGCGCCGGTGAACGAACCCTTTTCATGGCCGAACAGTGTGGCTTCGAGCATGTTGTCGGGGATGGCCGCGCAATTGATCGCGATAAACGGTTGTTTGGCGCGGCTGGATTGCTGATGAATATAACGTGCCAGCACTTCTTTACCGGTGCCGGACTCGCCGGAGATCAATACGGTGGAGTCGCTGCGCGCCACGCGGGCCGCCAGTTCCAGCAATTGCGCACTGGCCGGCTCGAAAGCAATCGGGCCATCGCCCTCGGCAACCGGGATCACCCCCTGGGCGTGACGGGCGACCAGTTCGATCAAGGCTTTGGGCTCGAACGGTTTGACCAGATAGTCTGCAGCCCCTTGGCGCATGGCATCCACCGCCCGCTCCACGGCGCCGTGGGCAGTCATCAGCAACACCGGCAGTTGCGGCTGACGGGCACGCAGCAGGCCGAGCAACTGATGACCGTCCATACCCGGCATGTTGACGTCACTGATCACCAGGCTGAAGGACTCCTGCTCGACCGCCTCCAAGGCGTCCTCGGCAGAACCGACCGCCCGGTAGTCATGGCCCGCCAACAGCAGCGTGTCAGCCAATGCTTCACGCAGGGCGCGATCGTCTTCCACCAATAAAACCTTGATAGCCATTGTCCTTTTACTCCGTGCTTGCCGCGCCTGAAAACAACGGCAAGGTCATCAATGCACAAGTGCCACGCCCCAACCGGGAGCGCAGTTGCAATTCTCCCTGATGGGCACGCGCGACCGCTTTGACCACGGTCAGGCCCAGGCCGGTACCGTTGGTTTTGGTGGTAAAAAAAGGTTCGCCCAGACGTTGCAGTACCACCGGCTCAATACCGCTGCCACTGTCACTGATGCACAGGCGCAAGGTTTGCTCGCGGGCATACAGATGCACTTTGAGCCGTGCGCCCTGGCCACTGGCCTGGGTGGCGTTTTCAATCAGGTTAAGCATGGCGCCGACCAGCGTGTCGCGATTGCACAGCAACTCGCCGAGGTGGCTGTCGCACTGCCAACGCACGTTGACGTCTTGGATATGAGTGGCCGCAGCCGCTTGCAGGGACTGCATCAGCGCCGAAGGCGTGATGCGATCAGTCAGCGGCAATTCACCACGAGCAAACACCAGCATGTCGCGCACCTGGTGCTCCAATTCGTGCAGACGCTCCTTGAGGCGCCCGGCAAATCGTTGATGGGTGGATGCTGGCAATTGCTCATCAGTCAAATGACTGGCGTAGATCAACGCCGCCGACAGAGGTGTACGGATCTGATGCGCCAAAGAAGCGACCATTCTTCCCAACGACGACAAGCGCTCATGGCGCGCCAGCTGATCTTGCAGGTGACGGGTTTCAGTCAGGTCATTGAGCAACACCAGTTGCCCGGGCTCAGCGTCCAGAGAACGGGTGGCAATGGACAAGCGGCGACCGTCTTTCAGGGAAATTTCGTGGCCGTCGTCTTCACGCGGGGCAAAGCAGCGTGCGATGACGTGGCGCCACAACTCGCCTTCCAGTGGCAGGCCGAGCATGTCGACGGCGGCCGGGTTGGCTTCGCGCACGCGGCCCTGGTCGTCGATGACAATTACGCCACCAGGCAGCAACGACAGCAGGTTTTGCAGACGGTTGGCCAAACGCTCTTTCTCGGCCAGCTCTTCCATGCGCTGGGCACTGACGACCGCCAACTCGCCTTTGAGCTCGGAAACCCGGGCCTCCAGCAGGCTGTAGGAGTCAGTCAGTTGGCTCGACATCTGGTTGAACAGCGAAAAGGCCTGTTCCAGGCCATGTCGGCTGAGCTGCTCTACAGTCGGGACAGGCCCCTGAAGATCAGGAGTCAAAGGTAGTTGGGCGGCGTGGGGCATCATGCTCTCTCGCTTGGCTGACCGTCAGTTAAACGGAACGTTGCGAGGGCTGTAGCAATACCCGTGCCTAAAAAAAACCGCTGATTAATCAGCGGCTTGAAAAACAGGCGTCAATCATCCGCCTGCTCATCACCTTCTCGACGGCTCATGCCGTACTTGCGCATCTTCTCCACCAGGGTGGTTCGACGAATGCGCAAGCGCTCGGCGGCACGCGCGACGATGCCATTGGCATCGTCCAGAGCCTGCTGGATCAGGCCTTGCTCAAGGCTACCGAGGTAGTCCTTCAAGTCCAGGCCTTCCGGCGGCAGCATGGCGGTGGAACCAAAGTCCGGCGTATGGCCGTTGATGGCCACGCGCTCTTCCAGGTCGCTGCGCAGGCTGTCGACCAGCTGCTCGTCTTCGTCGTCGACGTAGCGGAATTTCTTCGGTAGTTCGACCACGCCGATCACACCGTAGGGGTGCATGATCGCCATGCGCTCCACCAGGTTGGCCAGCTCGCGGACGTTACCCGGCCAGCCGTGGCGACACAGGGACATGATCGCTGCGGAGTTGAAGCGAATCGAACCGCGCTTCTCGTGCTCCATGCGCGAGATCAGTTCGTTCATCAGCAGCGGGATGTCTTCCACGCGCTCACGCAGCGGGGCCATCTCGATTGGGAAAACGTTGAGCCGGTAGTACAGGTCTTCGCGGAAGCTGCCGACCTCGATCATGCTCTCGAGGTTCTTGTGGGTAGCCGCAATGATGCGCACGTCGACGCTCTGGGTCTTGTTGCTGCCCACGCGCTCGAAGGTGCGCTCCTGCAACACACGCAGCAGCTTGACCTGCATCGGCAATGGCATGTCGCCAATTTCGTCGAGGAACAGGGTGCCGCCGTTGGCCAGTTCGAAACGTCCGGCACGGCTGGTGATCGCCCCGGTAAAGGCGCCCTTCTCGTGGCCGAACAGCTCGCTTTCCAGCAACTCTGCCGGGATCGCCCCGCAATTGACCGGCACAAATGGCCCGTCGCGGCGCTTGGAGTGATAGTGCAGATTGCGCGCAACCACTTCCTTGCCGGTGCCCGACTCGCCGAGGATCAACACGCTGGCGTCGGTGTCGGCCACTTGCTGCATCATCTGGCGCACGTGCTGGATTGCACGACTGGTGCCGACGAGGCTACGGAACAGGTTGGGTTCGCGGTGACGCCCGCGCTCACGAGCCTGGTCGTACATCTCACGGTAGACCTGGGCACGGTGCAGGGAATCGAGCAGCTTGCTGTAGCTAGGCGGCATTTCCAGGGTGGAAAGCACTCGGCGGCGCTGATCTTCCGGCAGGTCGACAGAAGAAATATCGCCCATCAACAACACCGGAAGGAACTCATCCCAAGTCGACAGTGTCTTTAAAAGACCCAGAACTGCGCCTGGAGCGTTTACCGTCCCGATCAGCACACAAATGACTTCACGGCTCGACGACAATGAGCTGACCGCCTGCTGCCAATCATGGCTACCGCAGGGCAAATTTTCTTCACCGAGAAAATTTAAAATCACCGCTAAATCGCGGCGGCGGACGCTATCGTCATCAATCAGCAGAATTTTGGTTTCACGCCACATGCAATAGCAACTTCCCTAGTTAACTCATATGCCCTGGGGTCGGGGCAATCTAGACGGCTGTAGGCATTTTCTGCACTACAGCCTTCTGAAATCTGAAAACAGCACTAGTTAAGTCAAAAAATCGCGCGCAGTCAAATTTATGACGCGCGTTCGGATTAACTGAGCCAGTTCAGCCGAACAGATGGTAAACCTTTGACGCGTTTTGCGCTCGGTTGATCTGCGACATCTCTTCGAAAATCGCCTGGCGCTCGCCGGTCGTCACCTCAAGCAACTGCTGATAAACCGCCAACAAGCTCTCCAGCTTCTCCCGCAGGGCATCTTCGTCCACCGGCGCATTATTGAGCGCCTCATCGATCACCGCGCGGCAACCCATATCCAGCTCGCCGATAGCGTCCCAGTTACGTTTCGCCAATGCGTCGACCAAGGCTTCGCGGGTCTCGTCAATCCGTTGCAGGGCGTGGCTCATGACATCATCCTCAGGCCAGCAGGCCTACAGTGTTGCAATACCGTCCCAGCCTTCCTTGAGCGTAATCATCAAGCCGGCTACTTCGTCGATCATGACCACATCGCTCTTGCTGTTCGCCTCAAGCAAGCGCGTGGTCATGTAGGCATACAGATTATCCAACTGCTGCAAGGCGGCCGGATCATCGGTTTTTTCCGGATTCAGACCGTCACGCAAACCGATCAGGATGTCGATCGCTTTACCCAGCAACAGGCCTTTTTGCGCGATATCACCACGAGCCATGGCACCCTTGGCCTGAGCCATGCGATCCAACGCGCCCTCCATCAGCATCTGAACCAGACGGTGTGGGCTGGCCTCGGAGATCTGGGCATGGGAATTGACCTTCTGGTATTGGCGAAGGGCTCTCATGGGATTCATGTTTCTACCTCGTGACAGGCAACAGCTAAATAGGATGGGCTCTGACTAATATGTCGACGGGATCACAAAAAACTTTAACCCGGCGATCTACTGAAGGCTGCGCCCGGCGCAGAATCGCCGGGCGGCAACAGCTCGGATCAACTGTCCGAAGAGGTCTTGTTCAGCGCATTGAGCGTGGTCATGACGCTGGAGCGCTGACTGGTGAGCTGGGCAACCAGGTTGTTCATCGTCGTGTATTTGGCGGTCAGGCTTGTCTTCAAAGCAGCCATGCGCGTGGTCAGGGTGTCCTGCTGGGTTTGCAGGTCCTTGAGACTATTCGACAACGTCGATGACCGCGTGGCGAGGATCCCGGTGTTGCTCAGCGCATAGCTGTCGGTCGCGGATTTCATACGCGCCAGCAGACCACTGTCACCGTTGAAAATGCCGCCGATATCAGTGGGGTTGGTTGCGATTGCCGCACTGAACAGTTTGTCGTCGATGCTCAGCTTGCCGGTTTTCTGGTCAGTGTTCACACCGAATTGAGCCAAGGACTTCAAGGTACCCGTGCCACCCAACGCGTTCAGCTGTGCACGTATTGCCGAGGTCAAGGTACGCATGGTTGCGTCGCCCGTCAGCGCAGAAGGCGTCGTAGAACCATCAGCATTGGTCGTCACGGCGGTTTCAGTGTTAATCGCTGTAATCAACGCGTTATAGGTGTCAACAAAACCCTTGACCGAGCTTTTGAGAGTGTCAGTACTGCGCGCGACGGTAATGGTCGAAGCTACCCGCTGGGCTGTCTGGTCTGTAACACCGGCAGGCAGCGGCGACACCGCCGTCAGCTTGATACTCACGCCACTGATTGCGTCGGTCAGGGTATTGCTCTTGGATTCCTGGGAAGTACCGTCAATGGTGTACTTCGCATTCTGCGGCGGGGTCACGACGGACGTCCCAGTTTCCAGGCCGGAGTTACCGCCAAAGGTAATGTCGGTGCCGACACCGGTATTGGTCGACGTCATGACCAGACGGGAACCCGTGGAGTCGGTCAGGATGTTGGCACTCAGACCTGCACTACTGTATTGCGCGTTAATCGAATCACGCACTTGCTGCAGGGTAGCGCCCGGCGGCACGCTGACGGCATAACTCTTACCCGACTGGGAGATCGTCAAGGAAGTCGCTGTCGTGCCGGCGTTGACAACTGTCGAAGCCCCACCTGCAAACGTCTTAGTCGCAATCTTCGAGGCGGTTGCCAATTGGTTTACAACCAGCGAGTAGCTGCCGGCGGAGGCGCCGGCGCCCAAGGTGACGGAGGAAACGTTGGTATCCGACGTCGTCGCCGTCAAACCACCAATACTGGCATCCTTGGCCATGTTATCCATCGCACCGCGAAAAGCATCCAACGCCGCTTGAATCTTGCCGATCGAGGACAACTGGGCGGTCGACGTCTGCGTCTGCTTGTTGATCTGAGACTGCTTGGGCGCCTGCTCCGCATTCACCAAAGCGGTAACGATCGACTCAGTATTAATACCCGTAACCGGGCCGCTAACCGTGATATCACCCATGATGTTCTCCTGATTGGGGCTGGCGCTTTCTTGACGGACGACGCCTCAAGCAGCTACAGCAACAAAATTCATGCCAGCTCAGACTTTAGCGTCAAACAGCAAGCTGCTAGCGTCGTGAAGGCTCTGTGCGAGTTTCAATGCCGTTTCCGAAGGGATCTGACGAATAACCTCGCCGCTTTCGGTCGCAATGACCTTGACCACCACCTGATGGGTGGAGGCGTCGATGGAAAAATCCAGGTTGCGCTGGGCAGCCTGGACGAATTTGCGAATATCCGTCACCGCCTGTTCAAGGTCGGACGGCTTCGAGTCTTGCTTGGTTTCGACCGCGGCAACCGTAGGCTCTACCTTGGTTTTCTGCGGGTCAGCACTTATAGGGGCAGGAACGCTCTGCGGCGCCGCTGCAGGATAAGACAGGTTCAACTTGACGCTCATGTCCATGTCCAATCTCCTCATCACACAAAAGACAAAAGGGCACGTAAACGCGCCCTTCCGTCAGTCATCTACCCATTGCTATTACTGAAGCAGCTTCAGTACAGCGGACGGCAGTTGGTTGGCCTGGGACAGGATCGCGGTGGATGCCTGTTGCAGGGTTTGTTGCTTGGTCAACTGAGCAGTTTCAGCAGCGTAGTCAACGTCCTGGATCTGGCCGCGAGCGGCGCTGGAGTTGTCGGCGATGCTAGTCAGGTTGGCAACGGTGTTGTCGAAACGGTTTTGTACAGCACCAAGGCCGGCACGCTGGGAGTCGATGTCCGAGATCGCTTGAGTGATCACGTCAATCGCGTTTTGCGCGTTGGCAGCGGTAGTCACGTCAGTGTTGTTGACGGTGGTTTTGGCGGAGTTGGCAGCAGTACCTGCCGCGGCGAACACACCTGTTACACCAGCGCCGTTCAGCGAGTAGCTGCTGGAAGAGTTCAGCGAAACCTGGCCAGTAGCAACCAGAGCAGTAGCGGTCAGTGCAGCAGCAGTACCAAATGTGCCGTTGCCGCCTTGAGTTGCAACCGAGATACCAGCAGCACCACCGTCGCCAGCGTTGAAGGTCAGGTTCTCACCAGTATCGGACTTAATCGACAGGGCGTTAGTCGACGAATCGTAGTTAACGCTGATGCCCAGCTTGGCAGCGTTGGACGACAGTTGGCTAGCCAGGTCGGAAGTGCTGGTCACACCGGTGAACTGGACCGCAGCACCGCTACCCACTTGCAGGGTGAAGTTGGCGTTTGGAGGAGTAGCGCCAGCAATAGTAGCGGCGTTAACGGTGAACTGAGCTACGGTGCTGGCAGTCGCAGCCAGGCCGCCGACAGCGCCGTTCATTTGAGCAGCGATCTGCTTGGCGGAAGCACCAGCAGCCAGAGTTACGGTAGTGGACTGACCGCCGCCGGTAACGTTGATCGCACCGCCGGTGATACCGGTTGCGGATGGCGTCAGGGCTTGGGTTTTCAGCTGTTGCGAACCAATGTTGTTGGCCGCTACGTTACCGATAGTCATGTCGATAGTCTGGTTGGCGTTAGCGCCGACCTGGAACGAAGTAGTACCGAAAGAACCGTCCAGCAGGTTCTTGCCACCGAAGGTGGTGGTGGTAGCAATACGGGTCAATTCAGCAGTCAGCGCTGCGTATTGAGCCTGGTTCGACTTACGGTCTTCAGCGCTTGGCGAGCCGTTGGCGGATTGCAGAGCCAGGGTACGCATGCTTTGCAGGATGTTGGTGGACTGCTGCATCGCGCCTTCAGCGGTCTGAGCAATCGAGCTACCGTCGTTGGCGTTTTTGATCGCAACGCCCAGGCCGTTGATCTGGCTGGTCAGACGGTTGGAGATTTGCAGGCCGGCCGCATCGTCTTTGGCACTGTTGATACGCAGGCCGGAGGACAGGCGCTGCATGGAAGTTTGCAGAGCGTTGGAAGCATTGTTCAGGTTTTTCTGAACGTTCAGCGATGCAAGGTTAGTGTTTACTGTTAATGCCATGACGAAATCCTCGTGGGTGGTGTACTGCGGCTTCCGGCCCTGGCAACCGCCGGGTGTGCCTAGAGAACCTTCGTAATAGTTATCGTCGTGAAGTCAGGTCTCTTGAGGACTTTTTTGATTTTTTTTACTAGCACGGTGCCACCCTTTGTAATTCAAGCATTTACGCTAGCTCAAACACCCGCAATTGCTGGATTTTCTGGCGCCAAATAAAAACGCCCAGGCTTTTTCAAGCCTGGGCGTTTTTGTGTGCAGCGCTCTCAGGGCATCACGGACGATAGAGAATTGCCGAACCCCACGACAGGCCCACACCAAACCCGCTGATTGCGACACGCTTCCAGTTGGCATCCAACATGTGCTTCTCCAGCAACAGCGGAATACTCGAGGACACGGTATTGCCGGTCTCGACCATGTCCTTGATGAATTTCTCCACCGGTGCATCTTCGAAACGCCGGGCCACGGCGTCGACAATCGCCGCACTGCCCTGGTGAATGCAGAACGCGTCGATCTCGTCAGCCTTAAGGTCCGACTCGTCGAGCAGCTCGTGCAAATGCGCCGGCACCTTGAGCAAGGCGAAGTTGAACACCTGACGGCCGTTCATGAAAAACACGCCATCGCTGACTTTCAAGTGCGGCGCGCCGGAACCATCGGTGCCGAACTTCGATTTGCCCAGCAACCAAGGGGCATCTTCGCCCATCCAGGTGGCGGTGGCGGCATCGCCAAAAAGCATGGTGGTGTTGCGGTCTTCCGGGTCGACGATCTTCGAATATGGATCAGCAGTGATCAGCAGGCCGTTTTTCAGGCCGGTGGCTTCCATGAAGCCCTTCATCGCATAGATGCCGTAGACGTAGCCGGAGCAGCCGAGGGAGATATCAAAGGCTGCCACATGGGTCGGCAGGCCCAATTTGTCCTGGACGATAGCGGCCGTGTGCGGCAAACCTTCTTCATCGCCATTCTGAGTAACGACGATCAGCGCATCAATGGATTCGCGCTTCAAATCGGGATTGTTGGCAAACAAGGCATTGACCGCCTCGACGCACAGGTCGGAGGTTTCCTGCGCAGCATCCTTACGCGGCAGGAACGCCGAACCGATCTTGCCGATGATGAAATCTTCATCCTTGGCGAATTTGGCACCCTGGGCGTAGTTATCGACCCCGTCTGCCGGCACGTAACTGGCGATGCTTTTTATGCCAATCATTGTGGCTTCCCAATACTAAATAGCTGGAGAACACCCCTCGGACTACGCCGGAAGTGCTGACAATAAAGGGGATAACCCCGTAAAAACGTCGCTGAAAGCCGCCGCGCAAAGACCCGCAGACGACTTATCCTTTTCACACGATACAGTGAAGATGCGCTTCATGACTCACAGGTCACTCAATTTTCTGCGCTTTGTGCAAAACCCGGCAACATTCCGGCGCCAAAAACGACAACGGCCCACCCTGTTGCCAGGGTGGGCCGTCAGTCCTGTCGCCGATCACATCCGGCTGAACAGGCTCAACTGGGAGATTTTCACGAAAGCCAGTTGTGAGGCTTGCAACATGGTCTGCTGCAATGTCAGGTCAATTGCCGCCTGCCCCATATCGACGTTCGCCAGTGACGACATCGTGGAGGTATTAGCCAACCCCAGGCTGGTGTTTTCCTGTCCCTGAATATCCAGGGCGTTCTGGCGCGCACCAATGGAGCCCCGCACCTGATCGATCTGTGCCGACGCGTTAGCCAGGTTGCCAATGGTAGTGTTCACCACATCCTTGAGCTTGTTCATGGCAACCTGGTTGCCATCCGCAGGGGTTTCCAAGGCTTTGCGCAATTGGCCCAGGGTATCCAGGGCGTTCATATTCTTGTTGCTGGTGGCGCCGACGGAAAACTGATCACCCGCCCCCGGCGTACCACTCACATCAAAGGTCACCCCGGCGGTGGTGATCGACGTCGCGCCCGCGGCGATGGTGCCCGAAGCAATCGACTTGCTGCCCGCCGTGTAGGGCTGGGCGTACACATCGTAAGCAGTGCCGCTGGTGAACTTGATCACCGCACCCGAGTTGGGAAAGGTACTGCCGTAGGCCGCCTGGTCTGTAACCCGGCCACCGGTCAATTGCGCCGTGGACGCATTACTCGCCGTACGCGAACTGCTGAACGTGTCCGGCTTGCTTTCCAGCGTGAACGCCTTGCCCGCCACCAACGCATCAGAGGCCGCACCCGGGGCGACATCCGAACCCAGGTTCAGGGTGATGTCGAATTTGACTCCTCGCAGATTGACGCTGGAAGCGCCCTCCTTAGTGGCGTCGAACGTACCGTTACCGGTGATCTCGGACGTAATGTCGTTACCATCTTTATCGGTCACGCTGTATTGGGTGCTGCTGGCGAAGGTCAGCTTATACGGCTGGCCATCAGCAAAGTTCTTGGAGTAAGCCGTGCCGGAGGTAATCAAACCTGCCGAGATCCCGACCTTGCCGTCATTGACAGCAGGCGGCAACAGTGTGGTTTGAGTACGACCCGTATTGGAGGAGCTTTCCAGCAGGGTCTTACCGGTATCGCCCGTAGAAATCGACAGGTTGCTCGACACTTGCAGGCTCAGCGGCGTTTCATCGCCCTGATAGGTGTAGGTACCGTCGTTATTGCGGCTATAGGGCGGCGTGTCGGTCTTGGCTCCGGAGAACATGTAGTTGCCGCTGGAATCCTTGGTATTGAGCAGACCCAACACCTGATCCTCAAGCGCACCCACCTGGCTGGCGATCGCCTTGCGGTCATTATCGTTGAGCTTGAGGTTACCGGCCTGCAGCGCCAAACCCTGCGCGGTTTGCAACGCAGTATTGATGCTCGACAGCACACTTTCTTCGTTGGTCAGCGAGTTTTGCAAACTGGTGATGTTGCCGGTGTACTGCCCCAGCATGTCTTTCTGTTGCTGCAACAGCAGCAATTGGGCAGCCGCGACAGGATCATCCGCCGCGGTCTGCACGCGGACACCGGAACTCGCCTGATTCTGGGCCTTCACCACACCTGAATAGTTATCCTGATACTTGCTGGAGCTGGTGTCGAAATACTGCTGTGTAGAGATACGCATCGTTCCAGACTCCTTTAAAGGGCGTTAATCAGTGTGCTGAAGGTTTCTTGCGCGGCCTTGATAATCTGCGACGACGCGGTGTAGTACTGCTGAAACTTGATCATATCGCCTGCCTCTTCGTCCAGGTTGACCTGAGACACCGAGTTACTGGCAGCCTTGTTCGCCGCCAGCAAGGCACCGGTGGCAGTACTGTCGGTGTTGGCCTGGGCGGCCTTGGAGCCCACCTGGGACACCAGCCGGCTGTTGGCACTGACCAGGCTCACGCCCGCATTGCCATCGACCGCACCGACCGTGGCCTTGGTTTGCAAACCCAGCAACTGCTGAGCGTTGCGACCATCGGAGGTGGCGCCACTGTTGAAGGAAAAGGTAGTGCTGTCACCGTTGGCGGGCGCACCGGCCACAGTGGTGTCAAAGCTGAAGCTCTTACCCGGGATCAACGTCCCCGTGGCATCGCGCATCGGCACATTGATGGTGATCTTGTTGCCTTGGCCCGGAATGATGCTGCCGGTGCCGATCGAGTTGCCCTGGGCGTCGTTGACCGTATACGACTGGGTGCCGTCCGCCGCAGGCTTGCCGAACACCATCTTTACCGGCATCGAGTTTGCGATCCCGGTGCGCAACTGAGCAGTAGCGGCGCCGCCATTGATATCCAGCGGCACTGTCAATGTCGGTGGCGTGAACGTGCCGGTACCGGTGTTGGTCTTGCTGGCGTTGCCGGCCAATGGCCCGGCAAACGCGATCTTGTTTGGATCTTTGAGAGCGACCGTGATTCCGCTGGCGCCATTGGCTGTCGGGCTGACCTTAAAGCTATCACCGGCAGCTACCGCCCCGCCGCCATTGAGCGCGAGGGTAAACCCGTCGATCACCGGCGGCGGCGTGGTGGTGGTGTCGAACGACCCCATGGCCTTGCCATCGGAACGCACCACGTTGTACTGGTTACCGCTGGTGAAGGTGACTTTGTAGTCGAAAGTCGACAGCTTGCTGCTGTCAGCAATCGTCACGTTCAGGTTGCCGGAGCCTGCACTGTTACCAGCCGCCGCCTGGCTACGCTGGGAGATGGCTGCCGCGCTGTTGATATCGCCAAACAGCGAAGAGCCGAAATCGCTGTTCAGGTCCAAACCCTGACCCAACTGGCTGTTAACGGTGTCGGCGGTGGCAATCGCGATGCGACCCAAATCGTTGATGGCCGGCGTCAACACATCACTGCGATAACGCAACAGGCCACCAATGCTGCCACCGGTAACCACCGAGCCGATGTCCATCGCGGTATCGCCCATTTTGAGCTGGATGGTGTATTGGCTGTTATCGGTGCTGCTGGGCACGGCGGAAATCGTATTGGCAATACCGCCCTCTACCAGCGACTGCCCGGTTCCGGTGGTGATGCTGTACTGGCCGTTCTTATCAGTGGCGGTAACGCCGATCAGCTCATTGAGCGAACGTACCGCTTCATTGCGCGCATCCAGCAAGTTGTTCGGCGCGCTGCTCGACGAACCCTGGGCCTGCGAGATCTGATTGTTCAGCGAAGCAATCGACGAGGTCAGCTTGTTGACCTGGTCGCTCATGGTGCTCAGCTGGCTGTTGATGCCCTCTTTCTGCTGGGTCAACTGCGTAGAAATCGAATTGAAACGGTTGCTCAAGGTCTGGGCGCTGGTCAGCAACAGTTGCCGGGCGGACACATCGCTGGGGGTGGCTGCGGCGGTTTGCATCGAGGAAAAAAATGCGCTGAGCGCCGCAGACATACCGGTGGACTTGTCCGACAAGGTCTTGTCGATGGCGGCGGCCTGGCCTGCGTAGGCAGTGGCATCGCTATTGAGCGAAGTGCTGTTCTGGTAGGCGGCGCCGAGGAAATCGTTATAAATGCGGCGCACATCCGCCAAGGTCGTGCCGCTGCCGATATACACGCCACCGAACTGATTGGAGGCGCTGGCGTTTTGGGTGGTCTGCTGACGCGAGTATCCCGGGGTGTTGACGTTGGCAATGTTGTTACTCAGGACCGACAACGATCCTTGAGCGGCGTTGAGCCCCGACATCCCGATATTGAGCAAACTCATGATTCAGACCTTATAAATGAGTGGATGCGCCCGCGGCAGCGTAATTCTGGTAACTGTTCATCGTTTTGGCGATCTGCGAAATCTTGCTGGCGTAGTCCGGGTCGGTTGCATATCCGGCTTTTTGCAACTCGCGTACAAACTGTTCCGGGTTGTCGGCTGATTTCACAACTTCTTTATAGCGATCATTGCTTTGCAGCAATGTCACCAGGTCATGGAAGCTGTCCTGGTAGGAATTGTAGGAACGGAACTGCGCCGTCTCCTTGACCATCGCCCCATCGCGAAACTCGCTGGTGATCGCGCGGGCCTGGCCGCCCTGCCAACTCTGACCAGCCTTGATGCCGAACAGGTTGTGGCTGCTGCTGCCATCTTCGGCACGCATCACCGATTTACCCCAACCGGTTTCCAGGGCTGCCTGAGCCACCAGGTACTTCGGATCGACACCGATACGCGCTGCGGCCGCCTTGGCCATCGGCAGCATGGTGGCGACGAATTCATCCTGCGAGTTGAAGGCTTTCTTCGCCGGCGCCAACGGTGGCTGAGCCACGGCGCGGCCGTAAACCTGCATGCGCCCACTCGGTGCGACCGCAAAGCCGCGAGCGGCGCTATTGACCACATTTTCATCGGCGGCGCTGTTACGCAGCGGCGCAGCCTTGGGAACCGTGCTCAGGTCAGTGTTTGGCACGATGCCGGCCAACAGGCGATCCGTCAGTTTGCTCGGCAAGGAAATACGACGCTGATTCATCAGTGCCACGTCGTTGGCGTGGGAGTTTGTGCCTTCAGGGACCGCCACGCGGTAAGCCCACAGGGGACGCTGACCATTGGAACGGCCCAGCGGGCCGTCAGCCTTGGTACCCGCAGCGATCTCGGTTGGCACATCAACCTTCTTGGCTGGCGTAGCCGCCGCCGGGCCCTGCAAGGTAGCGGCCTGGGCGTCCACCGGCTTGTTCTTCTGCATCTGACGCATCAACACATCGGCCAAACCGATACCGCCACCTTCGCGGGACATCGAGACCGCCAGTTGCTGGTCGTACATTTCCTGATACTGCTTGGCAGCCGGGGTATTCAGCGGGTTGTCCTTGCCCAACGCATCGGTGGCCGAGCGCGCCGACTTGAGCATCTCGCTCAAAAACAGCGACTCGAACTCCTGCGCCACTTTGCGCATGTTGCCTTCACTGTTCTTGTCACCGACCTTAAGCTGGTTCAGCCGGTTCAGGTCGGAGTAAGACCCCGAGTCCGCCGTGCTGCTGAGCCCGCTCTTGCGCATATCCATGGCCATGGCCTTAGATCACAATCAGGTCGGCTTGCAAGGCGCCGGCCTGTTTCAGAGCTTCGAGGATCGCCATCAAGTCGCCGGGCGCTGCGCCCACCTGGTTCACCGCGCGGACAATCTCGTCCAGGGTGGTGCCGGGGCCGAACTTGAACATCGGCTTGGCTTCTTGCTGGGCATTGACCCGCGATCGCGGAACCACCGCCGTCTGGCCGTTGGACAAAGGCCCAGGCTGGCTGACGATCGGGTCTTCGGTAATGGTGACGGTCAGGCTGCCATGGGTCACAGCCGCCGGCGATACCTTGACGTTCTGGCCGATCACGATGGTGCCGGTACGCGAGTTGATGATGACCTTGGCCACGGCTTGGCCCGGATCAACCTCAAGGTTTTCCAGAATCGAGAGGTAGTCGACACGCTGGCTTGGGTCCAGCGGCGCCGTTACGCGGATCGAGCCACCATCAATGGCCTGAGCCACGCCAGGACCGAGCATGTCGTTGATCTTGTCAACGACGCGCTTGGCGGTGGTGAAGTCCGAACGGTTAAGGTTCAGGGTCAGGCTGTTGCCCTGGTTGAAACCGCTGGGCACGGTACGTTCAACCGTAGCGCCACCCGGGATTCGACCGGCCGATGGCACGTTGACGGTGATCTTCGAACCGTCGCGACCTTCGGCGTCAAAACCGCCCACCACCAGGTTGCCCTGGGCGATGGCGTAGACATTACCGTCGATACCTTTGAGAGGCGTCATCAACAGTGTGCCGCCGCGCAGGCTTTTTGAGTTACCAATGGACGAGACGGTGATATCCACCACCTGGCCCGGCTTGGAAAACGCCGGCAAGTCGGCACTGATCGACACCGCCGCAACGTTCTTCAGCTGGACGTTGCCCGAACCCGCGGGCACTTTGATACCGAACTGCGAAAGCATGTTGTTGAAGGTTTGCAGAGTAAACGGAGTCTGGGTGGTCTGGTCACCCGTACCGTTGAGCCCCACCACCAGGCCGTAACCGATCAACTGGTTGGAGCGCACGCCGGAAATGCTGGCGATGTCCTTCAGGCGTTCAGCCTGGGCGACTGCGCTCAGGGACAGCAACAATGCCGCCGCCATCAGCTGTTTGAGTTTCAAAGTGGCCACCTAGAAAGGGAACAGCGGGCTAAGGAAGAAACGGTCGAACCAGCCCGGCTGACTCGCATCAGCAAACGAACCCGTACCCGAGTAGGTAATACGTGCATCGGCAATCCGCGTCGAAGACACGGTGTTGTCAGTGGCAATGTCGTCGGCCCGCACCATCCCGGCAATACGCACCAACTCATCACCCGTGTTGAGGGTCATCCACTTTTCACCACGAACGGCGATGATGCCGTTGGGCAACACATCAGCAACCGTCACGGTGATCGAGCCCGTCAGGCTGTTGCCCTGCCCGGCGGCGCTCTTGCCATTGGTGGCGCGGTTGCCGCTATAGCCGGCGTTAAGGCTCAGGTCGCCACTGCCCAGCGGGTTGTTCGTGTTCGGCACGGCACCAAACAACGAGGTCAGGCCAATACTGTTGGTGCTTGTCTTGCCCACCTGTGAATTGGCGTTTTTACTGGCCTGGGTCTTCTCGTTCAGGGTGATGGTGATGATGTCACCGACCCGGAATGCCTTGCGGTCGCTGTACAGGTTCTGTTCGAAACCGGCCTGGTAGATCGAGCCATTGTTGGCGGCCGCAGGCAAAGGCGTGCGTGGCAACACCGGCGCGTAGTACGGGTCATTGGGTTTTGGCGTCGGGGCGACACAGCCCGCGAGCACGGCGATCCCACTCAATGCCAGAACAGAAACATAGCGATTCATGACCCTTACCTCACGGTGCTGCAGGCGCCATCAATGGCGCCCCATAGACTTGATTACAGATTCTGCGTTACGAACGAAAGCATCTGGTCGGCGGTGGAAATCACCTTGGAGTTCATCTCGTAGGCACGCTGGGTGGTGATCATGTTGACCATCTCCTCAACCGTGCTGACGTTGGAGGTTTCCAGAGTGCTTTGCAGGGTGGTACCGAAACCGTTCAGGCCAGGGGTGCCGATTTGCGGCGCGCCGCTGGAGGCGGTTTCCAGGAACAGGTTATTACCGATGGCCTGCAGGCCGGCCGGGTTGATGAAGTCGGCGGTTTGCAGGTTGCCGATCACTTGCGACGCTGGGTTACCGGCAACCGTGATGGACACGGTGCCGTCATTACCGACGGTAAAGGTCTGGGCGTTGTTGGGTACGACGATGGCCGGCTCGAGGGCGAAACCATTGGCTGTCACCACCTGGCCGTTGGCGTCCAGGTGGAAGGTACCGTCACGGGTGTAAGTCGTGGTGCCGTCCGGCTGCAGAATCTGGAAGAAACCCTTGCCGTTGACGGCCAGGTCCAACGGCTGACCGGTTTGCTGCAGGTTACCGGCGGTGAAGTTTTTCTGGGTGCCGACGATCTGCACACCAGTACCCAATTGCAGACCCGATGGCAGTTCGCTGTCCTGGGTCGACTGGGCGCCTGGCTGGCGTTTGATCTGATAGAGCAAGTCCTGGAACTCGGCGCGATCACGTTTAAAGCCTGTGGTCGACACGTTCGCCAGGTTGTTGGAGATGGTGGTCAGGTTGGTGTCCTGGGCGGACAAACCTGTTTTGGCAACCCATAGAGCCGGAAGCATGCTGTTCTCCTTCGTGCGCCTGTTTGTTGGCGCTGCGCTGCAAAATTAGTTTTTGTGAGACTGCAATCAGCTCATCGCCAGAACGCGGGTCATGGCCTGGTCGTCTTCTTTAGCGCTGTTCATCATCTTGATGTGCAGCTCGAACTGCTTGGAAAGCGCCAGCACCGCCGTCATTTCTTCCACGGCATTGACGTTGCTCGCCTGCAGGAAACCCGAGGTCAGCTTCACGTTGGCATCAACCTGGGCCGGCTGGCCATCCTTGGTGTGGATGGTCCCGTCCAGGCCTTTATTCATGTTCTTGAGGTCGGGTTGGACCAGCTTGATCCGGTCCACTTCAGCCATCACTCGCGGGCCTTCGCCCATGGCGCGGATGCTGATGGTGCCGTCGGCACCGACTTCGATTTTCTGTTGAGGCGGCACGGCAATCGGACCACCGTTGCCCATGATCGGCATCCCGTTGCCGGCCCGCAGCACGCCCAGTGCATCCACGTTCATGCTGGCGCTGCGCACGTAGGCTTCGCTGCCATCCGGGGTTTGCACGGCCATCCAGCCGTCACCGCTGACGGCCACGTCGAGGTCACGACCGGTTTCAATCATCGCGCCAGGGGTAAAGTCGGTGGCTGGCCGCTCGGTCATGGCAAACGCCCGCGCCGGAAAGCTGTCACCGAACACCGGCATCGAACGCGCTTGTTCCAGGTCACGCTGGAAACCGTTGGTGGAAATGTTCGCCAGATTGTTGGCATGGGCCTTCTGCGCCAGAGCATTCTGGCTGGCGCCGGTCATTGCCACATAAAGGTACTTGTCCACGCTTTTTCCTCTTTCTGACGGACGCTTGCCGCCCACCGCTGTACTGATGAGGCTTAAGCAATTTGCGAACCAACTTTTTGAAATTGGGGGAAGTGTAGGTGGGGCGGGGGTTTGCTCGGGGGTGTCTGGGAGTTTGGGTTGGGGGAGAGTCGGAAAGACGGCGGAGTTATGCCGCTTACGGCAACGAGCGGTTGGTTGGTGTGTATATCCGTTGCTGTGGTAACGGCCGCTTATGGTTTCGCTCTTACAGCGACTCACTTTGGAAAAGCCCCAAAGTAAGCAAAGGGCTCTTGCCCCACCACTCGGCACCTCGCCTAGGCTCGGTGTGCCCGCACTCCGGCACGGCTCCGCGGGTCGCCGCGATGGGCCATCCCTGGCCCAGCGCGGCTAAACCGGCATCCTTGCCGGTTTCCCCGCTCCACCGTGCCTACTTGCGGCCAGCGTGGTTTAACGGGGCGCCTAAGATCAAGATCAAAAGCAAAAGCACGGCGGCCTGAAAGCCGACCTGAGTGGTGTAGATCAAAAGCGGTCGAGTAATGTGGGTGCTCCATACATCAGGGAAACTGCATTCTGCCCTGCTTCTGATCTGGCTTTTGATCCACACCACTCAGGTCGGCTTTCAGGCCGCCGTGCTCTGCTTTTGATCTGCTTGTGATCTTGATCTCAGGCGCCCCATTAACCACG
>NZ_MDDR01000007.1 GCF_001870435.1 Pseudomonas costantinii | reverse complement strand
TGAATCGCCCCGGATTCTCTAGACACCTTGCAAGCTCATTGCGTAACGCTTTTCAAACTCTACCGGTGACAGCTGATTGTTGAAACCATGGCGGCGTTTTACGTTGTAGAACATCTCGATGTAATCGAACACGTCACTACGAGCATCTTCCCGCGAGGTGTAGATTTTTCGCTTGATTCGTTCCCGTTTCAGAAGCTGGAAAAAGCTCTCGGCCACAGCGTTGTCATGACAGTTGCCTCGGCGACTCATGCTGGCAACCAAATTGTTTGCCTTCAAAAAGCTACGCCAATCGGAGCTGCTGTACTGGCTGCCTTGGTCGCTATGAATCATTACCTCTTGTTTCGGTTTACGCCTCCAAACCGCCATCAATAAAGCATCAATGGCTAAATCGCTGGTCATCTGCGACTTCATTGACCAGCCTACAACCTGGCGAGAAAACAGATCTAGCACCACAGCCAAGTACAACCAGCCTTCATACGTACGAATGTAGGTGATGTCGGTAACCCAAACCTTGTTGGGCTCCACGACATCGAACTGGCGCTTCAGCAAATTGGGTGAGGCGACAGCTGGCTTACCGCCGTACTTTCCAGGGCGGCGTCTATAACCTGTCTGAGAACGCAGACCTTCAAGACGCATCAGCCTCGCCACACGATGTCGACCACAATCTTCACCGACCTCGCGCAGATCGTCATGGATTTTGCGATAGCCATAAACGCCGCCGCTCTCCAGCCAGGAGTGCTTGATCAAACCTAACAGTCTCTGGTCGTCTTTGGCGCGTGCAGATTGCGGCTCAGACAGCCAGGCGTAATAACCGCTGGGATGGACTTTCAGCGTCAGGCAAAGCCGTCGAATCGAATAGTCGCCAGCGCGCTGCTTGATAAAGGCGTACTTCAGCCGCACTCCTTGGCAAAGTACGCGGCGGCCTTTTTTAATATGTCTCGCTCTTCAGTGACGCGCTTGAGTTCCGCTCGCAGACGACGCAGTTCAGCGTGCTGATCATCATCCTGCTGCCGTTCTTCTTGAGGTTTGCTGTAGCGCTTTATCCAGGCATAGAGGCTATGCGTCGACACACCAAGACGGGCCGCTACCTCAGCGACAGCCAGCTTCTTTTCGGTCACTTGATTGACTGCTTGGATTTTGAATTCTTCGGGGTAACGCGGGTTGCTCATGGCACCTCCTAATTGGCCTCAGTTTAAGGCAAAGAGGTGTCTACGAAACCCGGGGCGATTCACATAGTTCCAAGATGGAGCAAACCCATTATGGCTTTCGCCATCGCGTTTCCCAGCAGTGATAATCCGATAAGCGTGGAGTACGAAGTTAACCTCCTCTACTGGATGCAAGAATATGGCCCGTCCGAATGAAGAGTTCCTGCTAGCTTGGTCGTCACTTTCCGGAAATGACCTCATCCCAGGCTGGCAGGCTATTTCCCTCGCTTCTGCGGGGCCCGTTACGGTGCAGGCTGGACGGCGTTCGCCAGCCAATGTTGAAGCGATATTATTCTGCTTTCCGACTGCAAAGTTGGCTCGTGCTGAAAAACTGCCCGAGGGGCAGGGTTTTTTGATCGAGAGAGCGGATCCTGAAAATCATGGCGGACTTAGATTAGCGCTAACTCGTCAAGAAGCTGGAAGCACCGAGCTTTTCGCCGCAATGGTTCACGATGTAGTCGGCGCTTTAGACGACATCGCTTCTACTGGCGCTGAAGAAAATAAGTTGTTACGGGTTTTGATTGGCCGAATAGTTGCTTGGAAGCAGTTCATGTCACGAGGTGCGAATCCTCTCAGTCCTGAAGCGGAACTAGGTCTGATGGGCGAGCTTAACTTCATGATTGATCTTCTAGAGTCAGGAGTACCTGCGGAGGAAGTACTTCAAGGCTGGGTGGGGCCTGATGACGCCCCGCAAGATTTTCTGGTGGGGGACGGGGCTGTTGAAGTCAAAGCTACGATGTCCTCTTCTGGATTTTCCGTGAAAATAGGCTCCCTTGAGCAGTTGGACGACTCTGTAGTATCTCCTCTGTATCTCGCTGCCGTGCGTTTTTCGCCAGGGGAGGGCGGGTTCACTCTTCCCGAGAAGATTGCGGAGACCGAGTTGCAACTAGGTGGAAACCTAGGAATTGTCAACCTTCTTAGAGAAAGGCTAATGGTCTCCGGTTATTTCGAAGGCCACTTCAGCCATTACACACGAAAGTTCGAATTGAAGGAGAGGCATATTTTCTCTGTCACCGAGGGCTTTCCGAGGTTGACTTCAGGAATAGTCCCCGCGGGCGTCGCGCGCGCCCTCTACGAAATCAATCTGGACCACGCCGGAGCGTTCCTCTCAGACCTCGACGCGGCTCTGAAACTACTAGGAGTAAGTAAGGATGACGCTTGATGACTTTTTCGCGGAAACTAAGGGCGAGATAGCGACCCTGATGTCTGATGGCACACCCTTTGGCGAACTCGTTTTTTCAGAAGTGGTTATGCAGCATCTTGTTGATGCAGGAATGACTTTTGATCCTGTGGTCTGCCACTTTCAGGGAAAGATAGGCAACGCGAATTTGCGGTTGAGTGGCTATGCCATGTCTGAAGACGCTGATCAGCTTGATCTGTTCGTTAGTTTGTACGAGGGATTCGACAGCCTCAGTGCGATACCTGACCAAGACATCAAGACTGCAGCGGCCCAATGTGTCCGTTTCTTAGAGCTCTGTGCGGCCGGGCGTATTGCCGATAAACTTGATCCGTCAAGCGATGTCCATTCGCTCGCGCTGACGATTCGAGAGATTTATGATGGGCTTGAACAGGTTCGTGTATACGTACTCACAGACGGTATAGCTAAATCGAAAAGCTTTAAACCGCGTGACGTTGGCGGAAAACACGTAAAACTTGAAGTTATGGATATTGAGCGTTTATTTCGCCATCGCTCTGAGGGCAAACCCCGCGATGAGCTTGTCATTGACTTCAATGATGTATCTGGTTCCCCACTGCCGTGCGTTTTCGTACCTGGCGAAACAGGAGACTATGACTATGCACTTACCGCAATTCCAGGAGAGGCGCTTCGATTTATTTATGAAAAATTCGGCCCTCGCTTACTTGAGGCCAATGTGCGCTCATTTTTGAGTGTGAAGTCAAAGGGGGTGAATGCTGGACTTCAAAATACTTTGCGAAACTCTCCAGAAAGGTTTATGGCTTACAATAACGGAATTGTATTGGTCGCTGATGAGATGCGGCTGGATCGCACCGCAGACGGATCTCCAGGCATCGCTTGGTTGCGTGGTATGCAAATTGTCAATGGTGGCCAAACTACAGCATCAATTTTCTTCGCTAAGAAGAAATATGCCGACACGGATTTGAGCAAAGTACGCGTCCCAGCTAAAATTATCGTTATGAAAGAGCAAGATCCTGCAAAGGAGGAAGCGCTTGTCTCTGACATCTCCCGATATGCCAATAGTCAAAATGCTGTTCGGCAATCGGATCTATCTGCCAATAAGCCGTTTCATGTCGATATTGAGCGGTTGTCGCTCTCTGTATATTGCCCTGATGGCATGGGGCGATGGTTTTATGAGAGAGCTGCGGGAAGTTATAATACTCTTCTTGCCCGTGAGGGTGTAACACCAGCTAAGCTCCGTGCCCTGAAGGAGTCTGTACCTACTTCAAGGAAGATCACAAAGACTGAGTTGGCGAAGTATTACACCGCGTGGGAAGGAAATGCTGATGTTGTAAGCCTCGGCGCTCAGAAATGCTTTGATCGCTTTATGTCTGATATGACTGAAGTGGAGTCTAATGAGGCGATTTTTATTCCGGATGTTGCTTACTTTAAGGCTATTGTTTCTAAAGCCCTGCTATTTAAAGCAGTGCACAAAACAGCCCGTCCATTGGTTCCGGCCTTTCTCGCGAACGTTGCCGCTTATACGGTTGCAGTAATTTCTCATGCTTACGGTGATTCATTTAATCATGAACGTATCTGGAATAGGCAAGGTGTTTCTCCCCAGCTTGTTAAGCAGATCGAAATCTGGGCCCAAGAGGTCAATGATCGTCTTCATGACACCGCAAATGGCAAGATGATCTCGGAATGGGCAAAGCGACCAGAATGTCGAGATGCTATGTTCTCCCGGCCGTTCTCTTCACCTTTGGTAGATTTGCCTGAGGCGCTTTAATACCTCAGGCATTAGATATAGCTCAAAGCTTGTAGCAAGATCTGGCAACACGCGAATTTTAGTTGGCTGGGGGGGAGGCAGGGGGTTCGCCATCTTTTCGGGGGGGGGGCTCTGCCCCCAAGACTATCCGTTGGATGTAGTGCTCGATGGGGCACTTGGTTCGATCAGGGTTTTGGCGATGCTCGGCGATTTTTTCCTGATCTATAGGAGTCGATTACCGCTGCGACTACGGCTGCGATTTTTCTAGCAAGAAGTGGCGGCACTGCGTTTCCTATCTGTGTGTACTGTTGCGTTCTATTTCCCTCGAAAAAGTAATTGTCAGGAAAAGTCTGCAATCGGGCCGCTTCGCGGACAGTCAAGCTGCGGCACTGACTTGGATCAGGGTGTATGTAGTAGTGGCCATCTTTAGCTATGTGGGCGACAACCGTTGTAGAGGGGCCATTTTTCATTTGAACTCTAAAGCGGTCACTAAAGGGGACCGAGTCAGAGGAAACGTTCTCATGAGCTGGTAGGAGCTGTACTGGGAATTGGTGTATTTTTGGAGAGGCGTCGTTCAGCTTCGCGTAGCTAGCTGCAAAGATGTACCTATGCAGATCAGAGCGCATATGACTTCTTGCCTCATGCTGTAGCACCCCTTTCAGTTTGGTATCGAGGAACCAGTCACGCTGCTTGGCGTTCATTTCTGGAACTACCGTCCAAGGTATAAATGCTCCGCCGTTAGAGTTAAGCCTTTGTGCTTTAACCGCCGCATCTTTCATGGCATCGATTAACTCACTGCGGCCGGCTACATAGGGCCGTAAAAGCAAGGAACTGGCTTCATCCAGCGCTGATAACCAGGCTTCGAGCGAGTCTCCACCTCTTGAGATCTTGCTCCTGATTGGAGGGAGCCCTGATAAAGCCTGCCCAACTGTAAACACAGTTTTGCTGCGCTCCATTACTAGCTTGTGAGGACTTTCCAACAAGGCGGGACAGTTTGAGGCGACGTCAGAGCGAATCCCAAGCAGGATAACGCGATGTCTAGCCTGCGGAAGGCCGTGGCGTTCTGCTTGAATGACAAAGTCGTGTGGATCTGGTTTTTCCACGTCTTTAGGGACGACTAAAGAGCGAATGTTGTACGAGAGATCTCTGGCAGGAGCTGAGAGGTCTTCTAAAATTTGCTGGAATATGTGCGAGCCACTGTGTTTTGAGGACAATATGCCTTTAACGTTCTCCATTACGAAGATCGTTGGTTTGAACTCGCGAATAATCCGCAAATACTCTTTATAGAGAAAGTGCTTTTCGTCGCTCTCAAACTCCTCTTGGCTCTCGCGTGTACGACGGGCCCGTCCCGCGACAGAGTATGCTTGGCAAGGCGGTCCGCCAATGAGAACCCAATCTTCAGCGCCAACCAAGGCTTCCTTGATCCAATTGTCGACTTCGTCCGGCGAAATTTTACCAAGCTCTGCGAGCTTAGCTTCTTGCGCGGCCTCTACGGCTTCTGCCGGGACGTCTGGGTGATTGAAAAGCTCTTCACGAGTAATCTCTCCCCGGATGTATTGGTAATAAGCTTCTGGCGCTTCGCCTTTTGGGAACGCGCGAAATAATGCGCGGAGGGATAGTGTGGCGTGAGCGACAGCATCTTTCTCGATCGAGACGCGAAGCTGGAACTTACGCACTCCCTTCTCATGGCCGCCAATTGAAGAGAATCCCTCCCCTAGTCCGCCCGGGCCCGCAAAGAGGTCGATGACCGGGATAGATTCCTTATATTTCATTGATTTAGTCGATGCGCCTGAGACAAAAATAAAAAAAGCACATTGCAGCGCTCGGGAGAATTGCGGCACCGGAGAGGCACGCATTTATATGCGATAAATGGTAACGGTTCACCAGGTACTCGGCAAGAAATGAACCTTGGAAAGAGGAACTGAGTTTCACCGTATACAGATGCACAGTGGGGCGTGAATTTTGCCCCATTATCCAAGCGACCAATAAATGACTGAAACCTAGCGATTACCAATCTAGCTGGGGTATTGGAAACTCTACGTCCGTGAGACGAAGCCCGGTAAGGCCATCGCTCGCGCGTAAGGTGTAGGTCTTGGCGGGCGCGCCCATCCAGTAAAAAGTCTGTATCAATCACTCTAAGTGATGTTCGCATGATGAAATTTATATCCTGGAGTGCAAAAAGCCCTGAACAGGTCAGGGCTTTTTTGCACGTTTTAGCTATTCGCTCAAGCCTAGCAAATTCGCTGGCTTAGAAATCAATCCCAGCTAAGCGCCCCACCAGTTTGATACTCAATAACCCGAGTCTCAAAGAAATTCTTCTCTTTCTTCAAGTCCATGATCTCGCTCATCCAAGGAAACGGGTTAGTCGTCCCCGGATACTCTTCCTTCAACCCAATCTGCGACAGACGACGGTTCGCGATGAACTTCAGATAATCCTCCATCATCGCCGCATTCATCCCCAACACGCCGCGAGGCATAGTGTCGCGAGCGTACTCGATCTCCAGCTGAGTCCCTTGAAGAATCATCTGGGTCGCTTCTTCCTTCATCTCGGCATCCCACAAATGCGGGTTTTCGATTTTGATCTGGTTGATCACATCGATACCGAAGTTCAGGTGCATCGACTCATCGCGCAGGATGTACTGGAACTGCTCTGCCACGCCGGTCATTTTGTTGCGACGGCCCATGGACAGGATCTGGGTGAAGCCGCAGTAGAAGAAGATGCCTTCCAGGACGCAGTAGTAGGCGACCAGGTTGCGCAGCAGTTCTTTGTCGGTGTCGACGGTGCCGGTTTCGAACTTCGGATCGGAGATCGAGCGGGTGTACTTGAGGCCCCAGGCTGCCTTTTTGGCGACTGATGGAATCTCGTGGTACATGTTGAAGATCTCGCCTTCATCCATGGCCAGCGATTCGATGCAGTACTGGTAGGCGTGGGTGTGGATCGCTTCTTCGAAGGCCTGGCGCAGGATGTACTGGCGGCACTCCGGGTTGGTGATCAGGCGGTACACGGCCAGGACCAGGTTGTTGGCAACCAGGGAGTCGGCGGTGGAGAAGAAGCCGAGGTTGCGCATGACGATGCGGCGTTCGTCGTCGGTCAGGCCTTCGGGGTTTTTCCACAGGGCGATGTCGGCGGTCATGTTGACCTCTTGCGGCATCCAGTGGTTGGCGCAGCCGTCAAGGTACTTTTGCCAGGCCCAGTCGTACTTGAACGGCACGAGTTGGTTGAGGTCAGCGCGGCAGTTGATCATGCGCTTTTCGTCAACGGCGACGCGGGCGGAGGCGCCTTCGAGTTCGGCGAGGCCTTCGGCGACGTCGAGTTTGTCCAGCGCAGCCTTGGCGCGCACGATGGCGGCGGAGTCATTGGCGGTGACGGCGCGGGCTTCAACGGCGGCGGCAGCACCGGCACCGTCGAGGCGGTCCATGTTGGCTTCGGTGGCGTGGCCGGCGTTGGCGCCTTTAGCGGCTACTTCGCCTTCTTCTTCTTTGTCGAATTCGTCCCAGCTCAGCATGACGTGTCGTCTCCTGCGTGAGGGCTCAAAGGTGCCCGTGTGAAACCGGATGGTTGGGTGTTCACACGGCCCTGAGGCCGCGGTGGATCTTAAGGAATCGTTTGTTGCAACAGCTAGCGCAGGCATTAAACGGAATTAGGTAACGGGTGCTCTGCGTGAGGCTGAGGGGCGGAGCGACAGGTGCACGCTCCAGCGGGGCCTCAGGTCTGGCTCTTCATCCCAGTGTAAAGGGATATTGCAGGCCCGATTTACCCGCGCATTATAGGGAAAAATTCGGCTTTGTGTTGCGGCGGATGGTCACGAGCGAGCGCCAAAATGCCGTGGTTTTCGGCCAAAGCGTGTGTTTGCAAGGCTTTGCCAGGCTTGGTTTTTTTTGACAAGCGGTAGGTGCTGTTTTTGGCGTGCTGGTCTTGGGGCGAGTAGTGGTCGACTCGGCATGCCTGTGACGCGTTATTCCAGCCCCAGCCCTTTGCGGCCCAGCGCATTCAGTTGCGCTGTCATGAATCGGTCTTTCCAGTGTTGCTCGTAGTTTTCATCGGGAAAGTCATTCGGCGAGACGCCTTGCTCGAACGCCCTGCACACGTCTTTGGCGTAGCGCAGGTTTTTTGGGCACATGGGGGCGGCGGGTACGTACATCACGTTGCCCCAGCCCTGTTGGTTTGTAACGGGGGCGACGCTGTGGATTACATCGCAATGCCACCAGATGGAATCGCCGGCCCGTACATCCGGAATCGGCGTCATGCCCTGCACCAGCAGCGGGTGCCATTTCTCTGAAACCGGCAGCACCTTGCCCGGCGCAACGCCGCATAACTCGTCTTCCGGGACGTCATCCAGCAGCGGGCGCAGCAGCATGTAGGCGATGGCCTTGGGAATCGGCAGCGTGTGCAGCACGCCCTGGTCGGCGCGCATGTCGCACAATGCGGTCCAGCCCTGGAAGGTGCGGAAGGCCGAGCATTTGGTGCCTTCGTAGGCATATTCATCAACGTCGGTGCGATGCGCGGCATCCCATGGGTCGTACGCGTTGAAGTCATTGCGGTAGATCTTGTCGAACACCTTCAGGTAGGCAGGATGCAGCCAGCGTTCCAGCGCCCCGGAGTCGATGTGTGGGCCAAGCCCTTTGGAGGTGGTACCGGGCGGACGGCGCCTTACGCGGTCGGGATACAGCGCGTTGACGTCTGGGTCGAACCATTGCTGGCCTTGGGAGTTGATGGTCCATAGGCGATTGAGGAACGACTGCGCAGTGCCCATGCGTTCGTGTTGGCGCAATTGCATCTGAGCGTCGGACCAATAAATCGGGAAGATTTCCGGGCGGGAGGCCTCGAGGTTGCCGAAGAAGTTGTCGGCGGGGCCGCGATACACCGCGTCAAATTGGTGGGTGTCCAGGTAGTCCAGCAGGCTCTTGTCCCAGCCCAGCACTTGCTGGCGTGGGAAGTGGTTGCGGATGACCAGGCAGCCTCGGCGCTTGATCAGTGCGCGTTGTTCTTCGGTTACCTGGCCGCTGGCGATGGTTTCAAAGTCGACTTCGGGCCAGGCGGAACCGCTCAGGGCTTGCTGGGTTTTGATCGAGGCGATTTCGGCGGCAATGAATTCGCTAACCTCGGCAAACAAGGCATTCACGTCACCGATTTGCGCGCGCAATGCCTTTTTCATGTTGACGATGCTGTGCTTGTAGTCGTCCGGCAGCTCGGCGCTTTCGAAGGTAGGGTAGTTGCTCATGGGGTGACCTGTAGTGTTGTGCATACAGGTATGGAATCACTCCAGCAGGCTTGGGTGGCAGTCCGATTAAGCGCGTTGAATAGTACGATTGTGGCGTTTGCTGTGAGTCGAATAGAAGAATCAGGCTGGCTACCGGAAGTGATGCCCGTGCTGTTCGCGGAATTGCGTGGGCGTGATGCCTTTTTGCGCTTTGAACTGACGATTGAACAGCGCCTGAGAGACGTAACCCACGTGCTCGGCGATCGTGCTGACCGCCAGGTTGCCCTGCATTAACAGGGCACAAGCGTGTCCGATGCGTAGGCGCACGATGTAGTCCAGCGCCGTGCAGCGTGTATGCCTTCGGAACATACGATGAAAGGCTGAAACGCTGACACAGGCCATCTGCGCCAATTCGGGAATGCCCAACGGTTGCGCATAATGGCCATGCAAGTAGTCCAGCACGCGGCGGATACGGGCATCTTCAACAACCTGGGGCGATGTGTTTTCCACCGCGACTCGCTGCGCCGCTACATCGCGTGACAGTGTGTTGAGCACGGTTAGTAGTGAAATCAGCCGCTGGGAAGCGTCTTGCTCGACCATGGCTTCGATCACAGGACGAAGTGCCTGGGACGTGGGCTCGCTGAAACTCAGCGCGTTTTGCGCCGCAGCCAATAACGCTCGGGTCGAGGCCATTTCGGGAAACAATTGCACCAGGGAATCCGCCCAGGCTTCTGAAAACCAGATGACTAGCGCAATGTGCGGTTTAGCCGGGTCAAGGCGCTCAGCGGAGGACCAGCTATGGGGCACATTTGGGCCCACCAGTACCAGGTCGCCATCATCGTAGAGCGCCACGTCGTTGCCGATGTAGCGATGCCCGCGACTGTTGAGGGTGAGGGTCAGTTCGTATTCGGGATGGTGATGCCACTCAAACGGGATAGCCTCCAATAGACGCCTGTTCAGCAGGGTCCAGGAGGTAGTGGCCTCAGTAGGGATTTTCTCGAAACTGGCTCTCATGAACGTATCCTGCCTTGCAGCGGGAGTAATGACGCCACGATCGTAGCATTCGAATCAAGCGGGAGAGGAGGGGGTTGGTTCTTGGCCGCAAGAACGATTTCTTGCGGCAACCAAGATCCGGGTTTAAACCTAACTAACCAAGTTATTACCCGTTAGAGCAACCATTACCCATCACCTGATAATTAAGAATATGACGCTGACCTTGGGAGTCTTCATATTCCATCTTCACCGGTACAACTTCGCAGACGTCCGGGATATTGCTCATGGACACTACTTTGGCGACATCCAAGTGCGTGCTGTAGGTGTAATCCTCAACAATCGGGGCGTTCTGGCCAGCTACGTCAGTCGGGGCTTCGTCGGCCAGGGCGGCGGTGGCGCACAAGCTGCTGAGGGCCATAACTACTAAAGCTTTCATTTCTCTATTTACCTTCTTCAGGGCGAAAGGGGGCACGGGGCCTTTGTGAGGCCGCGTGTGTAACTTAAGAGTTGGGAAGTTCGGATTAACGTTGCCTTCGTGGGGGCTGTTACGGTGTTAATCACTGTGTCGTGTTGACGGAATTGATTTTAGGCTCGCGGGTTATATTCATATACCCGTGCTTTTGATAAACACTATTGGCGGTTTTTGTAACAATCCCGTGGTAAAGCTTTTTTCAGAAAGCCGCAAAGCGGTGCAGGCCGTGGGCCAGAGCCCCATAAGTGCATAGCAGGGCAGTTTGTAGGGGCTTGTTACTACCATCGTCGAATGGTTCTATGGGGCGCCCCCGGCTACAACAGGGCATACAAAAACAACGATTGTCACCGAGGTAAGAAAGATGAGTGCGGCTTCCCTGTACCCCGTTCGCCCCGAAGTAGCAGCCAACACGCTGACCGACGAGGCGACCTACAAGGCCATGTACCAGCAGTCGGTGGTCAACCCCGATGGCTTCTGGCGCGAGCAAGCCAAGCGCCTTGACTGGGTCAAGCCTTTCACCGCGGTGAAGCAGACCTCTTTCGACGACCACCATGTCGATATCAAGTGGTTTGCCGATGGCACCCTGAACGTTTCCTACAACTGCCTGGACCGTCACCTCGCCGAGCGTGGCGACCAGGCGGCGATCATCTGGGAAGGTGACGACCCTTCCGAAAGCCGCACCATCACCTACCGCGAGCTGCATGAAGAAGTCTGCAAGTTCGCCAACGCCCTGCGCGGCCAGGATGTGCACCGCGGCGACGTGGTGACTATCTATATGCCGATGATCCCTGAAGCTGTGGTCGCTATGCTGGCGTGTACCCGCATCGGTGCGATTCACTCGGTGGTGTTTGGTGGTTTTTCGCCGGAGGCCCTGGCCGGTCGCATCATCGACTGTAAGTCGAAGGTGGTGATCACTGCCGACGAAGGCATCCGCGCCGGTAAGAAGATTCCGCTGAAGGCCAACGTCGATGACGCGCTGACCAACCCGGAAACCAGCAGCATCCAAAAGGTCATCGTGTGCAAACGCACCAATGGCGCGATCAAGTGGAACCAGCATCGCGATATCTGGTACGAAGACTTGATGAAAGTGGCGGGCACCGTGTGTGCGCCTAAAGAGATGGGCGCCGAAGAGGCACTGTTCATCCTTTATACCTCCGGCTCCACCGGCAAGCCTAAAGGCGTGCAGCACACCACCGGCGGCTACTTGTTGTACGCAGCCCTGACCCACGAGCGCGTGTTCGACTACCGTCCGGGCGAAATCTACTGGTGCACCGCCGACGTTGGCTGGGTCACCGGCCACACGTATATCGTCTACGGCCCGCTGGCGAATGGTGCGACCACGCTGCTGTTCGAAGGTGTGCCGAACTATCCGGATATCACCCGGGTGGGCAAGATCGTCGACAAGCACAAGGTCAATATCCTCTACACCGCGCCGACCGCGATCCGCGCGATGATGGCTTCCGGCACCGCTGCCTGTGAAGGTGTGGATGGCAGCAGCCTGCGCTTGCTGGGTTCAGTGGGCGAGCCGATTAACCCGGAAGCGTGGGACTGGTACTACAAGAACGTCGGCCAATCCCGTTGCCCGATCGTCGACACCTGGTGGCAGACCGAAACCGGCGCCACCCTGATGAGCCCGCTTCCGGGTGCCCACGCGCTCAAGCCGGGTTCGGCGGCACGGCCGTTCTTCGGCGTGGTGCCGGCGCTGGTCGACAACCTGGGTAACATCATCGAGGGCGCTGCCGAAGGTAACCTGGTGATCCTTGATTCGTGGCCAGGCCAGGCACGCACGCTGTACGGCGACCATGACCGTTTCGTTGATACCTACTTCAAGACCTTCCGTGGCATGTACTTTACCGGTGACGGCGCGCGTCGTGATGAAGACGGTTACTGGTGGATTACCGGGCGCGTGGATGACGTGTTGAACGTGTCCGGCCACCGCATGGGTACTGCCGAGATTGAAAGTGCGATGGTTGCGCATCCGAAGGTCGCCGAAGCGGCGGTGGTGGGTGTGCCGCATGACATCAAGGGGCAGGGTATCTATGTGTATGTCACGCTCAAAAATGGCGAAGAACCGAACGAAGCGCTGCGCCTGGAGCTGAAAAACTGGGTGCGCAAAGAGATCGGGCCGATTGCTTCACCGGATGTGATCCAGTGGGCGCCAGGCTTGCCGAAGACCCGGTCGGGGAAAATCATGCGGCGGATTTTGCGCAAGATTGCCACGGCTGAGTATGACGGGTTGGGGGATATCTCCACCCTGGCTGATCCGGGGGTGGTGGCGCACTTGATTGAGACGCACAAGGCCATGAACGCCGCCTAAGGCCGCGTACAGAGCCCCACTCGGTGAAAACCGGGTGGGGCTTTTTTGTACATGCCGATCGTTCCCTCGCTCTGCGTGGGAATGCCTTCTGTGACGCTCCGCGTCACGACTTCAAGAGCGGACGCAGAGCGTCCAGGGCTGCATTCCCACGCAGAGCGTGGGAACGATCAGTGCGGAGCCCAATAAATATCGACTTCCATCGTAGGACGTTTCTGAATGTTACCGACTCCCCTAAATGTGTAACCTCCCGCCCGAACATGAGGCAAAGTGCTACGCCCACGCCCCGAAAAGCCGCGTTTTAGACACCCCAGGAAATAAGATTAAACGCCAGACTTGCCGTGCTAGAAGGGTTTGCGAATAATAGGCCCGCTATTTGCAGCATCAACAGGTTTAATATCTTTTGTCTCTGCATAAAACTCAGGGGCTGTCAATGTGCTGGAACCGCTTTCTCAGTGCTTCTGTAAATTGTTGTCGCATTGAGGAAATATCGGCTTCCGGCCTGTCGTTAGAATGCCGATCACTCGCTCGTCGTCTCAGGTGTTGAACCTGCGTAGGACGCAGCACCGCTATTCGGTTTCACTTAAGCCGCACCGTGGGCCACGGCTCATACTGCTTTTTGCCCTATACCGATGGAGTCCCAAGATGAAGAAACTCGTGCTGTTGGGCGCCCTGGCGCTGTCCGTGCTGTCCATGCAGGCTTTCGCTGATGAAAAGCCCCTGAAGATTGGTATCGAAGCGGCTTACCCTCCGTTTGCCTCGAAGGCGCCGGATGGCAGCATCGTGGGTTTTGACTACGACATCGGCAACGCCCTGTGCGCAGAGATGAAGGTCAAGTGCGTGTGGGTCGAGCAAGAGTTCGACGGCCTGATTCCTGCGCTGAAAGTGCGCAAGATCGACGCAATCCTGTCGTCCATGTCCATCACTGACGACCGCAAGAAGTCCGTGGACTTCACCAACCGCTATTACCTGAGCCCAGCGCAGTTGGTGATGAAGGAAGGCACCACCGTCAGCGACAGCCTGGATGAGTTGAAAGGCAAGAAGATCGGCGTGCAACGCGGTTCGATCCACGATCGCTTCGCCAAGGAAGTCCTGGCCCCTAAAGGTGCCACGGTTGTGCCTTACAGCTCGCAGAACGAAATCTACCTGGACGTGGAGGCCGGTCGCCTCGACGGTACCGTGGCTGATGCCACCCTGCTGCAAGACGGCTTCCTGAAAACCCCAGCCGGTAAAGGCTACGCGTTCGTAGGCCCACAGTTCACCGACGCCAAGTACTTCGGTGACGGCATCGGCATCGCAGTGCGCAAAGGTGACAAGGCCGAGTTGGACAAGATCAACGCGGCCATCGCGGCGATCCGTGCCAACGGCGAATACAAGAAAATCCAGGACAAGTACTTCGACTTCGATATTTACGGCGCTGACCCTAAGTAACTCGTCGCAGCTGTCTGTCCGCAATGGCGCAAGCAACAGAATTCCTGAGGTTTGCGCCATTTTTTCATCCCCCTTTTCGAGGACCTGAATCATGTTGAAAGGCTACGGGGCCGTCATCCTCGATGGCGCATGGTTGACGCTTCAGCTCGCCTTGTCGTCCATGGCCTTGGCCATTGTTCTGGGTCTGATCGGGGTCGCGTTACGCCTGTCGCCGGTGCGCTGGTTGGCCTGGCTGGGTGACTTGTACTCCACGGTGATCCGCGGGATCCCGGACCTGGTGCTGATCCTGCTGATTTTCTACGGCGGTCAGGACCTGCTCAACCGCGTCGCGCCGATGCTCGGCTTTGACGACTATATTGACTTGAACCCCTTGGCCGCCGGTATCGGCACCCTGGGTTTCATCTTTGGCGCCTACCTATCGGAGACCTTCCGTGGCGCCTTCATGGCCATTCCCAAGGGTCAGGCTGAAGCCGGTATGGCGTATGGCATGAGCCCGTTCCAGGTGTTTTTCCGGGTGATGGTGCCGCAGATGATTCGGTTGGCGATCCCCGGTTTCACCAACAACTGGCTGGTACTCACCAAGGCTACCGCGCTGATTTCGGTGGTGGGCCTGCAAGACATGATGTTCAAGGCCAAGCAGGCGGCAGATGCCACGCGTGAGCCTTTTACCTTCTTCCTCGCAGTGGCGGCGATGTACCTGGTGATCACCAGCGTCTCGTTGCTGGCCCTGCGTTACCTTGAGAAGCGCTACTCGGTAGGCGTAAGGGCGGCTGATCTATGATCTTCGACTACAACGTCATTTGGGATGCCATGCCGCTGTACCTCGGCGGCTTGCTGACCACCTTGAAACTGCTCGCCATCTCGCTGTTCTTCGGCTTGCTCGCTGCCTTGCCCCTGGGCTTGATGCGCGTGTCCAAGCAGCCGATCGTCAACGGCGCGGCTTGGCTGTTCACGTATGTGATTCGTGGCACACCGATGCTGGTGCAACTGTTTCTGATCTACTACGGCCTGGCTCAGTTTGACGCCGTGCGCGAAAGCTTCCTGTGGCCGCTGCTGTCCAGCGCCACGTTCTGCGCGTGCCTGGCCTTTGCGATCAACACCAGCGCCTACACCGCTGAGATCATTGCCGGCAGCCTCAAGGCCACCCCCAATGGCGAAATCGAAGCGGCCAAGGCCATGGGCATGTCGCGCTACAAGCTGTACCGCCGCATCCTGCTGCCGTCGGCCCTGCGCCGCGCGCTGCCGCAGTACAGCAACGAAGTGATCATGATGCTGCAGACCACCAGTCTGGCGTCCATCGTGACCCTGATTGACATCACCGGTGCTGCGCGCACGGTGAACGCCCAGTTCTACCTGCCGTTTGAAGCCTATATCACCGCCGGTGCGTTCTACCTGTGCCTGACCTTTATCCTGGTGCGCCTGTTCAAGTTGGCCGAAGGCCGCTGGCTGAGCTACCTGGCTCCACGGAAGCATTGATATGGAACGTATCGATCACCTGTTGCCCTGGGGCCACCTGGGGTGCGAGCGCCAACTGAGCGTGTTTCGTTTCGGCAGCGGTGGGCGCAAGGCTTATATCCAGGCCAGCCTGCACGCCGACGAATTGCCGGGGATGCGCGCGGCCTGGGAGCTGAAAAAGCGTCTCACCGAACTGGAACAGCAAGGCGCCCTCAATGGCGTGATCGAGCTGGTCCCGGTGGCCAACCCGATGGGGCTCGGCCAGTTGCTGCAAGGCAGCCACCAGGGGCGTTTCGAGATTGGCAGTGGCAAGAATTTCAACCGTGATTTCGTCGAGTTGAGCGAGCCGGTTGCCGAGTTGCTCAAGGGCAAGTTGGGTGATGATCCGCACGCCAACGTGCGCATGATCCGCCAGGCGATGAGCGATGCGCTCGACGCGTTGCCCGCGCCAAGTAGCCAGTTGCAAGGCATGCAACGTGTACTGTTGAGCCACGCCTGCACCGCCGATGTGGTCCTCGACCTGCATTGCGACGCCGAAGCTGCGTTGCACATGTACGCGCTGCCGCAACACTGGCCGCAGTGGCGTTCGCTGTCGGCGCATTTGAATGTAAAAGTCGGACTGCTGGCGGAAGATTCCGGTGGCAGCTCGTTTGATGAAGCCTGTTCGCTGCCTTGGTTGCGTCTGTCCCAGGCTTTCCCAGAGGCACAGGTTCCGCTGGCATGCCTGGCGACGACCCTGGAATTGGGAGGCCAAGCTGACACCGGCCGCGACGAGGCTATCTTCCACGCCGAAGGTATTCTTGCGTTCCTGGCCGAGCAGGGCCTGATCAGCGGCGAATGGCCTGCGCCGCAACACGAACCTTGCGAAGGCTTGCCCTTCGAAGGCACCGAATTGCTGTTTGCGCCCCACGCCGGTGTGATCAGTTACCTGCGTAAAGCCGGTGATCGGGTCGAGTCGGGCGAGCCGATTTTTGAAGTGATTGATCCCTTGACCGACCGCGTGAGCATTGTTTGCGCGGGCACGTCCGGGGTGTTGTTTGCCGTTGAACGGCTACGTTATGCCCAAGCGGGTTTCTGGCTGGCCAAGGTGGCGGGGCGCGAAGCGCTGCGTCACGGGCGCTTGCTCAACGACTGACCACCTGTTTTTGTGAGAACCGACCGCATGTACAAACTTGAAGTCCAAGACCTGCATAAACGCTATGGCAGTCATGAAGTGCTCAAAGGCGTGTCCCTGGCCGCCGCGGCCGGTGATGTGATCAGCATCATCGGTTCCAGTGGCTCGGGCAAAAGTACCTTTTTGCGCTGCATCAACCTGCTGGAGCAACCCCACGCCGGCAAGATTCTGCTCAACAACGAAGAGCTGAAACTGGTGGCCAACAAGGACGGCGCCATGAAGGCCGCCGATCCAAAACAACTGCAACGCATGCGTTCGCGCTTGTCGATGGTGTTCCAGCATTTCAACCTGTGGTCGCACATGACCGCGCTTGAAAACGTGATGGAAGCCCCGGTGCACGTGTTGGGCATGTCGAAAAAAGACGCCCGTGAAAAGGCCGAGCACTACCTGGCAAAAGTGGGCGTGGGCCATCGTAAAGATGCGTTCCCCGGCCACATGTCCGGTGGCGAGCAGCAGCGCGTAGCGATTGCCCGCGCCCTGGCGATGGAGCCTGAGGTAATGCTGTTTGATGAGCCCACCTCGGCACTGGACCCGGAGCTGGTCGGCGAAGTTCTGAAGGTCATGCAGGACCTGGCCCAGGAAGGTCGCACCATGGTGGTGGTCACCCACGAAATGGGCTTTGCCCGTGAAGTGTCGAACCAACTGGTGTTCCTGCACAAAGGCATCGTCGAAGAGCGCGGCAACCCGCGCGAAGTGCTGGTGAACCCGCAATCCGAACGGTTGCAGCAGTTTTTGTCCGGTAGCTTGAAATAATCAAGGCTGCTTTTATGCACTGAATTAGTGCATGCTCCGCAGCCTTGAGGTTGGCCCCGATCCCCTGTGGGAGCAGGCAAGCCAGCTCCCACATTAGATCCTCATATGTTTTGAGATTTGTGTTGGTTTACCGGCTAGCATTGGCCTTTGTCTTCATTACCGTTACTCGCTTCGGATAGCCCTCCATGACCGCCCATCGAATTGGTTTCCTGATTTGGCCCAGCACAAAAGCACTCACGCTTGCGCTGGCTGAAGAGGCTTTGCGCGTTGCTCAGCGGGTGCATCCGGACGTGGTCTACGAGTTGTCGTTTCTGCTCGCAGAGCCCGCGACCGAAGGCTCCTGGCAACTGCCGGGCGAGCCATGGGCCGGTAAGCTGGAAGGCTTCCAAAAACTGTTCCTGCTGGCGGACGAACCGCCCACCGCCATTGCCTCACAGCTGAGCACCGCGCTCAAGCAGCTCGTTCGCGCAGGTTGTGTGATCGGCGGCTTGTCGGCGGGTGTGTACCCGCTGGCCCAGCTCGGTTTGCTCGATGGCTACCGCGCCGCCGTGCACTGGCGTTGGCAGGACGATTTCGCTGAGCGTTTCCCCAAGGTCATCGCCACCAGCCATCTGTTCGATTGGGACCGAGATCGTTTGACCGCTTGCGGTGGCATGTCGGTACTTGATTTGCTGCTGGCGGTATTGGCCCGTGATCACGGTGCCGAGTTGGCCGGTGCGGTTTCCGAAGAACTGGTTGTAGAGCGCATTCGTGAAGGCGGCGAGCGCCAGCGCATTCCATTGCAAAACCGCCTGGGCTCCAGCCATCCCAAGCTGACCCAGGCGGTGTTGTTGATGGAAGCCAATATCGAAGAGCCGCTGACCACCGACGAAATCGCCCAGCACGTGTGTGTATCGCGACGACAACTGGAGCGGATCTTCAAGCAGTACCTCAATCGCGTCCCCAGCCAGTACTACCTGGAATTGCGCCTGAACAAAGCGCGCCAGATGCTCATGCAAACCAGCAAGTCGATCATCCAGATCGGCCTGTCGTGCGGCTTCTCCTCGGGGCCGCACTTCTCCAGCGCCTACCGCAATTTCTTCGGCGCGACCCCGCGCGAAGATCGCAACCAGCGGCGCAGCAGCAGCCCGTTCGAATTGTCATCGGTTCCGTCTGAACGAGGCTGATTGCGCTCACTCTTCCTGCGGGCGCGGGGAGGCAGGCTGTATCGGTTCTCCCTGTTCATCGAGCAGAACCTCCGGCACCTGAAAGTCGATGCTTGTGCGCAGGTAGTAGGTCCTGAGATAACCCAGGCTTTGCGTCGACAGCGGGTTGCCGCTCAGGTCCGAGTCGTCATGAAACGTCGGCATCATTTCAAGAATATCGGCCGGGATCTGTGTGATCTGGTTGTGGCTCAGGTCGAGTGTCTGAAGCTCGGTGAGCTGGAACACGCCCTGGGGGACGTGGCTGATTTGTGAGTGGCGCAAGTGCAGCGCCACCAGTTGGCTCATACCTGTGACATCCGGAGCATGGGTCAAGGGGTTGTGGCTCATGTCGAAGAATTCCACCGTGCTCAGATCTGATAGTGAGCGTGCCGACTCGGCGGTCAACGTAATGGCGCAGTGAGACAGTTCCAGGCTGGACAGCTTTGGCAGGCTGAACAAAGCAGCGGGTAGTGATCTCAGAGAGCATTTGCTCAAGGCCAGTGTTTGCAGATTGGGAAAACATTGCAACGTGCCGTCGACATGGGTGGTGATGCCGTTCCCAATCAGCTCGAACCGCGACACATGCTCGAAGCGCGCGCTCAACTGCGGCAATGCGCCCATGAGCGGGGTATCTATAAGCAGGCTGTGGGTGAGTTCGTCGTCGAGGTTCTCTTCGTCTTCTGCGCTTTCACGGCGCCAGACCTGCTTCAGCAATGTTTTAAAGTTGCGGCGCTGCAGTTGCTCCTGGGCTCGGGCGGTGTCGTCCAGCGGTATGTCGAGGATGGGGTGCCGCTCGGGCACATCCAGGACCCACTGCTCGAGGTCGGTGTCCAGCTGTTGGTACTCGGCTTCCAGTTGAGTCAAGTGCGGGAGGATGTCGTTCATCGTACCCGGCAGCTTGAAAATGAAGCGATCGGCTTCGCTTTCCAGCAGGTTCGGATACAGGCGCTGTACCCGTTCGCGCAGTGCGGCGGATGGCTGGGCGTTGAAGTACTCGCCAGTGCGTTGACAGTAAAGTTTGATGCGCGCAAGGGTCGTGTCGGACAGAGGATTGGCGGCGATATTGAAGTCGAGTGTCACATGGGGCGGCAAATTGAAGGTGGCGTCTGGCAGCTCCTGAATGACGTTGTGGCTGAGGTTTACGCCCATCCGCCGAGGCTGGATCAACAGCCCCGGCGGCACTTCGCGCAGGCCGGTGGCTTGCAGGGAAACCAGGGCCAAGTTGGGTAGCCGGCGAAAATCCAACGACTTCCCGATGGCGTTACGGTCGAGGTTCAGGTATTGCAGGCGGCTCATGCCTTCCAGTGCCGACTGGCTAGCGGCGGACAGCTCGATGCCGCAGTTCGACAGGCCCAGGTGCGTAAGCCTCGGCAGATCGAACACCGAAGCCGGGATGTCACCCATCTGCGTGTTCTGGATATTGAGAATGTCCAACGCCGGGAAGCTTTTGAGAAAAGCTCCGGGCTGAAATGTACCGCCGTTGCCTTCGACGTTCAGGTAGCCGATGTGCCCAAACTTGGCACTGAGCACGGGCAGCTCTCCAGTCAGTCTTTGCGGCAGGGTCAGCACGTGGGTGAAGTGAGTGTCCAGCGGGATTTCCCGGCGCCAGGTTCGTTCCAACAGTTGGTGCAGCGCCTTTCGCCGGGCTTGTTCCACCGGCAGCGGTTGGGCGTCCAGCGACCAGTGCGCCAGTTCCTGTTGCAGGGTCTCCAGTTCGCTGGCGAGGCGCGCCAGTTCGCGCTTGCCGGCTTCGATATCGCCAGGCAGTCCGAAGACCACTCGGTTGAGTTCGTCGTTACTCAGTGACGGGTAGAGACGTCGTGCGTCGTGCACATCCACCGCCGGTGCTTCGATTTCCCAGCACGTGCCATGACGTTGGAAGTAACGTTTGACTTGCTCCAGTGTGGCCCGCGAAAACGGGTTGCCGGAAAGGTCAAATCGATTGCTGCCCGCAGCTGGTTGCTCGAACAGGGCGGCAGGCAACTCGCTGATGCGGTTGTCACTCAAGAAGGCGGTTTCAAGTTCAGTAAGATTCAGCAGGCCAGGCGGCAGGCGGTCAATGCCCGTGTCGGACAAATCCAGGTCCAGCAGGTCAATCATGGAGGCCACATCGGGCACCAGCCCCAGCGGGTTATGGTGCAGGTTCAGACCCCGCAGGCGATGCATCCCAGCCAGCCGTGCGTGGCTCGTGGGGGTGAGGGTGATATTGCAGTTGTCCAGGTTCAGCGTATTCAAGTTGGGCAAGGTATGGAGATCTGCGGGCAGTTGGCCCAAGGGGGTCTCCCGCACTTCCAGATGTCGCAAATTGGGGAAGCACCGCAAGAAAGGTTCGACGCTTTGAGTGCCGTCACTGCCGGTTATGGCCAGTAAGCTCACGTGATTAAAGTCTGCATTCAGGGATGGCAGCTCCCCCAGAATCGGAAACTCCAGGCGCAGTGTCCTGCCATCGCGATCAGGGTCCTCGTAATAGTCATCGATGACCGTTTCGCGGCGCCAGCACTGCTGGATCCGTTCTGCGATAAGTGCACGGTTTTGTCGGTCGTACGTGCGCTGGCGAGCGTGCAATGGGACGCTGGTGACAGGGTGGGTAGTGGGGGTGTCGCGTTGCCAGCCATACAGGTCCAGCTCCAATTGCCTGTATTCAGCGTTCAGCGCTGCGAGCCGGCCGTCGGCGCCACCCGGCTGGTTCTGCAATCGGTCGATGAACGTCTGGACCTCCCTATCGTTAAAACTGGGAAACAGCTCCCGCGTGCGCTGCTGCAGACTGGGTGGCTGGACAGCGTTTGCGGTTTCGACAGGGTAACCGTCGACATTGCCGAGCAAACGCAGGGTTTCGATGGACGGCGGGTCGCTTTCGTCGGGGTTAAGCAAGGTGCGCACTGTGTCGCGTCCCAACGGGTGCAGGCGCAAACGGCGCCGCAGTTCGGCGCCCTGGTGGATCTCGATACCGAGCGCATCGCGTTGGGTGTCGGGCAAGGCATGCAATACGGCTGTGTACAGATCGGTTTCACTGGACAGTGGGCCTTTGGGATCATGGGGTACATAACGGTTGGTTTCGGTACGAACCAATGTGCGTCGAATGGGCGCATCGTCGGGGCCAATTGCGCACCAGACTTCGCCCTCCATGCTCAGATGACGGGCCTCGAGGTGTATTTGGTCCGACCAACCTGGCTGCAGTTTCAGTGAGTTGAGCACCAGCCTGTCGGTGTCGAGGCTGTGCTGCGAGTCCAGGTGTTGGCCTTCGTAGGCCCGGTTGATCCGCACTTCCTCCATTACGCTGCGGGCCAATTGGTCCAAGTGGTCGGGTGTTCGATGCAGGTCCAGTGCCTCAAGGTCTGCCCCGGTGGCATGCCTGAGCAGGCTGTCGGCGATACTCGCGGGCAGGCCCGGCGCAGCGTTCTGGATCTGTTGGGTAAGCGGTTCACGGGTGAATTGCAAGGGGCCGTAGCGCGAATCGAACAGCGCGGCTCGGTTGCTCTCGGCAATGTCCGCAAGTTTCTTACTCAGGTTGCGCGTGCGCGCCTCCAGGCTCAGTTGTGGGTCGCTGGCACGCTCACCGAATTGCGCGGTGATTTCTTCGGGGGGCAAGGCGCTCAGGACGGTCTTGAGCAGGTCGCCATTTTGTAACTGGTCCTCGTGGATCTGCACCGTGGTCTTGCGTGGGTCACCGAAGGTCCAGGTGACTTGGCCCCGCTCATTGAAAAATTGCAGGGCTTTGGATTTTGGCCAGTAGCCGTAGCTGGTCAACAGTTGCAATTGGTCTTGCGGATCGACGCTGTGGTACTCGGTCGGGTTATCGCTGCGCAGGCTGCTGATCAGTTGCGTAAGGTTGCGGTCGATCTTCAGGCGCGCCAGGGTATCGCTCAGTAGCGGTGGGACAGGCTCGCTGTTGACGTGCATCTTGCGCAACGCGTTTTCTTGCACACCGCTGATGTTCAGGGCCAGTTCACGGTCTGCGGTGCTGAGCCCGCTCACCTTGTGGCCGATTCGATCCAGCAGGGTCAGGCGGTCCCATTGCAACGGGCGCTCTAGTTCGGTGTGCCAGGCGCCCGCGCCGTTATGGCGTGCGCCGGGCTTGAATGCGTCAGGGCGTGTGGGGTGTTTGATTCGGTAGTGCTGGCTGTCCGGAGCTTTTTCCACGGCGTACAGCTTGCCGTCCAGCGGCAGCATTGATTCGCCATTGATCATGTGCAGGCCCTGTTCGTTGAGGCCCAGGCGCGGTGATGCGGTGAAGGGTTGTTGGTAAGGCTTGAGGTCGGGCTTCCAGTAGCGGGTGGTGTCGTTGGCCAGCTTCACTGGCTTGAAGCGGTCGATGAAGGCCGCGATGTCGGCAGGCAAAGCTTTGCGTAGCTCGGCGACACCGATGGTGGCGCCTGCGCCAAAGGCGCCCAATTGCACCAACGACTCAACAACCCCGGCAAAGTGACCGATCGCTTCCCTGCCTTCGCCTTCAGCCCAGTCAATGACCCCTTCAAACACGTCATCGAGGAGTTGGTAAGCCATGTAGCCCAGCATCAATTCGCCGAGGCCGGGCACAAACGGCGCCGCCACTTGCACGACCGCGTTGACGATTGCCGAGGCGACATTGACGAAGGAGTCCCACAGCGCCCAGCGCGCCGTACGGTCTGCATTGGCCGTGGACACCGCGAGTGTGCGCGCGTCATTGAGCAGTTTGTTGAGTTTTTGTTCGTAGAGGTGCAGCCACGGATCGTTCGTGATGGGGGTGGCGACAAACTGCAGCTTAGGATCATTGGTGGGGGCTTTGCGCCAAGGCGCCAGGCCGCTGCCGGGCTCGGGCGGGTGGAAAGTGACTTTCGCCAGGCGTTCGCTCAGGCTTGAAAAGAACACGCCGCGCCGGTCGTGGTCGACAAACCGGCTGAAGAACACCTGGTAATCCTCGTCGCGTAGCTGGCGCACCAGTTCTTGCTTGAACGCCAAGGGTGAGGTGTATTGCTTGATCGGGTGCACAGGATCATCCGGGATATAGGCCACCAGTCGTTGCGCTTTCCGTGAGGTTTCCAGGTTGGGGGCAAACAGCAGGGGGCCGGTGAGTGGCGCGTCCATCAGGCTTAAGTCGTGACAGAGCAAGGGCGAACCGTCGAGTGCTACGCCTTGTTCGCCTCTGACCAGTGCTTCGATCAACTGCCGAAAGTCATCGTCGATATCGCCCTGGACCCACGCCAGTTGCAAGGAGGCGCGCAACTGGGCTTTCTGGCTGGTATCGACCTTGTGTCGCAGCACGGCGGCGGCCACCGCTTCATCCATGCCCAATTGAGTACGCAAGTACTGGGCATAGCGGGCGCCAATGTCCAGCTCGCGGCACAGTCGGGTAAACGCACTGATCGGCAGGGCCTGTCGGATGGCGGGCAACGTATCGAACCGGCCGTCGGTGGACGGCTGGCTGATGTAAGTGGAGTCGGGCTCGTAGGCGTGGTCCCGGGTTTCGTTGTAGTCGAAGTTGTGCAGGGCAGCATCCAGCAGGGACACGGTCCAGGTGCGTGCGCCGCCGGTGCGGATCGGAAACCACGGGACGGTCTGTGGGATGTACAGGCGCAGGTACACCGCCTCACTGTCCAGGTCGAGATTGAAGCGGGTCAGCAGCGCACTGTCGAGGATGGGTTTGGCGAAGGCTTTGGCGTCCAGCAGGTTCTTCAGTGCGCCGTCGACGCTGTTCTGCGCCTCCCAGTGAGCGGCGTTCAGTCGATGCAGTTCGGTTCGCTGGGCTGCGGGCGCCGTAGTCACTCGCGGCGTGGTCTGTTTCAGCGTCTCGCGCTTGCTGGCGCTGGCCATGCCTAGCCAGCGCGGAACCGCCGTATTCAGAAGCTGATAATGACTATCGGGGTGGGTGTCCATGGGGCTGATCTCTGTATGTCTGGAAAGAGCATCAGTAAATCAAGCGCCTGGTGGTGGCAGAGGCTAGATAGTTAGGGTGATTGCCTTGTTTCAATCGGCTGCCTTTGGCCCTGCCGCAAAACCCCTGGGCAGTTTAAACTGCGCCATTGCGACGCTATTTGTCGCATTGGCGTAAACCCGCTGAAAACACGGGTTTGCGCTATAAGAAGTTGTCGCTTGGCGACAAGGTCGCGCTGAAAACTGTCCTTACAATCCCAGCATCGCCCGCCAGTTCCAGGCAGGCGTTCCTCTTCAGGAGACTCCGATGTCCGTTGAGCAAGCCCCGGTGCAACGTGCCGATTTCGACCAGGTCATGGTTCCCAACTACGCACCTGCCGCATTCATCCCCGTGCGTGGCGAAGGTTCGCGCGTATGGGACCAGGCGGGCCGCGAGCTGATCGACTTTGCCGGCGGCATCGCGGTCAACGTATTGGGCCACGCCCACCCGGCGCTGGTCGGTGCACTGACCGAACAGGCCAACAAGCTGTGGCATGTCTCCAACGTCTTCACCAATGAACCGGCCCTGCGCCTGGCTCATAAGCTGATCGACGCCACCTTTGCCGAGCGCGTGTTCTTCTGCAACTCCGGCGCCGAGGCCAACGAGGCCGCGTTCAAGCTGGCCCGTCGTGTCGCGTTTGACCGTTTCGGCACCGAGAAATACGAAATCATCGCCGCGCTGAACAGCTTCCACGGCCGTACCCTGTTCACCGTTAACGTCGGTGGCCAGTCGAAGTACTCCGATGGCTTCGGTCCTAAAATCACCGGTATCACACACGTGCCTTATAACGACCTGGCCGCGCTGAAAGCCGCCGTGTCGGACAAGACCTGCGCCGTAGTGCTGGAGCCGATCCAGGGTGAAGGCGGCGTACTGCCGGCCGAGTTGGCTTACCTGCAAGGCGCCCGCGAGCTGTGCGACGCAAACGACGCGCTGCTGGTGTTCGACGAAGTGCAAACCGGCATGGGCCGCAGCGGCAAGCTGTTCGCTTACCAGCATTACGGCGTGACGCCGGACATCCTCACCAGTGCCAAGAGCCTGGGCGGCGGTTTCCCGATTGCTGCCATGCTCACCACCGAAGCCTTGGCCAAGCACTTGGTCGTCGGCACCCACGGCACCACCTACGGCGGCAACCCGCTGGCGTGTGCGGTGGCGGAAGCGGTGATTGACGTGATCAACACCCCTGAAGTGCTGGCTGGCGTGAATGCCAAGCACGACCTGTTCAAGGCGCGTCTGGAGCAGATCGGCAAGCAATACGGCATCTTCACTGAGGTGCGCGGCATGGGCCTACTGATTGGTTGTGTGCTGAGCGATGCCTTCAAAGGCAAGGCCAAGGACGTGTTCAACGCGGCCGAGAAAGAAAACCTGATGATCCTGCAAGCCGGCCCGGACGTGGTGCGTTTCGCCCCAAGCCTGGTGGTGGAAGACGCCGACATCCAGGAAGGCCTGGATCGTTTCGAGCGTGCTGTGAAGACATTGACGCAAGCCTGATGCGCCGCTCGGCGCCTGGCGATCAGGCGTCGAGCAAAAATTCTATAGGCCGGACCGAATCAAATGTGGGAGCTGGGCTTGCCCGCGATGCAGACAACTCGGTCTTTCAGTGAGACCGAGCTGATGCCATCGCAGGCAAGCCAGCTCCCACATGGGTCTGCTTGCACATTGAGAGGTGTGTGAGTCCAGATCCTGAGTCCGGCATTTTTCCCTCTGTGAGTTTTTCGAGTTAAGGAGTGACACCATGCTGGTGATGCGCCCCGCGCAAATGGCTGATCTGGGCGAGGTACAGCGTCTGGCTGCGGACAGCCCGATTGGTGTCACCTCCTTGCCGGACGATGTGGAGCGCCTGAGCGACAAGATCGCCGCCAGCGAAGCGTCCTTCGCGGCCGAGGTCAGTTTCAACGGTGAAGAAAGCTATTTCTTCGTGCTCGAAGACACCGAGACCGGCAAGCTGGCGGGCTGTTCGGCCATCGTCGCTTCGGCTGGTTACTCGGAGCCTTTCTACAGTTTTCGTAACGAGACCTTCGTGCATGCCTCGCGCGAGCTGAAGATCCACAACAAGATCCACGTGCTTTCCCAGTGCCACGACCTCACCGGCAACAGCCTGCTCACCAGTTTTTATGTGGTGCCGGAGCTGGTCGGTTCGCCGTGGTCGGAACTCAATTCCCGTGGTCGCCTGCTGTTCGTCGCCAGCCACCCCGAGCGTTTTGCCGACTCGGTGGTGACCGAGATCGTCGGCTACAGTGACGAGAACGGTGACTCGCCGTTCTGGGATGCCATCGGCCGCAACTTCTTCGACCTCAACTACGCCGCCGCCGAGCGCCTGTGTGGGCTGAAAAGCCGCACCTTCCTCGCCGAGTTGATGCCGCACTACCCGATCTACGTGCCGCTACTGCCGGACGAAGCCCAGGAAGCGATGGGCCAGGTACACCCGCGTGCGCAGATCACCTTCGACATCCTGATGCGCGAAGGCTTCGAGACCGACCACTACATCGACATCTTCGACGGCGGCCCAACGCTGCACGCGCGGGTTTCGGGCATTCGCTCGATCGCCCAGAGCCGCGTAGTGCCGGTGAAGATCGGTGAGATGGTCAAAGGAGTAGGCCGCCAGTACCTGGTGAGCAACGCGCAGTTGCAGGATTACCGCGCGCTGATGCTGGAGCTGGACTACGCACCTGGTAAACCGGTGACGTTGGACCTGGAAACGGCCGAAGCCCTGGGTGTTGGCGAGGGCGCGAGTGTGCGCCTGGTAGCGGTTTAAAACAGAGTTTCGCGGGTGGCTGCACAGCGGCCCGTCTGAGGAGATAGCATGATCGTTCGTCCCGTACGCAGCAGCGATTTACCAGCCCTGATTGATCTGGCGCGCAGCACCGGCACCGGCCTCACCACCTTGCCGGCCAACGAAGAGCGCCTGACCCATCGGGTTGGCTGGGCGGAAAAAACCTTTCGCGGCGACGCCGGGCGCGGTGATGCCGATTACCTGTTCGTGCTGGAAAACGACGAAGGCCAAGTGGTGGGGATTTCTGCCATCGCCGGCGCCGTTGGCCTGCGCGAGCCTTGGTACAACTTCCGGGTGGGCCTGACTGTCAGCGCCTCCCAGGAGCTGAATATCTACCGCGAGATTCCGACGCTGTTTTTGGCTAATGACCTCACCGGCAATTCCGAGCTGTGCTCGTTGTTCCTGCACGCCGATTACCGCACCGGCCTCAATGGCCGCATGCTGGCCAAGGCGCGCCTGCTGTTTATCGCCGAATTCCCGCAACTGTTCGGCAACAAGATCATCGCCGAGATGCGTGGCGTGTCCAACGACGCGGGGCGTTCGCCATTCTGGGAAAGCCTGGGCCGTCACTTCTTCAAGATGGAATTCAGCCAGGCCGACTACCTCACCGGTGTGGGCAACAAGGCGTTTATCGCCGAACTGATGCCGAAGTTTCCGCTGTACAGCTGCTTCCTCTCCGAGGATGCGCGCAATGTGATCGGCAAGGTCCACCCGGATACCGAGCCCGCGCTGAGCATGCTCAAGAGTGAAGGTTTCAGCTACCAGGGTTATGTCGATATCTTCGACGCCGGCCCGGCGGTGGAGTGTGAAACCAGCAAGATTCGTGCGGTGCGAGACAGCCAGTCGTTGGTACTGGCCATCGGTACGCCGGGGGACGATGCCACGCCGTTCCTGATTCATAACCGCAAGCGCGAGGAGTGCCGTATCACCGCCGCTCCCGCCCGTCTGGCGGCGGGCACATTGGTGGTCGATCCGCAGACCGCTAAACGCCTGAAACTGGTGGTGGGTGATCAAGTGCGTGCCGTACCGTTGTCCGCTGCTCGGGAGTCGAAGTAATGAACTCGTTGTATATCGCAGGGTCCTGGCTGGCTGGCCAGGGGGAGCTGGTTGAATCGCGCAACCCGGTGACTCAACAGGTGCTGTGGGCTGGTAATGGTGCCACCGCCGAGCAAGTCGAGTCCGCTGTGCAGGCTGCGCGTCAGGCGTTTCCGGCGTGGGCCAAGCGTTCGCTGGAAGAGCGCATCGGCGTGCTCGAAACCTTCGCCGCCACGCTGAAAAGCCGTGCCGATGAAATTGCGCGCTGCATCGGTGAAGAAACCGGTAAGCCACTGTGGGAGTCAGCCACTGAAGTCACCAGCATGGCCAACAAGATCGCGATCTCGGTGCAAAGCTACCGCGAGCGTACCGGCGAGAAGAGCGGCCCATTGGGCGACGCCACCGCCGTACTGCGCCACAAACCCCACGGTGTGGTGGCGGTGTTTGGTCCCTACAACTTCCCAGGGCACTTGCCGAATGGGCATATCGTCCCGGCGTTGCTGGCGGGTAACACCGTGCTGTTCAAACCGAGCGAGCTGACCCCGAAAGTTGCCGAGTTGACGGTGCAGTGCTGGATCGAAGCCGGCTTGCCGGCGGGCGTGTTGAACCTGCTGCAAGGCGCGCGGGAAACCGGTATCGCCCTGGCGGCCAATCCGGGTATCGACGGTTTGTTCTTCACTGGCTCCAGCCGCACCGGCAATCACCTGCATCAGCAATTCTCTGGGCGCCCGGACAAGATCCTGGCCCTGGAAATGGGTGGCAACAATCCGTTGGTGGTGGATGAAGTCGCTGACGTGGATGCGGCGGTCTACACCATTATCCAGTCGGCGTTTATCTCGGCTGGCCAGCGTTGTACCTGTGCCCGTCGACTGCTGGTGCCGGAAGGCGCTTGGGGTGATGCGTTGCTCGCGCGCCTGGTGGCGGTTAGCTCGACGATTGAAGTCGGTGCGTTCGACCAACAACCGGCGCCGTTCATGGGCTCGGTGATTTCCCTGGGTGCAGCCAAAGCGTTGATGGACGCCCAAGAACTGTTGTTAGCCAATGGCGCCGTGGCGCTGCTGGAAATGACTCAGCCACAGGATCAGGCTGCCTTGCTGACCCCGGGCATCATCGATGTGACTGCAGTGACCGAGCGTGCAGACGAAGAACTGTTCGGCCCGCTGTTGCAAGTGATCCGCTACGCTGACTTTGCAGCGGCGATTGCCGAGGCCAACAACACCCAATACGGCTTGGCTGCGGGTTTGTTGTCGGATTCGCAAGCGCGTTACCAGCAGTTCTGGCTGGAAAGCCGCGCCGGTATCGTCAACTGGAACAAACAACTGACCGGCGCCGCCAGCACTGCGCCGTTCGGCGGGGTAGGCGCCTCGGGCAACCATCGCGCCAGTGCGTACTACGCGGCGGATTATTGCGCGTACCCGGTGGCGTCGCTGGAAACTCCAAGCCTGGTGGTTCCAGCAACGCTGACCCCCGGCATTACCTTGATCTAAATGTGGGAGCCAGCTCCCACAGTTGACCGGGTTAACAAGTTGAAGCCTATAAAAACAGATGTTCGTGGAGCCTCGCCGATGAAATCCTGTGAAGTCAATTTTGACGGTCTAGTGGGGCCGACCCATAACTACGGCGGTTTGTCCTACGGCAACGTCGCGTCCCAGAGCAACAGCCAGCAATCTTCGAACCCGAAGGAAGCGGCGTTGCAGGGGCTGCAGAAAATGAAAGCCCTGATGGAAATGGGCTTTGTACAAGGTGTATTGGCGCCGCAGGAACGTCCTGATGTGGCTGCCTTGCGCAACCTTGGTTTCAGCGGTACTGACGCGCAGGTGATCCAGCAAGCGGCTAAGCAGGCCATGCCGCTGCTGGTTGCCAGCTGTTCTGCGTCGAGCATGTGGGTGGCCAACGCTGCCACTGTCAGCCCAAGCGCCGACACGGCCGATGGCCGCGTGCATTTCACGGCTGCCAACCTCAATTGCAAATACCACCGCAGCATTGAGCATCCGACCACCAGCCGTGTACTGGGGGCTATGTTTGCCGACCAAAAACACTTCGCCCATCACGCCGCATTGCCGGCGGTGGCGCAGTTCGGCGACGAAGGCGCGGCCAACCACACGCGTTTCTGCCGTGAATATGGCGAGGCTGGCGTCGAGTTTTTCGTGTTCGGCCGCAGTGCGTTCGACACCCGTTACTCGGCCCCGCAGAAGTACCCGGCACGCCAGACGCTGGAAGCGTCCCAGGCCGTTGCGCGCTTGCATGGCCTGAAAGATGAAGGCGTGGTCTACGGTCAACAGAACCCGGCGGTGATCGATGCCGGGGTGTTCCATAACGACGTGATCGCCGTGGGCAACGGCGAGGTGCTGTTCTATCACGAGGATGCGTTCCTCAAGACCGAGCAGATGCTCGCCGAGCTGCAAGGCAAGTTGGGCAAGCTGGGCGGTAACTTCCAGTCGGTATGTGTACCGCGTGCCCAGGTCAGCGTCGAAGATGCAGTGCGTTCCTACCTGTTCAACAGCCAGTTGCTGACGCGCGCCGACGGCTCGATGCTGCTGATCGTGCCGGAAGAATGCCGCGCCAACGAACGCGTCTGGCACTACCTGCAAGGGTTGACCGCTTCCGGCGGGCTGATTCGTGAAGTGAAAGTCTTCGATCTCAAGCAAAGCATGCAGAACGGCGGTGGCCCGGCGTGCCTGCGTTTGCGCGTGGCGTTGAATGAAACTGAGCTGGCAGCGGTGAATCCAGGCGTTATCATGACCGCGCCGTTGTACGAGACGCTGACCCAATGGGTCGACAAGCACTACCGCGACAGCCTGCGTGAAACCGACTTGGCTGACCCGCAATTGCTGCTTGAGTGCCGGACGGCACTGGATGAACTGACGCAAATCCTTAAACTGGGCTCGGTTTATCCTTTCCAGATCAATTAACGCCATACGGCTGAGAACTATTGTTATGACCACCGACACCCTGAAACTGATTCTTGAAGACACCGATGGCACCCAGCTGGAAACCTCCTGCACCCGCGTCGCCGTGGTCTGGCAGGGCAAGGAAATCTGGATCCAGCACGACGGTCGCGGCCAACTGCTGATCGGTGTGGATGTGGAAGAAGGCGACGCCGAATACGCCAACCTGCTGATGCGCCCATTGGCCACCAACCTGATGAGCCTGCAACTGGAAATGGAACCGGCCGACGTTGAAGGTGACGACGACGATCACGTCCACGGCCCAGGCTGCAACCACTAAGGAAGCTGCTTATGCTCGCCCTCGGCAAACTGCTTGAACTGACCCTCGCCGGTCGTGAACCGGCGCAAAAAATTCAACTGACTGTCGACGGCGTGCAAATGCGCTGGCTCAGCGAGGGCGTACTTGAGGTGCGCCCGCCGCAGGCGTTGGACAACGGCAGCGACTTGCTGCTGTCGTCCGGCATCCATGGCAATGAAACGGCGCCGATCGAACTGCTCGACCGCCTGTTGCATGGCATCGCCCGTGGGGAGATCAAACCCCGCACCCGTATTCTGTTCCTGTTCGGCAACCCCGAGGCCATGCGCCGCGGCGAGCGTTATATCGAACTGGACGTCAACCGGCTGTTCAACGGCCGTCATGAAAAAAACATTGGCCCCGAAGCCATGCGCGCCGCCGAGCTGGAGCAATTGGCTCGCAGTTTCTTCAGCTTGCCTGACCGTTCGCGCCTGCATTACGACCTGCACACAGCCATCCGTGGCTCGAAGATCGAGCAGTTCGCCTTGTACCCGTGGAAGGAGGGGCGTCAGCATTCGCGCCGTGAGCTGGAGCGTTTGCGTGCCGCCGGTATGGAAGCGGTGCTGTTGCAGAACAAGACCTCGATCACCTTCACAGCGTTTACTTATGAGCAGCTCGATGCCGAGGCCTTCACCCTGGAGTTGGGCAAGGCGCGGCCGTTCGGACAAAACCAGGGTGTGGATGTTTCGCGCCTGGAAACTCGCTTGAAGCAAATTATCGAAGGCACCGAACCTGAGACCGACAGTCTCGATGGCCTGCAACTGTTCGCCGTCTCGCGCGAAGTGATTAAGCACAGCGATGCGTTCCTGCTTCACTTACCGGCGGATGTGGAAAACTTCTCGCCGTTGGCGAAGGGTTATTTACTGGCCGAAGACGTGGCCAAGACCCGCTGGGTGATCGAGGAGGAGGGCGCACGCATCATCTTTCCTAACCCGAAGGTGAAGAATGGCTTGCGAGCGGGAATATTGATTGTGCCGACTACGGATGCCGGGTTGGCATAAATCTTAAGACTTAACCGGATCCAAATGTGGGAGCGGGCTTGCTCCCACATTGGTTTTACAGTGTTGCTTAGACTGCTACAGCACGCGGCTCACTACGACGGATCGCGCGAACTTTGTGCAGGGTGTCGGCGCAGGTGCGTGCAGCTTCCTGACCTTTGTGCACGAAATGGTCGTGGAAGAACGCGTGGTGTTCGCTGCCGGCGTGGAAGTGGTGCGGGGTCAGGGACACCGAGAATACCGGCACTTCAGTTTCGAGCTGTACCTGCATCAGGCCGCTGACCACCGATTGGGCCACGAATTCGTGACGGTAGATCCCGCCGTCCACCACAAGCGCAGCGGCGACGATACCGGCGTAACGACCGGTCTTGGCCAGTAGCTTGGCGTGCAGGGGCATTTCAAAGGCACCGCCGACTTCAAAGAAATCGATGTCCGATTCCTGGTAGCCCTGGGCGATGATTTCGGCGAGGAAGCCTTTACGGCTCTGATCGACAATATCCTTGTGCCAGCAGGCCTGGATAAACGCGATACGTTCGCCGTGATGGTGTTTGCTTTTGCTGTCGATTGCGGTGGGTTGCATGTTCTGACTCCTGTTTAAGAAAAAAACAGGGCGTTATGAATCGAATGGGATTTAAGGGTACGGACAGCTTCGTCATGCGCGCATGAGTTCGGCGTTCGGCCCTTAGGTGCCAATCCCGTTCTCTCTTCATCCGGACTATGACCGTCGGCCCCGGGATCACACCGGGTCTGCTGACCTTGTCGCCGTCCTGCGTGAGCAGTTCGAGGCGCCAAGCGCTCGCGGGCTATACACATTGCGTGTAATTACCGCCGGTGGGGAATTACACCCCGCCCTGAGAACGTTGTCGCCAGAACCCTGGCGGCGGAGAGTTTTTAACATGGTTTTTCAAAAACTGCACGATCGTCGTATCGATAAGCTATATCGGTTTGTTTGGTTGGTATTCGATTGAATGCAGGCAGGGCTTGATATTCCGTGGCTTTGCCCGCAGTAATCACTCACAAAAGGAACTTACATAACCTTCTAGAGGCTTGTTTCATGTCTGTGATCGATCTGCGCAGCGACACCGTGACCCAACCCACCGCCGGTATGCGGGACGCCATGGCCAGCGCCGTCAGCGGCGACGACGTCTATGGCGAAGACCCCAGCGTCAACCACCTGGAGGCCGAGTTGGCCAAGCGCCTGGGGTTCGCGGCGGCGTTGTTCGTGCCCACTGGCACCATGAGCAACCTGCTGGCGTTGATGGCTCACTGTGAGCGCGGTGAGGAATATATCGTCGGGCAGCAGGCCCACACCTACAAATACGAAGGCGGCGGTGCGGCGGTGCTTGGGTCGATCCAGCCGCAGCCGTTGGAAGTCCAGCCGGACGGCTCCCTCGACTTGAACCACGTGCTGGCGGCGATCAAACCGGACGACTTTCACTTCGCTCGTACCCGTTTGCTGGCGCTGGAAAACACCATGCAGGGCAAGGTACTCCCGTTGGAATACTTGGCGAAGGCGCGGGCGTTTACCCGTGAACACGGCCTGGCGCTGCATTTGGACGGCGCGCGGATTTATAACGCGGCGGTCAAGCTGGGGGTGGATGCCCGAGAGATTGCCCAGCATTTCGATTCGGTGTCGGTGTGCTTGTCCAAGGGCCTGGGCGCGCCGATTGGCTCTGTGCTGTGTGGCTCCACGGCATTGATCGTCAAGGCTCGGCGTCTACGCAAGATGGTCGGCGGTGGTATGCGTCAGGCCGGTTCCCTGGCAGCGGCGGGGCTGTATGCCCTGGATCACCAGGTGCAGCGCCTGGCCGAGGATCACGCCAACGCCCAATGGCTAGGCGATGAGCTGCGCAAGGCTGGTTATACGGTGGAGCCGGTGCAGACCAACATGGTCTACGTGCAGATTGGTGATCAGGCGCAGGCTTTGAAAGCGTTTGCCGCCGAGCGAGGGATCAAGTTGACGGCTGCGCCACGCCTGCGCATGGTCACGCATCTGGACGTCAGCCGGGCGCAGATTGAGCGAGTGCTTGAGGCATTCGTCGAATTCTCGCGGAAATGACAGTGCAGACCGTCTAATTGAGCGTCTCTATCGCATAAACACGCTGTACCACCGGCAAAGGGCCGATATAATGCGGCCCTTTGCCGTCGCTCCGTCTGATGATGTTGCGCACTGGCCTTTGGCCGCAGCCTCCGTGGAAGAACCTAATGAAAAGCGCAGAAATCCGTGAAGCCTTCCTTCGCTTCTTCGAAGAGCAAGGCCACACCCGTGTAGCCTCCAGCTCCTTGATCCCAGGCAATGACCCAACCCTGCTGTTCACCAACGCGGGCATGAACCAGTTCAAGGACTGCTTCCTGGGCCAGGAAAAGCGCGCTTACACCCGCGCCACCAGCAGCCAGAAGTGCGTACGCGCCGGCGGCAAGAACAGCGACCTGGAAAACGTGGGTTACACCGCCCGCCACCACACTTTTTTCGAGATGCTGGGTAACTTCAGCTTCGGCGATTATTTCAAGAAAGATGCGATCACCTTTGCCTGGACTTTCCTGACCGGCGTGCTGAAGTTGCCGAAGGAAAAACTCTGGGTCACCGTCTACGCAACCGACGACGAAGCGTATGACATCTGGACCAAAGAAATCGGTGTGCCGGTCGAGCGCATGATCCGCATCGGCGACAACAAGGGCGCGCCGTACGCCTCCGACAACTTCTGGACCATGGGCGATACCGGCCCGTGCGGCCCCTGCACCGAGATTTTCTATGATCACGGCGCCGACATCTGGGGTGGCCCGCCGGGCTCGCCGGAAGAAGACGGCGACCGTTACATCGAGATCTGGAACAACGTGTTCATGCAGTTCAACCGCACCGCCGATGGCGTGTTGCATCCACTGCCGGCGCCGTCGGTGGACACCGGCATGGGCCTGGAGCGGATCAGTGCGGTGATGCAGCACGTTCACTCCAACTACGAAATCGACCTGTTCACCAACCTGCTGAGCGCTTCGGCCGCTGCTATTGGCTGTGCCAACGAAAGCCAGTCTTCGCTCAAGGTTGTGTCGGACCACATCCGTTCTTGCGGTTTCCTGATTGCTGACGGCGTGCTGCCGTCGAACGAAGGTCGTGGTTATGTGCTGCGCCGTATCATCCGTCGCGCCTGCCGTCACGGTAACAAGCTGGGCGCCACCGGCAGCTTCTTCTACAAAATCGTTGCCGCGCTGGTAGCCGAGATGGGCGAAGCCTTCCCGGAACTCAAGCAGCAGCAAGACAACATCGAGCGCGTGCTCAAGGCCGAAGAAGAGCAGTTCTCCAAGACACTGGAGCATGGCCTGAAGATTCTGGAACAGGACCTGGCTGAACTCAAAGGCACCGTGGTGCCGGGCGACGTGGTGTTCAAGCTGTACGACACCTACGGCTTCCCGATGGACCTGACCGCTGATATCGCCCGCGAACGCGAGTTGACCGTCGATGAAGCGGGTTTTGAGCGTGAGATGGAAGCCCAGCGCGTTCGCGCCCGTTCCGCCAGCTCCTTTGGCTTGGACTACAACACCCTGGTCAAGGTTGACGTACCGACTGAGTTCACCGGCTACAACGCCACTGTGGGCTCGGCAAAAATTGTTGCTATCTATAAAGATGGCAAGTCGGTCGACGTCTTGAATGAGGGTGAAGAAGCGGTTGTGGTCCTTGACCAGACACCGTTTTACGCTGAGTCCGGTGGCCAAGTCGGTGACTGTGGTTTCCTGAGTTCGACGTCCGGTCGTTTTGACGTGCGCGATACCACCAAGACCGGCGGTGCTTTCCTGCACCACGGTGTGCTGGTGTTGGGTAACTTGACGGTAGGCGCGCCGGTAGACACTCAGGTCGATGCTGACGTTCGGCATGCAACCGCTTTGAACCACTCCGCTACTCACCTGCTGCACGCCGCGTTGCGTCAGGTATTGGGTGAGCATGTGCAGCAGAAAGGTTCGTTGGTTGACAGTCAACGCCTGCGTTTTGACTTCAGCCACTTCGAAGCGATCAAACCTGAGCAGATCAAGGCCTTGGAAGACATCGTCAACGCCGAGATTCGCAAGAACAGTGCGGTTGAAACCGAAGAAACCGATATCGAAACCGCTAAAAAGAAAGGCGCCATGGCGCTGTTTGGCGAGAAGTACGGCGACGAAGTGCGCGTGCTGAGCATGGGCGGCAGCTTCTCGGTGGAGCTGTGTGGCGGTATTCACGCCAACCGCACCGGCGATATCGGCCTGCTGAAAATCATCAGCGAAGGTGGTGTGGCTTCTGGTGTGCGTCGTATTGAAGCGGTGACCGGTGCTGCGGCCCTGGCCTACCTCAATGCAGCTGAAGAACAACTCAAGGAAGCGGCGGGCCTGGTCAAGGGTAGCCGCGACAACCTGATCGACAAACTGTCCGCTGTCCTGGAGCGCAACCGTGCGCTGGAGAAGCAGTTGGAGCAGTTGCAGGCCAAGGCAGCCAGTGCGGCGGGCGACGATCTGTCGGCCAGCGCGCTGGACGTCAAAGGTGTGAAAGTCCTGGCTGTGCGTCTGGACGGTCAGGACGGCAAGGCGCTGTTGGCCTTGGTCGATCAGTTGAAGAACAAGCTCGGCCGCGCAGTGATCCTGCTCGGCGGTGTCCATGAGGAAAAGGTCGTTCTGGTTGCCGGTGTAACCAAGGACCTGACTGGCCAACTCAAGGCTGGTGATTTGATGAAGCAAGCCGCCGCGGCAGTGGGCGGGAAGGGCGGTGGTCGTCCGGATATGGCGCAAGGCGGTGGTGTGGACGCCGGCTCCCTGGATGCGGCCCTGGCCCTGACCGTGCCGTTCGTCGAGGCAGGCATTTAAGGCGCTGTTAATGAGCCCATGGTCTAGTCATGGGCTTGTTCGGTTGCTGGAAGATTTGTTTATTGGGCGCCCCTTTACGGGCTGAGGCGGCTTAGAAATGGCTTTGATCGTACAGAAATTTGGAGGCACCTCGGTCGGCTCTGTCGAAAGAATCGAGCAGGTTGCCGACAAGGTTAAGAAATTCCGCGATGCCGGCGACGACCTGGTAGTGGTGCTGTCGGCCATGAGCGGCGAGACCAATCGCCTGATCGATCTGGCCAAGGCCATCAGTGGCGATCAACAACCGCTGCCGCGCGAACTGGATGTGATTGTGTCCACCGGCGAGCAGGTGACCATTGCCCTGTTGGCAATGGCGCTGAACAGGCGTGGCGTGCCTGCGGTGTCCTACACTGGCAGTCAGGTGCGCATCCTGACCGACAGCGCACATACCAAGGCGCGCATCCTGCAGATTGATGATCAGAAAATTCGTACTGATCTCAAAGCCGGGCGCGTGGTAGTTGTAGCAGGGTTCCAGGGTGTGGATGAGCACGGCAACATTACCACGCTGGGGCGTGGTGGTTCGGACACTACCGGGGTGGCATTGGCAGCGGCTCTCAAGGCCGATGAATGCCAGATCTACACCGATGTGGATGGCGTCTACACCACTGATCCGCGTGTTGTGTCTGTGGCGCAGCGCCTGGAGAAGATCACCTTTGAAGAGATGCTGGAAATGGCCAGCCTCGGTTCCAAGGTGTTGCAGATCCGCGCGGTGGAGTTTGCCGGCAAGTACAACGTTCCGCTGCGCGTATTGCACAGCTTCAAAGAGGGTCCGGGCACCCTCATTACTATTGATGAAGAGGAATCCATGGAACAGCCGATCATTTCCGGCATCGCTTTCAACCGCGATGAAGCCAAGCTGACGATCCGTGGCGTGCCGGATACTCCGGGCGTGGCGTTCAAGATCCTCGGCCCTATCAGTAGCGCCAATATTGAAGTCGACATGATCGTGCAGAACGTTTCGCACGATAACACCACCGATTTCACCTTCACTGTGCACCGCAACGAGTACGATGCGGCCCACAAGATCCTGGAGAACACCGCGAGCGAGATTGGCGCCCGTGAAGTGGTCGGCGATACCAAGATTGCCAAGGTGTCGATCGTGGGTGTGGGCATGCGTTCCCACGCCGGCGTTGCCAGCCGTATGTTCGAGGCCCTGGCCAAGGAAAGCATCAACATCCAGATGATTTCCACGTCGGAAATCAAAGTCTCGGTGGTGATTGAAGAGAAGTACCTGGAACTGGCTGTGCGCGCGCTGCATACCGCTTTTGAACTGGACGCTCCGGCCCGACAGGGCGAGTGATGCAATGCCAGGAAGGCGCGGTTTACCGCGCCTTTCATTTTTTTGTAGGGCGCATGTTGTTTTGCGTGGGCTCGACAATACTTAGGCGGTAGGACTATGGCTTTTGGCCGTAGGTCGAAGGCCTTTTTTTGCAGACTGTTGTTCCTGAACTGAAATGCGTGAGGTGAAAGGTATGTTGATTTTGACTCGTCGTTGCGCAGAAAGCCTGATTATCGGTGATGGCGAAATCACCGTGACCGTGCTCGGCGTCAAAGGCAATCAAGTGCGTATCGGGGTTAACGCTCCGAAAGAGGTAGCGGTCCACCGCGAGGAAATCTACCTGCGGATCAAGAAAGAGAAGGACGAAGAACCAAGCCTTTAATTTTTATCGTTTTTTATGTTTGCAAACGGGGATGAACGTGGTTAATATACGCCCCGTGTTGCGGAGAGCTGGCCGAGTGGCCGAAGGCGCTCCCCTGCTAAGGGAGTACACCTCAAAAGGGTGTCGGGGGTTCGAATCCCCCGTTCTCCGCCATTATTTGCTTAGTACGTTGCAATCTGGTTTTTTCGTAAGTTGTTGAAATTAAACGAAAAAATAGCTTTACATAGAGATTGAACGGCCTATAATGCGCGGCAACAAATGCACTCGTAGCTCAGCTGGATAGAGTACTCGGCTACGAACCGAGCGGTCACAGGTTCGAATCCTGTCGAGTGCACCATTTAAGAGTCAGTTGCAGCAATGCAGGTGATTCGGCTTCAACCAGTTGTGATCTGGTCTAAAAACACAATCTGCACTCGTAGCTCAGCTGGATAGAGTACTCGGCTACGAACCGAGCGGTCACAGGTTCGAATCCTGTCGAGTGCACCATACAAACAAAAAGCCCGCCTAGTGCGGGCTTTTTGCCGTCTGGGGTTTGTGTAGGATTTGTGCTTTTTCTCCCCTCCCATGTGTTTTCCCTTCGGGCCACGTCGTCGCAGTTCATAGATGCAGCCAATGCTCAGCTTTGGCTCGCAAGCGCTTGTTCTTTCCAGTTTTTTAACGTTAAAAGCGCACGCAGCGTGTATCATTGCGCCCGTCAGCCCCGCCGGGGCTTGTGGAATACCTCCATGGACTTACCCAGTAGTTGCTCAGTACCCCGCTTTACCAATCATGAATTGACTGATTGATCCTTCCGGCGTGCCCCGCTGCTGGGAGTGGAGTTCGCCTATGACCGAAGTAGAAGTAAAGAAAACACAAGAAAGCCTGCAGGATCGTCTGGCTCAAGTCATCGAGCTGCTGCAGCGCCAGCGCGTGGTCGAAGATCTCACGCACCGCCAGGAAGGTCCGAATCACGACCGCGTTGAAAACCTGGTGCACCGGCAAAATCTCGTCGAGCTGCAGCGCAAACTCGATGACCTGCATTCCGCCGACGTCGCCTATATCCTCGAAGCCTTGCCGCTGGATGATCGACTGACCCTCTGGCAGTTGGTCAAGGCTGATCGCGACGGCGACATCCTCCTCGAAGTATCTGACTCGGTCCGTGAAACGCTGATCGCCGACATGGACGATCAAGAACTCCTGGCTGCGGCCAAGGAGATGGATGCGGACGAACTGGCTGACCTGGCTCCTGAGCTGCCTCGTGATGTCGTCCATGAGCTGATGGAGGCTCTCGACAGTCAGCAGCGTGAGCGTGTGCGCTCCGCACTGTCTTATGATGAAGATCAGGTCGGCGCGCTGATGGACTTCGAGATGGTCACCATCCGTGAAGACGTTAGTCTGGAAGTGGTGCTGCGTTACCTGCGCCGCCTCAAAGAGCTGCCTGGCCACACCGACAAATTGTTTGTGGTTGACTACGAAGGCATTCTCAAGGGTGTTTTGCCAATCAAGCGCCTGCTGGTCAATGATCCGGAGAAGATGGTCGCGGACGTTATGGCGAGCGATCCGGTTGGTTTCCATCCGGATGAGGACGCCTACGATGCCGCTCAGGCGTTCGAGCGTTATGATTTGATCTCGGCCCCGGTGGTCGATAAGAACGGCAAGCTGATCGGTCGTCTGACCATTGATGAAATGGTCGACCTGATCCGTGAGGAAAGTGAAACCGAAGTCCTCAATATGGCGGGTCTGCGTGAAGAGGAAGATATCTTTGCTTCGGTCTGGCGTTCGCTGCGTAACCGCTGGGCCTGGCTAGCTGTCAACTTGATCACTGCGTTCATCGCTTCGCGGGTGATCGGGTTGTTTGAAGGCTCGATTGAGAAGCTGGTAGCTCTGGCAGCGTTGATGCCTATCGTTGCGGGTATTGGTGGCAACTCTGGTAACCAGACAATCACTATGATCGTGCGCGCCATGGCACTCGACCAGGTCAACACCGGCAATACCTCGCGCCTCATGCGCAAGGAGCTGGCGGTGGGGTTGATCAATGGCTTGGTGTGGGGTGGCGTGATCGGTGTCGTGGCCTATTTGCTGTATGGCAGTTGGTCGCTGGGCGTCGTGATGACTGCCGCCATGACTCTTAATTTGCTGCTGGCTGCGTTGATGGGGGTGTTGATCCCTATGACCTTGGCGCGCCTTGGGCGCGACCCTGCAATGGGCGCCAGTGTGATGATTACGGCGATGACCGACAGTGGTGGCTTCTTTATCTTCTTGGGGTTGGCGACGATCTTTCTGCTCTGATCCCTTTCGGCGGGGGAAATCTTCCTCCGCCTTGTATCTCTTTCCCAAATCCCAGGCGAAAAAAAGCCAGCGCATGGCTGGCTTCGACTTTCAGTTGCAGATCAATTGGCTTCTGCGGCCGCCTCAACGTCGTGCGCGATAAGCGAGACGAGAGCATTTTGCTGGCGGTGGGAGAGCTGACGAAAACGCTGCAGCAGTTCGCGTTCGTGCAGTGACAGCTCGGGGCTGTCCAGGCGCATGCTCAACTCTTCGCCCAGCGCACCTTCCTGAATAAGGCTCTGCTCCAGGCGCGCGATGATTTCGGAGTTCATGCTGCGATGATGATTGCGAGCCACCTCGGCAATGCGTTCCCGCATTCCGTCTGGCAGACGTACGACGAACTTGTCAGCCGTACGGCTGGAATAAATTGCCTGTTTCAATGGGCGCATATATTTAACCGGTTAGTTCAGGGGAGCGGTTATTGGAATTGGCCGCAAGATGAGTGTTAAGACAAGGCTCACGACCAAAGTTCAACCCGAATTGCAAAGAGGCCGCATCATGCCTCAGATTTGACAGTTCCTTGGCGTCAATTCTGTGACAAATATTGAACTCCCTAAAGGCTTTATGCCAGCACTCATTTGCATTTTTGCGGACTGGTTTGAAAACTATTCTGCGGGGAGGTATCCGAACGCAATTTCCCCGCAAGCCCAAGCCGCACAGGGTTTTAGGTCGCACATCCTATAGCAAAGTGGCCTTTTGCCCTTAACATTAAGACTAGTGGCAATTTGCCGATTTACGAGTGTGAGGCGACATAAGGTCGGGCGTGGAGGAGGGAAGGTCAGCGTAAAATCGGGTCAAATTTGATTCGGCGCCCCACGATAAGGTTCAGTAGCAGGAGGCTGGCAGACACGCCAGCGGCAATAAACGCAGTGGTTTGCTCATCCTGAGCGCTGGTGCTGAGGCCGGTGATGCCAGTGATGGCAGTGAGGCACAAAAAAAACCAGGCAGTTTTAGTCATGAGCGATTTCCTCAGAACACCCAGTGTTCGGATGCAGGCGCAGATTGGTTGCCTTGGGTCAGGCGTACCGGTGATTGTGCGTTAGGCGTCATCACCGCCAGTTGCGGGCGTTGTTGCAGATAGTGCGGCACGGCCTGAGTGATCTGTGCCGGATCATTGCTACTGGTTGGTTGAAAATGGAGCATCACCAGTGTGGCCAGGGCTACGGTATTGAGGGCTAACAGAAGGGCACTGTTCATGGTTAGGTTCTCCGCTTAACGCCTTGGCTGAGTGGGTCTTGTAGGAGAAACGGTGCAGGTGTTGTGCCAATCTATTACTTCAATAAAATCAATGATTTGAGTCTACTTTAAATCCTTGGGGGGTTGCAATTTGCAATGATGGCGTTTTGGGGTAGGGCATTTTGCACGATGGCACCAAGTGTCCGTGTTTGCTGGATGAAACCAGGGTTCTCCAGGCAGGGATCGGCCTACACTCAAAAAGCCCACGGACGACATGACAAAACCCACCTCGGCCGTTAACATGCACGCCGTCCGTCGCTGCGCTCTTGGCTCGATGGCTGTCATTTGTCCCAGTAGCTCAATTGGATAGAGCATCCCCCTCCTAAGGGGAAGGTTGGCCGTTCGAACCGGCCCTGGGACACCAGATCCAAAGCCCCGCCCAGAATGTTCTGGCGGGGCTTTTTTGTGGCTGCTTTTCAAGCACGAGTCGAACCTTGCCGGCGATCAGGGTTCACAGCAGGTGCACAGTGTATTTATCGCAATCTGTGTACCTTGCACGCGGCTACACAGCGTCTGAACTATTAAGCAAAATATTCCCCGGAAACAGCACGTATCGCCTGTCCGGACCCGGCAACCCCGGACTATCATGCCGATAGCCCTGTCTCTCACCGCAAGGAGCCGCTCGGAACGCCGATGCGCCAGATCTGGAAATCTTTTCGAGCCCTTTACTTCGCCTCCTTGATGATGCTGATCGGCTCCGGCCTGCTCAGTACCTACCTGGCCTTGCGCCTGGCGGCCGACCATGTTGACAGTCTGTGGGTGGGCGCGCTGATGGCGGCCAACTACTTTGGTCTGGTACTGGGCGGCAAGATCGGGCATCGCCTGATCGCCCGGGTCGGACACATCCGGGCTTATGCCACTTGTGCCGGGATTGTTGGGGCGGCGGTGTTGGGCCACGGTCTGATCAACTGGCTGCCGGCCTGGATTGTTCTGCGAATGATCGTGGGGCTTGGGATGATGTGCCAGTACATGGTCATCGAAAGCTGGCTCAATGAGCAGGCAGATGCCAAGCAACGTGGCGTGGTGTTCAGCGGCTATATGATTGCGTCCTACCTGGGGCTGGTGCTGGGTCAGCTGATCCTGGTGATGCATCCACAGTTGGGCCTCGAATTGCTGATGCTGGTCGCACTGTGCTTCGCGCTGTGCCTGGTGCCGGTGGCTATGACCCGACGCATTCACCCAGCCCCTCTGCATCCAGCGCCGATGGAGCCGCGCTTCTTTATCAAGCGTGTGCCGCAGTCGCTGAGTACTGTGTTGGGCGCGGGGTTGATTGTGGGTTCGTTCTACGGTTTGGCGCCGCTCTATGCCTCCCAGCAAGGCCTGACCACCGAGCAGGTTGGTCTGTTCATGGGGTGCTGCATTTTCGCTGGGCTGGTGGTGCAGTGGCCGTTGGGATGGTTGTCGGATCGCTACGATCGCGCATTGCTGATTCGTTCCTTTGCCTTGTGTCTGGCGGTGGCGGCGTTGCCGTTGGCCGTGCTGACAGAGGTGCCGTTGGAAGTGCTGTTCGTGGCGGGGTTCTTGTGTTCCCTGGTGCAGTTTTGCTTGTACCCGTTAGCGGTGGCGTTTTCCAACGACCATGTGGAAGGTGATCGCCGGGTGTCGCTGACGGCCATGTTGCTGGTGACCTATGGCGTCGGCGCGAGCATCGGGCCACTGTTGGCCGGTGTACTCATGAAGCTGTTTGGCAGTCACATGTTGTATGCGTTTTTCAGCGTGTGTGCGTTGATCCTGGTGTGGCGTATCCGGCCGAAGGCGGTGACCAACCTGCATCAGGTTGACGATGCGCCGCTGCATCACGTTGCGATGCCCGACAGCATGTCCAGCTCGCCGCTCGTGGCATGCCTGGATCCTCGGGTAGACGAGGCGGTGGTGCAGGAGCAAATGCAACAAGCTGCAGTCCCTGACCCTGACCCTGACCCTAACCCTGAAACCGATCCGCAGTCGCCGGCAGATGAGCCCGCAGTTGAAGCGCTACCGGAACACCCGGACCCCGATGATCATCCTCATGACTTGAGCAGGGCGCGCCCCTGAGTGCAAAAAAAACGGGCAGATCCCACTAGGATCTGCCCGTTTTTTTTGCCGAGATCTTTAAGGTTTAAAGATCGTCGTCCTTGTCGAAGCGCCGAGCTTCACGTTGCAGTTGGTACACAAACCGCTCCACTTGGCGCTGTACCAGGCCGCTCATGTTGTGGAAGCGCACGCCGGCGAAGGTGGTGTTGATCTTCTCTTCGAAGTGCAGGTAACGCAGTTCGACGGAGGTGGTCATGCTGCCGAAGGGCAGGGCAGCGATAAAGCGGTCGTAGACCTGGCCCAATTGCAGGCGCTCGGAGATGTCACCTTCAAAGCGCAATTTGCAACCGGTGGCGGAAATGTCCAGCAGTTTGCCGCTGATCGGCGCCTTGAGTTTCTCGCCACCCAGCTCGATGTTCACCAATTGGGCAAGCTTCAGCGCGGCGCGGAAAGCGTTGCGGCGCTGATGGTAAACCACTTCGTCGGGCATGCTGCCGGTGTAGATGCGATGGCCGTCTTTTTCGCTGATGGTCAGGGTGCCGTTGCTTTCCCAGGCGACGCGCACGCCCTCATGGAAGCCTTCGATACGGAAGGATTCGCCATTCTCGAGGTAGCGTTCACCGTCACGGGGAATCATTTCGTCCAGTGCCAGCGTCTTACTGTTCCGATCAACGTCCACCAGGTAGCTTTGGAAGCGCTGGCTGCGTTCGTGGAAGGTAATGATCAGCGGGTCGTGGCTTTCTTGCAGCATCCGCAAAGTGCCGGCGATTTCCAGAGGCGTGGTGAGGACCTTCGGTGGCTGCGGGGCATCTTCCGCGTTAAGGGCGTTGAACACGGTTCTTCCATCTCCAGACAAAATACGACTACACGCAAGAACCGGCATTTTGCCAGTATGTAGCACGCCTTGGATAGGTCGCGCTGTAAACCGGCGTCAGGCTTGGCTGCGGGTGCTTGGCTTGACCAGGCGTGAAGTAGAGCCTTGGGCGTTGTAGAGGGCCGGAGGCTCTCCGCCGTGGAGTATACGCAACTGATTGGCGGTCGTAGCTTGCTGCAGTTGGATCGACTGACCGTTGAGCAGGTTGGCTTCCTGACACTGGGCGAGCAATTGATTGAGTGCTGTGCTCTGCGCCAGCAATTGATCGCCGACCGAGGAGTGGCTAGCCAGTTGGGCGAGGCCGTCGTGGTCTGCCGGCAGGCCGAGGCTGATGAGAATCTCGCTGCGCTTCTTGCCATGCTGTTCGAGCAGTACGATCAGCGACTGTTTGCGTGCCAGGATTTCTTCCAGCAAGCGCATGTCCCGGCCGTACAGGGCCAGGGATTCCTCTTTGAGCAGCTCGAGCAAATGTTGCGTCGGCGCCAGATCATCAATGATCAGTTGAAGCAAATGTTCGTCGTGGTGCATGGCTGGCCTTGGGTTTTAAGCGTCCAAAAGCCCTGCGCAGGCCTTTGCCTAGCGCTCGGCTTCGAAGTTAAGCAGCTTGCTGGCTATACGGTTGCTGTCGACTTTATAGCTGCCATCGGCGATTGCCTGTTTCAACTCGGCCACACGGGACTTGTCGACAACCGGTTGATCGCGCAGCGAGTCAGTGACCTTCTGCAACTGTTGAGCCTCATTGCTCAGGTGTACGGACTCCCCGCTTTGGCTGGCGCCGGCCTGTTCTGTCTTGGCCGCAGGTGCTGGCTGGGACTTGGCTTCTACGCTGTCCTTGGCCCCGCTGGTGCGCGTATTGCCCGGCAAAGCCTGGGTGTTATTCAAACGACTGAAATCGATGACCATGATAAAAAAACCTCTGGGTATTTGGACGCTTGCCATGTTTTCGGCCATACCCGGACAAACTTTAGGCTCGATTGACAATAAACCTGTCTAGGCCGACATCCAACGCACAGTGTAGGAAAAGCTGGCGTTTGATACCAGTGATCTATAAAGCTACTTCGACTTGGCCTGGCGCTGTCACCCGTGCCTTGATCACTCGGTTGGAGTTGAGGTTCTTGACTCTGATCTGCTCGCTCATACCGCCGTTGGATAGCGCTTCTCCCGGCATCTTTACGCTCAGCGCGCCGCTGCTGGCGGAGATCACCACTTGGTCACCCTTGCGAATCACTTCGGCCTGTTCCAGGTGAACCAGTGTAATGACTTGGTCGGTGACCATTGGTCGGGTGAGTTTCTGTCCGATGGCTTGGTCCACTGAGGTGAGGTAACCCTGGTTGATCAGGCTGATGTCCCGCTCGCGCAGGGTGACGTCTTCAAAACCGATGATGCCGGTGCGTTTAAGGGGGCGCGTTACCACCACCACATCGCGGAACAGCTTGACCTGTGCCGGTACAAACACGGTCCAGGGCGAAGCTCCGTCGCAGCGCACTTTTACCGTCACGCGGCCGATCGGTTGTGCGGGGCTTTCCAAGGTGGCTGTCAATTCCTTGTCGCACATTGGCATGCGCAGGCGCGGGTCTAGCTGGTTTACTTGGATTTCATAGCGTCCAGGCGTCTGGGTGGTCGCCAGATAATCTTCTACAGTGAACTCAAGAAAACCTTGAGTGACGCCGATAAGGAGATCAGGCAAGGTGACATTGTCTGCGCGGGCCGTGACGCCCAGGCCCAGGGCAAGCAACGCCATCGAGACGCAGAGCAATCTGCGGTACCGTGGGAGATGAAGGCGTCGGGAAACTGTCGTTTTAATATCCATGACCAATAAATAGCAAAGCTCGTGCCGTTTAGTGTTGGGTACGCGCTGCACCGTAGGTATAGCCTAGGTTTTAGCGTAGGAGTAAAGGCATGGCAGGTGTAATGGATTCAGTAAACCAGCGCACACAGCTGGTAGGGCAGAATCGCCTGGAGTTGTTGCTTTTTCGCCTGGACGGCAAGCAGCTGTATGGCATCAATGTGTTTAAAGTGCGGGAAGTATTGCAGTGCCCCAAACTGACCATCCTGCCAAAATCCAGCCCTGTGGTGTGTGGCGTGGCCAACATCCGTGGTGCGACTATCCCGATTCTTGACCTGGCCATGGCCACTGGTTCGGCGGGTCTGCAGGATCGTCAGAACCCGTTCGTGATCATCACTGAGTACAACACCAAGACCCAAGGCTTTCTGGTGCGCTCGGTGGAGCGCATCGTCAATATGAACTGGGAGGAGATCCATCCGCCGCCCAAGGGCACCGGGCGCGATCACTACCTTACGGCGGTGACGCGGGTTGATAACCAGTTGGTGGAAATCATCGACGTGGAGAAAATCCTCGCCGAAGTCGCCCCTACCTCGGAAACCATTTCGGTGGGTGTGGTTGACGCCGAAACTGCACACAAGGCGATCTCTCTGCGCGTGCTGACTGTGGACGACTCCTCGGTGGCGCGTAAACAGGTGAGCCGTTGCCTGCAAACCGTCGGTGTGGAAGTGGTGGCACTCAATGACGGTCGCCAGGCCCTGGATTACCTGCGCAAGCTGGTGGATGAAGGCAAGAGGCCGGAAGAAGAATTTTTGATGATGATCTCCGACATTGAGATGCCGGAAATGGACGGCTACACCCTCACCGCCGAGATACGCAACGATCCACGCATGCAAAAGTTGCATATCATCCTGCATACTTCGTTGTCGGGTGTATTCAATCAGGCGATGGTCAAGAAGGTCGGCGCCGATGACTTCCTGGCTAAATTTCGCCCTGATGACCTGGCATCCCGGGTAGTCGACCGGATCAAGACAGCAGATCACGGCTAGGGGATTTCCCTTGGCGGTCACACGATTTAAGAGGCTGTATCATTGTCTACGGGTAATTTGGATTTCGAACAGTTCCGGGTCTTCCTGGAAAAGGCCTGTGGCATATTGCTCGGTGAAAACAAGCAGTACCTGGTATCCAGCCGTCTCAACAAACTGATGGAGCAGCAGGGTATCAAGTCCCTGGGCGAGTTGGTGCAGCGCATTCAGGGCCAGCCGCGCAGCGGGCTCAAGGAAATGGTGGTTGATGCCATGACCACCAACGAAACCTTGTGGTTTCGCGATACCTACCCCTTTGAAGTGCTCAAGAGCAAAGTGCTGCCGGAGGCCATCAAGGCCAGTCCGGGTCAGCGCTTGCGTATCTGGTCGGCCGCTTGCTCTTCTGGGCAGGAGCCGTATTCGATTTCGATGTCCATCGACGAGTTCGAGCGCACTAACATGGGCCAATTGAAGGCTGGGGCGCAAATTGTCGCCACTGACTTGTCCGGCACCATGCTCACCAATTGCAAGACCGGCGAGTACGACAGTCTGGCCCTGGGCCGTGGTTTGTCGCAGGAGCGCCTGCAACGTTATTTCGACCCGAAAGGGGCGGGGCGCTGGGCGATCAAGGCACCGATCAAGAGTCGGGTGGAGTTCCGCTCGTTCAACTTGCTCGACAGCTACGCCAGCCTGGGCAAGTTTGACATGGTGTTCTGCCGCAACGTGTTGATCTACTTCTCGGCCGAAGTGAAGAAAGACATCCTGTTGCGCATCCACGGCACGCTCAAGCGTGGCGGTTATCTGTTCCTGGGGGCTTCCGAAGCACTGAACGGTCTGCCGGATCATTACCAGATGGTGCAGTGCAGCCCGGGTATCATTTACCAGGCCAAGTAATGAGCATCATAAAAAACGGGAGGCCCGCAAAGGCCTCCCGTTTTTTTATGGCGCCGGTGTACCGTCAGGGTCTTTGTGTCATGCGGATATTGCCCAGGGACACGTAATGCCCTCCTTGGGGGACGGCATCATTGAAAATGCCGAGGGTCACGTTGCCCGTCGTCGTTGCAGTGAAAACCCCTGTCCCGGTCTGCTGGGTCGACGTGATGTTCTGAACATTGGCACCGATTCGGCTGCCGTTTATGGTCAGGAACAAGGTTGAGCCATCGGCGGGATTGCGTCCGGTGACATCAAAGGAAAAGTCATACGTGCGCCCTGCGGTGACCAGCACTGTACGGGAAATGATGTGGGATTTGCCGGCTTGGCTGTTGAGCAAGTCAGCGACGACCCTGCCGCCGATCACATGCAGCAGGCCGCCAATGTAATTCCCCTGGGCCACCCAGCCCTGGAAACCATTGGCGAAATCCCAGACTGTTGATGGGGTGGGCGGGACCACGATGATGGGCAGCCGGTTGATATTGACTGCCGCGGATGGTGCGCCGGAAATTTGCACCCCACGCCTCAGGCGGGCCAGCAACGTCACGGTGGTTCCAGCGCTGATTTCGATAATGGATTTAGGCACCAGGTACACGCAACTGGGGGCGGCCAAGGCAATGAAAAAGCTTTGATTATGCTCACCGCCCAGGATTGTGCTGCTAATGGTTAGATAGACCTGGTCTCCGGCCTCGACGGGAAAATCCAGTAGCACCCGGGCGGAGTCTGTCTGAATCAGGCCGGTGTCAAGGTTCGGGGTGGGGCGTGTTGAGTCTTGGAGTTGAAATCTTGGTAGCGGGAGCGTCAACATTTTTTGCCTCTGCGTTTCGCACTAAGAGAAGTCTGCCCAATAAGGCATCCAGGGGCTCGAGCCTTACAACTGTCAGAATTGACAGTGCAGACGAGCGGTCAAAAGCGCTCAATGCCCTTAGCGGTCTCCACTCTTCATTTACCGCTATTGATTAAAGCGGCAATTGCCATTGCCGCTTTACTGACGCCACGCGGAAACCGGTTGCCGCTTTTCCGGCATTGCCGCCGGCAACCTCCCCGCAAGCCCTTGAGATACGGGGCTCGGGAAAGCTGGCATGCGCCTTGCTATGACCTTGTTACGAAAAGCAGGTCAGCCTAAAGGTTTCCGCCATGAGCATCAGCTTCGATAAAGCGCTCGGTATTCACGAACAAGCTCTGGGCTTCCGCGCCCAGCGTGCTGAAGTTCTGGCCAACAACATTGCCAACGCCGATACCCCGAACTACAAGGCTCGGGACCTGGACTTCTCCGCCGTGCTCGCCGCACAGCAGGACAAGACCAAGAACGGCACCTTCGCCTTGAATATGACCAACAGCCGTCATATCGAAGCGCAAGGCCTGAGCAGTGGTGACGAGTCGCTGCTGTATCGCACGCCGATGCAGCCGTCGATCGACCAGAACACCGTCGACGCCCAGTTGGAGCAATCGGCCTATGCCGAGAACTCGGTGAACTTCCAGGCCAGCTTCACCCTGCTCAACAGCAAATTCAAAGGGCTGATGTCAGCCCTGCGTGGAGAGTAAGCCATGTCCTTAGCCAGTGTTTTCAATATTGCCGGCAGCGGCATGAGCGCCCAGACCACGCGCCTGAACACCGTCGCCAGTAACATCGCCAACGCCGAGACCGTGTCTTCGAGCATCGACCAGACCTACCGCGTCCGCCACCCGGTGTTCGCCACCATGTTCCAGGGTGGCCAGAGCGGCGGCAGCGATTCGCTGTTCCAGAACCAGGATGCTGCAGGCCAAGGCGTGCAAGTACTCGGTGTGGTTGAAGACCAGAGCAATCTGGAAGCCCGATACGAGCCTAACCACCCAGCGGCGAACGAAAAAGGCTACGTGTACTACCCGAACGTCAATGTGGTCGAGGAAATGGCAGACATGATCTCCGCCAGCCGCTCGTTCCAGACCAACGCGGAAATGATGAATACCGCCAAAACCATGATGCAGAAGGTCCTGACCCTGGGTCAGTGATAAGGGGCGCCAAATAATGGCCATTGTTGATACCACGTCTACTAACACGGCGGTTCAGAACCTTTTCAATTCGAAGGTCAGCACCGCAACGAACAATGTCGCGAGCGTTTCCAAGGCAGCAACGGGCAACCAGTCGCTGGGCAAGGACGCGTTCCTGCAATTGCTGGTTACCCAGTTGAAAAACCAGAACCCGCTGTCGCCTCAAGACAACGGCGCGTTCGTGGCACAACTGGCGCAGTTCAGCAGCCTGGAAGGCATCAACACCCTGAACGACTCGGTGAATAACATCTCCAGCAACTTCAGCTCTTCGCAAGCGCTGCAAGCGTCGTCACTGGTTGGGCGTTCGATCATCACCCAGACCGACAAGGCCATGGTCGATACCAGCAAGAGCATGACCGGCTCGGTGGCGGTAACGGCGGCAACGGGCAACGTTTCCGTGAAGATCACCGACAAAGACGGCAACGTGGTTCGCACCATAGACATGGGCGCCCAGAGCGCCGGTGATTCCAGCTTTATCTGGGATGGCAAGAACGACAAGGGCGAGGTCGCGGCTGCCGGGACTTACACCTTTGCCGCCACCACCAAGAATGACGCGGGCGCCTCGGTTGCTCTCGCTACGTCGCTGCCCGCGACGGTGACCAGCGTGACGTTGAGCAAGACCGGCGGCGAAATGCTGTTGAACCTTGCGGGCGGCATGGGCAGCGTCAAGCTGTCGCAAATTCAGACTATCGGTACATAGAGCCGGCTAAATACGGCAGAAGGAGAGAAATATGTCTTTTAACATCGGCCTTAGCGGCCTCTATGCGGCCAACAAACAACTGGACGTGACCGGTAACAACATCGCCAACGTCGCGACCACGGGCTTCAAATCGTCCCGTGCCGAATTCTCGGATATCTACGCGGCGTCCAAACTGGGCACCGGCCAGAACAGTATCGGCAACGGTGTGAACCTGGCGGCTGTCTCCCAGCAGTTCACCCAAGGTGATGTGAACAACAGCGGCGGCATCCTGGACATGGCGATCCAGGGTGGTGGCTTCTTCGTGCAAAAGGGCAGTGACGGTTCGCTGGAATACACTCGTAGTGGTGCCTTCCGTGCCGACAAAGACGGTTACATCACCAACAACACCGGTACCTCGCGTCTGCAAGGCTACGCGGCGGACGCCGACGGCAAGATCATCAAGGGCGGCCTGACCGACCTGCAACTGAACCTGTCGAACCTGCCGCCGAAGGCGTCCACCAAGGTGGACTCCACCAGTAACCTGAACTCTTCGGAACTTCCGATCGATCAGACCAAGAAGCCGTTTGATCCGACCGATACCAGCACCTTCACGACGCAGTACAGCACCACGCTGTATGACAGCCAGGGCAACGCCCACCCGATGGTGCAGTACCTGGTGAAAACCGGCGGCAACCAGTGGAATGCCTATTCCCTGATCGACGGTCGCAACCCTGATGGTTCTGCGCCTACCGGTACTCCGTCGACGCCGCCAGTAGCGTCGACCTTGACCTTTGACGGTTCCGGCAAGCTCACCAGTATTGCCGGGGCAGGTGTGACCGGTACTACCCTGACCATTTCCGGGTGGGTGCCTGGTACTGTGACCAACGGCGTCTGGACGAAAAACGGTGCGAATGCCAACCCTACCGGTATCGCGGTCAACATGGGCAACATCACCCAATACAACTCGGCCACCTACCGCAACCCGCCGACCACCGACGGTTACGCCACTGGCCAAATCACTGGCCTGAAAATCGACGGCAGCGGCGTATTGTTCGCGACCTTTAGCAACCAGCAGAGCAAGGCGATCGGCCAGATTTCCCTGGCCAGCTTCAACAACGAGCAGGGCCTGCAGCCAGCTGGCGGCACCACATGGAAGGAAACCTTCGCTTCCGGCCAGCCGGGCTATGACACCCCGCAAGCCGGCACCCTGGGTTCGATCGTGGCCAACTCCCTGGAGAACTCTAACGTCAACCTGACCAACGAGCTGGTGGACCTGATCAAGGCCCAGAGCAACTATCAGGCGAACGCCAAGACCATCTCCACTCAGAGCACCATCATGCAGACCATCATTCAGATGACTTGATGCGGTTGGTCTGACGCGTAAGCGAAACGAAAGCCCCTTGATCGAGGGGCTTTTTTTTGCGTGCTATTTGGTATCACGGACTCTTCCCACCGCGCGCCCATCAAGAGACGACATGCCTTTGTTGGAACCGACTACTTCGTTCTTTCCACACAGCTAGCAAAGCGGTGTTGGGCCTAATTACTACAAGGTGATGTTGGTATGTGGAATTCGTCGATGGCCGGTAACGGGGTCGAGGGTGTGTGTGACGTGGCTGCGGCTTGGGGAGCAGGTCGTTCAGAAAACAAAGTGGATAATGTCGATACCAGCAAGGAGGCGGTCAACACGCTTCTCAAAGCGCTTGATGAAGCCCAGAAAACCTTCAAGAACCAGACCGTTCAGGACCTTCGTGACAAGCTGAATGAAAAGAGAAAGGAGCTGGGAGACGAAAAGTTCAAAGCGATCCTGGAGCAACTGAGGAATGATGCCTCTCAACATTTACTCATGCTGTTGAAGGCGCTGTTTCCGGAACTGTTTGCGAGTGAGCGCTTAGCCACTCCTTCTCCGACACCCATTGGCAACGGCAACGTTAATCAGAGTAATTTTGGCTCCGTAAAGTCCATGACCAATAAACCCTTTACCGAGGGGGCTGGTTACACAGACTACAAGCCGGACAAGAGCAATCCCGGAAGAAAGCCAGGCACGGGCAACGAGGCTGACAATATCTGGGCTGGTTTCAAGCAGGGGCCGGACGGAAATTGCACCACGGTTGCAGTGATAAAGACAGCAATGATGCAGTTTGGCAAAAAACCTACTGACGTATTCAGAGATGTGAAAACGTCAGGCGATGGCTATGACGTGCAGATGCGGGATGGGTTCCAGCTTCACTTGAGCAAAGGTGAATTGGCGCAGGCGGCACAGCAGGCCCGGTTCGAGGGAACTGATCCTGAAATGATGACCAACGCCAATTTCATGTACGCCGCCAGTGCCAAGCGGGCCTATATGGAAGGGAATGAAGGGCGCGGTAACGGTAATGATCACAATGCCCAGAGAAGCTATATGGACGCATTGGTAAGCTTGAACGACGGTGAGCTCCCCGATGAAGTGCTGAATCGCTTGGGGCTCAAAGGTCTGTACAGGCAGTCTTCGAGTGATGAGCTTGCCAGTGGTGCATTGGGCGTTGTCGCTTATGACGGCCACACAATGGCAGTGATCGGAGGGAAGGTAGAGTTATGGGGGGCGCAAGGTGGCCAGCCTAAGGAAGAGGACTGGTACTGGGGAGGGGCATACGCATTTGTCTAGCATGGCCCTGTAGCGAAACAAAAAAGCCCGCTAACCTTTCGGTTAGCGGGCTTTCAGCCATCGCTCAGCTTACTGGCAAGCTTCGCAATCCGGCTCGTCGATCGCGCAGGCCTTAGGCACTGGCGCCGGGCCGGCAGGTGCGGCGAGTACCGAATCATCACCGTGGTTACCGCCGCTGGAAACAGCGTTCAGCTTACCGGTGTTGATGGTCGACTTCTCGGTGCTGGTGGCGGCCAGGGCGCGGAGGTAGTAAGTGGTTTTCAAACCACGGTACCACGCCATGCGGTAGGTCACGTCCAGCTTCTTGCCCGAAGCGCCGGCGATGTACAGGTTCAGGGACTGAGCCTGGTCGATCCACTTCTGACGGCGGCTGGCGGCGTCAACGATCCACTTGGTGTCCACTTCGAAGGCCGTCGCGTAGAGCTCTTTGAGTTCTTGCGGGATGCGCTCGATCTGCTGCACCGAACCGTCGTAGTACTTCAGGTCGTTGATCATGACCGAGTCCCACAGGCCGCGGGCTTTGAGGTCGCGAACCAGGTACGGGTTGATCACGGTGAATTCGCCCGACAGGTTCGATTTCACATACAGGTTCTGGTAGGTCGGTTCGATCGACTGCGACACGCCGGTGATGTTGGCGATGGTGGCGGTCGGTGCGATGGCCATGATGTTGGAGTTACGAATGCCTTTCTGCACACGGGCACGTACCGGCGCCCAGTCCAGGGATTCGTTCAGGTCAACGTCGATGTACTTCTGGCCACGGGCTTCGATCAGGATCTGTTGCGAGTCCAGCGGCAGGATGCCTTTGGACCACAGCGAGCCCTGGAATGTCTCGTAGGCGCCGCGCTCGTCGGCCAGGTCGCAGGAAGCCTGGATCGCGTAGTAGCTGACCGCTTCCATGGACTTGTCGGCGAACTCGACCGCAGCATCCGAACCGTACGGAATGTGCTGCAGGTACAGCGCATCCTGGAAGCCCATGATCCCCAGGCCAACCGGACGGTGCTTGAAGTTGGAGTTCTGCGCCTGTGGTACCGAGTAGTAGTTGATGTCGATAACGTTATCGAGCATGCGAACGGCGGTGTTCACGGTGCGTTCCAGCTTGGCGGTGTCCAGCTTGCCGTTGACGATGTGGTTCGGCAGGTTGATCGAGCCCAGGTTGCAAACGGCGATCTCGTCCTTGTTGGTGTTCAAGGTGATCTCGGTGCACAGGTTCGAGCTGTGGACCACGCCTACGTGCTGCTGTGGGCTGCGCAGGTTGCATGGGTCTTTGAACGTCAGCCATGGGTGGCCGGTTTCGAACAGCATGGAGAGCATTTTGCGCCACAGGTCTTTGGCCTGGATGGTCTTGAACAGCTTGATCTTGCCAGGGTACTGAGCCAGGGCTTCGTAGTACTCGTAACGCTCTTCGAAGGCCTTGCCGGTCAGGTCGTGCAGGTCCGGCACTTCGGATGGCGAGAACAGGGTCCACTGGCCATCGTCGAAGACACGCTTCATGAACAGGTCAGGGATCCAGTTGGCGGTGTTCATGTCGTGGGTACGACGACGATCATCACCGGTGTTCTTGCGCAGCTCGATGAACTCTTCAATGTCCATGTGCCAGGTTTCCAGGTAGGCACACACAGCGCCTTTGCGCTTGCCACCCTGGTTAACGGCTACGGCGGTGTCGTTCACGACTTTCAGGAACGGTACAACGCCCTGGGACTTGCCGTTGGTGCCTTTGATGTACGAACCCAGTGCACGCACTGGCGTCCAGTCGTTGCCCAGGCCGCCGGCGAATTTGGACAACATGGCGTTGTCGTGGATCGCGTGGTAGATGCCCGACAGGTCATCCGGCACGGTGGTCAGGTAGCAGCTGGACAGCTGTGGACGCAGGGTGCCGGCGTTGAACAGCGTCGGGGTCGACGACATGTAGTCGAAGGACGACAGCAGGTTGTAGAACTCGATCGCACGATCTTCTTTCTGCTTCTCTTCGATCGCCAGGCCCATGGCCACGCGCATGAAGAACACTTGCGGCAGTTCGAAGCGGATACCGTCCTTGTGGATGAAGTAACGGTCGTACAGTGTTTGCAGGCCCAGGTAGGTGAACTGCTGGTCGCGCTCGTGGTTGATCGCCTTGCCGAGTTTTTCCAGGTCGAAGGTAGCCAGGACCGGGTTCAGCAATTCGAACTCGATGCCCTTGGCGATGTAGGCAGGCAGAGCCTTGGCGTACAGGTCGACCATTTCGTGGTGGGTCGCGCTTTCGGCGACGCCCAGGAAGCCCAGGCCTTCGGCACGCAGGGTGTCCATCAGCAGGCGCGCGGTCACGAACGAGTAGTTCGGCTCACGTTCAACCAGGGTACGGGCGGTCATCACCAGGGCGGTGTTGACGTCGGTCAGGGCCACGCCGTCGTATAGGTTTTTCAGGGTTTCGCGTTGGATCAGGTCACCGTCGACTTCTTCCAGGCCTTCGCAGGCTTCAGTGACGATGGTGTTCAGGCGGCCCAGGTCCAGCGGTGCAAACGTACCGTCGGCCAGGGTGATGCGTATCGATGGGTGAGCTTGTACGGCAGCTTCTTCAGCTGGGGAACGTACAGCGCGCTCCTTGGAGCGGGCATCACGGTAGATCACGTAGTCGCGGGCCACTTTCTGCTCGCCGGCACGCATCAGGGCCAGTTCGACCTGGTCCTGGATTTCTTCGATGTGGATGGTGCCGCCCGATGGCATGCGACGCTTGAAGGTCGCGGTGACTTGTTCAGTCAGGCGGGCAACTGTGTCGTGGATGCGCGACGAGGCAGCAGCGGTGCCGCCTTCAACTGCAAGAAACGCTTTGGTGATGGCGACGGTGATTTTGTCATCGGTGTAAGGAACGACAGTGCCGTTACGCTTGATCACTCGCAGTTGGCCGGGTGCGGTAGCGGACAGATCCAGATTTGAATCAGCGGCCTGCGGCACGGAGCCTTGCGGGTTCTCGCGAGTTGTGTCGGTTTGCATGGGGGGTTGTCTCCACATTCTATATTTATTTGGGCACCATCACGGTGCCCACCGTTCCGTCCTGAAGCACTTACAGCAGGCCTGGGCCTGGCATAACAACTTCGGGACAGGAGGAAGGGAGCTCATCGCGCCGCTTCCATGCCGAAGTCTTCGGTTCGGAGCTAAAGAGCCCTTCGCCGTATTCCTAGTGGGTGACAGTTGCTCGCGTCAAGCACTGCAACACCCGTACCGTTTTCTGCTCTTGAAGCTGGAAAACGGCTGCCATCCGCGTGCGCGGTTTGGGCTTTCAAAAAAGGCATTAGTTCAACCAAACGGGAGCAAGAAAGCGCTTGAGTTTCTTGTCTGATCTGTGTTTGGTTTTTCGCTTAAAACCCTACATGTAGGGTTTTTTTAGCGCCGAGGTACAAGATAATGCGTTTTGGGGGGCTTAGCAACGCACTACCTGTGGATAACGCTGTGGGTAAAATGTGTATGAAACGTGGAATGCCCGTGTAGGCCGCAGTGCTGCTGGATTACACCGTTTGTCACCGAATAATCCGAGGCAAAAACACCCGGTTGGAATTTTGAGGGCGCGAACCCTATCACAAAAAAACGCGATCACCGAACGGATTTACCGGCTTGTGCTGGAGGCCTGGCCCATGGCTACAATCGGCGCCTGTACACGCAGTGTTATGCCTCCCGAACATGACAAAAAGAACACGGGGGGCGATCTTTCTTCTATATATGGACATCGAGGTCACCTGTGGAACAAGAAGCCTGGCAAATATTGATTGTCGAGGATGACGAGCGATTGGCCGAGTTGACCCGTGATTACCTGGAGAGCAACGGCCTGCGGGTATCGGTGGAAAGCGACGGCGCCTTGGCCGCGGCACGCATCATCGCCGAACAACCGGACCTGGTGATCCTCGACCTGATGCTGCCCGGCCAAGATGGCCTGAGCATCTGCCGCGCAGTGCGCGAGCGCTACGACGGCGTGATTCTGATGCTCACTGCGCGCACCGACGACATGGACCAGGTGCTGGGCCTGGACATGGGCGCCGACGACTACGTGTGCAAACCCGTGCGCCCGCGCTTATTGCTGGCGCGTATCCAGGCTTTGCTGCGGCGCAGCGAACCGGCGGAACCGGCCGCCGTGGAACAGCAGCGCCGCCTGCAATTCGGCCCCTTGGTCGTGGACAACGCCCTGCGCGAAGCCTGGTTGCACGAAGGTGGCATCGAGCTGACCAGTGCCGAGTTCGACCTGCTGTGGCTGTTGGTGGCGAATGCCGGCCGCATCTTGTCCCGCGAAGAAATCTTCATCGCCCTGCGCGGCATCGGTTACGACGGCCAGGACCGCTCCATTGATGTACGCATCTCACGCATTCGCCCGAAAATAGGCGACGACCCGATTCACCCGCGCCTGATCAAGACCATCCGCAGCAAAGGCTACCTGTTCGTCCCCGAAGCCGCTGCCGATATGCCGCTGTGAACTCGATCTTCCTGCGTATCTACGGCGGCATGTGCGCGGCGATTATTTTGGTGGCGTTGCTCGGCGTATTAGCGCTGCACCTGCTCAACGAGGTGCGCAGCGGCCAGTACCGTGAACGCCTGGCCCACGGCACCTTTGCGCTGATGGGCGACAACCTGCAACCCATGAGCCCGATCGAGCGCCAGCGTGCCCTGGCGATTTGGGAACGCTTGTTAGGCATCCCTCTGGAATTGCGCACGCTCACCGATGCCCAATTGGACCTGAGCCAACGTAATCGCCTGCAACGCGGCCAGGTGCTGGTACAGCAGACCGGGCCGCATGCGGCGCGGGTGCTGCGCCTGGTCAGTGAGCAGGAACAGTTGGTACTCACCGGCGAAGTGCAGCAGATCAGCGAACAATTGGCGCGTGCGACTATTTACCTGTTGGCTGACGAGTTGGTGCGTTTTCCGGTGGCCGAGCAGCCACAGCGGCTGGCAGACATAAAAGAAGCCAAGGGTTTTGGTTTTGAGATGCACCTGATGGCGCTCGACCAGGCGGATATGGACGACGACCAGCGCCGCCGGGTATCGGAAGGCGATACGGTGATGGCCTTGGGCAAAGGTGGCGATTCGATCCGCGTATTTGCCGGGATGGTCGGTACACCCTGGGTGCTGGACATCGGCCCGCTGTATCAGATGAATCCTTACCCGCCGCAATGGTTGATCCTGATCGCCTTGATCAGCCTGACCTTGATCGGCTTGATCGTCTATTTGCTGGTGCGCCAGCTTGAGCGGCGTCTCAAAGGGTTGGAGGCAGCGGCCACCCGCATTGCCAAAGGCAGCCTTGAAGTGCGCGTGCCGGCCCGTGGCGCCGACTCTGTAGGGCGCTTGGCGGCGGCCTTCAATGGCATGGCCGAACACTTGCAACAATTGCTGGCGATCCAGCGCGAACTGGTGCGCGCGGTGTCCCACGAACTGCGCACACCGGTGGCGCGCCTGCGCTTTGGTCTGGAGATGATCGGCGACGCTGCCACCCCCGAAGCGCGGCGTAAATACATGGAGGGCATGGACAACGACATCCAGGACCTCGATGGCCTGGTGGACGAAATGCTCACCTACGCACGCCTGGAACAGGGGGCGCCGGAGCTGAATTTCCAGCGCGTTGACCTCAGTGCATTGCTTGATCAGGTGATCGGCGAATTATCGCCACTGCGTCCGCAGGTCAGTGTGACAAGGGGTATCTGCCTGTCCTCGGCGCATTGGGACGACGCTTGGGTCGATGCCGAGCCGCGCTACCTGCACCGTGCGCTGCAAAACCTGGTGAGCAACGCCATGCGCCATGCCCAGGGCCAGGTGTTGATCAGCTACCAAGTCGGCCAAGTGCGTTGCCGCATTGATGTGGAGGACGATGGCCCGGGCGTCCCGGAAAGCGCCTGGGAGCGCATCTTTACGCCGTTCCTGCGCCTGGACGACAGCCGCACACGTGCTTCGGGCGGGCACGGCCTGGGCTTGTCGATTGTGCGGCGGATTATCTATTGGCATGGCGGCCGGGCGTTGATCAGCAAGAGCAACAACCTGGGTGGGGCGTGTTTCAGCCTCAGTTGGCCGCGAGATCAAGACAAACCCTGATGTGTATGTTCCCGTAGCAGCTGTCGAGCGCCAGCGAGGCTGCGTCAGGCGCGACTCGATTTCGCGCCAGACTTGATTCCCGCGGTGCTGCCAACGCAGCCTCGCTGGCGCTCGACAGCTGCTACGGGGAGTATTAGGCGCCGATAGCCACCAGGCTCAACAACTGCCCGTCATGCAGCGCAAACTGCCCATCCAATTCCTTGCCATGGCACCACTCGGCAGACAGGTCCGTCAGCAAGCGCAGCCGTACATGGCCCGATTCGGACCACGCCAACACTTCGGCATGCTCAAAGTAGAAGCGCTTCTGCACAATCGGGTAGAGCGCCTTGAACAGGCTCTCCTTGGCCGAAAACGTCAGCGTCACCAGCAGGGCGACTTGCTCGCGCGGGATAGCGGCCATGCGTTGCAGCTCATCAGCGGTGAGAATTTCCCCGGCCAGGCGTTCCGCCCGCTCCAGCGTCAGCACATTTTCAAGGTCCATCCCCAGCCCGCGCCACTGCGCCTTGTGCCCGACAATGGCCGCCGCATGCCCGGTGCTGTGGGTGATGGACCCGCTGATGTGCTCAGGCCACACCGGCGCACGGTCTTCGCCGATAGCCGGGACGCACTCCAGGTGGTCAAGTTGTTGCAGCGCTGCACGGGCGCACAGGCGGCCGGCGAGAAACTCGGCTTGGCGCTTGGCCACTGAGCGTTGGATGCTGGCCGGTGGCGGCACAGCGCAGCGCTGGAAGTCATCGGCGATTAATAAGGCGGGATCGAACCGAGTGCTGAGAAACACCGTGCCAGGCAAGGGGGCGGGCAACGGCCAATGGGCATCGAGTGGGGTGCAGCAAGCGGGTAATGGCGTCATGTGCGGTATTTTGCCGAGTTGGCGCGCCAGTGGATAGCCCGTAACGGTTCAGGCGAGGTTCAGAGCCTGTTCAGGGGGAGTTCAGGGGCGCCTGCGTAGTCTGGCTTCAACAGCCAAACGCGTAGAGGTAAGCACCATGACTGCGATCAAAAAGCTGATGTTGGCGTTAACCATGCTCAGTGCCACTGCCGGGGTCCAGGCGTCCGACGGTGCATTTGCGGCCTTTGGTAGCGAGAAAACCAAGAAGTCCAGCAACCTGATCCATCGTGTCAGCTTCGAAGACGCGGGCAGCCAGGCCGCGCCGTGGGGCCAGTCCCTGGGGCAAACCGCCCCGCAACCGGGTTACCGCACCGGCTACGAACACCTGACGGGCCAATACAATGGCATTAAACTGCGCCCGCAAGACTTGCAGGGCCGCTATGATATCCCCCTGTCGGACAGTTGAATCGCCTTGGAGAGCCTTATGAAATTGCTGGTGGTGGAAGATGAGGCGCTGTTGCGTCATCACCTGTTGACCCGCCTGACCGACAGCGGGCATGTGGTCGAAGCTGTGGCCAATGCCGAGGAAGCCCTGTACCAGACCGGGCAATTCAACCATGACCTGGCGATCATCGACCTGGGCCTGCCCGGCATGGGCGGCCTGGACCTGATTCGCCAACTGCGCAGCCAGGCCAAGACCTTCCCGATCCTTATTCTCACCGCGCGCGGCAATTGGCAGGACAAGGTCGAAGGCCTGGCCGCCGGCGCCGACGACTACGTGGTCAAGCCGTTCCAGTTCGAAGAACTGGAGGCCCGGATGAACGCTTTACTGCGCCGCTCAAGCGGTTTTACCCAGTCGACCATTGTCGCGGGCCCGTTGCTGCTGGACCTCAATCGCAAGCAAGCGTCCCTGGATGAGCAGCCGTTAGCGCTGACGGCCTATGAGTATCGGATTCTCGAATACCTGATGCGTCACCATCAGCAAGTGGTCGCCAAGGACCGCTTGATGGAGCAGCTCTACCCCGATGACGACGAGCGTGATCCGAACGTGATCGAAGTATTGGTCGGCCGCCTGCGTCGTAAGCTGGAAGGCCCGGCGGGGTTCAAGCCGATCGACACCGTGCGGGGCCTCGGTTACCTGTTCAATGAGCGCTGCCGTTGATTCGCTCGTTACGTGTGCGCTTGATGCTGGCGGCCACCACCCTGGCCGTGTTGTTTATGCTGGGCTTGTTGCCCGCCATGCAAGGTGCGTTCAGCCTGGCGTTGCAGGACTCCATCGAGCAGCGCCTGGCGTCGGATGTCACCACCCTGATTTCCGCCGCGCGGGTCGAAAATAACCGCCTGTTGATGCCGGCGCAGCTGCCGGATGAACGCTTCAACCTCACCGACAGTCGGCTGCTCGGCTATATCTACGACCGTGAAGGCCATCTGGTGTGGCGTTCGCGGGCGACCCAGGAAGAAAACATCAACTACAAGCCGCGCTACGACGGGCGTGGCAACGAGTTTGCGCGGATTCGCGAAGCCAATGGTCAGGAATTTTTCGTGTATGACGTCGAGGTCAAGCTGCTGGGGGGCAAGAGCGCGGCGTTCAGTATCGTCGCCCTGCAACCGGTGCGCGAATACCTGCTGACCCTCGAAGGCCTGCGGGAAAACCTCTACCTGGGGTTTGGTGCGGCTTTGCTCGTATTGCTGACGTTGTTGTGGCTGGGCCTGACCTGGGGCCTGCAAGCCTTGCGGCGCCTGAGCCAGGAACTTGACCAGATCGAAGGCGGCACCCGCGAAAGCCTCACCGAAGAACACCCGCGTGAGCTGCTACGGCTTACCGGCTCTCTCAACCGTTTGCTGCACAGCGAGCGCGAACAACGTACGCGCTACCGCGATTCCCTCGACGATCTGGCCCATAGCCTGAAAACCCCGCTGGCGGTGTTGCAGGGCGTGAGCGAAGACATGGCCCAGCGCCCCGAAGATCGCGATCAGGCGTGGGTGCTGCAATCGCAAATTGAGCGCATGAGCCAGCAGATCAGCTACCAATTGCAGCGCGCGAGCCTGCGTAAAAGCGGCTTGGTGCGCCATCAGGTTCGCCTTGAGCCGGTGCTGCAAAGCCTGTGCGACACGTTGGACAAGGTCTACCGCGATAAACGCGTCACGGTGTCCTTTGAGCTGCCGCCAGAGTGCGATGTGCCCATCGAGAAGGGCGCTTTGCTCGAATTACTTGGCAATCTGTTGGAAAACGCTTATCGCCTGTGCCTGAGCGAGGTGCGCATCAGCCTGGTGGAGAACCTCGAAGGCACCGAACTGTGCATTGAAGATGACGGCCCTGGCGTGCCGCCCGATCAACGTGCGCGGATTCTGCAAAGGGGTGAGCGGCTGGACCGCCAGCATCCGGGGCAGGGGATCGGTTTGGCGGTGGTCAAGGACATCATCGAAAGCTACGGCGCGCGCCTGACCCTGGGTGACTCACCGCTGGGTGGCGCGGCGTTCAAGATTCACTTTCCTGCCCTTTAATCTAGTATCCCGTAGCAGTTGCCCAGTGCCTTGCTCGATGACGGTGGTGCGGTCTACGTAGCCTCGCTCAAGCTCGACAACTGCTACGAGAGTATTTAGTTTTCTTGAGCGCGGTAAGCGCCCGGCGTCAGCCCCGTCCACTTCTTGAACGCCCGATGAAACGCCGACGGTTCGGAAAAACCCAACTGCTCGGCGATCTCCTGCAATGACAAATCCGCCCGCCCCAAGTGGTAGATGGCGATGTCCCGTCGTAACTCATCCTTGAGTGCCTGAAAGCTGGTGCCTTCTTCACGCAAATGCCGGCGCAGGGTTTGCGGGCTGATGTGCAGGTGTTGGGCGACGGCCTCCAGGTCTGGCCAGGGCGTGCGATCGCGGCTCAGCAGGCGGCGTAACTGGCTGCTCAAACTGTCGCCCTCGTCCGGGCGAGACAGCAAATCGGCGGGGGAGCGCTCCAGAAAGTGCTTGAGGGTGCGTTCGTCCTGCAGCAGCGGAAGGCTCAGGTAGCGGCTGGGAAATACCAAGCTACTGTTCGGTGCACCGAATACCTGGGGGCAGGGGAACAGCAGGTCATATTCGCCAGCATGGGCCGGCATCGGGTAGCTGAACGTTGCCTGGTGCAGACGAATACGTTGGCCGATCAACCAACTGCCCAAGCGATGCCAGATGACCAACAGGCACTCACTGAGGAAGTGATCCGGGTCCCACAACTGCGAGTCGTCCAGGCTCAAGCGGGCCATGTCGCCCTCTCTGGTCAGCTGCCAGCGCGGACCCTGGGGGAATAGGCTATAAAATAATAAGCCGCGTTCCAGCGCTTTCTCCAGGGTGCGGCAGTGAATAAGCGCGTGGCACATCATGGCGAAGGTGCCGCGCTTACTTGGGCCTTCGGCAAACCCCAGGTATTCGTCGTCCAGCGCCAGCCAGAGCATTTGCAATAGCCGGGTAAATTGCTCCGGGGCGATGCGGGCGCGGGGTTCGGTCAATAACTCCGGAGTGATGCCCACCTGTAGCAATAGGCCCGAATAGTCGTAACCCGCCCGGCGCGCACCGCCGAGGGCAGCTCGGGCGTAGTGACTGGCGATGGTACGTTCACGCATGTGAGGGCCTCGTCCATGGAGTGGCGGATGTTAGCCATCACTGGCCGGGGCGACAAGGCGGATATCCGCCAAATTGTAGGACGGGATTGGGTGCGTGGGCGGAATTCCGCCATCTGATTCGATGCCATGGAGGGTGACTGAAATCCTCCAGCCCTGATGTCTAAAGGCCTTCAGGGTTTTTCAGGAAAGTGGCACGGCGTTTGCGATAAAGATTACAGCGCAGGCCTGCTTTCAAGGATCTCGCAAACAACAAATCCCTCCAGTGCAGGAGGGTTCGCAATTCAAGTGTCGTGGGCAATGGCGGATCTTTGCCACACGGGACGATTGAGGAATTTTGCAATGACGACTCGTCAGCCAATCTACAAATCCCTGTATTTCCAGGTGATCGTTGCAATCGTTATCGGTATTTTGCTCGGTCACTTCTACCCGCAGACCGGTGTGGCCCTCAAGCCACTGGGTGACGGCTTTATCAAGCTGATCAAAATGGTCATCGCCCCGATCATCTTCTGCACCGTTGTCAGCGGCATCGCTGGCATGCAAAGCATGAAATCGGTCGGCAAAACCGGCGGCTACGCGCTGCTGTACTTCGAAATCGTCTCCACCATCGCCCTGCTGATCGGCCTGGTTGTGGTGAACGTTGTGCAACCGGGCGCCGGCATGCACATCGACGTAGCTACCCTGGACGCTTCGAAAGTCGCTGCCTACGTGACCGCCGGTGCAGACCAGAGCATCGTTGGCTTCCTGCTTAACGTGATCCCGAACACCATCGTCGGCGCATTCGCCAACGGCGACATCCTGCAAGTACTGATGTTCTCGGTGATCTTCGGCTTCGCCCTGCATCGCCTGGGTGCCTACGGCAAGCCGGTGCTGGACTTCATCGATCGTTTCGCCCACGTGATGTTCAACATCATCAACATGATCATGAAGCTCGCGCCAATCGGTGCCCTGGGCGCCATGGCGTTCACCATTGGTGCCTACGGTGTAGGTTCCCTGGTGCAACTGGGCCAGTTGATGATCTGCTTCTACATCACCTGCATCCTGTTCGTGGTCGTGGTGCTGGGCGCCATCTGTCGCGCGCACGGTTTCAGCGTGCTGAAGCTGGTTCGCTACATCCGTGAAGAGCTGTTGATCGTACTGGGTACTTCCTCCTCCGAATCCGCACTGCCACGCATGCTGATCAAGATGGAGCGTCTGGGCGCGAAGAAATCCGTAGTAGGCCTGGTGATCCCAACCGGCTACTCCTTCAACCTCGACGGTACTTCGATCTACCTGACCATGGCTGCCGTGTTTATCGCCCAGGCGACCGACACCCACATGGACATCACCCACCAGATCACCCTGTTGCTGGTGCTGCTGCTGTCCTCCAAAGGCGCTGCGGGCGTGACCGGTAGTGGTTTCATCGTTCTGGCAGCCACCCTGTCGGCTGTTGGTCACCTGCCGGTTGCCGGCCTGGCACTGATCCTGGGTATCGACCGCTTCATGTCCGAAGCCCGCGCACTGACCAACCTGGTAGGTAACGCAGTTGCCACCATCGTTGTGGCCAAGTGGGTCAAGGAATTGGACACCGACAAGCTGCAAAGCGAGCTGGCGTCCGGCGGTACCGGTATCTCCGACACCCGTCAGGAAGATGACCTGGGCGTGGCCGAAGGCCCTGCACCTGCCATCAAGTAATACGCTGATGGCGTGAACTGACGCCAAAGCCACCCACAAACGCCCCGACTTGTTCGGGGCGTTTGCATTTGTGCCCGGTCACTCTCGGGTTTTTTGGTTTACATTAAGTCAATGCTCCATCAAAGGCCCGGTGAAGACCCGTCTTCACAAGAGAGCCTCCTCAGCCTGAGCCCATCTGTGCGCACCGAACCTGTGTGACCTGTCGCAACAGATGGCTCGCCCCTAAACGAATAGGCGGGCGTGCCCATGATTACCCTGAAGCTCAATGGTCAAGATCATCAACTGGATGTCACCGAGGATATGCCGCTGTTGTGGGCGATCCGCGATGTGGCGGGCTACAACGGCACCAAGTTCGGCTGTGGCATGGGCCTGTGCGGCGCATGCACCCTCCATATCGACGGCTCACCGGCGCGCAGTTGCATCACGCCGATCGGCTCGGTGAAAGGCCAGGCCATCAGCACCATCGACAACCTGCACACCGACCCTATCGGCCAAGTGGTGCAGCAAGCCTGGCTGGACACTGCTGTGGCCCAGTGCGGTTATTGTCAGGGCGGGCAGATCATGTCGGCCACCGCGCTGTTGAAAACCAACCCCAACCCCAGTGATGAGCAGATCGAAGAGGCAATGGTCGGCAATATCTGCCGGTGCGGCACCTACAACCGCATCAAGACTGCGATTCGCCAAGCCTCTACTCACCTGCAGGGGACCAAGGCATGAGCCAGTTACCCGCTGATTTCGTCCTCAATAACCTCAGTCGCCGTGCCTTCCTCAAGGGCGTGGGTGCCACCGGTGCGCTGGTGATTGCCGCCAGTTGGGGCCTGCCCGATGCCTTCGCCGCCGATGCCGTGAAGAAATACGGTGGCGACGGGATGCCCAATGGGCTGATCGATGACCCCAAGGTCTACGTCAGTATCGCCACCGACGGCACGGTGACTGTGGTGTGCAACCGTTCGGAAATGGGCCAGGGCGTGCGCACCAGCCTGAGCCTGGTGGTGGCCGATGAAATGGAAGCCGATTGGGCACGCGTGAAGGTCCAGCAGGCGCCGGGCGACGAGGTGCGTTTCGGCAACCAGGACACCGACGGCTCGCGCAGCATGCGTCACTGGTATGAGCCGATGCGGCGGTGCGGCGCCGGCGTTCGGGCGATGCTCGAGCAGGCGGCTGCCGAGCAATGGAAAGTCCCGGTCGGCGAATGCCGTGCACAGTTGCATAAAGTGATTCACCAACCGAGCGGTCGTGAATTCGGTTACGGCGAATTGGCTACCGCGGCCGGTGCATTGGCGGTTCCGGCACGTGACAGTCTGCGGCTCAAGCCTGCGTCGGAGTTCCGTTACATCGGTAAAGAGGGCGTCAAGGCCATCGATGGTGCCGACATCGTCAACGGTCGCGCGGTGTATGGCGCCGACGTGCATTTCGACGGCATGCTCTACGCAACCATCGCGCGACCGCAGGTGTATGGCGGCAAGGTCAAATCCTACGATGCCAGCGCGGCGTTGAAAGTGCCCGGTGTGGTCAAGGTGCTGGAAATCGAAAGCCGGCCCTTGCCCTCCGAGTTCCAACCCCTGGGTGGCGTGGCCGTGGTGGCCAGTAACACCTGGGCGGCAATCAAAGGCCGTGAGGCGCTGAACATTGTCTGGGATGACGGCGTCAACGCGGGCTACAACTCCATCGACTACCGCAAGGAGCTGGAAGCGGCGGCATTGAAGCCGGGCAAGGTGGTGCGCAATACCGGCACCCTCGATCAAGCTATGGGCGATGCCGACAGCACCCTGGAGGCGGCGTACTACCTGCCGCATTTGTCCCAGTCGCCGATGGAACCGATGGTCGCCATTGCGCGGTTTGACAAGGGCCAGTGCGAGGCGTGGGCGCCGAGTCAGGCGCCGCAAGTGACGCGTGAGCGTATCGCCGAACGTCTGGGTTTGCCGTTCGACAACGTCACGTTTAACGTCACCTTGCTGGGCGGTGGTTTCGGGCGCAAATCCAAGCCGGACTTCATCATCGAAGCGGCGGTGCTGGCCAAGGAGTTCCCCGGCAAGGCCGTGCGGGTGCAATGGACCCGTGAAGATGATATTCACAACTCCTACTTCCATACCGTGTCCGCCGAGTACCTCAAGGCTGGCCTGAACAAGGACGGCCTGCCGTCCGCCTGGCTGCATCGCACCGTCGCGCCGAGTATCACCGCGCTGTTCGCGCCGGGCATGAACCACGAGGCGCCGTTTGAGCTGGGCATGGGCTTTACCAACATGGCCTACGCGATTCCCAATGTGCGCCTGGAAAACCCCGAGGCCGCCGCTCACACCCGCGTGGGCTGGTACCGTTCGGTGTCGAACATCCCTCATGGCTTCGCGATTCAAAGCTTTGTTGATGAGTTGGCGCACAAGGCCGGGCAAGATCCGTTGCAGTATCAAATCAAGTTGCTCGGGCCGGACCGTCAGATCGATCCCAAGACCCTGAGCGATGAATGGAACTACGGCGAATCCCCTGAGCGTTACCCGATCGACACCGCGCGTCTGCGTGGCGTGTTGGAAACCGCCGCCAAGGCGGCCGGTTGGGGGCGTACGCTGCCCAAAGGCCGAGGATTGGGCTTGGCGGTGCACTACAGCTTCGTGACCTACGTGGCGGCGGTGATCGAAGTGGAAGTCAAAGGCGACGGCACGTTGATCGTGCACAAAGCCGATATTGCCGTGGACTGTGGTCCGCAGATCAACCCGGAACGCATCCGCTCGCAGTTCGAAGGTGCCTGTGTGATGGGCCTGGGTAACGCGGTTCTGGGTGAAATCAGCTTCAAGGACGGCAAGGTCCAGCAGGACAACTTCCACATGTACGAAGTGGCGCGCATGTCTCTGGCACCCAAGGAAGTCGCTGTGCACTTGGTGACGCCAAAAGGCGAGGTACCGTTGGGCGGTGTCGGTGAGCCCGGCGTGCCGCCGATTGCACCGGCGCTGTGCAATGCGATTTTTGCCGCCACGGGTAAGCGCATCCGTAACTTGCCGGTACGTTACCAGCTGCAAGGCTGGCAGGAGGCGAAGGCCTGATGGACAGTGTGGATCTGAATGTCCTGCGCAGCGTGCTCGAATGGCGCCGCGCCGGGCAACGGGTGGTGTTGTACAGCGTGGTCCAGACCTGGGGCAGCGCGCCGCGTCCGCCGGGGGCGATGTTGGCGTTACGTGGCGATGGCGTGGTGATTGGGTCGGTGTCCGGCGGCTGCATCGAGGATGATTTGATTGCGCGCTTGCAGGATGGGCGCTTGGCCGATGACGGGCCACCAGTGCAGTTGGTGACCTACGGCGTTACACGCGATGAAGCGGCGCGTTTTGGCCTGCCTTGCGGCGGTACGTTGCGCCTGACCGAAGAGCGTGTGGGCGACTGGGAGTGGGTCTCGCAACTGCTGGCACGTTGTGAGGATCACCAGATTGTCGCGCGGGAGCTGAACCTGGCCACCGGTGAAGTGACCTTGAGCGGTGCGAGCAAGACCGATGTCGTGACCTTCGATGACGAACGCCTGCGAGCCATCTACGGCCCACGCTGGCGTCTGCTGTTGATCGGTGCCGGGCAGTTGTCGCGCTATGTGGCGGAAATGGCGCGGTTGCTGGATTTCGAGGTGCTGATCTGCGATCCGCGCGAAGAGTTCGTCTACGGCTGGGAAGAGCAGCACGGCCGCTTTGTGCCGGGCATGCCGGATGAGGCGGTGCTGAATATTCAGACTGATGAACGCACGGCCATCGTCTGCCTGACCCACGATCCACGTCTGGACGATATGGCATTGCTGACGGCGTTGAATTCTTCGGCGTTCTACATTGGCGCCCTTGGTTCGCGGGTCAATAGCCACAAGCGTCGGGAGACCATGGCGGCGCTGGGTTTGTCGGCAGAGGCGATTGCGCGTTTGCATGGGCCGATTGGTTTGCATATCGGCAGCCATACGCCTGCGGAAATTGCACTGTCGCTGATGGCTGAAATTGTCGCGATCAAGAACGGCGTGGCACCGATGCAGAAAAAGCCATTGCCGGTGGTGGCCGAGTGACCGTTGCGGCGATTGTGCTGGCAGCAGGGCAGGGCAGTCGTTTTCGGGCCGAGGCGGGGGCAGACAAAGACAAATTGCTGGCTGATTGCGTCGGCCGGGATGGCGTGGTGCGGCCGGTGATCGAGCAGGTGCTGTTGAACTTGCCTGAGAGCGTAACTCAGCGTTGGTTGGTGACCTCACCAGGTCGGGTCGAGGTCATTCGCCTGGCGCAAGTGCATGGCTGTGAAGTGTTGCTGCTGCATTCGGCTGGCATGGGCGACAGTATTGCTGCGGCCGTTGCGGTCAGTGCCTCGGCGCAGGGTTGGCTGGTGTTGCTGGGGGATATGCCGTTTATTCGTCCGTCGAGCATCACGCAAGTGATGGAGGGGCTAGAGGTCGAGGGCATTCACGTGCCGGTGCATGCCGGCGAGTATGGGCACCCTGTTGCGTTCGGTCGGGCGTTCGGCCCTGCCTTGATGACGTTGACGGGCGACCGTGGGGCCAGGCCGTTGTTTACGAATGCTGCCTTAAGGGAAGTGCAGGTGGATGATCCTGGCGTTTTATGGGACGTGGATGTGCCGCAGTCATTGAGCTTCAACCTGTAGGAGTGGACGTGCTCGCGAAAACTCAAGAGCGCCGCATGGCTGCGTCATTTCTCAAAATAAGGTGACATCAATGTGCCAAGCCACTCTATGAATACGCTGAGGCGCCGGGAGCGCTGACGGCGGTCCGGATAGAGCACCGAGACCTCCATAGGTGCCGGACGATACCTCGGCATTACCTCTACCAACACGCCTACGTTGATCAAGTGTTGTACATCGAACCTGGGAACCTGAATCAAACCCAGCCCGGCACAGCAGCAAGCGATGTAGTTTTCTGCGTTGTTCACAATCACGTCAGCGGGCAGGACTTGCGTTTTTTCGATGCCGTTCTGCATGTACTGCCATGGCAGCTCAGCACCCGAAATACCAGGCGCATAGCCGACCGCTACGTGGCCTTTGGTTAACTCGTTTGGGTGTTCAGGGGTGCCATGCGTCGCCAGGTAGCCAGGACTCGCACAGTTGATGAGGGCAACCCGCCCCAGAGGCCTGACCACCAAGCTGCTGGTGTGTGGGGTTCCAAATCTGACGACACAGTCGACACGTTCTTCGATCAGATCTATCGCCCGGTCGGTGGAGCCCAGGGCGAGTTGTAACGCGGGGTAATCCCTCAAAAAGTCTGGGAGTGCGGGTACGATCAATCGACGCGCAATGCGGCTGGGAACATCAACGTCCAGACGTCCCGCGACCTGGGTCTGATGGGTGTGGAACAGTTGATCTACTTCACTGATATCAGCCAGTAGTTGTCGGGTACGTTCCAGCAGTCGAGTGCCGTCCGCCGTCAGGCATACCTTACGCGTCGTTCGGTGCAGGAGCCGAGTGCCGACACTCAATTCCAATTGCTGAATGGCCGCCGACACTGTGGCCCTCGGTAGTTGGAGAACCCGAGCGGCCTTGATGAAGCTCTCCATTTCAGCGACTTGTACGAATACACGGTACTGCTCGAACTTTTCCATACTGTGGCTACCGAGGTTTGCGCTTCAATGCTTTACCGTCTCGCCGGGATGTTTCGCCCGGGGTTGCCTGTACACGCAAGTTTGCCATGTAGGCAACGGGCTCCAATGTCGCGAAGATGCCGGCAAATTATCGAAATAACTGGATCAGCATAGAAGCTGCCAAGGCGGGCAGCGCAAATACTGATAAAGCAGTGGGCAGCTCTCCACGTTGCAGATTACTTGGTGGTGTAACCGCCGTTGATCAGAATTGTTTGGCCGGTAATCCACCAGCCGTCACTGACCAGGTGGCGAATAAAGGGAATGACATCCTGGATGTCGGTAAGGCCTGTGTGGGAGAACGACGACAGTGCGGCGGCGGTTTTATGGTAACTGACCGCATCGGCGCCTTCGGCCGGATAGAAGAACGGCGTATCCATGGGACCTGGGCCTACCGCCGTTACGGAGATCCCTCGCTCGCCAAGCTCCTTCGAGGCGGCCCGCGTAAAGTGTTCGACAGGGGCTTTTGAGCCTGCATAGGCCGCATAGAAGGGTGTAAAGGCACCGAGCAAGGACGTGACGATAGAGCAAATCTTGCCGCCGTCGTTGAGGTGTTTACCGGCTTCCTTGATGAAGAAAAATGCCGATTTGGCGTTGACGGCCATCATGTCGTCGTACTCTTTCTCGCTTATTTCGGACATCGGTTTTTTCAGGACTTTGCCGACGGTATTGATTGCAATATCGGGCTTGCCTACCGCGGCTACGGCATCGGAGAACAGCTTTTCGACGGCACCGGTTGAGGTCAAGTCCGCTTGAAAGGATACCGCTTCTGCACCCAAAGCCTTGATCGCAGCAACGGTCGCATCTGCGTCGTTTTTGCTTGATGCGCTGTTGTAGTGGATCACTATCGCTTTGGCGCCGTGCTGTGCCAGGTCGCGAGCGATCAGCCCGCCCATATTTTTTGCTCCACCGGCGATAAGAACGACTTTGCCTTTGATCGAATGGTCTGTCATGCGGGTCACTCCTTGTTGTGAAGAGGTGCCGCATAATCTCAGGAGCACAGGTTTAAAAATAAGCCCGTGATTTCTGGATAGACCGTTCGTGGATTCTGACCAATTGGGATAGCGCTCAGGGCGAACTGCCGTACGCTCATGTTGATCACAGCGTATGTGTCCGGGCATAAAAAAGCCCCGCCTGATTACTCAGGCGGGGCTTTTAGTGGCTGATGGAATCAGACGAGGGGTTTAGGCTCGTGCTCTGCTTCCAGGGCCTTTGGGGTGTGCTCTACCACTTCGTCAACGGAACGCAGGTTCTCGTCGATGGTTGGGGCAGTGTGCTCAACCACGGCTTCAGCGACGGCCGGTGCAGCAGCGGCGGCAGCGGCAGCGGCCTCAGCTTCCTTGCGACGGCGACGCACTTCACGTGGGTCGTTCGGCGCGCGACCGTTTTCGGTCAGGGCGCTGGCAGGAGCGGCTTCAGCTTCAACCACTGGAGCGGCGACTTCGGCAACCACAGGGGCTTCAACCACTGGTGCAGGCTCGGCAACCACAACCGGGGCCGCTTCAACCACTTCGGCAACCGGTGCAGGCGCCTCTTCTACCACAGGGGTAGGGGCTGGCGCTTCAACCGGCGCGGCTGGCTCGGCGGTCCACTGGAAGGCAGTCTGTTCTTCGCGAACTTCACGCACTACCGGGGCGGCTTCGACAACCGGCGCTTCAACAACAGCTTCAACCACGGGCTGAGGCTCAGCCACCGGAGCAGGCTCAACAGCAGCCACTTCCACTTCTGGTTGGGCTTCGCGAGCCGGTGCTACTTCCACTTCCGGAACCACTGGGGTTTCAATCGGAGTAGTTGCTTCAACTACCGGCGCTTCAACCACTGGAGTGTCGGCGACTGGCGCTTCTACAGCGGCGGTTTCCACGACAGCAGCAGTAGCACGCTCAGCCTGCTCGTGAGCCTGGGCCTGCGCAGGCGCGCTGATGACCGAGCTGGCAACGGCAGCGGTAACGGCCAAGCCGGCAGCCAGTTCGGCACCCGTTGGTTCGTCGGTAGCGCCTTCAGCGTGTTCGCCGGTCTCTTCCGAGCCTTCGATCACATTGCCGTTGGCATCACGTTGACGCTCACGACGGTTGCTGCGACGACGCTGGCCACGGGAGCGGCGGCGTGGACGATCACCTTCGGCGTTGTCCTGGCCATCTTCCTGCAGTTGCTCTTCGCCAGTCAGCACTTCTTCTTCGCTGTCGGCAGCGGCTTGTTCAGCGCGTGGTTGACGCTCTTCGCGCGGTGGGCGCGGTTGGCGCTCTTCACGTGGTGCGCGTTCTTCACGCGGCTGGCGCGCCGGGCGTTCTTCGGTGGTCGCTTCAGCAGCAACGGCTGGCACAGCGTCCAGTGGCTCGCGCAGTTCACGCACACGTTCTTCGCGTTCGCCACGTGGCTTGCGATCTTCACGCGGAGCGCGAGGAGTACGTGGTGCGCGCTCTTCGCGCGGTGCACGTTCTTCACGGGCTACGGCCGGGGTTTCTTCACGGGCTTCGCGAGGCGCACGCTCTTCACGTGGAGCGCGTTCTTCACGCGGTGCACGTTCTTCGCGAGGCTTGCGCTCTTCGTCACGGCGACCGTTGCGGTTACGGCTCTGCTGGCGACCGTTGCGACGCTCTTCGTTACGCGCCGGGCGCTCGGTAGCCGGTTTTTCAACCACTACCGGAGCAACAGGCTCTTCTTTAGTCGCGAACAGGCTCACCAACGACTTCACCAGGCCTTTGAACAGGCTTGGCTCAGGCAGGGCGGCCGGAGCGGCAACCGGAGCGGCAACTTCAGTCGGGACTGGAGCGTTGGCACGGGCCGGCGCGGTTTTAACGGCAGCTTCCTGGCGAACCAGTGTGCGGGTCGCGGCAGCCGGCTGGACTTCTTCCACTTCAGCAGCGGCAGCAGCGATTTCGTAGCTGGACTGGTTGTTGTGGGCTTCCGGGCTGTCATCACGCAGGCGCTGCACTTCGAAGTGCGGCGTTTCCAGGTGATCGTTCGGCAAGATGACGATACGGGCACGGGTGCGCAGTTCGATCTTGGTGATCGAGTTGCGTTTTTCGTTGAGCAGGAAAGCGGCAACCGGGATCGGCACTTGTGCGCGGACTTCGGCGGTACGGTCTTTCAGTGCTTCTTCTTCGATCAGGCGCAGGATCGCCAAAGACAGCGATTCAACGTCACGGATGATGCCGGTGCCGTTGCAACGCGGGCAGACGATGCCGCTGCTTTCACCCAGGGATGGGCGCAGGCGCTGACGGGACATTTCCAGCAGGCCGAAGCGCGAGATACGGCCGACTTGCACGCGGGCACGGTCAGCTTCCAGGCATTCGCGGACTTTTTCTTCCACGGCGCGCTGGTTCTTGGCTGGGGTCATGTCGATGAAGTCGATCACGATCAGGCCGCCGATGTCACGCAGGCGCAGCTGGCGGGCGATTTCTTCAGCCGCTTCCAGGTTGGTCTGCAGGGCAGTTTCTTCGATGTCGCTGCCTTTGGTGGCGCGCGCCGAGTTGATGTCGATGGACACCAGGGCTTCGGTCGGGTCGATCACGATGGAGCCGCCGGAAGGCAGTTCGACCACGCGCTGGAAGGCGGTCTCGATCTGGCTTTCGATCTGGAAACGGTTGAACAGCGGAACGCTGTCTTCGTACAGCTTGATCTTGCTGGCGTACTGCGGCATCACTTGACGGATGAAAGTCAGGGCTTCGTCCTGGGCTTCAACACTGTCGATCAGCACTTCGCCGATGTCCTGGCGCAGGTAATCGCGGATGGCGCGGATGATCACGTTGCTTTCCTGATAGATCAGGAACGGCGCGGAACGATCCAGGGACGCTTCTTTGATAGCGGTCCACAGTTGCAGCAGGTAATCGAGGTCCCACTGCATTTCTTCGCTGCTGCGGCCCAGGCCGGCAGTGCGAACGATCAGGCCCATGTCGGCAGGTGCGATCAAGCCGTTCAGCGCTTCACGCAATTCGTTGCGTTCTTCGCCTTCGATGCGACGGGAAATGCCGCCGGCACGTGGGTTGTTCGGCATCAGGACCAGGTAACGGCCAGCCAGGCTGATGAAGGTGGTCAGGGCTGCGCCCTTGTTGCCACGTTCTTCTTTTTCGACCTGAACGATAACTTCCTGGCCTTCGCTCAGGACGTCCTTGATGTTCACGCGGCCTTCAGGGGCTTTCTTGAAGTATTCGCGGGAGATTTCTTTGAGGGGCAGGAAGCCGTGGCGCTCGGAGCCGAAATCGACAAAGGCAGCCTCAAGGCTTGGTTCGATGCGAGTAATACGGCCTTTATAGATGTTGGCCTTTTTTTGCTCGCGTGCACCGGATTCGATGTCCAGGTCGTAGAGGCGCTGGCCATCTACCAGTGCAACACGCAACTCTTCGGGTTGAGTTGCGTTAATCAGCATTCTTTTCATGTTGTACCGTCGGTTTCCGGGCTGCCGGAAACGGCGTTCGGCACACACGACTTCTCACGGTCGGTGTCAGGTGCGTCAAGAGTGGTTGGCCACTCCAGTGTCCAGCAAAAACCAGCCAATTGGGCCGGTATCGCGACGGACGCGTCCTGCTTGTTAGCGGTGGTGACAAAGGCACCACTTCAACAAAAGCTAAGGTCAGGAGGAGGAATCAACCGGCGACTGTGGACGAGATGAAGCGTCTAAATATAAGCCTAGTGCTACACGGTCCGACGGTTGTGCATCTCCACCCTACACGTATCCCTGATAATTCGGGTGCTGCCGCGCGCAGAATCCGCAGCGGGTTGGCATTTACCGTGTTCTCCAATGGGGAGTCCACGCTCATGGCTAAACAAGACTAGGTGTGGGCGACTGCGCTCTCACTCAGCTCTTAACAGGCGTTGTTTCCGAAGCATTCGCCATGGTCTGGCTCAAGACTGACTGCACTTTGTGAACTGGCCGTAAATATCGGCGCAGAACGCGAGTATTCACTCTGCTTTCTGCACTCGCTTCAGGCCTCATGTCACCTGCGCTTGTTACAATCTCGAGCCTTCCAAGGTGGCGAAAGCCCCGTAGGACGGCCTCGCGTCCTGATGAATTGCGATGGTCAGGGCCGGCAGTTTGCCGCAAGTCCTCTGTCCAGGCCGCTTTTGGCGGCGTTCGCGACTATAGCAGCAATGATTAAGTGCTTCAATTCCATAAAAAATTGTTATCATCGCCGTCATGACGACTACCGCCCCCCAGACCCCCAGCGTCCAGCTGCTCGAGGTCTCGCCGGAATATGCCGGCCAACGCATCGACAATTTTCTCCTGGCCAGGCTCAAAGGCGTGCCCAAGACCTTGATTTACCGCATCTTGCGTAAAGGCGAAGTGCGCGTGAACAAGGGCCGGATCAAGCCTGAGTACAAGCTGCAGGCGGGCGATATCGTCCGTGTACCGCCAGTTCGTGTGCCTGAACGTGATGAGCCCGTGCCATTGGCCCAAGGCCTGTTGCAACGCCTTGAAGCGTCGATTGTCTTCGAAGACAACAAGCTGATTGTGATCAACAAGCCTTGCGGCATTGCGGTTCATGGCGGCAGCGGCCTGACTTTTGGCGTGATCGAAGCCTTTCGTCAGTTGCGTCCGGATGCCAAGGAGTTGGAGTTGGTTCACCGCTTGGACCGTGACACTTCCGGCCTGTTGATGATCGCCAAGAAGCGCAGCATGTTGCGTCACCTGCACACCGCCCTGCGTGGCGATGGCGTGGACAAGCGCTACATGGCGCTGGTGCGTGGCAATTGGGCCAGTTCCATCAAGAGCGTCCGCGCGCCGTTGCAGAAGAGCAACCTGCGTTCCGGTGAGCGCATGGTGGAAGTGGACGAGGAGGGCAAAGAAGCCCTGACCTTGTTCAAGGTGCTGCGCCGTTTCGGCGATTTCGCCACCATGGTTGAGGCCAAGCCGGTTACTGGTCGTACCCACCAGATCCGTGTGCATACCCTGCATGCAGGTCACTGCATTGCTGGCGACACCAAGTACGGCGACGAGGATTTCTCCAAGGAGATTCGCGATCTGGGCGGCAAGCGCCTGTTTTTGCATGCCTACATGCTCACAGTGCCGTTACCTGATGGCGGTGAACTGAAGCTGCAGGCGCCGGTCGATGAAATGTGGGCCAAAACCGTGGAGCGTTTGAGTGTCGCACCTTGATTACAAGCTGCTGATTTTTGATTGGGATGGGACGCTGGCCAACTCCATTGGTCGGATTGTTGAGTCGATGCACGTGGCTTCGACCCGTTCGGGCTTCGAGCTGTGCAGCGACCATGCGGTCAAGGGCATCATCGGCCTGGGCTTGCCTGAGGCGATCCGCACCTTGTACCCGGAGATCGGCGACGAAGAGTTGATAGCGTTTCGGCAGCACTACGCTGATCACTACATTGCGTTGGAAGCTGAGCCTTCGCCGCTGTTTGATGGCGTAAGGCAATCCCTGGAAGCGTTTCGCGCCGAGGGTTATCACCTGGCCGTAGCTACCGGCAAGGCCCGTCGCGGCCTGGATCGTGTACTCAAGGCCCATGGTTGGGAAGACTATTTCGATATCACCCGCGCTGCGGATGAAACCGCCAGCAAGCCCCATCCCCTGATGCTGGAGCAGATTCTTGCGCATTGTGGCGTAGCTCCACGCCAGGCGTTGATGGTGGGCGATGCCTCCTTCGACCTGATGATGGCGCGCAACGCTGGCATGGACAGCGTGGCAGTCAGCTATGGCGCCCAGTCAGCCGAGGCCTTGCAGCAATACGAGCCCAGGCTGACGATTGATCATTTTTCCGAATTGCAGGCCTGGCTAAGTCGGGCTCAATAAGTCTTTGCTGGGGTTGATGGCATGAGTGATGAGTGGAAAGCGCCCGAAAAGGCCGAAAGCGGTGATGACAAAAGCTGGAAGCTGCTGGAGAAAACCCTCCTGGCCGGTGTTCAGGAGCAGCGTCGTGCACGGCGTTGGGGGATCTTCTTCAAGCTGCTGACCTTTGTTTACCTGCTTGGCATGCTGGCGCTGTTCAGTCCGCTGATGGACGTGGAAAAGAGCGCCACTCGCGGCAGCAACTACACCGCATTGATCGAAGTGCGCGGGGTGATTGCCGACAAGGAGTCAGCCAGTGCCGACAATATCGTCAGCAGTCTGCGTACTGCGTTCGAAGACCCTAAGGTCAAAGGCGTGATCCTGCGCATCAACAGTCCGGGCGGCAGCCCTGTGCAGTCGGGCTATGTGTATGACGAGATCCGCCGTCTGCGTGCATTGCACCCGGATACCAAGCTGTACGCAGTGATTTCCGATCTGGGTGCCTCGGGCGCCTATTACATTGCCAGTGCGGCTGACCAGATCTATGCCGACAAGGCCAGTCTGGTAGGTTCCATTGGTGTCACGGCGGCGGGTTACGGTTTTGTCGGTACCATGGAAAAGCTGGGTGTGGAGCGTCGGACCTACACTTCGGGTGAGCACAAGTCGTTCCTGGACCCGTTTCAGCCGCAAAAGGCTGATGAAACCCAATTCTGGCAGGGCGTGCTCGACACTACCCATCGTCAGTTCATTGCCAGCGTCAAGCAGGGTCGCGGGGATCGTCTGAAGGATAAAGATCACCCAGAGCTGTTCTCCGGGCTGGTTTGGTCGGGCGAGCAGGCTTTGCCGCTGGGCTTGATCGATGGCCTGGGCAGTGCCAGTTCGGTGGCGCGGGATGTGATTGGCGAGAAAGAGCTGGTGGACTTCACCGTTCAAGAGTCAACGTTTGACCGTTTCTCCAAGAAACTTGGTGCCAGCGTGGCTGAGAAGTTGGCGTTGTACATGGGCTTTCAAGGCCCGACCTTGCGCTGAGTTCTAGCAGGCGCAGAGTTTAAAGTGTGGGAGCGGGCAAGCCAGCTCCCGCACTGGTTTTGTGGTGGCCTTAAGGCGTTTGCACGCCTTCGGCCAGCAACATGTCCACCAGGCGAATCAGCGGCAGTCCCACCAGGCTGGTGGCATCCGGACCTTCGGTGCTCTGGAACAAGCTCACGCCCAGCCCCTCGGCCTTGAAGCTGCCTGCACAGTCGTAGGGTTGCTCGATCCGCAGGTAACGCTCTATACGCTCAGCATCCAACGCTCGCATTTGCACGGTAAACGGCACGCAGTCCACCTGGCAGTGTCCGGTCTCACTATTTAGCAGTGCCAGGCCAGTGAGGAAGCTGACACGCTTGCCGCTGGCCGCCAGCAACTGTTCGCGGGCGTTTTCGAAGGTGTGGGGTTTGCCGATGATGCGGCCTTCCAATGTGGCCACCTGGTCCGAGCCGATAATCAGATGTCTTGGGTGGCTGCTGGCGAGGGCGCGGGCTTTTTCTTCGGCCAGGCGTTTGACCAGCTCAATCGCGGACTCATTTGCGCGATGGCTTTCATCGATATCCGGTGAGCTGCAGATGAATGGCAGGTGCAGGCGGCTCAGCAATTCCCGGCGATAAACCGAGCTGGATGCGAGTAATAAAGGCAGCATGGGCGTCTCCTCAGGGCTGCGGGGGATTCTAGCGGGGCGACCGGCTGACGCACAGGGCTGAATTTCCTTTGACATGGCTGGGTGCATCCCTATAATGCTGCGCCTATGTTGAATGACCCGATTCCACCTCACGTTGACCCGCGCAAATTGGCAGATCGTGGCACTTCCCTTCAAGGTGAGTTGCTGCTGGCCGATTTGGAGAGACTCTGCGACCCGCTTTCCGACACTGTCGGTACGGTGCAGGCTAAATTCGTTTTTGAACGAGATGAACGTAAGTCTGTGGTAATCCACAGCTTTATCGACACCGAAGTCAAAATGGTTTGCCAGCGTTGTCTTGAGCTGGTCACCCTGCCGATTCACAGCGAATGCAGTTACGCTGTGGTGAAGGAGGGTGCGAATACCCAGTCGTTACCGAAAGGTTATGACGTGCTGGAACTGGGCGAAGATCCTTTGGATCTGCATGCACTGATCGAGGAGGAGCTTTTGCTCGCCTTGCCCATTGTGCCTGCTCATCATCCGGAAGAATGCCAGCAGCCGGAGGGGCTCGATGACGAGCTCGAACCGAGCGAGGACGAGGTAACGCGGTCCAACCCGTTCAGTGTATTGGCGCAGTTAAAGCGTGACCCAAACGTTTAGGAGTTAATCAATTATGGCTGTTCAGCAGAACAAAAAATCCCGTTCCGCCCGTGACATGCGCCGTTCGCACGACGCCCTGACGGCGAGCACTCTGTCTGTAGAAAAAACCACCGGTGAAATTCACCTGCGTCACCACGTATCGCCAGAAGGCGTATACCGTGGCCGTAAAGTGATCGACAAGGGCGCTGACGAGTAATCACTTGTCTGCTCTAGTCATCGCGATAGACGCAATGGGCGGGGACTTCGGTCCCCGCAGCATTGTTCAGGCCTGCATTGCCAGCCTGTCCGCCACGCCCTCGCTGCACCTGACCCTCGTCGGTCAACCCTCCCTCCTTGAAGAACTGATTGCCAGCCATCCGGCGGTGGATCGCGCGCGCCTGACTATTACGCCAGCCAGCGAAACCATCAGCATGGATGACAAGCCGGCGACGGCCCTGCGCGGCAAGCCCGACTCTTCAATGCGTGTGGCTCTGGAGTTGTTGCGTGATGGCAAGGTGCAAGCCTGTGTCAGTGCCGGCAATACTGGAGCCCTGATGGCACTGTCGCGGTATGTGCTCAAGACGCTGCCGGGTATTGATCGACCGGCGATGGTCGCGGCAATTCCGACGCAGAAAGGCTATTGCCAATTGCTGGACTTGGGTGCGAACGTCGATTGCAGTGCCGAGCACCTGTTCCAGTTCGCCGTGATGGGCTCGGTGGCTGCCGAAGCGCTGGGCGTGGCCCGGCCTCGGGTAGCGTTGCTGAATATCGGCACCGAGGACATTAAGGGCAACCAGCAGGTCAAGCTCGCCGCCACCTTATTGCAAGGTGCGCGGGGCTTGAATTACATCGGCTTTGTCGAAGGTGACGGTTTGTACCGTGGCGAGGCGGATGTGGTGGTGTGCGACGGTTTTGTCGGCAATATCCTGCTTAAGTCCAGCGAAGGCTTGGCGACCATGATTGCCACGCGTATCGAAGCCTTGTTCAAGCAGAATCTGGCGTCGCGCATGGTAGGTGCCCTAGCGCTGCCGTTGATGCGACGCTTGCAGGCTGACCTGGCGCCGGCGCGGCACAATGGTGCAAGCTTTCTCGGGCTTCAAGGCATTGTGGTGAAGAGCCATGGCTCGGCGGGCGTAGAGGGCTTTCAAAGTGCGATTGCGCGGGCGTTGATCGAGATCCAGGAAAACCTGCCGCAACGCTTGCACGGCCGTCTTGAGGATCTGTTGCCTTAGGCGAATCGGCCCGGGAGTGCTTAAATGTGACCGGCCAGTTCAATTGACCATCCAATCTGTCAGTTTCGTACGCTCCCACCGTAGGAGCGCGTATTTTTGACGACCAGATCATTAGGGGCTTGTTACATGTCTACATCCCTCGCATTCGTCTTTCCAGGGCAGGGTTCGCAGTCCCTCGGCATGTTGGCCGAGCTGGGCGCGCAATATCCGCTGGTCCTGGAAACCTTCAAGGAAGCTTCCGATGCCCTGGGTTACGACCTGTGGGCGCTGACCCAGCAGGGGCCGGAAGAGCAACTCAATCAAACCGATAAAACCCAGCCGGCCATCCTGACCGCTTCGATCGCCCTGTGGCGCTTGTGGCTGGCCGAAGGCGGCGCGCGCCCGGCTTACGTGGCCGGTCACAGCCTGGGCGAATACAGCGCCCTGGTGGCTGCGGGCAGCCTGACCCTTGGTGAAGCGGTCAAGCTGGTTGAGCGTCGTGGCCAGTTGATGCAGGAAGCCGTTCCGGCCGGGCAGGGCGGCATGGCCGCTATCCTCGGTCTGGATGATGCTGTTGTGATTGAAGCCTGCGCTGAAGCGGCCCAAGGCGAAGTCGTCAGCGCGGTAAACTTCAACTCCCCGGGCCAGGTGGTAATCGCCGGCGCCAAGGCGGCTGTCGAGCGCGCCATCGAAGGCTGCAAGGCGCGTGGCGCCAAGCGTGCCTTGCCTTTGCCGGTCAGCGTGCCGTCCCACTGCGAGCTGATGCGTCCGGCCGCCGAGCGTTTTGCCGAGTCCATCGCCGCCATCAACTGGCAAGCGCCGCAGATCCCGCTGGTGCAGAACGTCAGCGCGGCCGTTGCCGCCGACCTCGATACCCTTAAGCGCGACCTGCTGGAGCAACTCTACAAGCCGGTGCGCTGGGTTGAGTCGGTCCAGACCCTGGCCGCCAATGGCGCCACAGAATTGGTCGAGTGTGGCCCGGGCAAAGTCCTGGCTGGCTTGAACAAGCGCTGCGCCGACGGCGTGTCGACTTCCAACCTGAATACCCCGGATGCCTTTGCTGCCGCTCGCGCGGCACTGGTCTGAACCCCTGATCCCCGAACTAAGGAGAAGCCTGCATGAGTCTGCAAGGTAAAGTTGCACTGGTTACCGGCGCAAGCCGTGGCATTGGCCAGGCGATCGCCCTGGAACTGGGCCGTCAGGGCGCCATTGTGATCGGCACCGCCACTTCCGCCTCGGGTGCCGAGCGTATCGCCGCGACCTTGAAGGAAAACGGCGTTCAGGGCACCGGCCTTGAACTGAACGTGACCAATGATGAGTCAGTTGCCGCTGTCCTGGCCGAAATCACTGCACAGTTCGGCGCGCCGGCTATTCTGGTGAACAACGCCGGTATTACCCGCGACAACCTGATGATGCGTATGAAAGACGACGAGTGGCATGATGTCGTTGATACCAACTTGAACAGTCTGTTTCGCCTGTCCAAGGGTGTTTTGCGCGGTATGACCAAGGCGCGTTGGGGCCGAATTATCAATATTGGCTCCGTAGTGGGTGCCATGGGCAACGCAGGCCAAGTAAACTACGCAGCCGCCAAGGCCGGTCTGGAAGGTTTCAGCCGTGCATTGGCCCGTGAAGTCGGTTCGCGGTCGATTACGGTCAATTCGGTAGCCCCTGGGTTCATCGACACCGATATGACCCGTGAACTGCCGGAAGCGCAGCGTGAAGCCTTGCTGACACAGATTCCGCTGGGCCGCTTGGGCCAGGCTCAAGAGATCGCGAATGTGGTCACTTTCCTGGCATCCGACGGTGCGGCATACGTGACTGGGGCTACAATCCCGGTTAACGGCGGGATGTACATGAGTTAAATTGTGACGGATCGCTTCAAAAAAATGTCATACGAGCTGTCTAAAATCCGTTATAAAGCTGCAACTTAATTTATAGGCAGGTGGTCGACCGGGTACGGGGGTGAAGCTTTCAGTTGAAAAGCTGAAAAGCCTTTCTATACACTTACCCACTGGCCAGCTGCCTGAATTTGTCCATTAGGAGTGAAAACAAGGTATGAGCACCATCGAAGAGCGCGTCAAGAAAATCGTTGCCGAGCAACTGGGCGTTAAAGAAGAAGAAGTGACCAACTCCGCTTCCTTCGTTGAAGACCTGGGTGCCGACTCCCTTGACACCGTTGAGCTGGTGATGGCTCTGGAAGAGGAATTCGAGACCGAAATCCCGGACGAAGAAGCTGAAAAAATCACTACTGTTCAAGCTGCTATCGACTACGTTACTGCCCACCAGGCGTAATAGTTTTTAGTCGTCGCTTGCTGTTGGGAAAAACCGCACTGCTGTTACAGCGTGCGGTTTTTTCTTTAGCTCTATAGCAAAGTGTCGTCATTAGAAAAAAGGAGAGTGCTGTGTCGCGTAGACGCGTCGTAGTCACCGGTATGGGTATGTTGTCGCCACTGGGTACGGATGTGCCGAGCAGTTGGCAGGGCATTCTGGCTGGCCACAGTGGTATTGGTCTGATCGAACACACGGACCTTTCTGCCTATTCCACCCGTTTTGGCGGCTCGGTAAAGGGCTTCAATGTCGAGGAATACCTCTCGGTCAAAGAGTCCCGCAAACTCGACCTGTTCATTCAATACGGCCTGGCAGCCGGTTTTCAGGCGGTGCGTAATGCCGGCCTGGAAGTCACCGACGCCAACCGTGACCGCATCGGCGTGGCCATGGGTTCGGGTATTGGCGGTTTGACCAATATCGAAGAAACCAGCCGCACGCTGCACGATTCCGGCCCTCGTCGAATTTCACCGTTCTTCGTACCGGGCTCGATCATCAATATGATTTCCGGTTTCCTGTCCATCCACTTGGGCGCACAGGGGCCTAACTACGCCATTGCTACGGCGTGCACTACGGGGACTCACTGCATCGGCATGGCGGCGCGCAACATCGCCTATGACGAAGCCGACGTGATGATCGCTGGTGGCGCCGAAATGGCCGCCTGCGGCCTGGGCATGGGCGGCTTTGGCGCGTCTCGTGCGCTGTCGACCCGCAACGATGAGCCGACCCGTGCCAGCCGTCCCTGGGACAAAGGCCGTGACGGCTTTGTATTGGCCGACGGCGCCGGCGCGTTGGTGCTGGAAGAGCTGGAGCACGCCAAAGCGCGTGGTGCCACTATCTACGCCGAACTGATCGGTTTTGGCATGAGCGGCGACGCTTACCACATGACCTCGCCACCGTCCGACGGTGCCGGTGCTGCACGTTGCATCACCAACGCCTTGCGCGATGCGAAGGTCAACGCCAACCAGGTGCAGTACATCAACGCCCACGGCACTTCGACGCCGACTGGCGATTTGGCGGAAGCCCAGGCCATCAAGTCGGTGTTTGGCGAACACGCCTACAACCTGGCGGTCAGCTCCACCAAGTCCATGACCGGCCACCTGTTGGGTGCGGCGGGCGCGGTTGAGGCGATCTTCAGCGTGATGGCCATCAAGGATCAGGTCGCTCCGCCGACCATCAACCTCGATGAGCCGGACGAAGGCTGCGACCTGAACTTCGTGCCGCACGAAGCGCAGCCGATGCCGATCGATGTGGTGATCTCCAACTCGTTCGGTTTTGGTGGCACCAACGGTTCCCTGGTGTTCCGCCGGTTCGCCGAGTGATGCACAGCTGGGTCGACGGTCAGCCAGCGGACACAGTGCCCCTGAAAGATCGCGGCCTGGCGTATGGCGATGGCGTTTTTGAAACCATCGCCGTCAAGGCTGGGCAGCCCGTGCTGCTCGACCGCCACCTGCAACGCCTCGATGAGGGTTGCAGGCGCCTTGCCTTGGTTGCGGATCAAGTGCTGATCCGCAGCGAAGTGCTGGCCTATGCCGCGGCTCTTGGCGATGGTGTGCTCAAGTTGATCCTCACTCGCGGCGACAGCCTGCGCGGTTATGGCATCAACCCCGGCGCCCCGGTGCGCCGTATCTTGCAGGGCAGTCCGCCCGCTACCTATCCCCAGGCTCATGGAACTGATGGCATCCGCCTGTTTCCCTGCGCCACCCGCCTGGCCGAACAGCCGTTACTGGCCGGTCTCAAGCACCTTAATCGCCTCGAACAAGTCATCGCCCGCGCCGAGTGGCAAGACGCCGAGCATGCTGAGGGTTTGATGCTGGATATGTCCGGTCGCGTGATCGAGGGCGTATTCAGTAACCTGTTTCTGGTGCGCAACGGCGTGTTACTAACCGCTGATCTGAATCGTTGCGGGGTTGCCGGGGTCATGCGTGCGGAGATTCTGACGCAGGCGCAGGCGCTGGGCATCCCGCAGGCTGTGGTCGACATCAGCCTCGAGCAGTTGCAGCAAGCCGACGAAGTCTTTGTGTGCAACAGCGTTTATGGCATTTGGCCGGTGCGTGGGTGCGCTGCGATGAGCTGGTCGGTTGGGCCGCTCACCCGTAAACTGCAGGGCATTGTTCGCGCGCTATTGGATATTTGAGTTGATACGAAAACTGGTTTTACTGCTGCAGATCGGCCTGGTCTCGGCAGGCTTGCTGCTGGGCTTCTCAGCCTGGAAGCTCGACTCTGCCTTGAAGCAACCCCTGAATCTGACCCAGGAACAATTGCTCGACGTGCCTGCCGGGGCAACCCCGACGGGCACCTTCAATCGCCTTGAAGCTGAAGGCGTGCTCGACGATGCCTTCTGGCTGCGCCTTTACTGGCGCTTCAACCTCGACGGCCAGCCCCTGCACAGCGGCGAATACCGCATGGCCCCCGGTCTGACCGCCGAAGGCTTGATCGGCCTGTGGCAGCGCGGCGAAGTGGTGCAATACAGCCTGACCCTGGTGGAAGGCTGGAACTTCCGTCAGGTGCGCTCAGCCCTGGCCAAGCACGAAAAAATTGTGCAGACCCTCTCGGGCCTGAGTGACAGCGAAGTGATGGACAAGCTCGGTCACCCTGGTGTGTTCCCTGAAGGGCGCTTCTTTCCCGATACCTATCGCTTCGTGCGTGGCATGACCGATGTCGACTTCCTGAAAAAAGCTTACAACCGCCTCGACGATGTGCTCGCTCAGGAGTGGAGTAAACGCGCTGCCGATGCGCCGTACACCGACCCTTATCAAGCGCTGATCATGGCCTCTCTGGTCGAAAAAGAAACCGGTGTACCGGAAGAACGTGGGCAGATCGCCGGCGTGTTTGTACGGCGCATGAAGATCGGCATGCTGTTGCAGACCGACCCGACGGTGATCTATGGCCTGGGGGAGCGCTACAACGGCAAGTTGACCCGTGCTCATCTCAAGGAAGCCAACCCGTACAACACCTACATGATCGCTGGCCTGCCACCGACGCCAATCGCCATGGTCGGCCGCGAGGCGATCCATGCGGCACTGAACCCGGTGTCGGGCAGCAGCCTGTATTTCGTCGCCCGTGGCGATGGCAGCCATATTTTCTCTGATGATCTGGATGCGCATAATGCCGCTGTGCGTGAGTTTCAGCTCAAGCGCCGTGCGGATTATCGATCCAGCCCGGCGCCGTCGGTAAAACCGCAGGAAGACGCCCCGCCACCGGCCGATGTGCCTACCGAGCCTGCGCCGGACACCGCCGCGCCGCAAAGCTCGCAATGACTCTGACTAAGGACTGCCTGTGACTGGCTTGTTTATTACCCTGGAAGGGCCGGAAGGCGCTGGTAAAAGCACCAACCGTGATTACCTGGCCGAGCGCTTGCGCGTCGAGGGCGTCGAGGTGGTATTGACCCGTGAACCGGGCGGTACGCCGTTGGCCGAACGCATTCGTGAAGTGCTGCTGGCGCCGGGTGAAGAACAGATGAACCCGGACACCGAGCTGTTGCTGGTGTTTGCTGCCCGTGCCCAGCACCTGGCTGAAGTGATTCGCCCGGCCCTGGCACGCGGCGCCGTGGTGATTTGCGACCGCTTTACCGATTCCACCTACGCCTACCAGGGCGGTGGCCGGGGCTTGTCCTTGGAGCGTATTGCCACCCTGGAAACCTTCGTCCAAGGCGATTTACGCCCTGATCTGACGCTGGTGTTCGACTTGCCGGTGGAAGTGGGCCTGGCCCGTGCCAGCGCCCGTGGCCGTCTGGACCGTTTCGAGCTGGAAGGTCAGGCATTCTTTGACGCTGTACGCACTGCGTTCCTCAAGCGTGCCAAGGCCGAACCTGCGCGTTATTACCTGCTGGACGCGGCCCAGCCCCTGGCGAAAGTGCAGCAGGCCATCGATGCCCTGCTGCCGAAACTCCTGGAGCGCGTCCGTGGCTGAAGCCTACCCGTGGCAGGACAATCTCTGGCAGCAATTGGCCAGCCGTACTCACCATGCCCATGCCTATTTGCTGCACGGGCCTATGGGTATCGGCAAGCGTGCGTTGGCGGAACGCCTCATGGCCAGCCTGCTGTGCAAACAACCCGTCAACCTGGAAGCCTGCGGCGTGTGCAAATCCTGCCTGCTGCTCAAGGCTGGCAGCCACCCGGATAACTACCTGCTGGAGCCTGAAGAAGCCGACAAGGCGATCAAGGTCGACCAAGTGCGTGACCTCGTCAGCTTTGTGGTGCAGACCGCGCAGATGGGGGGGCGCAAGGTGGTCCTGATCGAGCCGGTGGAGGCGATGAACATTAACGCCGCCAACGCCTTGCTCAAGAGTCTGGAAGAACCGTCCGGCGACACAGTGCTGCTACTGGTGAGTCACCAGTCCAGCCGTTTGCTGCCGACCATTCGCAGCCGTTGTGTGCAGCAGGCTTGCCCCTTGCCGAGTGAGGCGATGAGCTTGCAATGGCTGGCTCAGGCGCTGCCCGAGTGTTCCGAGGATGAGCGGGTCGAACTATTGACCCTGGCCGCAGGTTCACCGTTGGCCGCCGTAAAGCTGCAAGCCCAAGGCGTGCGGGAGCAACGGGCGCTGGTGGTGGATGGCGTCAAAAAGCTGCTCAAGCAAGAGCAGTCCGCTACGCAACTGGCCGAAGGCGCCTGGAAAGATATTCCCTTGTTGCTGCTGTTCGACTGGTTCTGCGACTGGTCCAGCCTGATCCTGCGCTACCAGTTGACCCAGGATGAAAGCGGGCTGGGCCTGCCGGATATGCGCAAGGTGGTGCAGTACCTTGCGCAGAAAAGTGCGCAGGACAAGGTGCTGAATATCCAGGACTGGATCCTCGCGCAACGCCAGAAGGTCCTCGGCAAGGCTAACCTCAACCGCGTGCTGTTGCTCGAAGCGCTGCTGGTGCAATGGGTAGGCTTGCTCGGCCGTCGTTAATTTCAGTGGCCGACGGGTGTATTGTTGGCCAGACACTTTCCGTGACTTAAGTCGTAACTTCCTATGCTCGTAGATTCCCATTGCCACCTTGATCGCCTCGACCTGGCCCAACACGGCGGTTCTCTTGACGCCGCCCTTGAAGCTGCGCGTCAGCGTGGGGTAGGGCACTTTTTGTGCATTGGCGTCAGCGCCGAAAATGCCGCCGACGTCAAAGCTCTCGCTGATCGCTATGCCGATGTTGATTGCTCGGTGGGTATCCACCCGCTGGACCTCAAGCCCGGCGAGGCTCCCGCCCTGGACTGGTTGTTGAACGAACTCAATCACCCACGCGTAGTGGCCATTGGCGAGACCGGCCTGGATTACCACTACGAGCCTGAAGCTGCCCAATTGCAGCAAGCTTCCTTCCGCCTGCACCTGCAAGCCGCCCAGCAAACCGGCAAGCCGGTGATCGTCCACACCCGTGGCGCCCGCGCCGACACGTTGACCCTGCTGCGCGAAGCCGCGCTGCCCCAGGCCGGCGTGCTGCACTGCTTCACTGAAGATTGGGACATGGCCAAGGCCGCCCTGGACCTGGGCTTCTACATTTCCCTGTCGGGTATCGTCACCTTCCGCAACGCCGACGCCCTGCGTGACGTCGCGCGTCAGGTGCCGGTCGACCGTCTGCTGGTGGAAACCGATTCGCCGTACCTTGCGCCGATCCCTCATCGCGGCAAGCCGAACCTGCCGGAATACGTGCGTGACGTGGCGGATTACCTGGCGATGCTGCGCGGTGAGTCCTACGAGCGTTTTGCCGAACAGACCACTGAGAACTTCAAACGTCTGTTCCCGTTGGCCCACGTGGCAGGCTAGAGCGGCTAAATCACAGGCAAAAAAAACCCGGGTTCTGGGGGGTGAATCCGGGCTAAGACCATTAGGAGTAAAACAAGGGCACGCAGTCCGTCGGTACCCAGGTCAACGCGTCACTTGGGGGAGATGTCGCGTCGACTACTGAAGTATTGATCAGTATCCGATTCAGTCCAGTGGTGATTGGTCGTTTTTTAAACAGATTTGGAATACGCGCGCTTCGCTTGAGTTCTCATTGAGCAGGTGCACGAGTGTCATTGTTGCGTATTGTTTCTGACCGAGAAGGGTGAAAACGTTGGCGCACTGAAAGTTAAGTGTATAACCGGTTCACATAGGCGTTGCCCAACGACCGCTCAGTCGGGATAATCCCTCGCACTGGGTAAATCGTATCGCCACGTATCATTGGCTCTGCGCAACCCTCCCACATTGACCTCTGCAGACCTCTCCCTCATGCAAAAAGAACCCCGTAAGGTCCGTGAGTTTCGCCGCCGTGAGCAGGAAATTCTCGACACCGCACTCAAGCTGTTCCTCGAACAAGGTGAAGACAGCGTCACCGTCGAGATGATTGCGGACGCCGTGGGTATCGGCAAAGGCACGATCTACAAGCACTTCAAGTCCAAGGCCGAGATCTACCTGCGCCTGATGCTCGACTACGAGCGTGATTTGAACGAGCTGCTGCATTCGGCCGATGTCGACAAGGACAAGGAAGCGCTGTCCCGGGCCTACTTTGAGTTCCGCATGCGTGATCCGCAGCGCTACCGCCTGTTCGACCGCCTGGAAGAGAAGGTGGTCAAGGGCCACCAAGTGCCTGAAATGGTCGAGGAGTTGCACAAGATCCGCGCCTCGAACTTCGAGCGTCTGACCTTGCTGATCAAAGGCCGCATCAGCGAAGGCAAGCTTGAAGACGTGCCGCCGTATTTCCACTACTGCGCCGCCTGGGCGTTGGTGCATGGCGCTGTGGCGCTGTATCACTCACCGTTCTGGAGCAATGTGCTGGAAGATCAGGAAGGCTTCTTCCAATTCCTGATGGATATCGGTGTGCGTATGGGCAATAAGCGCAAGCACAGCACTGAACTGCCAAGCGCTGAGCCGAAGAGCAGCGAAACCCCCGCCACGTAAGTCATTCGCCACAGTGATGGGCCAATGATTTACTGCCAGGTGCAGTGCCCCAGGAATATACTCAGGTAAGGATCTTGCTAAAAACTGATTTATGAGTCAGTTTTTAGCGCGCCCGAAATATCTTCTGCCGGAGTGATCCATGATCGTTGATCGTCAAGGCAGGCGATTTCGCAATTTGCGGATCAGCCTGACCTCAGCCTGCAATTATGCGTGTACCTACTGCGTGCCCAACGGCAAGCGGCTGGTGGCTGCCCAGGACGAACTCTCGGCCGAGGCCATGGCGCGTGGCGTGGCTTACCTGATTGAAGCAGCCGGCATTGATCGCCTGCGCATCACTGGCGGCGAGCCGCTGGTCAGCCCCAAGCTGGAAGCCTTCATGGGCGCGGTGGGGCAGATGGGCCTCAGTGATATCAGCCTGACCACCAACGGCCAACTGTTGGCGCGCAAACTGCCGCTGCTGGTGGACGCCGGTATTCGCCGGATCAACGTCTCCCTCGATACCCTGGATGCTGACGCCTTCCGCAGTATTGCGCGTGGAGGCGACCTGGCCACTGTGCTCGACGGCATGGACCAAGCCCGCGCTGCCGGGATCAAGATCAAGGTCAATATGGTGCCGTTGCGCGGGCAGAACCTCGACCAAGTGATGCCGCTGCTCGACTATTGCCTGGAACGTGGCTATGAGCTGCGCTTTATCGAACTGATGCGCATGGGCCACCTGGCCAAGGATTCCAATGCGTTTCTGCAGCAGTTCGTCAGTTTGCAGCAACTGCTCAGCCTGATCGGCGAACATCACGAATACTTGCAAGCCAATGCGCCTGTCGACGCCACGGCCGTGCGCTACGAGGTTCCGGGCAAGGGCTTCTTTGGCGTGATCGCCAACGAAAGTGTGCCGTTCTGCCGTACCTGTTCGCGTCTGCGGCTGTCTTCCACCGGTTGGTTGCATGGCTGCCTGTCATCGAGTAACCGTCACTACATCGGCGACCTGCTGGACAAGCCGCGCCACCAGGCACTGCCTGCCTTGCAAGGCCTGTTGATGAAGGCCCTGGGTGACAAGCAGGAAGTGGCCTTCTCTGGCGGTGCGACGATCATGAAGATCATTGGCGGCTAGCCCAAGCTGGCGCAGAACCTGCATTACGTGCCCATTCGCCGGTTTTCCGTCACCGGCCTCTGGAGGATTAGGATGCGTAGTCTGGTTTTGTTGCTGGCGTCATTGACGCTAAGTGGTTGTATGACCGTCAGCGATATGGCCGAAGGCACCCGCTATCAGATGAGTGACGCCGGGCTGCTGGACCACAGTGATACGCGCCGCACCGCGTCGATCCGCATACAGCCAGACTCCTTTGTCTTCATCGCCCAGGGCGCGTTCGTGCCGCCGGGCAGTGCCTATCCGCGACCTAACGTGGTGGCAGAAGAAGCTTTCAACGGCTTCGTCGAATACTTCCCCATGGTACGCCGCGCCCACAAGCCTGAAGGCCTCGAACAAGCGATGTCCGAAGCCCGCGCGGCAGGCGCTCACTACCTGTTGTATTGCCGCTTTGCGGCAGCCGATGACCGTATCGGCAACGCCGATGAGTGGACCGATCAACAGGCTCTGGATCGCTTGGGCCTCGACAGCGGCGTAATACAGGTCATGCTGATTGAGACCAGCACCCAATATTTGATTGATACTGTGCGCATTCGCAGTCGTGGCGGTTTACTGACGTTCCACGATACCAAGCCACAAGATCTGATTGCCCGCCCGCTGGCGCAATACGCCCGAGGCCTGTTGGGCATGAGCGATCAGTAAGACCGGAGCAAACCCTATGACCGATTCCGCCAAGGCCAATGATTTATTGGCTCAACTGCCCAAGGGCAAGGGGCCGGCACCGGTGCATCTGTGGAACCCGGATTTTTGCGGCAACATTGACATGCGCATCGCCCGTGACGGCACCTGGTTTTACCAGGGCACGCCGATCGGGCGTAAGCCGATGGTCAAGTTGTTCTCCAACATCATTCGCCGCGACGGCGATGAGTATTTCCTGATAACTCCGGTGGAAAAAGTTGGCATCACCGTCGATGATGCGCCGTTTGTCGCCGTAACCCTGGAAGTCGAAGGGCAGGGCGAAAGTCAGGTACTGCGCTTTACCACCAACGTTGACGATCAGGTTGAGGCAGGCCTCGAACACCCGTTGCGGGTGGTGATCGACCCCGTCACCCAGGAACCCGCGCCCTATCTGCGGGTGCGCACCAACCTCGAAGCCCTCGTGCACCGCAACGCGTTTTACCAATTGGTTGAGCTGGCGGTGAGTCGTCCGATCAACGGTCAGAACTGGCTGGGCGTCTGGAGCGGTGGGGAGTTTTTCCGTATTGGCCTGGAGCCCTGAGGCCGATTTTTTCATCTTCCTGAAATAATTATCTTGCTGGAAACGGCCGCTTTCGGTTATCAATTTGTACATGATTAGACATGTCCGATTTGATAAGAAAAAACGCGTCGTCGACGAGCTCATCCGCCGTATCGAGGGTGGAGTGATGGCCGACGGTTTCCTGCTGCCGGGCGAGCATCAGTTGGCCGAAGAGTTTGCGGTCAGCCGAGGCACCCTGCGCGAAGCCCTCGCCGAGCTTAAACGCCGCAACTACATCGCCACCCAAAGCGGTGTCGGCTCCATCGTCACCTTTGACGGCATGGTGCTCGACCAACGCAGCGGCTGGGCCCAGGCGCTGGCCGATACAGGAGCACTGGTGACCACCGATATCCTGCGCCTGGAAGCCGTGACCCGTCCGGACCTGCTCAGCCGTTTCGGCAGCGATCAATTTATCGCGCTCGATCGCCGTCGGCGCACCACTGACGGCATCGCCGTGTCCCTGGAGCGTTCGCTGATGCCTGCTGTCGGTGGCTTGGAAAGCCTGCCGAGGACCGGCCTGATCGACAATTCCCTGACCATCACCCTGGCGGCCTATGGCTATGTTGGCGCCGAAGGTGATCAATGGATCGGCGCCGAACCCCTGAGCGATGAAGACGCCGAACTGCTCGGTCGTCCCGCCGGCACTGTGTTTCTCAAAGCCTCGCGCACCACCTACGACCGCCGCGAGCGCTTCATGGAACATGTCGAAAGCTTGCTCGACCCTCTGCACTTTCGCCTACACCTGCAGTTTGGAGCGTCGAAATGACCCCGATTTCCCGTGCGCTCGGCGCTTTCTATGGCCTGGCGTTGGGCGATGCCTTGGGCATGCCCACCCAGTCCTTGAGCCGCGAACAGGTCCGGGCGCGCTTCGGTGCCATCACGGGCCTGGAAGATGCCGATGCCGACCAGCCCATTGCGCCGAACATGCCCGCCGGTTCGATCACTGATGACACCGAACAGGCGATCCTGGTTGGCGAATTGCTGGTAGAAGGCCAGGGCAAGATCCAACCGACCGTGCTCGCCCAACGCTTGATCGACTGGGAAGCGGTGATGCGCGCCAAGGGCTCCCAGGATTTGCTGGGCCCGTCGACCAAGCGTGCAATCGACATGATCCTTGCGGGCCACACCCCGGAGGAGTCGGGGCGCTACGGCACCACCAACGGCGCTGCGATGCGCATCACTCCGGTGGGTATCGCGGCCGACGTCAGTGACCCGGCGCAGTTTATCCAGTCGGTGATCCAGGCCTGCCAGGTCACCCATAACACCAGCCTGGGCATCTCCAGCGCAGCAGCGGTAGCGGCGGTGGTTTCGGCCGGTATCAACGGCGTGGATTTGGGTGAAGCACTGAACATCGGTACCCAGATCGCCCAGCAAGCGGAGGGTCACGGTCATTGGATTGCCGGTGGGCGCATTTCCACTCGCATCAGTTGGGCGCGGACCCTAAGCGTCGGCAGCGGTGACAAAGCCTTGTTTGCCGACTTGCTCTACGAATTGATCGGTACCTCCGTTGCGTCCCAGGAATCGGTGGTGGTCTCGTTTGCCCTCGCGCAACAAGTGGCGGTCGGCGAGATGAACGCTTTCGAAGCCCTGTGTCTGGCCGCCAGCCTTGGCGGCGACACCGACACCATTGCCGCGATCCTCGGCGCGATGTTGGGGGCGTGCCTGGGGATGCAGTGCTGGCCAGAGGCGTTGATCGATCAGGTCAAACAGGTCAATGGCCTGGATCTACAGCCGCTGGTCCAAGGGCTGCTCAGTCTGCGTTAAGCGCCGCAAAGCAAAATGTGTGGGAGCAGGCAAGCCAGCTCCCACATTGAGTGCGATGAGTCAGGGAGACCGAGAGTCGTTCCACCTTAAAAATCTGCCACAACCACAACAATACAGGCACCAGGAGCACCCCCTCATGAGCACCACTTCTTCCGGCCAAAGCGCCGGGCAATTGGAAACACGCGGCATCGAACCGGTCCCTGAAAGCGAGTGCAACGGCCACCCACTGCAATTGTTCTGGGTGTGGTTCGCGGCCAACATCAGCATTCTCGGCTTGCCGCTTGGTGCGACGCTGGTGGCGTTTCGCGGCCTGGCCATCTGGCAGGCCGTCATCGTGGCGGTCCTCGGCGCCGCCGGCTCCTTCGCGGTGGTGGGCATCATCTCCATCGCCGGTCGTCGTGGCCGTGCGCCAAGCTTGACCTTGTCCCGGGCGATCTTTGGCGTGCGCGGTAACATCGGCCCGACCATCGTGTCGCTGATGTCGCGCCTGGGTTGGGAGACCGTCAACACCACCACCGCCGCTTTCGTGCTGCTGTCGCTGTGTTCGATCCTGTTCCATTCCCCGGTCGAGGCGAAAAGCGCACCGGTGCTGACCCTGCTGTTCATTGCCATCTTCGTGTTGCTGACCCTGTCCGTTTCCGGCCTGGGCCACGCCACGCTGCTGGTGATCCAGAAGTGGGCCACCTACGTGTTCGGCGCCTTGAACATCCTGGTCGGCGGGTTCCTCTGCGCCACCATTGATTGGAGCGCGGTGTTCAACGCCACTCCGGCACCGTTGAGCGCGATGATCATTGGTGTCGGCACCATGGCCGCCGGTACCGGTATCGGTTGGGCCAACGCCGGTGCCGATATGTCGCGCTACCAGCACCGCAGCGTCAAGGCCGTGCGCCTGGTGGCGTCGGCCGCATTTGGTGCGGGCATTCCGCTGGTGCTGCTGATCACCCTCGGCGGCCTGCTGTCGGTGGGCAACAACGACCTGGCCTCGGCCACTGACCCGATCATCGCGATCCGCGACATGCTGCCGACCTGGATGGCCGTGCCGTACCTGATCACCGCCTTTGGTGGGCTGCTGCTTTCCAACAACTTATCGGTGTACTCGGCAGGCCTCACCACCTTGACCCTCGGCTTGAAGGTCAAGCGTGTCCATGCGGTGATCGTCGACATCGTGGCGATCTTCGCCGGCTCCATCTACTTCATGCTGATCGCCGACAGTTTCTACGGCCCCTTCATCACCTTCATCTCGTTGCTGGCAGTACCGATCACTGCGTGGGTCGGGATCTTTGTGGTCGATCTGATTCATCGTCACCACTACAGTGCCCAAGACTTGCTGGATGTGAGCCCAAGCAGCGCCTACTGGTATCGCGGTGGCGTGGAATGGCGTGCGTTCGGCGCCTGGGCTGTAGCGATCGTGCTGGGCTTCAGCTTCACCACCATCGGCACCACGGCCGAAAACATCTGGTTCGCCGGGCCTTTGTCCGACTCCTGGTTGGGCCACAACGGCCTGGGCTGGATCGTCACCTTCCTGGTGGCCGGCGGGATTTATGCGGTACTGGGCGGCGCGGCTGACCGTCGTCCGGCTTTAGTAGAGAGCGCCAATGTCTAGATTGCTGCACACCGGCCAGGTCATCGTCGACCTGGTCATGGCCCTCGATACTCTGCCTGCGACCGGCGGCGACGTGCTGGCGAAATCCGCCAGCTTCGAAGCCGGTGGCGGCTTCAATGTGATGGCCGCTGCTCGGCGCAATGGCTTGCCGGTGGTGTATCTCGGGCGTCATGGCAACGGGCGCTTCGGCGACCTGGCGCGCGCGGCGATGCAGGCCGAAGGCGTGGAGATGGCCCAGGCCGCCAGCGAAGGCAAGGACACGGGCTTGTGTGTGTCACTGACCGAAGCCACCACCGAGCGCACCTTCATTTCCCATATCGGCGCTGAGGGCGACTTGAGCGCTGAGGACTTGGCGGGCGTCGTGCCGCGCGCGGACGATTACGTGTACGTCAGCGGCTACAGCCTGTTGCTGGCGGGCAAGGCGCAAGCGTTGCTCGACTGGCTGCTGGCGTTACCGCGTGAAATCAGCGTGGTGTTCGACCCGGGGCCGTTGGTCAAGGCACCGGATTCGGCGTTGATGGCCGCGTTGCTGCCGCGTATCGATATCTGGACCAGCAACGGCCCGGAAGCCCTGGCGTTTACCGGCGCCCGTTCGCTTGCCGACGCACTGCTCGACCTCAATCGCCATCTGCCTGTCGAGACATTGCTGGTGGTGCGCGATGGGCCGAATGGTTGCTGGGTGAGTTGCCGAGGCAAAGCCGAGCATGTACCAGGTTTCAAGGTGACGGCGGTCGACAGTAATGGTGCCGGCGATGCCCATGCCGGTGTGTTTCTTGCCGGGTTGGCCGTTGGTTTACCGCCCACGCAAGCCGCGCGTCGCGCAAATGCCGCCGCAGCCTTGGCCGTCACACGCTGGGGTCCGGCAACGTCACCGGGTACTGCCGAAGTGGATGCGTTGTTGGCAGAATAGGCGCCACTCAGCACGGAGCGATCCCATGACCCAGAACATCTACGACACACCGACTTTCTTCGAGGGCTACAGCAAGATGGGCCGCTCGGTCGAAGGCCTCGCCGGAGCGCCGGAGTGGCCTGCTTTGCAGGCCTTGTTGCCGCCGATGCCCGGTTTGAAAGTGGTGGACCTGGGATGTGGCTACGGTTGGTTCAGCCGCTGGGCCGAGGAGCAGGGCGCTGCTCATGTCCTTGGGCTGGATGTGTCGCAGAAGATGTTGGCGCGAGCAACAGAGATGACCTCGGCGCCCGCCATCACCTATGCGATAAGCGACCTGGAACACCTCGACCTTCCTGCGGGCGCATTCGATCTGGCCTACAGCTCCCTGGCTTTCCATTACATCGTCGACCTCAAGGGACTGTTCGAGCGCATCCATCAGGCGCTGCTCCCTGGCGGTCGCTTGGTATTTTCCATCGAACATCCGATCTTCATGGCGCCACGCAACCCAGGTTGGTTGATTGACGAACAAGGTCGCAAAAGCTGGCCAGTCGATGACTATCAGCTGCAAGGGCCACGAGTAACGAACTGGCTGGCGGAGGGTGTGATCAAACAACACCGCACCTTGGGCACGTTGCTGAATCTGTTGATCCAGGCGGGGTTTACGCTAAGTCACGTCGAAGAGTGGGGGCCGAGTGAAGCGGACCTCAAAGCCCGTCCAGAACTGGCGGAAGAGCTGGAACGGCCGATGATGTTACTGGTGGCCGCCCAGCGCTAGGCGCTATGGGGTGTCCATGTGCGCTGGCGGCGAGCGGTCTCAGCTCACCTGCAGGATTTTGTGTACCGACATTCGTCGCCACACCAGCCGCGCCACCGTGATCAACCAATTGAACGTCGCCACACCCAACACGCTCGCCAGCAGTGTCGGCAGGCCGTAATCGACGATGATCTTGCCCGCCAACAGGGGAAAGCCGAGCACCCCGACAAAATACGCCAGGCTGAACAGCAGCAAGGCCTGGGACGTAGTGCCGGCAGGTGCTTCATTCGCCACCAACCCATTGATCACCGAGTACGTCAGGCCGTAACCCACCCCCAAAGTGATTGCTGCCAGCAAGTAGCTGAAGCTGCCCGAAACCCCAAAGGCAAACAGCAACACCGACACCAGCATCAACCCCGACAACACACACGCCGCGCCATATGCATCGCGCTTGACCACGAAACCGGCAATCAACAGACGGCTGGTGATCGCAGCGCTCAGAAAGCCCAGGAAGAACAGCGAGTAGTCCAACGAATGTGCCGCTGCATAGCTGGTTTGGAACGAAGACAATCCACCGAAAACACAACCGCCCAGGCCGACCATAAGGATCGCGAACACCGCTTTGGAGGACAGTACCTGGCGTGTGGCGACCCACGAGATTTTTGCCAGCGGGGCATTCACCTGCTGCTTGAGATGGGCACCCAGGCGCCAGAACATCACCACGCCGACCAGGCTGGCTAACGCTGCGATGTAAAAAGCGCTGGTCAGCGGCAGCCCCAGCGCACTTGCGGCCCGCCCCAGCAAGGGGCCAGAGCCGATGCCGCTCATCATGCTGCCCGACAGCAGCGCAAAGTAGCGGGCCCGATGCTCGGGGTTCACCAGCAGGGCCACGATGATCGGCCCCAAGGTATAGAACACCCCCCAACCCAACCCCAACGCCAGGCCAAATATCATCAAGCCTTCGCCGAACCCCGGCGCCAGGGCAAAGCCCAGGCATGCCACCACCAGCAATAGGCCGAGCGCTGCAATCGAGCGCGCGGCCCCCAACCAATCGGCCAGATGACCGCAAACCAGTACCGCGACAAAGGTGCTCAGCATCGCCATGGAAATCACGCTGCCGGCGTCGTGCTCATTGCCACCGCGGGAGTGGATCAGCAGCGACAGCAAAAACGTCGAGCCGTAGGACAGAGACAACAAGAAGCTGGCCAGGCAAAACATTGCAAATAGCTTTTTGGAAAACATCGGCGCGGTGGGCATGCGGGACCTGACCGTTATTGGATTTATAGCGCCAATTTTAAGCACGGTTGAGCCCTCGGTTTGTTGTGCCGTTACTGGTTTCAGCATTAGTCCCGAGCGGAGTAAAGCCGCTGTTTGCCTTGCCTCCAGATAGGCGGTCAAGCCGAACGCGTTCGTTCAACCGCCGTACAGCTGACCTTTGCGATAGTCCTGATGCGTTGTCCAGGTCGCGCGGTATCTGTCGCTTTCAAGTCAGAACCAAGGGCCTCGTTCGCCTGTAAATGTATCTAGAGAGATACCAAGGGGACACGCAGTACTACAAGTCGGCGCCTTAGCCGGATTGACCCTACACAGCGAACACTGCCGCCATGACTACCGTGACCTTGCTGAAAGACCCCGTTATCACCCGACCGACAGAGGTGCTGTACGGCCCCCTCCAGCCTGAGTTGTTGCGTAATGAGGTGCTGGCCGACTTGCTCGAAGCCACGGTGCGGCGCAACCCCGAACAGGTCGCGTTGATCGACGGTGAGCGTCAGCTCAACTATGGCGAGCTGGATCGACAGGCCAGTTGCGTGGCCTCGCGGTTGATCGAGGCGGGGGTGCGGCCAGGTCAGATTATCGGCTTGTGGATGCCGCGCGGGTTGGAGTTGTTGATCGCGCAGGCGGGCATTGCCAAGACCGGCGCGGCCTGGCTGCCGCTGGATCAGGACACGCCCTTGGAGCGCCTGCAGATTTGCATGGAAGACGCTCAGGCGGTCGGTGTGGTGTGCGGCGACGACAACGCCCAGGCGCTGCGTGAGGCAGGGCTGACAGCGTGGTGCGCCAGTGAAATGCTTGCGCCGCTTGCGGGCCCTTTGCAGCGTCGCTCGAATGCCATGCCCGAAGACCCGGCCTACGTTATCTACACCTCCGGCTCTACCGGCAAACCCAAGGGCATCCTGATTTCCCAAGGCAGCATCTGCCACTTCCTGCGCAGTGAAAATGCGATCCTCGGCATCCAGGCCAGCGACCGGGTCTACCAGGGATTTTCGGTGGCCTTCGACATGTCGTTCGAAGAAATCTGGATCGCCTACCTGGTGGGCGCAACCCTGTGGATCGGCCCCAAGGACATCACCGGCGACCCCGAAGCGCTGCCGCGCATGCTCACTCAGCAGCGGATCAGCGTGCTGCACGCGGTGCCTACGTTGCTGGCGCTGTTCAGCGAAGACGTGCCCAGCCTGCGCCTGATCAACCTTGGCGGCGAGATGTGCCCGGAGTCATTGGTCGAGCGCTGGAGCCGTCCCGGCCGGCAGATCTTCAACACCTACGGCCCCACCGAGGCCACCGTCTCCGCAAGCCTGGCCCGCCTGGTGCCCGGCGCGCCGGTGACCATCGGCACGCCGCTGCCCAACTACGGGTTGCTGGTGATCGAAGCCGACCTCGTCCTCGGTGCTACGCCGACCTTGCTGTCGCGTGGGCAAACCGGCGAGCTGTGCATCATCGGCCCCGGCTTGGCCGATGGGTACCTGGGACGCCCCGACCTGACCCGCGAAAAATTTATCGAAAACCCCTGGTCCACCGGTTACTACGATGAGCGGCTGTACCGCACCGGTGACCTGGCGCGTATCGATGCCGACGGCCAAGTGGTGTGCCTGGGGCGTGCTGATGACCAAGTGAAGATCCGTGGTTTTCGTGTCGAGCTGGGTGAAATCGAAGCCTTGCTCGCCCAGCAACCAGGCGTCGGAACCGTGGCGGTGCTGCTGCGTAATGACGGTGGCATGGATCAGTTGATTGCCTATCTGGTACCGGAGGGCGGCCTGTCGGTCGACGGGTTACCTGCACAGCTGCGTAAGGCATTGCAGGCGCGGCTGCCGGCGTACATGGTACCGGGCCGCTTTGAATTGCTCGACGGCATGCCGCGTCTGACCTCCGGCAAGATCGACCGCAAAGCCCTCAAGGCGCGGCCATTGGGTGTGGACACCCGTGGTGCGAACCTGGAGTCGGACACCCCGGAAAACCCGGGTGAAACCGTGCTGTTCGGCGCCCTGGAAAAACTCTTCCCCGGCCAGCCGATTCGCCGTGATGCCGACTTCTTCAGCGACTTGGGCGGCCACTCGTTCTTCGCTGCGCGGCTGGCCTCGGCCCTGCGTGCGGATGAGCGTTTCGCCCACATCACCGTGCGCGATATTTATCAGCAGCGCCGCGTCGGTGCCATCGCGCAAGTCCTGCAAGCCATGCCGCAACCGGCCGCGCAGCAAGCCGCCTGGACACCGCCGTCGGCCTGGGCCCGCTGGCGCTGCGGGTTGGCCCAGGCGGTGGTCATGCCGGCGATGATCTGCTTGCGTATGAGCCAGTGGCTGGCGCCTTTCTTTACTTATCACTACCTCACCGGTATCCCTGGCGATTCCGTTGTCTCGGCAACTGCGGCGTCGATCGGCGTGTTCCTGTTGGCAACCCTGCTGCAGTTCGTGCTGGCCATCGCCGGCAAGTGGTTGATCGCCGGGCGCTTGAAGCCGGGCGTTTATCCGCTTTGGGGGATGACATATTTTCGCTGGTGGGCCGCTTCGCGCATGGTCGAGTCGGCGCCGGTCTACCTGTTGAGTGGTTCTTCGCTGTATAGCCTCTGGCTTCGAGCACTGGGCGCCAAGGTCGGTCACGAGGTGAATATCGGCTCGCTGGGCGTGCGTGTGCCGGACCTGCTGCACATCGGCAATGAGGTCAGCATCGGCAACGGTGTGAGCCTGGAAAACGCCCGGGTCGAGCGTGGTCAACTGCATTTGGGCCGGGTCACGATTGACGACAACGCCTGCCTGGGTTCCTACACGATTCTTGAAGGCAATACCGCCGTCGGCCGCAGTGGCCATCTGCAAGGTCAATCGGCGTTGGCGGATGGGCGTAGCGTGCCGGCCGAGCGGATCTGGAGTGGCTCGCCCGCTGTCGATATCGGCGCGTTTGACCTCGCAAGCTTGCCGCCGCGGCCGGTGGTTGGGCGTGGGCAACTGGCGCTGGAGAACCTGTTCTATGTGTTCGGCATCCTGCTGATCGCCACGTTGTTTTTCATCCCGGTATTCCCGACGTTTTTCCTGATCGACTGGTTCGATGAGCAGCAAATACTGCCTTGGCTGCAGGAGCAGCACGTGAGCGTGCAACTGCTGCGTTACTTTGCCCTGGCGCTTCCGGCTGCTGCGGTGCTGATTGTGGTGATGATGCTGGTCTCGGCCGCGCTGCGTTGGGCCGTGCTGCCGCGCCTGAAACCGGGCAACTACCCGGTACATAGTCGTGTGTATTGCAGCAAATGGTTGGTCAGCCATATCCAGGAAGCCAGCCTTAATGTGTTGTCGGGCCTGTATGCGACGGTTTACGCGCCACTGTGGTATCGCTTGCTCGGCGCGCGGGTGGGCCGCGATGCGGAAATCTCCACGGCCCAGGGTGTGATTCCCGACATGCTCACCCTTGGCGATGAAACCTTTATCGCCGACGCGGTCATGCTCGGTGATGAACAGGTCGATGGCGGCTGGATGCGTATTCAGCCGACTGTGGTTTCCCACCGCAGTTTTGTCGGCAACGGCAGCTACATCCCTGACGGCACGACCTTGCCCGAGAACGTGCTGATCGGTGTGCACTCACGTGCGCCATCGAATGCCGAGATCGCCAGCGGCGACACTTGGCTGGGTTCGCCACCGATCAACCTGCCGGCGCGCGAGCAGGTCAGCGGCTATCCGGACAACCTGACATTCCGGCCATCCCTGTGGCGTCGTCTGGCCCGTGGTTCGATCGAGGGCCTGCGCATTGTGCTGCCCCACGCGACGGTCATCGCCGTGGGCTACACCGTGATGATGGACTTGATGCCGATGGCTGAAGAGGAACGCTGGGGTGCGGTGTTGGGTTATCTGGCGCTGATCGGCTTGGCCTACAGCCTGGGTAATTACCTGCTGGTGGCGGCGTTGAAATGGCTGCTGATGGGCCGCTACCGCAAACGTTCCGAGGCGATGTGGACGCCCTTTGTCTGGTTGTCCGAAGGCATCACCAGCCTCTACGAAGGCATGGCCGCACCCAATTTCATGAGTTACCTGCGCGGTACGCCGTGGCTGCCATTGGCCTTCCGGGGCTTGGGCTGCAAGATCGGCCGCGGGGTGTACATGGACACTACCGACATCACTGAATTTGACTGCGTGACCATCGGTGACCACAGCGAGCTGAACGCTGGCGCCTGCCCGCAGACCCACCTGTTCGAAGACCGTGTGATGAAAATTGATCAGGTGCTGATCGGTGAGCGGGTCTACATGGGGCCGCGCAGTTCTGTGCTGTACAGCGCTGAAGTCGGCAACGGCGCGTGGCTCGGGCCGTTGACCCTGGTGATGAAGGGGGAGTGCATTCCGGCGTCCAGCAGTTGGGTCGGTTGCCCGGCGGCACCGGCGCGGAGCTGATAACGATGCAGGTGTTTATGTGGCCCCAAGCAAGGCCGCGCTGGCAGGACGGTGTTTTGCTGGTGGGCATGCAGCATTTGCCCGGCACGGCGCGCGATACAGCTCGGTTAAGGGTACGTCAGGCGCTGAGTGAGGCATTGTTGCAGGTGCTCGATGTGCCAAAGTGCCGCATCGACTACCACTCCAAGCCTGGCCAGCCTCCAGAGATTCGCGTGCCGGGTCATGAGAACGCTGGGCTTTCCATCAGCCACGACGGCGATTTTTCGGTGGCCGCCGTGCATTTGCATGGCCCGGTCGGGATCGATGTGATGGCCGTACAGGACACGCCTGATTGGCGGATTGTCGCTAGTGACTATCTGGGCCCCCAGGTGCTGGCGCGATTAAGTGCTGCGACTCAGGCGCAGCGTGCCCACTTGTTCACTCGCGCATGGTGTGAGCGTGAGGCGCGCCTCAAGTGTGTGGGGCAGGCGCTGGGCGAATGGTCGCCGCGGGCAGCGCGAGGCTGTCGTACCGTTGAGGTGGGCTTACCGGCAGGGCTGGTTGGCGCCTTGGCACTGCGTGCATAAATTGCACTGCAATCGGTCATGAAACCGTCTTAGTATGTGGGCTTTGAATTTGCCCAAGGTTCGCCCATGACCATCGAGATTCGCCCCGCCGTGCCCAGCGATGCTGCGCAGATCCTGACCTTCATCACCGAGCTTGCCGAGTATGAAAAGGCCCGGCATGAAGTGATCGCCAGTGTGGTGGATATCCAGCGCAGCCTGTTCAGCGAGGGCGCTACCGCCCATGGCCTGATCTGCTCGCGGGACGGGTTGCCGATTGGGTTTGCGGTGTTCTTTTTCAGCTATTCCACCTGGCTTGGCAGCAACTGCTTGTACCTGGAAGACCTGTACATCAACCCGGAGCAGCGTGGTGGCGGGGCGGGCAAAAAGTTATTGCGCCATCTGGCGAAGATCGCCTGCGACAACGGTTGCGGGCGCTTCGAGTGGAGCGTTCTGGACTGGAACGAACCGGCGATTGCCTTCTACAAATCCATCGGCGCGCAGCCGCAGGAGGAGTGGGTGCGTTACCGCATGGAAGGGAACGCGCTACGAGATTTCGCCCACGGCTGATTGCCCAATTGCCAAAAGGACCGGCTATTACAGGCCGGTTTTTTTATGTTTTCGCTCACTATATGGGATGCAAATTTATATATTGAGATATTTCAAGTGATGGGTTTATAGTCGGCTGCATCAGCACTCACTACCAAAAATAAAACAGGTGAAGCGATGCAGGCACAACCGCTGTCATTACCCGCCGTGCCCGAGCCAACGTATGGCGAGCGGCTGAAGAACAAAGTGGTGATCATCACCGGCGCCGCCCAAGGCATTGGCGAGGCGATCGTCGCCTGCTTCCAGGCACAGCAGGCGCGTTTGGTCATTGCGGATATCCAGGGCGAAAAAGTCGAGAAAGTCGCCGCCCACTGGCGCGAGCGCGGCGCCGACATCTATGCGCAACCCGTCGATATCACGTCCAAGGACCAATGGCAGTCGCTGGTCAACCTGGCCATCGAGCGCTTTGGCCGTGTGGATGTATTGGTCAACTGTGCCGGGGTCAATGTGTTCCGCGACCCGCTGGAAATGACCGACGAAGACTGGCGCCGCTGCTTCGCCATTGACCTCGACGGCGCCTGGTTCGGCTGCCGCACGGTGCTGCCGCCTATGATCGAGCAAGGCATCGGCAACATCATCAACATCGCGTCCACCCATTCCAGCCACATCATCCCGGGCTGCTTTCCCTATCCCGTCGCCAAGCACGGCTTGCTCGGTCTGACCCGCGCCCTCGGCATCGAATACGCATCCAAGGGCATCCGCGTCAATGCCATCGCCCCGGGTTATATCGAAACCCAGCTCAATGTCGACTACTGGAACGGCTTTCCCGACCCTCACGCCGAGCGTCAGCGCGCGTTTGACCTGCACCCGCCCAAGCGCATCGGCCAGCCGATTGAAGTGGCGATGACCGCGCTGTTTCTGGCGACCGACGAGGCGCCTTTTATCAATGCCACCTGCCTGATGATCGATGGCGGGCGATCTGTGATGTACCACGACTAAATAGTTCTCCAATAACAAGAAGGAGGTGGTTCATGTTCAAGAAAACACTCGGCACCCTGGCACTCGCGATGGCCTTCAGTGGCTTTGCATCTGCCGAAGAAGTGAAGATCGGCTTCCTGGTCAAACAAGCCGAAGAGCCCTGGTTTCAGACCGAATGGGCCTTCGCTGAAAAAGCCGGCAAGGACCAGGGGTTCACCGTGATCAAGATCGCCGTGCCCGACGGCGAGAAAACCCTCTCGGCCATCGATACCCTCGCGGCCAACGGCGCCAAAGGCTTTGTGATCTGCCCGCCGGACGTGTCGCTCGGCCCGGCCATCATGGCCAAGGCCAAGCTCAACGGTTTGAAAGTGCTGGCGGTGGACGACCGTTTTGTCGACGCCAAAGGCAAGCCTATGGAGGACGTGCCTTACGTCGGCTTGGACGCCTACAAAATCGGCCAGAAACAAGGCGAGGCCATGGCCACCGAAGCCAAGCATCGCAACTGGGATTGGAAGGAAACCTATGCCGTCATCAACACCTTTGACGAGTTGGAAACCGGCAAGAAACGCACCGACGGTTCGGTAGAAGGCCTCAAGGCCGCAGGCCTGCCCGCCGACCATATCCTGTTCAGCGCACAGAAAACCCTCGACGTACCGGGCAGCATGGATTCCACCAACTCAGCCCTGGTGAAACTGCCGGGCACCGCGAAAAACCTGATCATCGGCGGCATGAACGACAGCACAGTGCTGGGCGGCGTACGCGCCACTGAAAGCGCCGGATTTAAGGCGGCCAATGTGATCGGGGTCGGCATCAACGGTACCGATGCCATCGAAGAACTTAAAAAATCCGACACCGGGTTCTACGGTTCGATGCTGCTCAGCCCTGATGCGTCGGGCTACAAAACCGCCACGGCGATGTTCGAGTGGGTGACCAAAGGCACTGAGCCTGCCAAGTTCACCGCGCTGGACAACGTGACCCTGATCACCCGCGCCAACTTCAAGGAAGAGTTGAGCAAGATCGGTCTGTGGAAATGACCGGGGCGGCCTTGCGTTTCAACGGCATCGGCAAGGAATTTCCCGGTGTGAAAGCCCTGGCGCAGATCAGCTTTGAAGCACGGCCGCACGAGGTCCATGCGCTGATGGGCGAGAACGGCGCAGGCAAGTCGACGCTGCTGAAAATTCTCGGCGGCGCCTACATCCCGAGCAGCGGCACACTGCAGATCGGCGAGCAGACCATGGATTTCAAAAACGCCGCCGACAGCATTGCCAGCGGTGTGGCGGTGATCCACCAGGAGTTGCATCTGGTGCCGGAAATGACCGTTGCCGAAAATCTGTTTCTGGGGCATTTGCCGTCGCGCTTCGGCGTGGTCAATCGCAGTCGGCTGCGCGAGCAGGCATTGGCTTGCCTCAAAGGTTTGGCGGATGAAATTGATCCAGAGGAAAAGCTCGGGCGCCTGTCCCTGGGCCAACGCCAACTGGTGGAAATTGCCAAGGCGCTGTCCCGTGGCGCCCATGTGATTGCCTTCGACGAACCCACCAGTAGCCTGTCGGCGAGGGAGATCGACCGCTTGATGGCGATCATTACGCGACTGCGTGACGAGGGCAAAGTGGTGCTGTACGTGTCCCACCGCATGGAGGAAGTGTTCCGCATCTGCAACGCGGTCACGGTGTTCAAGGACGGCCGCTATGTGCGTACTTTCGACGACATGGCCGCGCTGACCCACGACCAGTTGGTGACGTGCATGGTCGGCCGCGATATCCAGGATATTTACGACTACCGCCCGCGCGAGCGGGGTGAGGTGGCGCTCAAAGTCGAGGGATTACTCGGGCCGGGCTTGCGTGAAGCGGTCAGCCTTGAGGTGCACAAGGGCGAGATTCTCGGCCTGTTCGGGCTGGTGGGCGCGGGGCGTACCGAACTGTTTCGGCTGCTGAGCGGATTGGCGCGTTCCACCGCCGGGCATCTGGAACTCTGCGGCGAAAATCTGCCACTGCGCTCACCGCGCGATGCCATCGCCGCCGGTGTTTTGTTGTGCCCGGAGGACCGCAAAAAGGAAGGCATCATTCCGCTGTCCAGCGTGGCTGAAAATATCAACATCAGTGCGCGTGGCGCCCATTCAGCGTTCGGCTGGCTGTTGCGTGAAGGCTGGGAGAAAGGCAACGCCGACCAGCAAATCAAGGCGATGAAAGTCAAAACACCGAACGCGGAACAGAAAATCATGTACCTGTCCGGCGGCAATCAGCAGAAGGCTATTTTGGGCCGCTGGCTGTCGATGCCGATGAAAGTGTTGCTGCTGGACGAACCGACTCGCGGCATCGATATCGGCGCCAAGTCAGAGATCTACCAGATCATTCATAACCTGGCGGCCAGCGGCATTGCGGTGATCGTGGTGTCCAGCGACCTGATGGAAGTGATGGGCATCTCCGACCGTATTCTGGTGATGAGCGAAGGCGCCTTGACCGGCGAACTGACCCGAGACCAGGCGGACGAAGCTCGGCTGTTGCAACTGGCTCTCCCGCGTTCGCGGGCTTGAAGAATTGAGGGTGTAGGCATGTCACAGGTAAAGACTGCAAAGGGCTTCTGGCCGGGTTTCAACCAACGCAAATTTCTCGATGACTGGGTGATGCTGCTCGCCGCGTTGACCATCTTTGTGCTCAGTGCGCTGTTTATCGACAACTTCCTCTCGCCACTGAATATGCGTGGCCTGGGTCTGGCGATTTCCACCGTGGGCATCGCTGCCTGCACTATGTTGTTCTGCCTGGCGTCGGGGCACTTCGACTTGTCGGTGGGCTCGGTAATTGCCTGCGCCGGGGTGGTGGCGGGGATTGTGATTCGCGACACCGACAGCGTGGTGCTCGGGGTGTCGGCGGCGTTGGCCATGGGCCTGGTGGTGGGGCTGATCAACGGCATCGTCATTGCCAAGCTGCGCATCAATGCGTTGATCGCGACGTTGGCGACCATGCAGATCGTGCGCGGCCTGGCCTATATCTTCTCCAACGGCAAAGCGGTGGGGGTGATGGACGAGAACTTCTTCGTGTTCGGTAACGGCCAACTGCTGGGTGTGCCGGTGCCGATCATCATCACTGTGCTGTGCTTTGTGTTCTTCGGTTGGCTGCTCAATTACACCACCTACGGGCGCAATACCATGGCCATCGGCGGTAACCAGGAAGCGGCGCTGCTGGCCGGGGTGAACGTTGACCGTATCAAGATCATCATCTTTGCCGTGCACGGATTGATCGGCGCATTGGCTGGGGTAATCCTCGCGTCACGCATGACTTCGGGCCAGCCGATGATTGGCCAGGGTTTTGAGTTGACGGTGATTTCTGCCTGCGTGTTGGGCGGGGTGTCGTTGAGCGGCGGCATCGGCATGATCCGCCATGTGATTGCAGGGGTGTTGATTCTGGCGATCATCGAAAACGCGATGAACCTGAAGAATATCGACACCTTTTACCAGTACGTGATCCGTGGTTCGATCCTGTTGCTGGCGGTGATTATCGACCGCATGAAACAACGATAAAAAGGACACCGCTCCCACATTTGGATCTGCGCTGTGTTGAGGTTCGGTATTTGCCATAATGGCGCCGTTTTCGTACTTTCCAATAGGCCCGATATGCAGGAAAACGCCCACACCTCTGTCAAAGACGCTGCGCCCACCGGCACCCAGACCTTGCTGCGTGGCCTGGGCGTGGTGCAAGCGGTGGCGGCCGGTGCGCGGGATCTGAAAGAGATCGCCAAGCGCATCGGCACCACCCGCAGCACCACGCACCGCCTGGCCAGTTGCCTGGTGGAAGAGCGTTACCTGCGCGTGGTGCCGCAAGTCGGTTACCTGCTGGGGCCGAAGCTGATCGAGCTGGGGTTCCAGGCGCGTGAAGAGCTGCCGTTGGTGACCTTGGCCATCCCCTATTTGGATGAACTCTCGGCGCTGACCGGCGACACCATCCATTTGGCGATTCGCGAATACGACGACGTGCTTTATCTACACAAGAACCCCGGCCGTAATGGCCCGGAAATGCGCTCACGGGTTGGTCATCGCATGCCGCTGGCGCGCACCGGTATCGGTAAAGCCCTGCTGCTGGATGATTCAGTGGAAGAGTGGCAGCGTCTGTACGAAGTCAGCTTGCCCGCGGGCGGGAAAAGCCAGCAGTGGCCGCAGCGCCCTGAGCAGACTTGGGCACAGTTCGAGCAGCGCATGCGCGAATACGTGGTGGGAGGGTATGCGTTCGATCTGGAAGACAACGAACCGTCGATCCGTTGTGTGGCGGCACCGGTGCGCGATGCCAGCCGGCGGATTGTCGCCGGCATCAGCATCGCGAGTACCGTGCCCTATATGCCGCTGGAGAAAATGGCCGAGCTGATCCCTGTTATCAAACAGGTCGCGGCCCGGCTTTCAGCAGAGTTAGGCGCAAAAAACTGACCTTCCCGTTCTCCGCACGTAGCAGCTGTCGAGCGCCAGCGAGGCTGCGTCAGCGGAGTATCAGGTACACCGTTGACGCAGCCTCGCTGGCGCTCGACAGCTGCTACATGGATCGGCAGTTATCAGACCTTCAAGGTCGCCATGTCGATGACAAAGCGGTACTTCACATCACCGGCGATCATGCGGGCGTAAGCCTCGTTGATCTGGCGAATGTCGAGCATTTCGATGTCGCAGGTGATGCCATGCTCGGCGCAAAAATCCAGGACTTCCTGGGTTTCGGCAATGCCACCGATCAAGGAGCCTGCCAGCACTTTACGGCCCAACACCAGCTTGGCGGCGTTGACCGGTGGGTCCACCGGCTCGATCAGACCGACCAGGATATGCACGCCATCAAAGCGCAGGGTATCGAGGTAGGGGTTCAGATCGTGCTGTACCGGAATGGTGTCCAGCAGGAAGTTGAAGTGCCCGGCAGCGGCTTTCATCTGCTCGGCATCGGTGGACACGATCACGTGATCGGCGCCCTGGCGACGGCCTTCTTCAGCCTTGCTCGCGGAGCGGGTGAACAGCGTCACTTCCGCGCCCATGGCCTTGGCGAACTTGATGCCCATATGGCCCAGGCCGCCCATACCGAGCACCCCGACTTTGTCGCCGGCCTTGACGCCGTAGTGCTTGAGCGGTGAGTAGGTGGTGATGCCCGCGCACAGAATCGGCGCGGCGCTGGCCAGGTCGAGCTTGGCCGGGATCTTCACCACGAAGTGCTCGCTGACCACGATGCTGTCGGAGTAACCGCCCATGGTGATGCTGCCATCCACGCGATCTGGAGTGGCGTAGGTCATGGTCGGGCCTTCGAGGCAATATTGCTCCAGGTCCGCATGGCAGGCGTCGCAATGACGGCACGAGTCGACCATACAGCCTACGCCGACCAGGTCTCCGACTTTGTGCGCGGTGACGCTGGCGCCGACGGCGGTGACTTTGCCGACAATCTCGTGGCCCGGCATCAGCGGGTACACGGCGATGCCCCATTCGTTGCGTGCCTGGTGGATGTCGGAGTGGCACACGCCGCAGTAAAGGATCTCGATGGCCACATCATCGGCGCGTGGGCTACGGCGCTGGAAGGACATGGGGGCGAGGGGAGTGGTGGCCGACTGGGCGGCATAACCGATGGCGGTGTACATGGGAGAACCTCGCAAAAAAATGACAGTGGAGGCGGCGCATTCTCCGCGCCGACCTCGGATGCGGCCATGGCGATTGCTCCGAGTCTCATGCCTATTCGTCCGGGAGTGCCCCGTGTTTGGATTTATGTGTCGCCAGACCTGCGATGATGCTCTCATCCCTTTTTCGCGAAGTTTTTTGCCATGTTGTTGACCCGTCATCTCGACGCCAATGCTGCGCTGGTTTCCTTGATCGAAAGGCTTACGCCGCGTGACGGCTTTTCCCCGACGAACCTGCCGGGCGTGCAGGTGATGCGCGCCAGTTGCGACGTGGCGCGTGGGCCGCAGATCTATGAGCCGAGCCTGATGATCGTCGCGCAAGGCAGTAAAGTTGCCTATCTGGGCCCGCGTACGCTGGAGTATGGCGCCGGGCATTACTTGATCCAGGCAATGCCGGTGCCCTTCGAATGTGAGACGTTTGCCCTGCCGAATGCGCCGTTGTATGGCGTAGCCGTCGGTATTGACCGCGTGGTGCTGGGCGAATTGGTCATGGCCATGGGCATTCAGGCGGGGCCGCCACCCGCCGCGCAAACCCTGGAGTCGATGAGTTCGGTGGTGCTGGATGACGTGATGCGTGGCTGCGTCGAGCGGCTGTTGCAGTGCCTGCACGATCCACTGGAAAGCCGGATCATGGGCCCGGCACGGGTACGCGAATTGTTGTTCACCGCGTTGCGTGGGCCGCAAGCTGATGTACTGCGTGCATTGGTGGAGCAGCAGGGGCAGTTCTCACGCATCGCCACGTCGTTGAATCACCTGCATGCGCACTACCACGAACCGCTGAATATCGAGACCTTGGCCGGGTATGCGCACATGAGTGCGTCGACCTTTCATGAGCATTTCAAGCGCTGCACCTTGTTGTCGCCGGTGCAGTATCTGAAGCGATTGCGGTTGCTCAAGGCCCAGCAATTGCTGCTGGTGGACGGCATGAGTGTGGCGCAGGCGGCGCACAGAGTGGGGTATCAGAGTACGTCGCAGTTCAGCCGTGAGTACAAACGCTATTTCTTGCGTAACCCCGGCGAAGAACGCGCCGCCTGATCACACTGACACGATGATCGTTCCCACGCTCTGCGTGGGAATGCGGCCCTGGACGCTCCGCGTCCGCTTTTAAAGTCGTGACGCGGAGCGTCACAAGAGGCGTTCCCACGCGGAGCGTGGGAACGATCAGTGGCGGGGCTTACATATTCGGGTAAGTCGGCCCGCCCGCACCTTCCGGTGTGACCCACGTAATGTTCTGCGAAGGGTCCTTGATGTCACAGGTCTTGCAGTGCACGCAGTTCTGGGCGTTGATCTGGAAGCGCTTCTCGCCGTCTTCCTTGGTCACCACTTCATATACGCCGGCCGGGCAGTAGCGCTGCGCCGGTTCATCGTAGAGCGGCAGGTTGGTGCCGATCGGGATGCTTGGGTCTTTCAACTTCAAGTGGCACGGCTGTTCTTCTTCGTGGTTGGTACCGGAGATGAACACCGAGCTCAGCTTGTCGAAGCTCAGCTTGCCGTCGGGTTTTGGGTAGTCGATCTTCTTGCTGTCTTTGGCCAGCTTCAAGCAGGCGTAGTCCGGCTTGGTGTCGTGCAAGGTGAACGGCATCTTGCCGCCGAGGATGTTCTGGTCGAACCAGTTGAAGCCGGCGCCGATGATCGGACCGAACTTGTGCATCGCCGGGCCGAAGTTGCGGCTGGCGAACAGCTCTTCATACAGCCAGCTGGATTTGAAGCTGTCGACGTAAGCGGTCAGTTCATCACCGCCTTCGGACTCGGCGAACAGGCGGTCGGCCACGGCGTCGGCGGCGAGCATGCCGGACTTCATCGCGGTGTGGCTGCCTTTGATCTTGGCGAAGTTCAAGGTGCCGAGGTCGCAACCGATCAGCGCGCCGCCTTTGAAGACCATCTTCGGCAGCGAGTTCAGGCCGCCTTTGCAGATGGCGCGGGCGCCGTAGCTGATGCGCTTGCCGCCTTCCAGGTACTGGGCCAGCACCGGGTGATGCTTGAGGCGCTGGAACTCATCGAATGGCGACAGGAAGGTGTTGCTGTAGGACAGATCGACGATCAGGCCAACGACTACCTGGTTATTTTCCAGGTGATAGAGGAACGAACCACCGGTGTTCTCGGCGCTCATGATGTCCAGCGGCCAACCGGCGGTGTGCACCACCAGGCCTGGCTGGTGTTTGGCTGGGTCGATTTCCCAGATTTCCTTGAGACCGATGCCGTAGTGCTGGGCGTCGGCGTCGCTGTCCAGGTTGAAGCGCTGGATCAGTTGTTTGCCGATATGGCCACGGCAACCTTCGGCGAACAGCGTGTACTTGCCACGCAGTTCCATGCCCGGGGTGTACACGCCTTCTTTTGGGTTGCCTTCACGGTCGACGCCGAGGTCGCCGGTGATGATCCCGCGTACTACGCCGTTCTCGTCGAACAGGGCTTCCTGGGCGGCGAAGCCTGGGTAGACTTCCACGCCCAGGTTCTCGGCCTGCTGGGCCAGCCAGCGGCACAGGTTGCCCAGGGAGATGATGTAGTTGCCTTCGTTGTGCATGGTCTTGGGCACAAAGAAGTCAGGCACCTTGGTGGAGGCTTCGGGGCTGCGCAGTACATAGATGTCGTCGCGCACCACGGGGGTGTTGAGCGGGGCGCCGAGTGCTTTCCAGTCCGGGAACAGTTCGTTCAGGGCGCGTGGTTCAAACACGGCACCGGAGAGGATATGCGCGCCGACTTCGGAGCCTTTCTCGACCACGCAGACGCTGATTTCTTTACCGGCTTCGGCGGCCTTCTGCTTCAGTCGGCAGGCGGCAGACAGGCCTGCCGGGCCAGCGCCGACGATGACCACGTCGAATTCCATGTATTCGCGTTCCACAGGCTATCTCCTACTCAAGGCTCAACAGGCTTTTTTTCTAATGGGTGGAGGTTCGGTGTCGTGTCCGTCAGCACTGCGTTTAAGGGCAGGGCATGACCCACCTTTCTCTCTAGGTGGCGCATTATATATAGACCACTGTCAGCGTCCAATACAAACGTTTGTTTGAATTGCTCGCAGGCTAGGTAAATCAAAGAGACGCGGCTTATGACTGGCTATTTTGCCGTATTGACCAGAATAGGCGTTCCGGTCAATATACGGTCGGTTTTGCGCTGACCGTAGGCAGACAGCAGGTTTCAAGAGCACGTCCAAAGACTGGCAAAGGCATACGCGCTCAAACGATGGCGCGTAGTTTACACGCCGCGATTAAGAATGACCTCTCAGTCACCACTGACGAACGGTCATCACTTCCCGTGAGCAAGGTCATACGCCGAGGTTTTTGGAGGTGCCCTTGTGTGCCGATGAGCATCAACCGCCAGGTTCGCCTAGGCGACTTTCTTTTCACCGGAGAGTAACGAGGAATCCATGAAGGTTCTTGTAGCTGTCAAACGCGTTGTCGATTACAACGTGAAAGTTCGCGTCAAGGCGGACAATTCCGGCGTCGATCTTGCTAACGTCAAGATGTCGATGAACCCTTTCTGTGAAATCGCTGTGGAAGAAGCCGTACGCCTGAAAGAGAAAGGCGTGGCGACTGAAATCGTTGTGGTTTCCATCGGCCCTGCCACTGCTCAAGAGCAGCTGCGTACCGCCCTGGCACTGGGCGCCGACCGCGCCATCCTGGTTGAGTCCGCTGAAGAGCTGACCTCGCTGGCCGTGGCCAAGTTGCTCAAAGCCGTTGTCGACAAGGAACAGCCTCAACTGGTGATCCTTGGCAAACAGGCCATCGACAGCGACAACAACCAGACTGGCCAGATGCTGGCTGCACTGACCGGTTACGGCCAGGGCACCTTCGCCTCGAAAGTCGAAGTGAGTGGCGACAGCGTAGCGGTGACCCGTGAAATCGACGGCGGCGCGCAGACGGTTTCCCTGAAACTGCCGGCCATCGTCACCACCGACCTGCGTTTGAACGAGCCGCGCTACGCGTCCCTGCCAAACATCATGAAAGCCAAGAAGAAGCCGCTTGAGTCGGTGACTCCAGAAGCTTTGGGCGTTTCCACCGCCTCCACCAACAAGACCGTTAAAGTCGAAGCGCCGGCTGCTCGCAGCGCAGGCATCAAGGTCAAGTCGGTGGCTGAACTGGTCGAGAAACTGAAGAACGAAGCGAAGGTAATCTGATCATGACTATCTTGGTAATCGCTGAACACGACAACAAGGTTGTGGCCCCGGCCACCCTGAACACCGTGGCTGCCGCCGCTAAAATCGGTGGTGATATTCACGTGCTGGTTGCAGGTCAGGGCGCAGCCGCCGTGGCTGAAGCCGCTGCGAAAATCGCTGGCGTGAGCAAAGTACTGCTGGCCGACAACGCCGCTTACGCTCACCAGTTGCCGGAAAACGTTGCCCCTCTGGTTGCAGAGTTGGGTGCTGGCTACAGCCACATCCTGGCTGCCGCTACCTCCAACGGCAAAAACATCCTGCCGCGCGTTGCTGCGCAGCTGGACGTTGACCAGATCTCCGAGATCATCTCGGTAGAAAGCGCTGACACCTTCAAGCGCCCGATCTACGCGGGTAACGCCATTGCTACCGTGCAATCGACCGCTGCCATCAAAGTGATCACCGTGCGTGCCACCGGTTTCGACCCGGTTGCAGCCGAAGGTGGTTCGGCTGCCGTTGAAGCCGTTGCTGCTGTCCACGACGCAGGCACTTCCAGCTTTGTTGGCGAAGAGCTGGCCAAGTCGGACCGTCCTGAGCTGACCGCTGCCAAGATCGTCGTCTCGGGCGGCCGTGGCATGCAGAACGGTGACAACTTCAAGCACCTGTACGCCCTGGCTGACAAGCTGGGTGCTGCGGTCGGCGCTTCCCGCGCGGCCGTTGACGCAGGCTTCGTACCCAACGACATGCAGGTCGGCCAGACCGGTAAAATCGTTGCGCCACAGCTGTACATCGCCGTCGGTATTTCCGGCGCGATCCAGCACTTGGCCGGTATGAAAGACTCCAAAGTGATCGTTGCGATCAACAAGGACGAAGAAGCGCCGATCTTCCAGGTGGCCGACTACGGCCTGGTCGCGGACTTGTTCGAAGCCGTCCCAGAGTTTGAGAAGCTGGTCTAATACAGCTGCTTCACTTATAAAGAGCCCGGTCTTTGGACCGGGCTTTTTTTTGCCTGGCTTTTTTGAACATTGGAGAAACCGCCATGGAACTGCGTCCCTGGACCGCACTGCTGGGCCTCACGCTGCTGCTACCGACCTTGTCGCTGGCCGCGGGCAAGTGTGATCGCCTGGTGATCACCGGCAGCCCGGACGCGCCGCCCCTGCTATGGCGTGATCCACAAGACCCGACGCACCTGATCGGCGCCATCGCTGATGTGCTGCAACAAGTGGGCAAGGACCTTGGCCTGAAAGTCGACTTGCTCTACGGCGGCAAGCGCTCCCTGGCCCTGGATGAAGTGCGCAGCGGGCGTATGGACATCCTTGCTGATGCGCCGATGAACCTGGGCGAGCTGGACACCCTTGACTACATCCATCCGGCGTTGGTGCAGATCGACTATCTAGTCTGGACGCGTAAGGACTCGGTACTGGTCTACAACACGGCCGCTGACCTGCATGGCCACAAAGGTGCGGTGTCGGAGCGCGCACGCTTGAGTGCTGACTTCGAAATCTTCGCAGGCCAGCAGCTGACACTGCAACGCCTGCCCACGTTGACGCCGGCCTTCCAGAAACTGCTGCTGGGGGAGGTGGACTACGTCCTCGCCGGGCGTTATTCCGGCATGGCGATGGCCCAGACCCTGGGCATGAGCAACGACCTGGTTGCTCGCGAAATCCCCGTCGATCAGCCCGGCCTGTACCTGGCAATCTCCCACAACTCCGCCTGCAATGATCCGTGGCTGCGCGGACAGTTGGCCAAAAAGATGACAGAATTGCCCGCGTCCGGTGTGGCGCAAGAGGCAATGCAGCGCAACATCGAGCGCTGGAAAGCGCAATTGCAGCAACCCGTCGGCACCCCAGCAAAGTAAGGATTTACAGTGACTCTTCGACCTCTTTTCGCGGCCCTCGCCGTTGTCGCTCTGGCGGGATGTGCAGCCGATCCTGCGCCGAATGAACAAATTCGCCTCACCCAACAGGCCTTGGAACAAGCTGGCGCTGTGGGTACCAGCACCGACGAATCGCCGGAATTGAAACTGGCCGAAGACAAGTTCGCCAAAGCCAAGGCTGATATGGCTGACCAATCCTACAAGGATGCGCGCATGCAGGCTGAACAGGCCGAGCTGGACGCGCGCCTCGCCGAAGCCCGAGTACTGACCCGTAAAAGCCAGGAACAATTGAACGTGCTCAACACCCGTATCACCCGCCTGCGCAAGCAATTGCAGTTGGGAGAAGCCCAATGAGCCCGATGATCCGTGGCTTGAGCTGTGTATTGCTGCTGGGCAGTGCCGCCTTGGGTGGCTGCGCCAGCCAACCGAATAGCGAGCAGGCGTTGCAACAAGCCGGCAGCGACTTCCAGAAGGTCAAGGAAGACTCCAACGTACTGCGTTTTGCACCCAAGGATGTGATTCGCGCCGGTGAATCCCTGGCCCGCGCCGATCGCTTGTCCAGCTACTGGGGCAGCGGCGCCGACGTGGTGCATTACGCCTACCTGAGCCAGCGCTACAGTGCGATCGCCCGCGAACATACCGAGCAGGGGCTTAACGCGGAGCGCGGCACCAAGCTCGAGCTGGAGCGTCAGCGTTTGCAACTGGCCCTGCGTGAAAACAAGCTGGCCAGTGTGCAACAGCAGGGCAAATGGCTCGAAGATCAAATCGCCAGCCTGACCACCACCCAGACCGATCGCGGCCTGGTGATGACCTTGGGCGATATGCTGTTCGACACCGGTGAAGCGGAGCTGGAAAATTCGGCCAACCGTACTGTGCTGAAAATCGTGCAGTTCCTGCAACTGAACCCCAAGCGCGTGGTGCGCATCGAGGGCTACACCGACAACACCGGTGGTGAGCAGGAAAACCTGAAACTGTCCCGTGACCGTGCGCAATCGGTCGCCGATGTGCTGATGGACCTGGGGATCGACGAAAAACGCATCCAGGTCGAAGGCTACGGCGACCAGTACCCGGTTGAAGCCAACGCCTCCGAACGTGGCCGCGCGCAGAACCGTCGGGTGGAAATTGTGTTCTCCGATGAGAAGGGCCAACTCGGCGCCGCCCGCTGAACCCCTGTGGGAGCTGATCAGGCTCTCGGTACATCAGGCAAGTTGAGCTGATGCTATCGCAGGCAAGCCAGCTCCCACCCAAAGCAAACCCGATCGCTGATCGGGTTTTTCATGTTCAACACCCTTACAGTTTTTTCTATCACTGCCGCCCGCGCTCGACTATTGTGGCAACTGTCCCCGTACACTTCTAAACTGTGCCGGTATGTTTCACACAAAAATAAAATACCCGTGAAATCGAGTGCTGCGTCATGACCAATCTGTTGCTTTACCAACGTATCGCCCAGCAACTGGCTGAAGATATCCGGCGCGGTGTCTATCAACCGGGGGAGCGCGTGCCTTCGGTGCGTAAAATGAGCTCCCAGCTCAACGTCAGCCACGCCACAGTGTTGCAGGCCTACGCCAACCTGGAAGACCAGGGGCTGATTCGGGCGCGACCGCAATCCGGCTATTACGTGCACCAGACTCCTGCGCTGACGGCGCCGACGCCGGACATTGCACGGGTTGAACGTCCGGGGTTGGTCACCCGCAGCAGTATCATCCAGCAAGTATTGGTCGAGTCGCGTCGCGAAGGCGTATTCCCGCTGGGCGCCGCCGTGCCGAGCGTCGACTACCTCCCGGTACGCGCGTTGCACCAGCAGTTGGCCAAGGTCACACGCTTCCAGAGCCCGCGGGCGTTCAGCTACATGTTCAGCCCCGGTTTTGAACCGCTGCGCCGCCAAGTGGCGATTCGCATGCGTGATGCCGGTGTGGTGGTGGACCCCTCCGAAGTGGTGATCACCCACGGCTGTGTCGATGCATTGCAGATGTCCTTGCGCGTGCTGACCCGCCCCGGCGACCTGATCGCCGCTGAGTCACCCACTTACTACGGTTTGCTGCAACTGGCTGACCTGCTGGGCCTCAAGGTCATTGAGATCCCCAGCGACCCGTCCACCGGCATGAGCCTGGAAGCCTTGCAACTGGCGGCCAACCAATGGTCGATCAAGGCTCTGGTGCTGACCACGCGCCTGAGCAATCCATTGGGCGCCACCATGCCCGAGGAGCGGCAGAAACAGTTGCTGCGCCTGGCTTCGGATTTCGATATCCAGATCGTCGAGGACGATATCTACGGCGAGCTGATGTTCGAGCTGGGCCGCACCAAGGCCCTGAAAGCCTATGACCGCCTGGACCGGGTCATCTACTGCTCAAGTTTCTCCAAGACCTTGTCTCCCGGAGTGCGCATCGGCTGGATGATCGCCGGCAAGTACCAGCAGGAAATCCAGCGGTTGCAGATGTTCAGCACCCATTCGGCGTGCAGCGTCACCCAGATGGGCGTCGCCGCGTACCTGGAGAACGGTGGCTATGACCGGCACCTGCGCTACATCCGCCAGGAATACCGTAAGAACCTCAGCGCGTTTCAGTTGGCGGTGCAGCAGTATTTTCCTGAAGGCACGCAGATGACCCGCCCGACCGGCGGCTTCATTCTGTGGGTCAGTTTGCCGGGGCGGGTCAATACCCAGGAACTGCACGTGCGCGCACTGCAGCAGGGCATCAGTATTGCGCCGGGGGTGATCTTCAGTAATACCGAACAGTTCAACCACTGTATTCGCCTCAACTGCGGTACGCCGTGGAACCGCGAGGCAGAGCGGGCGCTCATGACGTTGGGGATGTTGGCCAGCCAGTTGTGCCAGGAAACAGCCGTCGGCTTTTGAGGTGTACAAAGGGGGCAATGCCGATCGCTGGCTGATCACCGTACTTGTCATGCCGCGCACAACAAGCGAGCATATGGCCCTCTGCCGTTAAAGCTGTTGGCGATATGACTTCTATTTTTCGCGCTGTTCTGGTGATTGGCCTGCTAAGCCTGTGTAACGTGGGCACAGCACTGGCGGCGGCCCCTGTGACTGAAAACAAGCCCGTCGCCAGTACCGAGCATAAGACCCCCGCGAAGAAACCGGCGCCTGTTAAAAAAGCCCCGGCAGCCAAGAAGAAAGCCGCAGCGGTTAAAAAGCGCGCACCGATCGCGAGCAAGTCCAAGTCGGCCAATGAAGTGGCCCAGACTAAATTGCCACCGGCACAGTTGGACCTGTCCCTGCCTTCGGACATGGTCAGGCACTTGCAGCCCATCGGTACCATGCCCAAACCCAAGAGTGTGCCTTTGCTACCGCCGATGTTTGGTGAAAAGCCTTCCGACAACAGCGCGTTTCAGATCAACGGCCGCTTGCTCAGCAATGAGATGAAGTTGCAACTGCGTAACGAAGAGCGACGCGAGATTGAAGGTGCGGCGCTGGATTTTGAGTTCAAGCAATAAACTTTTCCGGCAACGGTGACGCAGGCCGTTGACCATCTGTCGCAGACTGGTCAGTCACATTTTTTTTGTGCGAAAAACCCTTGTTAGACCATTTTAAAACGGCTGTTTAAGGGCGTACTCTAGCCCGGCCATCCACATTGAGCCGTCGAGGACCTGTTGGTCATGAAATGCCGTGAAGGCTGTGGTGCTTGCTGCATCGCCCCCTCCATCAGTTCACCCCTCCCGGGAATGCCCCACGGCAAACCCGCAGGAGAACGTTGCCTGCACCTGTCAGTCGAACAGCTATGCCTGCTGTTCGGGCAACCGGAGCGACCGGCGGTGTGCAGTGATTTCAAGGCGGATCTTGAAGTTTGTGGCCATGACCAGGCCGATGCGATCCGGTTGATCGGCTGGTGGGAGCAGATGACGGCGGCTTGATGGGCTTTACTATCGGAACTTCAACAATAAGGAATACAACAATGGGTTCGCTGAAACGAATGGCTGTGCTGTGCGGTTTTACGGTGTTGTTTGCTGCCACTGCCCAGGCTGAGGATTGGCAAGTCGCCAAGGACGAAGACGGCATCAAAGTATCCTTGAGCGAAATTGCCGGCTCCAAGTACAAGGCGTATCGCGGTGTAACTGTGATCAAGGCCCCGCTCGCCAAGATCCAGGCGCTGCAGGAAGACGTGGCCGGTGCCTGCTCCTGGATCCACGAATGCAAATCGCAAAAACTGCTCAAACAGGACGGCGATAAGAGCTGGACCTACACCCAGTTCAAGGCCCCATTCCCGGTAACCGACCGCGACTCGATCCTTGAGATCACCACCTCCAAGGCTGCCGACGGCACCGTGACCCGCAAACTGCTGGAAGTCCCGACCTACCAGCCGGAAGTCAAAGGTTACGTGCGTGTGGCCCAAGTGGATGGTTACTGGAAACTGGTGCCCAAAGGCGATAGCCAGACCGAAGTGACCTACCAGGTGCACACCGAGCCAGGCGGCAGCGTGCCATCGTGGTTGGCCAACAAGTTCGTAGTGGACGCGCCGTTTAACACGTTGAAAGCCCTCAAAGAACGCGCTGAAAAGTAAGCGCACCTGATCCGGTGCCTCCTGCCTTGAGTGGAACGTTTGACCCCTGCTCAAGGTCAAGATAGAGGTGAGTCCACACACGGGCTTTATCGAGGAGGCACTGATGCAAACGTGGCAAATCACCTTCGTTGATGATCACGGCGTTCAGTCCGTGGAGCAGTTCACTTGCGAACAAAAGCCCAGCCTCGAAGACGCTGCGCACCTGATTCGCGCCAAGCTGGTACCAGTTGCGGCCGAGCTTGATCTCAATGACCTTGAAGGTCGCAAGCCCGAGCCTACGGTCAAGATCCTCAAGGACCAGAACAGCATTCAAATCCTCGACATTTCTCCCGCCGCCTGAACATTCCCTGACGGGCGTCCAAACCCCTCTGGTGGAGGTGATAGCTTCGCGCTACTCTGCAAGTGAGATCAGCGAATGAATCGCTAAGGTCTGGTCTTGTCAGCTACATGCTTGTTTTCCAGCGGTGTTGTTATTGCCGTAGTACCCGCGCCAGTAGGGCGCGGGCTTCGGGAAGCACGGAAAGTCTATCCATCGGTTTGAGGAGGACGTTTCATGAGCACAGCCTATCAAGAAGACATCAGCACCAACGTTCTGCGCCGCATGAAAGAAGGCGGCTTTGACTTCTCGCGTTTCCACCCCATCGAGTTCTACGCCATTTTCCCGGATGAGGAACGGGCGCGAAGGGCTGCGGGTCGATTTCGTGGGGAATCCCTGAATGCCCAGGTCAGTGCGCGCGATGATGGCGCCTGGTACCTGGAGCTGAGCAAAATCATGTTCGCAACCTACGACGGCATAGGAGACTTCGAGCAAGACTTTGGAGCGGTGGTCGAGCCGCTGGGCGGGATCATCGAGGGATGGGGCGTCAAACAGGAGGTGCGTGGGTTACCTATGTAATTCAATGCATGCAGTTATATGAAAAACGCAGCGTATCGGCTGACCTTTGGGTCGGCCGATTTTGTTTGTGCTGTGGGAAAACTGTTAGGAGCGTGCGCCCTATTTCTTAGCACAAAAAAAGCCACCCGAAGAGGGTGGCCTAAAGGGAAGAGCGGAGCGCTGAAGTTGTAGGACGCATCCTGTTCAGCAGATGGGGGCGATTATCGGCAGGCTTGGCCGGGCAGTGAAATCAACTCTGACTATGCTGTTGATAGTTAAAGCCCGCATTGCGATGAGGCATGCGATCTGACGCCGGGCATTCTGCGCACCAGGACGGTGCGATCGAATCTCGGCGTTTATCTAACTAACTGATATTGAAGTGTTTATGCCGCTGGCACGGGCCTTGCGATGGTTCTTGCGTCCGAGTGACAAGGAGTACGGCATGACCCGCACTTATTACGATGAAATGTACGACGGGGCAGGGCAGGTTCGCCCCCATTACCGCGAGTTCGCCCGCTGGTTGGCCGAAACCCCTGCCGAACTGCTGGCCCAGCGCCGCCGTGAGGCCGATTTGCTGTTCCACCGCGCGGGGATCACCTTCACCCTTTACGGGGACGAGCAGGGCACTGAGCGCCTGATCCCGTTTGACACCATCCCGCGCAGCATCCCAGCAAGTGAATGGCGGATTGTCGAGCGCGGCTGTATTCAGCGGGTCAAGGCGCTGAACATGTTTCTCGCCGACTTGTACCACGAGCAACGCATCATCAAGGCCGGGATCATTCCCGCCGAGCAGGTACTGGCCAACGAGCAATACCAACTGGCCATGCAGGGCCTGGACCTGCACCGCGATCTGTATTCCCACATCTCTGGGGTCGACCTCGTACGCGATGGCGACGGCACCTACTACGTGCTGGAAGACAACCTGCGCACACCAAGCGGCGTCAGCTACATGCTCGAAGACCGCAAGATGATGATGCGCCTGTTCCCCGAACTGTTCGCCGCCCAACGCATCGCGCCAATCGACCATTACCCGAACCTGCTGCTCGACACGCTGAAAAGCTCCAGCCCACTGGATAACCCGAGTGTGGTGGTGCTGACCCCTGGGCGTTTCAATAGCGCATTTTTCGAACATGCGTTCCTGGCTCGGGAAATGGGTGTGGAACTGGTGGAAGGCGCCGACCTGTTTGTGCGCGATGACCGCGTCTTTATGCGCACCACCGACGGCCCCAAGGCGGTGGATGTGATCTACCGTCGCCTCGACGATGCGTTCCTCGACCCGCTGGCCTTCAATCCGGATTCCATGCTCGGCGTGCCCGGCCTGCTCGCGGCCTATCGCTCGGGCAATGTGGTGCTGGCCAACGCGATCGGCACCGGCGTTGCGGATGATAAATCGGTGTACCCCTTCGTCACCGAGATGATCCGCTTTTACCTGGATGAAGAGCCGATCCTGAAGAACGTTCCGACGTTCCAGTGCCGTAAGCCCGATGAATTGTCCCACGTGCTGGCTAACCTGCCGGACTTGGTGGTCAAGGAAACCCAAGGCTCCGGTGGCTACGGCATGCTGGTGGGGCCCGCGTCCACGGCCGCGGAAATTGAAGCCTTTCGCGCACGCATCAAGGCCAAGCCGCATGCCTATATCGCACAGCCGACCCTGTGTTTATCCACTTGCCCGACCTTCGTCGAAAACGGTATTGCGCCGCGCCATATCGACCTGCGGCCGTTTGTGTTGTCCGGCAAGGAAACCCGCGTGGTGCCTGGCGGCTTGACCCGCGTGGCACTGCGTGAAGGTTCGCTGGTGGTCAACTCGTCCCAGGGCGGCGGCACCAAAGACACCTGGGTGGTCGAGGACTGATGCCATGTTGAGTAGAACTGCCTCTGATCTGTACTGGATGTCGCGCTACCTGGAGCGCGCGGAGAACCTCGCGCGGATGCTCGATGTCAGCTATTCGCTGTCGCTGATGCCTCAAGATGGGCACGGTGATGGCCTGCATGAATTGGCTATGCCGCTGCTGATCACCGGGACCTTGGAGGATTACCACGAACGTCACGGCGAATTGGATGCCGAACGCTTGCTGCACTTTTTCGCCCTGGACGCCGCCAACCCCGCCAGCATCTACAGCTGTCTCGGCGCTGCGCGGGCCAGCGCCCATGCGGTGCGTGGGCGAATCACCGCCGACATGTGGGAAAACATCAACGCCACCTGGCTGGATATTCGCGATATCGCTCAGCAGGGGCTCAGCCGTTATGGCATGAGCCGGTTCTGTGAGTGGGTTAAGGAACGGTCCCATCTGTTTCGTGGCGCCACTTACGGCACCATCATGCGTAACGATGCCTTTCGTTTCATTCGTCTGGGCACCTTCATTGAGCGTGCCGACAACACGCTACGACTGCTGGATGCGCGCTATGAAATGGCTGGCGACAGAGCCGCAGCGGTCACCGACGGTACGGCCCACGCCTACTATCAGTGGAGTGCCTTGCTGCGCGCGTTGTCGTCGTTCGAGGCCTACACCGAAATCTATCGCGACGCCCCCGGCGCCCGGCAAGTGGCGGAGTTGTTGCTGCTGCGCGCCGACGTCCCGCGTTCGCTGCGTGCTTGCAGCGAAGAGATCGACCAGATCCTCGCCAGCCTGCCCGGTCTCAACGGCCGCCCAGCCCAGCGCCTGGCCGCCGAGATGGACGCACGCCTGCGCTTTACCGCTATCGATGAAATCCTGGAGGAAGGCCTGCACGCCTGGCTGACCGACTTTATCCCCTTGGTCCGCCAGTTGGGCGACGCCATCTACAGTTCCTATCTGGAGGCCGCATGAGACTCTCCATCAGCCACGAAACCACCTACCACTACGAAGACCAAGTGCGCGCCAGCATCCAGTACCTGCGCCTCACGCCCCACGACAGTGAGCGTCAGCATGTACTCAGTTGGCAGCTCGACCTGCCGCGCCCGGTGCGGGCGCAAGTGGACCCGTTCGGCAACATCCTGCATGTGCTGACCCTGGACGAGCCCCATGACGGCATCATCATCGGTGCCCGTGGCCAAGTGGATATCGACGAGCTGCGCGAGGCCGAACACGAGAGCCAGTCTGCCTTTCCGTTCCTGCGCAGCACACGCCTGACCGAGCCCGATGAGGCCCTGCGCGGCTTCGCCGAGCAGCACTGCCATCAGCGTCGTGACCGTACCGCGCTGATCGACTTAATGCATGCGCTCAACCAATCGATGGTTTACACGCCAGGTGCCACTGAAGTTGATACCTGCGCCGCCCAGGCCTTTGCCGGGCGTGCGGGCGTGTGCCAGGACCACACGCATGCGTTCCTGGCGTGCGCGCGCAGCCTGGGGATTCCAGCGCGGTATGTGTCGGGGTATTTGTACAGCGAAGACAGTACACACCTGGCCAGCCACGCCTGGGCCGAAGCCTGGCTGGATGACGCCTGGTACAGCTTTGACGTGACCAACCAACTGGCACGGCCGGAGCGGCATTTGAAACTGGCGGTGGGCCTGGATTACCTGGATGCATGCCCGGTGCGTGGCATGCGTCGTGGCGGTGGGCATGAGCAGATGCACGCCAAGGTGTTCGTGGCGCCGACGCCCGTCATTTCAGTTCAGCAACAGTAACTGATCGTTCCCACGCTCCGCGTGGGAATGCAGACCGGGACGCTCTGCGTCCCAAAGCGTGACGCGGAGTGTCACAAGAGGCATTCCCACGCAGAGCGTGGGAATGATCGGTTTACTGTTGCTTACGCCCCGCCATATGCCTCAAATACCCCACCAGCAAATCCAACTCGCTGTCAGGCAACACACTGACAGCGAACGCTGGCATTTTCGCCTGTGGCCAATGCCGCAGGCTTTGCGGGTCACGGATGTAACGCTTGAGGAAATCACCGCTGAAATATTCGGTCGGGTTGTAGGGCACATTCAGGTCGGGCCCCACCTGCGCATCGCCAGCGCCATTGAGGCGGTGGCAAGCCAGGCAGTTCTTCTGGAACACCGCAAAGCCTCTGTTGACCGGGTCATTCACGGCCAGTTTCGGGTCGGGTAACAACGCGGGAAAACGCTCGGCCACGGTCTTCAATTGCTTGATCCCGGAAATCTGAAACGGCCATTGCTCAGGGCTGATATGCCCGGCTTGCGGGTCGGTCCACACCAGGTAGAACGGCCCTGCACTCGGTTTGCCATCCGCCAGCGCGGGCCACGGTTGGGCGGGGTCTTCCACCGCCAGCCAGGCTCGGGCGCCGTGGGTTTCCAGCAAAGGTGCAGCGGTAAGTTCGGCAGCAAAGCCATCTAGGGCGACAGCTTGTAGGTGGTTTTCTGGTTTAAGGCCCGGTAGGAGCGCCGCCAGTGGCACTGCGCGATAGGTCATATTGCGCTTGTAGGAAACGTCATCGACGACCTGCACCGTTTGCGCATCTGGGTGCCTGAGCAGGTCCGCGGTCTGCCAGGTCTTGCTGGCATGGTCCAACTCAATGGTCAGTTGCGCGGCCGAAGCGGGCAGGGCCAACAGCAAGGCGAGGACGGCAAGGGTCGATTTCAAGAGAGGGCCCGGATCGAAGTGGCGGTTGGGGCTCACGATACCGGAAAATCGCACGCAAAACGGCAGCCCCTGCAACAGGACCGCTATAAGCAATGTCCCGGCAGGTGCTGCCAAAAACTGCAGTTTTGGTGCTGTGTGTACATGAAGTGTGGGAATCGGGTCGTCACCCAATAACCTTGGTTAAATTGGGTAAGATCAGAATCAGTGTGGTGGCGAAGAGAATAAGTCCCGCCTGACGTACTTTCGTATGTTTGAACATGGCTGACTGCCTTTTGTTGTTATTCCTGAGCGTCAAATGCGTGCCGGTTTCTTTTCAGTATCGCGATGTGACGTTGCACTTTTCTTACAGCTGCTCCAGCAAAACCCGGCAGCAACTCCTTACAGATTCAACCTTAGAGCCCTCGTTCTGCGCGGCTTAGATCCATTTCATATCAGCTAATCAGAAATTTTGCTAAAAACGGCATGAGGCCTATCGCCATCTTGGCGCCAGCCCTAGGGCTAGACAGCTAAAACGATTAATCACCGGTTTCCCGTAGCTGCCTACCGTTCGTCCGAGCGAGTGGGTCAAAAGCAATGAGCGCATCCGTCATTGAAACCGTGTCAATCGGGCCTAAGGTAGGGGCACACATGCACAGTGGTTCGAGGACGTCATGACCGAAGCTTTGATCTTTGATGCGATACGCACGCCACGAGGCAGAGGCAAGGCCGACGGTGCCTTGCACAGCGTGAAGCCGGTAAACCTGGTGGCAGGCTTACTCACGGCGCTGGCACAACGCAGCGACCTCGATACGCGCCAGGTGGATGACATTGTCCTGGGCTGCGTTACCCCGGTGGGCGACCAGGGCGCCGACATCGCCAAGACCGCTGCGTTGGTGGCGGACTGGGATATCAGCGTCGCTGGCGTACAGATCAACCGCTTCTGCGCCTCGGGCCTCGAAGCGGTGAACCTTGGCGCGATGAAAGTGCGTTCCGGCTTTGAAGACCTGGTGGTGGTCGGTGGCGTCGAATCCATGTCCCGCGTGCCCATGGGCAGCGATGGCGGTGCCTGGGTACTCGACCCGCAAACCAATATGCACAGCCACTTTACGCCCCAGGGTATTGGTGCTGACCTGATCGCCACCCTGGAAGGCTTCACCCGTCAGGACGTCGACGCCTTCGCCCTACACTCACAGCAGAAAGCGGCCAGGGCGCGTGCAGAGGGTTCCTTCAATAAATCGCTGATCGCGGTGCAGGACCAGAACGGCATCGTGCTGCTGGACCATGACGAATTTATCCGTGGCGACTCCACCCTCGAAGGCCTGGGCAAGCTCAAGCCCAGCTTTGAAATGATGGGCCAGATGGGCTTCGACGCCACCGCGCTGCGGGTCTACAGCCATGTTGAGCGCATCCACCATGTGCACACGCCCGGCAACAGCTCAGGCATCGTCGACGGTGCCGCACTGATGTTGATCGGCTCAGAGGCCCGTGGCCGTGAACTGGGCCTGCAACCGCGGGCGCGCATTGTCGCCACGGCGGTTACCAGTACTGACCCGACCATCATGCTCACAGGCCCTGCACCGGCCACTCGTAAAGCCCTGGCCAAAGCCGGTTTGCGCGTGGAGGACATTGACCTGTTTGAAGTCAACGAAGCGTTTGCTTCTGTAGTCCTCAAGTTCATCAAAGACATGGACATCGACGTTGCGCGGGTCAACGTCAACGGCGGCTCCATCGCCATGGGTCACCCATTGGGCGCCACCGGTTGCGCAATCCTCGGCACCCTGCTCGACGAGCTGGAAGTGCGCCAGCAGCGTTACGGCCTGGCCACCCTGTGTGTCGGCGGTGGCATGGGCATCGCCACCATTATCGAACGCCTCTGAGCCCAAGGAATTGTCATGACCGAAGCCATTCGTTACGAAAAAGGCCAGGACCAGATTGTGGTGCTGACCCTCGACATGCCCGGCCAGAGCGCCAACACCATGAACGGCGTGTACCGCGAGGCCATGGCGGCCACCGTCGCGCGCCTGGACGCTGAGAAGGAAACGATCGTCGGGGTCGTCATCACCTCGGCGAAGAAGACTTTTTTTGCAGGCGGTGACCTCAATGAATTGATCAAAGTCGACAAGGCCCACGCCAGGGATTTCTACGACGGCGTGCTGGTGTTAAAAGCGCAACTGCGCCGCCTGGAAACCCTCGGCAAACCGGTGGTGGCCGCGATCAATGGCGCGGCGCTGGGCGGCGGCTGGGAGATTTGCCTGGCGTGCCATTACCGGGTCGCACTGGACGATAAGTCGGTGCAGCTTGGCTTGCCTGAGGTCACCTTGGGTTTGTTGCCGGGCGGCGGTGGGGTGGTGCGCATGGTGCGCATGCTGGGGTTGGAAAAGGCCTTGCCGTATTTGCTGGAAGGCAAAAAAGTCCGGCCGCAGCAGGCGTTGCAAGCCGGCTTGATCAATGAGCTGGCGGCGGATCGCGATGAGCTGCTGGCCAAATCCCGTGCCTGGATTCTCGCCAATCCTGAGGCAAAGCAGCCCTGGGACAACAAGGCTTATCAGATTCCCGGCGGTACGCCGTCGAACCCGAAAGTGGCGCAGATGCTCGCCATCGCGCCGTCGATTTTGCGCAGTAAAACCAACGGCTGCTTCCCGGCCCCGGAGAAAATCCTCTGTGCTGCCGTGGAAGGTGCTCAGGTGGATTTCGACACTGCGCACCTGATCGAAACCCGCTACTTCACCGAGTTGGTGATCGGGCAAGTGGCGAAAAACATGATCGGCACCTTCTGGTTTCAGCTCAATGAAATCAATGCGGGTAGCTCGCGGCCAAAAGGGTTTGCGCCTTATGTCACGCGCAAAGTCGGTGTGCTTGGCGCCGGGATGATGGGCGCGGGCATCGCCTATGTCAGCGCCAGTGCAGGCGTCGAAGTGGTGCTCAAGGACATCAACCTTGCAGCTGCCGAGAAGGGCAAGGCGCACTCAGCCGCGCTGTTGGACAAGAAGGTCAGCCGTGGGCAATTGACCGCTGAACAGCGGGAAATCACCCTGGCGCGGATTCAGCCTACGGCCTTCGATGCCGACCTGGCGGGCTGCGATCTGATCATTGAAGCTGTGTTCGAAGATCGCGAGCTCAAGGCCAAGGTCTCGGCCGCGGCGCAAAGCGTGGTCGGTGCCGACACGGTGATCGCTTCCAACACGTCCACGCTGCCCATCAGCGGCCTGGCTAAAGCAGTGCCGGATCAAGGCAAATTCATCGGCCTGCATTTCTTCAGCCCGGTCGACAAAATGCCCTTGGTGGAAATCATCAAGGGCGCCCAGACCAGCGACGAAACCCTGGCTCGAGGTTTCGACTTCGTACTGCAAATCAAGAAAACCCCGATCGTGGTCAACGACAGTCGCGGCTTCTTCACCTCGCGGGTATTCGGCACGTTCACCAATGAAGGCATCGCCATGCTCGGCGAAGGCGTGGCTGCGCCGATGATTGAAACCGAGGCGCGCAAGGCGGGTATGCCGGTGGGGCCGTTGGCGGTCTCGGACGAAGTGTCCCTCAGCCTGATGAGCCATATCCGACAGCAGACGGCCAAAGATCTGCAGGCCGAAGGCAAGGCTCTGCCGACGCATCCAGCGACGCTGGTGATCGATCTGTTGGTGAACGAGTACAAACGTGCTGGCAAGGCGGCGGGCGGTGGTTTTTACGACTATCCCGCAGGCGGGCAGAAACACCTGTGGCCAGAGCTGAAAGCCCGTTTCGAACAGCCAGGTAAGCAGATTTCGCCGAAGGACGTACGGGACCGCCTGCTGTTTATCCAGGCCATCGAAACCGTACGTTGTGTGGAGGAGGGGGTGTTGATGTCCACGGCGGATGCCAACGTTGGTTCGATCTTCGGGATTGGCTTTGCTGCGTGGAGTGGTGGCGCGTTGCAGTTTATCAACCAGTACGGGTTAAACGACTTCATCGCCCGCGCCCGCTACCTGGCCGAGCAGTATGGGGAGCGCTTCTCGCCACCGGCGTTGTTGCTGGAAAAGGCTGCACAGGGTGCTAGTTTCTAGTGAATAGGCACACCGGCGGGGCTTGCCTTGAGGGGGTGTTTCAAGGCAGGCTCTGGGGTGTGCATTATTCCCATCACCGTGTCAGGTATTTTTTATGTCGCTACGCGTCTGTATCCTGGAAACCGATATCCTGCGTCCAGGTTTGATCGATCAGTACCAAGGGTACGGGCAGATGTTCAAGCGCCTGTTTTCCAAGCAACCGATTGCCGCCGACTTTGTCGTTTACAACGTGGTGCAGGGTGAATACCCATCGGATGATGAGGTGTTTGACGCGTACTTGGTGACTGGCAGCAAGGCTGATTCCTTCGGCCCCGACCCGTGGATCCAGACCCTCAAGACTTACTTGCTTGAGCGCTATGAGCGCGGTGACAAGTTGCTGGGCGTGTGTTTCGGTCACCAGTTATTGGCGCTGCTGTTGGGCGGCAAGACTGAACGCGCGAGCAAAGGCTGGGGCATGGGCATTCACGACTACAAGCTCAATGCCAAGGCGCCGTGGATGAGCCCGGTGGTGGAAGAACTGACCCTGTTGATCAGTCATCAGGACCAAGTCACCGCCCTGCCGGACAACGCCACCGTGATCGCTTCCAGCGATTTTTGCCCGTTTGCGGCGTACCACATCGAAGACCAAGTGCTGTGCTTCCAGGGCCACCCTGAATTCATTCACGACTATTCCCGCGAGTTGCTGGAGATTCTTCAGACAACCCTGGGAGAGAAGGTCTACACCCACGGCGTCGCGAGCCTCGAGCGGGACCACCACGGCGCAACCGTGGCGGAATGGATGATGCGCTTTGTGGCGCACAAGCCCGAGGCGGCTTAAAGCCAGCCCGAACGCTTGAAGCTGACCCACAAACTGGTGCAGCCCACCGTAATAAACCCGAGCACCGCAAAATAGCCGTACTGCCATTGCAGCTCGGGCATGTTCTGGAAGTTCATCCCATAAATCCCCGCCACCGCCGTGGGGAACGCCAGGATCGCCGCCCACGCGGCGAACTTGCGCTGCACTACGCTTTGGCGTGACGCCTCCAGCAACACACCAATCTCGATGGTCTGGCTCGCGATATCGCGCAGGGTGGTGAGGTCTTCCATTTGCCGTGTGACATGGATCTGCACATCGCGGAAATACGGGCGCATGTTCTTGTCGATAAACGGGAAGCTCAGCTTCTGCAACTCTTGGCTGATCTCCACCATCGGCGCCACATAACGCTTGAGGCGCAACACATCGCGGCGCAGGCCGTGGAGGTTCTGGATATCAGTTTCGTTGAGAGAGTTGCACAACACATTGCGCTCCAACTCATCGATTTCGGCATGGATCGCCTCGCTCACCGGCTGGTAGTTCTCGGTGACGAAATCCAGCAGTGCATAGAGTACGAAGTCCTCCCCATGCTCCAGCAACAGCGGTCGCGCCTCACAGCGTTGGCGCACATAGCCGTAGGACGCCGAGTGCCCGTTGCGCGCGGTGATGATGTAGCCGTTGCCGGCAAAGATATGGGTTTCGATAAACACCAGCTTGCCGTTCTCGCGCACCGGTGAGTAGGTGACGATAAACAGCGCATCGCCGAAGGTTTCAAGCTTGGGGCGGCTGTGTTTTTCCAGGGCGTCTTCGATGGCCAGTTCATGCAGGTTGAACTGGCGTTGCAGGTTGGCCAGCTCCTGGGCGTTGGGCTCTTCCAGGCCGATCCACACAAAGTGGTCGGGTTTGGCGGCCCAGGCCGCGCCTTCGTCGAGGGTGATATCGGTGACTTTCTTACCGGCGCTGTAGACAGCTGCCGCAACAACTCTACCCATGGTGCTGATCGCTTCTTATTAGGAGGACAGGTGTTGGGCAGCTTAGCTGGAAGCGAGTTCTATTGTTGCGACACTTTGCAGTTCACGGTCCATCGCCGCGATGCATGCATCCATCTGTTCCTGGCAGATCTGCATCAAGCGAGGGACGTCATCCGCAGTCATGCCAGCGGTAGGAATCGGCGGCAAAGAGCGTATGAGTACATCACCACTGTTCCAGCGATTGAGCTGCATATGGTTGACGTACGTGCTGACACACACCTGCACGATGGGCACGCCCGCCGTGATCGCCATATGAAACGCGCCTTTCTTGAAGGGCAGCAGGCCTTTGCCCAGGTTGCGCGTGCCTTCCGGGAACACCCAGATCGACGTGTCCTTATGCTGCAAGGTGTGAGTGGTGGTCAGCATCGCGCGACGTGCCTTGTGCGCATTGCCCCGGTCGATCAGCACGTTGCCCGCCAGCCAGAACAGTTGGCCGAACAGTGGCACCCATTTCAGGCTCTTTTTAGCGATACACACGGTGCGGTAGGGCACCACGGTGCCGAGCACAAACAGGTCATAGTTGGACTGGTGGTTGGCGATGATCACGCAGCTGTTGGGCTTGTTTCGCAGCGAGTCGACATCGGCCTTCACATTCAGCCGCAACAACCACATCGCAGGCAGCCCGTAGAGACGCGCGCACAGGCGGCTGTTGTCCGGGTTGAACGGCCGGCAGATGCCCAGCAGCACGCCCAAACAACCTGCGAGCATAAAGTGCAGGCCCATCAACAACATACGTAACAGAAAAAGCATCGACACGGCCCATCGGGACAAAAGGTGGCGCAGTGTACGGATGTGCACTGTATTCGGCAATTGCCCCTACAGACGTAGGAGATAGGCGATGTTTAAGCACATGTTTCAGTATGTGCCGACACAGGCTGGCTAGAGCGGCTTAAGGCGTTTCGAGTTTATTTGTAAGAAAAAGCCCGACTCAAGGTCGGGCTTTGGCATATCAGAGGCAACGGGATTAGCCGAGGATATGGCCCTGGTCCTGGATGATGGCGTCATCCAAAGCGTCCAGCAGCCCCTTACGCACCTTCAACTTGGTGTGCTTGTGGGCATTCATGTTGATCTTCTTCAACTGACGCGCCGCTTCCAGCGCCGCCGCGTGCAACTCCTCCGGCTCCACCACCTTATCCAGGAAGCCCGCTTGCAGTGCGCCTTGCGGGTCAAACATCTCGGCATTAATCACCGAGCGATGAAACGCCGACTTACGCAGACGATCCCGCGCCAGCTCAATACCGGCGTGGTGCATGGTCATGCCGATCGCCACTTCATTCAGGCCAATGCTGAACGGGCCCTCCACACCAATCCGATAATCCGCCGACAACAGCAGGAAAGCGCCCTTGGCCACCGCATGCCCAGGGCACGCCACAATCACCGGGAACGGGTGCGACAACAGGCGACGCGCCAGCGTCGAGCCGGAAGTCACCAAGCCAATCGCCTCTTTAGGCCCGGCTGTCATCACCTTCAAATCATAACCACCCGACAGAATTCCCGGCGTCCCGGTGATGACCACCACCGCCCGATCCTTCTCGGCCTGATCCAGCGCTTCATTAAACGCGCTGACCACCGCCGGAGAAATGGCATTCACCTTGCCGTTGCTCAAGGTCAGAGTCGCGATACCGTCTTCGAGGTGGTAAGAGATCAACTCACTCATGACGCGGTTCCTTGTAAGGCTTGTTATAGATAGGCTGTTTATAGACGTGCATGCGCAGACGTTACCCACCACGCCCGCCCCGGTAAAGCGCCGTGACTGACTACCCAGTCAGACTTTTCCCGCACACTCAAGGGTAGACGGCCCGGAGCAGGGCGCAGCAGCCCTGTCAGACACGTGCTACCAATGCCTGAGAATGGCAGAATCACCGCCCCTTGCCGGGCGTGTAACGGCATAACCGTCTAACCGCATGAAAATTCTGAAAAAAACCTTTGCCATCAGAAAGGCTTTCGACTACATTAGCGCGCCTCGACAGACTGAACTGGTTTGACGAGATACGGTGAAGTGTCCGAGTGGCTTAAGGAGCACGCCTGGAAAGTGTGTATACAAGAAATTGTATCGAGAGTTCGAATCTCTCCTTCACCGCCACATTCTGAAAACGCAAACCCCTGATTTTCCTAGAGAAAGTCGGGGGTTTGTGGTTTTTGGCGTCTGAAAAATGACCATATGGGACAGATCTGGGACAGATGGCCTGCTTAGGTCACCGGTCGGTGCAGACGCAGGTTGCAGGGCTAGAGGCGGATTGATAGCTGTCTGTGCACTACACAGTTAGCTAGCACTGAGCAACTCCTGATGAACAGGATCATCAACCTGGAGCACTGGTGAAAAACATACGCTTCGTGAAAGGATGCTATCTAATCAATACGTGAGAGGATCGAATTGAGGTCCTTAGGGGGAGCAGATGAAACACTACCAAGACATGGAAACGGGTGCGGTCTATGCGTTTGAGGATGACCATGATCTTAGTCTATTAGAGGGCCGAAATATGCCTTCGGTGCTTTCTGAAGTTGTTAAGCCTAAGCCTGATGATTCATACGTTTGGTTTGAAAGTGATTGGATTAAGCAGGAAGACGCTCCACTAGGATATGTGCAGCCAATGTCAAGTGTTCCAGCATATAATCCAGCATGGATAGTTCACCTTCACCCTTATACGACGGTATGTCGTGATGCAATCTCAGGTCTGAATATTACGATCGACCAGATTAACCAAAATTCCTATGATGGCCAAAAGCTTGCTGAAATTGTTTCAATCCTTCCATTAGGAACTCCAAGCGGTATACCTGCGCTTATAAGCTTTGATGGGGGTGTTGCTATTCCTCAGTGTGCTGATTTTCCAACAAAGTCTCGCGGAGTTAGTAAGCTTAATGAGATTCTTTGTAGTATTTTGCTGGGGGGTATACATGCGAAAGTGCTTCATCCTGAAGCAGTTGTCATAGGTTTTTTGATCGATAAAGTAAAACTTTTTGATTTTACGTCCTCACTGCATTCTCAGCTTAGATCGAATGAGGCGTCTATAAGTGACCGTATCACACTCTTTTATCCAAGAGCATTGATGGCCGTCGACATTCAGAAGGCTTACCTTCAGGGGCAACAAGTAATATCAGCGGTTGGTAACCTGTCACCTTTTTTCCTTCTAAATGGCTATACAGCAATGGTGAATCAAAATAATAGTGATGCACTCAATAACCTTTGGATCGTAGTGGAGCAAGTTACGGAATATCTATGGGTTCATAGATATGAAAAATCAAAAGTGAATTCTTCTAGTGTTGTTGTAAAGCGACATGCGGAGTTAAAAAAACAGCGATCACTCGACAGGGTTTCCTCAAAGCATGAACTTTTGGGTTTGTCTGGTATTATCAACTCTCCATGTCTGGAAGCACTCAATAAGGCACGTCTCAAGCGGAACTTGTTGGTGCATGCAGGCGAGGTGCCGAATTTGCAAGTAGTTATAGACCTTTGGATGGTTCTCCCTGATTTACTTGAGAAGTCGTCAGGAGTTGAACCGCTTGGTATTAGGGCGCTAAATGGAGTTTTTGATAATGATTGGGCTGGGCCTGTCAATACTAACTTTGATGAGTGGGAGGAGATCGCGGCGAAGGTGTAGTTTTTGTTGGGAATAGAATGTTGGCAGAAGGGACTGTCGAAGCTCCCTTCTTGATAGCTGGCTTCTTCTAGAGTCTTAGAGCTAACTGCAGCATCCCCACAACATCCGGCCCATCTTCATTAATCCACGTGCCATAGTGCTGGCGGATCATGTTGCCGTTGGTGTGTCCCATCTGTTCGGCAATCCAGTCGATCGACGCTATCCCTGTGGTAAGCAACTGACTGGCGTACGTGTGCCGGCACTGACCAGGTCCACGATAGCGAACCCCTGCTGCGAGCAAATGAGCCTTGAAAAACCTATCCCGCACCACGAAGTCGCTAACGTGCGGCAGGCCACTTTTTGTATTCAGGAAGACGAAATGCAATTTATGTTGGCGAACGGTCTTGTTATCCCGCTCAACGATATCAACGGTTTCCGCCTTCTTTTTTCGATTGAGCGCATCGATCTTCTGAAGCGCTTCCCAAGCCGGGGCGAGTAGGCGAACCTTGCGCGTCGATCGACGGGTTTTCGTCACCCGATAAGCCCCGCGCACCTTGGACCGTCGGAACGTCACCGTGCCTTGCTCCAGGTCGACATCCTCCCAGGCCAAAGCGATGGTTTCGGAAACCCGGGGGCCGGCCCATATCATGAACTGGACCATCAACAGCTCCTGCGTGCGGTTGGTGTGGGTTTCCAGGATCTGTTTGATTTCCGCCCTGGTGAACGGGTCGGGTGCCCCGGGATCTGGCAGTCGCACCATTAAACCCTCGGTCGGGTCATGCGCCACTTTCATCCTGGTGCGATAGAGCCGGAACACCTGGCGGACGTTGCTGATGATGTCGCGGATGGTCTTGTTTTTGAGCGTTTTCGACAGGGTTACCTGTATCCATTCCTGCAGGTCCAGATGGTCGATATTTTGGATCTGTACCTTCCCCCAGCGCGGCCGTACGTGAACCTCCGCTTTGTTGGCGTAACCCCGATAGCTGGAAGCCGCGACGCTGTTAGCTTTGATCTTCAACCACAAGTCCAGGTAGTGGCCGAATGTGTTTTCCACCAACTTGACCGAGTTGGGAAAGTGCCGTGCGTAATCGAAGGTGCCGGCCTGAATCTCGTACTCGATGATTTCAACCATGCGCTTAGCCTGGGCAACGTTGGCCGGCGTGTTACCGCCCGGGATTGCTTCCCGGCATTTCTCCCCGTTGTATTGAAAATAGATTCTCACGGACTTCCCGCGAGCTTCGACCCCACTCATGTAAACCCCTAACGCTGTGCTTGTGTATCGACAGTCTGACGATCGGAAACAAAAAGGCCCGTTTCCGGGCCAAGTATCTGGTAGCGCATCTTCTGGTGGACGCGGCTTACCCTTTGGGCTTGTGGTTGCGTAGATGTGCGTTCTGCAGCTGGCGCCGCTGGCTGCACTTGTCATGGTTACCTTGGGCGCGCCATCTACCGCACTGATCGCAAAGACTGGTGTAGTCAATGTTCCAGGGGAAGCGCCGCGCTGGTGTTGCTGCAGGACTGTCAGACATTGCGTGATACGCCCCGGGTTGCCGGCTTGGCGAGCAGCTGGGAGACGACGGCGGCATCCGTTTCGCTCAGTTCGCCCAGGGTGCTGGCCATCTGGCTGAGGCTTTCGAGGCGGGTTCGTGATTCAGGGGTTTTGTGTACCAGGTAACCAATGACGGCCGCGCCGATGATCGCGGTGGCCACCAGGTGCCTTGCCGGTGTGGTAGCCTTCGCGCCGCTGTTGCTTAGGTTCTGTGCTTGCATGGTATAGCCCTCTGTTGCGGTTAGGTGTCGGGGAGCTGCAACTCCTCGGCACTGTTTCTTTTAAGGTCAGTCCTTACGGGCTAGGTGGATCACCAGGCCGTCAAAATCCGGCTCATGCTCAACGCATGATTGCCACTCCAACACCCTCAAAATCTGTTGCCTGCTGCAGTCGTCCACCAGGATCTCGCGCTGGCCACCGGCTGCCCGGACTTCCAGGATCTCCAACAAGCCATCTTCCCCATATGCACCGGCCTGGATGATCGGCGCGCTCTCGCCGGTGAACTCCAGGCGGTCTTGCACGGACTGCAGCTTGCTTGTTTTGCCGTCGCCGGCATTGCCCATAAACACTTGGATCTGCATCGGTCTTGCTCTCCTTTACGCCTTGAATGTCCAGCACTTCACTGTGGTCGGCCGGGGTTGGGAACACGGGTTGCGGCCGTTGAACGCAGCACGTACGGCGCTGTGTACGGCCTTGTTGCTATCCAGGAACTTGCGTGAACGGGACTCTTTGAGCAGGTCGCGCAACGTGGCCACGTCGGCCAGCTTCTGTTTGTGTTCGGCGGCGCGTTCGCAAAACTCGTTGAGGTTGATAGCGATCACGCTGGGGTCGCTGCTGTGGTCGACCACTGGGTCTTCGCTCAAGGATTCGAGGTAGTCGTAGACCTCCCAAAACTCGGCTACGGCCGCATGGTCGGAGCTGATCGAGGCCTGGCGCTCGATGGCCATCCGCACGATCTGGCGCTGCGTAGCAGCGACCTGGGGGTCACTCAATTTCAGTACCAAGCGAATGCCATCCAGCAGCGAGAGCATTTGCGCGTGGTTTTTGCTGATGCGCTCCACGCGGATGTAGCCGCGCAAGTCATAGCCGCAGCTGGTGCAATTGCCCTGGTCACTGACATAGGCCGTGCTGCAGGCGAAACAATGGGTGTGCAAACGGCGCAGCTTCGATTCGTGTTCGGGCATACGCTGGGCGAACAGCTCAAGCACCGCGGACTCCTTGCCCACGGCCCTTAACAGGAAGTGGCTCAGGGTGCCGCCGTCCAGGGCGTTGAGTTGATCCGCTGCAGCACGGCTTTCAGGTGTGACGGTCGGGCGCACGAAGTGCAGCTTCACAATCCGCGTCATGATTGCTTCGTGAGCGACCACAGCCGCGTTCTGGCTGATGGCGATCGTTCCTCGGAATGGCGGCTCGTACGTCTCGTTGCCGGCCGTCTTGACGCCTTTCGTGGCCAGGGTGCCCCCGCCGTAGAAGTCTTTCAGCTCATCCCATTCAAAGGTCTTAGCGTGCGCTCGATCGTCGCCGTGGCGATCGGCCTCCAGGAATACAACTGGCATGCCGGAGACCTGGCCCATCAGTCGAGAGCGGCCGGCCTTGGTAGATTTCATAGGATCAAATCCTTCATAGCCTTCGCGGCCGAGCAGTTTCCAAAGGAGATTCAGCAGAGTTGTTTTGCCGGCGCCGGCTTCACCTGTGGCCTCCAGGAACGGGAAGGACTGGTAACGGGCGCGTATCTGTTCGCAGTACAGCGAGCCGAAGAAAAACACTAATGCGACGAAGCCCTGGGCGCCGAAGCAGGTCCACAGCAATTGCACCCACTTCTCGTCAAAGCCCTTTGCTTCGCGCTGCAGCTTGATCGGGACGCCTTTCTGCAGGGTCTTCAGACGCAGCTTGCCGAACTCGAAGTAGTCTTCGCTGTTGACCTTGTAGGTGGTGCCGTCCTTGATCGCGATGTCGCCATAGACGTAGCAGGCGTACTCCTTGCTGTAGCCCACGTAGTCGATGGTCGAAACCGTTTTGATGCCGAACAGCTGATCTTTCATGAGCTTGTCGAGTTGCTGGCCACTGCCGGTAAACATTGCCCCAGCCGCCATGCCGAGCAGCCGCTTTTTGAACTCGCTTGCGGCCGACAGCTGGCCGCTGGTGAAGGTGTTTTTCACGCTTTCGGAGTCGTGGGGGAAGTCCACGCGCATGTAGTACCAGGACTCGTCCGTCACCTCGTTACGTTGGAAATACAGCGCCTGGGGGTAGCAGTTGGCGATCTCCACGACGCTGCCGGACTGCTGCAGCGCTTTTTCGCGTTGTTGCGCTTGGTTGAGCAGTTGGTCGTCGTGGTTCTCGCTGTCCTCGATGTCGGACATGGCTCGGTTAAATTTCTCCATGTCCAATTTGAACCAGTACAGACGGCTCCCAAAGCCCAGGTGAAATTCCCCGCGCTTGTTCCAGTCGTACATGAGCAATGCCTTTTCCGCTGCGCTCTCGGCCAGCAGCAGGGCGCCCTGGTGGCGGGCTTGCTTGAGGTCGGTCGCGATCTGGTCGGCGCGTTTGGTTTCGTCCTGGATGAAGCTCCAGCGTTGGTGAAGATCGTTCCAGTCGGACTTGCGACCGTCGCGCTGCGGGATCTGTGCTGACTCGCAGACGAAGCCCAGGGCACGGGCTTCGCGCACCCAACGACGGGTGTAGGCGTTTGCGCTTGGTTCGTTGTCCAGAGCCCAAACCAGTTTGGGAAGCTTCCCGCCTTCCCGGGTTTTAACCAGTTCCTTGATGGAGTCGCCGGGGAACGCGTTGGATGACATTGCAGACACGGCCGCGATGTCGTTATGCACCAGGGCGATGGCGTCAAAGATCCCTTCGACAATCCAGATCTCCTTGGCTTCCAGCAGGTCGACGCAGGGTGGGCACCACCAGACGCCGCGATAGCTGTCCTTGGATTTGAAGCGGGCTTTCATCTTGCCGAAGCGGTGCGGCTGATCGATCAGGCGTTCCCACCAGCCGCCTTTCTCCAGGGCGAACCGCACAGTGGCGCTGCCGGCGTTGTGTTCAACGGAATAGAACGTTTCCTGGGTGAACCACCCTTGGATAAGCTCAAAGCGAAAGCCCCGGGCGAACTCCAGGTAAGCGCGTGCTGTGGCGTTGGGATGTTGGTCTGTCGCCGGCGCACGTTTGCTCCAGTCTTCAAACAGATCGTCGTACAGCTCTTTCACGTGCAGGGTGTGGCCACACTTTTCAGGGCGACCACAGATCACCATCCATGGCGTGTCAAAACGGGAGTACAGCTCTTTCTTTTTGCACTTCGGGCACGTGCCGCCGCGCATGTAGTCGGTGCCCGTGCGGTGCTTGAGCCCAAAGTCGGACTGGAGGCGTTGCAACACGTCTTGGCGAAGATCTTCTTTCATGGGGTTACTTCACTGCTTTGAGGCTGTGGGACAGGGCTGCCATAAGGCGTTTTTGTGCAGCCATGACCGGGATGTGGGCGAGGATTGCGCCATGGCGAAGACCGTCTGCGACAAAGCGGAATTGGTCGTCGTACCAATGTTCATTGAGGCTCAAGCGATACTGTTCACGCAGCGCGGCCAGCAACGCTTCGGCCTCGGCCGGGGGCAGTTGAGTGGTGACAATTACGGCGTTTACCATCGTTAAACCTCGATTTCGGGCGCAGCTCACCCAAACCCACGGGACGCGGGGCCGGTGATTGGTTAAGGGGTGTTAGGTTGCGGAGGTAATGCGGGTGGCGCGGCCAGCGGATATCAGGTGTTCATAGATCAGATGGACCGGGACCGACCAAGCGCAGCCGCGCACAGGGTCAGTTATGATCACGGCATGAGATTCGCTTGCCTTGAGGTCAATCCGCTGCCGAACATTGATTTCGGCAAGGTCGCCCAAGGCCTCACAAGTGATTCGAAGCGCAAACGCCTTGTCGGCCTGGAAGCTATCCACCAGGTGGTTGACGGTCCGTTCAATGAATTGACCCTGATCGCCCAAGTGTTCGGCCTGGTGACGTTCGAGGAATGCGAGCGCAGCGGCCCGGATGGTGCTGCGATAGTCCATGTCTGAGCAGGCATTTTTCATTTGGCTATCCCCGATTTGGCGCGGTAGAGATCGATCGCTGCATAGACCTCGGCAGTCCGAGCTGCCATGTGCAACGTGTGGGCGTTCTGAATCAGCTCGGCTTCGGCGTCGGTAATCACACCGTCTTCCAGCGCCTGGGCTATGGCTTGGTCGACCGTTCCTTGTTTGGCCGAACTCTGCATAGCCCGTGCATACATTTCCACGTTGTCCAGGTGCTCGGGGTGGATCACCGGTACGAACATTCCGCCGTACATAGCCGCCACGTAGTTTGGAAAGTGCTGGGTGCCCGTGACTTGCTCCAGTTGGAAGATCTGCGTATCCGTCAAAGGGCGGCAGTTGTTGTTCTCATAGGCGTGGTTATCAAACTTCTTGAGTGGCAGGCCGATCCGGGCGGCGGCGCATTCGCGGCCACCTTCGAAGGTGCAAATAATTGCACTTACAACTTCGCGACGCGTTTTTAGAACCTGGCTTTCCATCTTCTGCTGTTCCCTCAGTGCGTTGGCCATTACTGTGCGATCACGCCGTCTTTGATGCCGAGCAACACGGCGGCGCGATGTGCCTCCCCCCGGCGACCTTTGAGCCGACCGTTCAATAGGTCGCTGACTAAATTTTTATTCAATCCGTGCTGGCGACTGAATTCCGCGATGCTCACTCCCTTGTGATCAAGAGCGGCCCGGGCTTGCTCGGGTGTAATGGTGGCGGGCATCATGTCTACTCTGTTTGTTTGTGGTTGTTTCTGTTTGTCTGTGGCGATTCTTGGTCAAAAAATTGACCAGGTCAAGTGTGGTGAATAAAAAAATGCTCATAGCTGATGGAGTAGGTGATCGCCTAAGGGAAGAGCGCGAGCGCTTAGGTTTGAATCAAACTGATTTTGGGACGTTGTTGGGGGTCAGCCGTGGGACTCAGAAAAATTACGAGTTAGGCGCTAATTCTCTAGACCTGCGCTATGTCTCCGCACTGACGGAACATAAGGTTGACGCGGGTTACGTGCTTTCTGGTCATCGATCTCCCCCACCTGGTCAGGGGCTTGATCCTGCGGAAGCGGATTTGGTTGAGCAGTTCAGACGCCTACCTCCTGATGATCAAAAAACTGTGCGGAGGATCGTTAAGTCCATGGCTGCCGAGGCCGATGTGCAGTCCGATTAAGTTGTAACAATTTGCGTGTGCTCAATGAAATGGCTGCGTCAAAGTGGCAATCACTGCCCAATACCTCCGATTCAGCAAATGCATTAACGGAGCAGTACGCATGTTGGATCGCAAGAAATTGGAAAGCAGTTATCGCGACTCGGTTGGTTGTGAGTGGTTGGAATTGACGGCTTTGGAAGTCCGCCTTATCAAGCTCTACCGACAAATATCTGAGAAGGACCGTAAACAGGTTCGACGCATTGCTGGTTACCTCGCTGAACCATCTGATATCGAATGATCGACCTGGTTGAATACTGAAAGCGTGCGCCGACCCTCTTAGGTCGGCGCTTTCCACCAGCGCCAAGCTGATCGAACAGCCACCGTTCTAACAGCGGACCACAGAAAAAGGACTTAAAGATGGCGATACCAAGACCAGGAAATATTCAATCAGCCCATGTTCTGGAATTCTGTGACAGCGTTGTTCCTGGACAACCTCCCATTTTGGTCCCGCATGAACCTCTGGCTAACAAGCCAATGCTGGAATGTCTCACTATCGTCCCAGAGCATGTGGCCCGTCACGGCGGAAAACAACTTACGGGCTGGGCCATTTGGGAAGGTACCCATATCATCGAAGCCGAGTTCCACGCTGTCTGGCAGGATCCTGAGGGACGCATCGTTGACTTGACACCCCGCCCGCCGGAATTGGCTTTGGTCAACATCCTCTTCCTGGAAGACCCTAGCCGTGAATACACCGGTAGACAGATCGATAACGTCCGAAAGCCGTTGGTGGACAGTTTCAACGTGAAGCGTCTTATCAAATTGATGGAAAGACGATTTGAAATATTGAACGAGGGTGATTTGGCCGACCAATATGAGATCCAGCTTCCCCCGGCCGTCGAGCGGGAATACCGGGAGCTCGAAAAGGAGGTGATGAAGTTGCAACTTAGGCTTTCGAAGTTCTGATGCAAGGCCAACAGAGCGGTTTTTATGGACCAAAATTTTCATAGTCTGCGTATTCCTTGAGTCGTCCTTTTCCACATAACTCAAAATGATCGAGCCTCTACGAATCGCCGGTTTGCTGCTGGCGGTTCAGTCTCGATCATGCCGCGCCCAACTGGTCGAATAGCTCCCGTTGTTTCGCCCTGGGCATATCCCTCAAACGATCAAACAGCATTCTTTCGTAGGATTGGGCGGAAGGACTGAGCGTGTGCGAAAACGTCAAATTCGCCACCCAGGTGTGCCCGCACGTTGCGTCGAGACACTGGCAGTAGAGCTTCGCGAAATCCCGCGATAGCTCCTCCCTCGAAGCAATCCGCCCCTTGTTTCCGCATTTGCATACAACTCTCATTGTGTCCCTCCCCAGGGCAGCCAATAGCCACTATTTTGCCACAAAATGTAGTGATAATTGCTGCTTTATCTCTTAATTGCAGTGCCATCAACTGAGTTTTTTGCTTATTGCCAGCTAATTTTCCTGTCTCTTCGTAATGTGCCATTCAGTTGATCGAACAACTGACAAATCGGTTTGATCTCGTTGCTGGTGTACACCCGGTCAATCTTTTCAATGTCGCCAAAGCCGCCGTTGTTCTCCGGGATGATCCCCGCCAGGGCAGGGTTCATCCGCCATGCCGCAATCACATCGTTGCGCGTGATGTTCTTCACCTTCTCCAACTCGTCCTTTGCCTGGAAGTCCCCCACGGGGATGATCTGGATCGCGTTCTCCTTGCCGTTGGGAATGTTGACGAACATCGAGCGGAAGTTGCCCACGCCCTTGCTGGCACTGATCTGAGCGCGCAGGTTGTCTTCGTCTTCCTCGGTCAGGTCTGGGTCGTTGGTGTAGAAAATGTAGCCCGCGTGCGCGCCGTTGCTGTAGTAGCGCCGGCGGAAGAGGGTCGCGGCTTCATTGAGCAGCAGCGCCTGCAGGCCGCCCAGATAGTCGGGTACGCCGTAGATGTTCTGTTCCACGTCGTAGTCCAAGACGTGTTCGATTTCGTCCTGGTCGAAGTCCATGTACTTACTGTCGGGCAGCAACATCCTGAACCCGCCGTCGACCTTCACCCGCATATTGATGGCCGGCAGGTGCTGCATCTCCAGCACCTCGCCGAAGGCGTTGGTGTCGCGATAGAAATACGCCTCGCCGAACACCATGTAGTCCAGGCTCGCCCGGCCCATGGTCTGCGTGCTGCAGCCCTCAGACGGGATGAACTCACGCAGCAGCAGGTTGCGCTTGAACTTGGGAATGGCGCCGTGGTGCGCGTTGGCGCGCAGCAGTTTGGCTAGACCCGCCCGCGACACCGGTGGCTTGTAGATCTCGCCGTCGTCGCTGAGAAACACCCCCAGGTACTCGCCGATGTTGCCGGAGAGCACCTGTTCGGGTTCCCCGAAGGTGAACGCCCGCATGGGCTGCGGCTGTCGCGCCTGTTGGCTGGTTTGGGGCTTTTTGTGTCGTGGCTTGGGCATTGGTTCCGCTCGTGACGTAGCGGCTACGGCGCCGCTTGTTGGTGTTGAGGGGTTCATTGAAAAGGGCGTGCATGATCGACCAGGCGATATCGGCGTGACCGGTGGCGTCGGTGCGCGAAGCGCTGTAGGTGACTTGGCCGCTGGTGGTGGTGCCGCGCTTGATAGTCAGGAACGCCTGGGCGATGTCGGTCCAGCCGGCGTCCCACTCGATGCGGCTGCCCTGGATCGTGTCCTGGGCCTTGAGGACCAGTAGGTTCTTGGTCTCAAGGCTGTAATGGATCGGCGTGGCTCTAGGGTAGAAGTCTCGCACCAGGTCGAACACGCCATAGCCCACGCCGGTGATGTCGATACCGATGTGTTGGACGTTGAAGCGCTCGGTGAGCTTTTTGACTTGGGCGGCCTGGTAGTTAAACGAATGCCCCCGCCAGCTGTGCTTCTCCAGGATGCGGAATTTCGCCCCGGGTTCCAGCGGCGGAGCGACCACCACGCAGGTGGCGTCGTCGCGGGTGCGGCTTGGGTCGTAGCCCAGCCAGACAGGACTGTTGCCGAACGGCCGATCCAGTTCCGGGTCGTAGTCTTCCCACAGCGACAAGTCGGAGTAGCAGCGCTCCAGATCCTTGAGGCCGAAGGCGCTCTGGCTGCTATCGATGAATTTGCAGTAGAACAGTTGCTGGAATTTGTCTTCGTCGTACTCCAGCTGCAGTTGCTCCAGGTCGAACAGATCGCAGCCGCCATCGATCGCGTCCTGGATGGTGATGGTCTTGCGCCATTGGCCATCGGGGCACAGTGCGCCCTGCGTGTAAGACGCCTCGGTGGGCCAGGTGCCGCCGGCTTTCTTGCCGCGTTTGCTGTTGCGGAACTCTTCCCCCGACCAGAACGGGTACGCCTGGTGTGACACGGCGCTGGGCGTCGAAAAGTAGGTTTTGCGCCACTTCTTGTGGGTGCCCATGGCACTGGCCACGGTGCTGAGTTTTTCGAAGTCGCGGATCCAGAAATACTCATCCACGTACACATGGCCATGGTAGCCCTGGGCGGTGCTGCTGTTGGTCGACAGGAAGCGCAGTTCGGCGCCGTTGCTGAGCGTGATCGGGTTGCCGGTCAGCTCGATGTCAAACCACTGTTTGGCAAACTGGATGATGTAGCTGCGGAAGATCTCCGATTGTGAGCGGCTGGCTGACAGGAACACCTGGTTGTCGCCAGTCAGCACCGCATCCATGAACGCTTCGCCGGCGAAGTAGTAGGTCAGACCCACCTGGCGACTTTTGAGGATGTTGCGGATCCGGCTTGTCAGCGGGTTTTGTTTGGCCGCGAACAACTCCTGCTGATAGCGGTACATCTTGCTGATGAACTTATCCAGGAAGTCGACTTCGGTCAGCCCGCTGATGTCGTTCTTGGCCTTCTTTTCCTTTTTTTTGCCGCCACCCTCGGCACGAACAGAGCGTTCGCCACGCGCGCCCTGGCGACGTTCCTGTGGCTCGCTGGCAGATTCCCCAGCCGATGCCGGCGCCGGTTTGGCCGCTTGTTTCAGCAGCCGTTCGCGAACGACGGTCAGCCTGTCCAGCTCGTTCAGATCGTCTTTCGACAGGCTGCCGACCTTGTCCAGGAGCAGGGTGATTCGTCGGCCGACGGCGGTCAGCGGTTCTTCGTCCGACAGCATGTCTTCCCACCCGCCCTGGCGGATCCAGTAGTAGACGATCCGGATGTTGGGCAGGTTGAGCTGCGCCTGAATTTCCTTGGCTTTACAGCGGCGCAGGAACAGGCGTTTGGCGGCTTCTTTAACTTCGGTCGAGTAGTACATGGGCCGCAGTCTATGCGGCGAAAACGCTGGAAACGCGGGGTTAAATTCCGTGATCCACCTATATCGCGAATATAGGATGAACGCGCATTTGAACCGTTTGTTTGAGCGCGGGCAGCTCCCTATCTTGGCGGCTCATTCAACGATTGAGCGCAGTTATCGCCCATGCCCCGTTCCCTTGTTTCGTTCTGGAAACGTGTCGCGACCAGCGGCATTACCGCCGATGGTCGCGAGATCCTTCCCCAGGAACTGCGCGATATCGCTGAAACCTACAAGCCTTCGAAATACACCGCTGTGATCTGGTGTGAACACCAGCGTGCGGAAGGTTCTTTCGGCACCGTTTACGCGGTGCGTCTGGTTGAAGAGGGCGACGACCTGGAAGAAGGGCAGATCGCCCTGGAGGCCCAGCTCAAGCCCAACGACCGACTGCTGTACCTGAATGACCAAGGGCAGAAGCTGTTCACCAGCATTGAGATTTGGCCGAATTTTGCGGGTAGCGGCAAATCCTACCTAACCGGCCTCGCGGTCACCGATACACCTTCGAGCCTGGGCACCCAGGAACTCTATTTCTCCCGCCAAACCAACAAAGCGACGTACTACGCCGCTGCAGTTGAGCTGGGCGCCTTCGAAGAGGAGCCCCAGGGCGAAGTGGGCAAGCTGATCGGTTTGCTTACTCGCGTTTTCAAGCGCTTCGCGACGGACGCCGAGCCCGTCGAACCTACCAACCCAACCGAGACCGACCCCCCTATGGATGAAGCTACCGCAACGGCCTTAAAAGCCCTGCTGGCTCAACTGCTGATTGTCGCTGCCGGCATTCAGGCCGTGATTGAGCCCGTCGCCGAAGAGGCTCCCGAGCCAGAGCCTGAGCCGATCGATGACGTGCAAGCTGCCGTCGACGGCATCGTCACCACTGCCGAAGAAGAGCGTGAGTTCAGCCGTAAGGGCGGGGCTACCAATAAGGCACTGTTGGCGAGCATGGCGGCGCTGGAAAAGCGTTTCACCGCGCTGCAGAACACCTCCGCCGGTCGCCAGTTGCCCCGCAACCCAGGCCCGGTAAACACCCCACGACGCAAGGTGCTCTGACATGGCCCAGCCATTAAGCGCCCGTGGCGCCAAACAGTATGCCGAGCTTCAGGAAGCGATTGCCGAAGCGTACGGCATCGAAAATTCGACCCGCATGTTCAGTGTGGACCCGACGATTGCCCAGGAATTGAACGACGCGATCACCGCGAAGGCCGACTTCCTGGAGCGTATCAACGTCACTCCGGTCAGCGAGATCAAGGGTGAAAAGGTCTTCATCGGCGTGAATGGTCCGGTCACTGGCCGCACCAACACCAAGACCACCGACCGCGAAGCCAAAGACGCGTCGGCGCTGGATAACAGCACCTACGAACTGGCCGACACCCAGTCGGACGTGGGTTTGCCATACGCCAAGATCGACGCCTGGGCGAAGTTCCCCGACTTCAAAGAGCGCTATTCCGCTGCTGTGCAAAAGCGCATTGCCCAGGATCGAATCGTAATCGGTTTCCATGGCACCCGTGTCGCCACTCAGACCGACCTGGCGGCGAATCCCAAGCTGCAAGATGTGAATAAGGGGTGGCTGCAGCAACTGCGCGAGCAGGCCCCGCAGCAGGTGCTGAAAGAGGGCGCCACCGCTGGCAAGGTCACCTTGGGCGCCGGCGGCGACTACGCCAACCTGGACGCTCTGGTGCACGACACCAAGCAGATGGTGGACGAGATCCTGCGCGAAGACGGCGACCTTGTCGCGATCATCGGCACCGACTTGCTCGCCTCTGACAAGGCCAAGCTGTACACCAAACAGGGCGACACCCCGACCGAAAAAGAGCGCATCGAAAACGCCCAGGTCATTGCCACCTATGGAGGTCTGCCGGCGTTCAGCGTGCCGAACTTCCCGGTCAACGCGGTGTTGGTCACCAGTTGGGACAACCTGTCGATCTACTACCAGGACACCAGCTGGCGTAAGCAGACGATCGAGAACCCGAAGCGCTCTCGCGTCGAGGACTACAACAGCCGCAACGAAGGCTATGTGATCGAGCAGTTGGAAAAGATCGCACTGACCGAAAACGTGGAGCTGTTGGCGTGAGCCTGGCCCTGGCGCACAAGCGCCGCATCCTGGCCTTGGGCAGCACTGCAGTAGCGGCACTTGCCGCTACTGCAGGCATGGCCTACACCCCGGGCGATGCCCTGAGCAGCCCCGCCAATGCGCGCAAACACCTGCTACTGCAGGAAGCGGCCTTGGACCAGGACCTGGCACGTATCAGCGCAATCAACGGCCTGGCAGGACGCCAGGCACTCAAGCGCGAAGAGCTGCTGCCCAAATACCAAGAGTACATCCAGCGCTATTGCGAATCGGGGCTGAACTTCCCCAACCGCGTTGCGGTGCAGGTGATGGTCTGGCTGTTCGATACCGCCCAGTTCGAAGACGCCCTGGAACTGGCCGACTTCCTGATGGCGCAGGGCCAGGAAATGCCGGAGCGCTTCAAGCGCCGGGATATTCAGACCTTTGTGGCCGACGCCGTGTGCGAGTGGGCCTACGCCGAATACAAAGCCAATCGCAGCCCGGAGCCTTACCTCTCTGACCTGCTGCCGCTGGTTGACGGTGAGTGGCAACTGACGGAGCAGATCCCCAGCAAGTACCACAAGTTGATCGGCATACGCGCCATGGAGGCCGAACAGTGGGAAACCGCGCTCAAGCACCTGGAGCGCTCGACGGAGCTGTACGCCCAAGCCGGCAACGACACCCGTATCAAAAGGGTCCGTAAGGCCCTGGAAAAACAAGCGGCTGATACCCCGGCCATCGAATAACCGACTACCCCCCCAGCGGGGACCTGTGGAAGTGAGCCGCCCATTTATGGACCGTCCCACTGAAAACAGGCTCCCCGCCCTATTTGAGCGGTCAGCATGAGCTTTTCAGGTAAACCCACCACGCTGGTGGAACTGGCGATCGAGAATGACGGCTTTTGGCCGAACCTTGATGTGGCCGAGTTTCAGAAGGGCTATCGCCTGCCGGCGGAATACCTGGTGGAACTGCTGACTGCTGAGTTGACCACGGCGATGACCGAGGTCAACCGCGACTTGGCCACGTGCAAAACGCGGTGGCAGAACCAGGGCGTCACCTGCTTGGAATCTGCTGACCCTATGGTGCTGCCGGAGCGCACATTTCAAGCAGCGACGTACAAACGCGCCGTTTACTGCAGGGCTAAAGCCAGCCTGTTGCCGCAGTTCGTGACCATCATCCGCCGCGACAGCGCCGAGAACCTGGGCAAGGAGTCGCCCGATCGCCCGGAAACCTTCCTGGCGTTCAGCCAACAGGCCGTTCGCTCGCTGCAGGGCCGTGACCGCATCACGGCGGCGCTGCTATGAACAAGCTCCGCGCCCTGACTTCGTACCTGATCAGCCTCGACCTGGTGCTGCCCGAACAGATCGACAGCTGGGCCGAGCAGGTCAACCTGGATCTTATCTGGAAGGACACCACCCAGGGCTTGCACATGGGCGATATGCGTTACCGCGCCGTGGTGGTGATTGAGCGATTCGCCGGCAACCCGGCGTTGTTAATGGCGCTTCTGGGCGGCTGGCTGGAATCCAACGATCCCGATCGGGACGACGACCTGCCGGCGCCGACGTTCGCGGTCGACCAGATCACCCCGGACGAAGCAGATCTGGAACTGACCCTGGAGTTCGTGGAGGCGCAACACCTGTCCGAAGACCCCAACGGCTTGATCGAGGCGTTCGGCAAGAAGTGGGGCCTGATCGCCTTTGACCTGTGGACGGCTGAACACGGCGAGGTCCGCGGCGGTGGCGCGTAACACGTTTGAATTGGACGTTCGGGGCCAGCTCGGCGTTCGCGAGCAGTTGGCCCTGCTGAGTCTGCCCCCGCAACTGCGCCGGCGTTTGCTCAACAACGTTACCAAGCGCGTGCGGACCATGAGCCGTAAGCGGATCCGCGAGCAGCGCAACCTGGACGGTTCGGCCTTCGAAGCGCGCAAGGGCGATGGCAAGGGCAAAAAGAAGATGGAAGCCGGCCTGGGCAAGTTGCTCCAGGTCACCAATGTGAGCCCGGACGCCGCAACCCTGGGCTGGCGTAACGCCCTGACGGGCTGGGTCGCCGCACAGCAACACCATGGCGCGACCGAGCGCCGTACCGCCGCGCAGATGCGCCGCTGGAACAAGGTGCCCGAGGGCCTGGCCGCGACCGACAAGCAGGCCAAGCGCCTACGCCGGCTGGGTTTCAAGGTGCGCCAGAAGGGCAAGAAAAGCCTGTCCCGGCCATCCGTGGCATGGATTCAAGAACACGTGAACTACGCCAAGGCGGGCCTGCTGATACGCATCCTGTCCGACGAAAAAGCCGAAGGCACCGGTGCGCAAAGCTGGGAAATCACCCTGCCAAAGCGCCAGTTTCTCGGCGTCAGCACCGACCGCGATACCAGCCTGCTGGTTAACCAGGTGCTGGAACAAATCCTCAACTCCCGCAAATAACGAGGCACTGCATGGCACTTGGCAACGTCAGCGTTAACAATCTCAACCTCGGCCAGGGTGCCGTGACCGAGATCGAACGCTATTTCCTGTTTATCGGCCCCGGCGCGAAGAGCGTCGACAGCCTGATCGCGCTGAACACCGATAGCGACCTGGACGTGGTACTGGGCCAGCCCATCAGCGACCTGAAAACCCAGGTCGCGGCAGCTAAGGCCAATGGCGGCGACCGCTGGGCCTGTCTGGCTGCACCGATCGCTGCCGATGGCGACTGGCGGGTTGCCCTGGAAAAGGCCCAGCAGCAGGGCTTTTCTGTGGAGGCCGTGGTGGTCACCGCGCCGGTGACCGCTGCAGCGGAACTGTCGGCCATGCATGACGCCGCGATCGCTGTCAGCAACACCTACGGTCGCCGTATGTTCGTGATGGCCAGCACCGCCGGCATCTCTGCAGAGCAGACTTGGGCGGACTACCTGGTCGAGCAAAAGAAAATCACCCACGACTTGGCAGCACCGCGTGTCCTAGTCGTGCCGCAGTTGCACGGTAATGACCTGGGCGTGCTGGGCGGGCGTTTGGCCAACGCGGCCGTGAGCATTGCCGACAGCCCTATGCGTGTGGCCAGTGGCCCGGTGTTGGCCCTGGGCAAAGTGCCCAGCGACAAAGACGGCGTGCCCCTGCCATCCGCGATCCGGGCGGAACTCGACAAGGCGCGTTTCTCAGTCTCGCAAACCTACCCCGACTACCCGGGCGTGTTCTGGGGCGACGGCAACATGCTCGATGCGCCGGCGAGTGACTTCCAGGTGGTCGAGTATCTGCGTTTGGCCGACAAGGCCGCTCGCCAAGTGCGTCCGCTGCTGATCCTGCGCGTTGCCGATCGGCGTTTGAACAACACGGCCAACAGCATGGCGGCCGCAATCAGCGCTTTTATGAAGCCGCTGCGCGTGATGGCCAAGTCCACGACCTTCGCCGGCCAGGTGTTCCCGGGCGAGATCGAGTCCCCCAAGGACGGCGATATCCAGCTGGTCTGGCACACCAAAACCAAGGTGGAGGTGTACATCAAGATCAAGCCCCTCAATTGCCCGAAAGACCTCACGGCGAACATCGCCCTGGACCTTTCCAACGATGATTCGGAGTAATCCCGTATGTCCCGTATTGGCGGTAAAAACTTCGACATCAACCTGGGCGATCTGCAGATCCACGTTGAAAGCTGCACCCTGGATATCACCGATAACACCGCCGTGGCGCAATCCCGGGGTGTGCCCAACGGGCACGTCGACGGTGATGTGTCGTGCAGCGGTGAATTCGAATTCGACACCAGCAACTTCAACCTACTGATCGAAGCCGCCCGCAGTGCCGGCAGCTTCCGCCAGTTGGAGCCGTTCGACTCGGTGTTCTTTGCCAAGGCCGGCGATGAAGAGCTGCGCATCGAGGCCTTCGGCTGCAAGTTGAAGGTGTCCAGCCTGCTGAGCGTCGATCCTAAGGGCGGCGAGAAGTCCAAGCACAAGGTGCCTTTTGACGTCACCAGCCCGGACTTTATTCGCGTCAACGGCGTGCCTTACCTGGCTGCTGCCGAGATCGAGGGGCTGCGCTGATGGGCGATTGGCTCGACGACGCAAAGAAGATCGAGGAGTTGGAGCGCGAACGGTCGATTCAGGCCCAGCTCGCCCGGGCACGCCCTTCGGGGCCCAGCCTGATCGACTGCATGGACTGCGACTACGAAATACCTGCAGCGCGCCGAGCGTTGGAAGGCATTACCCGTTGCGTCCCGTGCCAATCCGTTTTTGAGAAAGGACAGCGCCGATGACCGCACGCGCCAAGCCCAAAGGCACCCTGGAAAGCCGCTACGCTGTGCTTGAACACCGCGTCAGCGACCTGGAGGAACGCCACGAAACCGTGCCGACCCGTGTCACCCGGTTGGAAGGCGAATTCGAACACATGGCGGTACAGCTCTCGGATTTGAACGATGGCCAGCGCGAGCTGACGGCCACCGTGTCCGACATCGGCACCAAGGTCACCCGCATGTTGGCGGTACTGACCGTGCTGGGTGTGGTCGCGCAGATGGTCGGGCCGGCGCTGTTGCGGATCCTGTTCCCATGAGCCTGCGCGGCAAGATCGCCGCCGGTGGCATCACGCTCTGCAGCTCCGCATTGGTCGTGTTCTTGGGCACTTGGGAAGGTAACGGCCAGAACACCGTGTACGCGGACAAGTTGGCCCGTGGCCTGCCGACCGTGTGCAAGGGCATCACCCGTTACACCAGTCCGTACCCGCTGATTGTGGGTGACTACTGGTCGCCGGCGCGCTGCGCTGAGGTAGAGCAGTTGGTGGTCGAGAAAGGCCAACTGGCCCTAGCTGACTGCCTGACCAATCAGGCGATCGGGCAGAAGACCTTCGACGCCCTGAGCAGCCATGGCCACAACTTCGGTACGCCCAGCACCTGCGCCAGTCGCGCCGTGGGCTTGATCAATGCCGGCAAGATCGCAGAAGGCTGTAAGGCACTCGCCTGGGGACCCGATGGCAAGAGCCCGGTGTGGTCGTCCGTCACCGACGCACAGGGCCGCAAGCGCTTTGTTCCGGGGCTGCACGCTCGCCGGCGCGCCGAAGCGGCCATGTGCGCGGAGGGCTTGTGATGCTGCGCGAGATCCTGTTTCCGCTGCTGCTGTGCGTGGTCGCATTTATCGGCTTCGACATCCTGGAGGGGCAACGCGACACCGCCCGCCAGGAGCGTGACAACGCCCTGTTCGAAGTGACGGGCCTACGCGAAGCCGCCCGGATCAGCGGGGAAATGCTGGCCGACCGTGACGCGATCGATCTGAGACGAACCCTGGAGCTGGACCATGAACGCGCTTCAAACCTTCTGCTGCAGCGCTCTGTTGACGATCGCCGTCAGCGGCTGCACGTCAACGCCACCTGCAGTGCCGCCGGCACCGAAAAAGCCAGCGCCGGCGGCGTGGCTGATGCAGCCGCCGCCGAACTCGCAACAGACGCTCGACCGGATTATTTCACCCTCAGAGATCAACTTGCCCTCAGTAAGCAAATGATCTTGGGCCTGCAGGACTACGTGCACCAGGTGTGCCTGCGCTGACCCGAAACGCCCTTTAAACCCAAAACTACAACGGATACGAACATGACCCAAGCCCGCGAAATCACCCTGGAAATCGGCACCAAGGAATTCACCTTCACCCTGACGCCCCAGGACGTGACCAAGTACTTCAACGCCATGACCGCAAACAACAAGGTCGCACCGTCTTTCAACCTGCTGAGCAGCACCGTGCTGCCGGCTGAAAAGGCCGGTCTGCGCGAGCTGCTGGCCAACCCGGTGATGACCATGCAGGTGGCCGGTGCGCTCCTCGAGGAGTACGCGCCTGACGTCGAGATCATCGTAAAAAAGCCCTTGAGCACGCTGACCGCCTGACCGAGGACGGCCTGGGCCAGTTGCTGGCCCTGACCAACCGTTGGCTACCTGGTGCCGAGCCCAGCATCGAGAACATGGGCACGGCCAAGTGGCTGGAAGACGAACACTGGAAACGCATGGAATTTGCCGTGGCAAGCGGCATTGCCCGTGCGTTGAACGGATAGGAACCACATGGCCGATCGTAGCGCCCGCCTGGACTTCATCCTGGCCCTGACCGACAAGGTCACCGCGCCCCTGGGCAAGGTGAAGATGGGCTTTTCCGAGCTGACCGAGCAAAGCGAAAAGAACATCAAGACCATGGGCATGGGCCTGGCCGGTGTGACGGGCGCTTTTGTCGGCATCAACGAATCACTGCAGCCAGCGCTGGAGATGAACCGCGCCCTGGGCGAGGTCAAATCCCTGGGTGTGGCCGAAGATGCGCTGACGGCTTTGAATCAGAAGGCCCTGGATTTCTCGGTGAACTATGGCGAGAACGCCCGGGATTTTGTCGCGTCGGCCTACAGCATTGAGGGCGCCATTAAGGGCCTGACCGGCAGCCAGTTGGCCACCTTCACCAACACCAGCAACCTGTTGGCCAAGGCCACCAAATCCGACGCCGAGACCATGGGCGCCTACGTGGGCACCATGTACAACCTGTTCAAAGGCCAGGCTGACGCCATGGGCAAGGGCGAATGGGTTGAAAAGCTCGGCGGGCAAACCGCCCTGGCGGTGCAGCTGTTCCGCACAGACGGCGCCCAGCTCAAGGACGCTTTTAAGGAAGTGGGCTCGATCGCCACCGCTGCCGGCGTCGATATCGCTGAACAGTTCGCGGTGATTGGCTCGCTGAGCAGCACCATGGAAGGCGGCGACGCCGGCGGGCGCTACAAGGCGTTCTTTGAAAACCTGGGCGCCGCCTCGGAAAAAATGGGCCTGAAGTTCACCGACTCCAACGGCAAAGCGCTGCCCATGCTGCAGATCATGGACAAGCTGCAGGGCAAGCTGGGCGACCTGACCAGCGCGTCGGCCAGCGCCAAGCTGATGGACGCCTTTGGCGGGGAGGGCGCCCAGGTGATCGGCTCCCTGGCCAAGGACACCGACCGCCTGCGCAACGGCATGGACAAGCTGGGCAAGGTGCGCGGCCTGGAGGACGCACAGAACATGGCCATGGCCATGGTCGACCCGTGGCAACAGTTCGCGGCAGCGGTCGAGGCGCTGCGAATTGCCTTTGGCCAGGCTCTGATCCCGATCCTGACCCCGCTGATGGCCAAGCTATCCGGCATCGCGGGCACCATGACCCGCTGGACCCAGATGTTCCCCAACATCACCCGGGTGATCGGCATCGTGACGCTATCGATCCTGGCGTTGATTGCGGCTATGTCCTTACTGACCTTTGCCGTCGGCGCCGGCCGCATGGTCTGGCTGGCCATGGTCACCGTGTGGAAGGTGGTGCAGTTGATGAGCCTGCGCACCGCTGCGGTGTTCGTGCTGCAGAGGCTGATCATGCTGACCTATATCACCGTGGTGTATGGCCTGACGGCCGCCCTAAGTGTGGTTCGCGGTGTGATGCTCATGTGGCAGGGCGCGATCTGGCTGGTCAACGCGGCGCTGTTGGCCAACCCGGTCGCCTGGATCGTCATCGGTGTGCTGGCCCTGGTCGCGGCGGTGATTGCTGCAGTCGTTTACTGGGACGAGTGGACGGCCGCGCTGATGAACAGCGAGGCGTTCAAGTGGGTCAGCGACCAGCTCACCGCGCTGTCGGACTGGTTTGCCTCGATGGGCGGCTGGGCCGGAATGGCCAAGGCCGCTTGGGACGGCATCGTCGCGATCTTTCACACGGCAATCAACGGCCTGATCGAGATGCTGAACAAGATCCCCGGCGTCGACATTGAAACCCGCTTCGGCGCCATGCCCGGGGTGCCCGGTACTGACATCGGCGTCAACACCCTGGACAGCGCTGCAGCAGCGCAGCGGGCCCAACAGACCATCAACGCGGCCATTCCAAACCTGTCGCCGGCGCGGCCCAACGCCGTGCCCCAGGGCGGGCTGCTGACCAGCATCCAGAACAACAACAGCAGCCAGAACAGGGGCATGCACGTGGAGAAAGTCGAGATCCACAACAGCAAGCCTATGACCTCGCTGGAGATGGAAAACATGGTCGCCATGTCGGTGGGCGGATGAGCGAGTACATCGATCTTCTGATTGTCGGCAACGACCTGGTGCTGGACCCGTCGCGTCAGCCGCTGCTGATCGATGACCGGGCCAGCATCGCCCAGGACATCGCCCACATGATCCGCGACAGCGGCCTGCTGGTTACCCTGGTGGCCGAGCGCGACCGGCTCAAGCAACGTGACTGTATCCAACAACTGGAACTGCTGGTGGAGGCCGACGAGCGCCTGGTACCGGGCACGGCGCAGATCACCCTGCTGCAGCCAGGCCAGTACCTGGTCACGGCGACAACCCTGAAATTCGGCGATATTGAGGTGGATTTGTGAGCGACGTAGATTTCAAGCAGGCGCTGGCCGACGCCGGCATTCCCACGACCGAGGCGGGGCTCCTGCAGGCGTGGGAAAAAGAGGTGGCCGTCCAGGGCAGCAAATTGAGCAACACCAGCGCCTATTCGCCGTTCTGGCGCGTGGTGCGCGCCCTGGTGACCAAGCCGGTGCTGTGGATCCTGGAATTTTTCGTGGCCACGGTGCTGCCTAACTTTTTCGTCAAGACCGCCGTAGACGCCTGGCTCGATATGCTGGCCTGGGCCGTCAACGTCGAGCGAAAGGGCGCGACCAAGGCCAAGGGCTTTTTGCTGTTCACCCGCGAAGCCGCCGGCGGCGCCATGGAAGTACCGGCCGGAACGCTGGTGCAGTCCGCATCAATCAACGGCCATATCTACCAGGTGGTGACCACGGCGGTGGGTATCTTCGCCGATGGGCTGATGCAGCTGCAGATCCCGGTCGAGGCGGTCGACACCGGCGCCGGTTTCAACCTGGCCCCGGGTTATTACGCGATCTTGCCCGTCCCGGTGTCGGGCATTGCCCAGGTGGTGAACACCGACGGCTGGTTGACCACACCAGGTGCAGATACGGAGCCCAACGATGAGCTGCGTTTGCGCACGCGCAACCAGTTTTCAGCGGTCAACCAGTGGCACACCGATGCGGTGTACCGCGCCATGATTTCGGCCTTCCCGGGCGTGCGCCCGGATGGCGTGTACTTCCAGCATGGCGCGCCACGTGGTCCGGGCAGTGCAAACGCCTTTGTCCTGTTTGACGCGGACGTGCCAGCGGCGACGTACCTGGCTCAAATCAACGCGCATATCCGCGACCAGGGCAACCATGGCCATGGCGATGACCTGTTGGTGATGGTCATGCCTGAAACCCAACACACCGTGAAGTTGGAGATCTGGCCTCGTTCGACCCTGACCACCGAACAGCGCGAAACCCTCAAAGGCAACGCCGCGCTGTTTGTGCGTGCTGCATTCCGCGACAGCACCGCTACGGACTTCCAACCGACGCTGACCTATCCCCAGTCGCGTTTCTCCTTTAGCCGCCTCGGTGAAGAGCTTCACCAGCAGTTCGCCGGCATTGAGTCACTGCGCTTTGCTACCGCCGACATCATCAGCGAGCTGAACATCCCGCGGATCCAGAGCTTGGAGGTTGTGCTCCATGATTAAGATCGATTTGCCGTTTTGGCTCGATGGGACCGAGCTGGCCAAGCTCAAGGCGGCGTCCCAGTCTTGGTGGGAAAAGGTCGAAGGCTGGTTGCGCTGGCCGCTGCTGCAGATGGACGCCGACACCTGCCATATCACCGTGCTGGACCTGCTGGCCTGGCAGCGCGACATCACCCGCTTCAAGGGTGAGCCCGAGACCTTGTACCGCCTGCGAGTCAAGTACGCCTTTATCAACGCCGTCGACGCCGGCAGCACTGCGGGGATGAAACGCATCCTGGAGCGCCTGGGCGTCGGTTATGTCGAGATCGAGGAGCGCCAGGCCGGTCGCGACTGGGACGTAGTGCTGCTGCGTTTCTCCGACTCTCAACTGTCGCAAAACCCCGAGTTGCTGCGCGTGCTAATCCAGCAGTACGGCCGCACCTGCAGGCGCTATGACTTTTCGACCATCACCCCAATCACGGTGGCCACCGCCATCGTCCAGTTCAATGACGATCAGCAAACGCTGGTCGCCAGCCTGTAGGAGCCCCCATGGCCAGCCTTACCCTTGCAGGTGAAAACCTGATCGCCGCCAAACAAGCCGCCAATACCGGCTTGAAAGTCAGCCGATTCATTTTTGCCAACGTGCCCGGGTTGAACCCAGGCGCACCTGTGGACCGTGCCGCGCTGAAGCCTGCGGCGGCGCAGATCGTCTATACGCACCAGATCCCGTCCGAGCATGTCGGCTATGTGAATCCCAACCAGGTCGTGTACAGCGCACAGATCGGTTCTGACGTTGGTGACTGGGACTTCAACTGGATCGGACTGGAGACTGCCGACGGCGTGCTGTTCGCGGTCGCGTACCTGCCGGTCCAGCAAAAACGCCGCAACATCCCGCCCCAGCAGGTCGGTAACAACCTGACGCGTAACTTCCTGGTGGTGTTTGATGGTGCCCAGGCGTTAACCGGCGTCACGATCGACGCCAAGACCTGGCAGCACGATTTCACCGTGCGCTTCGCGGGTATCGACGAGCGAGCCCGTAAGGCTAATCGGGATTTGTACGGGCGCCGCCTGTGCCTTAACACCGGCCTGTTGATGGAGAAAGTGGGCAACGCCTATCAGCTAAAGCCTGGCAACGCCTACATTGAGGGGCTGCGTGTCGAGTTGGCTGCCGCCTTGCCGGTTGCGGCGCCGCCAAGCTATCCCATTAACGCCTGGCTCGATGTCAGTCTGCAGCGACAGCTCAATGATGTGGTCGTGGTCCATCAAGTCGCTTATGCACCCGCTCGGCCGGATTATGTCGACAACAACGGCATCACCCACTACAGCGTTCTGTTGGCAGAGCTTTCGGACGCAAACACCCTTGTAGATCATCGCATTGTCATAGAAACCAGTGGCGCGCTGCTGACCGACTTTGCACTCAAAAAGGGTGATTACCCTGAGCTGCGGGCGCGGGGCACGAAAAAGGAAGATGTCGGGCTGGGCAACATCCCCAATGCCATCAGCGATGATATCGAAAGCAACAGCGGCTCAATCTTGTCCACGACCAAAGCGGTGAAAGCGGCGGTGTCGGTAATTTGGAACGCTATCGCCAACATCGTTTCGGGCGCCACAGTGGTAGGCAAAGCCTCGAATTTGGCAGTTGCTCGCAAGATCACCGCTACCGGTGCTGTCACCGGTAGTGTGGGGTTTGATGGTGGAAACGATGTGACGTTGGTATTGACGGCATCCCAGGCATCAGAAGGCGTCGTCGGTGCTGCAAAAGTCGCCACGCAGGTGCAGACAAATGCCGGCGTCGATGACACCAGCTATGTCACGCCCAAAAAACTGCGTTGGGGCTTCGCGATCTTGTTGGCGACGAATGGCTATATCGTGTTTCCGACATGGCTCGGCGGTTTGATCCTGCAATGGGGATCGGCTTCGCCGGGGCCTACCACGCTCAGTTTTCCAATCGCTTTCCCTACTGTTTGTGCTGTGTTGGGGGGAACGGCGCAAGGCGATGGTAATTCCGGATCCGGCAACACGGAATGGATGGTTATCGCCAATACCGTCTCTAATTCGCAGTTCCGCCTGCGCACTGGCACCGCGAATCTCGTGCCGGTCAAGTGGTACGCCATTGGCTATTAAGGAGCAACGATGATCTATTTTCACGCAGCTACCCGCGGCTTTCATCTTTCGCCGGTGCCTGACTCCCAGCCCATCACGAAGGAGGAGCATTTGGCATTGCTGGAAGGGCAGTCCAGCGGTCAGGTGATTGGCGCCACGCAAGATGGCTTTCCGTTCTTGGCCGCTCCCGATCGGCCTACCCAGCAACAGCGGTTGCAGGCTCTTCATCAGCAAAAAGTCGAATTGCTCAATCGGTCCTGTGAATCGGCAATCACCGGTGGTTTTTGGTCTGAGGCGCTTGGCGAGCAATATCGGTACAGCAGCCAGTTGGACGACCAGCTGAATTTGACCGGAGCAATTCTGGCGGGTGTAGATGCTTTGTATCCTTGCCGCGATGAGGCTGGCACCAAGGAGTTTCGCGCCCACAGTACCGCTCAGATACGCCAGGTGGGTGACGATTTCACTGAGTTCAAGTTGCAGTCGCTGCAGAAGGCCAACCAGCTCAAGCAACAGCTAGATCAGGCCCTGGTAGATGTTGATCTGGCCAAACTGGAGCTGGTGACATGGGAGAGCGCACTGTGACGGTGTGGGCACCGGTGACCATGTGCTGGCCTGAGCAGTCCACACAATGGATGGGGCAACTGGCAGCGGCCCAGAACCTGGCCGGCGGCGAGCTGGCCAGCACGGCGAAACGCCTGGCGGGTTTGGACGGCATGACCACCACCAACCCGGGACCAGTCGGAGACGCTGCCAAGGGCGCGATTGAGGCCGGCCGTGCGGCACTGGCTGGACAGATGGGCTAAGCGCCCGCGTGCCTGGCTGTGACGCCGTTTCAAAGTGGGATAGGGCAGGGTCGTGGCCACCAGCGTTTTCTGTCCGCGCCGAACTTGCTGCAGCAGCTGGCCGCCAAACTGGTCGACGCAACTGATAGCGGCCGGCCGGCTGGCCCTCAATATGCGTTGTCGCTGATGTTCCTGGGCACGCGCCTGGATCAGTTTGCCGAGACCTTGGCGCGCTTCAACGCGCTGTTACCGATCCCTGACCTGGTGCGTGCCGAACGCCGTGCGCGGAACCTGTCGCGCCTGGAGACCGACAAGTGGGAGATCCCCAGCGCTGGGCCGTTGCCGCGTTGGTCGGCGCTGCCCCTGGAACGTTGCACCCTGGTCAAAGCCGCCAAGCAGTCCATGGCCGGCCAGCTCGCCGTCCTGGAGAGCTACGCGGCCGACAGCTCGCCTATGGGCGATTTGGCCGCGCTGGCCGGTCGCAAAGCCGCGCAGCAACAGGACCGCGATAAACAATTGAACGACCTGAAAGCCTTGCTGGCCGACGGCAATGCCGATCACAGCATGCGTGCGCGGATACTGGGGCCTGGTGACAGCAGCGAGTTGGGCCGCGCTTTGCTGGAAGGCGATGCACCTGGTCATGAATGGGTGCTGTGCGCCGGTGTGCTGTTGGTGGGTTCGCTGGACGGTTTGAGCTTTGTTCGGGAGCTGGTTGGCCTATGACGCTTTTACTCGACGGCCAACAGATCCTGGGCAAGCGCCTGAAAATCACCGCCAACCTGCGTATCGAAAGCGACGACCTATCTGGGCAGACCAGCAACAGCCAGACGGCGCATAAGGGCTTCAAACCCAAAACCCTGACGGTCTCCCTGATGATCCCGTTCGTTGACCAGGTGCAACTGCGCAGCCTGATGCGTTTGGCCGAAGCCACGGCCGGCGGTGGGCAGCTCCACATGTACCGCATCGTCAACGATACCGCCGCCGCATTCGGGATACGCGAGGTGCAGTTCTCCGACGGTGTGAGCGCCAGGGAGGACGACATCCTTAACCAGTGGCTTGTGCAGTTCACCCTGTCTGAAAAACTCTCCAACCCTGAGCGCGTGGAGAGCCGTCGCGCCGGCAACGGCGTTACGTCGCAGTCTGGCCCGGGCTCGGCTGTCGGCGGCGGTGGTGGTGATGGGAAAGGCACACCCGAGGAATTGAGTGGCTTCGAACGCACCTTGAAAAAGGTGGATGACTGGCTGGCTCCTACACCATGAAACTGCACAAGGTACTGACCATCGGCGGCACACCTTACCCGCTGATCAAGGACGAAGTACGCCTGGAGATCAAGAGCCCCGGCCGGGCGACCTTCACCATCCAGGCAGACGGGCCGGTCAAAGGCCTGGTGACGCTCGATGTCGGCTACAACGACAGCCCGCTGCAGCGCCACTTCATCGGCTTTGTTGAGCGCTCTACGGCCATCAACAGCGTGCAGCAGATCCTGGTCTGCCGCGAACTGGCGGCGATCCTTTCACAACCCATGCCGTTGAACCTGCGTCACGTCGACCTGCAGGGCGTCCTGGTCGAGGTCAGCGAAAAGACCGGGCTGCGCTTTCGCGTGCCGGACAAGGCCTACGCCAAGGTCAAGACGCCGTTTTTCTACAGCCTGGCAGCCGGTTACCTGGCCATGGATAGCCTGGCCAGCGTGTTCAGCATCCCCGACTTTATCTGGCAGCAGCAGGGCGACGGCGAAGTGTTTGTGGGCAGTTGGGCCGACAGCTTCTTTGGCATCCGCTCGCCGCTGCAGCTGCCGGTCGAACTGTTCGACGGCTACCAGGGCAATCAGAGCGCAATGATCGCGGCCCTTCCAGGACTACGACCAGGTGCAACCATCAACCAGGGCGAGAGGATCACCAGCGTGACCCTTGCCGGCAACCAAATGGCGATCAAATGGACGACGCAATCCGTCGCAGCGTAGAGCGGCAATTCCCCGAACTCACCGGCGGCTATCACCTGCCATGCTTTGGCCGCGTGGTGGCTGTGCCCGATGCGCCGGCCGCACCTGGTCTGTGCGACGACTTCCGTCCGCGCTTTGGCGTCGACGTGGAAGTGTTGCTGCCTGATGGCGAGCCAGATCCCGCGCTGCCGATCCTGACCGGTTTGCCCCTGCCGGCGCCGATGGGCGGGCAGGAGGCGGGCATGTTCGGCTTCCCGGAGGAGGGCACCACCGTGGTGGTCAGCTTTGCCTATGGCTTGCCGCATAAGCCCTTTATCACGCAGATCCTGCCGCACGGCCTTAGCCTGCCCCGAGTGCCGAAGGGTGACCAGGTGTGGCAGCACAGCGAAGCCTGCCAGCAGCGCGTCGACGCCGACGGCAACTGGCTGCGCCAAACGGACGGCAAGATCCAGGACAAGGCGATCGAGCGGGAAGTGGAGGCGCTGCAGAACAATGAGAGCTTCCAGAGCCACACCAGGACGGTGGATGACCATTCAAGCGAGTCGGTGGGTGGGATCAAGACGGTGGAGGCGCTGGGCGCGCTCAAGCTGCTGTCGGGTGGATCCGCGAGTCTGGCGGCGGTGGATGATTTGCATCAGGCGACCGGGCGAGATTTGAACCTGGTGGTGGGGCAGAAGCATAACGCCACGGTGGGTGGCGACATGGAGGAAAAGATTCAGGGGCTGCGTAAGAGCGTGGCGGCGGTCAGCCAACGGCTGGTCGCACCCACGACGTGGCTGGGATCCGAAGGAGTGAATATGCTGCAGGTACTGTGTGATTTGCTGGACTTGGTGCAGCAGATGAACATCGCGTTGGCTAAACACACACACCTGCCCGGACCAATGCCTGCGGCTGTGGACGCTGAAAGTTTTACTTCGATGAGCATTTCAGCTGGTCAGCTGTCCGTAGAGATGAAGAAAATTACTCTATAAATTTATTTTTTAGGTTTATGTCTAGCGTGCCTCCGATGTGCTGTAATTTGAGAGGAACGATTGGATACATAAAGGTAAATTCAAGGGGGTTTCTATGGTTGAGCGGGCTGATGCATTAATTATTCCAGCTGACAACTTTACAAATGATGCTGCCTTAAAAAAAATGGTGCTTTTTTTTGATTCTGTTACCTTGGTTAACTCAAGTGATTCAGCGTTAGTTAACGAATTTGAAGTTCGTGAAAAGTTCGAAGGTATGGAGATTTCCTGGTCTGCTAGGAATCCTTTTCCGCGTTCTGAAAATTTTAGTGATGAAATGCAGAGGTTGTTGTCCGAAACTCTATCGTTTCAGAGTAGGCGGATCATTCGTTTAACTCCAGATACTCCAATGCCATCTTTAGATGCTGGAATGAACTACTCCCTATGGCACAGTGCTATAGCAAATAAGGATTTGGTGACAGCAGCAGCACCAGATCGCTTTACAAACCCTAAACCTACTCTTGGGATTTCAGGGTATATGAGGGGAGGTACGATCTCAGTTGGAAATGCGAGGTCGAAATATGAAGTAACTGAAACTAAGCCTTCGGTAGTTTTGGAGAATGTTGATGAGGATTGGACATTGTATGCTCACTTAAGACTAGGTAGAGCACTGAAGTTTCTACGTCAATCCCATGCTCTTGGGCTGTCTCCAATCGCATTAGACCTTCCAAACCAACAAATACTCAAGGCAAGCTCCGAGTTTGATTCACTGATTGTTCGTAACCAATCGGAAACCCCAGCCGTTTTACACAATCAAGTCAATTTTGATTTTGATATATTTGAGCCGGAAGAGTTTAATAATCACCTCAATGATATGAGCTGGAACGACGTGCAGCAGCTTCGTCGGCATGTGCTACCAGGTATGAACGGTCTGAGGACTTATTTGCGTCGCTCTATCAGGCTTCAGGGTTTGGCGTCTACGGCTGGAGTGGAGGTATATAATAAGGAGTTAGTAAAGTTGTTGGCTGAATATCAGGTGGCAAAAGAAAAGCTAACTACGGATTGGGAGAAACTTCGTGTAGGTACTGTTACAAAAATTGGTGCTGGTGTAGGTGCTGGTGTGGGGCTTGGCGCTGTCGGGGCTAGTACCGGATTGATAGGCACTATTGTCGGGGCACCATGGGTAGATTTATTGGTTACAATTTTTGCTAGCGGGCTAATAGGTGCGGGGCATTTGACTAGTGAATTGCAAAATTTGATTCCAGCAAGACGAGTTGTTAAGCAACATCCTCTTTACTTTACTGATAATATTTTTAAAGGAAGATGATTTAGTCTGTTTGGAAGCTGGTCTGGCATTGTTGCTCTTTATAGGGTGATGTTAGTTTGATCTTGGTGATCGCTCGAAAAGTGTAATAGGTATTTAAATAACGTTGTAATGTCTCAAATTGTTTACGCCAAACGGCACCACCAAGATTGAGCGTAAGCGCATCCATCAACATATTCGATACCACTTAGCACAAAACCGTTCGGGGCCATTCCGGACAAGTTTGCATCGAGCAACCGAGGCAGTGGATCAGGTTCCAACGGCATCCCCTTCGATACCCGCGCTACATTTGAGCTTCGGCCGAGCTCGTTGCTAGTTGCGGGAGCTACAAGCACATCACCCCTAATCGCCGGATAACGCCTCCTCTCTTGTGGGTCCAGGGCCACGCCCTTGCAGCGCATAGGAGTTACTAGCATGTGCATGTCGGCCTCTAGTCTTCGCTGGGTTCATCCAAGAGCGCCTCAACGGCGTACTCCAGCGCTCCATCTGCTCGCTCAAGTAGATCAGCGAGATCATCGGGACCGATCAGCTGTGCTCTGTGCAGCTCGTACGCCCCATCAATCAGCTTTCTATGGCGTGCCCCTGGGTGTCGCATCAAGGCCGCCTCATCCCGCAGCAGCTCTAACCAAGAAAAGGTCACTCCGTTCTGGGTGAAGTCACTTGCGTACGTCATTACTTCGCCTCTGCTCGCCTGTGATTTTTACTGTATATACGAACAGTATATCGTGAGGCTTGACTGCTTGCGCGGTGATCCGATGAAGTGTGGCTCTGGCGTCAGCTCTAAATTTGCTTCAGAAAGAAAAATTGGACGAAAAAAGCACTTATCCCCCTCCCGCCGACGGGCTTTACCTGTGTTTTTTGTGCAAAGGCTGAGGGTGGTGAAATCGGGCACGTGGGCCAGGCCAGCTATGGGCTCGCCGGAGGGAGTAGCAATCTCACAAAATGCAAAGTTTTGCGGAAATATGCAGTGTGGGTACAAAACGATGAGAGGTGATTGGGACCGGAGGTGGAGGACAGCTTTCCCGAGTTCATTGAACGGAAGAGCCAAAAATATATAAATACAGGCATTTTCCGAAACGAGGTAGATCTGCTTTCTCGGCGTCCGTGGTTGCCTTCGATCACGTCGAAAGCTGCCATAACCCGCAAAGCGTGTGGGTTTCGTCGAGATTTGGGCATTTCACAATTTGTCTTGATTTTTACCTGGCTCTTGGTCTTTTCAGGCGGGCCAAACCTTGCTTGATATGTCCTGCGTTCTCACCAATTGCCTCTAAGGCGCCACGAACGTTTTCACCTACTTCCACCGAGCCTTGTTGTTCCAGGCGTAGTGTGAGTTCCATCAAAGCTGCTTCAAGGGCCAGCTGATTTTCATACATCCTTTCAAGCACATCTGAGATCGAATATTCATGATCCATGTCCAACCCCTCTAAGTGATACTAAGTTTTGATAACATAAAAAGCAGTTAAGCGATTTTAGCGAGGCAACGGCGATGAGTAGCGTGCCTCTTCAGTCTGAAGGCCCACTTGAACTCGGGTCTCAGACTGTTTTTATAGGCGAAGAAGCTTGTTCTTCGCCTCACTTTTATAATGAGTCACCAAAGTTTGGGGAAGAGGTACTCGATTATGTGTGTAGATATAAAGGCTCTATATTGACCGTTGTTGCTCAGTTTGATTAGTCTTTCTACTTCAAGTTGTTTGAACGTCGCTCGGAGAGACTGCTCGGATTTTCCAAGATATGCGCAAATACTTGATTTGGTTTGCGGGCCCCGCTCTAATAAATGTTTATAGATGTCGCGAGCTGCCAACTTCAATAATGGAAGCTCCTCTCCCGGTGCCCCTGGGAGCGCGCCTTTTTCACGCATTTGAAAGTAAATGTCAATGCGGAGATTTAACTTTTTTGGCTCCAGTAGTTCAGAAAAATACGATATTTGATCCAAGGCTGTATCAATGAAGTATTTTGTAAAATGGCCTAGGCCTCCATCCGAAAGCACACCACGACCATCAGTCATACCTTGTCGAACTTTGTCAGCCTGGGCCAGTGCGTTGTAATAAGCGTTGGTGTCTCTACCAAAGCCTCGAGTGATAGACCAAAGACCGTATCCACCAAAACCAGAATGCCGCATGTAACAATCGGTGAGTAACCGTATGACTCGACCATTGCCATCAAGAAATGGATGAATCCATGCAAGCCTGTGATGAAGTGCCGCCGCGGCTATAACTCGATTAGTGCCATAAATTTTATCAAGAGAATAGCTTTTTTGTAACCACTCCATATAAGAATTAAGCTCGGCTACAGGAGGCGGTTCGTGATTTCCCACAATTACCGGGTGGGTTCTGTATTCTCCAGGCACGACTAATAGAGGTTGACCGTCGCCATCCAGAACATCTTCATTTGCCTGATTTTTAACGTGGAGTTGGTCTTCTGGTAGTCCCTGATAAAAAGACTTATGCAGGCCTTTAATGAAAGCTTGGCTAGTAATATCCGTAGCTGAAGTTTGTCGATGCTCAAGCCGAAGCTGAACCTCTAGGTGGGCCAAGAGTTCTTGCACTGCTCGAGACCTAGTAGCAGTCATGTTACTGCTCACCCCTGTTTGTGGGGTCTGTGCTCTTAGAAGCTCCTTAGGATGGGTTGGGTTTCCTTCAATACGGTTGCTGTAATAACAGTTGACTTGCCTCAAAAGCCACTCAACCGAATTTCGGATAGAGTCCGGTACACTTTGATTTAGATGAGAGTCAATCTGGTATAGGTGTACCAACTTGTCCTGGTATTCCCCAAGTTTTAAACCATCAAGATAAGGAGTGATCTGGATCATGCGTTCTCTCAATGTTACAGTTTTCTAATTAATATGCCTAATGCAACAGGCGAATTCCCGAGTGCTAGTAGGTAACGCGTAACTATGTTCAACAGAAGGAAGCCTAAATGTAGCTATAGAGTCTCAATGTAAAACGTTGCTGATGTCATATCACATGATCTGATCAGTGTGTACACATATGGCGTGTACACGTAAAAACAGTTTCAGATATTTCTAGTTAACTGTTTTTATATACAGTATCTCATGTCTTTAGGTACCTTGACAACGCCTCTTAAGGTAGCAGCCTGAACAGGGCGAGGGAGCATCCTTCCGCCGGCATCTGAGGGGATTTAGCTCCAAGCTTTCTATACTGGGCCGAGCCGTTGCTGCGCTTTTTAGGATGAGGGGTGGCAAAAGGGTAATTTCGGTTAGAAAAGGTCTCGACACAGCTGCAGGCCCCGTAGCTAGAGGGTATTTAGCATTACCTTTAGGGGTAATATTTGGTAACTGCGAAGGTAATATTCCCTAACGTGCCCGGGTTTGCGGGGTATTGAGGGTGTGCTGAATTACCCGATCAAAAGGTAATGATCTAACCTATAAATTACTAAATTATTACCTTGCTAAATATCTATCAAGCAATTGAAATTAAAGAGATTTTTACTATTTTTAGACCGTATTACCAATATTACCTTTTTCCCAGGTCTCAACATAAACCGGTCGGATTGCTGTTTTTTGCGCCCTCTCAATCCTCGCGCACTAACTTGGTGCTAAAGCCATGGGACTACCATGGGACTGGGAATGCCGTTTTTTTGGAGAGAGAGCATCGCTGTAGCCCGCGTAATCCGTGTACTTGCATAATGAAAGTGACTTTTCGGGTAGTTTCGAATCTCTCCTTCACCGCCAAATTCGATGTAAACAAAACCCCTGGTTTCGAGAGAAACCAGGGGTTTTGTGATTTCTGGGGTTTGAAAAATGTGCCCGCCCTCAGATCAACTGCACGGTGTATCCATCCGCCGGCCTATGACATCCAGCAAATCGCACCCGTCCCGCAGCGGATGCTGTAGGACGTTACTCAAATGGTTGGCCAAAGCGGACTGAAGCCTTAAGCCCTCAATGCCTATGCCGATGATGCACATCCGGAAAATGTGCATGACTATGCCTAACCGGACTATGCACATGCACATGACTGTGCGGCTCCGCCGGGTCCCACTCAAACCCATGCTCATGCTGATGATGCTCATCATGCACATGCCGATGTCCGTGTTCCGTCGCCTCATGTTGATGCTCATGCGAGTGCCGCTCCGTCAGGTGCAGCCACACCCCCACGGCCATCAACGCCGACGCAATCCAGAACGCCACTGTCACCGACTCCCCGAACGCCAGCAAGGCAACCGCAGCGCCGAGGAAGGGCGCCGTGGAGAAGTAAGCCCCCGTACGCGCACTGCCCAGCCCGCGTAACGCCAGCACAAACATCACCAGGCTGACGCCATACCCCAGAAACCCGACCAGCAAGATAGGTGCCAGTTGCGCCACACCCGGAATCTGCGCCCCGAGATACAGCGCCAGGCTGCAATTCACTAGCCCTGCAATCAACCCTTTGGCCCCCGCGATAAATAGCGCGTCAGACGCCGACACTTTGCGCGTCAGGTTGTTATCAATCCCCCAGCACAGGCAGGCAACCGCCACCGCAAACGGCCCGGTCCAATCGTGGCTCGTGCCGCCACCGCCGGACCCTGACAACACTACGCCGCCCAGCACAATTGCGATCATCCCGAGGACGATGCGTCGGTCTGCGTTTTCTCTAAACACCAGCCAGGCGATGACGGCGGTCAGCACCGATTCAAGGTTGAGCATCAGGGAGGCGGTCGCCCCGGCGGTGCGGGTGAGGCCGAACATCAGGGCCACGGGCCCGAGGATGCCACCGAACGCGATGGCGCCGAGCAGCCAGGGCCATTCTGATGGGGTCAGGCCGGTGGGTTTCCAGCCGCGGTCACGGATGAGGCGCACGCCAGCAAGCCCGATGCCGCTGCCGAGGTAGAGCAGGCCGGCGAGTAATACGGGCGAGAGGCCCAGGCCGAGGCTTTTGGCGAGCGGGGTGCTGGCGCCGAACAGGGCGGCAGCGGCGAGTGCGTAAAGGATACTGAGGTTCATGGGCCATCCTCGAGGGTCTGGCCCATGATACGACTTAAGTGCACAAGACTAATCAGTCTGTCGCTGAATTCATGTTCAAGCCTGCACGTACACCCAAGCCGTCAACCCGGAAGCCAGTGCCACCGACACTCGCTTGTAATCCGACACTTCATACGCATCCGCCGCCGCCAGTTCCTGTTCGTTAATCTGAAAGACCATGCCTTCAACGCTCGCAGCATTTTCCGTAGTCGGCGCGACGATTGGGTGATGGGTCTTGCCGCTGGTGGCCAGTACTTCGGGGTCGGTGATTTCTACCCAGCTTTGCGAATAGCCGAGCATCGCGTCTTGCTGTCCGACTAATTCCCGGCCGAAGTTGGCGAGTTGCACGGCCTTGTCTTGCAAGGTGCCGTAGGAAAACAACAACACGGGAAATTCGGTGGAGCGTTCCATTTGTGTTCCTTAAAGGTCAGGCGAGTAAATCTTCGTAGAAGGCGCCGTAAGGCTTGCTCGGGTGGGTGATCTGGATTTCCAGGATCCACAGCCCGGCATTCGGGTAGTGCTCGAAGTCGCCGAGGTCGCCGCCACGGTGGATCGCATGGGGGAAGTCGCTGACGCGGTGGCCCTTGATGTCGAGGTTCAGTTGCCAGCCCATGGCCTGGGCTTGTTGTTCGGCATAGCGATAAAGTTCGAGGCCGACAACCTGGTCATGCTTCCAGCGCGATTGTACGCGGTCGAACAGCGCCTTGGCGGCGCTGGCACAGGCGATCATGTCCGGGTCGTTGCCGGTGCTGAAGGTGGCACCGGCGTCACCTTCGTGGCCTTGCCACACGGCGCCCATGTCGATGAAGAAGATATCGTTTTCGCCCAGCGCCGGGTCGCCTTCGGAACGTTGCTTGAAGGTCTTGAGGGTATTGGCGCCGAAACGCACCAGCAGTGGGTGCCAGATGCGTTGCATGTCGAGGTCGGCGAGTACTTGTTTGCCCAGCTCGCGCGCTTCGGATTCGAGCATGCCGGGTCGGATACGTTGGGCGAGTTGTTCGATGGCTTGCCAGGTCATGGCCTGGGCATAACGCATGGAGTCGATAGTGTAGGCGGCGCCCACGGCTTCTTTGGGTTGTGCACTCACCGGTTTTTCCTCGGGTTAAACAGCGTCATGCGTTGTGCGTTTTACTATATAGCGCAGCGCTGGCAGAGCCAAAGCTCAAAAAGGGGGTGTGACGGCGTTTTCTGTCGAAAGCCGCCATCGTGCCGTAGGAATGTGGCCCTCCAAACGAAGCGGGTTGAGTGTGGGAGCTGGCTTGCCAGCGATACAGGCGACGCGGTCTCGCTGAAGTGTCTGGGTGACGCCATCGCAGGCAAGCCAGCTCCCACAGTTGATCTTCGGTATTTTCTGGTTTGTGCTCGTTGTCAGATATGCAACCAAGCCAGACTGCCTAGTACCAACGCCACACTGCCGGCCGTATACGACAGGCGCTTCAACCACTCCCGGCGTGTCAGCAGTGTGATCGCCGCCAACGAAATCGCGATCTGAATCGCGGTCATCGCCTGGGCCCAGCGGTGATGCTGGTGCAGCGCCTCTTCGGACTTCTGGTCCCATTCCCGCGAGGTGGCCTCAAGCTTTTCGGCCTGCTTGCGCACTTCTTCCTTCTGGCTTTTGTAGCGCTGCACTTCATCGTTGTAGTGCGCCGCGTCAACGCCGGGGATGTGCGCGGCCAGTTCCGCCAGGTTTTGGCGGCTGGATTTGGCCTGGTAGTAGTTCCACTGGTTGGCGGCTTCGGTCTTGATGATGGCGGCGTTGTTCTTGTCCATCGCCGCTTCGCTTTCGGTGGAGCCGGCCTGGTAACTGAGCATCGCGCCGAGGGTGGCCATCAAGGCGGTCATCACGGCAATGCGGCTGGCGAAATTGTCACCGCGGCCGTGGGCATGTTCGGTGGTGTGTTCGACGTGTTTTTCGTGGGGGCTGGGGACTTCGAAGGCTTCGGACATGGGGGCGTCTACGAACGGAATGAGGGAGTCTGATTCTTTACTAAATCAGCTGTCTCAATCCTGTACGTAACGCTGCAAACCCTCCACCAACGCATCGAACATCACCCGGCAGCGTGGGCTGTTGCGCAGGTCTTCATGCATGGTGACCCAGGTGTCCAACTTAAGCGCGAAACCTTCCGGCAGCACTCGACGCAAACGGGGATTCTGCTTGGCCAGTTGCACCTGGCACCCGCCGATACCAGCACCGGCGCGAATCAGTGCCAGTTGCGCCAGGTCGCTGTCGCTGCTGATGGCGAAGGCGCTGCGTTCAAAACCCTTGATGGCCAGGCTGCGGATAAACGCGCTTTCCTGGTCGAAGCCGATCACCGAATGGTTGGCCAAGTCCTGCATGTGCTGGGGGATGCCATGTTGTTGCAGGTAGTCATCACGGGCGTGCAAGCCGACTTCGATGAGGCCGATACGCCGCGCCAGCAGTTGTTCCTGGCTGGGGCGGACCATGCGCACGGCGATGTCGGCTTCCAGTTGCAGCAGGTCGCTCAGGCGGTTGGTCAGGATCAGCTCGACCCTGAGGTGCGGATGCTGGCGGCGCAATTGGGTGATGATCGGCGGCAGCACTTCCACACCAACCACTTCGCTGGCGGACACCCGCACCACGCCGCGCACCTCATCACCTTGGGATGAAGCGGCGCGCTCAAGCGCTGCGGCGGTGCGTGCCATGGTTTCGGCGTGGGCGCGCAGGGTGTGGGCCACCGCCGTCGGCAACAACCCGGTGGGTGAGCGGGTGAACAGCACCACACCCAGCGCGGACTCCAGCGCGGCGATATGCCGGCCGACCGTGGGCTGTGTGATGCCGAGCTGCCGTGCGGCTCCCGACAACGACCCTTCCTTGAGTACGCCAAGGAACGACCGGTAAAGCTCCCAACCAATATTCGATGCCATGCATAAATGTATAGCGCCTGCATGCTCTTCGGCAATTCCTCTATAGCAAGCTCAAGAACAAAATGGGCTCAACAACCAACAGCGGGAGACGGTCATGAGCAAGGTTCTGATATTGGGCGCAACCGGCGGGATTGGCGGCGAAGTGGCGCGGCAGTTAAGCGCGGCGGGCTGGCAGGTCTGTGCATTGACCCGGGACGTGGACAAGGCCCGCAGCCAGAATGCCGCTTTCACCTGGCTCAAGGGCGATGCACTCAATCGCCAAGACGTGGTCGCCGCCGCGCGTGGCTGTGCGGTGATCGTCCACGCGGTCAATCCGCCGGGTTATCGCAATTGGGCCGAGTGGGTACTGCCTATGATCGACAACAGCATCGCGGCGGCTATTGGCGAAGGCGCGACGATTGTGTTGCCTGGCACGGTCTACAACTTCGGGCCGGATGCGTTTCCGGTGTTGCAAGAAGACTCGCCCCAGCACCCGCAGACTCGCAAGGGCGCGATCCGTGTACAACTGGAGCAGCGTTTAGAGGAAGCTTCCCGCCAGGGCGCCCGCGTATTGATCGTGCGCGCCGGGGACTTTTTTGGTGCCAGGGTGGCCAACAACTGGTTTGCCCAAGGCTTGGTCAAACCCGGCAAACCGGTACACGCCGTGAGCTATCCGGGCGCCCCTGGTGTGGCGCATCAATGGGCTTACCTGCCGGATGTGGCGCGCACGATGGTCGAGTTGATTGAACGCCGAGCAACCCTTGAGGCTTTCGCTCGCTTTCATATGGCCGGGCATACCGACGCCGATGGCACGCAGATGAGCCGGGCTATCCAGCAGGTGGTACTGCGCAGGACGGGCCAGCAACCACGCGTAGGTCGTTTCCCATGGTGGCTGCTGAAGCTGGTAGCGCCCTTTGTCGTCACCGTCCGTGAGATGCAAGAGATGCGCTACCTGTGGCAAACCCCGCTGCGCCTGGATAACAAACGCCTGATCAAGGTACTGGGCAAAGAGCCCAATACCCCTCTGGAACAGGCGGTGGAGGCTACGTTAGTTGGCCTGGGCTGTCTGCCTACGCGCGTCTGATCAAGCGTACATACACCGCGACGTTGACCAACACCACCACTGCCCCCAGCACCAGTTGAATAGTCGGGGTGAGCCCGGCGGGATAGATCAGTGTGAGGATGTAATGCTCGATAAACCCACCGCCATAGCCCTCTTGCCCGGCGAGGTGGCGAAACAGGTTTTCCCAGCGGGTCAGCGGGCAGGGCAGGTGGAACACCTCCACCGCGATACCCCAGGCGACGGCGGGCAGGTGCAACCACATGACCCGGCGCCACTTGAGGGCGAGCAGGCCGCCGAACAACACGAACAGGATAAAGCTGAGGTGAAACAGCACCAGGCTGTCGGCGGCTAAACGGTAGAGCATCGCAGGCACTTCGAAAGGAAAGGCGAACAGTCTAAAGGGTTGCCTGTCTGCAAGCGTGGCCGTTATTGTGCTGAATCCTTTTAGTCCTTCCTCCAGGGTTCTGTTGTGATGAATGCACCGCGTAGCGCAGTCGGTCCGATCAAGGCCGTGATTTTCGATATGGACGGATTGTTGCTGGATACTGAAGGCATCTACACCGAAGTTACGCAGATCATCGCCGAACGCTATGGTCGCACCTATGACTGGGGGATCAAGCAGCACATCATCGGGCGGGGGGCGCAGGACTTGGCCGACTACGTGGTTAAGGCTCTGGACTTGCCGATCACATCGGCTGAATTTCTCGAGATTCGCGAACCGCTGATGAGCGAGCGTTTCCCCAAAGCCCTTGGCATGCCCGGCGCAGAAGCCCTGGTGCGGCACTTGAAGGCGCACAACATTCCGATTGCCGTGGGCACCAGCTCGTCGCGCAATTCGTTTGGCCACAAAACCACCCAGCACCGCGAATGGTTTGGCCTGTTCGGCACCATCGTCACCGCCGATGACCCGGAAGTCGGTGCCGCGAAACCTGCGCCGGATATCTTCCTCACCGCCGCGCGCCGCTTGGGTGTTGCGCCCGAGGATTGTCTGGTGTTCGAGGATTCGCCGTTTGGTGTCACCGCCGCCAAGGCCGCCAACATGACCGCTATCGCTGTGCCCGATGAAGCCATGGCCGACAGCAAGTACCACCACGCCGACCAGATCATCCGCAAACTCGCGGACTTCGACTTGGCGGCCTACGGCCTGCCGCCTTTGCGCTGAATAAACGCGGTCCAAAATGTGGGAGCTGGCAAGCCAGCTCCCACATTGGGTTATGCGCTAAACCCACCATCGATGCTCAGGCTGGCACCCGTGATGTACCCAGCTTCCGGCCCCACCAGGTAGGCCACAAAACTGGCAATCTCCTCGACATGGCCATAACGGCCTATCGCCATCAACTCAATCAAACTCTCGGCAAAATCACTGTTCGCAGGGTTCATGTCGGTGTCCACCGGCCCAGGCTGCACATTGTTAATCGTGATGCCCCGTGGCCCCAGATCCCGGGCCAAACCCTTAGTCAGCCCCACCAGCGCCGATTTGCTCATCGCATACGGCCCGCCCCCGCCAAACGGCATGCGCTCGGCGTTAGTGCTACCGATGTTGATCACGCGGCCACCTTCACCCATATGCTTTGCTGCTTCCTGGGTCGCGATAAATACGCTGCGTACGTTGACTGCTAGGGTCTGGTCAAAATCTTCCAGCTTGAAATCGTCCAGCGGCGCGATGGCCAGTACGCCGGCGTTATTCACCAGGATATCCAGGCGTCCGAAGGCTTCGACGGTGGCGTTGACCGCGTTGCGAATCGCCGTGGCATCGGCGCTGTCGGCGTGAATAGCCAGGGCTTTGCCGCCTTCGCTGATCACGCTGTTCTGCAGCTCTTGAGCCTTGGCGGCAGAGCTGACGTAGGTAAAGGCCACGGCTGCACCTTGTTTTGCCAAGCGCTTGACGATGGCGGCGCCGATGCCGCGGGAACCGCCTTGAATCAAGGCGACTTTGCCGCTGAGGTTTTGTGTGGTCATGTCGATCTCCTAGCTGTTCAAGGCAGGATGCCTTGTTGATGGAGCCGAGTATCGACCTCACCCACCCCAGCCGGTAGACCGTGATTGCTATAGTCTGTGTAAACCAAAAGTTTAGAGTGGGTCGGTATGGAGAGCTTTGGCAGTATCGAATGCTTTGTGCGCAGCGCCGAAGGCGGCAGCTTTGCCGAAGCGGCCCGGCACCTGAGTTTGACCCCGGCAGCCGTGGGAAAAAGTGTTGCCAAGTTGGAGGCGCGCCTCGGTGTCAGGCTGTTCCAGCGCAGTACTCGCCGCCTGACGCTGACTGAAGCTGGCAAGCTGTTCCTCGAAGAAGTCAGCGGCAGTCTTACGACTATCCAGAATGCCGTGGCCAACCTGGCCAGCGCCGAAGGGCGACCGGTGGGCACGCTCAAGGTCAGCATGGGCACCGTGTTTGGCAATCGGTACGTAATGCCGTTGCTGGGGGAGTTTATGCGGCGCTTCCCGGATATCAGCCCGGATTGGCATTTCGATAATCGCCAGGTCGACCTGATTGGCCAGGGTTTTGATGCCGCGATCGGCGGTGGTTTTGAGCTGCCCCAGGGTGTGGTCGCACGTAAGCTGACGCCGGCGCACCGGGTATTGGTGGCCTCGCCGGGCTACCTGGCGCAACGCCCGCCGGTGACGACCCCCGAAGACTTGGGGCGCTGCAAAGGCATCCTGATCCGTTCACCGCAAACCGGACGCATACGTTCCTGGCAACTGACCAGCCTCGAGCGCGAACAGCGCCCGCTGCTGCTCAAGCCCGGCATGACCATGAGCGATTCCGAAGCGGCCTGTTGCGCCAGCGCCCAAGGCTTGGGCATTGCGCTGGTGAGCATGCCGATGGCCGTGCCCTTCCTCGACAGCGGCGCGGTGGTGCGCGTGTTGCCTGACTGGTTCGTCGATGATGGCAACATCTCCATCTATTACGCCGAACACAAACTGCTGCCCGGTAAGACCCGGGTGTTTGTGGATTTCATCATTGAGCAGTTTGCCGAGCAGCAGTGGGGGCGCCGGTTCAGTGCGGTTTGATCGATGTCTGTAGACCGAGTCGCTGCCATCGCAGGCAATCCAGCGCCTACAGGAGAATGCATTCCAAGCGTGAAGCCTGGAGTGCGATCAACTGTGGGAGCCGGGCTTGCCCGCGATGCAGGCGCCTCGGTCTACCGTCCGAACTTACCCGGCCAGCCGATGACCTTCTTCGGCCGTGGCGTCGCATAGGTCCGGATCTTCGACGTCGACAACCCCAATCGCACCAGCGACTCAGCAATCGTCACCGCCGCTGTCACCCCATCCACCACCGGCACGCCGGTGCGGTAGCGAATCTGTTCATCCAGCCCTGCCATGCCGCCGCAGCCCAGGCAGATCACTTCGGCCTTGTCCTCGCTGATCGCCAACTCGGCTTGGCGCACGATGGCTTCCATGGCGGCCAGCGGGTCTTCTTCCAGCTCCAGCACCGCCATGCCGCTGGCGCGCACCGAGGCGCAGCGCTGATACAGTCCGGCGAGTTTCAGGCGGTCTTCGATCAATGGCACGGTACGGTCCAGCGTGGTAACCACCGAATAGGCATGCCCCAAGAACATCGCCGTGCTGGCTGCCGCTTCGGTGATGTCCACCACCGGCACATTCAGCAACTCCTGCAAACCTTCACGGCCATGCTCGCCGTAGCCCGCCTGGATCACCGCGTCAAACGGTTGGTCGTAGGCCATCACCCGGTCCATCACCGCGATGGCTGCCAGGTAGCTTTCAAAATTGCCTTCCACCGATTCGGCGCCGAAGTAGGGGGTGAGCCCGACAATCTCGGTGCCGGGCGAGGCCACGGCCCGCGCCTGTTGGGCGATGGTTTCAGTGATGGATTCGGTGGTGTTGACGTTGACCACGAGGATGCGCATGGAATGTCCTTGATTAGTGACTGACGTTATCGACTGCAATGCTTTCGCCGCTGACATCGGCGTAGAACGGTTGGCGCTTGGCAATCAGCAGGTACAACAGCCCCGCAATACCAGCGCCAAACATCCAGGAGAAGGGGGAGACGCTGGCAAAGCCTGGCAACAGCGCCAGCAGAATGGCGATGACTGCCGCAGGAATAAACGCCGCCACCGCGCGTAAATTGACCCCGCGGCTGTAGTAATAAACGCCATTTGGGTCTTCGCTATACAACTGCAAGACATCCACTTGGCTTTTACGAATCAGCCAGTAATCGACCATGATCACCCCGTAAAGCGGCCCCAGCAGTGCGCCGAGGCCGGAGAGGAAATACACGATGACCAGCGGGCTGTTGTAGAGGTTCCACGGCAGGATCAGCACCGCTACGGTGGCGCTGATCAGCCCGGCGCGGCGGAAGTTCAGGTACTTGGGCGCCAGGTTGCTCAGTACAAAGGCCGGGGCGACAAAGTTGGCCATGATGTTCACCGCCACGGTGACGATCAGGAACGCCAGGCAGCCCAGCACGAGGAAGAAGGTATTGGGAATGGCCGCAATGATTTCGGTCGGGCTTTCGATCACCCGGCCATTGAGTTGGAACTGCCCACCGCACAGCAGCACGGTGATTGAGGCAAATACCAGGATGTTGACTGGCAGGCCCCAGAAGTTGCCGACTTGAATGGTCTTGCGGCACGGAGAGGAACGGGCGAAGTCGCAGAAATTGAGGATCAGCGTGCCGTAGATCGTTAGCCACAGCGCACCGCCGGCAAAGATATTGCGCCACATCTCGCCACCGCTCAGCGGCTCGCGGATTGACCAGGCAATATTGCCGCCGACCTGGAAGTACATCCAACCGGCCAGCGAGGCCACGGTCACCAAAATCACGGGCCCGGCGAACGCTTCATAGCGGCGCACCATTTCCATGCCATAAGCCAGGATCGCCAACTGCACAAACCAGATCGCCACGAAACACGCCCAGCCCAGGGTCGACAGGCCGAGAATCGAGTTGTGGTCGTAGTCGGCAAAACCGGGGTGAATCGCCGACAGCAGCACGCGGAAAACCACCGACGCCAGGTAGGTCTGGATACCAAACCAGGCAATTGCAATCACTGCGCGGATTAGTGCCGGAATCTGTGCCCCATGGATGCCGAAACTGATACGGCTGATCACCGGAAACGGCACACCGGTTTTCTGGCCCATATACCCCGACAAGTTCATGAAGAAGTACACCAGCGCTGCGCCGATACCCAGGGATAACAGGATCTGCCAGCCACCAAGCCCCAACGCATATAAGCCGATGGCGAACGAATAATTGGCGATGTTGTGCACGTCATTGGTCCATAGCGCAAAGATGCTGTAGCGCCCCCAACGTCGGCCCTCGGCCTTGGTGGGCGCCAAATCTTTGTTGTGCAGGCGTGGGCTGAGCACCAGCGGGCCGGGGCTCGTGGCCTCAGGGTTCAGGGCGGAGGAGGGCAGATCCAGTGCGATATTATTCGAGAGGCTTGTACGCATTCCGGCAGGCTCCAGCGCATCTGCAGGCAAGCCGCGGATGGCAAGGTGTATGTAGGTTTTGTATTTATTGTATACAAAGTGTGATTCACCTTAAGCCACATGCGTGCCAGTTTTCGATCTATGAAAGCTTCGGCTAATTTCGTTTTTATAAGTGATTTGAATAACTATCTGAATTTAAAGCGTTATAAATTGACCGTTTGAACAGGTATTTATTTTCTGTGGGAAGTTGCTTTAAAACTGGAGGGATTTTGAGGCGAGGAATGATGTAACTTTTCGGTGCGTATTTTTATAAGTGCACACAAAAATGGCACCTATGGTGACATTTTTGTGTACAGGATTTTGGTCACGCCTTGCTGATGATATTCCCCGCGTGCAGCCCGCATTCCTTCTGCGTGGCTTCCTCCCACCACCAGCGGCCTTCACGTTCGTGCTGGTTCGGTAATACCGGGCGGGTGCAGGGCTCGCAGCCAATGCTGATAAAACCGCGCTCATGCAGGCTGTTATACGGCAGCTCCAGCATGCGGATGTAACCCCAGACTTCCTCACTGGTCATTTGCGCCAGTGGGTTGAACTTGTACAGGGTGCGTTCCGGGGTCGAGAAGGCCGTGTCGATTTCCAGCGCCGCCACTTGGCTGCGGGTGCCGGGGCTCTGGTCGCGGCGTTGACCGGTGGCCCAGGCACTTACCCCGGAGAGTTTGCGGCGCAGCGGCTCGATTTTGCGCACACCGCAACATTCGCCATGGCCGTCCTTGTAGAAGCTGAACAGGCCCTTTTCCTTGACGAAAGGCTCCAGCTTGGTCTGGTCAGGCGAAATCAGTTCGATGTCGATCTTGTAGAACTCGCGCACCTGCTCGATAAACCGGTAGGTCTCCGGGTGCAAGCGGCCGGTGTCGAGGCTGAACACCTTGACGTTTTTGTTCAGCTTCCAGGCCATATCGACCAGTACCACGTCCTCGGCACCGCTGAAGGAGATCCAGAGGTCATCACCGAACTGGCTGAATGCCAGTTTGAGGATGTCCTGGGCGGATTTGTTGGCGTAAGTCGCGGCGAGTTCAGCGACGTCGAAGGTTTGGTTCATCAGGACGGTTCCTACAGGTCAGTGGCGCTGAGCGCTCTATAGGGGAACGATGGTATCAAAATCCGCCCTGCGTTGCGGCGGCGAGCTTGAATCGCTAGAGTTCGGCAGTCCTTTTGCTCGCTCAACTAACAACATCTAATGGGAGTGTCTTGTGGAAATTGCCTGTCTCGACCTGGAAGGGGTGCTGGTTCCGGAAATCTGGATCGCCTTCGCCGAAAAAACCGGTATTGAATCCCTGCGGGCCACCACCCGCGACATTCCCGACTACGACGTGCTGATGAAGCAACGCCTGCGCATCCTCGACGAACATGGGCTCAAGCTCGGTGATATTCAGGAGGTGATCGCCACTCTCAAGCCGCTGGACGGCGCCATTGAGTTCGTCAACTGGCTGCGCGAGCGCTTCCAGGTGGTGATCCTGTCAGACACCTTCTACGAATTTTCCCAGCCGTTGATGCGTCAACTGGGTTTCCCGACCTTGTTGTGCCATCGCCTGATTACCGATGAAAACGACCGGGTGGTGAGTTATCAACTGCGCCAGAGAGACCCCAAGCGCCAGTCGGTATTAGCCTTCAAGAGTCTTTACTACCGCGTGATCGCCGCCGGCGACTCCTATAACGACACCACCATGCTGGGCGAAGCCGACCGTGGGATTTTGTTCCATGCGCCGGAGAATGTGATTCGCGAGTTCCCGCAGTTCCCGGCGGTGCATACGTTTGAGGATTTGAAGAAAGAGTTCATCAAGGCTTCGAATCGGCAGTTGAGTCTGTAAGCCATTCAGCGGAGTTGATGACCCCATCGCGGGCGAGCCTGCGATGGCCACTACACGATTTCCTGCTAAACCCCCGCCAGCAACCTCTCATAAGGAATGCTCAAGCCTTCATGCAGGCGTTTGATCATCGACAGGCTCAGCTTGCGCTTGTGGTTCAACACTTCTGACACCCGACCACTGGTGCCGATAAAGGGCTCCAGGTCGCGGGCGGTCATGCCCAGTTGCTCCATGCGAAACTTGATGGCCTCTACCGGGTCCGAAGGTGGCATTTGATAATGCTCCGCCTCGTATTTTTCGATGAGTATTGCGAGGATCTCCAGTTCGTCACCCTCAGGCGAGCCGATGTCCGCTCCCCATATCTGCTCCACCCGCGCGAGCGCGGCGGTCAGGTCCTCCGGGGAATGTATAGGTTTGATGTTCATCACACGGTCTCCGCGTTGATCTGATCGTACTGTGCATGGGTTCCCACGAAACGAATGAACCCAAGCTGTCGCTGATAATCGATCGCCATGATCACTCGATACTTGTTGCCGCCTACGTTGAATACAACCCTGCCGCCTTTGAGAATGCTCGCTGTTCTGAGCTCTACTTTGAGTGCCTGTGGCGTCGGGTAAGTAGCCTTTTCCATATGGCGATACAGCTCGACAAGGGGCGTTTTGGCATCGGTATAAGCCCTGTGGCTTTCCCAGAATATTCGCAAGGTGGATAGAGCGATTATCCGCATCGCTGAAACCTCCCGATTTGGGAGATGTTAGGTGCGATTAGGTGGAGATGCAATCTCGGAAATAATTTCTGACGAGTAGGCAGTCGCTTCATGTGATCCTTCACAGACGGCTGGTGGGCGGTTGGAGCTGGACGCTATCCTCCAGTTTATGCCCCGTCCACCACCGTTCTGATTCAGGTTTTGTCCCGTCAATGCCTCTGTCTTCGAGAGGCAGGATTGGCCTGCGTGCTACAAGTTTTCCAAAGTTTGTAACAACACCCGCACTTTCGTCAGCGACTCCTGATACTCCGCTTCCCACTCCGAGTCCGCCACGATCCCGCCGCCGCCCCAGCAGCACACCTGCCCATCCTTGACCAACAGGCTACGAATGGCGATGGAACTGTCCATTTCACCGCGTACGTCCAGGTACACCAACGAGCCGCAGTACAGCCCGCGACGCGTCGGCTCCAGTTCGTCGATGATCTGCATTGCACGAATCTTGGGTGCGCCGGTAATGGAGCCGCCGGGGAAGCTGCCCGCGATCAGGTCGAGGGCGTCTTTGTCATCGGCCAACTCACCGGTAACGCTGCTCACCAGGTGGTGCACGTTGGGGTAGCTTTCCAGGCTGAACAGCTCCGGCACGTTGACCGAACCGATGCGACAGGTGCGGCCAAGATCGTTGCGCAGCAGGTCGACGATCATCAGGTTTTCGGCGCGGTCCTTGGGGCTGGCCAGCAGTTCGGCGGCGTTGGCGGCGTCCTCTTCGGGCGTTAAACCGCGAGGGCGGGTGCCTTTGATGGGGCGGGTTTCGACCTGACGTTCGCTGATCCTGACGAAACGCTCCGGCGACAGGCTGAGCACCGCGCCGTCATCCGGCAAGCTCTGGAACCCGGAAAATGGCGTGGGGCAGGCTTCACGCAGGGCGCAGTAGGCCGTCCATGGATCACCGATGCACGGCGAGCGAAAGCGCTGAGCGAAGTTGACCTGGTAGCAGTCACCGGCTTGGATGTAGTCCTGGATGCGCCCGATGGCTTGTTTGTAAGCCTCGGCGGTGAGGTCAGGTGCCATGGGACCAAGGAGTTTGAAGGTGACAGGTGTTTCAGTGGCAGGTTGGCTGAACAGGCCGATCAGCCGTTGCCGCTCGCTGCTGGCTAACGTCGGGTGAAAAACTAACTGACTGGTTTGTGCCAGGTGATCGCTGATGAGCGCCCAGGCATACAACCCAAAGCGTGCATCCGGCAGATGCAAATCGTCCGCTGCAAGGTGCGGCATTTGTTCCAGGTGTCGGCCGAAGTCGTAGCTTAGATAGCCGATCAAGCCGCCGGCAAAGGGCAGTTCTAAACCAGTGGGCAATAGCGCTTCACCCAACTGCGTCAGGTTTTCGCGCAGGCGCTGTAGGAAATCACCACCGCTTTCGTCAGGCCAAACCGTCAAGGTGGCTTGCGGCCAAGCGCTGAGCACGTCATAGCGTCCACGTTCGGCAGCCGGGCGGCCACTGTCCAGCAGCACCGCGCCGGGGGCATGGCGGATCGCCGCGAAATACTCGGCAGGGTTGGCCCGGTAGGGCAGCGGGTGTACGGAACAGGTCGACATGCGGGGTGGATCAGCCGTTGGCTTGGGGGAGGCGATTGTAGTCCCCCGTAGGGTCTGGTCCTAGAGGGGATGTCGGGGATAGGCAGATTGAAAGCCGGATCAGCCTTCTACGGTAGGTACATGCCCGAACATTTCCTGCACGAACTTCACCCGTTCTTCCGGGGTTTCCGTTACACCCGCTGCCTTCAGGTCTTCCAGTCGCGCTTCCACTGCATGCGTGCGCAAAGTCAGGCCGCAGTCGTTGGCGATCTGGATATTCAGCCCCGGCCGCGCATTCAGCTCGAGGATCAGCGGGCCTTTTTCCTGGTCCAGCACCATGTCCACACCGATGTAACCCAGCCCGCACAACTCATAGCAGCCTGCCGCCAGCTTCATGAAGCCATCCCAGTTAGGCAGTTGCACGCCATCTACCGCGTTGGTGGTGTCGGGGTGTTTGGTGATGATGTTGTTCAGCCAGGTGCCGCGCAGGGTCAGGCCGGTGGCCAGGTCGACACCTACGCCGATCGCGCCCTGGTGCAGGTTGGCCTTACCGCCTGACTGACGGGTCGGCAAGCGCAGCATCGCCATCACCGGGTAGCCCATCAGCACGATGATGCGAATATCCGGCACACCTTCGTAGCTGATGCTTTTGAAGATCTGGTCGGGCACCACGCGGTATTCAATCAGCGCGCGGTCGCGGTGGCCGCCCAGGGAATACAGGCCGGTGAGAATGCTGGAGATCTGATGTTCGATTTCTTCATGGCTGATGATCTTGCCGGACACCGTGCGATAGCGACCCTCAAAACGGTCGGCGATCACCAGGATGCCATCACCGCCGGCGCCTTGGGCCGGTTTGATCACGAAGTCGTTGCGCCCGCCGATGATCTCATCGAGCTTGTCGATTTCCTTCTCGGTGGAGATTACTCCGTACATCTGCGGCACATGGATGCCGGCTGCGAGGGCTCGTTCCTTGGTGATGATCTTGTCATCGACGATCGGGTACAGGCTGCGCTTGTTGTACTTGAGCACGTAGTCGGCGTTACGCCGGTTGATGCCCATGATCCCCCGCGCTTCGAGGGCCTTCCAGGTCTTCCAGAAGCCGAACATTACGAATCAGCCTTCAAAAAGGCCTTGAAACGCACCAGTTCGGTCAGGCGGTAGCCGCGATAACGACCCATGGCCAGCATGAACCCCACCAGAATCAGCAGGATCGCCGGGAAGGTAAACACGAAGTAGATCAGCTCCGGCACGCTCATGATGATGTGCGCAAGCGATGCGGCGAACAGCGTACCCATCGCGACTTTCAGTGCATGACTGGCGCCGCGTTCTTCCCAGGTGATCGACAGGCGTTCGATGGTCATGGTCAGAATCACCATCGGGAACAGCGCCACCGACAGCCCGCGCTCCAGCCCTAGCTTGTGGCTGAACAGGCTGATGGCCGCAATCAATACCACCACGAAGGTCAACACCACCGACAGTCTCGGCAGCATCTGCAACTTCAAATGTTCAAGGTACGACCTGAGGGATAAACCCAGCGCCGTAATAATGGTGAACAGCGCAATCCCGAAGCCCAGTTGCGTCTCGCGGAACGCCAGGGCGATCAGCACCGGGGTAAAGGTGCCCAGGGTCTGCAGGCCGATCAGGTTGCGCAGGATCAGAATCACCAGCACGCCAATCGGGATCATCACCATGATCATGAAGGTCTGCTGGGTTTGCAGCGGCAGGCCGTACAGCGAGTATTCGAGGAAGTTGGCGTCAGTGTTTTCGTCGGTCAGCTTGGCCAGACGAATCGCGTTCATTTCACTGTTGTTCAAGCTGAAGGTGACCATCGCCTTCTTGCCGCCATCGACGGTGATCAGGTTTTCATCGCCGGTCCACCACAGCAGGCGGTCGGCGGGCAGGCCTTGCTCGCCGGTTTCCGGGTTGAAGTACAGCCAGTCATTACCGTTGAAGCTGCGCAGCCACAGTTCCGGGGTTTGCGGCTGGTCGGCGACCAGGCGGATGGTGTGGACTTTTTCCACCGGCACGTGGGCGATGGACAGCAGCAGCTCGACGATTTTGGCCTTGTGCGGTGTCGACGGGTCGCCCGCCAGCAGCAGTTTCACATTGTCGTCGTTGAGGTTGTTGGTGCGCTTGATGGTTTCGCCGATAAAGGTCTCGACGTCGGCCGAGTGCTGGCGGATCGGTGCCAGCAAGGCTTCTGCGGCGATCTTTTCCGGACCTTCCACGGCGATGCTGTCACGGAAGGTCGGGCCCTTGACCTTGACCTTTTCGCCGCTGTAACGCTTGGTCAGCACCAGGCGGTAATACAGGGTTTGCTTGCCTTTGGCCCGGCGTGCCGACCAGGTAACCTTGCGGTTGCCATCGATGCGGTTAACGCTCACACCGTAATTATTTGAGATGAAGCTCTCATTGAGGCTGACGAAGTCGCGGCTCAGGGGCGGCACGAACATCGAAATCTTCACCGGGTCTTTGGGGTTGGCGACGAACTCGACCTTGGCGTCGATGTTCCACAGATCGTCGGTGGCGTCCTCGGTAACGGGGATTCCCAGCACGAAAATCTGGTAGGCAGTGACCGAAATACCTAGCACCACCAGTAGGGTGATCAAGATTTTCAGGTGCAGGGTCAGAGAGCGCATTCGGTTTACTCGGCGGTATGAGCGTCGGCGGCGCAGGCAGGTTTGCCCGCTGCATATTTAAGACTGGGGTCGACCAGCGCATCAAAGCGTTTCAACGCTTCGGAGCCGATCAACAGCGGGTATTGGAAAGCGCTGCGGTCAGTCAAGTTCACTTCGATGCTGCGTAAAGCGCTGCCCATGCAGATATCCAGGGCAATCACCGGGCGGGCGGTGTAGTTCTTGTCCTCATCGGGATCGTAGTCGCCGGCGCGGCGCTTGATCTTGCTGACCCGGGCCAGGGGGCGTTCGATGGGGTGGGAATGGGCGGTGTCGATGGCCAGGTAGAAGCGCACCCAGGATTCGCCATTACGCTTGAAACGCTTGATATCGCGGGCACTCAACGAAGCGGTCTTGGCGCCGGTGTCGAGTTTGGCGGCTACTTCCAGATCGATGCCCGCAAGCTTTGCGTACTCATTCAGGCCATACACGGTCTTCTCGGCGGCAACGCCAAGGCCGGGTAAGGTCAGCAGACAAATTAATAGAAGGAAGGGCTTGAGTCTCATAGATCCTGAGGCGGTGCCGTGCGATGTTCAATTCAAGGCGACTGGCATTGCTGCGCAATCTCTGGTGCGCCATTTCATCACGTGATGTCAGGCAAAAGCGGCGGGCATTCTAACATGATGCTTTTCTGGCGCCAGCGCTGGCAGGCGGCCATGCCCCTATAGAGTGCAAAAGGGGTTATTAGACGATTGTCGACAATGTTGATTTATTCTTTGACTGCAAGGCGCTAATTAGCTAGTTTTTGCGACATTGATTTTAAAGGTGTCGACAATATGCTGGATCAGCTGGAAACCCCAGTGGTGGCGCAAGACGATTCCCAGACCATGTCCGAGAACGTCTTCCGGCGTATCCAGGCTGCCATCGTCAAGGGCGAAATTGCCCCCGGCAGCAAGATTTCCGAGCCGGAGCTGGCGCGCACCTACGGCATCAGCCGCGGCCCGTTGCGCGAGGCGATCCACCGTCTGGAAGGCCAGCGCCTGCTGGTGCGCGTGCCCCACGTCGGAGCGCGGGTAGTTTCCCTGAGTCACGCCGAACTGATCGAACTCTATGAAATCCGCGAATCCCTCGAAGGCATGGCGTGCCGTCTGGCTGCCGAGCGCATGACTGACGCGGAAATCGAAGAACTGCGCCAGGTGTTGCACACCCATGAGCGCGACGAAGCGTTCCAGGCTGGCCTCGGGTACTACCAGCAGGAAGGCGACTTCGACTTTCATTACCGGATCATCCAGGGCGCCGGCAATCGCACCCTCACCCAAATGCTCTGCGGCGAGCTGTACCAATTGGTGCGCATGTACCGCATCCAGTTCTCCGCCACCCCCAATCGTCCACGCCAGGCCTTTGCCGAGCATCACCGCATTCTTGATGCGATTGCCGATCGCGACGGTGAGCTGGCCGAGTTATTGATGCGCCGCCATATCGGCGCCTCCAAACGCAATATTGCTCGTCATTTTCCCGACGGCGCCCCCCAGACAGCCACTCAGCGAGGTGAGTCATGAGTTCCAACAATAAGAGCACTCCAGGCCAGCGTTTCCGTGATGCGGTCGCCAGCGAACAGCCGTTGCAGGTGGTCGGCGCGATCAACGCCAACCACGCGCTGCTGGCCAAGCGCGCCGGTTTCAAGGCGATCTACCTGTCGGGTGGCGGCGTCGCTGCCGGCTCCCTCGGCGTGCCGGACCTGGGCATCACTGGCTTGGATGACGTGCTGACTGACGTGCGCCGCATCACCGACGTGTGCGACCTGCCGCTGTTGGTGGACGTGGACACCGGTTTCGGCTCCTCGGCGTTCAACGTGGCGCGCACCGTCAAGTCGATGATCAAGTTCGGCGCGGCGGCGATTCACATCGAAGACCAGGTCGGCGCCAAGCGCTGCGGGCATCGCCCGAACAAAGAAATCGTGTCCCAGCAGGAAATGGTCGACCGCATCAAGGCTGCCGTGGATGCGCGCACCGATGACAGCTTTGTGATCATGGCGCGCACCGATGCGCTGGCCGTCGAAGGTTTGGAGTCCGCCCTGGAGCGTGCCGCCGCCTGTATTGAAGCTGGCGCCGATATGGTGTTCCCGGAAGCCATCACTGAGCTGGAGATGTACAAGCTGTTCGCCTCCCGCGTGAAAGCGCCGATTCTGGCCAATATCACCGAATTCGGTTCGACCCCGCTGTACACCGTCGAACAGTTGAAATCTGCCGATGTTTCCATCGTGTTGTACCCGCTCTCGGCCTTCCGTGCCATGAACAAGGCCGCCGAGAACGTCTACACCGCGATTCGTCGCGATGGCACTCAGCAGAACGTGATCGACACCATGCAAACCCGCATGGAGCTTTACGATCGCATTGACTATCACACCTTCGAGCAGAAGCTCGACGCGCTGTTCGCCGCGAAAAAGTAACGAACGCGCCTCCCTAATAAATTCAAGATTGGAGAACAGACATGGCTGAAGCAAAAGTACTGAGCGGCGCCGGCCTGCGTGGCCAAGTGGCTGGGCAGACCGCACTGTCCACCGTGGGCCAGGCCGGTGCCGGCCTGACTTATCGCGGCTACGATGTGCGCGAACTCGCCGCTGACGCGCAGTTTGAAGAAGTCGCCTATCTGCTGTTGTACGGTGAACTGCCGACCCAGACCGAACTGGCCGCCTACAGCGCCAAGCTGAGCAAACTGCGCGACCTGCCTCAGGCGCTGAAAGAAGTGCTGGAACGCATTCCCGCCGACGCCCACCCGATGGACGTTATGCGCACCGGTTGCTCGTTCCTCGGCAATATCGAGCCCGAGAAAGATTTCAGCGTGCAGCACGATGTCACTGACCGCTTGCTCGCGGCCTTCCCGGCGATCATGTGTTACTGGTACCGCTTCAGCCACGACGGTAAACGCATTAACTGCGTGACCGACGAGCCAAGCATCGGCGGCCATTTCCTGCACCTGCTGCACGGCAAGAAACCGAGCGAGTTGCACGTCAAAGTGATGAACGTGTCGCTGATCCTCTACGCCGAACACGAATTCAACGCCTCGACCTTTACCGCTCGGGTGTGTGCTTCGACGCTGTCTGACCTCTATTCTTGCGTCACCGCCGCCATTGGCTCCCTGCGCGGCCCGTTGCACGGCGGCGCCAATGAAGCAGCGATGGAAATGATCGAGCGTTTCGCCTCAGCCCAGGAAGCCATCGATGGCACCCTCGGCATGCTGGCGCGCAAGGACAAGATCATGGGCTTCGGCCACGCGATCTATAAAGACAGCGACCCGCGCAACGAAGTGATCAAGGGCTGGGCGAAAAAACTCGCTGACGAGGTGGGTGACAAGGTGTTGTTCCCTGTGTCCGAAGCCATCGACAAGACCATGTGGGAACAGAAAAAACTGTTCCCCAACGCCGACTTCTACCATGCCTCGGCGTACCACTTCATGGGCATCCCGACCAAGCTGTTCACCCCGATCTTCGTGTGCTCGCGGCTCACCGGGTGGGCCGCGCATGTGTTCGAACAGCGTGCCAACAACCGCATCATCCGTCCGAGCGCCGAGTACGTCGGCGTTGAGCAGCGCAAGTTCGTGCCAATCGAACGTCGCTGAGTGAGGAAACCGGCGATTTGGGGGTGAAAACCCAATCAAATGTGGGAGGGAGCAAGCCCCCTCCCACCTTGGTCAGTCGCCATTTTCTCCTTTTGTAACCACCGTGACCGAGTCCTGACGATGAACACTGAATTTCGCAAACCGTTGCCCGGCAGCCGCCTGGATTTCTTCGACGCCCGTGCGGCTGTCGAAGCAATCACCTCCGGCGCCTACGCCACTTTGCCCTACACCTCTCGCGTACTCGCGGAAAACCTGGTGCGCCGTTGCGACCCGGCCACCCTTAACGCGTCCCTGAGCCAACTGATCGAACGCAAGCGCGACCTCGACTTCCCGTGGTTCCCGGCGCGCGTGGTGTGCCATGACATCCTCGGCCAGACCGCCCTCGTGGACCTCGCCGGCCTGCGCGATGCCATCGCCCTGCAAGGCGGTGACCCGGCGCAGGTCAACCCGGTGGTGCCGACCCAACTGATCGTCGACCACTCCCTGGCCGTCGAAGCCGGTGGGTTTGACCCGCAGGCATTCGAGAAAAACCGCGCCATCGAAGACCGCCGCAATGAAGACCGTTTCCACTTTATTGAGTGGACCAAAAAGGCCTTCAAGAACGTCGACGTGATCCCGCCGGGCAACGGCATCATGCACCAGATCAATCTGGAGAAAATGTCTCCGGTGATTCAGGTGCGTGACGGTATAGCCTTCCCCGACACGTGCGTCGGTACCGACAGCCACACCCCCCACGTAGATGCCCTGGGCGTGATTGCCATCGGCGTCGGCGGGCTGGAAGCTGAAAGCGTCATGCTCGGCCGTGCGTCGTGGATGCGCCTGCCGGAAAGCGTCGGCGTGGAGCTGACGGGCAAGCTGCAACCAGGCATCACCGCCACCGACATGGTGCTGGCGCTGACCGAGTTCCTGCGTAAACAGAAAGTGGTCGGGGCGTGGCTGGAATTCTTCGGCGAAGGTGCATCGGCGCTTACCCTGGGCGACCGTGCAACCATCTCCAACATGGCCCCGGAATACGGCGCTACTGCGGCGATGTTTTACATCGACCAGCAGACCATCGCTTACCTGAAACTCACCGGCCGCGAAGACGAACAAGTCACTCTGGTGGAGCAATACGCTCGCCACACCGGCTTGTGGGCGGACGACCTCAAAGGCGCGCAATACGAGCGCGGCCTGACCTTCGACCTGTCCAGCGTTGTGCGCAATATGGCGGGCCCGAGCAACCCGCACGCCCGTGTTGCCACCAGCGACCTGGCGGCCAAAGGCATTTCCGGCCAGTGGGAAGACGTGCCAGGGCAAATGCCCGACGGCGCGGTGATCATCGCGGCCATCACCAGTTGCACCAATACCAGTAACCCGCGCAACGTGATTGCCGCAGGCCTGCTGGCGCGTAATGCCAACAAGCTGGGGTTGACCCGCAAGCCGTGGGTCAAATCATCGTTGGCGCCGGGCTCGAAAACCGTGGCGATGTACCTCGATGAAGCGGGTTTGACCACTGAGCTTGAGCAACTGGGTTTCGGTGTGGTGGCGTTTGCCTGCACCACCTGCAATGGCATGTCCGGCGCACTCGACCCGGTGATCCAGCAGGAAATCATCGACCGCGACCTTTACGCCACCGCCGTGCTGTCGGGCAACCGCAACTTCGATGGGCGTATTCACCCGTATGCCAAGCAAGCGTTCCTGGCCTCACCGCCGCTGGTGGTGGCTTACGCGATTGCCGGCACCATCCGTTTCGACATCGAAAAAGACGTGCTGGGCCTTGACGCCAACGGCAAGGAAATCCGCCTGAAAGACATCTGGCCGAGCGACGAAGAGATCGACGCGGTGGTCAAGGCCTCGGTCAAGCCGGAGCAGTTCCGCAAGGTCTACATCCCGATGTTCGCGATCCACGAAGACACCGGCCCGAAGGTCGCGCCGTTGTACGACTGGCGCCCGCAAAGCACCTATATCCGCCGCCCGCCTTACTGGGAAGGCGCACTGGCCGGCGCACGTCCGCTCAAGGGGATGCGCCCGCTGGCAGTGCTGCCGGACAACATCACCACTGACCACCTGTCGCCGTCCAATGCGATCATGCTCGACAGCGCCGCCGGTGAATACCTGGCGAAAATGGGCCTGCCGGAAGTCGACTTCAACTCCTACGCGACTCACCGTGGCGACCACCTGACCGCGCAGCGCGCGACTTTTGCCAACCCGAAACTGTTCAACGAAATGGTGGTTGAGAACGGCAAGGTCAAGCAGGGTTCCCTGGCGCGTGTCGAGCCTGAGGGTCAGGTCACGCGGATGTGGGAAGCCATCGAAACCTACATGGAGCGCAAGCAACCGCTGATCATTATTGCCGGCGCCGACTACGGCCAGGGTTCGTCCCGCGACTGGGCGGCCAAGGGCGTACGTTTGGCCGGTGTGGAGGCGATCGCCGCTGAAGGCTTCGAGCGCATCCACCGTACCAACCTGGTGGGCATGGGCGTGTTGCCGCTGGAGTTTTTGCCGGGCACCGACCGCAACACACTGAAAATCGATGGCAGCGAAACCTATGACGTGGTTGGCGAGCGCACTCCGCGTGCCACGCTGACGTTGGTGATCAACCGCAAGAATGGCGAGCGTGTCGAAGTGCCGGTGACTTGCCGCCTGGACACCGCCGAAGAAGTGTCGATCTACGAGGCGGGCGGCGTGTTGCAACGTTTTGCCCAGGACTTCCTGGAATCGGCGGCGACCGCCTGAAGAGGATAACCATGGCACACGTACCGCAAATCAAGATCCCCGCCACCTATATGCGCGGCGGCACCAGCAAGGGCGTATTTTTCAGCCTCCAGGACCTGCCCGAATCGGCGCAGGTGCCGGGTGCCGCGCGCGATGCTTTGCTGCTGCGGGTGATCGGCAGCCCCGACCCCTACGACAAGCAAATCGACGGCATGGGCGGTGCCACGTCCAGCACCAGCAAGACCGTGATCCTGGCTAAAAGCGCCCGCGCCGATCACGACGTGGACTACCTGTTTGGCCAGGTCTCCATCGACAAACCGTTTGTCGATTGGAGCGGCAACTGCGGCAACCTGTCGGCGGCGGTCGGTTCGTTTGCTATCAGCGCGGGCTTGATCGACCCCGCTCGCGTGCCCCACAACGGCGTGGCCGTGGTGCGGGTATGGCAGGCGAATATCGGCAAGACCATCATCGCCCACGTGCCGATCACCGACGGCGCGGTGCAGGAAACCGGTGACTTTGAACTGGACGGCGTGACCTTCCCGGCCGCCGAAGTGCAGCTGGAATTTATGGACCCGGCGGCGGAAGAAGAGGGCGGCGGTGGTTCGATGTTCCCCACCGGGAACCTGATCGACGACTTGGAAGTGCCCGGCGTCGGCACCTTTAAGGCGACGCTGATCAACGCGGGCATCCCGACGATTTTTATCAATGCCGAAGACCTCGGCTATACCGGCACCGAGCTGCAAGGCGCGATCAATAGCGACCCCAAAGCCCTGGCGATGTTCGAAACGGTGCGTGCCTACGGCGCGCTGCGCATGGGCCTGATCAAGCACCTGGACGAAGCCGCCCAGCGTCAGCACACGCCTAAAGTGGCGTTTGTAGCGAGGCCAGCGGATTACGTGGCGTCCAGTGGCAAGGCGATCAAGGCGGGTGATGTGGACCTGCTGGTACGCGCGCTGTCCATGGGCAAGTTGCACCACGCGATGATGGGCACGGCGGCGGTGGCGATAGGCACGGCGGCGGCGATTTCGGGGACCTTGGTTAACCTGGCGGCCGGTGGTGTTGAGCGTAACGCGGTGCGATTTGGGCATCCGTCCGGCACTTTGCGCGTCGGCGCCGAAGCCAGTGAAGTCAACGGTGAATGGGTGGTGAAGAAAGCCATCATGAGCCGCAGTGCCCGGGTGTTGATGGAGGGCTTCGTGCGAATCCCCGGCGACGCGTTCTGATTTTTTGCACCTCCCCCTGTGGGATCTTCCATACCAAGGCAGGCAATCAGACCTGCCATAACACCATCAATCGTGAGCCCGAGGACTGACCCCACCCATTTTTGGAGTACTGCCATGAGCGCCAACGTCGACCAGAACAACCGCCCCGACTACGACCAAGTCCTGCAGGACATCGCCGACTATGTCCTCAACTACCGGATCGACTCACGGGACGCGTTGGACACCGCCCGCAACTGCCTGATGGACACCTTGGGCTGCGGTCTTTTGGCCCTGCGTTTCCCTGAGTGCACCAAGCACCTGGGGCCTATCGTCGAAGGCACCGTAGTCCCGTTTGGCGCGCGAGTACCGGGCACTTCGTTCCGCTTGGACCCCGTGAAGGCAGCCTGGGACATCGGTTGTATCGTGCGCTGGCTCGACTACAACGACACCTGGCTCGCCGCAGAATGGGGCCACCCCTCGGATAACCTGGGCGGCATCCTCGCGGTGGCAGATCACCTCTCGCAAAAACGCGTGGCCAACGGCGAAGCGCCGCTGACCGTGCGCGCGGTGCTGGAGGCGATGATCATGGCCCACGAAATTCAGGGCGTGATTGCTCTGGAAAACTCCTTCAACCGTGTCGGCCTCGACCATGTGCTGCTGGTGAAAGTCGCCTCCACCGCCGTTACCGCCAAGCTGATGGGCGCCAACCGTGAGCAGTTGCTGGCGGCTCTGTCCCATGCGTTTGTCGATGGGCAGGCGCTGCGCACTTACCGTCATGCGCCGAACGCCGGCTCGCGTAAATCGTGGGCGGCGGGGGATGCATCGAGTCGTGGCGTGCGCCTGGCGGATATTGCCCTGCGTGGCGAGATGGGCATTCCCGGTGTGTTGAGTGCGCCGCAGTGGGGCTTCTATGACGTGTTGTTCAGCCACACCAATAAAGACCTGGCGCTCAAGCCCGAAGACAAACGCGCCTTTAGCCTGTCGCAGCCCTACGGCACTTATGTGATGGAAAACGTGTTGTTCAAGATCAGCTTTCCGGCCGAGTTTCATGCGCAAACGGCGTGCGAGGCGGCGGTGACTTTGCACCCGCAGGTCAAGAGCCGCCTGCATGAGATCGACAGGATTGTTATCACGACCCACGAGTCGGCGATCCGCATCATTTCCAAGGTCGGCCAACTGGCCAACGCTGCTGACCGCGACCACTGCCTGCAATACATGACCGCCGTGCCCCTGGCATTCGGCAACCTGGTGGCCGAGCAGTACGAAGATGAGTTTCATGCCGCGCATCCGATCATCGATGAGTTGCGCGAGAAGATGGTTATCGTCGAAGACCCACGTTACAGCCGCGAATACCTGGAGGCCGACAAGCGCTCCATCGCCAACGCGGTGCAGGTGTTTTTCAAGGATGGCTCCAGTACCGAGCAAGTGGTGGTGGAATACCCGATTGGCCATCGCCGTCGTCGGGTGGACGGCATTCCGTTGCTGGAAGACAAGTTCAAGGCGAACCTGGCTACGCGGTTTACTGTCCAGCGCAGTGGTGAGATTTTTGCGTTGTGCAAGGATCAGGCAAAGCTTGAAGCCACGCCGGTCAACCGCTTCGTGGACCTGTTCGTGATCTAAAAAGCACCGCGGTCAATGTGGGAGCTGGCTTGCCTGCGATAGCATCACCTCGGTAATCCTGACGTACCGAGTTGTCTGCATCGCTGGCAAGCCAGCTCCCACATTTGTTCTGTATTGCTTAATAGAAAGTGTTCGACTTACATACTGCCTTCGACGTCATCCAGGCTGAACGTCTCGGTGTGGTCGTCATAGGAGAAAATCTCCGCATACCGCCCCCAGGCCACCACGCTTTCCAGGGTTTTCTCCACAAACGCTTCAGTCATCGAGTCTTCCAACTCCTGCTCGAAGCGCACCCGTGGTGCCCTGTGTCCGCTGCGCTCAAGCAGCACTTGATGAATACGCGCGGCCAACGGCACGTGCCGGATCAGGTGCTCTGCGAACAGGGTTTTGCGCTCCTGGGTGCCGAAGTCGGCGAATAGCTTGCCGGCGTCGGTGAGGGTGATGTCGGCGCCCTTGAGTTCGGCGAAACCCAAGTGTTCAAGCATCTCCGCTACCGGAAACAGGTCATCCACCTCCAGCAAGCGCCGTTCGGCCACGGTGGGCAGGCCGGCGTGACCGTTGTAGGGCTCGGCGGCCAGGGTTTCGATCAAACCGGCCATCAGGTTGGTGGACACTTCCGGCAACAGGCTGCCCATTTTCAGTTCAGGCACGCCCCTGCTGGCATCGGCGCTGCGGCGGTTGGTCATCAGGGCATAGATGTCGTCGACCATCTGCCGGAAGGTTGGGTCCAGTCGGTTGCGCGGGTGCGGGAACGGCACCTTGATCTCGGCGACCACGCGGCCGGGGTTGGACGACAGCACCAGGATGCGGTCGCACATCAGCACTGCTTCTTCGATGTTGTGGGTCACGATCAGGATCGACTTGATCGGCAGTTGTTTGCCGCTCCACAAATCCAACAGGTCGGTGCGCAGGGTTTCGGCGGTGAGCACGTCCAGGGCAGAGAAGGGTTCGTCCATCAGCAGCAAGGTTGGGTTGACCACCAGGCCCCGGGCAAAACCTACGCGCTGGCGCATGCCGCCGGACAACTCGCGGGGGTAGGCGTTTTCAAAACCGTCCAGGCCGATCAAGTCGATGGCGGCCAGGGCGCGCCTGCGGGTTTCCTTGCGTTCGACTTGCAAGGCTTGCAGGCCGGCCTCTACGTTTTCCAGCACGGTCAGCCAGGGGAACAGCGCAAAGGTCTGGAACACCATGGCCACGCCTTCGGCCGGGCCGTTCAGTGGCGCGCCCTGGTAGCGAACTTCGCCCGATGACGGCTGGATCAGCCCGGCGATGATGCGCAGCAATGTGGATTTGCCTGAGCCCGAGCGGCCAAGCATGCCGACAATCTCGCCCTCGTGCAGCTTCAGGTCCACGCCGCTGAGCACTTGCAGTTCGTCTTTGCCTTTGCCGAATACCCGGTTCACGTTTTTCAGCGAGTAGATTTCCGGGGTGTCAGCAGTGTGTTCGGTATAGGTATTCATCACAGCGAATCCCATCAATTCAGACGAAGTTTGTTTTCAGCCATGGCGTACATCGGACGCCAGACCGCGCGGTTGAACGCCACCACGAAGATCGACATCACCACCACGCCCAGGGCGATCTTCGGGAAGTCGCCGGCAGCGGTGGTCTGTGCGATGTAGGCGCCCAAACCGTGAGCGACCACGTTGTCCTGGCCCCAGGACACGTACTCGGAAACGATACTGGCGTTCCAGGCGCCGCCCGAGGCGGTAATGGCGCCGGTGACGTAGTAGGGGAAGATCCCCGGCAGCATCACCTTGCGCCACCACAGCCAGCCGCGAATGCGGAAGTTGGCGGCGGCTTCCTTGAAGTCATTCGGAAACGCGCTGGCGCCAGCGATCACGTTAAACAGGATGTACCACTGGGTACCCAACACGATCAGCGGGCTTAGCCAGATATCCGGGTTGAGGTTGTAGTGCAGGATCACGATGACGAACACCGGGAACAGCAGGTTCGCCGGGAACGCCGCGAGGAACTGCGCCAGCGGCTGGATTTTTTCCGCAAGGCTGGGACGCAGGCCGATCATCACACCCAAAGGCACCCAGATCAGTGAGGCTATCAGGATCAGCCCAGCCACCCGCAGCAGGGTAATCAGGCCTAGCACTAACACATGGCCGACTTCGGCGAAGGTCACTTCGGTGCCGACATACAACACGATGTGGTACAGCGCATAAGCAGCCATCAGTGCGATCAGTGCGCCCCACACCCAGTCGATCACCTTCGAGGCCGCCGGGGTTTGCGCCGGCAGCGCCTTGAGCGCCCCGCCCGCCACGCTAAAGCGTTTGTTGCCGATGCGGCTGATGGTACGGGTGATAGGGCGCAGAATGCGCTGGACGATACGCGTGCGCTGGATCAGGTTCAGCAGCCAGGATTGCGGTGCGGCGCCTTGGGAGGCGGTGGTTTCCATGCGGAATTTGTCGGCCCAGGCCACCAGCGGGCGGAACAGGAACTGATCGTAGATCAGGATCACCACAACCATCGCCAGGATCACATAGCCCACGGCATGCAGGTCTTTCTGGGCGATGGCCAAGGCCAGGTACGACCCCACGCCCGGCAGGGTGATGGTCTTGTCGCCGACGGTGATGGCTTCGGAGGCAACCACGAAGAACCAGCCACCGGACATGCTCATCATCATGTTCCACACCAACCCAGGCATGGCGAAGGGCACGTCGAGTTTCCAGAACTTCTGCCAACCGGATAGCCGCAAATTGGTGGACACTTCAACCAAGTCATGGGGCAGCATGCGCAGCGACTGATAGAAGCTGAATGTCATGTTCCAGGCTTGGCTGGTGAAGATCGCAAAGATTGCCGCGCACTCGGCACCCAGTACCCGCCCGGGAAACAGCAACAGGAAGAACGTCACTGTAAAAGAGATATAACCGAGCACCGGCACCGATTGCAGGATGTCGAGCACTGGCACCAGCAGTTTTTCGGCACGCCGGCTTTTGGCGGCGAGGGTGCCGTACAGCAGGGTGAAGATCAGCGCCGCGACCATCGCCGCGAGCATACGCAGGGTGGTGCGCATGGCGTATTCCGGCAGGTTGGCCGGGTCGAGGGAGATAACGTCGCTTTGCAATGTGGCGATGGGGGCCCAGGTTTCCCGGGCGCCGATGGACAAAAACAGCAGAAAGCCAATCACCAGGGGCAGGGCAACCAAATCCCAGCGGTTGGGCAGCAGGCGCAGGGTGGACGCCGGTAAGTAGTCGCGGAACACTCTGTTCATAGGCAGTTGCTCATAGGCAGTCAGTCCTGCAGCGTTCAGGTTCAAAAGGTGCGGTGAGGGTGAGCTTAGCTTCTGTACAACAACCCACCGAGAATGGGCGGGCGCTCTTTCTCCGTGAGTCAGGGGGCATCGAATCTGCGGGGGATACGCTGCTGGCGGGATTGTACGTTTCCAAATGTTACAAGCACATAAATTTGCTGTCAGTTTCCTGTACGAACAGTGACCTGCTGGTAGCCCAGCCTTGGATCGGGGTTCATTCAAATCGCAGGTCGGACGCATTCGACGCAGAAATACGCAGTGATTCAAGTTTTCTGAGTCCTTGGAACCTCCTCCATATAAATGCCAATCAGGTAGTCAGGTGGCTGGCTGGAACATGTCATCCGAAATTGCGATTTTGATACCTGAATCTGAGAAGGTGCCCTATGACTTCCGTAAACACTCGTCCACAAACACCTTATACGGCGGACTATGAACAGCCCCGAAATTGGGTTCCTGCCGGACAGGAAAACAACCCTGAGGCTACTGGAAGCATCGGCCCACAGGCCTACTCTGAGCCTCCTCGCGGCCCGATGACGCCTGAGCAACGAGGTCAGTTTTCGACCCACAGCGAGATTATTAACCCACCGCAGTCGCAGGGGGCTGATACGGCGGGTGAGTTGGCTGAGCTGAGCCAGAAAAATCAAAATCTTGCCGACAAGTACGTGGCCCTGGCCGAAAGGTTTTCGACGAAAATCGTTGAGTTCACTAAGAAAATAGAGAACCTGGCTAACCAAATCATTGCTTCAGGTAAACAGACTGAACACGCGCCCGGTGTGTCGGGCTCTACGCCACAGGGTCGTCGCACCGATACTCCAACCGTGACGCCTGAAACGCCTGCCATGCCGGATACGCAGAAGACAGAGCAAAGCCAGCCTTCTGGCCTTGCGGCTCTGGCCAAAGATATCAGCGAGCTTAAAGATGCGTTTGATGTGTTGATGAAGAACTTCAATAATGTAATGAAAGTGCTGACTGACAAACTGAATGAATTGACGCAATTACTCAGCAAGGGGGGGGCTCAAAACCAGACACCTCCCGTGCAGTCAGACACCATTGATACTCCGCCGTCAGTCGACGCGGCGCCTGAAACAATGGCCCCACCGCAACAAGACCAAAAGCTGGCCCCGGCCAATGATTCAACAGCGCCTGCTCCCGGTACCCTTGAGTACCTCAAACAGGAAAACCAAAGGCTTGAGGCTCAAATTGATCAAATGACGGCTTACTTTGAGGCAACGATGTCTGCTCTTGAGAAACAGTTTGAAACCGTGACCCGTCAAGTCAACGGGCAAACGAAGTAGGGCTATAGCGGATCAGCCAGTGTGCTGGGCACCCTCTACACTGGCGTAGTTCTGTTTCAGCCCGTCACTCAAACCGCAGGATCACCCGGCGGTTGTGTTTGCTCTTCTTCTCGATCTTTTCGCAGAACACCCGGCCGATTTCCTCGGTGTTGATCACGTGGGTGCCGCCGCAGGGCTGGATGTCGATTCCGTTGATTTCTATCACCTGTACCGAGCCCTGGATCACGGGTGGCGCGACGGCCTGGGTGCGAGTGATCTGCAGCAGGGTCGAGTACTCCGAAGCGGGCATCGACAAAGTTTTCACCGCGTGGGCCTGTTCGATCAGGGCGTTGAGGTCACGGGTGATGCTGTCTTTGTCGAGCGTCATCTCCGGCAGGTCGAAATCCAGGCGGCCTTTATCGGCGCTGATGCTGCACCCGGTCACAGGCGCATCGATGATCGAGCACAACAAGTGCAGGCAGGTGTGCATCTTCATATGCTGGTAGCGGCGCTCCCAGTCCAGGCCGGCGTCCACCTGCACGCCGGCGGTCAATTGCTCCGGGCAGTGGTCAACCTGATGCCAGATGATCGAGCGCAACACCGGGTCGCGCACGGTGCCGGTCACCTCGACCCGCGTGCCGTCGGGCAAGGTAAGGTGGCCAGTGTCGCCCGGCTGCCCGCCGCCGGTTGGGTAGAACAACGTGTGTTCCAGGGCGATACCCTGTTCGCCAACGGCAATCACCCGGGCACTGAAGGCGTTCTGGTAGGGCGCGCTGTCGAACAGCGCCAGGGTTTCCATGGTGTGCACGGACATGTTCAACCTCCGACAATCAGTGGGCTGGCTTGCAACAGATGACGCACCATTGCACTCAAGCCAGGGGGGGAGAGCAGGGTGATTTCAAACTCTGGCCCGCAGACTTTCAAGTTCAACGGCAGGCGTGGTAGCTGGTCGCCGGTGTCGAGGCGACGCAGGCGAAATTGCAGGTGATGACGCTCCTTGACCGTGGGTTCCAGCATCAGCCCCTGCAGAGGATGAAAGTCGGCGTCCAGCACTGTGACCTTGTGGTTGGCATTGACCTCGCCGACCACGTGCAGGCGTTCATCCAGGGCGAAGGCCCCAAGGTAATTGCTGTGGTCCGATTCGGTGTTCTTCTGCAACTGGACCTGATTGACCACCTTGACCTTGGTGCCTGCCGGCACGTCCTGGGTGATCACACACGAAGGACTGATAAACACGTTGTCACCGATCAGTACATAGCCCAGCACTCGGGCGCCGGAGCCGACCTCGACATTGTTGCCCAGGCGCGGGTGGCGTTTACCATCCGGGTTGTTGGCGATACCTCGAGCACCCAGGGTGACGCCGCAGAGGATGTAGCAATCGTTGCCGATCTCGCAGGTTTCGCCGATCACCGTGCCGTAGCCGTGGTCCAGCACGAAGCGCCGGCCGATACGCGCGGCGGGGTGAATCTCCGCGCCGGAGAGGATCTTGCCCTGGTTGCTGAGTTTAAGGGCCATGCGTGAAAACATGCCGTTGGTCTGGTCGGGGAAGTTCCACACCAGGTGCGCGAGTCGGTAGAACAGCACCGCCTTGAACGAGGCGTAGGATTCCAGGATCAGCTCTCCACGCCCACGTGACGCCGGGTCGCGATAGGCATAGGCGATCAAGTCCTCGGCCACTGCCTGGGCGGCGTTCTGGATCAGTGGCGCCAGGTGCGGTTCCAGCTGCTTTATCTGCGCAGGCGTCAGGGTCTTGATGAGATGGGTGAGCAATTCATCGTGCAGCTGTTGCATGTCGATAAAGCCCCCCATGGAGGCACCCCCAAATTCTGGTCTGTTGGATAACCGGTTAGTCGAAACTGGGCAGGTAGCTGTCAGCATTGTCGTAGACCATGGTCAACACCACCGTTTCAGGCGGTAGTTCGGGGGCGAGTTGGGCGATGGCGACCATGTTGGCGGCCGAAGACATCCCCAGGCTTATGGCGTCGGTACGCATGATGCGTTTCATCATGTCGATGCACGCCTTGTGCGACACCTTGAGCATGCCGTCCAGCACATCCACGTTGAGCGTTTTCGGGATCAAGCCAATCGACAGGCCCTGGATATGATGCGGTGCGTGTTGGTCTTTGAGCAGGTCGCATTCCTCCGGCTCCACGCCCATCACGCGGATTGCCGGCCAGGCCGCCTTGAGGGTTTCGCCTATGCCGGTGATATGGCCACCGGTGCCGATGCCGCTGACGAAGTAGTCCGCACGCCGCTCACCAAAGGCGCGGATGATTTCGGGTGCGGTGGTGTCGCGGTGGGTTTGCGGGTTGGCGCCGTTACGTTGCTGGTTAAGCATCACGTAGTTAGGGTTTTCCAACAGCAGCTCCATACATTTTTCGCCGTGGGAGTTGTTGCCCAGGCGGCTGTCCGAAAGCACCACCTTGGCGCCGTACAGGCGCAGCAGTTTCTGCTTTTCAGGGCTGTAGTTGTCGGGGATCACCAGTACCACTTTATAGCCGAGCACATTGCCGGCCATCACCAGGCCAATGCCGGTGTTGCCGCCGCTGGGTTCGATGATGGTTTGGCCGGAGTCGCGAATCAGCACGCCCCGGCGCTCGGCGTCGAGGATCATGCCCAAGGCGATGCGTGCCTTGTGGCTGCCGCCGGGGTTAAGGGATTCCAGCTTGGCGTAGACCTCAATACCGAGGTCTTCGGAAAACTGCGCCAGGCGTACGATCGGCGTGTGGCCGATGACGTCGAGAATGGAGTTATGCAACATCAGTTAGTCCCCAGGCCCGCGATCAGTACAAAGGCATGTCGGGTTCGACGTCGCGAACCCAGTGCTTCATGCCGCCTTGCAGGACTTTGGTGTTGGCGAAGCCGGCGGCCAGCAAGGTGCTGGCGGCTTGCTCGGCGCGGGTTCCGGCGTAGCAGATCAGGTAATGGGTGTTGTCCCGACTCAGGCTGTCGAGTTGCCCATCCAGTTCAGCCAAGGGGATATGCACCACCCCCGGCAATTTGCACACTTCCAACTCGCTGGCGTCGCGCACATCCAGCAGCACATCGGCGCTGCGGTGGTGTTCGAGCAATTGCTTGAGCACTCGGGGCTTGATGTAGCGCTCTTCGGCCAAGGAAGGCTGACTTGGTATTGCATCGGCGCAGACCGCCGGTGCCACGGTTTCGCTGTGGCGCAGTTCCGAGCAGCATGGGCAATCGGCACGGCGTTTGAAGCGGATCTCGCTGAACTTCATGGCCAGTGCATCGAAGCGCATCAAGCGGCCGGACAAGGGCTCGCCAATGCCGATCAGCAACTTGATTGCTTCGGTCGCCTGAATCATTCCGACCACCCCCGGCAGTACGCCGATCACTCCACCGGCACTGCAATTGGGCGCCAGTTCAGCCGGTGGTGCAGAGGGGAATAGGCAGCGGTAGCACGGCCCACCTTTATAGTTGAGCACGCTGATCTGCCCGTCGAAGCGGTAGATGGCGCCGTATACCAGAGGCTTGCCCAACTGTACGCAGGCATCGTTGACCAGGTAGCGGGTGTCGAAATTGTCGGTGCCGTCGATCACCAAATCGTAAGCGCCGACCAACTCCAGAGCATTGTCGGCATTCAAGGCGGTGTCGTGAGCGTTGATCTTGATATGGCTATTGAGGTCCTGCAGGCGTTGCTTGGCGGACTCGACCTTGGGCATGCCCAGTGTGCTGTTGCCGTGGACGATTTGGCGTTGCAGGTTGCTGCTTTCCACTACATCAAAATCCACCAGACCCAGGGTGCCGATGCCGGCTGCCGCCAGGTACAGGCTGATGGGGGAGCCCAGGCCGCCTGTGCCGATGATCAGCACCTTGGCTTTTTTGAGGTTCAACTGACCTTCGCGGCCAACGCCTGGCAGGGTGATGTGGCGCACGTAGCGTTGCACTTCCTCATTGCTCAGGGTCTCGACGTCGATACCGCCTGAAGTGGCGAGCAGGACTTCGATCCTGGCTTTTTCCGGCAAGGGTTCATCGGCACCGATCAGCTCTTCCTCGGCGGTAAAGAGGAAGTGTTCCTTGAGTTGATTGTTCTTTTCGTGGAACAGATGCGAGCGAAGTTGCGGGTGGCTGCTGCAGAGGTTTTCAATGACTTCGCGCAATGTCGATCCTGTGCCCTCGAGGGTCGATTCCGGCAGCTTGGCCACGCGAACCAGAATATCGGGGAAAGAAACAGCGTTCATGGACAACTCCGTGTGCAGGTCGTTGAAAGAGGTAGGGGCGAAATGCTTGCCATCCCAGGCAAACAGCTTTGAGCCCAGGGCCTGGCCCTGGCGAACGTCTACCACCAGGTAGCTGACGGGGTAGATGGGCTCGCCCAGGAATAGCGCCTTGTCCTGGTCCTCGTCGCTGAAATAGGCGCCGACATCCGGGTGGGAGTGGTAAATCACCACCACTGGGTTGTCACTGCGAAACGCCTTGTTCATCAACAGGGTGTCGGCCACTGAAAAGGTGTAGCCGTTGGCCGCGCAGCGCGGGTACATCTCGGGGTTCTTGCGGTGTAACTCGTTCTGGATGTTACTGCCCAGGTACACGCTACCGTCGGCGAAGACAAAGCCACAGCACTCCTCGGGATAGCTGCGGCTGGCGTGTGCGTAAATCTGTTCCAGGGCGGTGGGGCGGAGGACGTCCATGTTTCTCTCGCGTCTGTGGAGGGTCATTTTTTCTTGGCCAGGAGTTTTTCAACAGGCAACTTGGTGATCGCAAAACCGGCCAACAGGATGGCCGAGTACAGCATCAGGTCACGGGAAATCGCCACGCCTTCGTACCAGGCGCCGATGATCACCGCGAACACCGGGAAGATGATGAACACGAACGACAGAATGATCGGGCTCAAGCGCTTGAGCAGCATGAAATACACAATAAAGCCGCCCACCGACGCCACCAGACCCAGGTAGAACAGCGCGCCCCAGGAGCGCAGGGTGATGTTTTCGAAGGTCGGCGTTTCAAACCACAGGCCTGCCACGAACAGCATCAGCCCGGCAATGCCGATGGGCAGGGTGTTGTAGGTGATCACACTGATGGCGCTGCCTTTTTGCTTGGTAATGACGTAGCACAAGGCATGCATGATCGCGGCGGTCAGAATCGCCAGTACCCCAAAGAACTCGGCGTGGTCCAGGTGCAGGCCCTGGCTTTTGATGATCATGTAGAGGCTGCCGAAACCGATGCCGATGCCGACCACCTGGGAAAAGTAGATGCGTTCGCGCAGGAACAGCGCGGAAAAGATCAGGATGAATACCGGCATGCAACTGAACAGCAGGGCGGTGAGACCGGACGAGACATGCATCTCGCCGTAGTTGAGCAGGTAATAAGGAACGCTGAAGTAGGACAGGGTCACGAATACGAAGAACCAACGGCTTTCACGCGGAAACAGGATCGGCTCGCGTCGCACCAGCGCAAAACACAGGAACAGTGGGAAGGCGATCAGGAAGCGCAGGCCTGCGGATGTCAGTGGTGGCACGCTTTCGACGGCGATCTTGATCCCCAGCCAGGTGGTGCCCCAACTCAGGCACACGATAAGAAACATCACGCTGGTTACCAGGCCGGCCAACCACTGTTTCTGAGTTTTTGTTTTTGTAGTGTTTTCAAGAACGGCGGACATTGGCATCGTTTATTGCTTCCCTGAGCCGGAATTGAACTCTATATTGACTGTGTATTGAGTTGTTTCAATCGGTGATTGAACCCGTAAAAGCACACTATTAGGGCGAATGATGGCTGTCAAAACAAATATTGACATGGTGTCAATTATGCGTGAGGGGTTGTCCAGCGGTCAGGGCGTGAAGTACAAGCGCCTGTCCGATGTCATGGAGCGGGGCATCCTCGAAGGCTTGATTGAACCGGGAAGAAAACTGCCTCCCCATCGGGTGCTTTCCGACAATCTGGGTGTGACCATCGGCACCATCAGCCGAGCCTACGGCGAGCTGGAACGCCTGGGGTTGGTGGTGGCGCGGGTGGGTGACGGCACTTTCGTACGCAAGCGTGGGATGGAGCGCCAGCGCGATGAAGGTTTTCGCAACTTCAGCGAAGAGCCGCGCCAATACTTCGATATGAGTCGCAACATGCACATTCCCGGGCAGGAGACGGTGTTTCTTGCCCAGAGCTTTCAAACGCTGTCGACCAACGCCAAGTTTCTCCAGGACATCAGCGCCTATACCCCGGATGCCGGTTTGCCACGCTACCGTGAAGCCGGTGCGCAGTGGTTGGTGCAGCGTGATTTTCACCCGATCCCCGAGCAGGTCATCTGCGTCAACGGCGGCCAGCACGGCTTGCTCTGCGCCATGATGGCGCTGCTGCGGGCGGGCGATACGATGGTCACCGAACAACTGACGTATCCCGGGTTGATCACCGCCGCGCGCATGCTCGGCGTGCGGTTGATTGGCCTGGAGATGGATGAAGAAGGCGTGCTGCCGGGCGCGCTGGATGAAGTCTGTCGTAATCACCGGGTTTCGGCGCTGTACTGCACGCCGACCATTCAGAACCCGACCACGGCGGTGTTATCGATCCCGCGCCGCGAAGCCTTGGCCAAAGTGTGTCGTGAACACAATCTGCTGATTCTTGAAGACGAAGCCCATGGTGTGCTGGTGGAAGATCGGCCGCCGCCTCTCAGCTTTTTCGCGCCAGAGCGTACGATTTTGATCAGTAGCCTGAGCAAGGCGGTGTCTGCCGGTTTGCGCGTTGGGTATGTGCATGCACCACCTGCGCTGGTTAGCCGCATTTCGGCGGCCTTGCGTTCGACTTGCTGGATGGCCACGCCTGTCACGCTCGAACTGGCGACCCAGTGGATCGAAAACGGCACGGCGGAGTACCTGCTGCGCCAGCAGATTAATGAGATCAGCCGGCGCAAGGACCTGGTGCGCGACCTGCTGGCTGGCCTGGAATACCGCACCCACCTCAATAGCCCGCACTTCTGGATTGAAGTGCCGGAGCCGTGGCGAGCCTCAGAAATCGAGGCGGAGCTTAAGCAGAATAATTACCTGATCGCCACCGCCGAGGCGTTTGCCGTGGGGCAGACGGCGGTGCCGCAATTTATTCGGGCGAGTATTTGCAATACGTCGGGGGATGATCAGTTGTTGCGCGAGGGGTTTGATGCGCTGGCGACGGCGCTGGGGCAGGGTGGGGGGCGGTTTCACCTGTAGGCAGTGATCACCGCTGTGGCGAGCGGGCTTGCCCCGCGTTGGGCTGCGTAGCGGCCCTAAAACCAGGCGCCGATTAACTCCTGATACACCGCATTCTTCTTTACAGGGGCTGCTGCGCAGCCCAACGTGGGGCAAACCCGCTCGCCACAACAGTCCCGCTCGCCACTGGTAATTAGTGTTCGTTGGATTATTTGAACCGCCGCTCCACACCTTTCTCCACCAGAATCTTCGCGGAAATCTCTTCCACCGAAAAGTGCGTGGAATTGATATGCGCAATATTCTCGCGACGGAACAGATTTTCCACTTCGCGCACCTCGAACTCGCACTGGGCATAACTCGAATAGCGGCTGTTGGGCTTGCGCTCGTTACGGATGGCCGTAAGCCGATCCGGATCAATCGTCAGGCCGAACAACTTGTGCGAGTGCGCGCGCAGGGCAGCGGGCAGCGTCAGGTGTTCCATGTCGTCTTCGGTCAACGGGTAGTTGGCCGCGCGGATGCCGAACTGCATCGCCATATAAAGGCAAGTTGGCGTCTTGCCGCAGCGGGACACACCCACCAGGATCAAATCCGCCTTGTCGTAGTAATGGGTGCGGGCGCCATCGTCGTTGTCGAGGGCGAAGTTCACCGCCTCGATACGCTCCATATAGTTGGAGTTGTGCCCAATGGAATGGGACTTGCCCACAGAGTATGAGGAGTGTTCACTCAGCTCTTGTTCCAGCGGCGCCAGGAACGTGGAGAAGATGTCGATCATGAAACCATTCGAAGTCGCCAGGATCTCACGGATGTCCTGATTAACGATGGTGTCGAAAATGATCGGGCGAAAGCCGTCTTTTTCGGCCGCCAGATTGATTTGTTGTACCATGGCACGCGCTTTATCCACGCTGTCGATGTATGGCCGCGTGAATTTGGCGAAGGTAATGTTTTCGAACTGCGCGAGCAGGCTTTGACCCAGTGTTTCGGCTGTGATGCCGGTGCCGTCGGAGATAAAGAAAGCAGATCGTTTCATTTGAGCCCTGGGCCTTAAGCTGATGGCGAATCTTGGATATGATAGGCGCGATTTTGCCGTCCCGCAGTGGGCCGCATTCTCACTTATTTTCCAGGTCCAGGCCACAAGCGCTGGTGAACGCTCCTACTGAGCAACCGGCGTCCTGAGCTTTTCCAACACAGTTAGTGGAGAGATCACCTTGGTAGAGTACGTAGTTTCCCTCGATAAGCTCGGCGTCCATGATGTAGAGCATGTGGGGGGCAAGAACGCATCCCTCGGCGAGATGATCAGTAATCTTGCAGGCGCTGGTGTCTCGGTGCCTGGTGGTTTCGCCACCACGGCCCAGGCTTACCGCGACTTCCTCGAACTGAGCGGCCTGAATGCTCAGATCCACGCCGCGCTGGACGCGCTGGACGTCGATGACATCAACGCCCTGACCAAGACCGGTGCCCAGATCCGCCAGTGGATCATGGAAGCCGAGTTCCCCGAGAAGCTCAACGAAGAAATTCGCACCGCCTTCGCGACATTGTCGGCTGGAAACCCGGACATGGCTGTTGCTGTGCGCTCCTCGGCCACCGCCGAAGACTTGCCGGATGCTTCCTTTGCCGGCCAACAGGAAACCTTCCTGAATATCCGCGGCGTGGAAAACGTGATCCGCGCGGCCAAGGAAGTATTCGCCTCGCTGTTCAACGACCGCGCGATTTCCTACCGCGTACACCAGGGTTTCGACCACAAGCTGGTGGCCCTGTCTGCTGGCGTGCAGCGCATGGTGCGTTCGGAAACCGGTACCGCCGGCGTGATGTTTACCCTCGATACCGAATCCGGCTTCCGTGACGTGGTGTTTATCACCGGCGCCTACGGCCTGGGCGAAACCGTCGTACAAGGTGCGGTCAACCCGGACGAATTCTACGTACACAAACACACCCTTGAAGCCGGTCGCCCGGCGATTCTGCGCCGCAACCTGGGCAGCAAGGCTATCAAGATGATCTATGGCGACGAGGCCAAGGCTGGTCGCTCGGTAAAAACGGTTGATGTCGATAAGGCCGAGCGCGCGCGTTTCTGCCTGAGCGACGCTGAAGTCAGCGAATTGGCCAAGCAAGCGATGATCATCGAAAAGCACTACAAGTGCCCGATGGACATCGAGTGGGCCAAAGACGGCGACGACGGCAAGCTGTACATCGTTCAGGCCCGTCCTGAAACCGTGAAGAGCCGCACCTCGGCCAACGTCATGGAACGCTACCTGTTGAAAGAAACCGGCACTGTGCTGGTTGAAGGTCGTGCCATCGGCCAGCGCATCGGCGCCGGCAAGGTACGGATCATCAAGGACGTGTCTGAAATGGACAAAGTCCAGCCGGGTGACGTACTGGTTTCCGACATGACCGACCCGGACTGGGAGCCGGTGATGAAGCGTGCCAGTGCCATCGTTACCAACCGAGGCGGACGTACCTGCCACGCGGCGATCATCGCCCGTGAACTGGGGATTCCTGCGGTGGTTGGTTGCGGCAACGCCACCCAGCTGTTGAAAGACGGCCAAGGTGTGACCGTGTCCTGCGCCGAAGGCGACACCGGTTTCATCTTTGAAGGTGAGCTGGGCTTCGACATCAAGCAAAACTCCGTCGATGCCATGCCGGACCTGCCGTTCAAAATCATGATGAACGTCGGCAACCCGGACCGCGCATTCGATTTCGCGCAGTTGCCGAACGCCGGTGTGGGCTTGGCCCGCCTGGAGTTCATCATCAACCGCATGATCGGCGTGCACCCCAAGGCACTGCTGAACTACGATGGCTTGCCATTGGACATCAAGGAAAGCGTCGACAAGCGCATCGCCGGCTACAACGACCCGGTGGGCTTCTACGTCGAGAAACTGGTGGAAGGCATCAGTACCCTGGCGGCGGCGTTCTACCCGAAAAAGGTCATCGTGCGCCTGTCGGACTTCAAGTCCAATGAATACGCCAACCTGATCGGCGGCAAGCTCTACGAGCCGGAAGAAGAAAACCCGATGCTGGGCTTCCGTGGCGCTTCGCGTTACATCAGCGAATCGTTCCGTGACTGCTTCGAACTCGAGTGCCGTGCCCTCAAGCGCGTGCGCAACGAGATGGGCCTGACCAACGTCGAAATCATGGTGCCGTTCGTGCGCACGTTGGGCGAGGCGAGCCAAGTGGTCGACCTGCTGGCCGAAAACGGCTTGTCCCGTGGCGAGAACGGTTTGCGCGTGATCATGATGTGCGAACTGCCTTCCAATGCCATCCTGGCCGAAGAGTTCCTGGAGTTCTTCGACGGCTTCTCCATCGGTTCCAACGACCTGACCCAGCTCACCCTGGGCCTGGACCGTGACTCCGGGATCATCGCTCACCTGTTTGATGAACGTAACCCTGCGGTCAAGAAGCTGCTGGCCAATGCCATCCAGGCCTGTAATAAGGCCGGCAAGTACATCGGTATTTGCGGTCAAGGCCCTTCCGACCACCCTGACCTGGCCAAATGGCTGATGGAGCAGGGTATCGAAAGCGTTTCGCTGAACCCTGACTCTGTGTTGGAAACCTGGTTCTTCCTGGCGGAAGGCCAAGCGTCCGCCTAAAATCGTGACGTCAAAAGTGCCGGTCAATCGTAAAGGTTGACCGGCATTCTTATCTGTACAGGGCGGGACTCCTTGCGGACGCCGCCCTTTTTTGTGCAAGAGCATTATGCAAAGCAGCAGCAACCTATTTCCCGTCGCCCTGATCAGCGCTGAACGTCGTGGCGATTTGAGTGAAGATGTGTACCGCCTCAAACCCGGTAACAGCCCCGACGGCACCGTCGAACTGGCTGTAACCCGTTTGGGCCTGGCCGATATCCCGGAAAACCGGGGCACGCCGGTAATTTTATTGCACGGTAGTTTTTCCAATCGACGCTTCTGGTACTCACCCAAGGGCATCGGTCTGGGGGCTTACCTGGCTCGCCAGGGATTTGATGTATGGATCCCGGAAATGCGCGGCCATGGCCTATCCAAGCGCAATCAGAATTACGCCAGGAACCGTGTCGCCGATTATGCGCGGTACGATTTGCCTGCCATTGGCGCATTCGTGCGCGAGCAAAGTGCGCAAATTCCGCACTGGATCGGGCACTCCCTCGGCGGTACGACCCTGGCGGCGGCCCTCGGTGGTCAGTACTTGGGGGCACCGGCGGTGGCTTCTGTGGCGTTGTTTGGCTGTCAGGTCAGTCGTACGTATTGGCCGTTGAAAATTCCACCGGTGGAGTGGAGTGGTCGATTTATTTTGAAACGCTTCGCCCAATTGTCCGGCCCGCGGTTCAAGCGCGGCCCCGAGGATGAACCGGCAGGCGTAATGATTGAAGCCATGCGCTGGAATGGCCTGTTCGGCCGCTTTGGCGACGCTGAGCGCGATTGGTGGAAAGGCCTGGCAGAGGTCGATGTACCGTTGTTGGCGGTCAGCGCCGTGGGCGACCAGCAAGACCCAGATTGGGCGTGCCGCAAGCTGTTCGAGCAAGTGGGTTCCGAGCATCGCCAGTACCTGTGCCTGGGGCGCAAGCAAGGTTTCACCGAAGATTTCGGGCATGTGCAGATGCTGGTCAGCAAAGCAGCCCAGGCCGAAGTGTGGCCTTTAGTGGAGCGCTGGTTGAAAGATCCGCTCACACCTTTATTCGGGGCACATTCCGAGGTGGCGGCAGCCGTTTGACGAAGCGCTCTGCCAAGGGCGTTTCGCTCGTGAGTGGTTGCGGCTAAGATATGACGCGTTAAACGCTTCTGGTCATATTCAGTCGCGCAGTGGCTATTGCGTTGCGGCGATGCGGGTGGGATGGTCCACATCCGCTCTGCCTGGCGCTTCTTTCGAAAGACACTTCTTTGACAGAAAGGAATTTTTCAATGAACCATTACGTGACCCCCGACCTGTGCGACGCCTATCCGGACCTGGTGCAGGTGCTCGAGCCGATGTTCAGCAATTTCGGCGGACGAGATTCCTTTGGCGGCGAGATCGTCACCATCAAATGCTTCGAAGATAACTCTCTGGTCAAGGAACAGGCCGATCAGCCGGGCGCCGGTAAGGTGTTGGTTGTCGATGGTGGGGGTTCCCTGCGCCGCGCCTTGCTGGGCGACATGATCGCCGAGAAAGCCGCGAAAAACGGTTGGGAAGGGTTGGTGATCTATGGCTGCATCCGTGATGTCGATGTCATCGCCCAGACCGATCTGGGAGTGCAGGCGCTGGCTACACACCCGATGAAAACCGACAAGCGCGGTATCGGCGATCTGAACGTGGTGGTGACCTTCGCCGGTGTGACATTCCGTCCGGGTGAATACGTCTACGCCGACAATAATGGCGTGATCGTGTCGCCAAGCCCGCTGAAAATGCCTGAATAAACCGTAGTAACCGATAGGGGTGAGGATGTTCGAGGAAGAAAACGCGCAATGGGGGCTGGTGCATGCCCTGGTGCTGGACGGTAAAGGTGGTGCGCGTTCGATTGCCCGGACTGAGCTCGACGATTTGCAACTGCAGCCTCAGGAAAGCCTGTGGCTGCATTGGGATCGCAGCCATCCGCAAACCCAGACCTGGTTGCGTAAATCCAGCGGTTTGAGCGAGTTCGCCTGTGACTTGCTGCTGGAGGAAAACACCCGCCCGCGCTTGTTACCGCTGCCGGACGCCGAGTTGCTGCTGTTCCTGCGTGGGGTCAACCTCAACCCAGGCGCCGAACCGGAAGACATGGTGTCGGTGCGCATCTTTGCTGCGGCCAATCGCGTTATTTCTCTGCGCCTGCGTCCGTTGCGCGCCACCGATGAGCTGCTGGTGCAGTTGGCGGACGGTAAAGGGCCAAAAACCGCGTCTGAACTCATCCTTTATATGGCTCAGTACCTGACCAACAAAGTGCAGGATCTGGTCAGTGATCTGTCTGAAGTCGTCGATTTTGAGGAAGAAAAACTCGATGCCGACGAACGGTATACTCCGGAGCACGGTAACGTTTTGCAGATCCGTCGGCGAGCGGCTGGGCTCAAACGTTTTTTAGCGCCGCAGCGGGATATTTTTGCCCAACTGACGCGGATCAAATTGCCGTGGTTCTGTGACGACGATGCCGACTACTGGAACGAATTGAACAACAGCCTGACTCGCTACCTGGAAGAGCTCGAATTGACTCGGGAGCGCGTAGGGCTTGTGCTTGAGACCGAAGACCGACGCTTGAGCGTGCGTATGAATCGCACAATGTACCGCTTCGGGATTATCACCGGGATCTTCTTGCCGATGAGTTTTCTCACCGGTCTGCTGGGTATAAACGTAGGCGGGATTCCCTTCTCCGGTGACCCCTACGGATTCGCGATTGCCTGCCTGATGATGGTGAGTGTCGCGCTGGGACAATGGTGGCTATTTCGACGATTGCGCTGGGTTTGACCTGAATATGACCTGAACGTAGGAAGGGTCCCATGTGACCCCAAGAATTTTACCCTCGTCTTTTAAAACACTTGCGAGAGGTCTTTATGCACGATCCGTTCGAACAGTCTTTGCGTGACATGCTCAATGCTTCGCCATCCAACCGTGATGACGATGCCTGCCTGGGCCGCGTGTTGAAAACCGCCAACCGTCAGGTAGGGGCGGGTGACCTGTTCGGTCTGCTCGGTCGTTGGCTGCCGGCGTTGATGATGGCCCTGAACAATGGTTCGGCCCACGTATCGCCGGTGTCCCGTCGTAAACCTCTTGCTCGCACTGCTGATAAGGCTGATTGAATATGGAACTTGATCTCTGGACCCAGAGCCTGGTCACTGCGATGACCGCATTGTGGACCAAGGTGGCGAATTTCATTCCCAACCTGTTTGGTGCCCTGGTACTGGTGTTGCTGGGCTTTGTCGTGGCCAAACTGCTCGACACCCTGTTGTCCAAATTACTCGCAAAATTGGGCCTGGACCGATTGATGGCAGGCACCGGCCTGACCAAACTGTTGGGCCGTGCCGGGTTGAAAGTGCCGATCTCTGCCCTGATCGGAAAGATCGTCTATTGGTTCGTGCTGCTTATTTTTCTGGTTTCAGCGGCTCAATCCCTTGGACTTGAGCGAGTTTCAGCTACGCTCGATGTGTTGGCACTGTATTTGCCAAAAGTTTTCGGTGGCGCGCTGGTGCTGCTGGTAGGCGTTTTACTGGCGCAACTGGCCAATGGGCTGGTGCGCGGGGCTGCCGAAGGCGTGGGCCTGGATTACGCAGCCGGCTTGGGGCGAATCGCCCAGGGGCTGGTGATCATCATCAGTATTTCCGTCGCGATCAGCCAGTTGGAGGTCAAGACTGACCTGCTCAACCACGTGATTGTGATTGTTTTGATTACCGTTGGTCTGGCCGTTGCGCTGGCCATGGGCTTGGGAAGTCGGGAAATTGCCGGCCAGATTCTTGCGGGAATCTATGTGCGTGAGTTGTATCAGGTGGGGCAGCAGGTGCGTGTGGGCGAGGTCGAAGGGCAAATCGAGGAGATCGGCACAGTCAAAACGACGGTGCTGACCGATGATGGTGACCTGGTGTCGCTGTCCAACCGGATTCTCCTGGAACAGCAGGTCAGTAGCCGCTAATCCGGAAAACCCTGCTAATGTACGCCGCCGCAAACCCGGCTGACCGGGCTGTAGCGGACATTGATCTGACTGTCGGCACGACTTGTTTTGAATAAAGCCCAAACGTTGTCCACGCGCTATGACCCCCGTGAGCTCTCTGATGAGGAGTTGGTCGCGCGCTCGCACACGGAGCTGTTTCACGTAACACGCGCTTACGAAGAATTGATGCGCAGATATCAACGCACTCTGTTCAACGTTTGTTCAAGGTATTTAGGGAACGATAGAGATGCGGATGATGTCTGTCAGGAAGTGATGCTCAAGGTGCTGTACGGCCTGAAGAACTTTGAGGGCAAATCGAAGTTCAAAACATGGCTCTATAGCATCACGTACAACGAGTGCATCACGCAGTATCGTAAGGAACGGCGAAAGCGTCGCTTGATGGACGCTTTGAGTCTGGACCCGCTCGAGGAGGCGTCTGAAGAAAAGGCGCCAGCACCCGAGGAGAAGGCCGGGCTTGATCGCTGGTTGGTGCATGTGAACCCAATTGACCGTGAAATTCTGGTGCTACGATTTGTCGCAGAACTCGAGTTTCAAGAAATTGCTGACATCATGCACATGGGTTTGAGTGCTACAAAAATGCGTTACAAACGTGCTCTTGATAAATTACGTGAGAAATTTGCGGACGAGACTGAAACTTAGTGCGTGGCAAATATCTCTTACGTGTAGGCAAGTTCTGTTAGACTTGTCGCCGAGTTGTCCCCCGGTTTGTGGGACTGCTTTACAATCACCAGATGGGGATTTAACGGATGAAACTGAAAAACACCTTGGGCTTGGCCATTGGTTCTCTTATTGCCGCTACTTCTTTCGGCGCACTGGCACAAGGCCAAGGCGCAGTTGAAGGCGAGCTGTTCTACGCGAAGAAGTTCAACGACAGTGTTGATCACGTCGAAGACGGTCGCTCGCCTGGCGCTTCGCTCGGTTACTTCCTGACCGACGACGTATCGGTAAACCTGACCTACGGCAAGCTTGATTACACCCGTTCGAACGACGGCACTGGCAATCAAAAAATCCGTGGCGACCAGTTCGGTCTGAAAAGCCAGTACCACTTCGGTACCGTTGGCGACGCGATCCGTCCATACGTTGAAGGCGGTGTTGCTCACGGCAGCCAAACCAACGTTGCTGCTGACGGCCACACTGGTCGTGACCAGTCGACCTTCCTGACCACTGGCGCTGGCGCCAAGTGGTACATCACTGACAACCTGTACGCTCGTGCCGGTCTGGAAGCTGACTACAAGCTGGACAACGGCAAGTGGGACTACCAGGCTCTGGTTGGCTTGGGCGTGAACTTCGGCGGCAGCGGCGGCAAAGTTGCTCCAGCTCCTGTTCCAGCACCAGCTCCAGAGCCAGTTCCAGAGCCAGAAGCTCCGGTTGCTCAGGTTGTTCGTGTTGAGCTGGACGTGAAGTTCGACTTCAACAAGTCGGTTGTTAAGCCTAACAGCTACGGCGACGTGAAAAACCTCGCTGACTTCATGAAACAGTACCCACAAACCACCACCGTTGTTGAAGGTCACACTGACTCCGTCGGTCCTGACGCTTACAACCAGAAGCTGTCCCAGCGTCGTGCTGACGCGGTCAAGCAAGTTCTGGTCAAAGATGGTGTTGCTCCTAACCGTGTAAGCTCGGTTGGTTATGGCAAATCCCGCCCAGTTGCTGACAACGCAACTGAAGCAGGCCGCGCTATCAACCGTCGCGTAGAAGCCTCGGTAGAAGCTCAAGCTGCTCAGTAATTACTGAGTGGTAGAAAAAAGCCCGGCTTAGGCCGGGCTTTTTTTCGCCTGGAATTTGCCTCAGGCGCTGGCTGACGCTGCAACGCACGCGGCCTGTGCTGTGGCGGCGACGCTGCCGATTACCAGGATCGCCGGGCTCTTCAAGATGAATGCCTGGGCATCCACATGCATATGCGCCAAATTGCTACGGCATTCCCGCTGCTGGGGCAACGATGCATTTTCGATCATTGCCACCGGCATATCTGCGGCCATTCCCCCCTCCAGCAGTTGCTGACGAATCTCTTCAAGCTTCGCCACCCCCATGTAAACCACCAACGTCGTGCCACCCTCGGCCAGTGCGCGCCAATTCAGGTTGCTGTCGTCCTGGGTATGCGCTGTGACCAGCGTTACGCCGCGGCTTACACCGCGCAAGGTCAGCGGAATATCGCAGTTCGTTGCGCCCGCCAGGCCGGCTGTAATCCCGTTGACCAGTTCCATCTCCACCCCGCGTTCGCGTAACCACATCGCCTCTTCGCCGCCCCGGCCGAAAATGCACGGATCACCGCCTTTAAGTCTCACCACGCATTTGCCCTGGCGGGTATACCGCAGCATCAGGCGATGAATAAAATCCTGTGGTGTCGAACGGCAACCACCGCGCTTGCCTACAGTGATTACCCGAGCATCGGCGCAGTGCTCCAGCAGCGCCGGGTTGACCAAATCATCGATCAGCACCACATCCGCCTCGTGCAGGGCCCGCACTGCCTTTAGGGTCAACAGCTCCGGATCACCTGGGCCTGCGCCCACCAGCCAGACTTTTGCGCTCATGTTTTTCCCCTCACACACTGATTGCGATTGGCTGCGGGTTGCTGGCCAAAAGACGTTTGATTTCCGGCACACAGGAGCCGCATTGCGTACCGCAGCCCAACTCTTGCTTGAGCCCATCCAGGCTCAGGCCGCGAGCAATACCGGCGCACACCGCGTTTTCGCTGACGTTCTTGCAGTTGCACAGGATCTTGCTGCTGGCCGCCGCGCCACCCGGTGGTGCGCTTAGTGGGGCTAGTAGCCAGCGCCGCAGTTGATCGTCGGTGCGGCCTTCCAGCCACAGGCTTTGCAACCAATGCCGAGCGAGGGTTTCACCCGCCAGGCGCAGGGCGGTAATACGGCCTTTCTCGATTTTCACGCGCTTGCCGATTGAGCGGCGCGGGTCGTCGTAGGCCATGACGGGCCCGTCATTAAGCCCCAGCAGTTCGTCAATGCGGGTCAACAGTTGCAGGTCGGGCGCCTCGGTATGTGCCGCGCGCACCAGCAAGGCTGGCCGCTCACGCCCGGCCAGACTCAGGCTGACATAGGCAAAGCCCTCGCACAGTGGGCGCAGGGCCTCAAAGTGTTGCTGTACATCGCCTTCGATCAACGCGAACAACTGCCACGGCAGTTGCACCGTCTCCAGGCGCACGCCGCTGTGCTTGAGCTCCGGTTGTTTCGACAAGGGATCGAACGCCGGCTGGGTAAGAGCGTTTACGCCACCCTTGAGAAAACGATCGCCCCAATGCATGGGCAGAAACGCTTGGCCCGGACGCACGCTGTCATCACTGCTGACTGCGACGATCACGCTGCCGCGACGGCTTTTCAGGTTAACCAGGTCGCCTTCTTTGAAGCGATGGCGGCGTAACTCATCCGGGTGCAGGCTCAGCAACGCCTCATTGACGTGCCCAAACAGCTGCGCCGCCGTACCGGTGCGACTCATGCCATGCCACTGGTCGCGCAGGCGGCCGGTGATCAGGGTCAGGGGGTAACGTGCGTCACGTTGTTCCTTGGCGGCGCGATAAGGGTCGGCGACAAAGTGCGCGCGGCCACTGTCGGTCGGGAAGTGGCCATCGGTGTACAGGCGCGGTGTTCCAGATTGCGCGCCTATGGGAAACGGCCATTGTTGTGGGCCGATCTGATCGAGCAAGGCATGGCTGATACCCGACAAGTCAAGGTCGCGGTCGCGGGTCAGTACCTTGTATTCATCAAAAATCTGCGCCGGTTGCTCAAAGGCGAACAGGCTCGTCAGACCCGGCCGTAAGCGGCGCTCCAGTCGCTGTGCGAAATCCACGGTAATCGCCCAGTCCGGTCGTGCTTCTCCCGGTGGGACGATGGCGCGACGTACGTGGGAAATCCGTCGTTCGGAGTTGGTCACCGTGCCTTCCTTTTCCCCCCAGCTCGCGGCAGGCAATAGCAGGTCGGCATAGGCGGCTGTCTCGGTGGTACGAAAAGCCTCCTGTAACACCACGAACGGGCAGGCCGCTAACGCCGTGCGCACGGTGTTCTGGTCTGGCAGCGATTGCGCGGGGTTGGTACAGGCAATCCACAACGCCTTGATCTTGCCTGCCTGGACCTGCTCAAACAGTTCGATAGCTGTCAGCCCGGTAGACGCGGGCAATGCATCGACCCCCCAATAGGCGGCGACTTCTTCCCGATGTTCAGGGTTGGCCGCTTCGCGGTGACCCGGCAGCAAATTCGACAAGCTGCCGGTCTCGCGCCCACCCATGGCATTCGGCTGGCCGGTCAGGGAAAACGGCCCGCAGCCCGGTCGGCCAATCGTGCCGGTGGCCAGGTGCAGGTTGATCAATGCGCTATTTTTCGCACTGCCGGCGGTGGATTGGTTCAGTCCCATGCACCACAGCGAGAGAAAACTGCTGGAGGTGCCCACCCATTCTGCACACAGGCGCAGTTGCTCAACGCTGATCCCGCACAGTTGCGTGACCATCTGCGGCGTGTAGTCATGCACCAGCCGTTTCAACTCGACTAACCCATCGGTATGCGCCTGGATAAAGTCGCGGTCGATCCAGTCTTCCCACAGCAGCAGATGCAAAACCCCATGAAACAATGCGACATCCGTCCCCGGAAGTATCGCCAAGTGCAAGTCAGCTAAATCGCAGGTATCCGTACGCCGTGGGTCGATCACCACCACTTTCATCTGCGGGCGCCGCGCCTTGGCTTCTTCCAGGCGTCGGAACAGTACCGGGTGGGCGTAGGCCATATTACTGCCGACGATCATCACGCAGTCGCTGGACTCCAGGTCTTCATAGCTGCACGGTGGCGCATCGGCGCCCAGGCTGCGCTTGTAGCCGACCACCGCCGAAGACATGCATAGCCGCGAGTTGCTATCGATGTTGTTGGTGCCCACCAACGCCCGGGCCAGCTTGTTGAAGCTGTAATAGTCTTCGGTCAGCAATTGCCCGGATATGTAGAACGCCACACTGTCCGGCCCGTGCTCGGCGATGGTTTCGGCGAACACGTTGGCGGCATGTTCCAGGGCGGCGTCCCAGTCGGTACGGGCCCGTGCCAGGCCTTTGCCCAGGCGCAGCTCCGGGTACAAGGCGCGGGCGCTCAAGTCACCGGTCAGGTGCAGGCTTGAGCCTTTGCTGCACAGTTTGCCGAAGTTCGCCGGGTGGCTCGGGTCGCCTTGTACACCCAGGATCTGCGAACCGTCATGCTCGATCAGCACGCCGCAACCCACCCCGCAATAACAGCAGGTGGACGCGGTGGTCTGGCGGTTCATCAACCGGCGTCCCGCAGGGCCAGCATCACCCGGCCGTTTTCCACGCGGGCGGTGTGATGATGGGCGCAACCGATATCCGGTGCCTGGGCTTCGCCGGAAGCCAGATCGATTTGCCAATTGTGCAGCGGGCACGCCACGCGTTTGCCATAGATCAAGCCTTGAGACAGCGGGCCGCCCTTATGTGGGCAGCGGTCGTCGAGGGCGAAGACTTCGTCGTCACTGGTACGAAAAATCGCGATATCGCCTTTTGGCCCACTGATGATGCGCGAGCCCAGGGTGTTGATTTCATCGAGGGCACAAATATCCAGCCAGTTCATACCGACACCTCCAGCTGTTTGACGGGGATGACATCGAATTCTTTTTTCAGCAGCGGCTGTTCCAGGCGTTCCTTCCATGGGTCTTGTTCGAACGACAGCGAGAATTGCAGCCGCTCGTTGAGCGCCTGGCGGCGGGCCGGGTCCTCCAAAACGGCCTTCTTGATGTGTTCCATGCCGACCCGTTGCAGGTAGTGCACGGTGCGCTCGAGGTAGAAGGCTTCTTCGCGGTATAGCTGTAGGAAGGCGCCGTTGTATTCGCGGACTTCTTCGGCGGTTTTCAGCTTGACGAAGAACTCCGCGACTTCGGTCTTGATTCCGCCATTACCGCCGATGTACATCTCCCAGCCGGAGTCGACGCCGATGATTCCCACGTCTTTGATTCCCGCTTCCGAGCAGTTACGTGGGCAGCCGGACACCGCCAACTTGACCTTGTGCGGCGACCACATATTGAAGAGGTCATGCTCCAGCTCAATGCCCAACTGCGTGGAGTTTTGTGTGCCGAAGCGGCAGAACTCACTGCCGACGCAGGTTTTTACGGTGCGGATAGATTTGCCGTAGGCGTGACCGGACGGCATGTCGAGGTCTTTCCATACACCCGGCAAGTCCTGTTTTTTGATGCCAAGCAGGTCGATGCGCTGACCGCCAGTCACCTTGACCATCGGCACGTTGTACTTGTCGGCCACATCGGCGATACGGCGCAGTTCCGAAGGATTGGTCACACCGCCCCACATCCGTGGGACTACGGAATAGGTACCGTCTTTCTGAATATTGGCGTGGGCCCGTTCGTTGATCAGGCGCGATTGCGGGTCGTCCTTGGCTTCGCCAGGCCAGGTGGAGATCAGGTAGTAATTCAGGGCCGGGCGGCAGGTAGCGCAGCCGTTGGGCGTGCGCCAGTTCAGGTAGCTCATGGTGCCGGCGATGGTCAGCAGATGCTGGTCGCGGATGGCTTGGCGGATTTGCCCGTGGTTGAGGTCGCTGCAGCCGCAGATGGCTTTTTCGCTTTTCGGTTTGACGTCAGCGGCACCGCCCACGGTGTTGATCAGGATCTGTTCCACCAGCCCGGCGCAGGAACCACACGAGCTGGCGGCCTTGGTGTGTTTCTTCACCTCGTCGACGCTGAATAGCCCCTGTTCCTGGATTGCCTTGACGATGGTGCCCTTGCATACGCCGTTACAACCGCAGACTTCAGCGCTGTCGGCCATGCTCATGGCTTTGTCCTGGCCTTGGTGGCCTACATCGCCCAAAGCATTTTCGCCGAACATCAGGTGGTCGCGGATCTCGCCAATCGCATGGTTCTCACGGATCTGGCGGAAATACCAACCGCCGTCAGCGGTGTCGCCGTACAGGCAGGCGCCGACCAGGATGTCGTCCTTGATCACCAGTTTCTTGTACACGCCGCCAATCGGGTCGGAGAGGGTAATGGTCTCGGTGCCTTCACCGCCCATGAAGTCGCCGGCGGAGAACAGGTCGATGCCGGTGACTTTCAACTTGGTCGAAGTGACCGAGCCTTTGTAGGTGGCAAAGCCCAATTGGGCCAAGTGGTTGGCGCAGACTTTGGCCTGCTCGAACAACGGTGCGACCAAGCCGTAGGCGATCCCACGGTGGCTGGCGCATTCGCCGATAGCATAAATGCGCGGGTCGTAGGTTTGCAGGGTGTCGTTGACCAAAATCCCACGGTTGCATGGGATTCCGGACTTTTCGGCGAGTTCGGTGTTAGGGCGGATGCCAGCGGCCATCACCACCAGGTCGGCCGGGATAATGTCGCCATTCTTGAATTGCACCGAGCCGACGCGGCCATTGCCGGCGTCGTGCAGGGCTTGGGTCTGTTCGCACAGGCGAAACACCAGGCCACGGCTTTCCAGTTCGGTTTGCAGCAGTTGGCCGCTGGTTTTGTCCAGTTGCCGCTCCAGCAGCCATTCGCCGATATGCACCACGGTCACATGCATGCCGCGCAGCATCAGGCCGTTGGCGGCTTCCAGGCCGAGCAGGCCACCGCCGATCACCACGGCGTGCTTGTGAGTCTTGGCGGTGTCGATCATGGCCTGGGTGTCGGCGATGTCGCGGTAGCCGATCACGCCCTTCAGAGTGTTACCGGGGATCGGCAGGATAAATGGGGTGGAGCCGGTGGCGATCAGCAGGCGATCGTATTCGGCCTCGGTGCCGTCTTCGGCGATGACGATGCGTTTGACGCGATCGATCTGCACGACTTTGCGGTTGAGCAACAGCTTGATGTTGTTTTCCAGGTACCAACTCAGGTCGTTGAGCACGATCTCTTCGAAGGTCTGCTCACCGGCCAACACCGGCGACAACAGGATGCGGTTGTAGTTGGTGTGCGGCTCGGCGCCGAACACAGTGATGTCATACAGGTCGCTGCTCAGCTTGAGCAATTCTTCAAGGGTGCGAACCCCGGCCATGCCGTTGCCGATCATCACCAATTTGAGTTTTTTCATGTCGTTCTCCGCAATGGCTCGACAAATCACGCGCAAACAAAAAAGGCGTCCCCGCTAGTTACCTAGCGAGGACGCCTTTGTCCTGGTCCCGTTCTCTCGGGAAGCTCGACCCTTCGACGTTGAAGGGGCGGCTATATGTATGTTGTTGGGTTAGCTAATGCAGCGGTTGTGCCAAGTTACGCCACGCCCGGTTTTACTGGGGATGCGCAAGGTATGGCACAACGTTTCGCCCCCTAGTGGTGCAGCAACCAGTACAGCAGCACCAGATTGATCAGCAGTGAGACCATGGCCAGGGTTTGCCAGACCTTGAGCGGTTCACGCTCCAGCAACGGTCTTGGCCGCACGCTCAACTCACGGCGGTCAGCCTGTTCCAGCACCAGCAACCATTCTTCGGCAGTTTCATAACGTTGCTCCGGTTGAGCCGCCACGGCGCGCTCCAGGCTGAGAGGCAACCAATCCGGCAGGTCGGGACGGTAGCGACTGGCGCTGACGGGCTGGGCGAAACGGGGCCGTTGGAAGGCTTCGATTTCGCCGTAGGGGTAATGCCCGGTCAGCAGGTAATAGAGAGTGACGCCGACACTGTACAAATCCTGTTGTGCCGCAGGACGTTCGCCACTGAAAGCCTCGGGTGCGATAAAACTCGGGGTGCCGGGCAGCAAGTGGGCACGGTCTTCGGAGAGTCCTGGGCAGTAGGCCAGGCCGAAATCCAGCACGCGCAGTTCTCCATCGTCACCCTGCAACAGGTTTTCCGGCTTGATATCGCGGTGCAGGATCTGCCGTCGATGCAGCGTGCCCACCGCCCGCAGTAAACGTTCGGCGATGGACTGCCATTGCGCCAGGGGCAACGGCCCTTGATTTTGGAATAATTGCGCGAGGGTTTGCCCTGGATATTCGCGCATCACATAGTACAAATGCTGACGCCCGCTGGCCGCGTGGACTTCAGGAAACGCGCGGCCGGCAACTCGCCGCAAAAACCACTCTTCCGACAGCAAGGCTTGGCCGGCGTCGTTGTCATCGTCGCGGTTGAGGGGCAAGGTTTTCAGTAGCCAAGGCTGCTGCTGGGCATCGCGTACCCGGTACAGCAAGGACTGTCGACTGTGCGCCAGCACGCTTTCAACTTGCCAGCCTTCAAAGTGCTGTCCGGATTTCAGGGGCGGTGGCAGTGGCCATTGCTGCAACTGTACCAGCGCATCGCCAAGGGTGGCGGCGCCGAGTTTGTCGATGCGCACCAGCAGGGCGCTGGCATTGTCTTGGCTTGCGGCCAGGTGCGCGGCGTTGACCAGGGTGTTTACCGCCACATCAAGGTCGGTTTGCTCGCGTAGGATCGCGCGGATGCTGTGATCGTCCAGGGTGGCCCACACACCATCGCTGAGCAGCAGGAAACATTCGCCTGCGCGCAGTTCTCCGTCGAGGAAGTCCAGCACCAGATGCTGATCCAGGCCGAGGGCGCGCTTGAGCACATGCTGCATGCCCGGTTGCTCCCACACATGGTCCTCGCTGATGCGCTGCAACTCGCCGTCCAGCCAGCGATACACCCGACAATCGCCAACGTGGGCGAGGGTGAAGCGCTGGCCGCGAAACACCAGGGCACTGAGGGTGGTGAGCAGCGGCTGGCCACCGCCGTTGGCCTGCAGCCAGCGATTCTGCGCAAGCAGCAGGCGTTCGAGGGCCTGGGCCACGCCCCAGGTTTGCGGCGTGGCGTAGTAATCCAGGGCCAGCGCCTGCAAGGTCGAGCGTGCCGCCAAGCCGCCGTCGGCGCATTGGCTGACACCGTCGGCCATGGCGCACAGGTAGCCTTTGCTCGCGGCCAGTTCCGCCATGGGCGTGACCACGCGCAAGGCGTCCTGGTTTTCTGCCCGAGGGCCGATGGCGCTGGCCTGGGCGACGCTCAGTTGCAGGCTCATCAGACGCGCGCGGCGGTCACGGCAGCCGAGCCCCAGGTGGTTCTCCAGCGACGTTTGACGCCGTACAGACCAAACCAGGCCAACACGCCGAGGCTGGCGAACAACCACAGGGCCAGTTGATAGCTGCCGGTGCTTTGTTTGATCGCACCCATCCCTGCCGCGAGAGCAAAGCCACCGATGCCGCCTGCCATGCCGATCAGGCCGGTCATCACGCCGATCTCGCGACGAAAGCGCTGAGGCACCAGTTGGAACACCGCGCCATTACCTGCGCCGAGGCCAAGCATGGTGCAGACGAAAAGCGCCAGTGCCGCGTAGGAACTTGGCAGGTTGAAACCCACCGCGGCGATACAGATCGCCGCCACGCTGTACATGCCGAGCAGGGTACGAATCCCGCCAAAACGATCTGCCAGCGCGCCGCCCAGAGGGCGCATCAGGCTGCCGCCGAACACGCAGGCGGCGGTGTAGTAGCCGGCGGTTACCGGGCTCAGGCCGTATTGGTCGTTGAAGTAGCCGGGCAGGGCGCTGGCCAGGCCGATGAAGCCGCCGAACGTCACGCTGTAGAAAAACATGAACCACCAGCTGTCACGGTCGCCGAGGGCTTTGAAGTAGTCGGCCATGGATTTGGCCTTCGGGCGTTCTGGTGCATTGCGTGCCAGCCAAGCGAAGACGATCAGGGTGAGAATCAACGGAATCAGCGCAAAGCCAAACACATTGCTCCAGCCAAACGCGGCAGCCAGCACCGGTGCCAGCAACGCGGCAAACACGGTGCCGGAGTTACCGGCGCCGGCAATGCCCATGGCTTTACCCTGGTGTTCAGCGGGGTACCACTGGGACGCCAAGGGCAGGGCGACCGCAAAGGACGCACCGGCCATCCCCAGAAATACGCCCAGCAACAAGGCTTGCTCGTAGCTATGGATGCCCAGTTTCCAGGCGCCAAACAGCGCCACGATCACAATCACCTGGCCGATCAGCCCGGCGGTCTTGGGCGACAGCTTGTCGGCCAGCATGCCCATCAGAAAACGCAGCACCGCGCCCGCCAGGATCGGTGTCGCTACTACGAGGCCGCGCTGTTGGGTGGTCAAGTGCAAGTCGGCGGCGATCTGCACCGCCAACGGGCCCAACAGGTACCAGACCATGAAGCTCAGGTCGAAATACAGGAACGCGGCAAACAGGGTCGGGGTGTGCCCGGATTTCCAGAAGCTTGATTTCATCACGCACCTCAACGGTTGGGAGTCTTGTAAGAAGGCCTGGTGATGGAACAGCCGGCTAAGGCCGCCCCACCGGCCCCATGCACTGGGGCCAAAACGAAAAAACGCCGCCACCAGGTTTGCGGGGGCAAACCGGATGTGCGACGTCTTTGTCGTGGAGGGGCAACCGCCGTTGGTTACCTGTGATGAATGCTTAGCAAGTCCTGCGCCAACCAAGCACCGTAGATGCCGTCTTATCTCTCCCCGTAGCAGCTGCCGAGCCTTGGCGAGGTTGCGTCAGCGGTGTGTCAGATACACCGCAAACGCAGCCTCGCCAAGGCTCGACAGCTGCTACGGCGGTTTTTTAGCCGAGCAGCTCGCTCATGGCGATAATCTGCTCCGCCACCTGGATCAGTTTCTGCTGGCGGCTCATGGCCTGGCGGCGCATCAGGGTGTAGGCCTCTTCCTCATTGCAGTGTTTCATTTTCATCAGCATGCCCTTCGCCAGCTCGATGCGCTTGCGTTCTGCCAGTTGCTGGTCGCGTGCCTGGAGCTGGGCGCGCAGGGCCTGGTCGCTTTCAAAGCGGGCCATGGCCACGTCGAGGATCGGCTGCAGGCGCTGGGCCTGGATGCCTTCGACGATGTAGGCGCTGACGCCGGACTTGATCGCCTGGCGCATCACGTTCGGGTCGTGCTCGTCAGTAAACATCACGATGGGTCGTGGTTGGTCGCGGCTGACCAGCACCACTTGCTCCATCACGTCTCGACCGGGTGACTCAGTATCGATCAGGATCACGTCCGGTCGCACCGTTTCGACGCGCGCAGGCAAGTCGATGGTCAGGCCGGACTCATCGATTACCTCGAATCCGGCTTCGGTCAGTGCGGCCTTGAGGCGCCCGACTTTACGCGGGGTATCGTTGATCAACAGGATTCGCAACATATGAGTCCTCCTGTCAGCGCAAGGCTTGGCGGCCAGCGTGTTCGGCCATGGCATGCAAGCGGAAGCTGCGCGCGTAGGCCGTAGGGTCGGAGCCGTCCCAGATTTTGCCGTCGATCAACTGGCTGCTGCGCATGTCCTGGCTGTTTGCCGGGACGCCGACAGCGGCGGCGGCCTGACGATACAGGTCCAGTTGCTGAACTTGACGCGCAATGCTCAGGTAGTCCGGGTCCTCGCGCAGCAGGCCCCAGCGCCGAAACTGGGTCATGAACCACATGCCGTCGGAGAGGTACGGCAGGTTCACCTCGCCACCACCGAAAAAGCGCAGGGCATGGGAGTCTTGCCATTGGTTGCCCAGGCCGTCGTCATAAGCGCCCAGCAGGCGTGGTTCGATGCAGTCGAGCGGTGCATCCAGGTAGTCGCGGGCGCTGAGCAACTGCGCGGTGGAGCGGCGATTTTCCTGGCTTTCTTCGATAAAACGGCTGGCTTCGAGGATCGCCATCACCAGCACGCGGGCAGTGTTGGGGTATTGATCGACGAAGGCCTGGGTGCAGCCGAGCACTTTCTCCGGATGATCTGGCCAGATCGCCTGGGTGGTCGCCAGGGTGAACCCCTGGTTTTGCTTGACTGCACTGGCGCACCAGGGCTCGCCGACACAAAACCCATCGATGCGCCCGGCTTGCAGGTGCGCGACCATCTGTGGCGGTGGTACCACTACGCTGTCCACATCCTGTAATGGATGAATGCCCTGGCTCGCGAGCCAGTAATACAGCCACATGGCGTGGGTGCCTGTGGGAAAGGTCTGGGCGAAGGTCAGTTTTGTTCGGCTTTGGTGCACATGGCGATCCAATGCCTCAGGAGTGATCACCCCCTGCTGTTGCAATCCGTGGGACAGATTGATGCTCTGGCCGTTCTGGTTGAGGCCCATGAGCACAGCCATGTCGGTAGGCGCTACGCCACCGATTCCCAGGTGCACGGCATAGATCAGCCCGTAAAGGCTGTGAGCGGCGTCCAGTTCACCACTGACCAGCTTGTCGCGCAGGTTGGCCCAGGATGATTGGCGCTTGAGGTTCAGTGTCAGGCCGTAGGGTTGCGCAAAACCCTGGGTGGCGGCGACCACCAGCGGGGCGCAATCGGTCAGAGCCATGAAGCCCAAGTCGAGACTGGTCTTTTCTGGGGCGTCACTACCGTTTACCCAGGCCAGTGGATTGTTCACCGGGCTGTTGCCGACCGAATCATTCATCAAGACCTACCTTTTCTCTCAAAAAAAAGCGTCGCTCCCTCGGATGGCGCTATAGGCCACTGCAGGGTAACGACGCCTTTGTCCGTAAGCCCGCTCCGACGTTGGCGCGTGCTCTGATGCACAGTGCGAAGCAAAGCACATGCCACGGGCTGACAGGCGCGGCCTGCCGTCAGCTTTCCATCAAGATTGAAAGTCGGCTGCCTTTCAGTATGGCCGCTTCTTTGCGCCAGACTGCCAGGAACCCCCACGGTGTCTATCGATTCCCCGGCCATGATGAGCAGCCACTGGTTGTATCGCTGGCTGCTGTGCTTCGCGTTGTTGTTGGTCAATGCTCCCGCCTTGGCAGAGAGCTACCAGGCGCGGGATGAAAGCTTGCATACGTTTTTTAGCGCATTGTCGGTGCCCTTGGGCTTGCCCGTCGTCGTCAGTCGCGAAGTGGCGCGTAAACGCATCTCCGGGGCATTTGATTTGGAAGCTGCGCAGCGGACCCTGGAAGCAGTGGCCGAGAGGCAAGGCCTTATCTGGTACGGCGATGGGCAGGCGTTATATGTCTATGACGCTGGTGAAGCGAAAAGCTCCGCGGTGACGCTACGGCATATCTCGGTCGACAGGTTGCGCGGGTTCATGCGCCGCTCGGGGCTTGATGAATCACGCTACCCGCTCCGCGAGAGCGGTGGACGGACGTTCTATGTGTCCGGGCCACCCAATTATGTGGATCAGGTGCTGCACCTGGCCCAACTGATGGACCGGCAACGTACCGAGGTACGCGTGGGTGCACAGACCTTCGGCGTGGTGCAAGTTTTCAATACCCACGTGGCAGACCGGCAGTACGTCATGGGCGACGACAAGGTCAATGTACCGGGCATGGCCTCGATGATCGAAACGGTGCTGGCCAGCGAGCAGAAGGATGAAACGCAGCGGCCGCGAAGTGTGTTGGCCGACAAGAGCCTCGTGGTGATTGCCTACCCTGACTCCAACAGTTTGCTGGTCAAGGGTAAACCTGCCCAGGTCAAGGTGCTTGAGGAGCTGGTCGCGGAGCTCGACAAGCCCAAACGGGCGATTGAAGTGTCGCTATGGCGGGTGGATGTGGACCGTGACGAACTCCAGAAAATGGACGTGGGCTGGGCTCAGGAGAGCAACACCCCGACTTCGGCGACGCATGTATTGGAACCCTTGGACGATAACCGCTTGATGGCGCAACTCATCGCGCTGGAGCGTCGTCGAAAGGCCAGGGTCGTCGCATTTCCTGTGATCCTCACGCAGGAAAATGTTCCAGCGGTTTTCCAGGACAGCCACACGCTTTACCTGCCCAAATCCGCAGGCGATAGCGGTGAATGGCAACCCGTGCGATATGGCACACAAGCCAGTGTGCTGCCGCGCTTTGCGCAAGCGAACCAGATTGAAATGCTGCTGGCCCTCGAGGATGACCGGCAGATGGGTGGCAAGCCCAAACCCGACTCAGCGGCGGCAGTGGGGCAAGTGGGAATCAGCACGGTGGTGCGTGTGCCCCAGGGCCGGCGCCTCTGGCTGGGTGGTTTTCGACGTGAGGATGAGGGAGCCGCCCGCAGTCGACGTGCCGAGGTGCGGCTGTTTGTGATCCAGGCACGGGCGGTTGGGAACGAGCCCACGATGCTGGCTGGCGCGATCGGGCCTCCGCCCCTGACACAAAGCCAATATGAGCGCGTGCAACGTGCGTTTGTGCGTGAAAACCGTGAAATCCCGGTAACGGAGTGACCTTGCGGCGGGTGGTGGAAAAGTCCTACGTGGTGCCTGCCAAAAGCCTCGATCAAATGGGTTTTTTCCTAACGTTGTCCGGTGCTCAGGTTTTTATAGTCGAGGTGTAGGCGTATCTGCCGTTTCTGGAAGTTTGGAATTCAATGTCAGTAGTCGGATGCAGAGGTGTGTATGACCGTCATGAATGATGGGCTGACGGCTTCACGGGTGTTTGCCGGATGGACCTTGCATGGCGATGGCCGGTTGACCGGGGAAGGTGCGGATATTCAATTGCCTCCCAAGGAGTGGCATGTGCTGCGGTTGTTGTTGGCATCCGACGGAGAACTGATGACCAAGGATCGTTTGCTTGAGTTGGCCTGGCCCCGTGGGGAAGTCGCAGAGGAATCACTGACTCGCTGTATTTATGCGTTGCGCAAGCACCTGAAGAAGGACAAAGGATTTATCAAAACGATCTATGGCAGGGGATACCGTTTTACCTGTCTTGTGAGAATTGAGCAGCACGGCCCCCGACAAGCCGGACGGGAGCGTGCGCAGCGTATCTGTTCGGCCTGTGGCCAGGTGAAACATGATTAAGTTGTTGGTCAAAGGTTTACTGTTGAGCGTACTGATGAACAGCCATCAGGCCTGGGCGAACTGCTGGAATGAGGTGGCCAGCCGCTACGACATCGAACCGGAGCTATTACAGGCCATTGCCGCTGTGGAGTCGGGTTACCGCGCGGGAGCCGTTAACCCTGCTAATAGCGATGGCAGCCGGGATATTGGCCTGATGCAGATCAACAGCATGCATCTGCCACGTCTGCTCAAACAGGGGATTACCGAGGAGCGGTTGCTGAGTGAACCCTGTTTGTCAGTCGAAGTGGGGGCCTCGATCCTTGCCGAGTTCATCCAGCGTTTCGGTTACAACTGGACAGCCGTGGGCTCCTATAACGCGGGTGCAGCACCTGAGCGTGAGACATTGCGCCTACGTTACGCAGAAAAAATCTGGGCTCGGTATGAGGCATTGGTTACGCAACGGCATTGACGATTGGACGGCACGCCTCGCACCTGAGCCGCCACCCCGGCTATAATCGGCGCTACCTTTCGCCGTCATCCGAGTCTAGCCCGCCCATGTATACCTTGGCCCGCCAGCTGTTGTTCAAACTCTCCCCGGAAACCTCCCACGATCTGTCCCTGGACCTGATCGGTGCCGGTGGTCGCTTGGGGCTTAATGGCCTGGTATGCAAGGCTCCGGCAAATATGCCGGTGACGGTGATGGGACTCGACTTTCCTAACCCGGTCGGCCTGGCTGCCGGCCTGGACAAGAACGGCGCGGCCATCGACGGCTTTGCGCAACTGGGCTTCGGTTTTGTCGAAATCGGCACCGTGACGCCACGGCCACAACCGGGTAACCCAAAACCACGGATTTTCCGCTTGCCGGAAGCCGAGGCGATCATCAACCGCATGGGCTTCAACAACCTTGGGGTTGATCACCTGCTGTCGCGGGTTCAAGCGGCGAAGTACAAGGGCATCCTCGGAATCAATATCGGCAAGAACTTCGACACACCGGTAGAGCGTGCTGTCGATGATTACCTGATCTGCCTGGACAAGGTCTACGCCCACGCCAGCTACGTCACCGTCAACGTCAGCTCTCCCAATACCCCGGGCCTGCGCAGTTTGCAATTCGGTGACTCCCTCAAGCAACTGCTCGAAGCCCTGCGTCAGCGCCAGGAAGACTTGGCCGTGCGCCACGGCAAGCGGGTGCCGTTAGCTATCAAAATTGCCCCGGACATGAGCGATGAGGAAACCGTGTTGGTAGCCCAGGCCATGGTGGACTCGGGAATGGACGCAGTGATCGCGACCAACACCACCCTCAGCCGCGTTGGCGTCGAAGGGCTGGCCCATGGTGATGAAGCGGGCGGGCTGTCGGGCGCGCCGGTGCGGGACAAGAGCACCCATATCGTCAAGGTACTGGCAGCCGAGCTGGCTGGGCGCTTGCCGATTATTGCGGTGGGCGGCATCACCGAAGGCAAGCATGCGGCCGAGAAAATTGCCGCCGGCGCCAGTCTCGTGCAGTTGTACTCAGGCTTTATCTACAAAGGCCCAGCGTTGATTCGTGAATCGGTGGATGCGATTGCCGCATTGCCGAAGGCTTAAGGACCAGCCATTAAAAAGGGCTCCATAAAGGAGCCCCCTGGGCCGAAGCCCGCCGCCCGGATGGGGCGTGCGTGGTTAAGTCGTTACATGTTCTTCAAGTTGGTGTGTCGGATTGAGTGCCCTGTATTAGCCGACGGCGTGAAGTTCGTTGAGTCTGTGGATGCCCGCAGTGCCAGTCATACCGTCCCAGTTGTCGCCGCGTCCTTCTCGCCAGCCGTTGATCCAGGCTTGGCGTACCGACGGTAGAGTAAATGGGCAAAGCTCACGGGACTTTCCATGAACGCCATATTGATATCCGCGTAAAAATGCTCTTTCCAACGGATCACGCTTAAGTCTTCTCATAGGGTGTTTCCCTCACTTGTTGACTGTCTTGATATCCTTCGACTTCGGGGGAAGCCGGGCAGAGTTTTTCTGCCGTTGGTGGGCTCGCTGCCGGCGTGGCGAGCCAATGTGTCGGCGTCGTTACGGCGCCAACCTGTGTTGAGTTCTAACCAATAGGTCACATGGATTCAATGATCGTTTTGTCATAAGCACGTAACGATAATGATGCTATAGCCATAAGCTGGGATGGCTTTTCGCCCCATTTATTGGGCAAACCCAGCTATGATGTGCCCTGCAAAGAGGATGGGTTTAATCCTTTAGTGAGAATCTCCGCTCGTTGCAGTCGGTTATTATTCGACGAAGGGTCGGAATATTTCTTTTTGTTGCAACCAATTATTTATCTGCCCCGGAAATTTTGGCCTAAAGGCCCGGCAGCCGGGGTGGAACGGCACATTCGTGCCACACGAGCACTCTTCAAGAAAAGTGCTTGATTGAAAACCGAACCGGCGATGCGTCGCCCGTTCATTTATTGCTGAAAAGCCTGGAATGCCCATGTCGGACCGTTTTGAACTCTTCCTCACCTGCCCCAAAGGCCTCGAAGGCCTGCTGATCGAGGAAGCCGTCGGGCTTGGCCTTGAGGAAGCCCGCGAGCATACCTCGGCCGTACGCGGCATGGCCGACATGGAAACCGCCTATCGCCTGTGCCTCTGGTCGCGTCTGGCCAACCGTGTGCTCTTGGTACTCAAGCGCTTCCCGATGAAGGACGCCGAAGACCTCTATCACGGCGTGTTGGATATCGAATGGGCAGACCACATGGTCCCGGACGGCACCCTCGCGGTGGAGTTCAGCGGCCACGGCTCGGGCATCGATAACACCCACTTCGGCGCACTGAAGGTCAAGGATGCGATCGTCGACAAGCTGCGTACGCCGACCGGTGAACGTCCGTCCATCGACAAGATCAACCCGGACCTGCGCATCCACCTGCGCCTGGACCGTGGCGAAGCGATCCTCTCCCTCGACCTGTCCGGCCACAGCCTGCACCAGCGCGGTTACCGTTTGCAGCAGGGCGCTGCACCGTTGAAGGAAAACCTGGCCGCCGCGATCCTGATTCGTGCCGGCTGGCCGCGTATTGCCGCCGAAGGTGGCGCGCTGACGGACCCGATGTGCGGCGTGGGCACCTTTCTGGTGGAAGGCGCGATGATCGCTGCTGACATGGCCCCCAACCTCAACCGCGAATTGTGGGGCTTCACCACCTGGCTTGGTCACGTCCCGGCGCTGTGGAAGAAGTTGCACACAGAGGCCACCGAACGTGCCGCCATCGGCATGAACAGGCCACCGCTGTGGATTCGTGGCTATGAAGCCGATCCGCGTTTGATCCAGCCCGGTCGCAACAACATCGAGCGCGCTGGCTTGAGCCATTGGATCAAGGTGTACCAAGGCGAAGTCGGTACCTTTGAGCCGCGCCCGGACCAGAATCAGAAAGGCCTGGTGATCTGCAACCCACCCTATGGCGAGCGTTTGGGTGACGAAGCCAGCCTGTTGTACCTCTACCAGAACCTCGGCGAGCGTCTGCGTCAAGCGTGTATGGGCTGGGAAGCGGCAGTGTTCACCGGCGCGCCGGACCTCGGCAAACGCATGGGCATCCGTAGCCACAAACAGTACTCGTTCTGGAACGGCGCCTTGCCGTGCAAACTGCTGCTGATCAAGGTCAACCCGGATCAGTTCGTCACCGGCGAGCGCCGCACACCGGAACAGCGCCAGGCTGAACGTGAGCAGGCTGCTTACGATCAGGCCCCGAGCGAGCCGGTCGAGCGCCAGTACAACAAGAATGGCAACCCGATCAAACCCACCCCGGCGCCAGCGCCCGTGGTTGAACAGGCGCGCCTGAGCGAAGGCGGGCAGATGTTTGCCAACCGCCTGCAAAAGAACCTCAAGCTGCTGGGCAAGTGGGCCAAGCGTGAAGGCGTGGACTGCTACCGTGTGTACGATGCCGACATGCCGGAATACTCCATGGCAATCGACCTGTATCACGATTGGGTCCACGTGCAGGAATACGCCGCACCAAAATCCATCGATCCGGAAAAAGCTTCCGCACGTATGTTCGATGCCCTGGCGGCCATTCCCCAGGCGCTGAACATCGACAAGAATCGTGTAGTGGTCAAGCGCCGCGAGCGTCAGAGCGGCACCAAGCAATACGAGCGTCAGAGCGCCCAGGGCAAGTTCACCGAAGTCAGCGAGGGCGGCGTGAAGCTGTTGGTCAACCTCACTGACTACCTGGACACCGGCCTGTTTCTCGATCACCGTCCGATGCGCATGCGTATCCAGAAAGAAGCGGCCGGCAAGCGCTTCCTCAACCTGTATTGCTACACCGCCACCGCCAGTGTGCACGCGGCCAAGGGCGGGGCTCGCAGTACTACCAGCGTCGACTTGTCCAAGACTTACCTGGACTGGGCGCGTCGCAACTTCTCGCTCAACGGTTTTTCCGACAAGAACCGCCTGGAGCAGGGTGATGTGATGGCGTGGCTGGAAGCCAGCCGCGATGAATTCGACATGATCTTCATCGACCCGCCGACTTTCTCCAACTCCAAGCGTATGGAAGGCATCTTCGACGTGCAGCGCGACCACGTGCAGTTGCTCGACCTGGCCATGGCGCGCCTGGCGCCGGGCGGCGTCCTGTACTTCTCGAACAACTTCCGCAAGTTCCAGCTGGAGGACAACCTCAGCGAACGCTACGCGGTAGAAGAAATCAGCGACAAGACCATTGACCCGGATTTCGCGCGTAACGCGAAGATCCATCGGGCCTGGAAAATCACTGCTCGCTGATTGACGTACCTAAAAGCCGCAGGCCTGGAATATTCCGGGCCTGCGGCTTTTTTGCGCTGGTCAAACACCGGTCCCGTGGCTATAACTGAAGGCCTAGCCAAAGTGACACCCCCGCACGCTGGCGTTGTGAGTGTTGCCTATGCCGTTGCAAGCTGTTCGCCCGAAAATCCTTGGCTTTATCAGTGAGCAGGCATCGGCTTGGCTCGTGGCATTGGTGGTGTTATTGACGGGTTGTGCACTGACGCTCATCGTCGCCTGGGCGGCTGCCGATCTCTATCAGCAACAGGTTCGTCAGCGTTTCCAGCTACTGGCCAACGAGCGCTACGCTCGTCTTCAGGAGCGCTTTGAAGACCAGGAGCAACGCCTGGGCAGTCTTCGGCGTTTTTTTGTTAACTCCAACGATGTTTCACGCGCAGAATTCGATGGTTTCGCCCAGCCCTTGCTGTTGCACACGCGTGCTTATGCCTGGGCCCCGCGGATTTTTCGTGATCAGCGTATTCAGTTTGAACACGAAGTCTCGCGCCAGCGCGGCACCCCCTTCAGCATCCGTGAACTGAATTCGTCAGGTGATTTGGCTCCCGCGCCCGAGCGCGACGAGTACGTGCCGGTGCTGTACAGCCAGACTCAGAGCTTGCTGGGCTCGCCCTTGGGTTTTGACCTCTTGGCCCAACCGCTGCGGCGCTCGGCCCTTGAGCGCGCGCAAAAAAGTGGTAAGTCGGCGGTGTCCCAACCTATGCAGTTGGTGGGCGTAGAGCCGGCCTATGCCGACGGCGTCTTGCTGGTGGCGTCTGTCAGCAAGCCAGCAGACGCAGCGCCTTATGGTTTTGTGATGGCCGTGATCAGCATGCGTCAGTTGGTAGCTGATGGTTTGCCCAAGCCGAACCGGGACAACCTGGTGATGCAGATAGTTGACACCTCCGACACCCAGCAGCGCGTGCTGTACGCCTCCAGTAATGCCGTCGGCAGCAGCGATCTCGTTGCCGCGCGCCGTCTCACCCTCGGCGATCATGTGTATGCCTTGAGCCTGCGTGCCAGTGAGGTGTTCGACCAGGCTAACCATTCCTCCCTGAGCGCGATTGTGACAATGGGCGGGCTCCTAAGTCTGCTACTCAGCGCATTGCTTTATGTGTTGGTCAGCCAACGCCAGCGAGCTCTGAAGCTGGTGGAGCAGCGCACTGTACAGTTGCGCCTGCGAGAGCAGGAGTTACGCGGGGCTCATGGGCAATTGCGCAGTGTGCTGAATGCCGCCACCCAGGTCGCAATCATTGCCACTGACTTGCGGGGCGTGATCAATACGTTTAACGCCGGCGCCGAGCAGATGCTTGGGTTCAAGTCCGAGGACGTACTGGGGGTCATGTCCCTGGATAGCCTGCACCTGGCCGCGGAGCTCGAAGCGCGTGCCGCCAGTTTGAGCGTGACCTTGGGCAAGCGTATTCCGCCGGGCCAGGCGATGCTTGTGGAAAGCCCGGACAACCTGCACGAGGCCCGAGAGTGGACCCTGTTGCGCCAGGATGGCAGCCCATTGACCGTGAATATGCTGGCCACTGTGGTGCTGGATGACTATGGCTTGTGGGTTGGGCATCTGGCGATCTACCTCGATGTCACCGAGCAGAAGCGCGCCTACGAAGCGTTGGCTGCGCGAGACCGCTTGCTGAAAAAACTGAGCTCTCATGTGCCTGGCGGGATCTTTCAGTTCACTCTGGAGCCGCAGGATAACTGGCGTTTCATCTACGCCAGCGATGGCATTCGCGATATCTATGAAATCGAACCCGGGGTGTTGCAGCAGAATGCGAGCAGTGCCCTTGAGCGCATCCACCCCCTGGATGTCGAGCGCGTACGGGCGTCGATTCGTTTATCGGCGCTGCAGTTGAGCCATTGGCGCGAGGAGTATCGCGTGCAGCTGCCGCAGCGGGGCCTGCGCTGGATTCGCGGTGAGGCCACACCGGAAGAGTTACCGGGAGGCGGTACGTTGTGGCATGGCTATGTGTCGGATATTTCCGACCTCAAGCGGGTCGAGGAAGAGCTGCGCGCACTGTCTATCACCGACTCCCTGACGGGTATCCATAACCGCCGGTATTTCCAGGATCGCCTCAAGGCTGAGATGGTCAGGCTCAATCGATTGTCAGGGGCATTGTCGCTGATCATGCTCGATATCGATCACTTCAAGCGGATCAACGACCAATACGGGCATGCGGTAGGGGATGGGGTATTGCAGGAACTGTGCAAGCGCATCGGCCTGCGACTGCGTCGTACGGATGTGTTCTGTCGCCTGGGTGGCGAGGAGTTCGTGGTGCTGTGCCCCAATACCGATGGTGACCAGGCCTATAGCCTGGCGATGGAGTTGTGGCAGTCGTTGCGCGATACACCGATGGCGTCGGTGGGGGTTGTGACCGCCAGCTTCGGTGTGGCCAGTTGGCGGGTGGATGAGGGGATTGATGGCTTGCTGCTGCGTGCGGACTCGGCAGTGTATGTGGCCAAGCAGGCGGGCAGGGACCGGGTGGAAGCGGAACGGTTGCGGAGTTGATCAGGCAAGCCTTTGAGGTTGCGCAGATAAATGTGGGCGCAGGCAAGCCAGCTCCCACATTTGTTCAATGTCACCGTTTAGAGCACCGGCGCTGCGACTGCCACTTTCGGCTGGCGGTACAGGTCCAGCAGCACCTGATCCAACACTGACGAAGCGCCCCATGGCTTCGAATCGTTGAGAATCGCCACTACCACCCAACTGTTGCCGTTGTTGTCGCGGCTGAACCCGGCGATCGCGCGTACGGTGTTCAGGGTGCCGGTCTTGACGTGGGCTTCGCCGCGCATGGCGGTGGTTTTCAGGCGTTTACGCATGGTGCCGTCGGTGCCGGCAATCGGCAGCGAGCTGATGTATTCGGCAGCGTAAGGGCTTTTCCAGGCCGCTTGCAGCATGGCCGCCATCTCACGGGCGCTAACCCGTTCGGCGCGGGACAGGCCGGAGCCGTTCTCCATCACCAAATGTGGCGCGGTGATGCCCTTCTTCGCCAGCCACTGGCGTACCACGCGTTGCGCGGCCTTGGCATCGTCGCCATCGGCATCGTTGCGGAACTGCGCGCCCAGGCTCAGGAACAATTGCTGGGCCATGGTGTTGTTACTGTATTTATTGATGTCGCGGATGATTTCCGCCAGGTCCGGCGAAAACGCACGGGCCAGCACCTTGGCATCCTTGGGCACAGGCGCCTGGATATCACGACCCTGGATGGTGCCACCCAATTCCTGCCAGATCGCGCGTACGGCGCCGGCGGTGTAGGTGGCGTGGTCCAGCAGCGACAGGTAGGTCTGCGAACTGCAACCCTCGCTCAATTGGCCGCTGACGGTCACCGTGACGCTGCCATCGGCGGCGGTTACCGGGCTGTAGCGCACGTCGCCGGTGCACTGCTTGGCGTTGGACACTTTGACTTGGTTGTCGATACGAATGCTGGCAATCGGCGGTTCGACCGACACGATCACTCGGCCCGAATCATTGCGGGTCACAAAGCGCAGGGCCTTGAGGTTGACCAGCAGGGCGTCCGGCTTGACCAGGAAGGGTTTGTTCTCGTCGTTACCGTCGTCATTGAATTCGGGCAATTGCGGCTGGTTGAAGAAGCTGCGGTCCAACACCAGATCGCCGGTGACTTGCTGCACGCCATTGGCGCGCAGGTCGCGCATCAACAGCCAGAGTTTCTCCATGTTCAGCTTGGGATCGCCGCCGCCCTTGAGGTAGAGGTTGCCGCGCAACACGCCACCGCTGAGGGTACCGTCAGTGTAGAACTCGGTCTTCCACTGATGGTTGGGGCCGAGCATTTCCAGGGCCGCATAGGTGGTAACCAGCTTCATGGTGGAGGCCGGGTTCACCGATACGTCGGCGTTGAACACGGTCGGCGTGCCGGGGCCATTCAGCGGCAGCATCACCAGGGACAGCGAGGTGTTAGGTATCTTGGCTTTCTGGAGGGCCTGCTGAACATTCGGCGGCAGGGTGTTATTGATCGGGGCGGCGGTGACGGAAAACGCCAGAGGCAGGAAAAAGCCGGCAAGTAGAAGTGGACGCAAAGATTTGATCATAAGGAATAAGACCCTACTGCTGAGAAGGGTGAAAAAGGCGAGGGGTGTGTAAGAAAATCCCTCATTAGTCATGAAAGTGTCGGCATTATGCCCCAAGGTAGATCCACTTGTAGCTGAACGATAGCTGGTATTAGGCGTTTTTTTACAGTCAAAGTGCCGCCTGTCCCAGAGAGTCGGGCAATCGCCGCCTTAAACTGCTAAAGTGCCGCCCGTTATTACTTAAGAGGATTGTTCCAATGGCGACTAACCGTTCCCAGCGTCTGCGCAAAAAACTGTGCGTTGATGAATTTCAAGAGCTGGGTTTCGAACTGAACCTGGACTTCAGCGAAGGCCTGAGTGAAGAAGCTATCGACGCTTTCCTCGAAGCATTCATCAAAGAAGCCATGGAAGCCAACGGTCTGGGCTATGTCGGTGGCGATGACTACGGTCTGGTTTGCCTGCAGAAGCGCGGCTCGGTATCCGAAGAGCAACGTGCTGCTGTTGAAGCCTGGCTGAAAACCCGTTCCGAGCTGACCAAGGCTGAAGTCAGCCCGCTGCTGGACGTGTGGTATCCGGAAAAGCCGATCAACTCGGCTAAGTGATACTGAAAAAAACGGCGACCCTTGGGTCGCCGTTTTTTTATGCCTTGCGCCAGTTCAGAATCAGCAGCGTCAACACCCCTGCCACAATTCCCCAGAACGCCGACCCGATGGAAAACAACGTCAAACCTGACGCGGTGACCATAAAGGTGATCAGCGCCGCTTCTCGTTCTCTCGGCTCATTCATGGCGATGCTCAAGCCATTGATGATCGAGCCAAACAACGCCAAAGCCGCAATCGACAGCACCAGCTCCTTGGGCAAGGCTGCGAACAGCGCCGCCAACGTTGCGCCGAATACCCCGGCAATTCCGTAGAACACCCCGCACCACACGGCCGCTGTGTAGCGCTTGTTGCGGTCTTCATGGGCATGGGGGCCGGTGCAGATGGCTGCGCTGATTGCCGCCAGGTTGATACCGTGGGAACCGAAGGGCGCCAATACCAAGGAGGCCAGGCCTGTGGTGGTGATCAATGGCGAAGCGGGTACGTTGTAGCCATCGGCGCGCAGTACGGCGACGCCAGGCATGTTTTGCGAGGTCATCGCCACCACGAACAGCGGAATACCGATACTGATGGTTGCCGCCAGCGAAAAGTGCGGGGTGGTCCACACCGGCGTTGCCACCTCCAGGTGAAAGCCACTGAAATCCAGCAGCCCCATCAGGCCCGAGAGCAGGGTGCCGATCACTAGCGCGGCCAGCACGGCATAGCGCGGCGACAGGCGTTTGATGATCAGGTAAGTGAAGAACATCCCCAATACCAGACCGGTGCGATGTTGCGCGGCGACGAAAATCTCGCTGCCGATTTTGAACAGAATCCCCGCCAGCAACGCCGCCGCCAGTGAGGCGGGAATGCGCTTGACCAACTTTTCAAAGCTGCCGGTCAGCCCGCAGAGCGTCACCAACACCGCGCAGGTGATGTAGGCGCCGATGGCTTCACCGTAACTGACACCGCCCAGGCTTGTGATCAACAGCGCTGCGCCCGGTGTCGACCAGGCAATGGTGATGGGCGTGCGATAGCGCAGGGACAGGCCAATGCTGCACACCGCCATACCGATGGAAATCGCCCAGATCCAGGAAGAAATCTGCGCCGTGGTCAAACCGGCGGCTTGGCCAGCCTGGAACATCAGTACCAGGGAGCTGGTGTAGCCGGTCATCATGGCGATAAAGCCGGCGACGACGGCCGACGGGGAAGTGTCGGCCAACGGGCGCAAGGGCGCGTGGGTGGCGTCGGTCATGGAGAGGTGTTCCTTTTACCTGGGTGTTTGCCGGTGATGGCGCAGATTCAAGCCTAAACTCAAACGTAACGACTCATTGCAATACAGCCGAGGCCACAAACAGCCGTACAGTGTGTTGGCGCATCGGGTTGTGTACAATATGCCCTGTTTTTAGGTGATACTTGCCTGCGATCCGCCGTGTTACCGTAAGGTTGCCGTATTACCGTTAATTCGCCGCCGTTCTCCCGACCCGAGTGCCCATGAACGAACAGTTGCAACCTCTCAAGAAACAACCGCGAGCCGGCAAGGCTGGTCGCAGCGGAACCCAGGACGATATCGTCTACGCGCATATCTTCGAGGCGATCCTCGAACAACGCCTGGCACCCGGTACCAAATTGAGTGAAGAGGCACTGGGCGAAATCTTCGGCGTCAGCCGCACGATCATTCGTCGCGCGTTGTCGCGTTTGGCCCATGAAGGCGTGGTGTTGCTGCGGCCCAATCGCGGTGCGGTAGTGGCCAGCCCAAGCGTAGAAGAAGCGCGCCAGGTGTTCCTGGCCCGGCGACTGGTGGAGCGGGCGATCACTGAGTTGGCGGTGCAGCACGCCACCGCCGAACAGTTGTCCGAATTGCGCCAGATGGTCAACGACGAACGCGACAGCTTCTCGCGCGGTGATCGTGGTGCCGGTATCCGCCTCTCCGGCGAATTTCACCTCAAGCTGGCTGAAGCGGCGAAAAACGCACCGCTGATCAGCTTCCAGCGCAGCCTGGTATCCCAGACGTCGTTGATCATCGCGCAGTACGAAAGCGGCAACCGCTCGCACTGTTCCTACGATGAACACACCCAGTTGATCGATGCGATCGAAGCACGGGACGCGGCGCTGGCAGTGAATTTGATGATGCACCACATGGATCACATCGACAGCAAGCTCAACCTCGATGAGGAAAGCGCGTCGGATGATTTGCATGCGGTGTTCTCGCACCTGTTGCAGACCAAGAAGCCAGGGCGCTCGTCCGTAAAACTCTGATGATCGATGATCGTTCCCACGCAGAGCGTGGGAACGATCAGTTCACCACATCAGCGCTGGTGTACGAGTTGGCCTGCCGCATACGTCTGCAACACCGTCCGATCATCCCCCAGCGTCATCAGCACAAACAACGTCTCGGCAATGTTGTTCGCCTGCTTCAAGCGATAGCTGAGCAGCGGCGTGGCGTTGTAATCCAGCACCAAAAAGTCCGCATCGGTGCCCGGCTGCAAGGTGCCGATCTTGTCTTCCAGGCGCAACGCCCGCGCGCCGCCCAAGGTGGCCAGGTACAGCGACTTGAACGGGCTCAACCGCGCACCCTGCAACTGCATGACTTTGTAGGCTTCGTTCAAGGTTTGCAGCAGCGAGAAGCTGGTGCCGCCGCCCACATCGGTGCCCAGGCCCACATTCAACTTGTGCTTTTCAGCCATCGGCAAATTGAACAAGCCGCTGCCGAGGAAAAAGTTCGAGGTTGGGCAGAACGCGACCGCCGAACCCGTCTCGGCCAGCCGCGCGCACTCGTCATCACACAGGTGCACGCCGTGGGCAAACACCGAGCGTTCGCCCAGCAGTTTGTAATGGTCGTACACGTCCAGATAGCCTTTGCGCTCCGGGAACAGCTCCTTCACCCACTCGACTTCCTGCTTGTTCTCACTGATGTGAGTTTGCATGTACAGGTCCGGGTATTCGCCCAACAGTTGACCGGCCAGCGCCAATTGCTCCGGCGTGCTGGTTGGGGCAAAACGCGGCGTGACCGCATAGTGCAAGCGGCCCTTACCGTGCCAGCGCTCGATCAGTGCCTTGCTTTCCTGGTAGCTGGATTCGGCGGTGTCGGTCAGATAGTCCGGCGCATTGCGGTCCATCATCACCTTGCCCGCGATCATGCGCAGGTCGAGTTTCTCGGCCGCTTCAAAGAACGAATTCACCGACTGCGGATGCACACTGCCAAACACCAGCGCGGTGGTGGTGCCATTGCGCAGCAGTTCCTTGATGAAGATATCCGCGACTTCTTCGGCGTGGGCTTTGTCGGCGAACTGGCTTTCACACGGGAAGGTGTAGGTGTTGAGCCAATCCAGCAGTTGCTCGCCGTACGCGCCGACCATGCCGGTTTGCGGCAGGTGGATATGGGTGTCGATCAGGCCGGGGGTGATCAGCGCGTCCTGGTAATGAGTGACATCGATATCGGCGGGCAGGGTCGGCAGCAAGTCGCCGGCATGGCCAACGGCGCTGATCTGACCGTTTTCGATCACCAGCAGGCCGTCTTCGAAATACTCATAGGAGGCTTCGATGCCCACTTCAGCGGGGTCGGCGATGCTGTGCAGGATGGCGGCACGGTAGGCTTTACGTGTCAATGGCATGGTCGTCTCAGTTAGTCGCTTGGCTGCGGCGCGAGGCCGGTAGCAGTTTGGCAATGGGTTCGGCACTCGCGGTGTGCTGGCCGAAATTCGCGTTGTAGGTGGCGATGATTTCGCCGGCGATGGAGATGGCGATCTCCACCGGCAATTTGCCCTTCACCTCGGTGAGGCCCATGGGGCAGCGCATGCGTTGCAGTTGCGCGGCGTCGAAGCCGCGATCACGCAGGCGGTGTTCGAACTTGACCCGTTTGGTCTTCGAACCGATCAGGCCGAAGTAGGCAAAGTCATTACGTTTGAGCAGGGCGGCAGTCAGTTCCAGATCCAGCGCGTGATTGTGGGTCATGACGATGCAGTAACTGCCCACCGGCAGGTCGGCAATTTCGTCGACCGGCTCTTCGCTGACGATCTTACGCACGCCCTGAGGGATATGTTCCGGAAACTCCTGGTCGCGGGAATCGATCCAACGCACCCGGCACGGCAGGCTGGCCAGCAACGGCACCAACGCACGGCCAACATGGCCGGCGCCAAATACCGCGATCTGCGCCTGTACCTGGCCCATGGGCTCGAACAGCAGCACCGTCACGCCGCCGCAGCACTGACCCAGGCTGGCGCCGAGGCTGAAGCGTTCCAGGTGGGTGTTCTGCTGGCCACGCACGAGCATGTCCCGGGCGATCTGCATCGCCTTGTATTCCAAGTGCCCGCCACCAATGGTGTCAAAGGTCTGCGCGGCACTGATGACCATCTTCGAACCGGCATTACGCGGCGTGGAGCCGAGCTCTTCGATGATGGTCACCAGCACGCAGGGTTCACCCCTGTTTTGCAGGTCGGCGAGGGCGCTGATCCAGTTGTTCATAGTCACCTCCAGTCAGATCGTTCCCACGCTCCGCGTGGGAATGCATACCGTGACGCTCTGCGTCACAAGAGCGGACGCAGAGCGTCCAGGGCGGCATTCCCACGCAGAGCGTGGGAACGATCAGTCAGTAAGCTCGGTTTCGGTTTCCACAGCTTTTGCGGCGGTCAACTGCCGCATCTGCTCACAGCCCCACAACACCCGCTCCGGCGTGGCCGGTGCATCGATTTTCGGCTGATGACGATAGTCACCCAGGCTCGCCACGGCATCTTTGATCGCACACCAGGAGGCAATCCCAAGCATAAACGGCGGCTCGCCCACGGCTTTGGAATGGAACACCGTGTCCTCCGGGTTCTTGCGGTTTTCCACCAGCTTCACGCGCAAATCCAGCGGCATGTCGGCAACGGCTGGAATCTTGTAGCTGGCCGGGCCGTTGGTCATCAGCTTGCCCTTGTTGTTCCACACCAGTTCTTCCATGGTCAGCCAGCCCATGCCCTGGATGAAACCGCCTTCCACTTGGCCGATGTCGATGGCCGGGTTCAGCGAGGCGCCGACGTCGTGGAGGATGTCGGTGCGCAGCATTTTGTATTCGCCGGTCAGGGTGTCGACGATCACTTCGCAACACGCCGCGCCGAAGGCGAAGTAGTAGAACGGCCGACCGCGCGACTGGCTGCGGTCGTAGAAGATTTTTGGTGTCTTGTAGAAACCGGTGCTCGACAGCGACACCTGGGCGAAATACGCCTGCTGGATCAACGCCTCAAAGGTCAGGATCTGCTCGCGTACGCGCACATGGCCGTTGTGGAACTCCACGTCCGCTTCACTGACGTCGTACTTGCGTGCGGCAAATTCCACCAAACGTTGCTTGATGATTTCAGCCGCATTCTGCGCGGCCTTACCGTTCAGGTCGGCTCCACTGGAGGCAGCGGTCGGCGAGGTGTTGGGCACCTTGTCGGTGTTGGTGGCGGTGATCTGTACGCGGTCGATTTCCACCTGGAATATTTCAGCCACCACTTGCGCGACCTTGGTATTCAACCCCTGGCCCATCTCGGTGCCGCCATGGTTCAGGTGGATGCTGCCGTCGGTGTAGATATGGATCAGCGCGCCGGCCTGGTTGAGGAAGCTGGCGGTAAACGAAATACCGAACTTCACCGGGGTCAGCGCCAGGCCTTTTTTCAGGATCGGGCTGTGGGCGTTGTACAAGCGAATCGCTTCGCGGCGCTCGGCGTACTGGCTGCTGGCCTCAAGTTCAGCGGTCATCTCTTCGAGCATGTTGTGCTCGACGGTCTGGTAGTAGTGGGTGACGTTACGCTCGGTCTTGCCGTAGTAGTTGGCCTTGCGCACGGCCAGTGTGTCCAGCGCCAAGTGGCGGGCGATGGCGTCCATGACTTCTTCGATGGCGACCATGCCTTGCGGGCCACCGAAGCCACGATAAGCCGTGTTGGATGCGGTGTTGGTCTTGCAGCGATGACCGTTCACCGTGGCGTCGCCCAGGTAATACGAGTTGTCGGAGTGGAACATCGCGCGGTCGACAATCGAGTTCGACAGGTCCGGCGAGCAGCCGCAGTTGCCTGCCAATTCCAGGTTGATCCCGTGCAGGCGGCCCGTGTCGTCAAAGCCCACGTCGTATTCGATATAGAAGGGGTGGCGCTTGCCGGTCATCAGCATGTCTTCGACACGCGGCAGGCGCATCTTGGTCGGCTGGCCAGTGAGGCGCGCGACCACCGCGCACAGGCACGCGGGGCTGGCGGCCTGGGTTTCCTTGCCGCCGAAACCTCCGCCCATGCGGCGCATATCGACGACGATTTTGTTCATCGACACATCCAGCACTTCGGCCACCAGCTTCTGCACTTCGGTGGGGTTTTGCGTGGAGCAGTAGACGATCATGCCGCCGTCTTCGGTGGGCATCACCGAAGAGATCTGGGTTTCCAGGTAGAAGTGTTCCTGGCCGCCGATGTGCAACGTGCCCTGGATACGGTTTTTTGCGGTCGCCAGTGCGGCCGCCGAGTCGCCGCGTTGGTGGGTGTGGCTGTCCAGCACGAAGTGTTTCTTGCGAAAGGCCTCGACCACGTCCAGCACCGGCTCCAGGTCTTCGTATTCGATCACGGCGGCCATTGCCGCTTTACGTGCGGTCTCAAGATCACGGGCAGCGACAGCCAGCACCACCTGGCCGACGAACTGCACAGTGTCGATGGCCAGCAACGGGTCGCCGGGCATCAGCGGGCCGATGTCTTTCAGGCCCGGCACGTCTTCGTGGGTGATGGCGATGCGCACGCCTTCAAAGGCGTAGCAGGGCGCGGTGTCGATGCTGATGATTCTGGCGTGGGCGCGGTCGGACATGCGCGCATACAGGTGCAACTGGTTGGGGAATTCCAGGCGATCATCGATGTACTGTGCTTCACCGGATACGTGCTTGGCGGCGCTGTCATGCTTGACGCTGCGGCCGACGCCGGAGGTCAGGTCCTGGGCGAACAGCTCGGCGAGTTCGGCTTGGGTTTTTACCACGGCGTGATGGTTAGACATATGCGGTCACCCGAGTCTCGATGTGCGGTGTTTGCAGTTCGATAAAGTATTTGCGCAGCAGGTTCTGCGCGCTGAGCAGACGGTATTCCTTGCTGGCGCGGAAGTCCGAGAGCGGGGTGAAGTCTTGTGCCAGGGCGGCGCAGGCTTTTTCCACGGTGGCGGAATTCCAGGTGGCGCCGACCAAAACGGCTTCGCAGCTTTTCGCACGTTTCGGGGTGGCGGCCATGCCTCCGAAGGCAACACGGGCTTCGCTGATCACACCGTTTTCGATCTTCAAGTTGAAGGCGGCGCACACGGCGGAAATATCATCGTCCAAGCGCTTGGAAACCTTGTACGCACGGAACAATGCGTGACCCTTGGGCACGATGATCTTCTCGATGAACTCGCTGTCCTGGCGGGCAGTGACGCGGTAGTCGATGAAGTAGTCTTCCAGTGCCAAGGTGCGGCGGGTATTGCCCTTGCACAGTACGATCTGCGCACCGAGGGCGATCAGCAGCGGCGGCGAATCACCAATCGGCGAGGCATTGCCGATATTGCCGCCGAGGGTGCCCTGGTTGCGGATCTGCAGGGAGGCGAAGCGGTGCAGCAGTTCGCCGAAGTCCGGGTATTCGTGGTGCAGTGCGGTGTAGCAGTCGGAGAGGGCGGTAGCGGCGCCGATTTCCAGGCGGTCGTCGAAGTCTTCGATGCGCTTCATTTCTTCAATATTGCCGACATAGATCATCACCGGCAGCGTGCGGTGAAACTGGGTGACTTCCAGCGCCAGATCAGTGCCGCCGGCCAACAGCCGGGCTTGCGGGTAGGCATCGTAGAGGTCGGCCAGGTCGGCGACGGTCAATGGCACCAGGCAACGTTTGTCGCCGCTGTTGAGTTCACCGGTTTGCGTCGGCGCGATGGCTTTGAGGCGGGCAATGGTCTCGGCCTGGCGGCTGTCGAACTGGTCCTGGGGTTTGTTGCAGCAAGCCTGTTCGGCGGCGGCGAGAATCGGGCGGTAGCCGGTGCAACGGCAGAGGTTGCCGGCCAGGGCTTCATGGGCTTTCTGGCTGTCGGGGGCGTCACTGTTCTTTTGCAGGGCAAACAACGACATCACAAAACCTGGAGTGCAAAAGCCGCATTGCGAGCCGTGGCACTCGACCATGGCTTGTTGCACGCTGTGCAGTTGGCCTTGATGCTTGAGGTCTTCGACGCTGATCAATTGTTTGCCGTGCAGGGACGAGACAAAGGTCAGGCACGAGTTGAGGCTGCGATAACGAATCTGCTCCGCGCCTTGATCATCGGTGTGCAACTCGCCGACCACCACGGTGCACGCGCCGCAGTCGCCGCTGGCGCAGCCTTCTTTGGTACCGGATTTGCCCAGGTGCTCGCGCAAATAGTTGAGCACGGTCACGTTGGGGTCCAGGGCGTGCTCGCTACGGAGTTCCTGGTTAAGTAAAAACTGGATCACGGAAGGCCTCGCAGACTCATTATTGTTGTTAACCGCTTTGCGCCGAATCTAGTCATGTCTGACTTTTCGGTCAATGATTTTCTGACCAGAAGGTCAAGAAATTGCAGTCGCAACACTTTTAATTATGGTCCAGTCTTCTGGAACCGGTGTTTTTGGCGGTTTCTGGGGTTTGCCTGATGCTTGAAAGCTGCTTATTTCATGCCAAATTCGCCACGGTGGGCGTAGCGCCATCAGCGGGCCAATGCGCTACACTGCCGCGCTTGTACCGATAGAAGATTTTGAAGGGAAAACATGACGTTCAAGGCGCCGGACAGTCTCGCCGAGCAAATCGCTCACCACCTCGCCGAACGTATCATTCGCGGCGATCTCAAGCCTGGGGAGCGAATCCAGGAGCAAAAGGTCACGTTGGCACTCAATGTCAGCCGTGGTTCCGTGCGTGAAGCCTTGCTGATCCTCGAGCGTCGCCACCTGATCGCGATCCTGCCGCGCCGTGGCGCCCACGTCACTGAGCTCACCGCGCACAAGGTGCAGAGCCTGTGCACGTTGATGGGCGAGTTGTACATCCAGCTCGGAAATGCGGTTGCCCAGGGTTGGCAAACCCAAGCCGACATGGCGCCGTTTGTGCAAATCCAGCAGCGCCTGGTCAGCAACTTCGAACGCGAGGACATCCGCGCCTTTGTCGAAGAGAGCTTCAGCGTGATGCGTGCTGCGTACCCGTTTGCCAACAACCCGTATTTGCAGGAAACCGTCGAGAACCTGCAACCGGCGATGAACCGCGCCTATTACCTGGCCCTGGATCAGCGCAAGGCGGAGATGAGCGAGTACCTGGCGCTGTTCGAGCAACTGCTCGCTGCCGTGCTGGCCCGTGATCTGGTGCAGATTCGCCAGGTGTTGTCGGCCTATTGCCAGCGCAGTTGCTCGCTGGTTGTCGCTGCGTTGGCGGACGCCTAAACGTGCGGCTCAAGTGCATCAAATTGGCGGGGTTCAAATCCTTCGTCGACCCGACCACGGTGAACTTCCCCAGTAATATGGCGGCAGTGGTCGGGCCCAATGGTTGCGGCAAGTCGAACATTATCGACGCCGTACGTTGGGTGATGGGCGAGAGCTCGGCAAAAAACCTGCGTGGCGAGTCGATGACCGACGTCATCTTCAACGGCTCCACCAGCCGCAAACCCGTGAGCCAGGCAAGCATCGAGCTGGTGTTCGACAACTCCGACGGCACCCTGGTCGGCGAGTACGCGGCCTACGCGGAAATCTCTATCCGCCGCAAAGTGACGCGCGACAGCCAGAACAGCTATTTCCTCAACGGCACCAAGTGCCGTCGCCGGGATATTACCGATATCTTCCTGGGCACTGGCTTGGGCCCGCGTAGCTACTCGATCATCGAGCAGGGCATGATCTCCAAGCTGATCGAAGCCAAGCCCGAAGACCTGCGTAACTTTATCGAAGAAGCGGCCGGCATCTCCAAGTACAAGGAGCGCCGTCGCGAGACCGAAAACCGTATCCGCCGCACCCACGAAAACCTCGCCCGCCTGACCGACCTGCGTGAAGAACTGGAGCGCCAGTTGGAGCGCTTGCACCGCCAGGCCCAGGCCGCCGAGAAGTATCAGGAATACAAGGGCGAAGAGCGCCAACTCAAGGCGCAACTGTCGGCCCTGCGTTGGCAAGCGCTGAATGATCAGGTTGGCCAGCGCGAAGCGATCATCGGCACCCAGGAAATCAGCTTTGAAGCGCTGGTGGCCGAGCAGCGCAATGCCGATGCCAGCATCGAACGCCTGCGCGACGGGCACCATGACCTGTCCGAGCGCTTCAATCTGGTGCAGGGCCGTTTCTATTCGGTGGGCGGCGATATCGCTCGGGTTGAGCAAAGTATCCAGCATGGCCAGCAGCGTCTGCGCCAGTTGCAGGATGACTTGAAAGAGGCCGAGCGCGCGCGCCTGGAGACTGAGTCTCACCTGGGCCATGACCGCACTTTACTGCTGACCCTCGGCGAAGAGCTGGACATGCTCACCCCCGAGCAGGAAGTCACCAGCGCCGCCGCCGAAGAAGCCGCCGCTGCCCTGGAAGAATCCGAAACCACCATGCACGGTTGGCAGGAGCAGTGGGACACGTTCAACCTGCAATCCGCCGAGCCGCGTCGCCAGGCTGAAGTGCAGCAGTCGCGCATTCAGCAGTTGGAAACCAGCATGGAGCGCCTGGCCGAGCGCCAGCGCCGTCTGCAGGAAGAGCGCGTGTTGCTCGCTGCCGACCCGGAAGACGCGGCAATCATGGAACTCAGCGAGCAACTGGCCGAAAGCGAAATGACGCTGGAAGAGCTGGAAGCCAGCGAAGAACAACAAGTGGAGCGCCTGGAGCAACTGCGTCAGCAACTGCAACAGGCGACCCAGGCCCAGCAGCAGGCCCAAGGTGATTTGCAGCGATTAAACGGTCGCTTGGCGTCCCTTGAAGCCTTGCAGCAAGCCGCGCTGGACCCCGGCACCGGCACTGCCGAATGGCTGCGCGACCAGCATTTGGCCGAGCGCCCACGCCTGGCCGAAGGCTTGAAAGTGGAAGCCGGTTGGGAGTTGGCGGTGGAAACCGTTTTGGGCGCTGATTTGCAAGCGGTGCTGGTGGACGATTTTGGCGGCTTCGACCTGGCCGGTTTTGCCCAAGGCGATTTGCGTTTGCTCAGCCCAGCGGCCGATGGCAAGCGAGTGCCAGGCAGTTTGCTGGACAAAGTTGAGGCGGCGATTGATCTGTCGCCGTGGTTGGGCCAGGTCAAACCGGTGGACTCCCTGGAACAAGCCCTGGCCCAGCGCGGTCAGTTGGCGTCTGGCGAAAGCCTGATCAGCCGCGATGGCTACTGGGTCGGCCGGCATTTCCTGCGAGTGCGCCGTGCCAGCGAAGCGGAAAGCGGCGTGTTGGCCCGTGGTCAGGAAATCGTCAACCTGAGCGCCGAGCGTGAAGAGCGCGAAGCCACGCTCGAAGGTCTGGAAACCGAACTGCAAACCCTGCGTGCCACCCAGCGTCAGCAAGAGACTGGTCGCGAACACCTGCGCCGCCTGTTGCAGGACGAGGCGCGCCAGCAAGGCGAATTGAAAGCCCAGCTGTCAGCGAGTAAGGCTAAGGTCGAGCAATTGACCCTGCGCCGCACCCGCCTTGACGAAGAAGTGGCCGAGATGGGCGAGCAGCGTGCCTTGGAGCACGAGCAAATCGGCGAGGCGCGCCTGCAGTTGCAGGACGCTCTCGACAGCATGGCCCTGGACACCGAACAGCGCGAACTGCTGCTGGCCCAGCGCGACAGCCTGCGCGAGCGCTTGGACCGTGTGCGCCACGAAGCCCGTCAGCATAAGGATCACGCCCACCAATTGGCGGTGCGCCTTGGCTCCCTGCGTGCCCAACACGATTCCACGCGCCAGGCCCTTGAGCGCCTGGAGATGCAGTCCGAGCGCCTGACCGAAAAGCGCGAGCAACTGAGCCTCAATCTGGAGGAGGGCGAAGCGCCGCTGGAAGAACTGCGGCTCAAGCTCGAAGAGTTGCTCGACAAGCGCATGACCGTCGACGAAGAGCTCAAGACTGCGCAAATTGCCCTGGAAGATGCCGATCGTGAACTGCGTGATGCAGAAAAACGTCGGACCCAGGCCGAGCAGCAGTCTCAACTGATCCGCGGCCAGCTCGAACAGCAACGCATGGAATGGCAAGCCCTGACCGTGCGCCGCAAAACCCTGCAAGACCAATTGCTGGAAGATGGCTACGACCTGCACGGCGTGCTCAACACATTGACCGCCCAGGCCAACGAGAAAGAAGCAGAGGAAGAACTTGAGCGGATTGCCGCGCGTATTCAGAGGCTCGGTGCGATCAACCTTGCAGCCATCGACGAATACCAGCAACAGTCTGAGCGTAAACGTTATCTGGATGCTCAGAACGCTGACCTGGTGGAAGCCCTGGACACCCTGGAAAACGTGATTCGCAAGATCGACAAAGAAACCCGTAATCGTTTCAAAGATACCTTTGATCAGATTAATGGCGGTTTACAGGCGTTATTCCCGAAAGTTTTCGGTGGGGGCAGCGCTTACTTGGAACTGACGGGCGAAGATCTACTCGATACAGGGGTAACGATCATGGCGCGGCCTCCGGGCAAGAAGAACAGCACCATCCATTTGTTGTCCGGTGGAGAAAAAGCCCTGACCGCTTTGGCGCTGGTATTTGCCATCTTCAAGTTGAACCCGGCGCCGTTCTGCATGCTCGATGAAGTTGACGCCCCGCTGGATGACGCTAACGTTGGACGGTATGCACGACTGGTTAAAGAGATGTCCCAGACGGTGCAGTTCATCTATATCACCCACAACAAGATCGCCATGGAAATGGCCGACCAGTTGATGGGCGTAACGATGCACGAGCCGGGCTGTTCGCGTTTGGTGGCGGTGGATGTCGAAGAAGCGATGGCGATGGTGGAATCCTGAGCCAGGCTTGGGTAGAAATTTTTTAGCGCGCAGCAGGTAGTTTAGCGGTCTGGCGAAAGTGGCAAATGGACATATTTGTTCAAGGCATTTTGACAGACGGTGTAAAGTTATCTTTGGTCGTGCTAGTTTAATGTCAATTTTTCGTATGCGTGGGCAAAACGTCAGTCAGAACATAGAGTTGGCGCCACGTTTTAAAGCGGTTTGCACGGTGCTAAACCCCTTATTTTTCAGCATTTTTTATTAGAGGCACGGGATTACATGGAAATCGGTCTGCGCGAGTGGCTGATCGTCATCGGCATTATTGTCATTGCCGGTATTCTTTTTGATGGCTGGCGCCGCATGCGCGGTGGCAAGGGCAAGCTTAAATTCCGTCTGGACCGTAACCTGTCCAACTTGCCTGACGACGACGGCAGCGCCGAGCTGCTGGGGCCGCCCCGTGTGCTGGATAACCATAAAGAACCGCAACTGGACGAGCATGACTTGCCGTCGATGAGCGCGCCGGTGCGTGAAGCTCGCGAGCCATCCTCCAAGCGTGGCAAACGTGCTAGCGCTCCTGTTGCTGAGCCGCATCAGGGTGACCTGAACCTCGACGTCGACGACGGCCCGAGCTTCAGCAGCCGCGATGATGATTTTCCCGATGAGACCCCGGCCAAAAGCAGCGCGCCGCGCCAATCGGTGAACGATCAGCCAGCCGCTGAAGAAGTGTTGGTGATCAGCGTGATCTGCCGCGACGCCGCCGGCTTCAAAGGTCCGGCACTGTTGCAGAACATTCTGGAAAGCGGCCTGCGCTTTGGCGAGATGGATATTTTCCACCGTCACGAAAGCATGGCGGGTAACGGCGAAGTGCTGTTCTCGATGGCCAACGCGGTCAAGCCCGGCACCTTTGATCTGGACGATATCGACCTGTTCAGCACGCCGGCCGTGAGCTTCTTCCTCGGCCTGCCAGGCCCGCGTCACCCGAAACAAGCGTTCGACGTGATGGTGGCCGCAGCCCGCAAGCTGTCCCAGGAACTGAACGGCGAGCTCAAGGATGACCAACGCAGTGTCCTGACCGCCCAGACCATCGAACACTACCGTCAGCGCATCGTCGAGTTCGAGCGTCGCGCCCTGACACAGAAACGCTGAGGTTCGATCTTAAGCGTTGTCTGTAGAATCCGTGCACTAACATATTGAGCAGCTTCGGCTGCTCTTTTGCTTTATGAGAGAACACCCATGACCGCCGCCCACACCCGCATCCTCGAACTGCGCGCTGAACTGGATCAGCACAACTACCGTTACCACGTCCTCGACGAGCCGAGCATTCCGGACGCCGAGTACGACCGGTTGTTCCACGAGCTCAAGGCCCTGGAGGCTGAGCATCCGGATTTGGTCACGCGTGATTCCCCGACGCAGCGGGTTGGCAGTGCGGCGTTGTCGGCGTTCACACAGGTGAAGCACGAGATTCCAATGCTCAGCCTGGGCAACGCCTTTGATGAAACCACCATGCTTGAGTTTGATCGCCGGGTCACCGAAGGTCTCGACCTGCCGGTGGGTGATCTGTTTGGCGGTGGCGCGACGGTGGAATACAGCTGCGAGCCGAAGCTGGACGGCCTGGCGGTCAGCCTGCTGTATCAGGACGGCGAGCTGGTACGCGGCGCCACCCGAGGCGACGGCACTACTGGCGAAGACATCAGCGTCAATGTGCGCACCGTGCGCAATATCCCGTTGAAGCTGCACGGCAGCGGCTGGCCGGCGACCCTGGAAGTGCGCGGCGAAGTGTTTATGTCCAAGGCCGGTTTCGAGCGGCTGAATGCCTCGCAACTGGAAGTCGGCGGCAAGACCTTCGCCAACCCGCGCAACGCCGCTGCCGGCAGCCTGCGCCAATTGGACTCGAAGATTACCGCGAGCCGCCCACTGGAATTCTGCTGCTACGGCGTGACCACGGATATCAGCGACACCCATATCGGCAACCTGCAGCAGTTGCAGAAGTGGGGCATGCCGATTAGCCACGAGCTGAAACTGGCCAAGGGCATTCAGGATTGCCTGGACTACTACCGCGATATCGGCGAGCGGCGTAACAGCCTGCCGTATGAGATCGATGGCGTGGTGTTCAAGGTCAACAGCATCGCCTCCCAGCGTGAACTGGGCTTCCGCGCCCGCGAGCCGCGCTGGGCGATAGCGCATAAATTCCCGGCCATGGAAGAGCTGACCGAACTGCTCGACGTGGAATTCCAGGTCGGCCGCACCGGCGCCGTGACCCCGGTGGCGCGCTTGAAACCGGTCAAGGTCGCTGGTGTGACCGTGTCCAACGCCACTTTGCACAACATGGATGAGGTGGCGCGTTTGGGTGTGATGATCGGCGACACCGTGATCATCCGCCGCGCCGGTGATGTGATCCCGCAGGTGGTCTCGGTGGTGCTTGAGCGCCGCCCGGAAACCGCCCGCGCAGTGCCAATCCCCGAGACCTGCCCGGTGTGCGGTTCCCATGTGGAGCGCACGCAACTGGTCAAGCGCAGCAAGGGCAAGGAAACCGTCAGCGAAGGCGCGGTGTACCGCTGCGTCGGGCGATTGGCCTGTGGCGCACAGCTCAAGCAGGCGATTATCCATTTTGTTTCACGCCGGGCCATGGACATCGACGGCCTGGGCGACAAGACCATCGAGCAGTTGGTGGATGAAAAACTCATCGGTTCGCCGGCGGATCTCTACACGCTCAAGTACGAACAGATCATTGACCTGGAAGGCTTTGCCGATATCTCCAGCAAGAAACTGATCACTGCCATCGAAAACAGCAAGACCCCGACATTGGCGCGGTTTATCTACGCCTTGGGGATTCCCGATGTAGGCGAGGAGACCGCCAAGGTGCTGGCGCGCTCGCTGGCGTCCCTGGAGCGCGTACAGAAAGCTTTGCCGGAGGTGCTGACGTACTTGCCGGACGTGGGCCTGGAAGTGGCGCACGAGATCCACAGCTTCTTTGAAGACAGCCACAACCAGGAAGTGATTGGTGCGCTGTTGTCGCCGGATGAATGCGGCCTGCAATTGCAGGATCAGGGCGACCTGAGCGCCGAGTTCGCCGCCAGCACCACTTTGGGTGGCTTACTCGACAAGTTGCACGTGCCCAGTGTAGGGCCGGGCGCTGCGCAGAAGCTCGCGGATAAATTCGGCTCTTTGGAGGGCGTGATCAAGGCCGACTGGCTCGATATGCGCCAGGCACTGCCTGAGAAGCAGGCCAAGGCCGTGCGAGACTTTTTCGATAACGCCGACAATGCCACCCATGCCCTGGCCATCGAGCAGCAGCTCAAGGACTTCGGCATGCACTGGCAGAGCGAGAAGAAGGTGGTCGAAGGCTTGCCGGAAGCCGGGCACACCTGGGTGCTGACCGGCTCCCTGGAGCTGATGAGTCGTGATGTCGCCAAGGAAAAACTGGAAAGCCTCGGTGCCAAGGTGGCGGGTTCCGTCTCGGCGAAAACCCACTGCGTGGTGGCCGGGCCGGGCGCCGGTTCGAAATTGGCCAAGGCCAGCGAGTTGGGCCTGAAAGTGCTGGATGAAGAGGCGTTTGTCGTCTTCCTCGCCAAGCACAACATCACGGTCTGATTTGAACTGAACGATCTCTCCCTGGCGATGCTCAGAGTTTCTACGCGCGCCGTAGCAGCTGTCGAGCGCCAGCGAGGCTGCGTTGAGGGCGATGCGGTACAGAGCCTGGCGCAAAGTAGGGGGTGTTGGCAACGCAGCCTCGCTAAAGCTCGACAGCTGCTACGGAATATTTTTGGTGTTCAAGACAGGGAGAGACGGCCATGTTCCGCTATTTTGAGCAGCTCAGTTCACGCATCGCCGCACCGTTCACGGCAGGCTCGTCTCGCGACAGCAAGGTGTGGCAGTGCCGTTGCGGCCAATCCCTGTTCTTTCGTAACAGCCAGTGCCTGGCCTGCCAGGCATTGCTGGGCTACCAACCCCAGCAAAGTCGACTCGCCTCCCTGCAACCTGGCCCCGTCGTCGGCACTTGGTTACAAGACGACAACCTCGACGCCGGCGCCTTCCGCCTCTGCGCCAATCTCGATACCCCGGCCGCTTGCAACTGGTTGATTCCCGCCCACAGCACCGCGCCGTTATGCGTGGCGTGCAGCCTCAATCGCACCATCCCCGACCTGTCGATCCCGGAAAACCCCGAGCGCTGGCGCAAGGTCGAAACCGCCAAGCGTCGACTGGTGGCGCAACTGATCAGCCTGGGCCTGCAAGTGGTGCCCAAACGCGCCGACGAAGACACCGGCCTGGCTTTCGACTTTGTCGGCATCGACCTGGAAGGCAACGCACCCATGACGGGCCATGCCAATGGCCTGATTACCCTCGATATCAAAGAAGCCGATGACGCTCACCGCGAAAAGGTCCGGGTACAGATGCGCGAACCCTATCGCACCTTGCTCGGTCACTTTCGTCACGAAGTTGGCCATTACTACTGGGATCGGCTGATCACCAACAGCCACTGGCTCGAACCCTTTCGCAACTTGTTCGGCGACGAGCGCGCCAGTTACGCCGATGCACTCGACCAGCATTACCAGAACGGCCCGCGCCCCGACTGGCAGCAAACCAGCGTCAGCGCCTACGCCACCATGCACCCCTGGGAAGACTGGGCCGAAACCTGGGCCCACTACCTGCACATGATGGACGCCGTCGACACCGCGCTGGGTTTCGGCATGAGCGCCCGCGAGATGGACCTGGATTACCAGCCATTTCCCCTCAGCACGCTCTACGACCCCGAGCACCCCGGTGGCACGGCGTTCCTGTCGTTCGTTAACGCCTGGATCGAACTGGCCGGCATGCTTAACGAACTGTCGCGCAGCATGGGCCAGCCGGATTTCTATCCCTTTGTGTTGCCACCAGCGGTGATCGCCAAGTTGCACTTCATTCACTTGGTGATCCAGGAAGAAGGGGGCAGGGCGGATGAGGCCGTGATTTTGTAGGGGCACAAGTGCTTGAACCCCTTCATTTTTTTTATCCGGAACCAACGGTTGTAACTTCCGATGAGATCGGTACAATGGCGCGGCTTGCCGAGAGGCAGGCGTCGTTATGGTGACCCCATCGGTCCCCCCGCAACGATTACCCGTGAACCTGGTCAGAGCCGGAAGGCAGCAGCCACAGCGGGAACATTGTGTGCCGGGGTGTGGCTGGTGGGGTTGCCTCCATAACGCTCTTTCTTGCAGTAACCCTCTTCCTGTTTCAAATCAAAAATATTTTATTCGGTCATCTGCCCATTTTTGCGCAGCGATGACGGCTTTGTGCTGGACAACGCCAGGCCGCCTGCTAGCGTCAATCATGCAAACGACCCCAGTGCTGGAGTAGTGAAGAAGTGATGGCACTCATTTCCTTAACAAGGATGATTGCCATGACCAGCCCTCAAGGTTTACCGCTTTCTATCAAGGCTTCAGTCGGCACGCCAGGCAAGGCTATTAACGACCCTGCCGACGTTCGATACATTCAACGGCTGTTCAATTTGATCAGGTCCACGTCCGATCTGCCCCTGCTGGAGGACGGCAAGTCCGGCCCCAAATTGGTCCAGCGCATCACCGCGTATCAGACTGCTCGCCTCAAGGCCAAAAGCCCCGACGGTGTGATTGATGCTAATGGCCAGACGTTCAGAAACCTGGTTGAAGATGCAGGCAAGGTAAACCCGGGTACCCAGGCGCCAACCCAGGCTGAGAAAGACCAACAGCAATTGGTAACAGAGGCCACGTGCGACGGCCACGAGACGCTGACCGACGCGGACTTCAAGAACGCCGCAACCCTCCTGGGCAATGGTATCCCGGTGAATCTCATCAGGGCGTTCGCCACCGTGGAGTCTGGTGGACGTTCCGGATTCGGGCCCGCCAAGTTTCCAGTGATCGCGTATGAGCGGCATATCTTTTACAAGTACACCCAACCAAAGTACGAAACGGCTTATCCCAACCTGTCAGCCCCCTATTCGGCAAAGGCCGACGCGCAATGGAAGATCAATAACAAAGATCAAGCCACGGCGTGGCAGACCCTACGCGCTGCCTACACTCTGAATCCCGAAGCCGCGTTGAAGTCGGCATCCTATGGCATGTTCCAAATCATGGGTTTCAACTACGCCGCCTGCGGATTCAAGGACGTATTCGTTTTTGTCGCCGCGATGAAGCTCAATGCGGGCGAGCAATTGCAGGCATTCGTCAGCTTCTGCAAGCAGAACCCGGCCTTGATCAAAGCCATGAAAAATAAGGATTACGTGGGTATGGCGCGCAACTATAACGGGGCGGATTTCGGCAACTACGACAAGCGAATCCAAAAAGAATATGAGGCGCTGGAGAAGAAAAAATAACAGCGACGCGACGACTCCCCATTTATTGCCAACATTGATAGCTGTCTCACAGCTATCAATGTGCCCACTGGACAAGCCAAAACCAACTTGTTAGCTTCCGCCAGCCACTTGTTTCAAGGTATAACAAGTGTGTCGAATTGATATTGAAGTGCCATCACTTCTTTAACTAACAAGGATGTCTGTAATGAAAAACCTGCAAGGGTTATCCCGACTTATCAGTGCATCGGTCGGCGCGCCCGGTAAAGCGCGCAACTTGCCCGCTGATGTTCAGTGCATCCAATATTTATTCAATCTGATCATTCCCAAGATGGGTTTTCCACTGGCCGAAAACGGCAAGTGCGATGGCCAGTTGGTGCAGTGCATCAGCCAATACCAGTTCCGTCATCTCAAGTATGCGCACCCCGATGGCGTGATTGATCCCACCGGTCGCACCTTCAACAGCCTGATCGAAGAGGCGGTGAAAGTGCCGGTGAAGGCGTTTCCGACAATGCGCATTCCGAGCTTTCTGAACGTGTTCGGTAATAACAACGGCGACGCGGTACAGGCCACGGTCAATGTGTACCTGGACCGCATGCGTGCGATGGTCGAGGCCGAGCGGCGTAACCGGCAATTGATGCTGCAGGCCACGTGCGATGGGGGCATGACCCTCACCGATACCGACTTCCAGAGCGCCGCCACGCAATTGGGTAGCGGCATTTCGGTGAATATCATCAAGGCGTTCGCTACCGTGGAGTCCGGTGGACGCTCTGGTTTCGGGCCTGCCAAGTTGCCGGTGATTGCCTTTGAAGGGCACCTGTTTCGCAAGTACACCAAGCACATCTACGACCAGGCGCACCCGCTGCTGTCGTACCCTTACGTGAAAAAGGCCGGGCCGCAGTGGCAGGCCAATAACAAGGATCAGACCAAGGCCTGGGAAACCATGGCCACGGCGTTTGCCCTGGATCAGGAAGCCGCGTTGATGTCGGCGTCCTGGGGCATGTTTCAGATCATGGGGTTCAACTTCACTTCCTGCGGTTACAAGACGGTGTTTGAATTCGCTGCGGCATTAAAGATCAATGCCGGTAATCAACTAAAGGCATTCCTGGGCTTTTGCAGCCAGAGCCCGGCGTTGATCAAGGCTATGAAAGATAAAGATTATGTCGCCATGGCGCGCAACTATAACGGCAAGGATTACGGCGACTACGACAGCCGTATCAAAAAAGCCTACGAAGCACTTGAAGGGAAAAAATAAGATGACGCGTTTTCTAGCGATGGGTGTGTTGTCGTTGTGTGCCGTGGCGCCTGCATTTGCCGACAGTGCCGCACTGCATTCGGGCAAGTACGAAGGGCTGATGCTGGCGGTGACGCCTGAGCATCAAGTCGAAGGTTATTACTCGGAAGAAATGGGCGAGGGCGTAACCCGCAGTTGCACGTTCTACCTGCAAGGCAAGCCTGAAGCACTTACCACCTGGCTCGACGCCGCCTACCCCGGCAGCGTGGCGCCTTCGTCCGATGGCGTGACCCTGACTGTAGAGCAGGGGCGCCAGCATCCCGGTTGTATCAGTGTGTTGATGCCGGAAATTGCTACCGGCCTGGACCTGACCCAGACCGCCAACAAACAATGGATTGGCCTGGTGACGGTGTCCGCCGATAAGGCTTACCTGCTGAAAAAGCCCGGTGCCGATGCGGCCAAGCGTCCGTATATCGTCAAGGATGATGTGGTCGGAGTGCTGGCCTTCAAGGATGGCTGGGCCCAGGTCGAGTTCACCAATGCCAAGGATCGTTCGTTCACCGGCTGGATCAGCCAGGACCAGTACGCGCGCTTGGCGGCACCAAAAGCTGATTAGCCAAACGTCTCCCGCAATAGCCCGGCGAATGCATCTCTAGCCAGATGCCGCTGGGTATCCTTGTGCCAGAACAGCAAGTTGTCCACGGCCTGCAATTCCTCGAACCGGTACGATGCCAACTGATTGGCCTGCTCATAGCGGGCCAGGATGCCCTCCGGCGCCAATGCCACGCCAATCCCCGCGCTTACACACCCGATAATGGTGCCCCAACTGGCATAGCTGGCGATGCTCGGCTTGAAGTCATAGGGCTTGACCCAGTTTTCCAGCGCTGCGCGATAAGGGCAGCCGGGCGGCCAGACCAACAAGGTGCGCCCGGCTAAATCCTTGGCACTATGGATCGGGTCGCTGGACGCGCTGGCGATCAGCACCAGGCGCTCGCTGTAGACCACGCTGTGCTCGAGCTTGACGCGCTTGTTACCTGCGGCCACCAGCGCCACATCGAGGCGATGGTGTTGCAGGTCGTCCAGCAACTGCGCCCAGGTGCCGGTCACCAGCTCCAGGCTGACATCCGGGTAGCGGCGGTGGTATTCGGCCAGCAGCGGCGGCAGGCGGCCGCTGGCGCTGGACTCCACGGCGCCGATGCGCAAGGTGCCACGAGGAATTGCATTGGCATCTACCGCGCGTTTGGATTCGTCCACCAATGCCAGGATGCGCTCGCAGTAATCCAGGAAGATCTCACCGGCGGCACTGATGGCCAGCCCACGGCCCGCACGAATAAACAACGGAGTGCCCAACTCGCTTTCCAACTGCTTGATGCGCGTGGTGATGTTGGACGGCACGCAGTGCAATTGCAGGGCGGCCTGGGCCACGCTGCCGGTTTGCGCCACGGCTCGCACCATTTTCAGTTGGGCCAGTTCCATTGCTCAGTTCCAGTGATTTCAGAAGTCAGAAACGGTTAATTGTCCTGCGCCTTGGCCGGGCCAAGACTGACGGCATTCCTTCTCTGTTTCCGGACGCCGTCGATGAATACCCCGTCACCCGTAAAGCTAACGCTAGTCATCGCCGGCGTCATCCTCTGTTGGGCGTATTCACCGATTGGTATACACATGGGGCTGCACAGCTATAGCCCTGGCCAGTTGGCGCTGCTACGGTTTTTGATCGCGTCGGTATTTATGGGCGGTGTGGCAGGGGTGGTGGGCATCGGCCGCCTGCATTTGCGGGATCTGCCGTGGCTGCTGGTGCTGGGTTTTTTCGGGGTGTTTCTACACCACACGAGCCTCAATTATGGGCAGCAATGGGTGACGGCAGCGGCGTCCAGTGTGCTGGCGCAGTCGGCGCCATTGTTCAGTGTGCTGATCGCGTTCTTTTGTTTGAAGGAGCGGGTCAGCATTTGGCGCTGGGGCTGCGTATTGCTGGGGTTGCTCGGCGTGCTGGTGGTGATCTGGGGTGATCATGGCGTGGGGGATATCGACCCGCGCGGCTTGCTGATCCTGCTGGCGGCGGTCTCGTGGAGCGTGTACTTCGCCATCCAGAAGCACTATGCCCATCGCTACAGCCCGTTGACCATGGCGTGCTACATGGTGTGGTCAGGCACCTTGATGTTGTGTATGAATTTGCCAGGTCTGCCTGCCGCCGTGGCGCAGGCACCGTTGCCGGAAAACCTGGCAGTGCTGGTGCTCGGTATTTTCCCCAGCGCCTTGGCGTACCTGGCCTGGGGTTATGTGTTGAAGCACGTCGACGTCAGCCGCGCCTCGGTGGCGATGTACCTGATCCCGCCGGTGGCCATGGTGATGGCCGCGACACTGTTGGGCGAGCACGTCGCCGTGCAGGTGATACTCGGCGCGGTGATCGTGCTGGCCAGCGTGGCGGCCATCAGCCTGGAAGGGCGCTGGCGGCGGCTATCAGTTTTCGCCCAGGCAAAGCACTCGCAGCCGGTGACCGTCGAGATCCTGGGCGACAAAGGTGTAGCCGAAGTCCAGGGTGGTCGGTGATTGGATGATGGTGGCGCCACGTTCTAGCCACTGATCGTGCAAGGTGTTCACGGCAGTGTTGTCAGGCACGGAAAATCCCAACTCACCGCCACCGCCCGTAATCTGGGCCGCAGGCTCCACGGTGTGACGCGACCACAGCCCAAGCTTTACGCCATTGTCGAGAATGAACAGGGCAAAGGTCGGGTTCAGTTCTACCGGAGGCTTGTCCAGCAGGCGGCTATAGAAGTTGGCGCTGTTGGCGGGGCTGTCGACGTACAGCAGGAAGTAATGGGCGACGGTGTTCATGCACGTTCCTTGAGAATGAGTGAGTAACGGCATCCAGTCTAAAAGCACGGGCTGTCAGTTCTTGTCAGGAGTCGGCAGGGCACGTGCATTTTCCCCTGTGTAGAGTTTGATGAGCTCGTCGATCTCCCCCGACATCTTCATCCGTAGCAGCGTGCGCAAGATTCGCTGCACCGGCACGTTGGGATCATTGCGTACGATGCAACCCAGGCTTTGCTCGTCGATCACTGCGACTTTGTGCAGTCGTTGGTCTGGCGGCAGGTTCAGGTTGAAGCGGTCCAGTATCCACTCATTGATGACTGCGTATTTGAAGCGCCCGGCGACCAGCTTCTGTAGGACCAGCTCTTCGCTACGGGCATCGTCGCGGGTGAGTTGGCCGTTAGCGAACAGTGGATCAAGGATGGCGTAGCGGTAGCTGAGCACCGTGCCGATCGACTGCGGCGCGAGCTTGTTCACTTGCACCGGTTGCGGTGCAGTGTGACGACCTGCCAGCACGTTACGCTGCACCATCAACGGCACGCTCCAGGTGTAATCGCCGGGCAGGTTGTCGAGCCAGGCCTGGGCGACATAACAGCGCACATCAATGTCGCCGTGCGCCATGGCACCGGCGATGCGCGCTCGTGCCAGTACGTGGAACTCGGCGGGGCGACCGACTTGGGTGGCCAGGCTCAACATCAGGTCATACAAAATGCCTTGGGTGGGCTGGGCGTCCGACAGTTGGGCCATGGGCATCGCCCAACTGTCGGAAACCGAGAAGCGCAACGGCGCGGGTGCCGCAAGGCTGGCAAGGGAAATCATCCATAAAGCGCCCAAGGCTACGCGCATAGACTCTCCGGGTTCAGGCCTTTGTGGGGCCATTCACGAGAGCTTAGTCAGATTAGACGAGCGTGCCGGATGCAATTTCCCCCTTGCTCCGCTAGCATTACCGGCTTCCGCTTCCCAGTTGCGACGGTTTTCGATGAGTTATCAGGTTCTTGCACGTAAATGGCGTCCGCGCTCGTTCCGCGAAATGGTCGGCCAGACCCATGTGCTCAAGGCTCTGATCAATGCCTTGGACAGCCAACGGCTGCACCATGCCTACTTGTTCACCGGTACGCGGGGGGTGGGCAAAACCACCATTGCGCGCATCATCGCCAAATGCCTGAACTGTGAAACCGGTATCACTTCGACGCCCTGCGGTACTTGCTCGGTGTGCCGGGAAATCGACGAAGGGCGCTTTGTCGACCTGATCGAGATCGACGCCGCGAGCCGTACCAAGGTCGAAGACACGCGTGAGTTGCTGGACAACGTGCAGTACGCGCCGAGCCGTGGCCGCTTCAAGGTCTACCTGATCGACGAAGTGCACATGCTCTCCAGCCACTCCTTCAACGCCCTGTTGAAAACCCTGGAAGAGCCGCCGCCCTACGTCAAATTCATCCTGGCTACCACGGATCCGCAGAAACTTCCTGCAACGATTTTGTCGCGGTGCCTGCAGTTCTCCCTGAAAAACATGACCCCTGAGCGGGTGGTCGAGCATTTGACCCATGTGTTGGGCGTCGAGAACGTACCGTTCGAAGACGACGCGCTGTGGTTGCTCGGGCGCGCCGCCGATGGTTCGATGCGCGATGCCATGAGCCTCACCGACCAGGCCATCGCCTTTGGTGAAGGCAAGGTCATGGCCGCTGATGTGCGTGCCATGCTCGGCACCCTCGACCACGGCCAGGTATTCGACGTGTTGCACGCGCTGATCGAAGGCGACGCCAAGGCGTTGCTCGAAGCCGTGCGCCACCTGTCGGAGCAAGGCCCGGACTGGAACGGCGTGCTCTCGGAAATCCTCAATGTGCTGCACCGCGTCGCCATCGCCCAGGCCTTGCCTGAAGGTGTCGACAATGGCCATGGCGACCGCGACCGTGTGCTGGCCCTGGCCCAGGCGTTGCCGGCTGAAGACGTGCAGTTCTACTACCAGATGGGCCTGATCGGTCGCCGGGATTTGCCCCTGGCGCCGGACCCGCGGGGTGGCTTCGAAATGGTTTTGCTCAGGATGCTGGCCTTCCGGCCCGCCGACTCGGCAGACGCGCCGAGACAGCCGCTAAAGCCAGTGGGGATCAGCCAGGCCACAGTTGATTCCGCCAAACCAGTGGCTGGTGCGGCAGTGGTCGCGCCAGTAGTTGCTGTGCCTGCGCCGGTTGCTCCGGCGCCGCAGCCTGAGCCTGAGCCTGTTGTTGCCGCGCCTAGGGTCGAGCCTGCGCCGGTTATCGAGCCAGAGCCAGAGCCTGCGCCTGCGCCGGTGGTCGACTTGCCCTGGAACGATCCGGTAGACGCCGAAGTCGAGTTGCAGCCCTTCGTTGAGCCTGTGCTCGAGACCGCCGGTGAGCAGCCTGAATTAACGCCAATGCCGACATCTACGCCCGACAGCGCTGTACCGGCGGCGCCTGAGTGGGTTTCTGCGCCTGTACCCGAGCCGACCGTCGCCCAGGTTGACGCCGCAACGCCAGGCATCGATCTCGACGACGAGCCGCCGCTGGACGAAGACTACATCGAGCCGGACATGGATTCGGCCTACAGTTACCTCGATGACCTGGCCAGCGAACACACCGCCGAGCCTGCTCCCGAGCCCGAGGCGGAGCCCGCTGCGGCCCCGGCCACCGGGTTGGCCCTGCAATGGCTGGAGCTGTTCCCGAAACTGCCGATTTCCGGCATGACTGGCAGCATCGCCGCCAACTGCACCTTGATCGCCGTCGAGGGTGACCACTGGTTGCTGCACCTGGACCCGGCCCACAGCGCCCTGTTCAACGCGACCCAGCAACGCCGACTCAATGATGCGTTGAACCAGTACCATGAGCGCACGCTGACCATCGCCATCGAGTTGATCAAGCCCGAGCAGGAAACCCCGGCCCAGGCCGCCACTCGTCGACGCATCAATCGCCAGCGTGAGGCCGAGGACTCGATCCATGCTGATCCGCTCATCCAGCAAATGATGCAACAGTTCGGCGCGGTCGTCCGTCACGATACTATTGAACCTGTCGAAGCCCCGGTGCCCCAAGCGTCATAACACCGGGCTACTAATTGATCCACGTACTTTTGAGGTGATTCCCATGATGAAAGGTGGCATGGCCGGCCTGATGAAGCAGGCGCAGCAGATGCAGGAAAAGATGGCCAAGATGCAGGAAGAACTGGCCAACGCCGAAGTCACCGGTAAAGCCGGTGGCGATATGGTCAGTGTGGTGATGACCGGTCGTCACGACATCAAGCGCGTGAGCATCGACCCAAGTGTATTGCCAGGTGTAGGCGAAGATGACCTGGAAATGCTCGAGGCGTTGTTCGCTGCGGCCGTCAACGACGCCGTGCGCAAGATCGAAGCCAACAGCCAGGACAAAATGTCCGGCGTGACCGCGGGCATGCAACTGCCGCCGGGCATGAAGCTGCCGTTCTGAGGTCAGCGTTAGCTAGAATGAAATGCTAGGCATCGCGCCTGGCATTTTTTTTGGTTACTCACCCCTCCGTAGCAGCTGTCGAGCGCCAGCGAGGCTGCGTTGGCCGCACCGCCCTCAACGAGCCAGGTGCATAATCGAGGCACGCCCCACGCAGCCTCGCTGGCGCTCGACAGCTGCTACGCAATGGTAACTTGGGGGTCTGCACCCAATACCGCTGAATTTAATCACCGATAGAGGAGCCCCGCTGATGACCCAAGAATCGACTCTGAACCAGCGTATCGTCCTGGTCTCACGCCCCCAAGGCGCACCGACACCGGAAAACTTCCGCCTGGAGCGCGTGAGCTTGCCGGAGTTGGCGGATGGCCAGGTCCTATTGAAGACGCTCTACCTGTCCCTCGACCCCTACATGCGCGGACGCATGAGCGACGCGCCGTCCTACGCGGCGCCGGTGGAAATCGACGAGGTGATGACCGGTGGGGCTGTCAGCCGTATCGAGCAGTCGCGTAACCCGAAGTTCGAAGTGGGGGACCTGGTGGTCGGTTCCACTGGCTGGCAGAGCCACAGCATTTCCGACGGTCGCAACCTGATACCGGTACCCAAAGGGTTGCCCAGCCCGTCAATGGCGTTGGGTGTGCTGGGCATGCCGGGCATGACGGCCTACATGGGCCTGATGGACATCGGTCAGCCCAAGGCCGGGGAAACCCTGGTGGTGGCGGCAGCGTCCGGCGCAGTAGGCTCGGTGGTGGGGCAGGTGGCCAAGCTCAAAGGCTTGCGCGTGGTGGGCATCGCAGGCGGGGCAGACAAGTGCCGCTATGTGGTTGACCAGCTGGGCTTTGATGCGTGCATTGATCACAAAAGCGCTGACTTTACCAATGAACTGGCTCTGGCCTGCTTCAAGGGCGTCGACATCTACTTTGAAAACGTCGGCGGCAAAGTTTTCGACGCAGTAGTGCCGCTGCTCAACCCCAAGGCACGGATTCCTCTGTGCGGCTTGATTGCCGGCTACAACGCCCACCTGCCCCCGAGCGGCCCTGATCGGTTGCCGGCGCTGCAGCGGACCTTGCTGACCAAGCGTGTGCGTATCCAGGGCTTTATCGTGTTTGACGACTATGGTGATCGTCAGCCCGAATTCCTCAGCGCCATGGCGCCGTGGGTGCGTGATGGCAAGATCAAGTTCCGCGAAGACGTGGTCGAGGGCCTGGAACAAGCACCTGAAGCTTTTATCGGTTTGCTCGAGGGGCGCAACTTCGGCAAGTTGGTGGTGCGGATCGCGCAGGATTGAGCATTTGACGCTAATCCGGGGCGCGGGTATAAACCGCGTCTCGTTGTTTTGTCGGACCCTTCGCCCATGAGCTTCAGCCCCCTGATTCGCCAACTGATCGACGCCTTGCGCACCTTGCCGGGCGTGGGCCAGAAAACTGCCCAGCGTATGGCCTTGCAACTGCTGGAGCGTGATCGCAGCGGCGGCACCCGGTTGGCCCAGGCCTTGAGCCAGGCCATGACCGGTGTAGGTCATTGCCGCCAGTGTCGCACCCTTACCGAAGAAGAACTCTGCCCGCAATGCGCCGACCCGCGCCGCGACGACACGTTGCTGTGTGTGGTGGAAGGGCCAATGGACGTGTACGCGGTGGAGCAGACCGGCTATCGCGGGCGCTACTTCGTGCTCAAGGGGCATTTGTCACCGCTGGACGGCCTGGGGCCGGAAGCTATCGGTATTCCGCAGTTGGTGGCGCGCATTGAAGAGCAGGGCACGTTTACTGAAGTGATCCTGGCGACCAACCCGACGGTAGAGGGTGAGGCGACTGCGCATTACATTGCCCAGTTGCTGAGCAATAAAGGCCTGATCACCTCGCGTATCGCTCATGGTGTGCCGTTGGGTGGCGAGTTGGAGTTGGTGGACGGCGGGACGCTGGCGCATTCCTTTGCAGGCCGCAAACCAATCGCTCTGTAAGCCACACCACATTTAACTTCAGTCGTCCTTGATGTCGGCGTACGGCTTGATAACCAAGCAAGCGCTTGGTAATTTCGCTCCACCTCACCGTGGAGCTTGCCGATGTCTGCCTATCAGGACTACTTCGACCCCAGCCACCAATTGGTCCGCGACAGCGTGCGCCGTTTTGTCGAGCGTGAAATGCTGTCGGGCATTGAGCAATGGGAGGAGGCTGAGAGCTTTCCTCGCGAGCTGTACCTCAAGGCGGGCGCGGCGGGGATCCTTGGTATTGGTTACCCCGAAAGCCTCGGCGGCAGCCACGAAGGCGACCTGTTCGCTAAAGTCGCCGCCAGCGAAGAGCTGATGCGTTGTGGGTCCGGTGGTGTGGTGGCCGGGTTGGGTTCGCTGGATATCGGCCTGCCACCCGTCATCAAATGGGCACGCCCCGAGGTGCGCGAGCGTGTCGCGCCCCAGGTGTTGGCCGGCGAAAAGATCATCGCCCTGGCCGTCACCGAGCCGAGCGGCGGTTCCGATGTGGCCAATCTGCAAACCCGCGCCATCCGTGATGGCGACCATTACCGCGTCAGCGGCAGCAAGACCTTCATCACCAGCGGTATTCGCGCCGACTTCTATACGGTTGCCGTGCGCACCGGCGGGCCAGGCTTTGGCGGTATCAGTCTGTTGCTCATTGAAAAAGACACCCCAGGTTTCACCGTCGGCCAGCCCCTGAAAAAAATGGGCTGGTGGGCGTCGGACACGGCTGAGTTATTTTTCGATGATTGCCGGGTGCCGTTGGGTAACCTGATCGGCGCCGAGAACATGGGCTTTGCCTGCATCATGGGCAACTTCCAGAGCGAGCGCCTGGCGCTTGCCTTGATGGCCAACATGACCGCACAGCTGGCGTTGGAAGAAAGCCTCAAATGGGCCGCGCAGCGCGAAGCGTTTGGCAAACCCATTGGAAAATTCCAGGTGCTCAAGCATCGATTGGCAGAGATGGCCACAGCCGTGGAAGTGTCCCGGGAGTTTACCTACCGCCAGGCGGCGAAGATGGCTGCCGGCATCAGTGTGATCAAGGAAATTTCCATGGCCAAGAACCTCGCCACCGACACTGCCGACCGCGTCACCTACGATGCCGTGCAGATCCTCGGCGGCCAAGGCTATATGCGCGGCAGCCTGGTGGAGCGGCTGTATCGCGACAACCGCATCCTGTCCATCGGTGGGGGCACCCGTGAAGTGATGAATGAAATCATCAGCAAACAGATGGGGCTTTGATTATTGCTCGCTCAACGCAAACTGCGTCAGGCAAAACGTCGGAATACCCATGTCTTGCAGGCGCTGTGAGCCGCCCAGCTCCGGCAGGTCGATGATCGCCGCCGCTTCGAAGATATTCGCGCCCATTCGGCGTACCAGGTTCGCCGCGGCGATCAAGGTGCCGCCGGTGGCGATCAGGTCATCGAACATCAGCACCGAGTCGCCTTCGCACAGGCTGTCGGCGTGCACTTCGAGGAAGGCTTCGCCGTATTCGGTCTGGTAACCCTCGGCCAGTACGTCAGCCGGCAGCTTGCCCTGCTTACGGAACAGGATCAGCGGTTTGTTCAGTTGGTAGGCGATGATCGAGCCGATCAGGAAGCCCCGGGCATCCATCGCGCCGATGTGGCTGAAGTCGGCCTCGACGTAGCGATGGGCAAAGCTATCGGCCACCAGGCGCAGGGCGCGGGGCGATTGGAATAGCGGCGTGATATCACGAAAGATCACCCCAGGCTTGGGGAAGTCGATGACGGGGCGGATCAGGGATTTGATGTCGAACGAATCGAAGGTCATCGTCGAAGAGTCCTGGGGGCGGAAAACGGACTCGAAGTATACCTGCGGCCTCGCCGATTGGCGCGACCGCAAGTGTCTGGATCAGCCGTCGAGGGTGCCGCCAGCCAATGCACACAGCTGGATCGGGTCGAGGATATGCACTTCCTTGCCTTCGGCGGCAATCAGCTCGTTTTGCTGGAAGCGGGTAAACACGCGGGACACGGTTTCCACTGCCAGGCCCAGATAATTGCCGATTTCATTGCGCGACATGCTCAGGCGGAATTGGTTGGCCGAGAACCCACGGGCACGGAACCGTGCGGACAGGTTGACCAGGAAGGTGGCGATGCGTTCGTCGGCGGTTTTCTTCGACAACAGCAGCATCATCTGTTGGTCGTCACGAATCTCGCGGCTCATTACGCGCATCAACTGGCGACGCAGTTGCGGCAGTTGCAGGGCCAACTCATCCAGGCGCTCGAAGGGGATTTCGCACACCGATGTAGTCTCCAGGGCCTGAGCCGACACCGGGTGAATCTCGGTGTCCATGCCTGACAGCCCGACCAGCTCGCTGGGCAAGTGGAAGCCGGTGATCTGCTCTTCGCCGCTGTCGCTCAGGCTGAACGTCTTCAACGCCCCCGAACGGACAGCATAGACGGAGTCAAACTTGTCGCCTTGGCGAAACAGAAACTCGCCTTTTTTCAGCGGGCGACCGCGTTTAACGATTTCGTCCAACGCATCCATGTCTTCCAAATTCAACGAAAGTGGCAGGCAGAGGGGGGCCAGGCTGCAATCCTTGCAATGGGCCTGGCTGTGAGCGCGCAGTTTAACTGGCTCGGACATTTCTTAAATCCTTGTGGGAAAACACACATAAGACGTAAGGGTAACGCACCGGGGGGCGATGAGGCCAGCGTGTACAAAAAAGCAGCAACGGTATAAAGGTTTTTGTATCGGTGCCGATACATTGATGTCTCTCTATGAGCTGGAGCTCAGATCATGTCAGTCAGCACAGTCCAAAACCCGCTTATCAATGTGTCGGCGGTATCGGTTTGGAAGGCCTCCGATGCGGCCAAGGATAAAGACGCAGCCACCAAAAACCCGGTGCCTGAAGCCAAGACTGCTGAACCCAAGACCACCGAAGGCGTGAAGGTGACTATTTCCGGTAAGGGGATGGGCGCCTCCCAGGCCGAACAATCTCCCAACAGTGATATCGACAACAGCAGCCTGAGCGACAGCACCAAGCAGTTGCTGAAAATGATCCGCGAACTGAAAAAGCAGATCGCCGAAAAGATGGCTGAACTCGCTGCGGCCGCGGCTGACACGTCCATGACCCCGGAAGCGCGCTTGATCAGGGTCGGAAACTTGCAAGCTGCCGTGTCGACATTGCAGGCCGGCCTAGTCACGGCTCAGACGCAATTGGGCAAGGCTCTTAAAGACGAGCCGCCTGCGGCTCAGCTGGAAGCCATGAGCCTGGCGGCGAGGTAACGGCGTTCAGATCACCCGTGAAAATCGTTGCCTGTTCTGGTGCTCCAGGTAGGCATCGAACACCATGCACACCGAACGCACCAGCAAGCGCCCGGCAGGTAATACGCGAATGCCTTGGGCGTCCAGCTCGATCAAGCCATCTGCGGCCATCGTCTCCAGCTGCGGCCATAGTTCGTCGAAATAGCCGCGAAAATCGATGTTGAAAGCCTGTTCGATCCGCTCGAATCCCAGGCTGAAATTGCAGATCAACTGCTGAATCACTTCCCGTCGCAAGCGATCATCCGTGGTGCAGACCAGGCCGCGGCTGGTGGCCAATTGCGCCCCGGCAAGGGCGTTCTGGTACTGATTGAGGTCGCTGCTGTTCTGGCAATACAGGTCGCCAATCTGGCTGATCGCCGACACACCTAAGCCAATCAGATCGCAATGCCCGTGGGTGGTGTAGCCCTGGAAATTGCGCTGCAGCGTGCCTTCTTCCTGGGCAACGGCCAGTTCGTCATCCGGCAGGGCGAAGTGGTCCATGCCGATGTAGCGATAACCGGCTTGGGTCAACTGCTCGATGGTGGTTTGCAGCATCAGCAGTTTTTCTGCCGGGGAGGGCAGGTCGTCGGTGTTGATCCGCCGCTGGGGCATGAAGCGCTCCGGCAGGTGCGCATAGTTGAACACTGACAGGCGATCAGGTTGCAGCCTGATTACTTCCTCGACCGTGCGTGCGAAATTCAGCGGCGACTGCTTGGGCAGGCCGTAGATAAGGTCGATATTGATCGAACGAAACTGCAGGGTGCGCGCCGCATCGATCACCGCGCGGGTTTCTTCCAGGCTTTGCAGGCGGTTGACCGCGCGTTGCACCTCGGGGTCGAGGTCTTGCAGGCCGATGCTTACTCGGTTGAAGCCCAGTTCGCGTAGTAGGCCCATGGTTGCCCAGTCGGCTTCACGTGGGTCGATTTCTATACCGTAGTCGCCGGAATCATCGTCGAGCAAATTGAAATGTTGGCGCAGGCGCGTCATCACTTGGCGCAGTTCGTCGTGACTGAGGAAGGTCGGGGTGCCGCCGCCGAAGTGCAGTTGCTCTATCGGTTGTTTGGGATCGAGGTGGCAAGCCACCAGTTGGATTTCCTGCTCCAGGCGTTGCAGGTAGGCCTGGGCACGGCCTCGGTCCTTGGTGATGACCTTGTTGCAGGCGCAGTAGTAGCAAATGTTCGCGCAGAACGGCACATGCACATACAGCGACAACGGCCGCGCGGCCTTGCGGCTGTCGCGCAGGGCGTGGAACAGGTCGAAGGTGCCGACCTGGCTGTCGAATTGTACGGCGGTGGGGTAGGACGTATAGCGCGGCCCCGCCAAGTCGTAGCGGTGAATCAAATCAGTGTCCCAACGAATGGCGTCGAGCATGCGGGCGGTCCCCCGGATTGGCTAGTGGGCCGAGTCTAGGGGCGCGCCGCAGGTGGCATCTTGATTTGCATCAACGGGGAGCGGCGCTATGCCACATGGCCCATTAGCCAGTGCTGGTGCGGGCCAGGCAACGTCCATATTCCGAAGAGAATCACCAGCAAGCCGCCCGCCATGCGCACACTGCGTTTGCGCAACAGTGCGGTGACGCGTTCGGCAGCCAAACCGGTCGCCAGCAGCACCGGCCAAGTGCCCAAGCCAAACGCCAGCATCAGCAATGCACTGTCCAGTGCATTGCCCTGGCTGGCCGCCCACAGCAGGGTGCTGTAGACCAACCCGCACGGCAACCAACCCCAGAGTGCGCCCAGCAGCAAAGCGCGGGGCAGGCTGGACACCGGCAGCAAACGGTTGGCGACGGGGTGGATATACCGCCACAGGCCGCGACCGAGGCTTTCGATACGGGTGAGGCCGCTCCACCAGCCGGCGAGGTACAGCCCCATGCTGATCAGCAGCAACCCGGCCAGCACGCGCATGAACATCGCCGCCGGGCTGTTGGCCACTGCCCAGCCGGCGAGGCCGATCAATAACCCTGCGCTGGCATAGCTGAGGATGCGTCCCAGGTTGTACGCCAGCAGCAGGCGAAAGCGGCGGCTGCGTTGTTCCTTGGGGATCGCCAGGGTCAGCGCCCCCATCAGGCCGCCGCACATGCCCAGGCAATGGCCGCCCCCCAGCAGGCCGAGGATCAACGCCGAGACCAGCAGTGGCGCGAGTTCAAGCATGGGGTGGCTCTTTGGGCGTGGGTGGTTGCTCGGGGCCGTTGGCTTCGTCGACGGCGGCCAAGTGGTTTGGGTCCTGATCGTCGAACAACACGCTGTGGGCCGGGCCGTCGAGGTCGTCGTATTGGCCGCTGTCCACTGCCCAGAAGAAGATGTAGATGGCGACACCCACTAACAGCAGCGCCGCTGGAATCATCACGTATAGAGCTGGCATCTGCACTCCAGGCCCGCGCGGCTCAAGCCGGCAGCGGGCGGGCTACTAGGGTGGCACTTTTAGTCTGCGCACTCGGCAGGCGAGTCAGGCGCAGGGCATTGAGCACCACGGTCAACGAACTGAGGGACATGCCGATCGCCGCCCAGATCGGAGTGATCCAACCGAGGGCGGCAAACGGCAGCATAAGGCCATTGTACAGCCCGGCCCACAGCAGGTTTTCAATGATCACCCGGCGGGTACGCCGTGCCAGGGTAAAGGCTTGCACCAGGGCGTCCAGACGGTTGGACAGCAGCACCGCATCGGCGCTGGTTTTCGCAAGGTCCGTGGCCGAGCCCATGGCCACGCTGATATCGGCGGCGGCGAGGACGGGCACATCGTTGACCCCATCGCCGAGCATCAGCACTTTGCGGCCTTCTTTGTGCAACTGCTGCAGTATCTGCAGTTTGTCGTCGGGGCGTAGGCCGCCGTGGGCTTCGTCGATGCCCAGTTCCGCGGCGACACTGGCGACCATCGGCGAACTGTCCCCTGACAGCAGCAGTGTGCGCCAGCCGCGGGCCTTGCAGGCGGCCAGCAAGGCCGGGGCATCAGTGCGCAGGCGATCATCCAGCACGAACCAGGCGAGGGCGCCTTCGCGGTCGCCCAGCAGTAGCCATTGCCCGGCTTCGCCCGGTGAGGTGGGGATAGGGCAACCGCTCGGTTCGCACACAAAGGCGGGCTGGCCGATGCGCAACTGGCGTTCACCCACGCGACCTTCCAGCCCCAGGCCTGGGAAGCTGAGCACTTCATCGGCCGCCAGCGGCGCACGCCCGAAGGCGCGGGCGATGGGGTGTTCGGAGCGGTTTTCCAGGGCGGCGGCGAGGCTCAGGCATTCATCGCTGTTCAGTGCACTCAAAGGGCGGATTGCACGTAATGCGAGTCGACCTTCAGTCAGGGTGCCGGTTTTGTCGAAAATCACCGTGTCGATCTGGTTAAGGCCTTCCAGCACATGTCCACGGGTCAGCAGCAGCCCGAGTTTGTGCAGGGTGCCGGTGGCAGCAGTGAGAGCAGTCGGTGTAGCCAGGGACAGCGCGCAAGGGCAGGTGGCTACCAGCATTGCCAGCACAATCCAGAACGCCCGCGATGAGTCCAGCTCCCACCACAATAGGCCGATCAGCGCCGCCGCGATCAGCGAGCACAGCAGGAACCATTGCGCAGCGCGGTCGGCGATTTGTGCCAGGCGCGGTTTCTCCGCTTGGGCGCGCTCCAGCAGGCGCACGATAGCGGAGAGGCGCGTGTCATGACCCAAGGCGCGGACTTCGACGGTCAATGCGCCTTCGACGTTGAGCGTGCCGGCAGTGACGGTGTCGCCGACATGGCGGGGTTGCGGCAAGTATTCGCCCGTCAGCAGGGACTCATCGATGCTGGATTGGCCGTCGAGGATCACCCCGTCCGCCGGCAGTACGGCGCCCGGATGCACCAGCACCCGGTCGCCCAACGCCAATTCACTCAACAAGATGCGCTCGCTTTGACCATCGCCTTTCAAGCGCAGGCATGAGGCGGGCAGCAGATTGACCAATTGGGCAGTCGCGGCGGCGGTGCGTTCCCGGGCGCGGCGTTCCAGATAGCGGCCCGCCAGCAGGAATAGGGCGAACATACCGACGGCGTCGAAGTACAACTCGCCCACACCGGTAATCGCGGTCCAGATGCCTGCCAGGTACGCACCGCCAATCGCCAGCGACACCGACACATCCATGGTCAGGTGGCGTGTGCGTAAGTCGCGCAGGGCACCTTTGAAAAACGGCGCACAGCTGTAGAACACGATGGGTGTTGTCAGAAACATTGCGACCCAGCGCAGGATGACGTGCAACTCCGGGCTCAGGTCGATATTGAATTCCGGCCAGGTGGCCATGGTCGCCATCATCGCCTGGAACCACAGCAATCCCGCCACGCCCAGTTGTCGCAAAGCCAGGCGGTTTTCGTTGGCCAGTTGCTCGGCCGCGCGATCAGCCTGATAGGGGTGGGCGGCATAGCCGATATGGCGTAGCTCGCTGAGCAACTGGCTCAACGGCAATTGCGCGTCAGCCCAACGTACACTCAAGCGGTGGTTGGACAGGTTCAAGCGCGCCTCCGCCACGGCGGGCAGGCTGCGCAGGTGTTTTTCGATCAGCCAGCCACAGGCGGCGCAGCTGATACCTTCCATCAACAGGGTGGTTTCGGCGAGTTCGCCTTCATGGCGCACAAAGGGTTTTTGCACGTCGGCGCGGTCGTACAGCGCCAGTTCATCCACCAATTGCACCGGCAGCGCTTCGGGGTTGGTCGAGGCTTCGCTGCGATGCTGGTAATAACTTTCCAGGCCTGCGGACACAATCGCGTCGGCCACCGCCTGGCAGCCAGGGCAGCACAGTTCGCGACGCTCGCTGAGAATCACGGCGGTAAACCGGCTGCCCGGAGGGACGGGCAGGGCGCAGTGGTAGCAGGGGGTTGGGCTGGTCATGGGTATGGATCTTAGTCGGCTGGGAGGGCCTCGTCGCGGGCAAGCCTGGCTCCCACAGGAGACCGCGATCCAATGTGGGAGCGGGCTTGCCCGCGATGCGCGAAGCGCAGGCTTTTTACTTATTCAGGTCTTCAGCACCCTGCAATGGCTCATCACCCAGCAGCAAGTCCTTGTCGTGGCTGACCAGCTCTTCTTCAAACATGCGCCAGGTCTTGTCACCTTCCACGCCGAGCAATTCCACGAAGCGCCGGCCTTCGACCTTGTCGGTAACCTGGCCGATGTAGCGGCCGTGTTCGCTGTCGCTGCGGCTCAGGATGATCTTGCGATCCTTCTCCGGCTGGGTCGGGGAGATCAGGTTCAGTTCCAGGGTGCTCGGATTGCTGTTACCGGTGAGGTGCAGTTCAACCTCGCCAGTCAGTTCGTCCAGGTGCACCTTGGCACGCAGTTGCAGGGTCTGGGCCAGCAGTTCACGGTCCAGGGAGCGGTTGATACCTTTGCCGGCCTCGTAGTAGTTGTCGTTGACCAGGTTGTCGGGGTTGTTCACCGCGATGGTCACCATGGACAGGGTCAAGGTCACCGAGCAGGTCAGGATCCCAATGATGATCCAGGGCCAGAGGTGTTTGTACCAGGGGCTTGCGGCAGTTGCTGCGGGCATTATTGGGCTCTCTTTTAACGAACTTGTGGGCCGATGAATCGGCTCTTGGCTTCAACGTGGATACTGTCGTCATCGGCATCCTGGAGGATGAATTTCACCTCGTTGGTGCTCGATGGCAATTGCTCCGGCGCGCTGGAAAGCTCCACCGGCATGCTGAAGATTTCCCCCGCGGCGACCTTGATTTCGCGTCGGCCTTGCAGCTTGAGGTCTGGCAGGCCCGAGGCGTCGAGCACATAGGTGTGGTCGCGCTGGTCCTTGTTCATGATCTTCAGGCTGTAGACGTTTTCGATTCGCCCTTCGGCGTTTTCGCGATACAGCACACGGTCTTTGCTGACGTCGAAGCCCACCAGTGAGCGCATGAAAAACGCTGCGACCAGCAGGCTGATCATCGCCAGCAGCACCAGGGCATAACCGATCAGTCGCGGGCGCAGCTTATGGGTTTTCTGCCCTGACAGGTTGTGCTCGGTGGTATAGCTGATCAGGCCGCGCGGGTATTCCATCTTGTCCATGATGTTGTCGCAGGCATCGATGCAGGCGGCACAGCCGATGCACTCGATTTGCAGGCCGTCGCGGATGTCGATCCCGGTAGGGCACACCTGCACGCACATCGTGCAATCGATGCAATCCCCCAGGCCCTGGGCCTTGTAGTCGGTGCCTTTTTTACGCGGGCCACGTGCTTCGCCACGGCGTGGATCGTAGGACACGATCAGGGTGTCCTTGTCGAACATCACGCTTTGGAATCGCGCGTACGGGCACATGTAGATGCACACTTGCTCACGCAGCCAGCCGGCGTTGCCGTAGGTGGCGAGGGTGAAGAAGCCGACCCAGAAATACGACCAGCCATCGGCCTGGCCGGTGAAGAAATCGAACACCAGCTCGCGGATTGGCGAGAAGTAGCCGACGAAGGTCATGCCGGTGACAAAACCGATCAATAGCCACAGCGTGTGCTTGCTGAATTTACGCAGGAACTTGTTGGCGCCCATCGGTGCCTTGTCGAGTTTGATGCGCTGGTTGCGGTCGCCTTCGGTGACCTTTTCACACCACATGAAGATCCAGGTCCACACGCTTTGCGGGCAGGTATAGCCGCACCACACACGCCCGGCGTACACCGTGATAAAGAACAGGCCGAAGGCGGCAACGATGAGAATCCCAGAGAGCAGGATGAAATCCTGGGGCCAGAAGGTCGCGCCAAAAATGAAGAATTTACGCTCCGGCAGGTTCCACCAAACCGCCTGGTGGCCACCCCAATTCAGCCATACGGTGCCGAAGTAGAGCAGGAACAAACCGGCACCGCCGAGCATGCGCAAATTGCGGAACAGGCCGGTGAAGGCACGGGTATAAATTTTCTCTCGCGAGGCGTAGAGGTCGACAGTGTTGCTGGCGTTTTTGGCCGGCGGGGTAACGTCATGTACCGGTATCTGATCGCTCATCATTGCATCCCACGGCGGTGGAGATTTGCCTCGGCCAGTACGTGCCAACCGGGGTCAAATTGGGGGTGTTGCAGTGGCGTAATGATACGCCCCTGATGCAGCTGAACGGGTGCGACCTTTGGTCGCGTTGGGGGAAATCAATTGATGGTGTACGTGATCTGGATCAATTGACTTGGGAAGTATGGACGGTTTTTTCGGGTGGGCCGCTCATTCGTCCCATGGATTGATCAACGGAACGCCGCTGGACTTGAAATCACTGACGTTGCGCGTGACGACGGTGAGCCCATGAACCAGAGCGGTTGCAGCAATCAGCGCATCACTTTCGTTAGCCTGGTCGGGTACGTGTAAGTGGGCGCAACGTAATGCGACTGCGGCATCAACTGGCAGGATTCTGGCATCGAACGCCGGCATCACATGACGCTTTAGCCAGGTACGCAATACCTTTCCCTGAGCCGGGTCCCGACGCTCCATGCGCAGCACTCCAGTTTCCAACTCTTTCAACGTAATCGCCGAGATAAACATGCGCGGCGCAATGACGCTTTTGGCCCAGGCAACCACGTTCGCGTCAGCCTGGGGTTTACGAAGTTCAGAGATTACGTTGGTGTCGAGTAGATACATCAAGAGAGGTCCACGGGTCGATGAGTGATCACGGCACGTTCGGTTTCGAAGTCGATATCGGCCGCTTCCGGCATCACTAACAGATCAACGATGTCAGCGTTGAGACCTGTCAGTTTCTGGTAGTCCTCAATGCTTAGCAGTACATGGGCGGGCTTGCCTCGATCGGTGATAAAAACCGGCCCTTGGCGAGCGGCTTTTTTGGCACCGCTTGTGTCTTGGTTGAATTCGCGGCTGGAAATGGTGGTGATGGTCATGGGGTATCCCCCTTTATCAGACTGAATGTAGTTACGTTACTACTTTGCGGAGGTCGACGACAAGCCCGAAGCTACGAGCGGTCGTGTGCCCATCTGCTGAAAATGCTTGAGGGCTGAAATAACAAAGCCCCGCCAGCGTTCACTGTGCGGGGCTTTGTTTTTGCTGAGGCTTACTGCTCCTCAGCCTTCTTGTCCCCATGGGACAAACTGTAAACATACGCCGCCAGCAAGTGCACTTTGTCATTCCCCTGCAATTGCTCCTGCGCAGGCATTTGACCCTGGCGGCCATAGCGGATGGTCTGCTGCAGCTGGGCGAAGCTTGAACCGTAGATGAATGCACCTGGGTGGGTCAGGTCGGGTGCGCCCATCGCTGCGGTGCCTTTGCCTTGCGGGCCGTGGCAGGCCACGCAGTTGGTGGCGAAGAGTTTTTCGCCGTTGGCCACGTCAACCTTGGCCCCCTCCGGCAGTTTGCGGCCATCCAGGTTGGTCACTACATAAGCGGCGACGTCGCTGACGCCTTGCTCCTTCAGGACATCCAGCCAAGCTGGCATCACAGCATGGCGGCCCTTCATGATGGTTTCCTTGATGGTGGCCGGTTCGCCCCCCCAGCGCCAGTCGGCATCGGTCAGGTTGGGGAAGCCGTAGGCGCCCTTGGCGTCGGAGCCGTGGCACACCGAGCAGTTGGAGGCAAACAGGCGGCCCCCCATCTTCAAGGCCTGCGGGTCCTTGGCCACGTCTTCAATCGGCATCGAGGCGAACTTGGCGAAGATCGGGCCGAACTTGGCGTCCGACTTGGCCATTTCCTTTTCCCATTCGTGCACGCCGGTCCAGCCGGTCTGGCCGTTGGCGAACGGGGTTTGTTTGTCGTTATCGAGGTAGTTGTAGCCAGGCAGCACGCCTTTCCAGTTGCCCAAGCCGGGGTACAGCGCCAGGTAACCAAGGGCGAAGATGATGGTGCCGACGAACAGCATGAACCACCATTTCGGCAGCGGGTTGTCGTACTCCTCGATACCGTCGAACGAGTGACCGACGGTCTCGTCCGTTTGCTCGGTACGCTGCCCCCTGCGGGTCGACAGCAGCAGCCAGGTCAGGGCGAAAATGGTACCCAGACTGAGGACTGTGACGTACAGACTCCAGAACGTAGTCATTCTTTGTTACTCCTAGAAGCTTGCTCGACGTGCTTGATGGCTTCGGGATCATCCGCAAAGGGCAGCAAGGTCGCGTCTTCAAACTCCGACTTGCGCTTGGGGCTGAACACCCACAACGCCAGGCCGATAAAGGCCACCATCACCACAACGGTGCCCAGGCCACGAATCATCCCGATATCCATGAAGATCACCGTTTGCTTTTGATGATGGTGCCCAGGCCTTGCAGGTAGGCCACCAATGCGTCCATTTCGGTCTTGCCCTTCACGGCCGCGGCCGCACCGGCGATGTCTTCATCGGTGTAGGGCACGCCGAGGGTGCGCAGGACTTCGAGCTTTTTGGCGGTGTCTTTGCCGTCGAGCTTGTGTTCAACGAGGAACGGGTACGCCGGCATGACGGACTCAGGCACCACGTTGCGCGGGTTGTACAAGTGCGCACGCTGCCAGTCATCGGAGTAACGCCCGCCTACACGGGCCAAGTCCGGGCCGGTACGTTTGGAGCCCCACAGGAATGGGTGGTCCCATACGCTTTCACCGGCAACCGAGTAGTGGCCGTAGCGTTCGGTTTCGGCGCGGAATGGACGGATCATCTGCGAGTGGCAGCCCACGCAACCGTTGGCGATGAACACGTCGCGTCCTTCGACCTCAAGGGCGGGGCGCGGCTTCATGCCTTCCACCGGCTTATTGGTGACGTCCTGGAAAAACAGCGGAACGATTTGGGTCAGGCCGCCGATACTCACGGCGATGACCATGAAGAAGGCCAGCAGGCCGATGTTCTTCTCGACTACTTCATGCTTCATCAGTGAGCTCCCACAACGGCGATCTTGGCGGCGGCTTCGGCTTCTGCCGGGTCGGAGGCGCGCACGGTGCGCCAGACGTTGTAGGCCATGAACAGCATGCCGCTGGCAAAGAAAGCACCACCAATAGCTCGGACGATGTAGCCCGGGTGGCTGGCTTGCAGCGCTTCGACGAAGGAGTAGGTGAGGGTGCCGTCATCGTTGATCGCGCGCCACATCAGGCCCTGGGTGATGCCGTTGACCCACATCGAAGCGATGTAGAGCACGGTGCCGATAGTGGCCAGCCAGAAGTGGGTGTTGATCAGCCCGACGCTGTGCATCTGCGCACGGCCGAACAGTTTCGGGATCATGTGGTACAGCGCGCCGATGGAGATCATCGCCACCCAACCAAGCGCGCCGGCGTGTACGTGGCCGATGGTCCAGTCGGTGTAGTGGGACAGTGAGTTGACGGTCTTGATCGCCATCATCGGCCCTTCGAAGGTCGACATGCCGTAGAACGCCAGGGAAACCACCAGGAAGCGCAGGATCGGGTCGGTACGCAATTTATGCCAGGCGCCCGACAGGGTCATCATGCCGTTGATCATGCCGCCCCAGCTTGGCGCCAGCAGGATGATCGACATCGCCATGCCCAGGGACTGTGCCCAGTCCGGCAGTGCTGTGTAGTGCAAGTGGTGTGGGCCAGCCCAGATATACAGGGTGATCAGCGCCCAGAAGTGCACGATGGACAGGCGATAGGAGTAGATCGGACGTTCGGCCTGTTTCGGCACGAAGTAGTACATCATCCCCAGGAAACCGGTGGTGAGGAAGAAGCCTACGGCGTTATGGCCGTACCACCATTGGATCATCGCATCCGTCGCCCCGGCGTAGGCCGAGTAGGACTTGAACAGGCTGACCGGCAGGGAGGCGTGGTTGACGATGTGCAGCATCGCCGTCACCAGGATGAAAGCACCGTAGAACCAGTTACCCACATAGATGTGCTTGGTCTTGCGCTTGACGATGGTGCCGAAGAACACCACGGCGTACGTCACCCAGACGATGGCCAGCAAAATGGCGATCGGCCATTCCAGCTCGGCGTATTCCTTGGTGGTGGTGTAGCCCAGCGGTAGCGTAACCACCGCGCCGACGATGACGGCTTGCCAACCCCAGAAGGTGAAAGCGGCGAGGCCGTCGGAGATCAGTCGCGTCTGGCAGGTTCGCTGCACGACATAGTAGGAAGTGGCAAACAACGCACATCCACCGAAGGCAAAAATCACCAGGTTGGTGTGCAGCGGGCGCAGGCGGCCGAAGGTCGTCCATGGCAAACCGAGATTCAACTCCGGCCAAACCAATTGCGAGGCGATGAACACCCCGAGCCCCATGCCAAGGATCCCCCAGACCACCGTCATGATGGCGAACTGGCGGACTACCTTATAGTTATAAGCAGTCGGACTGATTGCTGTGCTCATTCTAAGGTTCCACGGTTTAGGTTTTTTTATAGGTAAAATTCGGCCGCAAGTATGTAGAAAGCGAGGGGCCATTGCAACGCAATGGCTGACCTGTATCAATGCGTTCCACGCCAGATTCTGCGCCCTTTCCATGTTTGGCGTAAGGACAAAATCAGAAATAGAAAGCTGATCAAGTGGACAGGAAATTTTCAGGGTCGGGGAGACTTGTAACTTGGTGTGTGCAAACACGCTGTCGAAGTGACGAGTGGTCAGTGGCACGACAGCCGGTCACTGCCAGCCTTTGCGCCTGTCATCGAGCAGAAATGTTCAACCCATCGAGTGCAAATCGGCCGTCGACCGGCCAATACCGATCCACTGTGGGAACAAGCGTAGACCCGAATGGCAGGAGGGGAAAGTTGGGCTTTGGAAGGGTGCGACACTTGGTCGCGAAAAAAGCTTGAGCTGCCGCACTCTGATCAGAGGCGGCAGTTCAAGGGGCAACGGTTACTCGGCTTGGCTTTCCGGCATTGCGCCTTCAGCGGTGTGGGACAGGCTGTAAACGTAGGCGGCCAGCAGATGCACTTTGTCATTGCCTTGCAGCGCTTCCTGCGCAGGCATCTGGCCTTGGCGGCCATGGCGGATGGTCTGCTGCAACTGTGCCAGGCTGGTGCCGTAGATAAAGCCGGCAGGCTCGGTCAGGTTTGGCGCACCCATGGCTTCCATGCCGTGTCCTTGCGGACCGTGGCATGCCACGCAGGTGGTGTTGAACGCGGCTTGGCCGGCGGCCAGGTCGGCGGTGCTGTCGGCCGGCAAGGGCAGCTTGGCCAGGTCGTGGCGCACATAGGCTGCGACGTTCTTCACGCCGTCATCGCCCAGCATCTCGCCCCAGGCCGGCATTGCCGCGTGACGACCGTTGAGGATGGTGGCCTTGATCGTTTCGGCGGAGCCGCCCCAGCGCCAGATGTTGTCCGCCAGATTGGGGAAGCCGTAGGCGCCCTTGGCATCCGAGCCGTGGCACACCGCACAGTTGGAGGCGAACAGGCGACCGCCCATTTTCAGCGCTTGCGGGTCCTTGGCGACTTCTTCCACCGGCATGGCCGCGAATTTGGCGAAGATCGGCCCGAACTTGGCATCGGCTTTGGCCATTTCCTTGTCCCATTCCTTGGTTTGGGTCCAGCCGTCTTCATAACCGGGCAATACGCCTTTCCAGTTGCCCAGGCCCGGGTAGAGGATCAGGTAGCCGACCGCAAACACCAAAGTGCCGGCGAACAGCATGAACCACCACTGGGGCAGCGGGTTGTCGTATTCCTCGATACCGTCGAAAGCGTGCCCCATGGTCTGGTCGACGCTGCCTTTGGTCTCGCCCTTGCGGGTGCCGATCAACAGCCAGGTCAGGCCGATAAGGCTGCCGAGGGTCAATACGCAGATCCATGTACTCCAAAACGTAGTCATGGCCGAGTGCTCCTTGTTGCAGGCTCTTCTTGAGCGTCGGATGGAGAAGGTTCATCGGCGAACGGCAGCAGGCGTGCCTGCTCGAATTCCGCATTGCGCCGGTTGTTGAACACCCACAGCGACAGGCCGATAAAGGCGATGGCGACCACCAGCGTGCCAAGGCCGCGGATGGTGCCCGCATCGAATTCAAATCCCATGGCTCACCTCTTGCTCTTAATGGCAGTGCCGAGCACTTGCAGGTAGGAAACCAGCGCGTCCATTTCGGTCTTGCCCTTGAGACTGGCGACTGCGCCACTGATGTCGTCGTCGGTGTACGGCACGCCGAGGGTGCGCATCACTTTCAACTTGGTCTCGGTGTGGCTGCTGTCGACCGGGGCGGTGACCAGCCACGGGTAGGCCGGCATTTTCGACTCGGGTACCACGTTGCGCGGGTTGTACAAGTGCGCGCGGTGCCAGTCGTCCGAGTAACGTGCGCCGACGCGGGCCAGGTCCGGCCCGGTGCGCTTGGAACCCCACAGGAATGGGTGGTCCCACACGCTTTCGCCCGCCACCGAGTAGTGGCCGTAGCGCTCGGTCTCGGCGCGGAACGGGCGGATCATCTGTGAATGGCACTGCACACAGCCTTCGCGGATATAGATGTCGCGGCCTTCCAACTGCAGCGCGGTGTAGGGTTTCATGCCTTCCACCGGCTTATTGGTCACGTCCTGGAAGAACAGCGGGACGATCTGGGTCAGGCCGCCGATGCTCACGGCGAGCACCATCAGCAACATCAGCAGGCCGACGTTCTTTTCAATCGTTTCATGTTTCATCACTGACTCCTCAGGCCATCTGCGCCGCAGCGGCGACTTCGACAGGCTGTGCCGAACGCACGGTGCGCCATGTGTTGTAAGCCATCAGCAACATGCCGCTGAGGAAGATCGCCCCGCCCACCAGCCGCACGATGAAGCCAGGATGGCTGGCCACCAGGGTTTCGACGAAGGAGTAGGTCAAGGTGCCGTCTTCGTTGACTGCACGCCACATCAGGCCCTGGGCGATGCCGTTGACCCACATCGAGGCGATGTAGAGCACGGTGCCGATGGTGGCCAGCCAGAAGTGCGCGTTGATCAGGCCGAGGCTGTACATCTGCTCGCGACCGAAGACTTTCGGGATCATGTGGTACAGCGCGCCGATGGAGATCATCGCCACCCAACCGAGGGCGCCGGCGTGTACGTGGCCGATGGTCCAGTCGGTGTAGTGGGAGAGGGCGTTGACGGTCTTGATGGCCATCATCGGCCCTTCGAAGGTCGACATGCCGTAGAAGGCCAGGGAAACCACGAGGAAGCGCAGGATCGGGTCGCTGCGCAACTTATGCCAGGCGCCCGACAGGGTCATCATGCCGTTGATCATGCCGCCCCAACTGGGTGCCAGCAGTACCAGCGACATCACCATGCCCAGGGACTGTGCCCAGTCCGGCAGCGCGGTGTAGTGCAAGTGGTGAGGGCCGGCCCAGATGTACAGGGTGATCAATGCCCAGAAGTGCACAATAGACAAGCGATAGGAGTACACCGGACGCTCGGCCTGTTTCGGCACGAAGTAGTACATCATCCCGAGGAAGCCTGCGGTGAGGAAAAAGCCTACCGCGTTATGGCCGTACCACCACTGCACCATGGCATCCGTCGCACCGCCGTAGGCCGAGTAGGACTTGGTCCAGCTCACCGGCAGGGAGGCGTGGTTGACGATATGCAGGATGGCCACGGTGATGATGAAGGCACCGAAGAACCAGTTACCAACGTAGATGTGCTTGGTCTTGCGCTTCATCACCGTGCCGAAGAACACGACGCCGTAGGCTACCCAGACGATGGCGATCAAAATGGCGATCGGCCATTCCAGCTCGGCATATTCCTTGGAGGTGGTGTAGCCCAGCGGCAAGCTGATGGCGGCCAGCACAATCACCAACTGCCAGCCCCAAAAGCAGAATGCGGCGATTTTCGGCGCGAACAGCTGTGTCTGGCAGGTACGTTGTACCGAGTAAAAGGAGCTGGCGAACAGCGCGCAACCACCAAAGGCGAAGATCACCGCGTTGGTGTGCAGCGGGCGCAGGCGGCCGAAGCTGGTCCAGGGCAAATCGAAGTTGAGTGCAGGCCAAACCAATTGGGCGGCGAGAAAAACCCCGAGCCCCATGCCGACGATGCCCCACACCACCGTCATAATGGCGAATTGGCGGACCACCTTGTAGTTATAGGCGGTACTTAAAGTAGTGTTCATGGTTCCCCATCCACGGTTCAACCCAAGCAAATGCGGCACTTGGGCTGGAGTTATAGGCAGACTAAAAAGCGAGGCAAGCATGGGCAAAGAGCACAAGGCCAGTATTGACGGGGATCAATGGGCGCACTGTGTGAGGGAACGCGGCTGGCTGTGGGATGTCGCGTCGAGGGCTGCTTCGGTCGAGCCCGTGACGTTGATCCTGGCCCACGGTGCCGGCGCACCGATGGACTCATCTTTCATGAACGACATGGCTGCACGCCTTGCCGGGCATGGCGTGAACGTGTTGCGCTTCGAGTTTCCCTACATGGCCCAGCGTCGAGTGGATGGCGGCAAACGCCCACCGAACCCGGCGCCGAAACTGTTGGAAGCCTGGCGTGAGGTGTACGCCGAGGTGCGACGTCATGTCGCTGGGAAATTGGCCGTCGGCGGCAAGTCCATGGGCGGGCGTATGGCCAGTCTCTTGGCCGATGAGTTAGAGGCTGATGGACTGGTGTGCCTGGGCTATCCGTTCTATGCGGTGGGCAAACCGGAAAAACCACGGGTCGAGCATCTGGCCGGGCTGAGGACTCCGACGTTGATTGTGCAGGGTGAGCGCGATGCGTTGGGTAATCGGGCTGCGGTGGAGGGGTATGAGTTGTCGCCGAGCATCGAGGTGATGTGGCTGGTGGCGGGGGATCATGACTTGAAGCCGTTGAAGGCGTCGGGGTTTAGTCATGAGCAGCATCTGGAGGCTGCTGCGGTGCAAGTGGCCGGGTTTCTCGCTGCCCTGTAGGGCCCATCGCCGGCAAGCCAGCTCCCACATTTTGTTTTGTGAGCCCATTCAAAATGTGGGAGCTGGCTTGCCGGCGATTAGCGGTCTACCGGTTGAAACGCTCTACCAGCGAGTACTGAGTATTCGCGGTATGCGTCAGCTCTTCACTCAACTGCGCCGAGTTCAACGCCTGTTCCGAAGTCTGGTCCGCCAACAGCGCAATCGTGCTGATGTTACGGCTGATCTCTTCGGCCACCGCGCTTTGCTCTTCGGTCGCCGCCGCAATCTGGGTGGTCATGTCAGTGATATTGGCCACTGCTTCACTGATACCCACCAACGCCTGATCCGCCTCCATCACCCGCGCCACACCTTCTTCGGCCTGGCGATGCCCGGCGTCCATGGTTTGTACCGCGGCGCTGGCGGTTTGCTGCAGCTTGGCGATCAGGGCATGGATCTGCCCGGTGGATTCCGCGGTGCGTTGCGCCAGTTGACGTACTTCGTCAGCCACCACCGCAAAACCACGGCCCATTTCACCGGCGCGCGCCGCTTCGATGGCGGCGTTCAGTGCCAGCAGGTTGGTCTGGTCGGCAATGCCCTTGATAACGTCGACCACGCCGCCGATCTCATCGCTGTCTTTGGCCAACTGAGTGACGGTCACACCGGTTTCACCCACGGCGACGGACAAGCGCTGGATCGCCTCGCGGGTTTCTCCGGCGATGTCGCGGCCGCGACCGGTCAGGCGATTGGCTTCCTGGGTGGCGTCAGCGGTGCGTTGCACATGGCTGGCGACTTCCTGGGTAGTCGCTGCCATCTGATTGACCGCCGTGGCCACCTGTTCGGTTTCCACACGTTGGCGTTCCAGGCCGCTGGAGCTGTTATGCGCCAGGGTGTTGGACTGCGCCGCCTGGTCGTTGAGGTGCTCGGCGGTGTCCTGCAGGCGTGTAAGGCACGTCTTCAGACGCGCTTCCTGGCTGAGGATCGACATCTCCAGTCGCGCTTGAGCGCCACGGCTGTCGGTGTACATCTGCGCGATCAAGGGATCGGACGTGGTCTGCTCAGCCAAGCGCAGCAAGCGCTTGAGGCCGCGCTGTTGCCAGCTCAGGCCGAGCAGGCCCAGCGGCACCGACAACCCTGCGGCCAAGGCAAAGCCCCAGTGGGAGTTGAGCGACGCGCCGATCATAAAGCTCAGTTGGCTGACCAGGATAAATGGCAGCCAATCCTGCAAGACCGGCAGCCACTTGTCCCGCTGAGGAACGGCAGACTTGCCCTGGTTGATGCGTTGATAGAGCGCTTCGGCCCGGCGTATCTGCTCGGCGGTGGGCTTGATGCGCACCGACTCGTAGCCGACCACCTGATTGCCATCGAAGACGGGCGTCACATAGGCGTTAACCCAGTAGTGATCACCGGTCTTGCAGCGGTTCTTAACGATGCCCATCCATGGCAAGCCTTGTTTGAGCGTGGACCACATGTGTGCGAACACGGCCGACGGCACATCCGGGTGACGCACCAGGTTGTGCGGAGCACGGATCAGTTCGTCGCGGGTGAACCCACTGATTTCGACGAAGGCGTCGTTGCAGTAGGTGATGACACCTTTAGCGTCTGTGGTGGAGATCAACCGTTGCTGGGCGGGGAAGGTACGTTCGCGCTGGGTAACGGGTTGGTTATTACGCATGATTGTTCAATCCACAAGGCTTTGAAGGGGTGTCGGCCGTCGCGAGGGTTTATTTAGTACAATTTTTGTAATAATTGCCGCACAGGATGCTAAGTAGCCCACTGTTGTTGTCAAATTTGTGAGGAATTTGGATGCCTGGGGCCGAGAACACCGCGCTAAAGCGCTAATGGGGCACTTTTTGTGTTTCATTGTTTTATTATCGAAACATTATCATTAAAATGGGCCGTTTGGTGTGTGGCGCATAAATAGCAAACGCCCACATAAAACGGATTGCGCGCCATAGCGATGGGCTTGGGGCCTCCAAGCCTGATGATTGACTTTCGCGAAGGCTGGGTGGAATAACTGAAAACATTTCAAAAATGTGCGAACACCGCGTTGCGCGTGTTGTCCGTTGGTAGTGATGTTTTTTGCTGCTCCGTTCGAAGACTTCAGCAGAATGTGTCGGGTCACGCTAGGCGTTGAACGGCTTTTTAGTGGCAGGGACGTGGGGAATAATGCAATGAAAGTCATGGTTTTGGGGGTTTCTGGGATGCTAGGCAACGCGGTGTACCGCGTGCTTTCTGCTAATCCTGGTTTGAGTGTTTTTGGTACAGCCCGAAGCGAAAGTGCTCGTAGCCATTTCTCTGGAGCTCTGGCCGAGAAGCTAGTCTTCGGAATTGATGTTGAAAGCCAAGATTCCCTTATAAAAGCCTTCGGCAGTATCCAGCCAGACGTCGTCGTGAACTGTGTGGGGCTGGTAAAGCAACTCGCTGATGCAAATGATCCTCTACAAGCCGTTCCCATCAATACGCTGCTTCCTCATCGACTGGCCGCCTTGTGTAAGGCTACCGACGCTCGCTTGGTACATATAAGTACCGACTGCGTTTTTTCGGGATCGAAGGGCGGATACCTCGAATCGGATTTCCCAGACGCCTACGATTTGTACGGTCGGTCCAAACTTCTGGGCGAAGTTGACTATCCGCACGCGATTACATTGCGTACCTCGATCATTGGCAAGGAGCTTGCGGGTCAGCGTAGTCTTGTCGGTTGGTTCCTTGCCCAACAGGGGCAGGTCAAGGGTTTTACTCGGGCGGTTTTTTCCGGGTTGCCAACGATGGAGCTCGCCAGGGTAATAAATGATTATGTGCTGCCTCATCCCGAGCTGCATGGTCTTTACCACGTTTCTGCACAGCCAATAAATAAGTACGAGCTGTTAAGTCTGATCGCTGACGTGTACAAGAAAGACATCGATATCACACCTTCAGATGAACTTTCTATCGATCGCTCGCTGGACTCCAGTCGATTTCGGATGGCGACCGGGTACGTTGCCCCGGAGTGGCCGGCTCTGGTCAAATACATGCATGATTTCAACTAATTTTCAGGTGTCTGGCGATGTTCGATAACAAAGTTTTAATGATTACTGGTGGTACCGGTTCGTTTGGCAACGCTGTCTTGAATCGTTTTCTCAAAACGGATGTGAAAGAAATTCGCATCTTCAGCCGTGATGAGAAGAAACAAGAAGATATGCGGATTGCTTTAAACAATCCCAAGTTGAAGTTCTACATTGGGGACGTTCGCGATTACGACAGCATTCGCGGCGCTATGAAAGGCGTAGATTACGTGTTTCACGCAGCAGCACTCAAACAAGTGCCATCCTGCGAGTTCTACCCAATGGAGGCTATTCGGACGAACGTGCTGGGTGCCGAGAACGTGATGAAGGCGGCCATTGACAATCAGGTTGAGCGGGTCATCGTACTGAGCACTGACAAAGCGGTTTATCCAATCAATGCGATGGGGATCTCCAAGGCAATGATGGAGAAACTCATGGTTGCCAAGGCAAGAATGCAGTCCAGTGGTGAAACGGTTTTCTGTGCCACACGCTACGGGAACGTAATGGCATCTCGCGGTTCAGTAATACCGCTCTTTATTGAGCAGTTGAAGGAAGGTAAGTCGATTACCATTACCGACCCGACCATGACCCGATTCCTGATGTCCCTTGAGGACTCTGTGGACTTGGTGCTGCATGCATTCGAGCACGGTCGTCAAGGCGATATCTTTGTTCAGAAAGCACCGGCGTCGACTATTGAGGTGCTTGCCCAAGCGCTGAAAGAGCTGTTCGAGAAGAACAACGAGATTCGTATTATCGGTACACGCCATGGCGAAAAACTCTACGAGTCGCTCGTTTCTCGTGAGGAACTGGCAAAAGCAGAAGACATGGGTCAGTACTATCGCGTTCCAGCCGATAATCGGGATCTTAACTACGCAAAGTTTGTTGTAGAGGGAGAGCTCGGTATTGCGGGTTCCGACGACTACACGTCACATAATACTGTTCAACTGAATGTTGATGGTGTCAAACAATTGCTATTAAAACTGCCATACATTCAGGGGCAACTCAATGCTTAAGGTCATGACAATTGTCGGAACGCGTCCTGAGTTGATCAAGATGTCCAGGGTCATTGCAGAGTTTGATGAGCACACCCAGCATATTCTGGTACACACTGGGCAAAATTTTGATTATGAATTAAACCAGGTTTTCTTTGATGATCTGGATATTCGCAAGCCTGATTATTTTTTGGGCGCCGTAGGCAGTAACGCCGCGCAGACCATCGCCCGTGTCATTGAAAAAGCTGACGAAGTGATGGACGTGGAGAAGCCTGACGCCTTGCTTCTCTACGGAGACACTAACTCCTGCTTATCGGTGATCGCGGCGAAGCGTAGAAAGATTCCGGTGTTTCATATGGAAGCCGGTAATCGCTGTTTCGATCAGCGTGTACCTGAAGAGCTTAACCGTAAAGTCCTGGATCACCTGAGCGACATCAATCTTGTATTGACAGAGCATGCTCGTCGTTACTTGCTGGATGAGGGGATTCCCCCTGACCGCATTATCAAGTCCGGCTCCCATATGCAGGAAGTACTGGAGTACTTCAAGCCTAAGATTGCACATTCCGAGATTTTGAAAAAGCTCGAGTTGAAGCCTAAAGAGTTCTTTGTTGTCAGCGCTCATCGAGAGGAAAACGTTGATACGCCTGCAAACTTACAGGACTTGCTTGATACCTTGCAGGCGTTAGTAAACACCTACGACAAACCCGTGATCGTTTCTACTCACCCACGCACTCGGCAGCGCTTGGAAGCACTGGGTATGGAAGGTCTAGACCCGAGAATTCAGTTCCTCAAGCCTTTTGGGTTCTTTGACTACATCCGTTTGCAGATGGAAGCGTTTTGCGTGCTGTCGGACAGCGGTACGATTACCGAAGAGGCGTCACTGCTCAACCTTGCCGCTATCACGATTCGTAATGCTCACGAGCGCCCCGAAGGCATGGACCAAGGCACGCTGATAATGAGCGGTTTGAAATCCGAGCGCGTTCTAGATGCGGTCCGCATCGTGACAAGCCAGCACCGAGACGGCGTTGTTCCGCGTGTCGTTCCGGATTATGAGGGGGGCGTTGTTTCACAGAAAGTATTGCGTGTTGTATTGAGCTATGTCGACTTTATTAATAGGACAGTTTGGTCCAAGTGATTGGAAAACCCATATACATAAAGAATCAGTGAGATATATGATATGAGTACAGATACTGAGACGCTGGACGCAATATATAACGCAGGAGAGCGTCTGGTACCAGGAGAAACTCATGATCGCGCAGAGATTGTTCGCCATAAAAGCAGTTATCAGCTGTTTCGTGACATTATCGAATCTGATATTCGGAAAAACCCTTCGCTCATAGAGTCTGGCATTACGATCCTTGATATTGGGTGCGGGACCGGTCACGGTACCTACATGCTTGAGGCTGTTCTCGGGGCCAAAATTGTGGGTATTGATCCGAGTATTGAGTCTGTTCAGTATGCAAAAGAAAACTACGGCTCGAAAAATATCGAGTATATCAACTGTGATGCTGAGACGTATGTCAGTCAATCAAAGAGCTTTGATTATGTTGTCTCACGCCACGCGCTTGAGCACGTAGAGAACGGGTTAAATTTTGCGTTAAGAATTGAGTGCCGCCGTCGCCTGATGGTAAACGTACCTTTCAATGAGTCGGAGGGTAATATTCATCATCTTGTACATCGCATAAAAGAAGAGCATTTCGATGGTTATCCCAATAAGGAGTTCTTTTATGAGGGGTTGGATGGCGTCACTGAATTGACCCGTACTGAGGACAGTCCACCTAACTCTATTATTTGTATTTCCAGTGCGCTTCATCTGGAGTCTGTGAGAGAGCTTATCGATTTCCCGGTCGCCGCTTGGAAGCCCGAGTTTTTGCAGAATTTGGGTATCGAATCACTCGAGGCGAGTATTCAGACAGCTGAGCTGCTTTCTGTTCAAAAACAAACCCAGCTGGCTGAAAAAGAAGTGCAGCTGGAAAATCATCATGCCAACCTGATAAACATGGAAAAAGATGTTCTTCGGCGTGAAGCATGGATCGTGCAAAAGGAGTCGCAACTCGCCACCCATGAAGTGAATCTGAATGGTATCGGAGCCGCTCTCACTGACCGCGAACTTACGATCGAGGAAAAAGAGCAGCAGTTGCTCGATCATGAGGCAAACCTTGTCGGTATTGAGGCCGACCTGGGCCCGCGGCAAGTGATTATTGCTGAGGCAGAAAGCAGAATCCTGAGCCGAGAGACCCACGTCCTCGAAAAAGAAGCACAGCTGAATACGCACGAGATCAATTTACAGGGTATTGAGGCTGAACTTAATCGGCGTAAAGAGGCCATTTCTGAAGCAGTATCAGACCTTCAACGCCGTGAAGCCCTCGTTGTCGAGAAACAAGCGCAGTTGTCTAATCACGAGACCAACCTCAACGGAATTCATGAAGAGCTAGTGCGGCGTAATCAAGAAATTTCCATCGGTGAGCAAAACATCCATCGACGCGAAATGGCTATTTCTGAAAAAGAAGCGCAGCTCACGGCCCATGAACTAAGTATCGTGGAGATTGAAGCGCAACTTGCTCAGCGAGCGACGGCCTTGGCCAGTCTGGAACGCGCTGTTCAAGAGCGCGAAGTGGGTATCGTGGAAGAGCAGGCGCGTCTTGCAGCCCAAGAAAAAGAACTGGCTGAAAAGGAAGTTGATTTGGTTCGTCGCGAAACATTGATTTCCAATAGTCTTATTTCGAAAGTAGCTCTAAAATTAGGTTCGCTCCGTAAATGAAAATTCTGCAAGTGAATGGCTATGAGTCGCCAGGACGGCGTTTTAACGGACTGTCCATAACGCCTCTGTTAAAGAAGCATGATATTGAATCCCAGCATCTTGTGTGGGAGAAAGATACGCAGAACCCGGAAGTGTTGACCTTTGAAGGTGATTCGACCAGAAAAATAAACCGAATTGTCAACCGCGTTGAGCGCCTTACCTCAATGCAGTCCATGTTTTACCCCCATGCTAAACAGATGATGAAGATGCCTGCTTTTAAAGAGGCGGATGTCCTGCACTTGCATATTATTCATTCGGGATTCATGAGTCTTTCTCATCTTCCTGAGATCACCAGACGAAAGCCGACCGTTTGGACCTTGCACGATCCTTGGGCGATGACCGGGCACTGTATCTACCCATTTGAATGCGAACGTTGGAAGACGGGTTGCGGCAGTTGCCCAGATTTGAATATCCACTTTCCCTTGCTCCGGGATACAACGCGATTTTTGTTCAACTACAAAAAGCGCTCTTACAGAAAATCCAAGTTCGATGTGATTGTGGCTTCCCAGTGGATGCGTGACATGGTCGAAGCGTCTCCATTATTCGAAGATGTGGACATCCACCATGTGCCGTTCGGGTTGGACCTGGACTTCTTCTCCCCGACGGCTTCGCCGGACGCCCGAAAGCGATTTGGCATACCTGACGACGCATTGGTCATTTGCTTCAGGGCAGTGGACAACCAGTTCAAGGGCTTGCCTTACATTATCCAGGCGTTGGAGCGCATTAGCACAGACCAACCGATTTGCCTGCTGACGCTTAATAGCAAAGGATTGATGGAGCGGTTTTCTGATCGCTTCCAGTTGGTTGAATTGGGCTGGACCAATAACGAAGAGGAAGCTCGCGATGCGTTTGTAGCTTCGGATATTTTCCTGATGCCTTCCATTGTGGAAGCGTTTGGCGTTATGGCCATTGAAGCGCTCGCATGTGGTAAGCCTGTCGTGGTGTTTGATGGCACCTCATTACCGGAAGTGACCTTTGCTCCTGATGTGGGCATTTCCGTCCCAATGCATGATGGGGTGGCACTTTATGAAGCACTTCAACGTTTGATCGATAATCCGGATGAGCGAATTGAGCGTGGACGTAAAGGGCGCGAGATCGCTGAACAGCATTATGGTGATGAGCTGTATGCACAGCGCTTGGCTGAGGTTTATAAAACGGTCGCGGCTAAATGAAGTTACTGCTCCTTACCGATATTCCGCCATGTCGAAACTTTACTGCGGGTTTGGTGCTTGAACGATTGGTCAGTTTTCTGCCCAAGGACCAAATTGCAATCTGTGCGGTGGTAAATCCGGCATTGAAGCCGGAGATACCGGCTGAGCTCGATGCAGTCCCGCAGTTGATTTTGACCAAGCCGAGGGAGGCGTCAGTCAGGGTTTTACCGCTTAGGGCAGGTGTCTTGTCGGCATTTCCCTACGAGCTACTTCAGGCCGGACGCGTGCGCAACGATTTGCTGCCTAAAATCGTTGAGTTCGCCAAGGCCCAACAGGTAGACGCCGTTTGGGTGGTGCTGCAGGGGCAGACTATGGTTCGGCTCGCGCGTCAGTTGACGCAAAAGCTGAATGTCCCGTTACTGACACAAGTGTGGGACCCCTTTGGCTGGTGGCTGCAGGCAAATCGGATTGACGGACTCACGCGCCGCCGTCTCCAAAAGGAGTTTGACAACGTCCTCAAGAGCAGCGTGTCCTGCGCAACCGCGTCATGGGCAATGTCTGAAAACTACACGGCAAAATATAACGTTGCCAACGTTCCTGTTATTGCCGGTCTGCCGCGTGAGATTGCATTTAAACCTGCAGCGCAGCCTCACGCGCGCGACGAGTTTATTATCGCAATGGCTGGTCAATTCTATGCGCAGACTGAATGGCAATGCCTGCAATATGCCCTGAATGGTTGTAACTGGACGATAGCCGGGCGGCGGATTCGCGTGCGGGTAATGGGGGGCGGATTCAACGCGTTTACTCAAAGCCCGTCAAACTTTGAGTACCTGGGCTGGAGAAGCCAGGAAGAAACTATCCGCTTATTAGCGGACTCAGATCTGCTGTACATGCCTTATTGGTTTTCTGAGGAATACCGAGAGGAGTCCAGTAATAGCTTTCCATCGAAATTGGTCACCTATTTTGCGGCCGGGCGGCCGGTGTTCTGCCATGCGCCATCGTATGCATCACCCGCCAGGTACATCGAGGCTAACGAGGCTGGATACCTTTGTCAGTCCTTGGACACGGGCACCATCGTTGCTTGCTTGGAGAGGGCTATCCAAGATGAGGATACTTATGCGCGGTATGCGCTAAATGGACACGTGTGCTTCATGAAAGATTTCACCTTAGAGAGTATGAAAGAGTCTTTGCAGGCGTTCTTGGGTGACCATACGAAGGCTGCGGCGGGGCTTTCCACATGAATCAACATATCCTGACCGCGCATGTACGACATTTTGATCTCATTAAACAATTAATCAGACGTGATATCGATATGCGGTTCAAGGGCGCACTATTGGGGGTGCTATGGCCCTTGATTACGCCTCTATTGACGCTGGCAATGTACGCTGTAGTGTTTGGTTATTTCTTGCCTTCTCGTTGGCCGGGTGTTGAGGGAATAACCGGATTTGCACTGATGTTATTTCCTGGGTTGATCGTATTCAATTTTTTTGCCGAGTGCGTAAATCGGGCACCGAATTTGATCACCTCAAACCCAAATTTTGTAAAGAAAGTTGTATTTCCAGTCGAACTATTAGTGTGGGTGCCTATAGGTTCAGCAGTCTTTCAACTTTTGTTGAGTATGATTGCGTGGATGGTGATCGCTTTTGTTGTCAATGGCAGCTTGCAATGGACCATTATCTTCCTGCCTTTTGTGATCGCCCCCATGGTTTTGTGCCTGTTAGGCATCACTTGGTTTTTAAGTGCGTTGGGCGTTTTTCTGAGGGATATAGCTCAACTGACGGTGGTGGTGACCCAGGCGTTAATGTTTTTTTCACCTGTGCTCTACCCGCTGGATAAGCTGCCTGTTTGGGCAAGCAGCATCATTATGTTGAACCCGCTGACGTTTATTGTGGAACAAAGTCGGTTGGTATTGATTAGTGGGGTTGTACCTGATTTTAAAGGGTTGCTGATATACACAGCGGTGAGCTTGTTTATATGCTCTCTGGGGCTTCGTTTTTTCAGGTCTGTTAGGCATGGTTTCTCGGACGTTTTATGAGTGTTGAAATGAACAGCGATATTAAAGCGCCCCCTGTCATCGATGTCGTAGGTTTGGAAAAGGCCTATCATATTTATGATGCGCCGCATGATCGCCTGAAGCAAATATTCTTCGGGTGGCGGCGGAACTATTATCGCGATTTTCTTGCGTTAAAGAACGTGAGCTTCGAGGTTCTGAAAGGGCAATCTGTGGGTGTAATTGGGCGCAACGGCGCGGGTAAGAGTACGCTGCTGCAGTTGCTGACTGGTACATTGACTGCCACTAAAGGCTCAATAAAAGTTAATGGTAAAGTTGCTGCCGTGCTTGAGTTAGGCTCGGGCTTTAATCCTGAGTTCAGCGGTCGGGAAAATATATATCTCTATGCCAGCCTGTTTGAGCTGAAGAAATCGTGCATTGAAGAACGCTTTCAAAAAATAGTCGACTTTTCCGAACTGGCGGAGTTTATAGATCAGCCTGTCAAAGCCTACTCCAGCGGCATGCAGGCTCGCCTTGCTTTTTCCGTCATTGCTCACGTCGATGCCGACATTCTGATTATTGATGAAGCGTTATCAGTGGGCGATGCTTTTTTTGCGCAGAAATGCATGCGTTTTCTTCGGCAGTTCCAAGAGACGGGCACGATCCTTTTTGTTAGTCATGACCTGGCCGCTGTCACCGCTTTCTGTGATCATGCAATATGGTTGGAAGGAGGGGTTATTCGACAGGCGGGTAGCGCCAAGGAAGTCTGTGAGAACTATTTCGCTCAGCAGTATATGCAGCATACGGGGGCGGATAATATAGCTTCGGTAGCGGATAATAGTGCTGAGCACGATATCAAAGAAAATGCCGAAGATGAATCGAGAGTCAGTATTGTAGAGCAGCTCATCGTCAACGCGAGCGATGGGAGCCTTTTTATGGGGGCTCAGGAAATTGAAAGCTTTGGTTTTAATGAGCAGTCTTCGGCATTTGGGACAGGTGGCGCAGAGATAGTAAAGGTGAGTTTCACAAATGAATCAGGTCATCCCCTGATAGCTTGTGAAGGGGGAATGTCCGTGGTGGTCAAAGTATCAGCGCGAGCCAAGCATGATATCGACTTGCCTATTATGGGGTTCACGATAAAAGACCGATTGGGCCAACCATTAATCGGCGGCAACACATACCACTCGTATAAAAAATCACCGGTTAGAGTGGTCGCAGAGAACGGTGTAGATGCCAGTTTTCACTTTAAACTACCTATTTTGGCGGTGGGGGATTATTCGATTGTTGCAGCTATCGCCAATGGCACTTTGCAGGAACACGTGCAATTGCATTGGATGCACGATGCCGTCCTATTTAAAGTGGTTGCTTCAAGCATTGAAGGCGTGATAGTCGGGGCGCCATTAGATAAAATAACTCTCACCTCCAGGGCGTAGTATAAACATGACACAACAAAAAGAATTGGGGCGATTGGCTTGGGCGGACGCGTGCCGTCTTATAGCCATGTTGGGTGTTATTATTATCCATGTTTCGGCGCCAATATTTTACAGCGCCAAGAGCATCAGCCTGGGGAGTTTTTTAACCGCCACGGCATTGGATTCTGTAGCGAGAGTCGCCGTCCCGTTATTTGCAATGCTGTCCGGGGCGTTGCTGCTAGGAAGAGAGGGCTCTGGTGCATTAACGGGGGTGATGTCCAGGCTTCTCAAGGTAGCCATTCCTCTTGCATTCTGGAGCGTAATCTATGTTTTTTGGGTTAATTATTGGGAAGGTCGCCCCCTGAGTATTACCGGTGCGCTCTTGCAATCCTTGAAAGGCCCCGTCATGTACCACCTATGGTTCGTATACATGATAATGGGGGTGTATGTTGTTCTGCCGATACTTCAGCCTCTGTCGGTAGCGCTGCTTGCCAGTAAGCGTTTTGCCGTTTATTTTTTTGGTATTTGGTTTTTGGCGAACGCTATAAAAGTATATGACCATGAGCCAATTCTCAATCACTTGGTGTTGACTGACTTTTTGCATTGGCCGGGTTATTTTTTATTGGGTTTTTACCTGTCCAAGTCAAATGTATTCAAAGCGCTACCTTCTTGGTTTAGCTTGATTGTCCTCGGCTTGGCAAGCGCGACTACTTTTTTGCTAAGTTGGTACTTGAATTCCGATGCTCCTGCTCCCGTGGAAACGGCAATGGAGTATTTTAGCCCCAATGTGATGCTCGCTTCAGTTGCCGCATTTCTACTGATCGGAAAAATAGAGCTTTCACCAAGGCTGATCAGGCCGGTTGCTTTTTTTTCGGGCCTTGTCTTCCCGGTCTATTTTATGCATCTTTTGGTCATCGAGTTGATAAAGTCAGGGATGCTCGGATTTACCCTTGGTTTAGCTTCAATGTCATCGTTCAGCGCAATCCTGAGCTTGTCGTTGGCAACGTTTTTTGTAAGCCTTGGAATCGCCGCAGTGACACGCGCCATTCCTTATTCGTCCCGATTGGTCGGCTAGTTAAAAATATATAATATAACTCAAGTGAATTTAAGGAAGAGGGGAACAGCATGAGCACTAATAACATTCAGGACGTGTCGTCTGAAGGTGTATTGAACACGGCTTCGTTGGTTGAAGACCCAATCGATTTGACCATTGTCATTCCCTGCCTGAATGAAGCCGAAAATATTGTCGGCATCCTAGACAGTGTTAAGGAGGCTGTCGGCGGAAAAAATTTCACCACCGAAATCATTGTAGTTGATGATAAAAGTGATGATGAGACTTACAGTCTGGCAACCGCATGGAGTGAAAAAAATAAGGATCAGCTCCCCGTGCGTGTGATCAGCCGTTCTCTTCACCGCCGAGGCTATGGTGCTGTTGTTAGATACGGCGCGGCTCATGGGACCGGTCGGTACTGTATTTTTGTTTCAGCCGATGCTGTGGACCCGATTCATCTGATTCCCGCCCTCTATGAAGAGATGGAGAAGGGCGCGATTTTGGCTCAATGCTCTCGCTATATTCAGTCGGGTGATGACGGAACAATACCTTTTAAGTACAAGTTTTTTCAGTTTTTCTTCCGCATCGGTGTGAAGCTGGCGCTAGGACAATACATTCCTGACTCCACGTATGCATTCAAGATGTTCCGTCGCAGGGAAACACTGGGTGTGGGCTTAAGTCAAAACCGGTTCAGCATCAGCCCCGAAATTACATTCAAATCCATCTTGATTGGGGGCGAAGTTAAATACATTGCAGGCGCACAAGGTGTGCGTGAGCGTGGGGTGTCAAAATTTATTTTCCACAAAGAAGGTTTGGGATTCGGATATTGCTTGATTCGAGCGTTCCTGCATAAAACAAAAATTGTTTACTGGTTCTGAATATTTCATATAAGTAGTTTGGAACTAACGTGACCAATTTCATTTTTAACTTAAGAAGAAGATTTTCTTTGCGGCGGCCTATTTTAGAAGCGTACCTCGTTGCGTTGCTTCTAATTATGGCTGTTTTCCCTGACGTTCTGTTCAACGGTGCGAGCCTGCGCGTCACCGATCAATTGACCGGGGCTATAACGGGAGGGCAATTAAAGCCGGTTTACCCGATTCCAAACACTTCAGGTTGGTGGGCGGGGTATAACGACAATGGGGGCGCGACATTTCAGTCTGATCCAATGATTGAGTTTATGGCGCACACCCTCAAGAATGGTGAGTCGCCTTATTGGAATCCCTATTCCGCAGCCGGTGCACTAGGGCCGGAAGCGCTGGTGGATCAGAAGTTTTCCGCTCTGACATTGGCAAGTGCTTTATTTGGAGGAAGCTCCATTAGCTACAATATCGCGATAATGATCGCCATTTACTTTGGTGTTTTTTTCATTTATCGCACGGTAAGAGAGGTGTTTGGGCTGTCAGCGATGGCGGCTGCAACGGCTGCCACATTTTACTTGCTCAATGGGTACCTGACAGCTAACTTAGGCTCGAACGTAACACAAAGCTACCTCTATATACCTGTTTGCCTTTATACCGCGTTGATGCTTATTGAGCGGTTTAATGTGTTTAGTTGGAGTATGGTGGTGCTGGCTTTTGCACTGTTTTTCTCCTGTACGTTCATGCCCACTACCATTACCGGCTTAATCGCGGTAGGTATAATCATTGTCGGCTACCTGCTTAATCATATTCAGAATGGCCGGTACTCCATCAAGCAAGGTGCTTTTGTTCTTGCCATGCTGGGGGCGGGGTTGGTTGCTTCGATACTACTGTTGGCGCCGCTTTATTTTCCCTTTTTAGAGAATTTAAAGAGCTTGGGTACACTGGAAGATTATTCGAAACGAGTATTTTGGGCTCTACGTTTTCCAAACGCCATGGCCTCATTTTTCTCGCCCTCGCATTTTTTCGAATCGTACAACGCTACAGAGGCTGCTGCGGCCTCTTGGGATAATTTAGGCTCCTTCACGGGCAATAGTGTCTTTCATAGCGGAATAGTTGCAATCGCATTAGCCAGCTGTGCAGTTGCAAAAATAGAGCGGCCGTTTAAATGGCTAGTCTATTTGTGCGCCATCAGCTGTATTTTTGTGGTTGTGCGCCTCTTTGATCCTTTCTGGGTCCACTGGCTCTTCTCATACCTTCCAATTGTTGGGAATATTGGTAGCCAGTACTGGTGGCCGGTCATAATGATTCCTATGGTCATACTGGTTGGCTTTGGGATGAGCAATTTGCAGGCGCGAAACTTCCGCACGGTGCCATTTGCGCTGACCATTACGATATTGTTTTCCGCGCTATTCTATCTTTATGATGTCTATGGGTTGCGTGAGCCGTTCATTAAATATAAAACAAACTCGCTATATTTTATGGCCGCACTTGTATTGCTGATCGGCGTGGTGATGCTGGTTTTCAAGCGCTTTCCAAATGCAAACAAGTTAGCCAATACACTGGTTGCTGTTGTCATGCTTGCCATGCTATGTGAGCTGATGGTGTGGGGGAAAATGATTCGTTTTGAACGAAGTGACATTTTTCAAAAAGTGCCCGCGGCTGTACAGTTTGTCAAAGATAATATTGGTAATTATAGAACCCTGAATTTTGCGCAAGGGGGGTTGGTGCCAGAGCTGGGTTCTGCTTATCAGATCCAAGAAGTGACCACCATGAATCAAGGCAGTTTGCCGGCCTACAACAACTTCTTCTATTCGGCATTCAACCTTGCCAATAATCAACGTCCTGGTTTTAATGATGTTCTTGCGCCGCGGGGGACGTTCCCGTCATTTATTTTGATTCAAGATAAGCCGACCACAAATACGATTAATTGGAACTCGGTCAATCTGCTCGGGGTGAAGTATCTACTGCTACCTACCTCCTACACGGTTTACATTACTGAGTTGCTCTCCAAAGGCTTTGTCAATGCTTATCAAGGGCCGTCGACAACCGTACTTGAGAACAAACGTGTACTGCCGAGAGCTTTTTCAATTCGGCTCGGTGACTTGGCGGGTCAAGAAGATGTGAGACTTCCTGACGACTTTCAGAGCGCGCTTGTTCCAGCGTCCATAGACTCATACCGAAATGGTGAAGTTGTACTGAGTGGTAATGCCACTGAAGAGTCTTTGGTAGTGCTTTCTGACAACTGGCACTCAAACTGGAGCGCACTTCTGAATGGTGGCAGTGTGCCTATTATAAAAGTCGAAAATACATTTCGAGGTGTTGTTGTTCCTCCTGGGCATTACACGATTAAAATGACCTACCAACCCAAGACCTTGCCTTTGGCAATAGGTGCTTCGCTACTGACCATACTGCTGCTCATTCTGCTGGGTGCTCGCCGAGGAAGCGTAAACAGAATGCTCAGACGAGGCTTGGAAGTGTTTCGATGACGTGAAATTGTCCTTGGCCTGTAAAGGAAGGCGAAAGCCCTCCTTACAGGTATGGGGCGTTTGCTGACGGGGCATCGGTGGCCATGGCTAAAAAGCCCTTGTTAAGCACGGGAAATAAGGGATTATTGATGGACGTAACAAGGGTTGTCAGCGCATGATATGTACTTAGCATAAAATGCCAAAACATGCGTCAGCAAAAAACAAGCTAATAGTAGGGACTTATGCGTTATTTGAAAAAGAGCCACATCTTTTTGATTATAAAGCTGTTGTTAGCAGGCGCTTTGGTTGTGGCGCTTCTGAACAGCGGTCAGCTGGATTTCGGCTCAATCGCGGTGGTTTTTGATCACCTCGATCTATTTGTGCCGGCTTTGCTCTGCCTGTTTTTAGGGATATTAATAAGCGGTGTACGTTGGTGGTTATTGCTCAGGGCTACTAATAATATTATTCCATTGAGTACAGTTCTCAATCTTCAGTTGATGGGTAGCTTCTTTTCTACTTGGTTGCCTGGTGCGGCAGGTGGTGACGCAGTAAAGGGCGTACAGATTTTTCGGCTTCTGGAAAGCGGAAGGTCGACTGCACTTATTTCAATCGTCACAGACCGTGTCTTTGCAATGCTGGGCTTGGTGTCTGTTGCAACGCTGGTTTCAGTTTTTTTGCCGGCGGCGGTATCACCAGACTCAGAGTATCATCAATACATCGGTTTACTCCGAGTACTGGTAGTGCTGTCTTTTGTGGGCGTTATATTGCTCATGCTGGGTGTTTTTATCGCACTGAAGTTTTCTATTATTGACCGGTTACCGGTAAAGATGCGACATCACCTTCAGCCATTTGGTTTGACACTTCTCATGTATTTCCGTGCATGGCCGATCATGCTTGTTTGTTGGTTTGCATCGCTGGTCGCAACCGGTATTGTGATTACGGGTATGGTGGTAATTTCTTCAATGTTTACGTTCTCGGCAAATGCGGAAGTTACTGCGATCGCAGGAGTTTTTGGTAACTTGTTTTCTGTGATTCCTATCACGCCAGGTGGGCTTGGCGTCGGGGAGTCTGTGTTTTCAAAAGTGTGTGTGGAGTTGTCCAATAGAGTCGCGCCATTCGCTACAATTTATTTCTGCTTTCGAGTGGGGATGTTGCTGGTTAATATCCCAGGCATGATTGCTACGCTGCTCTACAGCACAAACAAACATCGTGAGAAGGCAAAGAGCTTGAGTGCTGAAAAACTCGCCTAGGAATTTATAATGGTTTCAATCCTTGAGAGGACGTTGCCGGTTGATGGTGTTCTACCATTAGTGACAATAGTCATTCCGGTTTACAACGGTTCGTCCTTTTTAAAAGGGGCGATAGACAGTGCGTTAGAGCAAACGTATTCAAATCTTGAGGTGATAGTTGTAAATGACGGTAGTGATGATGATGGTGCGACTGAAAATATCGCCCTATCATTTGGAGGCCGCATTCGTTACTTTTCAAAAGGAAATGGTGGGGTTGCGTCGGCATTGAATTTTGCCATACGAAAAATGACAGGGGATTACTTTTCTTGGCTCAGCCATGATGATCTCTATTTTTCTGAAAAGATCTCCCAGCAGATCGCTTTTTTGAGAACGCACGATGCTGCTCGAACCGTTGTATATTCTGATTATTCAATTTTCACAGATGAAAAAATAGCAAACGCTGTTTGCGTGTCTTTGCCGGGGGTGTCGTCCAAGTATTTTCGCTATTGGCTTACGGCTCGAAGTTCCTTGCATGGTTGCAGTTTGCTGATTCCTCGTACTGTTTTTGAGGAAGTTGGTGATTTCAATGAACGTTTTCGGACGACACAGGATTATGATTTGTGGTTTCGTGCGGCTGAATACTATTCATTTGTTCATCTGCCAGTAGTTCTCGTCCATACGCGCAGCCATGTTGGACAGGACACTCGCAACAAAGCACAGTTGGCGTTCAAAGAGTCAAGTGACCTGCACCTGGCATTCGCAAAGAAACTTTCTCGCTCAGACCTGCCAGGCGAGACCTCCGGTGCAGTCGGTGCCAGCTATCTGATATTGGCCTCACGGTTATGGGCGCAGGGGTTTGTAGAGGCGGGGGATCATTGTGCTGGGGTGGCAAAAAGTTATGGTATATCTAATTTTCGTGTACTCGCCGCCACCTGGACGGCGCGCTGCGTTTATTTGCTAAGGCGGACCGCGCTGCGATTGTTTTCCTCCCAAACCAAGCAGCAAATGCGCCAGGTGTATGCCCGCCTGCGGAGAATCCCAAGAGGTTTAAAGCGTTTTTGAAAACTTCAAGGAAGCTATTTGTACACGCGCCTGGCGTTCATGTTGGCGGTGGCGTCGCGCTGCTCCAAGCGCTTTATTCCGTACCGGAAATGCAGGTGCATTTCGAGCAGTTGGATATACGCGCTGGAAAATTATTACCTCCGTCATCTGCTGAAAGGCACTTGATACGGCCCTCCATTTTTTCCAGAATTGCTGCTGAGTTCAGGCTTCGACGACGTGTTACCAAAGACGATGTGGTACTTTGCTTTCATGGGTTGATTCCATTGTTCCGCTCTCAAGGCGAAATAACGGTTCTCCTGCAGAATAGACTTCTAGTCTCCACTAGCAGCTTGCGGCATTATTCGTTTAAAACAAGGGCGCGTTTGATGGTGGAGCGCTTCTTGATAAAAAATCTGGCATACCGAGTTAAAAAATTTATTGTACAAAGCCCTTCCATGGCGGAACAAGCGAGTGCTTTTTTGGGTTCCAAAGCCAATGTTGTTATTTGTCCTTTCATGCTTGACTCGCCCCCTTTTACTGTTGCCGCTCGTGGAGAGCGAGTCTTTGATTTTGTTTATGTCGCGAGCGCAGAACCTCACAAAAACCACGCCGCGCTCTTAGCGGCCTGGTGCCAATTGGCAGAGCAGGGAGTACGCCCCAGCCTGGCATTGACGCTTTCCTTGAGTTCACCTTTAGTTGAGCTAGTTGCACGTTCTAGGGCACGTTGGGCCTTAAATGTCACCAACCTTGGCCCGCTGACGCCTGAAGAAATTAGCAATCTTTATAGTCAAGCAGGTGCATTAATCTACCCCTCTTTTACTGAGTCGCTAGGTTTGCCTCTGATTGAAGCTTCTCGAGCGTGCCTGCCGATCGTCGCTGCTGAGCTTGACTATGTCAGGGACATTGTTGAACCGGTTGAGACTTTCGATCCTCACTCTCCTACCTCTATTGCGCGTGCGGTCAAACGCCACCTCGGAATGGTTAGCTCAACTCAGCCCATACACGGCCCGGAAGTGTTTTTAAGAGAAGTATTGCAATGAAAGTTCTAGTGTGGACGCAATATTTTTGGCCGGAAAACTTTCATATAAACCATGTGGTGGATGAGCTGCGGGCTCAAGGTGTGGACGTTACTGTTCTGACAGGTAAACCCAATTATCCCGAAGGAAAAATTTTTGACGGGTATCGCTCGACCGGTATTCAAACAGAATATTACGATGGTGTTGAAGTTATAAGGCTGCCTTTACGTGCGCGGGGTAAAAATTCGGGAAAGGGCATGGTGCTAAACTATCTGTCATTTATCGTGTCGGGTTACTTGTTTGCTCCTTGGGCGCTACGCGGGAGAAAGTTTGATGTGGTTTTTGTATACGCACCGTCGCCTTTACTCCAAGCACTTCCCGCGGTTCTTATTTCATTTGTGAAGCGGGCTCCACTGGTAGTTTGGGTGCAAGATATTTGGCCTGAGACTTTGCTGGCGACGGGGTTTGTTAAGAATAAGGTTATCCTCAAACTGGTCGAATATGCTGTCCGTTATATCTATAGATCTTCAGAGTCCATTCTGATTCAGTCGGAGGGTTTTCGCTCATCGGTACAGCGGTTGACGAAAAAGTGGAGCAAGATAAAACTATTTCCTAATTCAGCTAAAGATTTAGAGAGTACAACGCCTCCAACGTCGTCTAAATTATATGACGTTTCTCGTCACTTCTCCGTTGTATTTGCCGGTAATGTCGGTGTTGCTCAGTCTTGTAACACTATTGTAGAAGCCGCTAGTCTTTTGCAAGAGTATCGGAGTATTAGGTTTTTCATTGTTGGCAGTGGTAGCGCGGAGGAGGCCGTTGCTCAGCAGATTCATGATCTGGGCGTAACAAATATTGAATTGTTAGGACGGATATCTCCGGAGGAGGTATCTGATATTTATGCCGTGTCGTCAGTGTTATTAGTGACGTTGAAAGGTGACTCGGCACTTTCAGCGACGATCCCCAGTAAAGTCCAGGGCTATTTGGCCGCGGGTAAGCCTGTGATTGCTAGTTGTAACGGGGAAACTGCACAGGTGATTGCGGATGCGCAGGCAGGTTTAATCTGCCCAGCGGAAGACTCGAGCGCTCTTGCGAACGCTGTTTTGGAGCTATACAACAGCAATCCCGCGCGACTCGAAGCGATGGGGAGGCATGGTCGAGATTTCTTCCTCAAGCATTATCACCTGCCTGCGAGGACCGCAGAGCTGGTAGCGCACTTTAAAGACTTGCTGAAAAAGCGATAACGCGTGGTGTCTGGGATCGGTCGCGCGATCAATAGGCCTTAGCCGGGGCCTATTGACTGCGGTTCTGGGCACACGTTGGCCTTCATCCAAGCATCGGATAAGTAAATAAAGCAAAGTGAAGTAGATTTAAACCAAAGTGCGTGGCAATTGCAGCGCCCAGGCCACCAAAGCGGTAAGCCAGGCCATAACCGATGCCTGCGATGCTCGCCAGTAACACCCACTGCCAGCCCGCACCCAAGTGCACCAGGCCGAATAACAGCGAGGCCAGCAACAGCGCGAGGTTCTCGCCGTAGGGTAGGTGTTTCAAGCGCTGACTCAAGCCGCCTTGGATGTAGCCACGAAAAAGCGCCTCTTCCACCAGCGTCACCAACAGCAGGTTGTTCAGTACCCACAGCCAGGCTTGTTCCGGCCATTTTGGTGCCCAACTGATGACTCCCATCAGCGCTGCGCCGCCCAGCGCGGTAACCGCCGTCAGGGTCAGGGCCAGGGCGGTGACGCAGATTGACAGGCGCAATGAACGCCGCGCCACAATCCACGGGCACGCCAGCAGCAGCCAGAAGCCAATCAATGGTTTGTCTTGGTTCAGGTACATCGAGAACGGTACCGCGTCAGGTGTAAAGCGCTGAGGTGCGATGCCTCGGCCGTTGTAGAAGCCTGGCAGCCAGTGCATTGCCAGGCCCAGGGCCAATACGATGAACAACCCATGGCCGAGGTAGCGTGCCCAAGGGGTGCGTTGCTGGCGTACGGCATAGCCAGCGATTAGTAACAGGGCGACTGAGACCGCCGCCAGTACGCCCAATTGTCCGTATATCAAGGCCAGTACGTAGCCGATGGAAAGAAGCGCCAGGTACAGCCAGGGTAAAGCGATCATATGAAATCCTTGGAAAAAACTGGGCGGCATTATAACGACCGGTGTTCTTCGTCGGCATGAAAACTCATCCACGCAAAAGGCTTGGGTGAGGTGATTGCAAAACAGGTTTGTGGCTGGTTATAGTCGTCGCGTCTTTATCCCTTCAAAAAGATCAGCCCATGCCTGCTTCCCTGCGCATAGCGGTAGTCGATTCAGCGTCCAACGCTGTGGTCGTGCCGTGCGGGAATCAGCAGCCTGCGCAGATCAGTCACTACCCCCCACCTGTCAGTAGCACGTCGGTGTACGCAATCGTATCACCGCCGGGTGTTGGCATTTTGGGCTGATCAGCGAATCGCTGTTGCCCTCTGCCTGCCTGAAAAAAACTACTGAATTTCAGCTTTCGCTGAATCGGCTTTTTTGCCTGATTACAGGTGGTATCCATGTCTGTTCTTTCGAAACAATCCGTGGCTGCGGCGGCCTCGACGAGCCTGTTTGTACTGCTATGGAGCAGCGGGGCGATTTTCTCCAAATTGGGCCTGGCCCATGCATCGCCTTTTGCCTTTTTGTTGATCCGTTTTGTCATCGCACTGGTGGGATTGGTGATTCTGGTGCCGATCCTCAAATTGAAATTGCCACGCCCAGGCAAGCCCATGTTGTATGCGGCGGCCACCGGTTTGATGTTGTTGGGGGCGTACCAGATTTTCTATCTACTGGCACTGGACCTGAAAGTAACGCCCGGTGTTATGGCGACCATCATGGGCGTACAGCCGATCCTGACGGTGGTGCTGATGGAGCGCCAGCGTTCCTGGAGCCGGATGTTCGGCCTGGGGTTGGGGTTGTCGGGATTGATCATGGTGGTCTACCAAGGCATCGGCCTGTCGGGTATGTCCCTTGCGGGAATGCTGTTTGGGTTGCTGGCGCTTGTGAGCATGACCTTCGGCTCCATCATGCAGAAACGCATCACCGACAACCCTTTGGGCACGTTGCCGGTGCAATACCTGGCTGGGTTGCTGCTGTGTTCGGTGTTTGTACCGTTCCAACCCTTTCACTTTGAACACAGTGCTGGCTTCTACCTGCCGGTGTTGTGGATGGGGCTGGTGGTGTCATTGCTGGCGACGTTGTTGCTATACCGCCTGATCGCCCGAGGTAATCTGGTGAATGTCACCAGCTTGTTTTACCTGGTTCCGGCGGTGACGGCGGTGATGGACTATCTGATCTTTGGCAACCGACTCGCAGTATTGAGTGTGCTGGGGATGGTTTTGATCATCATCGGGTTGGCGTTTGTGTTCCGCAAACGTTAAAAGCTCACTCACCTCTGTGAATACCGAGGGGGAGATGACACGTTGACATTCCCCTCGGTGCGCTAGAGCTGTATCGGGTAAAGTCGTCCGGTGATCAAGGCGTTATACCGTACCGATTTGAGTGCGAATTATTTTGTCTGGGGCGACCAAACGACGTTTGCAGATCCTACTGGTCTAAAATCCGGCTCTATACTGTCGTCGTACTGAAATGGGGCGGTTGTTCTGGCATAAGGCTAGGTTGCTTGCGAGTTAATCGTCGAGGCGATTGTATTAGACGAATATTAGGGTTTCGGTCGGCCGGTTTGCATCGGCAGACATTGATGAGGAACCTCGGGCCAGTCCTTGCGACACTACTGAAAAGATTTGACTTAATGACTATCTTCGTAAACGGCGGTGCAAGTTTTAGCGATGCAAACTTTCTAGTGGGCGGGGTTGAAAAAAACTACTCCGAGCGGTCGGTATGAAAATCTTATTGCTTGGCAAAAATGGTCAGGTGGGCTGGGAGCTTCAACGCAGCTTGGCCCCTCTGGGCCAAGTCCTGGCGTTGGACTCCAAAAACCGGAATTACTGTGGCGATTTGAACGATCTGCAAGGGTTGGCTGCTACCGTGCAGCGTTTTGCGCCTGACGTAATCGTCAACGCAGCGGCTTACACGGCCGTCGACAAGGCCGAAAGTGAGCCGGCTCAAGCATTACGTGTCAATGCAGAGGCCCCGGCGGTACTTGCAGCAGAAGCCCGAAAGCTGAATGCCTTGCTGGTGCACTATTCCACTGATTATGTGTTCGCCGGCAATGGTGATACACCTTGGCAGGAAAGCGACCCGGTGGGCCCGCTGAGCGTCTATGGTACGACCAAGCTTCAAGGCGAGTTGGCCATCCAAGACTCCGGTTGCGCGCATCTGATCTTTCGCACAAGTTGGGTGTATGCGGCGCGAGGTAATAACTTCGCCAAGACCATGCTGCGCCTGGCTACGGAGCGTGACAGCCTGAACGTGATCGACGATCAGTTCGGCACCCCAACCGGGGCGGATCTGCTGGCTGATGTCACCGCACATGCCATCCGTGCGATGCACTCGAACCCTCGATTGGAAGGTATCTACCATCTTGCGGCTGCAGGTGAGACCACATGGCACCGCTATGCCTGTTTCGTGCTCGAACAGGCGCAGGCAGCAGGTGTGGAGCTAAAAGTCGCCCCGGCATCCATAGGCGCGATAACAACAGCGGCTTATCCCACACCCGCCAAGCGTCCCGGTAACTCACGACTCAATACTCAAAAACTGCAGAATGCCTTCTCACTATGCTTGCCTGAATGGCAAGCCGGTGTGGCACGGATGCTTATAGAAATTCTAGAGAAATGACTATGCTAAAACGCAAAGGAATTATTTTGGCCGGTGGTTCAGGCACACGCCTGCACCCTGCAACACTGGCTATCTCCAAGCAATTGCTACCGGTTTACGACAAACCGATGATCTATTATCCGCTGACCACACTCATGCTGGCGGGGATTCGCGACATTCTGATCATCTCCACGCCGCAGGATACCCCGCGCTTCGAGCAGCTTTTAGGGGATGGCGGCCACTGGGGTTTGAATATTTCCTACGCCGTGCAGCCGTCCCCGGATGGCCTGGCGCAGGCATTTCTCATTGGTGAAGACTTTATCGGTAATGATTTGTCTGCATTGGTGCTGGGTGACAATATTTATCACGGGCATGATTTTAATGAGCTGCTTAAGAGCGCGATGCTTCGCCAGGACGGCGCCAGTGTCTTCGCGTACCACGTGAACGATCCGGAGCGTTATGGCGTCGTAGAGTTTGATGCTCAGGGCAAGGCGATCAGCTTGGAAGAGAAACCGCTTAATCCCAAGTCAAGTTACGCAGTAACAGGGCTTTATTTTTACGATCAGGACGTGGTTGAAATAGCCAAAAGCATCAAGCCATCACCGCGTGGTGAACTCGAGATTACCGACCTCAACCGTATCTATATGGAGCAGGGTAATTTGTCGGTAGAGATCATGGGGCGTGGTTACGCATGGCTGGATACAGGTACCCATGACTCGCTGCTTGAGGCCAGCCATTTCATTGCCACGCTTGAGCGTCGCCAAGGGCTTAAAGTTGCCTGCCCTGAGGAAATCTCGTTCCGCCAGAAGTGGATTGATGCAGAACAGTTGGAAAAACTTGCGGTGCCACTTTCCAAGAATGGTTACGGTCAGTATCTCAAGCGCTTGCTGCATGAAAAGATTTTTTGAACGGGCGACTGTCATCAGGCTTTCAGCGTTATTGCTTCAAAATCCTCTATTACCCGGTAGCGCCGCAAAGCCAACCCTGACAACACTTTGGAGATATTTTAAAGATGAGAGCCACTCCCCTCGTCATCCCGGACGTTATTCTGTTTGAACCGAAAGTATTCGGGGACGAGCGCGGATTTTTCTACGAAAGTTTCAATCAGAAAGTGTTCGAGGATACCGTCGGAAGACCTGTTCATTTTGTGCAAGACAACCACTCCAGATCAGTGAAGGGGGTGCTGCGTGGACTGCACTATCAGATCAAGCAAGCCCAAGGAAAGTTGGTGCGCGTTATACACGGAGAAGTCTTTGACGTAGCAGTGGATCTGCGTAAAAGCTCGCCCACATTCGGTAAATGGGTGGGGGCGCACCTGAGCGCGGACAACCGGGCTCAGCTTTGGATTCCGGAGGGATTCGCTCATGGTTTCGTAGTGCTGTCTGAGCACGCTGAGTTTCTGTACAAAACTACTGATTACTGGGCGCCCGAGCATGAGCGCAGTCTTGCGTGGAATGACGCTGACGTGGCTATTGAATGGCCGTTTTCCGAGCCGCCTACGCTCTCGGCCAAAGATACAAATGCCACCCGTTTTACTGATGCTGAAACCTTCGCCTAGTTGACCTTTCTAATCGGCACTTCAGCGTGCCCACCCCCGTCCAGGTGTGGGCACGATCTCCTACAGCGCCTTGGCCAACTTCCCAGGCCGCAACACCAGCCACAACGCCCCCGCAATCAATATCCCGCCATATAGATGTGCCATCGACAATGGTTCATCCAACAGTAACGCCCCCCACAACACCCCAAATGGCGGAATCATAAACGTCACTGTCATCGACTTAACCGGCCCAATAGACGACAGCAACCGGAAGTAAAGAATGTAGGCAAATGCCGTACACACCAGCCCCAACCCGAGTAATGACAACCACACTTGCCACCCACCCCAACTTGCAGGCGGATGGCTGATGGCGCTGTAGGCAAAAAACGGCAACAAAAACAGCGTAGCGCCGAGCATGCTACCCAGCGCCGCAAGCCGACTGTCCAGCCCACCCCGCTGATCCAACCAACGCCGTGCCAGAAAACCGGCAAAGCCATAGCAAGTAGTGGCCAGCAAACAAGCCAACGCGCCCATCAACAATTCCAGATCAAACGCCACCGGCCCTGCACGAGTCAGCACGCCCACGCCGAACAGGCCCAAACACACCCCGGCGATTTTCGACGGGGTCAGGCGTTCGCTGAAGAACAAGCCACCAATCAACACGCCCATCAGTGGCGTGGTGGCATTGAAGATCGCAGAGTAGCCCGCCGGCAGCACTTGGGCCGCCACGGAGTACATGGTCGCGGGAATCCCGGAGTTGATCACGCCCAGCAGCAGGACGGTCTTGAACTTGCCCTGAAAGTCCCAGTTCACGCGCATTAACGTGAGGATCACCAGCAACCCGGCGGCGGCTATCGACACGCGGAAAAACGCGGTCGGCACTGTGCCGATCTCCGGCGCGATGATGCGCATGAACAGAAAGCTCGCGCCCCAGATGGCGGCCAGCCCCAGCAGGTACAGGGTGTCGACAGGTCTCACGGAACACTCCTACGTTTATAAGGCGGCGAGTGTTGCCTAGAGGCCTGCCCGACACAATCGCTAATTACAGAACAAACCGCGTCACCAGGCCATTGAGGTCCACCGCCAAGCGTGAGAGTTCCTGGCTGGCCGCCGAGGTCTGAGTGGCACCGGCGGCGGTTTGCGTCGACAGGTCACGGATGTTCACCAGGCTGCGGTCGACGTCGCGTGCGACGAGGGCCTGTTGTTCGGCGGCGCTGGCGATCACCAGGTTGCGCTGGCTGATTTGCGAAATGGCGGCGGTGATTTTTTCCAGGGCGCTGCCGGCGCTGTTGGCCCGTTGCAGTGTCTGGCCCGCGTGTTCGGCGCTGCTATTCAGGGCGTCGACGGTGCCCTGAGTGCCTTGCTGGATGCCGATGATCATCTGTTCGATTTCTTCGGTGGAGTCCTGGGTACGTTGCGCCAGGGAGCGCACCTCATCGGCGACTACCGCGAAACCACGCCCTGCCTCGCCCGCGCGCGCCGCTTCGATGGCAGCATTGAGCGCCAGCAGGTTGGTTTGCCCAGCAATGCCACGGATTACTTCCAGCACCTTGCTGATGTCCTGGGCTTGTATCGCCAGGCCTTCGGCCTTGTTCGATGCGCCGAGTACTTCGTCCACCAGGCTCTGGATCGAGCTGATGGTTTCGCTGATCTGGTAATGACCGTGCTTGCTGTCTTCGTCGGACGCCTTGGACGCTTCGGCGCTGGACACCGCATTGCCCGCCACTTCATCCACGGCCGCGCTCATCTCGTTCACGGCGGTTGCGGCCTGTTCGATTTCATCGTTTTGCGCCTGCAGGCCACGGGTGCTCTGTTCCATCACTGAGCTCATTTCTTCGGCGGCGGAAGCCAGTTGTTGCGCCGATTCGCTGATGCCACGGATGGTGGTTTGCAACTGCGCTTGCATGGTGGCCAGGGCCGTCAGCAACTGAGCGGGCTCGTCTTCGCCGTTCACCACGATGGATTGGCTCAAATCGCCAGCGGCAATGCTGCGCGCCACGGTCAACGCTTGGGCAATGGGCGCTGTGATGCTGCGGGTCAGCAACCAGGCCAGCAGTAGAGTGGCGATCAACGCGCAAATGATGATCAGGCCGACCACCCACTGCGCGCTGGAATACATCCGCGCGGCGGAGTCTGCCGCGTCTTCCACGCCTTTCTGGTTGAAGGTGATCATGGCCTCCAGGCTTTTGTTGAGAACCGTGCCTTGTGGCGCGAGGTGGCTGGTGAGCAAGTCGATGGCGTCTTGCTGTTTATCGTGATCTACCAAGTCGACCATCTGGCTGACTATGCTGACGTAGGTATTTACGTTGCCCTTGAGCTGCTTGAGCATGTCGCGCTCTTCGTCGCCGCTGAGCAGGCCTTCGTGGTGATCGAGCAGGGTTTGCAGTTCGCTGCGTTTTTGGGCGATCAGGCTTTTGCTGTTGTCACGTATCCGCGACTCGTCGGTGGTGGCCATGCGCAGGGCTTCCAGGCGAATGCTGGCGATACCGGCTGCAGCGTCGTGGATATTCTCGATGCTCGGCATCCACGACTTTTCGATGATCAGCGCGCTTTCCCGTAGCTTGGCCATCTGCCCCAGGCCAAACAGGCCGACAATCACCAGCATGCTGGCCAAAACCCCAAAACTCAGACTGGCACGCAAGCCGATCCTCATATTCCTCAATGACATCTCAATGCTCCTTGGACGATTAGAACCTGTTCCCGGATCGGTCTTCAGACCTTGTTAGAGTGGGAGAGGGCGCGGTATATATCAAAGTGCCACTATCGTGATAGTCAGGGTTTCCCTTATGCGTATCAAGACTGTTACAAACTGCGTATTTCTACCGCGACGCGCAGTTTTGTCCTGTAGGAGGGCCAAGCCCCGCCGTTGTAGGTGTCCAGATGAGTGCTGAGAGCGAGTAGCGCGACTTTTCGGTGCGTTTATTGACCGTATGGTCGAATTATGAAAATTGAAAGTAAATGTACAAGGCGCACTAAGTTGTACAGTTCGACCCGGAAAATCGTCCTTCTCCTGCGTCTATTCACTGGCTAAGCTCAGGCCTTCCAGATACCCGCTCGAGGTTTCCCGCATGTCGCAGTCCGCCCTCGCTATCGCCCGCATGATCCTCGATGGCTTCGACGATTACCGCGAACACTTCCGCCAGATTACCGACGGTGCTCGCGAGCGTTTCGAGAAGGCCCAGTGGCAGCAAGGGCAGGCGGCTTCGGCAGCGCGTATCAACCTGTATGAAGAAAAGGTCAGTGAAGTGACGGCGCGCCTGCGGGCCAACTTCGATGAAGCGGTGCTGCTGGAGGTTGACGTGTGGCCCTTGGTCAAAAGCGCCTATATCGGTCTGATCGACCTGCGCTTTGACGATGAACTGTCCGAGACCTGGTACAACTCGATCTTTTGCGGGCTGTTCAGCCACGACCTGATCAGCGACGGCTGCATGTTCATCCATACCACCCGGCCGAGTCTGCGCAGGGCGCGAGCGGCGCAAACCAGAACGTATAAGCCTGTGGGCGACCTGGCGATGATGCTGGCGCATGTTTTTGCCGATTACGGTTTCAGCGAACCCTATGCCGACCTTGCGGCCGACCTGCGTCGCCTCGAAGCCCAACTGCGGGAGAACCTGCCGGACTGGGTATGCAAGGACCCGGACCTCAGCGTCGAGCTGTTTTCCTCGGTGCTCTATCGCAACAAAGGTGCTTATCTCGTGGGGCGCATCTACACCCGCGACGAACAATGGCCGCTGGTGATTCCGCTGCTGCACCGAGAGGGGCGCGGGATCCAGATCGATGCCTTGATCACCGACGAAGCCGATGTATCGATCATCTTCTCTTTCACTCGTTCCTACTTCATGGTCGACGTGCCTGTGCCGGCGGAATTCATCGGCTTTCTCAAGCGCATCCTGCCCGGCAAGCACATCGCCGAGCTGTACACTTCCATCGGTTTCTACAAGCACGGCAAGTCGGAGTTCTACCGCGCGCTGATCAACCACCTCGCCACCACTGATGATCGTTTCATCATGGCGCCCGGCGTGCGTGGCATGGTCATGAGCGTGTTTACCCTGCCGGGCTTCAATACCGTGTTCAAGATCATCAAGGACCGCTTTTCACCGTCGAAAAACGTCAACCGCGCGACGGTGATCGAGAAGTACCGCCTGGTAAAAAGCGTCGACCGAGTAGGGCGTATGGCCGACACCCAGGAGTTCGCCGACTTCCGCTTTCCCTTGAGCAAGTTCGAACCCGAGTGCTTGGCCGAGCTGTTGGAAGTGGCCGCCGGCACCGTCGAGCTGGAAGGCGACACGGTACTGATCCGTCACTGTTGGACCGAGCGGCGCATGACGCCGCTCAACCTCTACCTCGATAATGCCAACGACGCGCAAGTACGTGAGGCCCTGGAGGACTACGGCCTGGCGATCAAGCAACTGGCGGCGGCGAATATCTTCCCCGGCGACATGTTGCTGAAAAATTTCGGTGTCACCCGTCACGGTCGCGTGGTGTTCTACGACTATGACGAAATCTGCTTTCTGACTGAAGCCAACTTCCGCCACATCCCGGCGCCACGCACCCCCGAGGATGAAATGGCCTCTGAGCCCTGGTACTCCATTGGCCCGCTGGATGTGTTCCCCGAAGAGTTCCCGCCCTTTCTGTTTGCCGACGCCGGCCAGCGAAAGTTGTTCGATGAATTGCATGGCGAGTTGTACAACGCCGACTACTGGAAAGGCCTGCAAGCGGCGATTCGCGCCGGCAAGGTGATTGATGTGTTCCCGTACCGGCGCAAAGACCGCGATAACGAATGAGGGGCGCGCGCATCAGAGGTTTTCTGCGACAATCCGCCCCCTGCATAAATAGACGACCAAAACGCACCTGATGACTGACCAAGCGCCCGCTATCGACCAACTGCTGAAAAACCTCGACCACGCCATGCTCGCCGACCGCCACCGCTTGCGACGGCAGTTGCTCGAGCTGCGCAAGAAGCCCGACGAGGAGAAGCTGGCGCAGTGGGTCACGCGGATGCAGGCGTCCTGCGCCCAAGTCACGGCGCGGCGTGCCAGCCTGCCGGTGATTCGCTACGACGACAGCCTGCCGATTGCCGCCAAGCGCGATGAAATCAAAGACGCGCTGAACAAGCATCAGGTGCTGATCATTGCCGGTGAAACCGGTTCGGGTAAAACCACCCAGTTGCCGAAGATCTGCCTGGAAATTGGCCGCGGCCAATACGGCCTGATCGGCCACACCCAGCCACGTCGGATTGCCGCGCGCAGCGTAGCCAGCCGGGTCGCCGAAGAGTTGGCCACCCCGTTGGGCGCGCTGGTCGGCTATCAAGTACGGTTCGAAGACCAGAGTGATTCCAACACCCTGATCAAGCTGATGACCGACGGCATCCTGCTGGCGGAAACCCAGAACGATCGCTACCTCGAGCGCTACGACACGATCATCGTCGACGAAGCCCACGAGCGCAGCCTGAACATCGACTTCCTGCTGGGTTACTTGAAAACCCTGCTGCCGCGTCGTCCGGACCTGAAAGTCATCATCACCTCGGCGACCATCGACCTGGAGCGCTTTTCCAAGCACTTCGACGATGCACCGATTGTCGAGGTCTCGGGCCGTACCTTCCCGGTGGACACCTGGTATCGCCCGCTGACCCTGGAGCAGGACGAGGAGGGTAACCGCGTCGAGGACGACTTGACCGTCGATCAGGCGATCCTCGCCACCCTCGATGAAATTGCCGCCTACGAGCGCAGCGAGAAGCGTAGCCCTGGCGATGTGTTGGTGTTCCTGCCGGGCGAGCGCGAGATTCGCGACGCCGCAGAGATACTGCGCAAGGCCCAGCTCAAGCACACCGAAATTTTGCCGCTGTATGCGCGCCTGTCACCGGCTGAACAGCAGCGCATTTTCCAGTCCCACCCGGGCCGTCGTGTGGTGCTGGCAACCAACGTTGCAGAAACCTCGCTGACCGTACCGGGCATTCGTTATGTGATCGACAGCGGCACCGCGCGCATCAGCCGCTACAGCTACCGGGCCAAGGTGCAACGCCTGCCGATCGAGGCGATTTCCCAGGCGAGCGCCAACCAGCGTAAAGGTCGTTGTGGCCGGGTCGAGCCGGGGATTTGTATTCGGCTGTTCAGCGAAGAGGATTTTATCGGGCGTCCGGAGTTTACCGACCCAGAAATTCTGCGCACCAACCTTGCCGCCGTGATCCTGCAGATGCTGCACCTGCGCCTCGGAGAAATCACCGACTTCCCGTTTATCGAGCCGCCGGATGGCAAGGCCATCAGTGACGGTTTCAACCTGCTGCAAGAACTCTCGGCGGTCGACCGCAACAGTCAGCTGACGCCGTTGGGTCGTCAACTGGCGCGCCTGCCGGTGGACCCGCGCATGGGCCGCATGCTGTTGGAAGCCGCCAAGCTGGGCAGCTTGCAGGAAGTGCTGATCGTGGCGAGCGCCATGTCGATCCAGGACCCGCGCGAGCGGCCACCGGAGCGTCAACAGGCGGCTGACCAGGCCCATGCGCAATGGAAAGACCCTGATTCGGACTTCGCCGGGCTGGTGAATCTATGGCGTGGTTTTGAAGAGCAGCGCCAGGAGCTGACGGCCAGCCCGTTGCGCAACTGGTGTCGCAAAAACTTCCTGAATTACCTGCGGCTGCGTGAGTGGCGTGATTCCCACCGCCAGCTCAGCCTGATCTGCCGCGACATGCAGCTCACGATCAACAAAGAACCGGCGGACTTTCCCAAGCTGCACAAGGCGGTGCTGTCCGGCCTGCTCAGCCAGATTGGCCAGAAGACCGAAGACGGCGATTACTTGGGCGCGCGTCAGCGGCGTTTCTGGATTCACCCGTCATCGGGCATCGGTAAAAAGCGCCCGCAATGGCTGATGACCGCCGAACTGGTGGAAACCACCAAGCTGTATGCGCGCATGGTCGCCAAGATCGATGCCGACTGGATCGAGCCGCTGGCCGGGCACCTGATCAAGAAAAATCACTTCGAACCGCATTGGGAGAAGAAACGCGGCCAAGTCGTGGCGTTTGAGCAGATCACCCTGTTCGGGCTGATTGTGGTCGGGCGGCGGCCGGTGCATTACGGGCCGATTGACCCGGTGGTGTCCCGCGAGCTGTTTATCCGTGAAGGCTTGGTGCGTGGCGAGATCCAGTCCCGGGCCAAGTGCCTGACGGCCAACCAGCAATTGCTTGAGCAGTTGGATGAGTTGGAAGCCAAGGCGCGTCGGCGTGACATCCTGGCGGACGAAGAAACGCTCTACGCTTTCTACGATGCGCGGCTGCCGGCCGAGATCCACCAGACTGCCACGTTCGACAGTTGGTACAAGGTCAACAGCCAGAAAGACCCGCAACTGCTGATCATGCGTGAAGAAGACGTACTGGCCCGCGAGGCCAGCGAAGTCACTGCCATGCATTACCCCGACACCCTGCAACTGGGCGACTTGGAACTGGCATTGAGTTACCACTTTGAACCTAACCACCCGCGCGACGGCGTGACCCTGCGCGTGCCTGCGCCACTGTTGCCGGCCTTGCCGCCGGAACGCCTGGAGTGGCTGGTGCCGGGGGTGATTGAGGCTAAATGCATCGCCTTGGTGCGTAACTTGCCCAAGGCCTTGCGCAAGAACTTTGTGCCGGTGCCGGACTTCGTCAAGGCCGCGCTGCAGCGTATCGAGTTTGGCCAGGGTTCGTTGCCTCAGGCGTTGGGGCGCGAATTGCTACGCATGACTGGCGCGCGCGTCAGCGATGAAGCGTGGCGCGAGGCGGCACAGCAGGTGGAAAATCACCTGAAGATGAACCTGGAAGTGGTCGACGGCCAAGGCAAGTTCCTCGGTGAGGGCCGCGACTTGGCTGAGCTGACTGCGCGCTTTGCCGAAGCCAGTCAGGCCGCGTTGGCGGTGCCGCAGACCGCGAAAAGTCAGCAGCCGGTGGAAGCCAAGGTCTTTGCGGCAGTGGCCGAAAAGACCCAACAAAAGATCGCTGGCCTGTCGATGACGGTCTACCCGGCGCTGGTGGAAGAAAACGGTACGGTCAAGGAGGGGCGTTTCTCTACTGCCGCCGAGGCTGAGTTCCAACATCGCCGAGCCTTGCAACGCTTGTTGATGCAGCAGTTGGCGGAACCGGCGAAATTCCTGCGCGGCAAACTGCCGGGCCTGACCGAGTTGGGTTTGATGTACCGAGAGCTGGGGCGTATCGACGCGCTGGTGGAAGACATCCTGTTGGCCAGCCTCGACACCTGCGTACTGGAAGGCGAAGCCAGCCTGCCGCGTGACGGCGCGGGTCTGGCCGCTTTGGCTGAACGTAAGCGCGGCAGTTGGACCGAGCACGCCGAGCGTCTGGCGCGCTTGACCCTGGACGTGCTGAAACTCTGGCACGCTTTGCAGAAACGCTTCAAAGGCAAAATCGACCTGGCCCAGGCCGTGGCCTTGAACGACATCAAGCAGCAGCTGAGCAATCTTGTGTACCCCGGTTTTGTGCGGGAAACCCCGGCGCAGTGGCTTAAGGAACTGCCGCGCTTCCTCAAGGCCATTGAGTTGCGTCTGGAAAAACTGCCAAGCCAAGTGCAAAAAGATCGCGTGTGGAGCACCGAGCTGGGCGGTTTGTGGGCGCAGTACCAGAATCGTCTCAATAAACACACTCAGGAAGGCAAGCGCGATCCCCAGCTAGAGCTCTATCGCTGGTGGCTGGAGGAGTATCGGGTGTCGTTGTTTGCCCAGCAACTGGGTACCAAAGTGCCGATCTCCGACAAGCGTTTAAGCAAACAATGGAGCCTGGTGGAGGTTTGATTGCACCTTCGGGCGTTGGCACCTATCTTGGATAGGGCGCCAAATCCCCGGGGTTGTGGCAAACTTCGTCGTTATAAATGCCGGGATCGTCGTTTTGGGCTGGTGCAGCCGCGGCGCGACGGAACAAAGCGTTGCCAGTTTGATGCCCGCTGGACGGCATCGAACGACTTAAAGGTTGGTACGACGGTACCAATATTTTCTGCCTGACAGATTTAGAGGAACGACCGTGCATAACGTCGTCATCAGCGGCACTGGCCTGTACACCCCGGCCAACAGCATCTCCAACGAAGAGCTGGTGCAGTCTTTCAATGCTTACGTGCAACAGTTCAACGCCGACAACGCCGCCGCCATCGAGCGTGGTGAAGTGCAGGCGCTGACCGAGTCCAGCGCTGCCTTTATCGAGAAGGCGTCGGGCATCAAGAGCCGTTTTGTGATGGACAAGGACGGTATTCTCGACCCGCAACGCATGGCCCCGCACCTGCCTGAGCGCAGCAACGACGAATGGTCGGTGCTCTGCCAAATGGCTGTCGGCGCTGCCGAACAAGCCCTGCAGCGCGCCGGCAAGACTGCCGCTGACATCGACGGCGTGATCGTCGCCTGTTCCAACCTGCAGCGTGCCTATCCGGCTATCGCCATCGAAGTCCAGGAAGCGCTGGGTATCCAGGGTTTTGGCTTTGACATGAACGTGGCCTGCTCCTCGGCGACCTTCGGTATCCAGAACGCCGCCAACAGCATCCAGTTGGGCCAGGCCCGAGCGATCCTGATGGTCAACCCGGAAGTCTGCACCGGCCACCTGAATTTCCGCGACCGTGACAGTCATTTCATCTTCGGTGATGCGGCCACTGCGGTGATTCTCGAACGTGCCGATTTGGCCACCTCCGAGCACCAGTTCGACGTGGTGAGCACCAAGCTGCTGACCAAGTTCTCCAACAACATCCGTAACAACTTCGGCTTCCTCAACCGCGCGGCGGAAGAAGGTATCGGCGCGCCCGACAAGTTGTTTGTGCAGGAAGGCCGCAAAGTCTTCCGTGATGTCTGCCCGATGGTCGCTGAATTGATCGGTGCGCACTTGGCGGAAAACCAACTGGGTGTGGCTGATGTGAAGCGCTTCTGGCTGCACCAGGCCAACCTGAGCATGAATCACCTGATCGTGAAGAAACTGCTGGGCCGCGAAGCGTTGGAAGAAGAAGCGCCGGTAATTCTCGACACCTATGCCAACACCAGCTCGGCGGGCTCGGTGATTGCGTTCCACACCTACCAGGACGACCTGCCCAAGGGCGCTGTGGCAGTGCTCAGTTCCTTTGGCGCTGGCTATTCGATCGGCAGCGTGATCCTGCGCAAACGCTGATTTTGCACTTGAAATCGAGGTCTTGAATGGCTGCAGCGGACGACGCGCACCTGCTTGAACGCCTGCTCAAGGGGGAGCAGCGGGCCTACAAGGAATTGGTCACGACTTACCAGAGCGCGATGCGCGCAGTGGCCTATGCCATCGTCGGCCAGCGTCACGCCGATGAGGTGGTTCAGGACGCCTGGCTGTCGGTAGTGCGCAACCTGGCCAAGTTCGAAGGGCGTTCCAGCCTCAAGACTTGGCTGCTGACCATCACCGCCAACTCCGCCAAGGGGCGCTACAAGCAGAATCGCCGGGAGGTATTGCTCGACGATTTGCCCTCACCCCACGGCACCATTGGTGATGATCGTTTCGTACCCGACGATGGTCACTGGGCTGTCGCCCCTTACGCTTGGCACCAGGACACTCCGGAAGCCTTGCTGACCGAAGATGAACTGCGCGAATGCCTGGAGCATACGTTGCTGAGTTTGTCGGATCTGCAAAGCAGCGTGTTGGTGCTGCGTGAACGCCAGGGCCTGGAGTTGGAGGAGATTTGTAATCTTCTGACGCTCTCGCTCTCCAATGTCCGTGTGCTGTTGCATCGAGCACGGCTTAAAGTCTTCGCCACGGTGGAGCATTTTGAGGAAACGGGCGAATGTTGACCTGTAAAGAACAAGTGGCGCGGTCCAGTGACTACCTCGATGGGCAATTGACCTTTCGTGAGCGTCTGCTGGTGCGCCATCACTTGATGTTCTGCCCTAACTGCCGGCGTTTTATCCGTCAGATGCGCCTGATGCAGGCGACGCTGAAGATCATGCCGCAAGAGCCGGTAAAGGAGGCTGATGCCTTGGCTGAGCGGCTGGCTGCCGAACGGCTGAAGGATCTGTAAAGGCGGGATAAAGACAGACTCGCGTGGGTGAGTCGAACGGATGATGGGGATCGACCCGCCCACACAAGGCTGTTAAAACTACCTCGGGCCGTCCTGGCCCAAGGCTTGTTACACGCACAGTTAGAACTTGGCTTCAGCATCCAACTGCAGGGTGTTGGTGTTGGCATCACGCTGAGTGCGGCTGGCGAAGTCAGCCTTGGTCAGGAAGTACGTGGCGCCGACAGCGAAGTTCTTGTCGATGTCATAGCCGACTTTGAACTTGTGACCGCGCGAACCGGTGGTGCCGTTGGCGAAGTCCGAGTCGGTAAAGGCGCCAACCACTGCGTTACGTTGAATATCGCGGTAGTTGTAGTCCAGGTTGAAACCGAACACTTTGGACTTGGCACCCAGCAACCAGGCGGTGTCCTGATCGGTCACGGCGTCGTTGTTTTTCACGTACTGGCCGTAGAACGCCAGAGGCACTGCCAAGCCACCGATGTCGGCTTGGGCAAAACCTTCATACAGGCGGAACTGGTTGTCGGCCGAGTTGCCGTTGACCGCCAGCGCGCAAGGCGTGGTGGTGGTCGTGCAGCGGCTGTCCTTGTCGTTCTGGTAGGCGTAGACGCTGCCGCCCAGGGTCATTTTCAGGTTGTCGGTGACCGAGAAGCGCGTGCCCAACTGGCCGGAGGTCAGGCGCAGGTCGTGACGGAATTGCACGCCGTCGCCGTCGACGTTGTCCTTGAGGTTGTAGTTACCAATGCTGCCGAACAGCTCGGCGCTGCCGCCCAATGGGTATTTGTAGGTCAGTGCCAGGCCTTCCGGGTTGATGTCGCTATCCCAGATCACGTCGCCCATGCTTACCCACGGCTGCAGCATCTTGCCGCCGATCACGTGCAGGTTTTTGATCTGGTCCGGGTGGTAGTCGATGTAGCCGAGGTCGAGCCAGATTTGCTTCTTGTCGAAGTAGTTGTCCTGGTCCTGGTTGGTGGAGCGGGCATCGTCGCTGCTGCCGGTGGCAATACGAATGCCGGTGTCCACTTGCGAGTTGACCTCGGTGTACGCGCCCAGGCGGGCACGAATGCGCTGACGGTCCTTATCGCGGCCACCGTTGTTGGATTCGCCCTGGATTTTCACGGTTTCCTGACGGAAACGCACGTCACCCTTGAGCTGAGTGCGGGCGGCCCAGGCCAGCTTTTGGTCGAACACGCTCAGGTCGTTGGTTTTTTTCGCGGTGGCCGCGATCTGTTCGTTGGTCTCTTGTTGAGCTTGCTGTGCGATCTGCTTTTCTTTCTGGTCCTTGACCAATTCCGCTTGCAGTTCGGTGTACTGCGCAGCGGTGATCTGGCCGTTGGCCTTGAGCATGTCGAGCAATTTAGCGTCGACTGCAGCGCTGGCCGGAAGGCTTAGGGCAAGCAACAGGCCGCCGCACAGGACCGCCGCAGTTTTAGTGGAAGCAAGACGCATATCAATCTCCGAAAGTGAGGAGGGATGGCAAACCATCCAGGACACAACCGACCGATGACGGACGGAAAATAGCCGCCTGATAGAACCGGGCGCTCTAAAAACAGGCGTCAGTATCGCGGCCACTTATGACGGAGGAGTGGCTAAGTGATGTCATGAAGATGACAAATTATTTAATAATGGAACTAAATGTTTCGAGCTTTGTCGGGCTTGTTTCGAGGTGTGCCCGGCGCTGTGATAGGCGATACTCGCGAGGCTTTCACGCCAAGAAACAGTGAGGATGCCGATGCCGCTGCAACGCCTGGACAGCCTGTCCAAAATCTCCCCGCAGGCTTGGGATGCCCTGGTGCCGCAGGCCCAGCCTTTTGTGCGGCATGCGTTCTTGAGTGCGCTGGAGGACAGTGCCAGCCTGGGCCCGCAATCAGGCTGGCAGCCGGAACATTTGCTGCACTGGGAGGGCGATCGTTTGGTGGCGGCATTGCCCAGCTATCGCAAATGGCATTCCTACGGCGAGTACGTGTTTGACCACGGTTGGGCGGATGCCTGTGAGCGCGCGGGTATCGATTACTACCCCAAGTTACTGACCGCGGTGCCGTTCAGTCCGGTCAGTGGGCCGCGATTGCTGGCCGCGAATGCGCAGGACGGTTTTGAGCTGCTCAATAGCCTGCCCGGCTACCTGGAAATCGAAGGGCTTTCCAGTGCTCACATCAATTTCACCGACCCTTTGGCCGACGATGCACTGGCTCAACAGCCGGGTTGGTTGCAGCGCCTGGGCTGTCAGTATCATTGGCAAAATCGCGGCTATCGCGACTTCCAGGACTTTCTTGACGCCTTGAGTTCGCGTAAGCGCAAACAAATACGCAAAGAGCGCGAACAAGTGGCGGGGCAGGGCATCGAGTTCGAGTGGCTGCAAGGCCATGAACTGAGTGAAGCTCAGTGGGATTTTGTCTACGCCTGCTATGCCAACACCTACGCCGTGCGCCGCCAATCGCCCTACCTGACCCGCGAATTTTTCAGCCTGCTGGCCGAGCGTATGCCCGAGGCAATTCGCGTCGTGCTGGCCAAGCAGGGCTCACGCCCGGTGGCCATGGCTTTCAGCCTGATCGGTGGCGACAGTTTTTATGGGCGTTACTGGGGCTGCCTGGCGGAATTTGACCGCCTGCATTTCGAAACCTGCTTCTACCAGGGTATGGACTACGCCATCAGCCATGGGCTGCAACGCTTCGATGCCGGTGCCCAGGGCGAGCACAAGTTGATTCGTGGTTTTGAACCGGTGATTACCCGTTCATGGCACTACCTGCGCCATCCGGGCTTGAAGAAGGCCGTCGAGGATTTTCTGGAGCGTGAGCGGGTAGGGATTCTGGCGTATGCCGAAGAGGCGAGGGCAGCCCTGCCTTATCGGCAGGGCTGAACTCGTTTGGCTTAGGCCGTCTCTTCTTTGCCCAGCCAGCGATAAATCACACCGCCGACGACTGCACCGAGGATCGGCGCGAGCCAGAACATCCACAGCTGCTGGATTGCCCAACCGCCGACGATCAGCGCCGGCCCGGTGCTGCGGGCCGGGTTGACCGAGGTGTTGGTGACGGGGATCGAGATCAGGTGGATCAGTGTCAACCCCAGGCCAATGGCAATTGGCGCTAAACCCGCAGGGGCGCGCCGGTCGGTGGCGCCGAGGATGATCAATACAAACATCCCCGTCATCACCAACTCAGTGACAAAGCCCGCCGCCATCGAGTAACCGCCAGGTGAATGCTCGCCATAGCCATTGGAAGCCAGGCCGCCGGCCAGTTCAAAGCCCGGTTTGCCGCTGGCAATGAAGTACAACAGTGCAGCGGCGACGATGCCACCGATGACCTGCGCCACGATGTATGCCGGTAACTCCTTGGCCGGAAACCTTCCGCCCACGACCAGCCCCACCGATACCGCCGGGTTGAGGTGACAACCGCTGATATGACCGATAGCAAAGGCCATGGTCAGCACGGTTAGCCCGAAGGCCAGGGCCACACCGAGCAGGCCGATCCCGACGTTGGGGAACGCTGCGGCCAACACCGCACTCCCGCAGCCACCCAGCACCAGCCAAAACGTACCTAACCCTTCCGTAACGGAACGTTTGAACAGAGAAGACATGAACACGTCCTTATAGATCGCTCTATCTAATTTACTGGTCGGTGATGCGTCCTTGCAGCCTTACGTCAGGACCTTCCTGGTTCCTGATTGCAGTACAGCAGGATTGTGGCGCATGACCAGTGCGATAGAGAAAACTGTCAGAATTGTTCGGATTTGGGGGGCAGTAATGACCGGTTGAGGTCAGTCGATGCCTACAAAACCTCCCGTCTGGTGCTGCCACAGCCGCGCATACAATCCGCGATGAGCGAGTAACTCGGCATGGCTGCCGCTTTCGGCAATCTGTCCCTTTTCCAGCACCACCAACCGGTCCATCCGGGCAATGGTCGAGAGTCGGTGGGCGATGGCGATTACGGTCTTGCCTTGCATCAGGGTCTCGAGGCTTTCCTGGATCGCCGCTTCCACCTCCGAATCGAGGGCCGAGGTGGCTTCGTCCATGATCAGGATGGGGGCGTCCTTGAGTAGCACTCGCGCAATCGCAATCCGCTGGCGCTGGCCGCCGGAGAGTTTCACGCCACGTTCGCCGACATGGGCATCCAGGCCGGTGCGGCCCTCGGAGTCCGACAACAGCGGGATGAACTCGTCTGCGCGCGCCTTGTGTACGGCGGCCCAGAGCTCTTCGTCGGTGGCGTCGGGCTTGCCGTACAACAGGTTGTCGCGGATCGAGCGGTGCAGTAATGAAGTGTCCTGGGTGATCATGCCGATCTGTTCGCGCAAGCTTTCCTGGGCAACGTCGGCGATGTTCTGGCCGTCGATCAGGATGCGCCCGCCTTGCAGGTCATACAGGCGCAGCAGTAGGTTGACCAAGGTCGATTTACCCGCGCCGGATGGGCCGATCAGGCCGATTTTTTCCCCGGCTTTGATCTCCAGGTTCAAGCCGCCAATGATTCCGCTCTTCTTGCCGTAGTGAAAATCCATCTGCTCGAAGCGCACTTCACCCTGAGGCACTGTCAGGCGCGGGGCGTTTTCGCGGTCGGTCACGGCCAGTGGCTGGGCAATTGTTTTCAGGCCGTCCTGCACCATGCCGATGTTTTCGAAAATGCCGTTGACCACCCACATGATCCAGCCGGACATGTTGACGATACGAATCACCAGACCGGTTGCCAGGGCAATTGCACCGACGGAAATCAGCGATTGTGTCCACAGCCACAAGGCCAGGCCGGTGGTGGTGACGATCAACAGGCCGTTCATCGTGGTGATCACGATGTCCATGCTGGTGACCACGCGGCTGGCCAGCTGGGTTTTTTCGGTCTGCTCGATGATCGCTTCCTTGGCGTACTGCTGCTCGAAATGGGTATGCGCGAACAGCTTCAAGGTGGTGATGTTGGTGTAGCCGTCGACGATGCGGCCCATCAACTTGGAACGTGCCTCGGAGGAAATCACCGAGCGCTCCTTCACTCGTGGCACGAAGTAGCGCAGCGCCAAGCTGTAGCAGATGATCCAGGTTACCAACGGGATCATCAGGCGCCAGTCGGCCTCGGCAAACAGCACGAGGGAACTGATGGCGTAGATCGTCACGTGCCAGATCGCATCCACCGCCGCCACGGCGGAGTCACGCAGGGAGTTGCCGGTTTGCATGATGCGCTGGGCGATACGCCCGGCGAAGTCGTTCTGGAAGAAATTCAGGCTCTGCTTGAGCACGTAGCTGTGGTTCTGCCAGCGAATCAAGCTGGTCATGCCGGGGCTGATGGTCTGGTGCACCAGCAAGTCATGCAAGGCGCCGAAAATGGGGCGCAGCAGCAGGGCGACCACGGCCATCCAGATCAACTCGGTGCTGTGGATCTGGAAAAAGTTGGCGGGCGGCGTGCCCTGGGCCAAGTCGATGATCCGGCTCAGGTAGCTGAACAGCGCCACTTCGATCAGTGCGCCTATCAAGCCCACCACCAACAGTGCGGCAAAGCACGGCCACACCTGACGCAGGTAGTAGAGGTAAAACGGCAGGACTTTATCGGGCGGTGCGGCGCTGGGTGCGTCGCGGAAGATATCGATCAGTTGTTCAAAGCGACGATAGAGCATTAGGGTTGACGCCCGCCGTGCGGGCTCTCCTTTCAAATGCGCGTGGCTTTATGGGCCACGCGCTAAGCTTCCTGCTGGCCTCAGTCGATGCGCTTGGCCGACTTGATCAGGACAGGATCGATAGGCACGTTCTGCATGCCCTGTTTGGTGGTGGTCTGCGAGTTGACGATGATATCGACCACGTCCATGCCTTTGACGACCTTGGCGAACACGGCATAACCGGCATCGCGACCTGGGTCGAGGAACGCATTGTCGGCCACGTTGATGAAGAACTGACTGGTGGCCGAGTTCGGGTCATTGGTGCGCGCCATGGACAAGGTGCCACGTACGTTATGCAGGCCATTGCTGGCTTCGTTCTTGATAGGTGCTTCGGTTGGCTTCTGCGACATCTGCGTGGTAAACCCGCCGCCCTGAACCATGAAGCCCGGGATCACGCGGTGAAAAATTGTGTTGGTGTAGAAGCCTTTGTCGACATAGGCCAGGAAGTTCTTGGTACTGATCGGTGCCTTGACCGGGTCCAGTTCGATTTCAATGTCGCCGTTGGTGGTGCTGATCAGTACGTGCTGGGCCTTGGCGGGTTCGGCGGCCATCAAGTTGGCAGCGAACAATACGGAACCGGCAAAGAAGGCGATTTTTTTCAGCATGGGTCAGTGATCCTGGGTAGTGGTTTCGACTGTCTTTAGAAAATCGAGCAAGGTAGCGTTAAAGACTTCGGGTTGATCCAAGGGCGTGGCATGGCGTGAATCTTCGATCACCACCAGCCGCGCATCGGGCAGCAGTTTTACATAGTTTTGTTTCTGCGCCACGGGGGTGTAGTCGTGGTCGGCGCTGATGACCAGGGTTGGACAGGTAATTCTGGAAAGTTGTTCCTGTACACCCCAGCCCACAATCGCATCGAAGCTGGCGAGATAAGCACGTTTGTCGTTTTTTGCCCAGCGTTCGGCCATCTTGCGGCGCAGGTCTGCCTGGTGCGGTTTGGGGAACAGCCGGTCGCCCAGGGCCTTGCCGATGGTGGCCAGGCTGAGTAACCGCGCCAGGCTCCAGCGTTTTGCCCATTGCCAATAATCATCGGCACTGCGCACCTTGACCTCGGGCGCGCTGTTGACGATGCACAGGCTCTTGACCAAGCCGGGTTCGTCCACCGCCAATTGAAAGGCGATCATGCCACCCATGGACAAGCCCACCACATGAGCGGGCGGCAGGTTCAGGTGTTCGATCAGTGCGATCAGGTCGAAGGTGAAGCCTTTGATGCTGTAGCGCTCGCGGGGTTTGTCGGAGCGGCCGTGGCCGCGCACATCCACCACTATCAAGCGATAGTGCTGGGCGAGCACCGGCACTTGCAGCTCCCAATCCTGGCTGCTGGAGCCCAGGCCGTGGATCAGGATCAGCGGGGTGCCGTGGCCGTATTCCTCGTAATGCAGGCTGCATCCTTCGTGGTCGAACCAGGCCATGCATGAACTCCGTTTCAGGCTTGCTGAGGGGCGGCGAAAGGCGCGTCCAGTGGGGCTGTGTCAAAGGTGCGCAGCAAATCGATAAGGATCTGCGTGGCCGGCCCCAGGGGTTTGTCCTTGTTTGAATACAGGTAGAACGTAGGGTTGCGGCTGCCACCCTTTTCCAAGGGTAGCTGCTTGAGCAAGCCTTCGTTGAGTTCGCGTTCGATCATGTGCCGGGGCAACCAGGCAAAGCCCAAGCCGCTGCTGACGAAGGTGGCGGCGGTGGGCAGGCTGCCGACCGTCCAGCGCTGTTCGGCACCGAGCCAGCCGACATCCCGTGGCTGCTGGCGCCCGGAGTCGCGGATCACCACCTGCATCTGGCTTTCCAGGTCCTGGAAACTCAGCTCGCGGTTCAGGCGATGCAGCGAGTGGTCGGGATGGGCGACGGCGATAAATTCCACATCGCTCATTTCCGTGCCCAGGTAGCCCGGGATGATGAACCCGCTGATGGCCAGGTCAGCCATGCCGTCCATCAACAGCTCTTCAACACCTGATAACACTTCTTCGCGCAAGCGCACGCGGCAACCACGGCTCTGCGGCATAAAGGCGGTGAGTGCGCGCACCAGGCGTGCATTGGGGTAGGCCGCATCCACCACCAGCCGCACTTCAGCTTCCCAGCCCTGTTCCATATGGTGGGCGAGGTCTTCCAGTTGGCTGGCGTTTTTTACCAGTTGCCGGGAGCGGCGCAGCAGTACTTCACCGGCGTCGGTGAGTACCGCCTTGCGTCCGTCGATGCGCAGCAGCGGTACGCCGAGTTGGTCTTGCATGCGTGCCACGGTGTAGCTCACCGAGGATTGCGAACGGTGCAGCGCTTCAGCCGCCTGGGCGAAGCCGCCATGGTCGACCACAGCTTGCAGCGTGCGCCATTGATCGAGGGTAACGCGGGGCGCTTTCAAGATGAGCTCCTCTTGTCCTAAGCTGGCGGTCCTAATTGGAGACTGCCGAATGAGAAAATTCTGTTGTGTGTTGCTGGCGCTGCTGCCGATGAGCGCGTTTGCCTACCCCATCGACGTGACTAAAAAGATCGACGGCGTGCAAGTCGATTACACCGCTTCCGACGTGGACGGCGACATCAGTTCGATCCAACTAAACAACTACGGCACGAATGACGCCGTCTGTTCGGTAACCTTTACCAATGGCCCGGAATCGCCGCGTAACCGTAAGGTCACGGTCCTGGCGGGCAAAAGCACCAACACCACCGTCAAGTTCAGTCGCGCGATTATCAAGATGCGCATCGCCCTGGCTTGCGCCCCAAAATAAAGCAATCGCGGAGCATGCCCACAGCAATACTCCGCTTATAAACAAATTTCTAGATGGGTTGTAGCAGTTTTTTGCGCTTTTTTATCGAATGAGCCCTGGTTAATCTTTTCTCCATCGCCTTACAGCAATTACAGATGGAGCCTACCTCGCCATGTCCAACGTTCTGATCATCGAAAGCAGCGCCCGCCAGCAGGATTCGATCTCCCGCCAGCTGACTCAACAGTTCATCAGCCAATGGCAGGTTGCTCATCCGGCGGATCAGATGACTGTGCGTGACGTGGCCCTTAACCCGGTCCCTCATCTGGACGCCAACCTGCTTGGCGGCTGGATGAAACCTGCCGAACAACGCAGCAATATCGAACAGGCTTCCCTGGATCGCTCCAACGAACTGACCGACGAACTGCTGGCCGCCGACGTGTTGGTCATGGCCGCACCGATGTACAACTTCGCCATCCCCAGCACCCTCAAAGCCTGGCTGGACCATGTGTTGCGCGCTGGTGTGACGTTCAAGTACACCGCCACCGGCCCTCAGGGCTTGTTGACCGGCAAGCGTGCGATTGTGTTGACCGCTCGCGGCGGCATCCACACCGGTGCCAGCTCCGATCACCAGGAACCGTACCTGCGTCAGGTCATGGCGTTTATCGGAATTCACGACGTCACCTTCATTCACGCCGAAGGGGTGAACCTGAGCGGTGACTTCCAGGAGAAGGGCATCAATCACGCTAAGGCGCTGCTGGCACAGGTCGCTTGATTCTTTAATCGCCAGATAATCGCGCAATGTTTATCTAGCCCCACGCAAACCCTTCAAGTACGCGTATCGAACCTCCCTTTGCACTTGTTGCTCCTGAGTGCTCCTGCCCGACTGCCGCTTTAGCGAGGTCGGGTTTTTTTTGCCTTAAGTTTCGTGAAACGCCGAAAACCTTTAATGTCGCGCCCATTCGAAACGAGGCGCGCATGGGCTATCTACTGGTTGTCACCCTGATTCAGGCATTTTCCTTCAGCTTGATCGGCGAGTACCTCGCCGGTCACGTCGACAGCTACTTCGCGGTACTGGTGCGCGTGTTGCTGGCCGGGCTGGTATTTATCCCGCTGACCCGTTGGCGCTCGGTAGAGCCCGCATTCATGCGCGGTATGCTGGTGATCGGCGCGCTGCAGTTCGGCGTGACCTACGTGTGCCTGTACCTGAGCTTTCGTGTACTCACGGTGCCGGAAGTGTTGCTGTTCACCATCCTAACGCCGCTGCACGTAACCCTGATCGAAGATGCTCTGAACCGACGCTTCAATCCCTGGGCGCTGGTCGCCGCCTTGGTGGCGGTGTGCGGTGCGGCGGTGATCCGCTTTGACCAGATCACGCCAAACTTCCTGATGGGCTTTTTGCTGCTGCAACTGGCCAACTTCACCTACGCCGCCGGGCAGGTGATGTACAAACACCTCGTGGCGCGCTATCCGAGTGACCTGCCGCATTACCGCCGTTTCGGTTACTTCTACCTGGGTGCGTTGCTGGTGGTGTTGCCGGCGTTCCTGATGTTCGGCAAAGCCAACTTCTTGCCGGAGGCACCGTTGCAATGGGCTGTGCTGGTGTTTCTCGGGTTGGTCAGCACCGCGCTGGGCATGTACTGGTGGAACAAGGGCGCTTGCCTGGTCAACGGCGGGACATTGGCGGTGATGAACAACCTGCATGTACCGGTGGGGTTGTTGTTGAATTTGCTGATCTGGAACCAGCACGAGCCGCTAGGGCGCCTGGCCCTGGGTGGGTTGGTGATTCTGGGAGCGGTCTGGATCAGCCGGTTGGGCGTGAAGTCGCCCAACCGTACCATGGCTTAAATCGCGCGACTTTCGGGGGCTGGCAAATGACTGGCCCCCAACACCGCCGGCAATATCCCCGCGCGCAAATCATTGCCGCTCGGCTGCTGATACAAGCTCAAGCCGAACTCCGGCAACACCGCCAGCAGGTAATCGAAGATATCCCCCTGGATGCGCTCGTAATCCGCCCACGCCGTGGTGCGGGTGAAGCAGTAGATTTCCAGCGGCACGCCCTGCGAGGTGGTTTGCATCTGACGCACCATACAGGTCATGTTCGGCTGGATGTCCGGGTGGCTTTTCAGATACGCCAGGGCATATGCGCGGAAAGTGCCGAGGTTGGTCATGCGGCGGCGGTTGGCCGACAGTTGCGCGCTGTGGCCCTGGGCTTCGTTCCAGGCCTTGAGTTCTGCCTGCTTGCGGCTGATGTAGTCGGTGAGCAGGTGTACCTGGGTCATGCGCACCTCTTCATCGTCACGCAGGAAGCGCACACCACTGGCGTCGATAAACAGGCTGCGCTTGATGCGTCGCCCGCCGGAGGCCTGCATGCCGCGCCAGTTCTTGAACGACTCGGACATCAGGCGCCAGGTGGGGATGGAAACGATGGTTTTGTCGAAATTCTGCACCTTGACCGTGTGCAGGGTGATATCGACCACATCGCCGTCGGCACCGACCTGGGGCATTTCGATCCAGTCGCCGACCCGCAGCATGTCGTTGCTGGTCAGTTGCACGCTGGCAACGAACGACAGCAGGGTGTCCTTGTAGACCAACAAGATCACTGCCGACATGGCGCCCAGCCCCGACAGCAGTAACAGCGGCGAGCGATCGATCAAGGTGGCGACGATGATGATCGCGGCAAACACGAACAACACCATTTTGGCCAATTGCACATAGCCTTTGATCGAGCGCGTGCGTGCGTGTTCGGTGCGCGCGTAGATGTCCAGCAGGGCGTTGAGCAAGGCGCTCACGGCCAGCGTCATGAACAGAATGGTGAAGGCCAGGGCCACATTGCCGATAAACAGGGTGGCGGTCTTGCTCAGGTCCGGAACCAGGTACAGGCCGAACTGAACGACCAGCGAGGGCGTCATTTGTGCCAGGCGGTGGAAGACTTTGTTGTGCCGCAGGTCATTGAGCCAATGCAGCGCCGGTTGCCGGCCGAGTAATTTGACGGCGTGAAGGATGAGGTAACGGGCTACCCGTCCGAGCAGCAGGGCCACCACCAGCAACACCAGCAATCCCAGGCCGGAATGCAAGATCGGGTGTTCATCGAGGGCGCCCCAAAGGTCTTGGACGTTGAGCCAGAGCTGTTTGATATCCATGGGTGAAACCGATTCTTCTGTAGGACTAGACGGGCCGATTAGAGCATTTAAGTGCAACAAAGTTGGCTTTACGGACAAATTCAATGACAAAAAAGCAGCTGATTGGCACCGTTCGCGTAAAGAAACTCGGTTTGGACGCCCGAAACCGGTAACCTATGCCGCTGATATTTTGCATTTCTTCGAGGTAGCACCCGTGTTTTCCCAATTCGCCCTGCACGAACGCCTGCTCAAAGCCGTGGCCGAGCTTAAATTTGTCGAGCCTACGCCTGTGCAAGCAGCGGCCATCCCGCTCGCGCTCGAAGGGCGTGACCTGCGGGTGACGGCTCAAACCGGCAGCGGCAAGACCGCGGCTTTCGTCCTGCCTGTTTTGAACCGCCTGATCGGCCCGGCCAAGGTTCGCGTCAGCATCAAGACCCTGATCCTGCTGCCAACCCGCGAGCTGGCCCAGCAGACCTTGAAGGAAGTGGAGCGCTTTTCGCAGTTCACCTTCATCAAGTCCGGCATCATTACCGGCGGCGAAGACTTCAAGGTCCAGGCCGCCATGCTGCGCAAGGTGCCGGATATCCTCATCGGCACCCCGGGCCGCATGATCGAGCAACTCAACGCCGGTAATCTCGACCTCAAGGAAGTCGAAGTGCTGGTGCTGGACGAAGCCGACCGCATGCTCGACATGGGTTTTGCCGACGACGTACAACGCCTGGTGGCTGAATGCGTCAACCGTCAGCAAACCATGCTGTTCTCCGCCACCACCGGCGGCTCGACCCTGCGCGACATGGTCGCCAAGGTTCTGAATAACCCAGAGCACTTGCAGGTCAACAACGTCAGCGACCTGAACGCGACCACGCGCCAGCAGATCGTGATGGCCGACCACAACGTGCACAAAGAGCAGATCCTGAACTGGCTGTTGGCCAACGAGACCTATCAGAAGGCCATCGTGTTCACCAACACCCGCGCTGCTGCCGACCGCATCTACGGTCGCCTGGTTGCCCAGGAATACAAAGCGTTCGTGCTGCACGGCGAAAAAGACCAGAAGGATCGCAAGCTGGCCATCGACCGCCTTAAAGCCGGCGGCGTGAAGATCCTGGTGGCCACCGATGTCGCTGCCCGTGGCCTGGACGTGGACGGCCTGGACATGGTGATCAACTTCGACATGCCGCGCAGCGGCGACGAATACGTGCACCGTATTGGCCGTACCGGGCGTGCCGGTAACGATGGCCTGGCGATCTCGCTGATCTGCCACGGCGACTGGAACCTGATGTCGAGCATCGAGCGCTACCTCAAGCAGTCGTTCGAGCGCCGCACCATCAAGGAAGTCAAAGGCACCTACACCGGGCCGAAGAAGGTCAAGGCGTCGGGCAAGGCCGTTGGCGTGAAGAAGAAAAAAGTCGACGCCAAGGGCGACAAGAAGAAAACCGGCGCCAAGTCGCCGACCAAACGCAAGATCGCCAACCGGCCGAAGACCGACAACCTGTCGCTCGTCAGCAAGGATGGCATGGCGCCGCTCAAGCGCCGCAAGCCAGAAGCACCGGCTGCCGAGTAAGGCAGGGGTGATATGAAAAAACCGGACGATGTCCGGTTTTTTTATGGCCGCAGGTTTGTGGATTCGCCTGCCCGCGAAACTGTCGGATCGGTAATCTGCCGCTAAGGTAGCTGACAGCTGGCGCTGCCTAATCTGCTGCGATTCAACTGACGGAATTGAATCGGCATGCATTCCACCACCTCCAGACGAACCTTCGTCAAAGGCCTGGCCGCCGGCGGCTTGTTGGGCGGGCTCGGGCTCTGGCGTACGCCGGTATGGGCGCTGACCAGTCCCGGCCAGCCTACGGTAATGGCGGGTACAGAGTTTGATCTGTTTATCGACCAGACCCCGGTCAACCTTACCGGTCGTAATCGCACCGCATTAACCATCAATGGCAGCTTGCCCGGCCCGCTGCTGCGCTGGCGCGAAGGTGACACCGTGACACTTCGCGTGAAGAATCGCCTGGCCGAACCGACTTCAATCCACTGGCACGGCATCCTCTTGCCCTCCACCATGGACGGCGTGCCCGGCCTGAGCTTCAAGGGCATCGAGCCAGGTGGTGTGTATGTCTATCAGTTCACGGTCAAGCAGCACGGTACTTACTGGTATCACAGCCACTCCGGGTTCCAGGAGCAGCAGGGTGTGTACGGCCCGCTGGTGATCGACCCCAGGGAGCCTGAGCCGTTCAGCTATCAGCGTGACTACGTGGTGATGCTCTCGGACTGGACGGATGAAGACCCCGTCGCCCTGATGAAAACCCTCAAGAAACAATCCGATTACTACAACCTGCACAAACCCACCGTGGGCGATTTCGTGCGGGATGTGGGCAAGCAGGGATGGTCGGCTACCGTCGCCGACCGTCTGATGTGGGCGCAGATGAAGATGAACCCCACCGACCTGGCCGACGTCAGCGGCGAGACCTACACCTATCTGCTGAATGGCCAGCCGCCCGGTCGCAACTGGACTGGGTTGTTTGAGGCAGGGGAGACGATTCGCCTGCGCTTTATCAACGGCTCGGCGATGAGTTATTTCGATGTGCGCATCCCAGGGTTGAAGATGACCGTCATTGCTGCCGATGGTCAGCCGGTGAAACCGGTGAGTGTCGACGAGTTCCGCATCGCCGTGGCGGAAACCTTCGATGTACTGGTCGAGCCCACGTCGGCGGCCTACACCGTATTTGCCCAGTCGATGGACCGCAGTGGTTTCGCCCGCGGCACGCTGGCCCAACAGGCAGGGGCGACGGCGGTGGTTCCCGCGCTGGATCCGCGCCTTTGGGTGACGATGAGCGACATGGGCATGGGCGGTATGGACCATGGCGCCATGGCGGATATGCCGGGCATGGACCACAGCCAGATGGCGGGCATGTCGGATATGACCGGTATGGAAGGCATGGATCACAGTGCCATGGGCGCAATGACGATGCAGAGTCATCCGGCCAGCGAGCTGAACAACCCGTTGGTGGACATGCAGGCCATGAGCCCGGTGCCCAAGCTCGACGACCCCGGTATTGGCCTGCGCAACAACGGCCGTCGGGTGCTGACGTATGCCGACCTGCGCAGCACCTTCGAGGATCCCGATGGCCGCGACCCCGGTCGTACCCTCGAATTACACCTCACCGGGCACATGGAGAAGTTCGCCTGGTCCTTCAATGGTGTGAAATTTTCCGATGCCGAGCCTTTGCAACTCACCTATGGCGAGCGGGTCCGGCTGGTGCTGGTCAACGACACCATGATGAGCCACCCGATTCACCTTCACGGCCTGTGGAGTGATCTGGAAGACGAGAACGGCCAATTTCAGGTACGCAAACACACGATCGACATGCCGCCCGGCTCGCGGCGCAGCTACCGCGTGACCGCCGATGCCTTGGGCCGCTGGGCCTATCACTGCCACCTGCTGTACCACATGGAAATGGGCATGTTCCGTGAAGTCCGCGTGCATGAGTGAGGAAGCGAGCATGAGCCGTAGTGTTTTATCTGTATCCATCGCGCTGGCCGCGCTGTCATTTGGCCCGCTGGCGTTTTCGGACGAACTGATGGGCATGAGCCCGGCTTCACCCGCACTCACCGAAAGTCGTACGCCGATCCCGGTGCTGACCGACGCTGATCGCGCAGCGGTGTACAACGCGCCCGGCGGGCACAGGGTGCACGACAGCGCCATCAATTCGATGCTGCTGGTCAACCAATTGGAATGGCAGCGCGCGGACGACGGCAGCGCGTTGAGCTGGGACATTAAAGGCTGGGTTGGCGGCGATATTGATCGTCTGTGGGTACGCACGGAGGGCGAGCGCAGCACCGGCCGCACCGAGAGTGCAGAAGCCCAGGCCTTGTGGGGGCATGCCATCAGCCCGTGGTGGGACGTGGTCGGTGGCGTGCGCCAGGACTTCAAGCCCGGTGATGGGCAAACCTGGGCGGCGTTCGGTGTACAGGGCATGGCGTTGTACAACTTCGAGGCCGAAGCGACGATGTTTGTCGGCGAATCGGGCCGCACCGCCGCACGGCTGGAAGGTGACTACGACATTCTGCTGACCAACCGCTTGATCCTGCAGCCGACGGCCGAACTCAACTTTTATGGGCGTAATGATCCGCAGCGTCGGGTCGGTGCCGGCTTGTCGGAAAGCGAGGTGGGTTTGAGGTTGCGTTACGAAGTGCGTCGAGAGTTTGCGCCTTACGTGGGTGTCACCTGGAACCGCAGCTATGGCCAGACCGCGCAATACGCACGCGATGAAGATGAGGACGTCAGCCAATTGCGTTGGGTCGTCGGCGTGCGGCTGTGGTTCTGAGATGTATCGATTTTCTATCACTCGCCGCCCGAAGCGGCTTGGAGCCTTGCATGTCTATGTTGAAAACCACGTTGTTGGGCGGTGCCCTGTGGGTTGGGCTAATCATGAGCCTGCCGGTCTCGGCTCATCCGAAACTGCTGTCATCTGTCCCGGCAGGGGGAGCCTCAGGAGCGCCGCCGGCCGTTATTGAACTGCGCTTTTCCGAAAACCTGCTGACGCAGTTTTCCGGCGCCAAGCTGACCATGACCGATATGCCCGGCATGCCCAACTCGCCGATGCCGATAAAGGCCAGTGTCGCGGCGAGTACCGACCCCAAGGTGATGCTGATCAAGCCCGCTTCTGCCCTGACAGTCGGCACCTATCGAGTCGACTGGCGCGCGGTGTCGTCCGACACGCATCCGATCACCGGTAATGTGGTGTTCAGCGTCCAGCCATGAGTGAACTGATCCAAGTCGTACTGCGCTTTGCCCTCTATCTGGACCTGATGCTGTTGTTTGGCTTGGGGTTATTTGGTCTTTACGGGCTGAAAGCTGCTGAACGCCCGCTGCTGAATTTCAAGGTGCTGTTCAGGTTGACGGCGGGCTTGGGCGCGCTGCTTTCCGTGGCTTCGTTACTGACCATGACACAGGCCATGAGCGGAGCGGGTGATTGGCAGGCGTTGTGGCCGCATCTGCAGATGATGCTCTGGCAGACCGAGCTGGGGGTGTCCTGGCAGATACGTATGGCAGCATTGGCCCTGGCCGGGTTCTGCGGCAGTGTGCGATTGGCCACGTTGTTCGGCGCTGTTGCGCTGGTGACGCTGACGTGGACTGGGCACGGTGTGATGCATGAAGGCTTGCCGGGGGTGTGGCATATCCTCAGCGACAGTGCGCACCTGCTGGCGGCCGCAGGTTGGGTGGGTGCATTGGCGGCGTTTGGGTTGCTGCTGATGAGTCCGTCATTGCAGGATGCCCGGCGAGTCCAGGTGTTGGCAGCCGCATTGGCCGGCTTCGAACACATGGGGGCGGGATTTGTCTTGGTGCTGATTGTCACCGGTGCGGCGAATTATCTGTTTGTGGTGGGGCCGAATCTGGAGGGTCTTACCAACGGTGTCTACGCGTTTTTGCTGTGTTTGAAACTGGGGCTGTTCGGCCTGATGCTCGGGCTGGCGGCACTCAATCGTTTTCATCTGACCCCGCTTTTACAACAATCGATCGTAGCCGGTGACGACGCCGCAGCAAGCAAAGCGCTGCGGCGTAGTATCGCCCTGGAGTTCGGCGCGGTGGTGCTGATCCTGGGGTTGGTGGCTTGGTTGGGTACCTTGGCGCCCAATTAGAGCGGTGCACCTTTCAGGCACTTGAGTGCCTGGAAATCACTGCGCACTTTTTCGATTTTTCGGGTGAGTTTCTGCCGTTGCTGTGTGGTGCTTTCTACCATCAGATCGACGATCAGGCTGCGTGCCGCTGTCTCGGCCTGTGCATAGGTCACGCGGTATTGCGGGGTCCACAGGCTTTCCCGATCTACCAGCAGTTGCTGGATTTTCTGTGGGAAGTCAGCGTTATGGCGTTGCTGCACGGCGTCGATGAATTGCGCCTGCCAGCGGGCGCGGTTGCCGATCCACTCTTGGTTCTGCTCACCGAGGGCCATCGACCAGGCGGTTACGCGGCGCTGTTGGCTGGCACTCAAGGGGCCGATCCAGGTATCCAGGCGTTTGTTCATGCGCTCGGCGCGTTCCTGGATTTGCTGCTCCAAGGGTGGTTTGAGGTATTCGTCCTGGCGCTTGCGCAGGTCCTTGGCCAGGGCGTCGTTCATTTCCTTGACCTGCTGGTCGTCCAGGTCTCTCAGCAACTCGATAGCGGACGGGGTGATTGCTCGGGCGATCTCGGCGATTGCTTGTTTAGCTTCGATGGTGCGGGCCTGTAGTGCGGCGTCGGTGATCTGGTTGTTGTCGACCATCTGTTGCAGGCGGTCGAGCCAACCCAGATAACCGGGCAATTGGGTGGTGCAGTGCCAGGCCAGGTGTTCCTTGAGTTTGTCGTTGAACCAGTTTTTTTGCCCTGCGTGCATGCCCAGGTAGTCACTGAGTGTCCAGGGGATGATCACATCGAGATTGCGGTAGGCCAGGCCCACGCGATTGCAGCCGGTGAGCGCCATACTCAGGATTATCAGTACTGCCAGAGGTTTGAGCCGACGCAGCATGGGCAGGTCCTTGCGCAGATGGGATAGTGCATGTGAACCCTCGCAGAGCGCGACAGTTCAGCCCATCAATAGAACGACCGCACAGCCTTCAAGGTCAACAGGCCGTCGCATTGCGAATTGTGTCCGGAGTAGGCTGAGCAATCTCCGCCGCTGAGGCTGGAGTCACTGTAGATCAGGTCCAGGTCGACACCCATCCACTCGCGGGAGAACTGAACCGACCAGTCGCTGAAGCTGCGAATGGAGCCACTGTCCACCGAGACCGGAGTGCCCAGTTGGTGGGTGGTTTACTTCATGCTGACGCCGATGCCGAAGGGCTGTGTGCCGCCGAGGTCGGCAAACAGGGTGCTGTCCTGGCGGTCGGGGTCGTTACTGAAGGCAGCGCCGAAGCGATTGCCCAGCACGTTCAGGCCGCCGTAAAACTCCTGACTGTCGAGCGGGCTTAGCTTGGGGTAGCTGTAATGGATCAATCCGACTTCGTAGCCCAGGGTCTGGTCGAAGGGATGCTTGAAGCCCATGTAGGAATCGATTTCGAGGTTGCTGGTCGAGGCCAGCCCCATGCTGGGTGAGAATTGGCCGATATATAGGCCGCTGTCATGGCTCAGGTCCAGACCACCATGGAACGAGTCGCTACCCGGCGAAGTGGGTTTGACCAAGCCTTGGGCCATGCTGCGGCCGGGGGTAGTGCCCAGCTTCAGGTCGAAGTCGCCTAATTCACGCTGGAAAATCTGCGCTTCGGCCAGTGGGCACGCTATTAGAGCGCAGATCAGGACAATGCAGGGTTTGAGCATGCTTCACTCTATGAAAAGCGAGGAGCAGTAACGGAAAAATCGGGCAGATGCCCGTGTTAGACGTGTGCAAGCATACCGGCGAATGCCTGGTGATGAGACCCGTTCGTCGATTGGTGTGTGAAGGGATGGAGCAAGAGGGTGTTTCGGGCTCTAGTCCTAGCGCCTTGAAGGCAAGGCGCTTAGGGACCAGGTGTGTTGCGCAGGTATTACTTCTTGCCCAGGCTGATTTGCTTGGACGGGCCGAAAGTCTGGCCGCTTACGCCCTTGGCAATTTGCTGGATTTCGCCGCCGGATTTGAGGAATGCAGCGATCTGGCTGTTGATCGATTCGCTGGTTTCAACGGCGGGAGCTGGCTTTGCTTTGCTGTTGGATGCTTTTACGCGCATGGCGGCCACTAACCTGTAGAAAATTAACTTGGCCAGGCATCGTACAGGAAATGCTTGACAATTGCTTGGCAAATATCCCTGAGGAATAATGAGTTCAGTTGGAAATAGCCAAAGTTTATCGTTGAAATAACCCTCTAACTTACTGTTTTAACTAGAATCCACGGTGGCGGCGACGACTTGCACCCTGGCAAAATTCAGTCGTCTGATCAGACGAGCGGGGCGGTGCCAGTAGAACGCCACGCCCACCCTTGATTTTTCAGGCGCCCGCGCGTGTCGGGCGCAACTCGGGTAGAATGCCGCCCACGCAATGAGGGTATTGGAAATGGCTTTAGTCGGGCGCTACAACAGCTTGCAAGTGGTTAAACACACTAACTTTGGTTTGTACCTGGACGGTGCGCAAGATGGCGAAATCCTCTTGCCTAATCGGTATATCCCCAAAGATATTCCCAGTGAAGATGAAGACTGGCTTAACGTTTTCATTTACCTGGACAGCGATGACAAACTTATCGCCACGACCGAAAAACCGAAAGTTCAAGTTGGCGAATTTGCCAGTTTGAAAGTGGTGGAAGTCAACAGCATTGGTGTATTCCTCGACTGGGGTTTGCCAAAAGATCTGTTGCTGCCGTATTCGGAAGAAAAACGTCAGATGACCGCCGGTGAATATTGCGTGGTGCACGTCTACCTCGACAAGCACACCAAGCGCATTACCGCCACCGCGCGTTTGGACCGTTACCTGGACAAGACGCCCGCCAACTACCAGGTTGGCCAGGAAGTCGATCTGCTGGTAGCCGAAGCCACGGACATGGGCTTCAAGGCGATCATCAACAACAAGCATTGGGGCCTGATCCACAAGAACGAAGTCTTCAAGTTCCTGCGCCCGGGCAAGGAAGAGAAAGGCTTTATCAAAGAGATCCGTGCCGATGGCAACATCAGCCTGAGCCTGCAGCCGGTCGGTCAGGAAGCGGCCTCCAGCCTCAACTCGAAGATTCTCGCCAAGTTGCGCGAAAACAACGGCAGCTTGCCGGTCAGCGATAAAAGCGACCCGGCGGTGATCAGCAACTTGTTCGGCGTCAGCAAAGGCAACTTCAAGAAGGCCATTGGTGCGCTCTACAAGCAGGGTCAGATTGTGATTCATGCGGATCGCATTGAACTAAGCTGAGTGCGATTTGCTCTTCTGTAGGAGCAAATGTGCTCCTGCAGAGGTGGCGTGAATGACTAAGAAAATACTGTTCGCCTACCTCGGCACCTTGCTTGCCTTCTTGGTGCTCGACGGCCTTTGGCTCGGCGTCCTTATGGGCCCGACCTATAAATCTCTGCTGGGCTCGCTGATGCTTGATCAGCCTCGCCTGTTGCCTGCCGTGCTGTTTTATCTCCTGTATGTCGTCGGTTGTGTGGTGTTCGTGGTCCTGCCCAGTGGCAGTTGGCAGCGTGCAGCGCGCCTTGGCGCCTTGCTCGGCTTGGTGGCCTACGGTACTTACGACCTGAGCAATTGGGCCACGCTGCAAGGCTGGTCTGCAGGGCTGGCGATTATGGATATGGCCTGGGGCACGTTCCTGACTGCTGTTTGCTGCACCGTCGGCTACTTGTGTGCACATCGAGTGCGCCAGTGATTGTGTACAGGATTTATGTGCACCGTTGCTGAGCGTAGTCCCCGCTTCTAAATCGTCATGATCTCCTTTGGAATACCGTTTCATGGGGATTGTGTGCCATTGGCACGTATTCTGCTGAATGCCTCGTATACAAACCATGCCGCCTACCGTATGCACCCCGTTACGGTAGCGCAGGCCGGTATTTCGAGGAGCCAAGCGATGACCGAACAATTGCCCAAAGGCTACAGCCCGCGCCTGTACAACCAGGACCTGGGCCCGCTGCCGCAAAAGTGGAACTGGTACAACATCTTCGCCTTCTGGATGAGCGACGTGCACAGCGTCGGCGGCTATGTATTCGCCGCCAGCCTGTTCGCCCTCGGGCTGGCGAGTTGGCAGGTATTGATCGCCTTGCTCGCGGGCATTTGCATCGTGCAGTTGATTGCCAACCTGGTCGCCAAACCGAGCCAACAAGCGGCGGTGCCGTATCCGGTGATTTGTCGGCTGGCCTTTGGCGTCTTTGGGGCGAATATTCCGGCAGTGATTCGCGGCCTGATCGCGGTGGCCTGGTACGGGATTCAGACGTACCTGGCGTCGAGTGCCTTGATCATCGTAGTGCTGCGCTTCTTCCCACAGATGGCGGTCTATGCAGAGCCGCATTTCGCGGGGCTGTCCTACCTGGGCTGGATGGGGTTCCTCAGCTTATGGGTGTTGCAGGCAGCGGTGTTCTGGGCTGGCATGGAATCCATCCGCCGCTTTATTGATTGGGCAGGTCCTGTGGTTTACGCCGTGATGTTTGCCCTGGCAGGCTGGATCGTGTGGAAGGCTGGCTGGGCGAATATCAACTTCACCCTCGCGGAAAAATCCCTGTCGGGCTGGCAGGCCTTCGGCCAGGTCATTGTGGCGACGGCGCTGGTGGTGTCTTACTTCTCCGGGCCTACGCTGAACTTCGGCGACTTCAGTCGCTATTGCCGCAGCATGCAGGACGTACGACGTGGCAACTTTTGGGGGTTGCCGGTAAATTTTCTGGCGTTCTCTTTGGTTACCGTGGTGATCGTCTCAGGCACCTTGCCGGTGTTTGGTGAGATGCTTCATGACCCGATCGCCACCGTCTCGCGTATCGACAACAGCATGGCCGTGCTGCTGGGGGCTTTTGCATTTGTCACCGCGACCATCGGCATCAACATTGTCGCCAACTTCGTCTCACCCGCGTTTGACTTCGCCAACGTTGCGCCGAGCAAGATCAGTTGGCGTGCTGGTGGGATGATCGCAGCGGTGGCGTCGATCTTTATCACCCCGTGGAACCTGTTCAATAACCCGCTGATGATCCACTACACCTTGGACATTCTCGCGGCTTTTATCGGGCCGCTGTTTGGGATTCTGTTGGTGGACTTCTACCTGATCAAAAAGCAGAAAATCGATGTCGACGCGCTGTTCGATGACAGCCCGAACGGGCGTTATTACTTCGACGGCGGCGTGAACTGGACGGCGGTCAAGGCGCTGGTGCCCGCGACGCTGGTGGGCGTCGCGATCACCTTCACCCCCACATTGCAGGGCATGGCCAACTTTGCCTGGTTTACCGGCTGCTTCCTGGGAGGGCTGTTTTTCCTGGTGCTCGCTCGGCGAGAACAGGTTCGCGTACCTGCGCCGTTGGTTGTCGGCTGACCAACACCGCGCCCGCCAACAACAGGCCACAACCAGCGACCACTAACGCCGGTTGCAGGCCGCCGCTCAAGTGGCTGCTCGTCGATGCCAGCAACGGACCGCACAATTGGCCGATGGCGAAGCAGGCGGTCAACATCCCGGTGCCGCGCTGGTAGCCGTGGGGCGCCACATCACGCAGGCGAGCCATCACCAACTGCATGCACGCCAGGAACGGCGCACCGCACAGCAACACGCCCAATGCCAGGCCCCAGCCATTGCCCAACAGACAAGCGAACACCCCGGCCGCTTGCAGCCACAAGGTGGTCATCAGCCAGCGGCGAGTGGTGTGCGGATCTTTGCGGCGCAGGCTTGCGACCACCACGCCAATCGCTGCGGCCAGGCCAAAGCACGGCCAGAACAGGTCGGCTTGCCAGGCACCCTTGAATTGTGCGCTGGCCATCTGCGAGAGAAAGGTCGCGGGAATGATGTAGCCCAGGCCATACAAAAAGTAGATCCAGCCCAAGTGCGTGATGCTTTCATTGCGGCCCGTATCGGCCGTTGGCGTAATGGTGACGGTCGGCTGAGGTAAGAACGGCAGGATCGCCAGCAACATCACCAAGGCTACTACGCCATACACCAACCACAACGTGGCTGAATCTTGCCCCAGCAAGTTGGAGCCCAAGGCCAGCAGCCCTGTCAGCACAATCCCCAATCCAGGCCCGGCAAACACCAAGGCTCCCAGGCGTGGGCGTCCGGCGGCAATCGCCAGCGGCTGGCTCAAACTGGTGATCATCACCAATGCCCACGCACTGGCAACGCCGGTACCAAAGCGCAACAGCACATGCGGCCAGAAACCATGGGCCCAGTATGACGCCAGGGTCAACAGCACACACAACCACAGGCCCCCGTAGAGCCGTCCGCGCACATGGTGATGACTGCGGGCGAAGATCGAATCCACCGCGCCAACGAAGTAGCCCAGATAATTGGCCGCAGCGATCAGGCCGGCGCCGGTCAGGTCGATCTGCCCCTCACTGAGTAAGTGGGGCATTTGCGGGGTGAGGGCGAAGCGGCCAATGCCCATGGCCATCATCAAGGCGATAAAGCTGGCGAATAAGCGAATCAGGGGAGACATGCTCTGGTTTCCTGCAAGGAAGCGAATACCAGCAGGCTAAAGCGGATTGACTTTCTGTAAAAATGAATAATAGTGAGCAACTTGTTCAGTTTTGGAGAAAGGTATGGAGTTCAGTCAATTGCGGATTTTCCAGGCCGTGGCGGAAGAGGGCTCCATCACGCGTGCCGCCGAGCGCTTGCACCGCGTACCGTCGAACCTGTCGACCCGGCTCAAGCAGATGGAAGAGCAGCTTGGCGTAGAACTATTCGTCCGAGAGCGACAGCGTTTGCAGCTTTCTCCTGCAGGCAAAGTGTTGTTGGACTACAGCACCCGTCTGCTTGCGCTGCATGACGAAGCCCACGGCGCGGTGCAAGGCGGGCAACCGGCCGGCGATTTTGTGCTGGGCAGCATGTACAGCACGGCTGCGGTTCATTTGCCGAAGCTGTTGGCGCGCTATCACAAAGCTTTTCCAATGGTGAACCTTCAGGTGCAATCGGCGCCCAGCGGTGAATTGCTCGAAGGTTTGATCACTGGTCGCCTGGACGCTGCATTTGTGGACGGCCCCATCACTATCGCTTCCCTGGACGGCGTTCCGATGTGCGAAGAGCGCCTGGTGTTGATTTGCGAGGCCGATCACCCTCCGGTGCGAGGGCCTCAGGATGTCGCCGGGCGTTCGGTGTTCACCTTTCGCCGCAGTTGCGCCTACCGTGCGCGCCTGGAGACCTGGTTCTCCCACGATCGCGTGGCCATGGGGCGTGCAATCGAGATCGAGTCCTACCAAGGCATGCTTGCGTGCGTGATTGCGGGTTCCGGCGTGGCATTGATGTCCGAATCCATGCTCGAAAGTCTTCCAGGTAAGGACAGCGTGTCCGTTCATCCCCTGACCGGGCCTTTTGCCACCGCCACCACCTGGCTGATGTGGCGAAAGGGTATGCTCGGCGCTAACCTCAATGCATGGATCGACCTGCAGCAAGAGGGCAAGGCTGAGTTTGTGCAAGATACGCGCGCGATTGCTTGAACGATCCGTCAGGATTCTGATCAATTCAGTAATAGTTCGTTGTGGTTTCGTTCAAGCATTACGTAGGACTTAGGGCTACTATCAGTAGGAAGCGGCGACATTCCGTAGACAGCACTGCTACCGCCGACCAGCACTACCCTCAAAGGGGGCAACCATGAAAGAGAAAATTCAAAACTGGCTCCATGACCTCGGCGTTGCGCTGGGCTTGATCGAGCCTCCGCTGCAACCTGTGCCGATTCGCACGGATGACGAGCAGCGTCGGCCACGTCGCAGATAAAGCGCGCGATGAATAGATCGCAGCTGAATTAATGTGGGAGCGGGCTTGTTCGCGAAGGCGGTGTATCAGTCGATGAAAGGTTGACTGACACACCGCCTTCGCGAGCAAGCCCGCTCCCACAGTTCTTTTAGTGCAGGCAAAAAAACGGGTGCGACATCCGACGTCGCACCCGCTGAAGAAAACGTTCTAAATCTTATTGTTTCTCTCAGATCGCCTGAGCGGCAGCCGTTTCTGGACGGCGTGACAACAAGCTCACCACAACAAAACTGACTAACGCGATCGCCAGGCTGTAGTAGATCGGCGTGTTCGCATCCAAGCCATCCTTGAACATGAAGATCAGCGCCGTCACAAAGCCCAGCGTCATGGAGGTGATCGCACCTGAGGTTGTCGCCCGCTTCCAGAAAATCGCACCAATCAGTGGGATCAGCATGCCGCCCACCAACAGGTTGTAGGCCAGGGTCAGGGCGCTGATCACATCGTTCACCACCAGCGCGATACCCAGCACAGCGATACCGGTCAACATCGTGAACAGGCGGTTGATGTTCAGGCTCGACTGTTTACCCCCGCGCAAACGCGGCAACAGGTCCTCGGTCAACACGGTGGACGCAGCCAGCAAACCGGCGCTGGCGGTGGACATCATCGCAGCCAGTGCAGCGGCAATCACCAAACCACGAATCCCGTCCGGCAGTGACATTTTGACGATGGCGGCAAACGCGTTGTTAACGTTGTCCAGATTTGGAATCAGCACATGAGCCGCCATGCCGATTAACGCGCAAGCCAGGCCGTAGAGAATGCAGTAGAAGCCGGCGAAAGTGCCTGCGTACTTGGCGACCTTTTCGTCACGGGCGGTGAACACGCGTTGCCAGATGTCCTGGCCGATCAGGATGCCGAAGAAGTAGATCATGAAGTAGGTGATGATCGTGTCCCAGCCGATCGCGGTGAAGCTGAAGCTCGACGCCGGCAGCTTGGCCACCAGTTCATCCCAGCCGCCGACGCGGTACAGGCAGATCGGCAGCAGGATAAACATCAGGCCGACGGTCTTGATCACGAACTGCACGATATCGGTGAGGGTGAGCGACCACATGCCGCCGATGGTCGAATACACCACCACCACACCACCACCCAGCAGTACTGAAATCCAGAACGGCAGGCCGAACAGCACTTGCAGCACGGTGCCGATTGCCAGGATCGAGGTCACGCCGATCATCAGTGCGTAGGCCAGCATGATCACCGCACTCGCCTGGCGGGCCATGGGGTTGTAGCGTTTTTCCAGGACCTGGGTCACGGTGAAGATTTTCAGCTTCAGCAGCGGCTTGGCCAGGAACAGGTTCAGCGCAATGATCCCCATGCCCAGCGCGGCGCACAGCCAGAAGCCGGAGATACCGTGCACATAACCCAGGCGCACGGTGCCGACGGTGGACGCACCGCCCAATACCGTGGCGGCCATGGTGCCCATGTACAGCGACGGGCCCAGGTTGCGACCGGCGACCAGATAGTCTTCGTGGGTCTTGGCGCGACGCATGCCGTAATAGCCGAGCACGAGCATGCCGGCGGCGTAGATGAGTACGACGAATAAATCCAAAGCCATGACGGCAGTTCTCCGATTATCTTTTTTATGGGCGATCAGGCGGCTTGTTGCAATGCCGGTTTAGCGAGCGAATCCATGCTCTTGCTGCGTGGGTCCGTCGGTCCGTAAACGGCGGCCGGCTCAGGGAACAGGCGAAGCAAGGTCAGGTACACCACCGATGCCAGCCCCAGCGTCACCGGCAGGCTGATATCGATGCCATCGGCCAGGTTGCCCAGTGGCCCGACAAACTGCCCCGGCAGGTTGACGAAGCACAGCCCCACCAGTGCGCTTGGGATCCAGGCCCCCAGCCCGCGCCAGTTCCAGCCATGGGTGAACCAGTAGCGGCCGCCGGTTTCACCGCGGGTGAACACCTGTAAGTCATCCGGGCAGTAGAAGCCTCGGCGTACGATCAGGCCGATGATCATCATCACCATCCACGGCGTGGTGCAGGTGATGATCAGCACGGCGAAGGTCGACACGCTCTGCACCAGGTTCGCGGCGAAACGTCCGATGAAGATGAAGGCAATCGACATCACCCCGATCAGCAGCGTGGCCTTGACCCGCGACAGCAGGCGCGGGAACACGCTGGACATGTCCAGCCCGGTGCCATACAGCGAGGTGGTGCCGGTGGACATGCCGCCGATCACCGCGATCAGGCACACCGGCAGGAAGAACCAGCTCGGCGCCACTGCCAGCAGGCCGCCGACGTAGTTGTTGGCCGCAATGTAGTCCGGAGCCTTGATCGCTACGATGGTCGCGGTGGCCAAGCCGAACAGGAACGGGATCAACGTGGCGATTTGTGCCGCGACCACCGCCAGCATGATCCGGCCCTTCGGTGTTTCACGTGGGATGTAGCGCGACCAGTCACCGAGGAATGCGCCGAAGGAAATCGGGTTGCTCATGGCCACCAGTGCAGCGCCGATAAACGCGGCCCAGAAGCCGGTCTGGCCCATGGCGACGGTGCCGGCGAAATGGCTGTCGAAGGTCGGTGCGAACGCGAAGATCCCCAGCAGGAACAGCAGGCTCGCCGCCCATACCGCAATACGGTTGACCCACAGCATGAAGCGAAAGCCGTAGATGCACACGGTCAGCACCAGAATGGCGAACACGCCGTAGGCCAAGCCCAGGGTCAGGTCGGTTTCCGGCAGGCCGATCAGGCGTTTCGCACCGCCTACCAGTGCATCACCTGAACTCCACACCGACAGTGAGAAGAAGGCAATCGCCGTCAGCAGCGACAGAAACGAGCCGACAATCCGCCCGTGCACGCCGAAGTGCGCACCAGAAGACACGGCGTTGTTGGTGCCATTGATCGGCCCGAACAGGCCCATGGGCGCCAGGATCAGCGCGCCTACCAGCACCCCCAGCACGATCGCCCAGACACCGGCCTGGAACGACAAACCGAACAGCACCGGGAATGAACCCAGCACGGCGGTGGCAAAGGTATTGGCGCCGCCGAAGATCAGTCGAAACAGATCCTTGGGGCCGGCGGTACGTTCGTGGTCCGGGATCTGTTCGACCCCGTTGGTTTCTATTTTGCGAATACTGTTTTCGTTGTTTTTATTATTCATGATCAGCTCCGATCACATTGGCTAAGGGGGCGGCAGCCCTTCCGGCATTGCGGACAAATGTTCGTGACAGGCCAGCCACAGGCCTTGTTTTTGTTGTGTGCCAGCCCCTTGCCGTTTGAAGACAATGGTCTCGCGCTCCTGGCTAAAAAATTGCTCCCCGTTCATGCGCAGCTCGGTGGCCACGTCATGCATAAAAATCGCCACATCGCCTTGCAGGCTGACAAAGGCATTGCTTGAGGCGCACGACAGCACCTCAAACCCATCGTCCCGACGCCAGCTGTCCCACAATGCCTGGTAGGCATCGCGACTGAGCAGCGGCTGGGGGAGGGTGTAAAACACGAAACTCGCATCGGCGGTGAACGCGTCGAAGTAGGCCTCGCGGTCATTGCGGGCGAAGGCCGACACCAGGTCGGCCGAAGCTTTCAGCACGTCTTGCGCGCTCATCAGCGGTGCGCCACGCCGGGCAGTACACAGAGCATCTCGTACAGCAAGTTGGCGCCGAGCAGCGAGGTGTTGCCGGTGGTGTCGTACGGCGGCGAGACTTCTACCAGATCGCAACCAATCAGGTCGAGGCCTTGGCAGCCACGGATGATCTCGATCGCCTGGATGGTGGTCAGCCCGCCGATTTCCGGGGTGCCGGTACCGGGTGCCCAGGCCGGGTCGATGCCGTCGATATCAAAGCTCAGGTACACCGGCCCGCCACCGACTTTCTCGCGCACTTCAGCCATCAACGGCGCGAGGGAGTGGTGCCAGCATTCTTCGGCCTGGACCACACGGAAGCCCTGCTTGCGGCTCCAGTTGAAGTCTTCGGCGGTGTAGCCCTGGGCGCGCAGGCCGATCTGCACCACGCGGTCGCAATCGAGCAGGCCTTCTTCCACGGCACGGCGGAAGGTGGTGCCGTGGGCGATTTTCTCGCCGAACATATGGTCGTTGACGTCGGCGTGGGCATCGATGTGCACTAGCCCGACCTTGCCATGTTTCTTGTGGATCGCCCGCAGGATCGGCAGGGTGATGGTGTGGTCACCGCCCAGGGTCATCGGGATCACGTTGTGCTCGAGGATCTCATCGTAGGCTTCTTCAATGATGCGCACGGCGTCGAGCAGGTTGAAGGTGTTGATCGCCACGTCGCCAATGTCGGCAACCGACAGCGAGTCGAACGGTGCGGCGCCGGTGGCCATGTTGTACGGGCGGATCATCACCGATTCGGCGCGAATTTCACGTGGCCCGAAGCGGGTGCCCGCTCGCAGCGAGGTGCCGATGTCCAGGGGCACGCCGACAAAGGCGGCGTCCAGGCCTTTGGCCGTTTGCAGGTGGGGAAGTCGCATCATGGTGGCGATGCCGGCGAAGCGCGGCATTTCGTTGCCGCCCAGTGGCTGGTGAAAAATCTTGTCCACGGGAGTGCCTCATCGTTGTTTTGTTTATTAGAGGCCGATTCTGCGAAAAGCCCGGGGCGGGAAGAATCGGCAGGGGCAAATACTTAGTTCAGATTTTTCTAAACTAATGCTTGGAGGTAGACTGCCATCATCCACACCCGGAGCCGACCATGGCCAACGCCTTGCCCGACCTGAAACTCCTGCGCATTTTCGTCAGCGTCGTGCGGCATCAGGGGTTCGCCAATGCGCAGCACGAACTCAATTTGTCGACGTCGGCTATCAGCACTTACATGAGCCAGCTGGAGTCTGCGTTGGGGTTGGTGCTGTGCCATCGCGGGCGGGGCGGTTTCAGCTTGACCAGCAAAGGCGAGCTGTTCCATCAGGAAACCCTGCGCCTGCTGGGCGAACTGGAAGGCTTCGAGCAATACGCTGCGGCGCTCAAGGGCGAATTGCGCGGCACTCTCAAGCTCGGCGTGCTCGACTCCACCGTCAGCGACAAGGCTTTGCCGTTCGCTGAAGTGATCGGCGCCTACAGCCTGGAGCACCCGGCGGTGCATTTACACTTGTCGGTGATGAGCCCTTACGAGCTCCAACTCGGCGTGCAGGACAACCGCCTCGACCTGGCCATCGGTGCCTTTTCCAACCGTATGAGCGGGCTGATCTATATGCCGCTGTACCGCGAACAGCACTGGCTGTATTGCAGCACCCGGCATCCTTTATTCAACGAACGACGCATCCCCGAACAAGTGATCACCCAGCAGCGCATGGTCGGTCGTGGTTACTGGAGCCAGGCCGAACTGGCGCGCCATGGCTTCAAGCACAGCGCCGCCACTGTGGAGAGTATGGAGGCGCAGTTGATCCTGGTGCTGTCCGGCGCCTACATCGGCTACCTGCCCGAGCACTACGCCCAGGCTTGGGCCGACAAGGGCGACTTGCGCGTGCTGCTGCCGGCGACCTTCGGCTACCAGGCGCCGTTCTCAATGATTATGCGCCGGGGCCGCAGCCGTGAGCCGCTGATCCAAACCTTTCGAGACTTGCTCAAAGCCCAGCTCAACCAGGCCTGAAAAACCATGTCCAGACCCCAATGTTCCCGCTGTCTCAGGCCTGCCACTCACTGCCTGTGCCCGTTGATTCCCAGCCTCGACAGCCGTACCCGCGTGTTGCTGTTGCAGCATCCGAGCGAGGTTAACCATGCGCTCAACACCGCGCGGTTGGCGGCGTTGGGGTTGAACAATGCGCAGTTGGTGGTGGGTGAAGTGTTTGAGGATTTGCAGGCATTATTGAGCCCGCCTGGTTATCAGGCGCGGCTGTTGTTTCCTGCCGATGACGCACAACCGTTGCAGGCTTATGTACCGTCCGACGAGCCTTTGTTGCTGGTGGTTCCCGATGGCACCTGGCGTAAGGCGCGCAAGATGCTGCACCTTAATCCGCTGCTGGCGGCGTTGCCCCGCGTGACCCTGGCCATGGGCGCCGTCTCCCGCTACCGATTGCGCAAAGCGCCGGGCCCAGGTGCGTTGTCAACGGTGGAGGCGATTGTGCAGGCGTTGCAAGTGCTGGAGGCGCCTGTCTCATTTGAACCCTTGCTCAAGCCCTTCGAAGCGCTGATCGAAGGTCAGATTGCGGCAATGGGCATGGAGGTTTTCGAGAAAAACCACGGCTCTACATAGCTACCGAAAAAGCGTGTGATGACGGGATAGGCTGACCTTTTCAGGAGCATATGAAATGGTCGAGCCGAATACCAATACCGCCTCGCAGGGCCCGTTGATCGAATTCACGGCTCAGCAACAAGGGCCGTTGATGGCGAGCCCGGAATGGTCAGCCTTACAGGCTTTGGATTTCCTGCGAACTAAGTTCGGCGGTTTTCTCGGCACGCTCAACGATGAAGAAAAACGCGAGTACGTGCGTGCGCAAAAGGCCTGGATCGATGCTCAAAAATCCCTGGAGCAGGGCATCAGCCAACTGACCAAAGCGTTTGAGCAACAGGCGTTGGCTTCATTGCGCGCCGAGTTGAAAACGCTGACAGGCCAGGATGTCGACCCCACCGTTGCACAGATTCATACCCGTTACCTCCAATCGTCCAGTCGCGTCCGGCGCGCCGCTCATGAAGATGAGAGCGAAAGGGTGGTGAAGGTCGCCAGCGTCACCCTGTGGGATGCTGCCTGCCTGAACTACGACGGCTTGACCGGCTGGAGCTACCCCGGTCGTACTGGTTTGGCCGATGCCAGTTACCTCGATAAGGAGATCAACGCCACGGCCGGCGATTTCATCGCGTTGGTGCGTCGGCTCGATATCGGTGGGCAGCTCAAAGAACGACTCGATCAGGCGCTTCAGGCCGGCGCTTCGCTGGGGGCCGAGGTGATGAGGCTGGCGAGTGCCGAATTTGAATTTGCCCTGATAGAGGCTTTGAAAAATACAACGGACAGCCGAATCGACAGGGACAAATACCAGTACGTGAAGCGTGCGCTGGCGGGGGAGGCTCAGTGGGAACGTGTGGAGGAAATGCTGCTGTTCGTTCCCCATGGCTTAGACAACATCAGTTGGATACCTCAAACCATGGGCCTGGTTGGGCAATACGTAGCCCCGCCACCGGGTGATAGCCTGAGTATTCCCCACATTGTTTTTTCGGTCAGCGGTTGCAAAGGTGCCTTCAGCTTTTTCCCGAACCGTCCCGGCGGCTCTCTGCGCCACAATGCCAGCCATCGTGAGGCTTGCGAGGAATTTCATGTCGCGTTCCACGCTTTCTATTCCCGAGGCAAGGTCGATTGGCTGTATCAGATCATGTTGCTGCGTGACTGCGCACGACTGAAGCAAATCGCCAAAAAAACACCGCCACCTCATGATCTGGAAGGGTTCGCCAAACTGATCCATTCGTTGGCACAGTCAATTCCTACGACTGACCGCCCGCGAGCGATCGGCTACGTGCGCAACTCGGTGCAAAAGGTGCCTGTCGTCAGCTTGAACGATTTCTATATCGCGCGCTGTCGAGCCAACTTGCAGGAACTGGCGAATGAAACACCAGGCTTCATGTCGACCCTGATCGAGCTGTTCCAGGCTGTGTTCAGTGAAATCCTCAATGTGCTGCTGATCCCGGTGCCAGGTGCGCTCAAAGGGTTGGGGCGGGTTCGCGCCTTCGCGATGTTCGCTGCACTCGAACAAGCGTTGATTGAAGGCGGTTCCCAGGCGATTAAAGGTGAGCCTGGCGAATTACTTCAGGGTTTTGCTGACCTGGTCGACTTGCTCGTCAGCGGTCGCTTGCAGACCCGACTGGCCATCGGCGTGCAGCGTCGCCATCAGCGCTTGTATCAGCAACTGTCCCAATCGCGCAGTGTCGGCCCTGACCATCAACGCCTGACAAACCCTCAGGCTCTCGAAAGAATGCTCGGTGTCCAGGATGTTCCGGCCCGGGATTTGGAGGCGGTACTCGACTCAAGTGCCACATCACGGCACACCTTGGATCAGGTCTGGGAGGGCGCTCAGCCATCGGCCTCACTGGTCGAGGCGGCGCACCGGTTCAGGGCCGACAAGCTGATCGACTGGGTTGCAGAAGGTGCCGATCCCGGCCGTCCAGCGCCGGTGGGTGCCGTTGAAGTCATTGCGCCGTTGCTCACCCAACTGGAAGGCTGGCCGGTGAGTACCTCGTTGAGCATTGAAAACCATCAAGGCCTGGAAGTGCGGCGCTACAGCAAGGATGCGACTCGCCCAACGACGGAACGGGTCACGGTGACTGCACTGGAAAACCATCAATTTGCTTATGCCACACCACGGCGTTTCACCGCCCATTTGCCACAGGCCATTGCGGCGTTGTTACCGGCGATTTTTTCGGGCGGGGAGCAGATGCTTCGTCAGCTATTGGCAATTCAGGCCAGGGTTTTGAAAGTCGACCTGTTTGACGTACTCACTCGGTTTTCCGATGCCAGCCGTTCCATCGCAGGCGGGGCCAGTGCATCAGTGCGCAGATTGTTGCCGGACAGTGTAGGCCGCGATTATCCCGTGCCAGCCGTGATTACCCAGTTGCAGACTCTGCACCCTGAGCTGAGCCCGGCGCGGCTGTTGGAGGTGCTGCGCGAACATCCCTTATCGGAGCATCAGCAGACGCAACTGCTGCAATCACAATTGCAGCCCGAGGCGCTTTACCAGGCGCTGCGTGTCGCCCGCCAAGTGGCACGTCGGGAAGCTATCGTCGACGGGATCTTTCACCCACGCCGGTTTAACCGGCAAACCCAGAATTGGGCAGCAACGTTTGCCTACGGCGTATTGCGTGACATCACCGGCCAGGCATTGGTCGTCAGTCCTGCAGCACAGGCGGTACCCTACATTTCTCGAGGTGAGAACCGGACGGTTATCGTCATTGATCAAGGCCAGGGGCGATTTGCGCCGTATTGCTCTGGTGAGTCTCGAACCGGCGCGGGGTTCTCCGGCGCTGACAGCTTCTATGACGCGATCCTGATTCAGCTACCTGAGGCTGATCAGCTCAAACTTGGGGGGGATGCACAGCAGGCAATCACCGAATTCCGTTATCAGGTCGCCCAGGCCATGCTGCGCAATCGTGCGCTCGATGGCTCGTTCTATCCTTATCGGCGAGAGATCGAGCAGTACGCCTGTACCGTCGATGCGTCACTTATTGCGCCACAGGCCGATGCCCTTGGGCTGTACCGTCTGGGGGAGGGTTGCTACCTGTATGTTGAAGGTGCGTATTTCAAGGTCGACCAGGCCGTGCCGCTTGGACCTTGGCGTATTCAACACCCTTCCTTGAACGATGCATACGCGCCTGTGCTGATCCACAACGGCGCCGGCGCCTGGCGCCATGAATGGGAAACCCCACTGACCTGGGATGGGCAGAAACCGTTTTATCGCCTGGGACCTTTGACGCGTGCGCTGTCGCCGGATGCCATCGAGCAGATTCAACAAATCAGCGGCGTGACACCGGACATCCTGCGTCGGATGCATGTACGCAACGAGCGCCCACCGGTGATGCTGGTTGAGACCATCGAACGGTTCAATGTTCATCAGCGGGTTAAGGCAGGCGTTGAAGTGGGGCGGGACTTTTTCGATCAGCTGCTCGGTGAGGTCGGCCCCGATAAGGCCGATGGGCTGGTCGGACATGCAGGTGTTGGCCGCGCCGATCAGGTCACCGTACTTGAAGCGAAAGTAGCACTCGACCGGCCACAAATGGAGCGGTTTTTTTTCAAGGAATTGAGCCATAAGAGTGAAGTGTCTTCTGATCCCTTGGCGCAGGTGTTGCAACGCCACTTCCCGTCTTTGACCGCAGCGATTTCCGAGGACCTGGTGCGCAATGTCACGGCGAGTGAGCGCCAGAGCTTGCTGGAGGGGCGCGTTCCTTTGAGCCTGACGCGGGACATACGTTGGTGGCTGGAGTATTTACGCAAAACCCGCGCGATGGAGGGGGTGCACCTGTCTGCTGCGTTCAGTGAAGACAGCGCAAAATTGATCCTGCACATATTGCCGGACATAGACGGATGGCCCAAGCACCTGCGGGTTGAGGTGCGAGAAAGAGGGCACCTGATAGACAGCATCGGCCCCGTCGACGGACCTCTCATCCGTGTTCTGGAGCCTGTCGGTGGGAGTTACCAGGCCTACATCCCTCAAACGAACGGTGACCGCAAACCTGCGGGCAGCCCGGGGACTTTCCTCTCTGTACTGTTGGCTGCGTTACCACCCCCGGAACGCCAGACATTTGGCTACACCCATGCCGGAGGGCCCGCTGAGCTGACGGCCGAGATCGGCAGTCGTTTGACGCGTCATTGGGAGTTCGCTGAAACGATGCTCGAAATCGGTCGGCGCCCCTGGTACAACCCGCCACGACGCTTGGCTGACGGGAGGATTGGTTATCCGTTGAGCGGTGGTGATGAACTGGGGCCGGTGGATCGTGCACAGGTGGCGCGGATGCGTGAATTGTTTCCCGCTAAAACCGATCAAGAGGTGTTTGATCTTCTGGAGAACCTGAGCGACTCCGTCAGTGAGCGTGAGGCGGCCATCGACTTTCTATTCAAAGAGCGAGATACCCTGAACGGTACGCTTGAACAGTGGAGTCTGCAGGGTGACGCTGGGCAAGCGTCTGCGCGTAATGAGGCAGCAGAGCGAATCCGGCGTTGTTGGCGCAAAGAGGACTCTTCTCGAGGAGTTCCTTACGAGCTTCATCTCGACGACCTGACGCTGAATGACCTGCCCACGTTGAACGCGCATTTTGGTCATGTGATGCAGTTGAGTGTCAGGAACAACCTGTTGGAAACTTTGCCGGCCAGGTTCCTCAGGTGCTTTACGGCATTACGTACGCTGCATCTTGATGGCAACCGACTGCAAAACGTACCGCAGGGATTGGATGGGTTAACGCACCTGCAACACCTGAAACTGTCGAACAACTTGATCAAGCCCAACCTTCGAGATGTACAGCGCCTTGAGGCATTGTCCCGCCTGACTAAACTCGACCTGTCCCATAATCCGATCGGGCACGGCGCGAGGCTGAATTTGACCCCGCTCAAGGTGCTGAGTGTGTTGATGCTCAGGGGCGCCAAGCTTCACCTGCTGCCGTTGGGCGTGGAGATGTTGGAGAACTTGCGAACCTTCGATTTGCGCGATAACCAATTAACGGTTCTGACCGAGTCCGACCTTGACTTGGGTGAGCGCGTCCACCGCGCCATGAACCTTCACGGCAATCAGCTTTCCCAGGCGACCTTGCAACTGCTCGGTTCTTACCGCAGGTACCCGGGTTATCAGAACATTGATTTTGGGCTGTGGCGCGACGGAGTATTTCCGCTCCCATCGGTTGAGCGATGGCTGGTGCCTGTCCCTCTGAATGAAGTGCCGCTGCGTCGGGCTGAATGGTCGCTATTGGTAGGCGAGCAAATGGCCGATCGTTTTTTTGATTTACTCTGGAACCTGTCCTCTTATCCCCCATTGATTGCCTTGGAACATCAAGCGCTGCGTCAGGATGTAACGCAGCGCATCTGGCTGCTGATTGACGGTGCGAACCACAATGGTCGGCTGCAGCAGATCCTTTTTCAGGCGCCCATGAGTTACATGAGTGGTGGTAACGATGGCTGGCTGTTATGTCTCAATGACATTGAGTTGGCGATGTGGCCCGTGCAGAGACTGGCTGGAAACATTGAAACCGCAGGTCCCGACTTCTTGAATTATTACCGAGCCTTACGGCGCCTGGGCTCTATCGATCACCACTTGATGCGAGAGTTTCCCCAGCAATCTTCGCGAGAAGCTTGCGCACGTATTCTTGCTTATCGAATCGCCCTGGCCGCCACTCTGGACTTGCCTCTTGCACTGTCGGGGCGGTTTGATTTAGCCAGCGCAGTGCCCCGCGGCGAGTCGGTAAATGAATTACGTACACGTGTTCTGCGTGAAGAGTTCGGCCTCAATTGGCCTGAGCGAGTGAGGGGCGAAGAATATTGGGTGGAGTTTTTGGAGCTCAAATACACAGCGCGTTTTGAGTCTTTCCTGGGGCATTACGATCGGGATCTGGAGCGCGCCCTGGAGCAGGTGGACAGTGGGGCGATGGACGAAGGTGCCTATTTGGCTTTCGTCAGCAATATTCAAACGTTGAGGAAGGCAGACGAGAACACACTTATTACCCAACTGACGCAAGAAGAATGGACGGACTTCGTTATCGGCTGAGTCAACGCTTATTCCTTAAAGCCATAAGCACCGCACTTTGCGTGATATGGCCCGCCGGCCTTTCCCGGTATGATGTTCGCCCCGCAGTCTGGATTGCGAATACGCCATGACCTTGCAGTACCCTACAATCGCCGATTGCGTCGGCAACACGCCCCTGGTCCGCTTGCAACGCCTGGCGGGTGAAACCAGCAATACCCTGTTGCTCAAGCTCGAAGGGAACAACCCGGCCGGTTCCGTCAAGGACCGTCCGGCGCTGTCGATGATCACCCGCGCCGAGCTGCGCGGGCAGATCAAGCCCGGCGACACCCTGATCGAAGCCACCTCGGGTAACACCGGGATTGCCCTGGCCATGGCCGCGGCAATCAAGGGTTACAAGATGGTCCTGATCATGCCCGACAACGGCAGTGCCGAGCGCAAGGCGGCAATGACCGCCTATGGCGCCGAGTTGGTGCTGGTCACCCAGGAAGAGGGCATGGAAGGCGCCCGCGACCTCGCCGAGCGCATGGCCGCCGAAGGCCGTGGCCAGGTGCTGGATCAGTTCGCCAACGGTGACAACCCTGAGGCGCACTACACCACCACCGGCCCGGAAATCTGGCGTCAGACCCAGGGCACCATCACCCATTTCGTCAGCTCCATGGGCACTACCGGCACCATCATGGGTAACTCGCGCTACCTCAAGGAGCAGAATCCGAATATCCAGATCGTCGGCCTGCAACCGATGGAAGGCGCGTCCATTCCTGGTATTCGTCGCTGGCCGCAAGAGTATTTGCCGAAGATCTACAACGCGACGCGCGTGGACCGCATCATCGACATGGCCCAGCGTGAAGCCGAAGACACCACCCGCCGACTGGCCCGTGAAGAAGGCATCTTCTGCGGTGTGTCCTCTGGTGGCGCCGTGGCCGGTATGTTGCGCTTGTCCAAAGAAGTAGAAAACGCGGTGATCGTCGCGATCATCTGTGACCGTGGCGACCGTTACTTGTCGACCGGCATCTTCGACGAACCCAACTGATGGCCAAGCACGAGAGAGGCCTGCGCTTCCAACCGACGGGCGGCAGCCGGGCCCCGCAGATTCCAGTAGGCAAGAAACAACGCTTGATCATCGAGCGCCTAGCCAATGACGGCCGTGGCATCGTGTTCTTCGAGGGGCGCACCTGGTTCGTCAACGGCGCGCTCGCCGGTGAGGAAGTGGAAGCGCGCGTGTTGGGCGCCCACGGCAAAGTGGTTGAAGCCCGCACCGAGCGCGTGTTCAAGGCCAGTGAACTACGCCGCCCGGCGCCGTGCGCCCATGTTGGCCGCTGCGGCGGTTGCAGCGTGCAGCATTTGCCCCATGACGAACAACTCGCCCTGAAACAGCGCATGCTCGCCGAGCAACTGTCCCGCGTGGCCGGTGTGGAACCGCAAGCGTGGGCCGCACCTTTGAGCGGGTCGGAATTTGCCTATCGCCGGCGTGCTCGGGTGGCCGTACGCTGGGATGCAAAGGCAAAACACTTGGCCGTGGGTTTCCGTGCCGTGGCCAGCCAGGACATCGTCGCCATCGATGATTGCCCGGTGCTGGTACAGGCCTTGCAACCGATCATGCAGCGGTTGCCGAATATGCTGCGCCGCCTGAGCAAACCGCAGGCGCTGGGGCATGTGGAGTTGTTCAGTGGTTCGTCCATCGCCGTGTTGCTGCGGCATATGGCGCCGTTGTCGGATGCGGATCTGCTGATCCTGAAAGAATTTTGTACTTTCCATGAAGCGCAATTGTGGCTGCATGGCGAGGGTGAGCCTGCGCCGGTCGATGCGGACTCAGCGTTGGGCTATCGGTTGGAACAGTGGGATCTGGAACTGGCCTATCGTCCGGGAGACTTTGTGCAGGTCAATGCCGGAGTCAACGAAGCGATGGTCGCACAGGCCCTGGATTGGCTGGCGCCACAGCCCGACGAGCGGGTGCTGGACTTGTTTTGCGGGCTGGGCAACTTTGCCCTGCCACTGGCCAAACAGGTACGCGAAGTGGTGGCGGTAGAAGGTGTGCAGACCATGGTGGATCGGGCTGCGCAGAACGCCGTCAGTAATAATTTGCATAATGTGCAGTTTTTTCAGGCCGATTTGTCCCAGCCTTTGACTGACGCGGAATGGGCCAAACAGGGCTTTTCTGCGGTACTCTTGGACCCACCCCGTGATGGTGCCCTGGAGGTTGTGCGCAAGCTAGCCACTCTGGGAGCCAAGCGCCTGGTGTATGTGTCCTGCAACCCGGCAACGCTGGCGCGGGACACGGTTGAGTTGGTCAAGCAAGGCTACCGGCTAAAGCGTGCCGGGATCCTCGACATGTTTCCGCAAACAGCGCATGTCGAGGCCATGGCGTTATTTGAAGCGGGCTAGGATGCCCGTTTAATCCGACTGGCCTGTATCTCCTGGGCCGTGACCTGTCAGGGAGTTGTGCGTAGCCTAAGGTTACGAAGCAGGTCAGCGATGATTTCTGGCGCATCAAAGGTGCGTCGTAGGGAAGGTAAGCAAGATGGTACAGGTGAGAGCACACCAGCCGATCAACACCGACGGCAGTATCAATCTCGAGGCATGGCTGGATCATGCCGTCAGTGTCGACCCGGCACTGGACCGTGAAGCCTTGAAGGCGGCTTGCGAGTTCGCTCGTGAGTCTGAGCAACAAGATAATGCGGCCAAGAACCTGTGGGCTGAAGGCACTTCGAGCTTTCGTACCGGGTTGGAAATCGCAGAGATCCTCGCCGATCTCAAGCTGGACCAGGATTCGCTGATCGCCGCCGTGCTCTATCGCGGCGTGCGCGAAGGGCATATCGCGCTGCCGTTGGTCAGCCAGCGTTTCGGTGCGGTGGTGGCCAAACTGATTGATGGTGTGGCACGTATGGCGGCCATCAGCGACAGTCTCAGCCCGCGCCAGTCCATGGTGATGGGCACTCAGGGCCAGGTGGAAAACCTGCGCAAGATGTTGGTCGCGATGGTCGACGACGTGCGCGTCGCCCTGATCAAACTGGCTGAACGCACCTGCGCGATCCGTGCGGTGAAAACTGCCGACGACGAGAAGCGCAACCGTGTCGCCCGCGAGGTCTTTGACATCTACGCGCCGTTGGCGCATCGCCTGGGCATCGGCCATATCAAGTGGGAGCTGGAGGACCTGTCCTTCCGCTACCTCGAACCCGATCAATACAAACAGATTGCCGCGCTGCTGCACGAGCGGCGGCTCGACCGTGAGCGCTTTATCACCGACGTGATGGGCCAATTGCGCTCAGAGTTGCAGGCCACCGGCGTGGACGCCGACATCAGTGGTCGCGCCAAGCACATCTATTCCATCTGGCGCAAAATGCAGCGCAAGGGCCTGGCCTTCAGCCAGATCTACGACGTACGTGCCGTGCGCGTGCTGGTGCCGGAAATGCGCGATTGCTACACCGCGCTCGGTATCGTTCACACCCTGTGGCGGCATATTCCCAAGGAGTTTGACGACTACATCGCCAACCCCAAGGAAAACGGCTATCGCTCGCTGCACACCGCAGTGATCGGCCCTGAAGGTAAGGTGCTGGAAGTGCAGATCCGCACCCACGCCATGCACGAAGAGGCGGAGCTGGGGGTTTGCGCGCACTGGCGTTACAAGGGCACCGACGTCAAGTCCGGGTCCAACCAGTACGAAGAGAAAATCTCCTGGTTGCGCCAAGTGTTGGAGTGGCACGAAGAGCTGGGCGACATCGGCGGTCTTGCAGAGCAGCTGCGGGTGGATATCGAGCCGGACCGGGTCTATATCTTCACCCCCGACGGCCACGCCATCGACTTGCCGAAGGGCGCCACGCCGTTGGACTTTGCCTACCGCGTGCACACCGAAATCGGCCACAACTGCCGGGGTGCCAAGATCAACGGGCGCATCGTGCCGCTCAACTACAGCCTGCAGACCGGTGAACAGGTCGAGATCATCACCAGCAAGCACGGCACGCCAAGCCGCGACTGGCTGAACCCGAACCTGGGTTACATCACCACGTCGCGGGCGCGGGCGAAGATCGTCCACTGGTTCAAATTGCAGGCGCGTGACCAGAACGTTGCCGCCGGCAAGACCTTGCTCGAACGTGAATTGGCGCGCCTGGGCCTGCCGCAGGTGGATTTCGACAAGCTGGCCGAAAAGGCCAACATGAAGACCGCCGAAGACATGTTTGCCGCCCTTGGCGCAGGCGACTTGCGCCTGGCGCAATTGGTCAACCTGGCCCAGCAATTGGTGGAGCCGGAGCGCGGCAGCGAACAGCTGGAGCTGATTCCACGCAAGGCCACCGGTTATAAACCGGGCAAGCGTGGCGATATTCAGATCCAGGGTGTGGGCAACCTGATGACGCAAATGGCCGGTTGCTGCCAGCCGTTGCCGGGCGACGCGATCGTCGGCTATATCACCCAAGGCCGTGGGGTGAGTATTCACCGCCAGGACTGCGCCTCGGTGCTGCAACTCGGCGGGCGTGAGCCGGAGCGGATCATCCAGGTCAGCTGGGGGCCGGTACCGGTGCTCACCTACCCGGTGGACATCGTGATTCGAGCCTACGATCGGTCCGGTTTGCTGCGTGACGTGTCGCAAGTGCTGCTCAATGAGCGGATCAACGTGCTGGCGGTCAACACCCGCTCGAACAAAGAGGACAACACTGCGTTGATGTCCCTGACCATCGAGATTCCGGGGCTGGACGCGTTGGGGCGGTTGCTGGGGCGGATTTCCCAGTTGCCGAACATCATCGAGACCCGGCGCAATCGTACGCCATGACTGCTTTTTTGAGAGTTGCTGATGTATTCGCTTGAAGACCTGCTGCACCTGATGAACCGTCTGCGGGACCCGCAATTCGGGTGCCCGTGGGACATCAAGCAAACCTACGCGACTATCGTCCCGCATACCTTGGAGGAAGCCTACGAAGTCGCCGACGCCATCGAGCGCGGTGACTTCGATCACCTGCAAGGTGAACTCGGCGACCTGTTGTTCCAGGTGGTGTATTACAGCCAGTTGGCGCGGGAAGAAGGGCGCTTCGAATTTGCCGGGGTGATCGACAGCATTACGCGCAAGCTGATCCGTCGCCATCCTCACGTATTCCCCACCGGTGATCTGTACGCACCGCTGGATATCCCGCAATTGAGCGAAGAACAGGTCAAGGAGCGCTGGGAGCAGATCAAGGCCGAGGAGCGAGCGGAAAAGTCCGACGCACCGGAGCAACTCTCCCTGCTGGATGATGTGCCCACGGCGTTGCCATCCTTGTCCCGTGCCGCCAAATTGCAAAAGCGCGCCAGCCAAGTCGGCTTCGACTGGCCATCAGCCTTGCCGGTGGTGGATAACGTGCGCGAAGAGCTGGATGAAGTGCTCGAGGCCATGGCCGATAACGATTCGGTGGCGATTGCCGATGAGGTCGGTGACCTGCTGTTTGCGGCGGTCAACCTGGCCCGTCACCTCAAAGTCGACCCGGAAACTGCGCTGCGTGGCGCCAATGCCAAGTTCGAAAGACGTTTCCGATTTATCGAACAGGCATTGCGCGATACGCACCAATCCATAGAAGATTGCACCCTCGAAGAGTTGGACGCCCTGTGGGGCGAAGCCAAACGTCAGGAAAAGAATGTGTCCAGCTGCGGTTGAGCAGTTGCCTAAGTGAGTAAGCACCATGAGCCTTTCCCTTCGCGACCAGTTGCTCAAAGCAGGTCTGGTCAACCAAAAGCAGGCCAAGCAGGTCGGCAAAGAGAAACAGAAGCAGCAGCGCCTGGTCCACAAAGGCCAGGTCGAGGCCGATGACACCCAGGCTCGCCTGGCCCAGGAAGCGCAGGCCGAGAAGGTCAAGCGCGACCAGGAGCTGAACCGCCAGCAACAGGAAAAAGCCGAGGCCAAGGCCCGCACCGCCCAGGTCAAGCAACTGATCGAGACCTCGCGCCTGCCGAAACTGACCACCGAGGACTACTACAACTTCGTGGACGACAAGAAGGTCAAGCGCCTGTCGGTCAACACGCTGATGCGCAACAAACTGAGCAACGGCTCCCTGGCGATCGTGCACCACGGCGGTAGTTACGAAGTGATCCCGCGCGAGGCGGCGCTGAAGATTCAGGAGCGCGCACCGGAACGTATCGTGCAGCTCAATATCCTGACCGAAAGCCAGGTGCCGGATGAGGATGATCCGTACGCGGCCTACCAGATCCCTGACGATCTGATGTGGTAAGCCGTTAGAAACAACATTGTGGCGAGCGGGCTTGTTCCGCGTCGGGCTGCGAAGCAGCCCCAAAGAAAACCCCGCTCAAAAGGCGGGGTTTGTGTTTTAGCGAGCAGCGTCAGCCGATCACCAATCCACTGCGTAACTCACGCTGAAGGTACGACCTTCGGCATTCGGGTAGGGTGCACGGGCGTTGGCCTGGGCAAACATGTTCTGGTAGTTGCGGTTGCTGAGGTTGTAGATCGCACCTTCCAGGCGACCTACCGGCAACCTTACCGAGCCCAGCACGTCGACCAGCGTGTAGCCTTTTATATCGCGGCCGTTGTTGTCTTTGAACGCGGCGTCGTAGTCGGACAGGCGCATGCCTTGCAAGCGCAGGCTGTAGTCGCCACGGTCATAGCCGACAAAGGCGGTGGTCTTGGCGGGGGAGATGCGTGTGGCGGGCAAGTCGATCCATTTGCCGTTTTGCTGGGTCTCGCCTTTGGCGTAAGCGTAAGTACCACCTACCGACCATTGGTCAGTGACGTTGTACGTCAGGCTGGTTTCGATGCCGCGTACGCGCTCTTTCTGGTTAATCAGGCGCAGCACACGATCATTGGCATCATAGAATTGCGTGACATCCGAGGTGTTTTCATACGCTGTGACGTTGGCCAGCCACTTGTCCCAGTTGCCACGCCAGCCCAGCTCGTAGCTGTCGACCTTCAGCGCTTGGGCATTCAGGTTTTGAATGTCGTACTTGCTGTTGACGTCACGCAGGAAGCGCTGGATATCCGGCAGGGAAAAGCCCTGGCTGAAGTTGACGAACACATCCTGGTTTTCGCTCAGGTGATACACCGCCCCGAGGTTGTAGAGGGTGTCGTCGTATTTGAGCGTGCCGCCCGGCAGTGTCGCGCGGTTGCCGGTCTGAACGATCTCGCCATACGCGATGCTGTCGGAAACCTCGCTTTGAATCCATTCGCGACGCACACCGCCACGTAAGGTCCAGTCATCGATGTCGTAGGACAGCTGACCAAAGATGGCTTTGGTGGCGGTCGCGATGTCCGGACCCAGTTCAAAAGTGGTGCCGGTCTTGGTGTAGGTCAGGCCGTTGACCCGGTATTGGTCGCCGCGCTGACGCGAGGTTTCATGATCGTAGTCAGCACCCCACACCAGGTTGCCGGTCGCCGGGCCGATGTCCGGCATTTGCGTATCGATCGCTGCTCGCAAGCCATAGACATCTTGCACGCTGTTATTGTTGGAGACCCCGGCGCGGCCCCGGGACAGGTCCGGGAAGAACAACGCGTCGGCACGCCGCCAGTAACTTTCGACCTGCAAACCCTGGCCGTAGAAATCCTTATCGGCGTAATTGAGGTTGACCGCCTGGTTATGGGTGAAGGGTTGGTCGTCCAGGTCCAGGCCTTTTACGGCGACGGCGGTGTCTGTTATCCGTGGGTTCTTGGTGTAACGGGTGTCTTGTTCGTCTTTGTAGTCTTGCAACGACAGGCTGATCTTCTTGTCGTCATCAAGCTCGTAGCCGAATCGGCCTTGCAGGTCGTAGGTGTCGGTGTCCATGTTGCTGCCCTGGGACGTGTCCTGGGGAATGCGTTTTCCGTTGCCGTCGAACTGGTCGTTGCGTTGCACGGTGTTGCCCGATACATACCAGTCCAAGGGGCCCTTGCGACCCGTTGCGCTTTGGAAGGCTTCGTACGAGAACCCTTTGTGGCTGAAGTTGTTGCCGGCGGTCATGCCGATCTTGCTGCTGAAAGCCAGGTCTTCACCTTTGTTGCGCTTGGTGATGATGTTGATGATGCCGCCTGACGCGCCGGCACCGTAGACACTGCTGGCGCCGGAAATCACTTCGATGCGCTCGATACTTTCCGGTGCCACGCTGTTGAGCTGGCGGAAATTGTCGCGCGTGGCGTTCTGGGACACGCCATCGATCAAGATCAGCGTATTGCGTCCGCGAAGTGTCTGGCCGAAGTTGCTCATGCCGCCGCTGGAAGGGGAAATGCCTGGGACCAATTGCCCGAGGATATCCGCGACTCGTCGACCCGCGCCCGCTTGCTGGCGGATCTGCTCTTCGCTGATCACCTGCACAGAGCCAGGGATCGCCGCGATACTGGTTTCACTGCGCGTGGCGGATACCACTGTTGCCTGTAGTTGCAGGTTGGTGGGCGCGGCTTGGGGGGCCTCAATCTCATCGGCCCAGGCAGGGGCGCTGATCGACCCGAGTAGGGGCAGTAGAACTGCCAATTGCGATTTGTTCATGACCTTGCCTTTCAGTTATTAGAAGTATTGACAGAAAAACCGGATGTCTCAGGTGTTCGGGTGAACGAACGGATTGCGCGGATACCCAGGGCGGCCAGGGCGTACGTCAGTGCGACCAGCCAGAAGCTGTGCGCCAAGCCCACCATCCCCATGCCGATGCCACCCATCAGGGCACCGCATAGCGCGCCGGCTTTGGCGGCGCTGTTGCCCATGCCTAGCGCAAAACCCTGCTGGCTGGGCGTAACGGTGTTGGCGATCAGCGTGTAGGCTACGGGCAATAAGGCTCCCTGCCATACGCCCCACAGCAGGCGACTGGCGAGGAATCCCAGCCATTCGTTGGCCAGCGCCGTGAAGGCCAGCGTCAAGGCGCAGGACCACGTGACCCATTCGATGATGCGCAGCGTGTGCGCCGGTGAGTGCCGGTCAAACAGGCGGCCCCATAGCGGTGCGGACAGCGCCAGGGTCAATGCGCTGGCGGCGTAGCTGGCGCCGATCAACCACGCGGGTGCGTGTAAAACATCGGCGACGTATAAAGCGTAAAACGGCTGGGGCATCATCTTGGCTGCTTGAATCAAGACGATGATTCCCAGCATTGCACCAAGCCAGCCTTTGGGTAGCGCGGTGGGTTTCGAGGTGTGGACTTGCCGCGATCGCGGCGAATCACTGGGCAGGAACACGCTGATCACCGCGCACAACAGGCAGACCGCGGTAGCGCTGTAGCACAGCAGTGCGAAGCCCGAGGCGTCCATCAACCAACCGCCCAATACCGGCCCGGCCAGCGAGCCCACGGCGGTCGCCGATTGCAGTCGTGCCAGAATGTGCCCGCGCCCGCCGTCACCGCAGCAGGCCAGCGCATAGGCTTGGGCTGCCGCGATGAAGCCGGCCAGTGCGCCTTGTGCGACTCGGATTGCCACCAGCAGCCAAGGATCGAAGGTGATAGCGGCCAGCGCCTGACAGACCGCCAGTGCCAGCAGCGCCCGAATGATCATCGGCTTGTGGCCGGTACGGTCACCCAGTCGCCCCCACATCGGCGTCAGGATCATCGCCGCCATCATCGGCCCCGCGTACACCAGCGAAGAAAGCAGGCCGGTGTACTGGGCATTGGCGACGCCCAGCAGCTTCTGGATTTGCAGGGGCCAGAAGGGGCCGCTCATTTCCATGGCCCCCATCGACACCAGTTGAATCACTACCAGCAGCCGCAGCGCAGTGCTGTTAGCTGACATTGGCGGCAGCACTCAGCGGGTTCGGCAGGCGCCCGACGATATCCGCATGGCTGTCCAGCAGGCGCATACGCATAAACGATTTGGCCGGCCAGTCCTGCTCCAACAGGGCTTCGCGCTCGGTTTTCCAGCGTTGTGGTTCGACCTGGCTGCGCAAGTCGTCGAAGCACCGGCTGACTTGGGCTGACAATTCACTCCAAAGCCGCGCCTGGGGGATATCGAAGTGGCGAGCGCTGAGCAACACCAGTTCGCCCAAGTGGCACATGAAAACCGTGTGCAGCAGCTTATCTCGCACGAAACTGGAGTCGTCGTACAGGGTCATCTTGGGGTCGTGCAGTTCGATGTCCAGGCCGTGGGCGTGCAAGGTCTTGCGGTCGATCCGGATATCGCCGAAATCACGCAGTAACAGGCGGCTCAGTTGTCCGTCTGCGGCCATGACCATGAAAGAGTTCTGCTGATGGGCCTCAAACGCTACGCCATAACGCAGGTACATACCCAGCAGGGCCGGCACGGCGATCGCTGCGTAGTCCCGGAAGAACGCGAGCATGGCCTCGGCGTCGTCCGTGCCTTGGCTCAGGCGTACCCATTGCCGCAGCAGCGGCTGCCCGTGCTGGTCGATAGCGAACAGACTGCCTACCGGGACGGCCATTTCGCCCGGTCGGAGCAGGCTCTGGGGGTTGTCACGGTAGAGGACGGCCAAGTGGCGGGAGTGCTCGTCATTGGCCGGTTGAGGTTTGAAATGGACGCCGATTCGCTCGGGAACAATGCTCAGTGTTTTCTGAATCCCAGGCTCGCGATCCAGGATCGTCTGCAGCAGGTGGCTGATTCTCGGGCCCATGCGTGCCGAGCGTGGTGACACCGTGCGCTGCACACTGGTCAGTCGCAGTGACACCGGGAGTTTGACCATTGGCGCGTCGCGCCGGCCTTCAGGCAGCACGGTCCTGAATGACATGGTGGGGTGGGCGGTAAACGCGACGATTTCGGTCAACACCAGCAGCCTGTCACCGATTTCGTTGGCGAACAGTTGTGGTAATTCCTGGTGAGCTTGCCAAGGGTGGGCGGGCAGCGGCAGATAGTCGTTGGCATCGAGGCCCAGAGATCGCAGCTCTGCGGTCAATTGCTGGGCGGCCTGCGGAAAGTGGTTTTGCCACCACTGCCAGTAATCGGCGGTACCGGCCAGCATTTCGACATGGGCGAATTGGCGGTGCAGTGCGCACAGGAACACCGGGAAGCGTGCTTCGAACTCTGGCGAGAAGTTGATGACCTGCTCTGTGCTTAAACCCAGTTTGGTCTTGTAGTTGGGGTGCCATGGGTGGCCCAACGTGCCCCACTGTTCAAGCACGGATGTCGGGTTGCTAACGCTTGGGTCGTTCTTGAGGTAGTTCAGTAAATTGTGTTGATGTGCCGGGTCCATTGACGCATGGAGCTGGATCGTCCATTGCTCATGAAAGGCGAGGCACAACGTATCGTTGACGAAGCTGTCATCGATCTCGGCATTGAGACGGCTCAAGACTTCCGGGTCGGCAGATGATTCGAGTGCGCTGTTAAGCAACGTCAGCAATTGCGATGGAAATTGAATCTTCTGGTCGGGTTGGCCGTCACGCAAAAGGGTGACCTTGCCACGCAGGTCCCAGCTTGCCATGCGGCCGGGACGCAGATGATCGAAGCGCAGGCTTGATTGATCGGGCAGTGTTAGCCAGCAGTGGCCGCGCTCGTCATAGGTGCGAGTGCTGGGGGCCAGCAGGCCTTCACGAAACAATGCTTGGATCAGGCGCTGAAAGCTACGCTCGGCAGCTGGAGCCAGGGTGTTGATAAGGGCGTCGAGGGTGATGTGGTTGGCCTGGAACTGCGGGGTTGCGAGTGCTTCACCCCAACGTTCAAGCAGCGATTTTTCCGCAGTTCTGCTGTTTCCGAGCATCAAGTCGAACTCCTCATCCGTAAGCCTGGGTGGAAGGCGGCGGAATGGTATCGAGAACCATTACCAAATGTCTATTTATTGTTACATTATTTGCGGAATCGATTATTCATCGGGACCGGGAGGTCGCCTGGTAGGCGAATGGCGTGATCACGGAGGCGTTGTGGCGTGGTCTTGAGGCGTCTGGAACAGGCTAGTTCAGTGACTTTGCAGTGGCTTGTAGTGCATGGCCTGAGACGTTGTGGGATGTGTCTGTTTTTATACGAACGAAGGTTTGCGGGGAGGCGGTTACCTTTAAAACGAAAAACCCCGCTCAAAAGGCGGGGTTCTTGTGTGTAGGCCGCCCGGCTGCGTGGGCCGGGCGTCTACGGGATTTCAGAGTTTCAGGAGCTTTGTGCCTGGCGTTTCATTTCGAGAGTTTCGAGCTCGTTTTTATAATTGTGGGCGTCGCTCTCGTTGTGAAACATACCGACCAGCAGGTCTTGTTGATGTACATCCCAGATGTGAATCCCATGGCCCAAAGCTTCGTGGGACATATGCTCATCGTCGCGTTCAGTTACTTTTACAGTCATCTGCTTGCTCCAATCTCTGGTTGATCTGCGGCAAGTCGTCGCAGGCCCCTTTTATATATTTTGTTAGCTTGCTAAGTAAACCGGTTTTGCGCGCAACAATTCATTGCAAAAAACGCAACAATCCCGCAGGCCCCGTAAACCGTGGCATTGCACCGTAGGCGCTTGAGTTTTATGACAGAAGTTTCATGTTATAGGCAGGCTTTCAAGCTTAGGTTGGCCGTGCTGACGTCATCGCAGGCAAGCCAGCTCCCACATTTGAAATGCATTCCAATGTGGGAGCTGGCTTGCCTGCGATAGCGGTATCCGTCTCACCGAAAAAAACCCAGGCGAAAAAAAGCCCCGCATTCAGCGAGGCTCTTTTCTGGCTCATCAGCCCATCAGCTACCTTTGACAGCCTTGCCGTCAACAGTACCGTCCAGCAGCATGATGTTGTATTCCTTGCCGTCGGTTTCCACCTGGCGCAGGGCAACCAGGATGCCGCCCCAGTCCTTGGCAAACCACATCTGGGTGATGCGTTTGGTCTGCGACGGATCGCGCACGCGCTCGACTTTGATCGCATCAATGGCGCCGGCTTTGGTCTGGACCTTTTCCGGGCCGATCACGCGGAAGTCGTAGGTGTCGACGTCAGTGCCTTCGACCACACGGTAGCTCATGCTTTTCTTGCCGGCCGCAACGTCACGTTGCAGGGCAAGCTGGTAGGTCGATTTGTCGAGCATGCCACTTTCGAGGGTGACGTTAACCGGGTCTTTGTTTTCGAAACCAGTGACCTTGTTGGTCGAGTGGTCGAAGTCCAGGTTGATCTTTTTCGCCTTGCCCAGGCCGCCGCGTTCGAAGGTGTAGCTCTTCGGTTGCAGGGCGTCCTTGTCGAACAGGATCACGCTGGTCTCCGTGAGGCTGGCGATGAGCATGGAGGCCTTGAAGTTCAAGGTCCAGGAGCCATTGTCATTCTTGGTCAGGCTGCGTTCGGCCGAACCACTCATGGGCAACTGTTTCCAGTCGGCGGTGTAGCTGGCGGAGAAAGGGTGAAGGTCTGCTGCTTGCACGGCAGGCAAGGCGAACAGCGCAAAAGCGAAGAGCAAGGCGCGACGCATAAAATCTCCTAGGTTCGAATCAAGTGGCCGCTGGCCGCGAGTAACTGACCGTCCAATAATGCACCCTGCTCACCAAGAATCAACCGACCCTCGGCAAACCAGCGAACAGCCAACGGATAAATCCTGTGTTCCTGGGTGTGAACCCGTTGCGCAAGTGTCTGCGCCGAGTCTGCAGACTCTACCGGAACCACTGCCTGTACGACCAGAGGCCCGCCATCGAGTTCCTCGGTCACAAAGTGCACACTGCAGCCATGCTCGCTGTCACCGGCGTCGAGGGCGCGTTGATGCGTGTGCATACCTTTGTACTTGGGCAGCAGGGAAGGGTGGATATTCAGCAGGCGCCCTTCGTAGTGCCGCACGAAATCAGCGCTGAGAATGCGCATGAAGCCGGCGAGGACCACGAGTTTGGGGTTGAAGGCATCGATCAGTTCGACCAAGGCACTGTCGAAGGCTTCGCGGCCTTCGAAAGCCTTGTGATCCAGAGAGCGGGTTTCAATCCCTGCGTCCCTGGCGCGTTGCAGGCCGTAGGCGTCACTGCGGTTGGAAATCACCGCAGCGATGCGCACCGGGCTATCGCCGGTGCGCGTGCTGTCGATCAGGGCCTGCAAGTTACTGCCAGTGCCGGAAAGCAGCACCACGACATCACAGGTCTGAGACATCAATGAGCCTTGAGGTTCTTCAGTTCAACCTGGGCTGCACCTTCCGGGGCAGTGGCGATCTGGCCGATGACCCACGGCTGCTCGCCGGCTTCACGCAGTACATTCAGCGCAGTGTCTACGTGCTCTTGAGCGACGCAGATCACCATGCCCACGCCGCAGTTCAGCACGCGGTGCATTTCGGTTTCGTTAACGTTGCCTTTCTCTTGCAGCCAGTCGAATACCGCAGGGCGAGTCCAGCTGGCCACGTCGACAATCGCCTGGGCGCCTTTTGGCAGGACGCGCGGGATGTTGTCCAGCAGGCCGCCGCCGGTGATGTGGGCCATGGCTTTAACAGCGCCAGTGTCCTTGATCAGCTTGAGCAGTGGCTTGACGTAGATGCGGGTCGGGGCCATCAGCAGGTCGGTCAGCGGCTTGCCGTCGAGTTGGATGGTCTCGATGTCGGCGCCGGACACTTCGATGATCTTGCGGATCAGCGAGTAGCCGTTGGAGTGCGGGCCGGACGATGGCAGGGCGAGCAGGGCGTCACCGGCAGCGACTTTGGAACCGTCGATGATCTCGGATTTCTCTACAACGCCGACGCAGAAGCCGGCCAGGTCGTAGTCTTCGCCCTCGTACATGCCTGGCATTTCAGCGGTCTCACCGCCGACCAGGGAGCAACCCGACAGCTCGCAGCCTGCGCCGATACCGGTTACGACTTGGGTCGCGGTCTCAACGTTGAGTTTGCCGGTGGCGTAGTAGTCGAGGAAGAACAGCGGCTCTGCACCGCAAACCACCAGGTCATTGACGCACATGGCAACCAGGTCGATGCCGATGCTGTCGTGCTTGTTCAGGTTCAGGGCCAGGCGCAGCTTGGTGCCCACGCCGTCGGTGCCGGAGACCAGCACGGGCTGTTTGTAGCCGGCCGGGATTTCGCAGAGGGCACCAAAACCGCCCAGGCCGCCCATGACTTCAGGGCGCGCAGTGCGCTTGGCGACGCTCTTGATGCGTTCGACCAATGCTTCACCGGCGTCGATGTCTACACCGGCGTCCTTGTAGCTCAGGGAGGGTTGCTTGCTCATGATCCAGGCCTTTAGGGGGGATTCAGGGGTAACGACCGAGCGGGCGGGGGCTTTTGGTAAAAGGCCCAGCCGTTGACGGTCTGCGAAGGCGCGCGATTTTATCAGGCTTGAGGGGCAGCGGCCATCCTCGGGCCGACGGGCAGAGGCATATGAGGTTAAAAAAATGCTAATCGGGTCTGTTATGGCACGTATTAAGGTATAGCCTTTAACCCGCTATCGTTATGACAGTACAAAATCTTACCGAGACCCTGTGAATGTTTTACCGGTCGCTGTGGTCACAGCCTTGCCAAGCCGAGTTCACGCGGTCTGTTCCAGCCGCTAAATTTGTCGTTCGGGAATCTTCCATGCGTCTGTGTAAATTCTTCTTTGTAGGCTGCTTGTCGTTGGTCAGCCTGGCGAGTCATGCCGAAACCCTCAATGGCTTGTATCAAGTGCTCGAGCCGGTCAGCAGCCAGTCGCCCCAAGAGCGCGACCAGGCTACCCAGCGCGCCGTGCAAACCTTGGTGATCCGCTTGACCGGGGACGCCAAGGCTGCTGATGGCCCGGGTTTGGCGGCGATTCGCAAGGACCCGCAACAGATCATCACTCAGTATGGCTACGACGCCGGGCCGCCGGAAAGCCTGCAAGTGGACTTCGATCCAGTCAGCACCGACCGCGCGTTGCGTGGGGCAGGCTTGTCGATTTGGGGCAGCAATCGGCCGTCGATTCTCGGCTGGTGGCTGAACGACTCCACCGAGGGCAGCAGCCTGGTCGGTGATGGTCAAGCGGTTGCCCAGGCGCTGCGCCGGGCGGCGCAACACCGCGGTTTACCGTTGCGCCTGCCGCTGGGCGACCTGGATGAACAAGTCGTCGCCACAGCGCCTAATCTTGAAAGCGCGGACGCTACTCCGCTGCGCGCAGCTTCTGAACGCTACGGCGCCGATGCTTTGCTGGCTGTACACGCCCGCCAGGACGGCAGCCAATGGCAGGCCAAATGGCGCCTGTGGCTGGGCGACAAAAGTGAGCAGGGCACCGCCCAAGGTGCCGACACCGCCGCCGTGGCTGATGCCGTGATGCTGGCGGTCAGTCAAAAGCTGGCGCCGCGTTTTGCGGTCAAGCCAGGCGTGAGCACCGAGCAACTGCTGGAAGTGCAGGGCATGAACCTGGAGCGCTATGCCGCCTTGGGTCACCTGCTGGAACCCTTTGGTGGTCAGCCGCAACTCGTGGATGGCAACCGCATTGTGTATCGCGTTAACGGCAGCGCTGATCAGTTACGTACTCAGTTGAGCCTGGCCAAGTTGCAGGAGGTTCCTGCGGGTGAGGTGCCTGCTCAGCAGTCGGTGGCAGACGGTACGCAGCCGCCTGCGGCACCTGCACCTCAGGCGCAACTGCGTTTTCGTTGGTAAATGTTCCTCCTTCTTCTATATAGAAGAAGGAAGCAAATAACAGATGGAGTGGTTTATGGCGGATGCGCGTCGTTGGATATGGGTTGGCGGGATCGTCCTGCTGTGCGGTTTTGTGTTCTTGCTGCATTCGATCCTGACACCGTTCCTGGTCGCGTTACTGCTCGCCTATCTGTTTGATCCCGTGGTGGATCGTCTGGAGAAAGTCGGCATGTCGCGCACCTGGGGTGTGGTGACGGTGTTTGCCTTGTTCACGTTGATCATCACGGCGCTGGTGTTGGTGCTGGTGCCGATGCTGGCCAAGCAGTTGTTCCGGCTTTATGAGTTGGCGCCGCAAATGCTCGACTGGCTGCAGCATACGGCCATGCCGTGGGCCCAGACCAAGTTGGGGCTGGCGGATGGCTTCTGGAAGTTTGACAAGGTCAAGGCGGCGATCAGTGAGCATATGGGGCAGACCACCGATATTGTCGGTGTTGTGCTCAGTCAGGCGACGGCGTCCAGCCTCGCGCTGATCGGTTGGCTGACCAATCTGGTGCTGATCCCGGTGGTGGCGTTCTACCTGCTGCGTGACTGGGACATCATGATGACCAAGATCCGCAGCCTGCTTCCGCGTAACCGTGAGGAGCGCATCGTCGCCCTGGCGGATGAATGTCATGAAGTACTGGGTGCGTTCGTGCGCGGCCAGTTGTTGGTGATGCTGGCCCTTGGGATCATCTACGCCGCAGGGTTGATGGCGATTGGTCTTGAGTTGGGCTTGTTGATCGGCTTGATTGCTGGTTTGGCAGCCATCGTGCCGTATATGGGCTTTGTGATTGGTATCGGCGCGGCGCTGGTGGCTGGGCTGTTCCAGTTTGGCGGCGACCTCTACCCGATGCTGGGTATCGTCGCGGTGTTCATGGTTGGCCAAGCCCTGGAAGGCATGGTGTTGACGCCGTTGCTGGTGGGTGACCGAATTGGCCTGCACCCGGTGGCGGTGATCTTTGCGATCCTGGCGGGCGGTGAGCTGTTTGGTTTTACCGGGATCCTGCTGGCGCTGCCGGTAGCGGCGGTGATCATGGTGCTGGTGCGCCATGTGCACGATTTGTACAAGGATTCAGATGTGTATGCAGGGGTTGAAAGCCCCGATCTGTAACCGCACCGTCACAAACCCGGCTTAGGCCGGGTTTGTTATTTCTGTATGCGTCGCGTCAAACAATCTGCGCAAATCCCCCAAGTTAACGCAAACCTTTGATTTTGCTTGTGGTCTGCTGCATTGTGCGCCCGGCGTCACGGGTATAAACTTTGCAAACTTTACACAGAGGCCACTAACGGTTCGTTTGGAGCCGTTCAGTCAGCATGAAACCGATTCAGCTGCCCTTGGGTGTGCGTCTGCGTGACGACGCCACCTTTATCAACTACTACCCAGGCGCCAATGCCGCTGCACTCGGCTATGTCGAGCGGCTCTGCGAAGCCGACGCCGGGTGGACAGAAAGCCTGATCTATTTGTGGGGTAAGCACGGCGTGGGGCGTACCCACCTGTTGCAGGCAGCGTGCCTGCGCTTCGAGCAAATGGGCGAGCCGGCGGTTTACCTGCCGTTGGCCGAGTTGATGGACCGCGGCATTGGGATCTTCGACAACCTGGAGCAGTACGAGCTGGTGTGTCTTGATGATCTGCAAGCGGTCGCCGGTAAGGCAGATTGGGAAGAGGCACTGTTTCATCTGTTCAACCGCTTGCGTGACAGTGGGCGGCGCTTATTGATTGCCGCATCCACGTCGCCGCGTGAGCTTCCGGTGAAGCTTGCCGACCTCAAGTCGCGCCTGACCCTGGCGCTGATTTTCCAGATGCGCCCCCTGTCTGACGAAGACAAATTGCGCGCCCTGCAATTGCGCGCATCCCGTCGCGGCCTGCACCTCACCGACGAAGTCGGGCACTTTATCCTCACGCGCGGCACCCGCAGCATGAGCGCGTTGTTCGATTTGCTCGAGCAACTCGATCAGGCCTCTTTGCAGGCCCAGCGCAAGCTGACCATTCCCTTCCTGAAAGAAACCCTCGGCTGGTAGCAAGCCCAGTCATTTCGGGGCTTTTGGCAAGTTTCAGGCGCCAGAAAACCTGCGTTTTGGCCGGTTTGGCCACGCAAAAGGCGTGTAAAGGGTGTTAAGGGCTTAGATGTCATAGTCCGAACAAGAAGTCACATAGAACACGATTGAATTTGCAAATCGATCCGATAGTGGGCATAGTCTCGACTTCTTTACACATCAGCCACGGTCGTGCCCATGCTAAATCGCTTCGCACCCCTCGTGCCTCTCGCACTCGTTACCCTGTTGTTTGGTTGCGCCTCCCACCCTCAACAAGTGGCTGAGCAGCAAAAAACTCAACAACAGTCCCAGGCAAAATTCGTCGCTTCTCAGTCTTCGACTGTTTATGAAGAAGAAGTGGCGACCGAGAAGGAACTGGCCGACTTCGCCGGCAACAAGCCTTACCAGCTTCCAGTTCTGGCCGACAGCATCCTCGAACGCGGCATGTCCCTGATCGGTACCCGTTACCGTTTCGGTGGTACCTCCGAAGCCGGTTTCGACTGCAGCGGCTTCATCGGCTACCTGTTTCGTGAAGAAGCCGGCATGAATTTGCCTCGCTCGACGCGCGAAATGATCAACGTGAATGCACCGTTGGTCGCACGCAACAACCTCAAGCCGGGTGATCTGCTTTTCTTTAGTACAGCTGGCCGTGGTCGTGTCAGCCATGCCGGTATCTACTTGGGCGATAACCAGTTTATCCACTCCAGCAGCCGTCGCAGTGGCGGTGTTCGAGTCGACAACCTGGGTGACAGCTACTGGAGCAAAACCTTCATCGAAGCCAAGCGCGCACTCGCCATGGCCCCGACTACGGTTACCGCTAGCAAGTAAAGTTAAAGTGATACTTGAAGTTTGACGTGTAAGCGCTAGAATCCCTGGATATTGTTGGAATCCGTTCGCGCAAGCTTTGCTTGCGCGTTCTGGTTTTCAGCGTTCGGCAGCGAAAAGCCGCATCCAGACCAGGATTGTTCTGCCCATGTCGACCTCAGCCCGCCTCATTCTTCTTGTTTGCGCCGCGCTCCTCAGCGCCTGCGCAAGCCGCCCACCGCCTGCACCCGTAGCAGTCAAGCCTAGGCCGGTGTTCAATTATTCCACTCAAAGTTTCTCGCCTGCAGCCGAAGACGTGCTCTTTCGTGCGCTGGGCCTGGTTGGCACGCCTTATCGCTGGGGCGGCAACACGCCTGACTCAGGTTTTGATTGCAGTGGTCTGATCGGGTTTGTCTACCGTGACGCAGCGGGCATTTCCTTGCCGCGTACAACCCGTGAATTGATCGTGATGCGTGCTCAGGATGTCAGCGAAGAGAACCTGCAGACCGGTGATCTGCTGTTCTTCGCCACCGGTGGCGGTTCACAGGTCAGCCATGCCGGGATCTACGTGGGTGAAGGCCGCTTTGTGCACGCGCCGCAAACAGGCGGTACGGTGAAGCTGGATACCTTGTCCAAGGCGTATTGGCAGAATGCCTACCTGAGCGCCAAGCGCGTGTTGCCGGCTGAGCATCTGGCGCGAAATCCTTAAGAGGCAGCTACACGCTTCAAGTGGTTAGCTGCAAGTGGGTGCAATGCCTGCTTGCAGTGTGAGGCTTTAATTTGACGCTCCACCCCCAACCCACTAACCTTCGCGGCTTGTTCCAGGTGCTCTGTGACCCGTGTGTCGACAGAGTGAAACAGGGAAGCCGGTGAGTGAGCGCACTTATACACAGTGCCGCCGCAATTCCGGCGCTGCCCCCGCAACGGTAAATGAGTCAAAACGGTGCCTTTTGCCACTGTATCGCCCGCGATATGGGAAGGCGCGCCGTCGGCCAGCTCTCTCTTTTTTATAAGAGCAGGAGCGCCACTCATGAGTCCGGAGACCGGCCTGGATCATCCAACAGCATCACGGTGGGCGATGCTTGGCTGTCTGTTTTCTTTTTCCTGCCCGCCGTTTTTGTCCAGCCCCAACGGAGAGCTGCCATGACTGATTCCCCCGACCGCGACGAACGCCACCTGGCGCGCATGCTGCGTAAAAAAGCCGTGATCGACGAGCGCATCGCCAATTCCCCCAACGAGTGCGGATTGCTGCTGGTGCTGACCGGCAACGGCAAAGGCAAGAGCAGTTCGGCGTTTGGCATGCTGGCTCGAGCCATGGGCCATGGGATGCAGTGTGGTGTGGTGCAGTTCATCAAGGGGCGTAACAGCACCGGTGAAGAACTGTTTTTCCGTCGTTTCCCTGAGCAAGTGCGCTTCCACGTAATGGGCGAAGGTTTTACCTGGGAAACCCAGGACCGCCAACGCGACATCGCCGCCGCTGAAGCAGCCTGGGCGGTTTCCCGCGAGTTGCTGCAAGACCCTTCCATCGGCATGGTGGTGCTGGACGAGCTGAATATCGCCCTCAAGCACGGCTACCTCGACCTCGACCAAGTGCTCAGCGATCTGCAAGCCCGCCCGCCGATGCAGCATGTGGTGGTCACCGGTCGTGGCGCCAAGCCTGAACTGATCGAACTGGGCGACACCGTCACCGAAATGGGCATGCTCAAGCACGCGTTCCAGGCCGGTATCAAGGCACAGAAAGGCGTCGAACTTTGAATCAGCCCCGTCATTGCCCGGCCGTATTGATCGCCGCACCGGCGTCCGGCCAGGGCAAAACCACCGTCACCGCCGCGCTGGCCCGCCTGCACCGCAACCTGGGGCGCAAAGTGCGCGTGTTCAAATGCGGGCCGGACTTCCTGGACCCGATGATCCACGAGCGTGCCAGCGGTGCGCCGGTGTATCAATTGGACATGTGGATGGTGGGCGAGCAGGAAAGTCGCCGTTTACTGTGGGAGGCGGCGGGGGAGGCCGACCTGATCCTGATCGAAGGCGTGATGGGCCTGTTCGACGGCACACCGTCCAGCGCCGACCTGGCGCGGCACTTCGGCGTGCCGGTACTCGGTGTGATCGACGGTACCGCCATGGCCCAGACTTTCGGCGCCCTGGCCCTGGGGCTCGCGCGCTATCAGCCCGATTTGCCGTTCGCCGGCGTGCTGGCTAACCGCGTCGGCACCCTGCGCCATGCGCAACTGCTGGAAGGCAGCCTCACCGAAGGCCTGCGCTGGTACGGCGCGTTATCCCGTGAAACCGGTATCGAATTGCCCAGCCGCCATTTGGGCCTGGTGCAAGCCAGCGAATTGAATGATCTCGACCTGCGCCTGGACGCCGCCGCACAAGCCCTGGGCAGTAGCTGTGAAGTGTCGTTGCCGCCGCCGGTAACGTTCGCCGCGCCACAAGTGATCGAGGCTGAGCCGCTGCTGGCCGGTGTGCGCATTGCCGTGGCGCGCGACGAAGCCTTCGCCTTCACTTACGGTGCCAGCCTCGACCTGCTACGGGCGATGGGTGCCGAGTTGCGGTTCTTCTCGCCGATTCACGATCGCGAATTGCCTGACGCCGACAGTCTCTATCTGCCCGGTGGCTACCCGGAACTGCACCACAAGGCGCTGTCGGAAAACACCTCGATGCTCGACGCCATCCGCGCTCATCACACTGCCGGCAAGCCGTTGCTCGCCGAATGTGGCGGCATGCTCTACCTGCTGGACTCGCTCACCGACGTTGACGGAACCCGTGCCGAATTGGTCGGCCTGCTACAGGGCGATGCGGTGATGCAGAAGAAGCTGGCGGCCCTGGCCCTGCAAAGTGTTGAATTGCCGGAAGGGGTGCTGCGTGGTCACACCTATCACCATTCCCTGACAAGTACCGAATGGCAGCCGATTGCCCGTGGCCTGAGCCCCAATGGTGGACGCGGCGCCGAGGCGGTTTACCGGCAGGGGCGAATGACCGCTTCCTACGTGCACTTCTATTTCCCGTCCAATCCCCAAGCGGTTGCCGCGTTGTTTGCGCCCGACCTTGAGTCAGCACAACATCATGAGTGACAACGCTTTCCCCCAGGTCGACCGCGACGCGGTGTACCGCGCCATCGCCGAACGCCGCGACATGCGCCACTTCAGCGGCGGCAACGTCGCTCCCGAGTTGTTGCAGCGTCTGCTTCAGGCCGCGCACCAGGCGCCCAGCGTCGGCTTGATGCAACCTTGGCGCTTTATCCGGATCAGCGACCGTCAACTGCGTGGGCAAATCCAACAGTTGGTGGAAGAAGAGCGTGTGCGCACCGCCGAGGCCCTCGGCGAGCGTTCCGACGAGTTTATGAAGCTCAAGGTCGAAGGCATCCACGACTGCGCCGAAGTGCTGGTGGCCGCGCTGATGGATGATCGCGAACGCCATATCTTTGGGCGACGCACGTTGCCGGAAATGGACATGGCGTCGTTGTCCTGCGCGATCCAGAATCTGTGGCTGGCGGCCCGCGTCGAAGGTCTTGGGATGGGCTGGGTTTCGCTGTTCGAGCCTCAGGCCCTGGCCGATTTACTGGGCTTGCCGCCCGGCGCGAAACCCCTGGCGGTGTTGTGCCTGGGGCCGGTGGTCGAGTTCTACCCGGCACCGATGTTGCAGCTCGAAGGCTGGACCGAACCGCGGCCGCTGAGTGACATGTTGTATGAGAATGTGTGGGGAGTGAGTCAATGAGTGTGGCCTTGCTGTGTGTCGCCGCAGTGGCGCTGGATGCGCTGCTGGGCGAACCCAAGCGCTGGCATCCGCTGGTGGCATTCGGCAATTTTGCCGGACGCATCGAGCAACGTTTCAATACCGGTGGCCGCGGTTGGCGAAGCCACGGCGTGACCGCATGGTTTATCGCGGTGGTGCCGCTGACACTGCTGGCCACTGCGTTGTCGTGGGCGCCCTATATCGGCTGGGTGCTGGAGATCCTGGCGTTGTACTGCGCCCTCGGCATGCGCAGCCTCGGTGAGCACGTGATCCCGGTCGCGCAGGCTCTGCGCAGTGATGACCTGGATGAAGCGCGCAAGCGCGTGAGCTATCTGGTCAGCCGCCAGACCAGCGAACTGGACAGCACCGAGGTCGCCCGCGCTGCCACTGAGTCGGTACTGGAGAACGGCAGCGATGCTGTGTTCGCCGCACTGTTCTGGTTTGTCATCGCCGGTGTACCGGGCGTGGTGCTCTATCGTCTGAGCAACACCCTCGACGCCATGTGGGGCTATCGCAACGAACGCTTTGAACGCTTCGGCTGGGCGGCGGCGAAGATCGATGATGTGTTGAACTATATCCCTGCGCGCTTGGTGGCCTTGACCTACGCCGTGTTGGGCAAAACCCGTCTGGCGCTTAAATGCTGGCGCACCCAGGGTCCGACCTGGGACAGCCCCAACGCCGGGCCGGTGATGGCGGCGGGCGCGGGCGCACTGGGCGTAGAGTTGGGTGGCGCGGCAATTTATCACGGTGAGTTGCATCAGCGCCCGCCATTGGGCGAAGGCCCGGCAGCGGATGCCGACTCTATCGAACGAGGCTGGCAACTGGTGCAGCGCGGCGTATGGTTGTGGCTGCTGATCCTGTGTGCGGGGGCGCAATTCTATGCTTGAACATGGTGGCCGGCTGCGTAAGGCAGCGATCCAGTACGGAATTGCCGAAGCGGATTGGCTCGACCTGTCCAGCGGCCTGGCGCCCTGGCCGTGGCCGATCCCCGAGATCCCGCTACGCGCGTGGGCGCGTCTGCCGGAAACCGATGATGGCCTGGAGAAGGCCGCCAGCGAGTATTACGGCGCCGCTCATGTGTTGCCCGTGGCGGGCTCCCAGGCGGCGATCCAATTGCTGCCGCGCCTGCGTCGCTCCGGCAAGGTCGGCGTTTTGTCACCGTGTTATGCCGAGCACGCGGAAGCCTGGCGCCGCGCAGGTTACGTCGTGCGCGAAGTGCAGGAGCAGGAAGTCGACTTTTTTCTCGACGGCCTCGATGTGCTGGTGGTGGTCAATCCCAACAACCCCACGGGCCTGAGCTTGCCCCCCAAGCGCCTGCTGGACTGGCACGCACGGCTGGCCCAGCGCGGCGGTTGGCTGGTGGTGGACGAAGCGTTTATGGACGTCACCCCGCAACTGAGCTTGGCGAGCCACGCTCATCAGGTCGGCCTGATCGTGTTGCGCTCGTTCGGCAAGTTCTTTGGCCTGGCGGGTGTGCGCCTGGGTTTTGTGCTGGCGGAGCGCAGGTTGCTCAAGCTGCTGGCCGAACAGGTCGGGCCATGGGCGGTCAGTGGGCCGACGCGGGTGCTGGGTCAGGTGTGCCTGCGTGATACGGCCGGGCACATACACCAACGTCATCGTTGCATCGAAGCGGGGCAGCGATTGTTTGAGTTGCTTGAGCGCCATGGTTTTCAACCCCACGGCGGCTGCGCCTTGTTCCAATGGCTGATCACCCCTCACGCCGAGCGGCTGCATGAGTTCATGGCCCAGCGCGGCATTCTGCTGCGTCTGTTTGTTCACGACAGCAGCCTGCGTTTCGGCCTGCCCGACACCGACACGGATTGGCTGCGACTCGATGAAGCTCTGGCCGCCTACAAGGAAGCCACATGAGTACGTTGATGGTGCAAGGCACCACCTCCGATGCGGGCAAAAGTACCCTGGTGACCGCACTATGCCGTTGGCTGGTGCGCCAGGGCGTGGCGGTCGTGCCGTTCAAGCCGCAGAACATGGCGCTCAACAGTGCTGTGACTGCCGAAGGCGGCGAGATCGGCCGCGCCCAGGCGGTGCAGGCCCAGGCCGCCAACCTGGCGCCGCACACCGACATGAACCCGGTGCTGCTCAAGCCCAACAGCGACACCGGCTCCCAAGTGATCATCCACGGCCGAGCCGTGACCAGCATGAACGCCGTGGCTTATCACGACTACAAAGCCATCGCGATGCAGGCGGTGCTGGCCTCTCACGCACGGTTGAGCGACGCCTACCCGGTGGTGATGGTGGAAGGTGCGGGCTCCCCGGCGGAAATCAACTTGCGTGCCAATGACATCGCCAATATGGGCTTCGCCGAAGCGGTGGATTGTCCGGTGCTGTTGATCGCCGATATCAATCGCGGTGGCGTGTTTGCCCATCTGGTCGGCACCCTGGAGTTGCTTTCGCCCACTGAACAGGCGCGGGTCAAAGGTTTCATCATCAACCGTTTTCGCGGCGATATTGCACTGTTGCAGCCAGGGCTGGATTGGCTGGAGGCCCGCACCGGCAAACCGGTGGTGGGCGTATTGCCTTATGTGATGGACCTGCACCTGGAAGCCGAAGACGGTATCGACCAGCGCCAGATCGATAAGGCGGCGCAGGTGCTCAAGGTGGTGGTGCCGGTGTTGCCGCGTATCAGCAACCACACGGATTTTGATCCGCTGCGGTTGCATCCGCAGGTGGATTTGCAGTTTGTCGGGCCGGGGCAGGCGATTCCTGCTGCCGACCTGATTATTTTGCCGGGCTCGAAAAGCGTGCGCAGTGATTTGGCGTATTTGCGGGCCAATGGCTGGGATGCTGCGGTGTCTCGGCATTTGCGTTATGGCGGCAAGGTACTGGGGATCTGCGGCGGATTGCAGATGCTGGGTGAGCAGGTGCATGACCCGCTCGGGCTGGAAGGGCCGGCCGGATCCAGTGAAGGATTGGGGTTGTTGGCGTTCAGTACGACGCTGGAAGAAGAGAAGCAGTTGCGTAATGTACGTGGGCGCTTGCTGCTGGAGGATGCCGAGGTCAGTGGGTATGAGATTCATGCTGGCGTAACGTCAGGCAGTGCTCTGTCTCAGGCCGCAGTGCTTCTGGATGATGGCCGTAGTGATGGCGCGCAGAGCGCTGACGGGCAGATTCTCGGCACTTATCTGCATGGCTTGTTCGAGACACCGGCCGCGTGCAGTGCCTTACTGCGTTGGGCGGGGTTGCAGGCTGTGCAGGAGGTGGATTATCACGCCTTGCGTGAGCGAGATATCGAGCGGTTGGCGGACTTGGTGGAGAACCATCTGGACACTGATTTATTACGCACGCTGTGTGGGATTTGACGGTGTATGCGCGCGCGCTCTGTGGGCGCTGGCTTGCCTGCGATGGTGGCCTGGTAGCCTACCAATATTACGCTGACGCACTGCAATCCAAATGTGGGAGCGGACCAGTCTTGAAAATCCGACCGGCGAAACAAGGTGTTATCCCATGCTCCAACTGATCCTCGGCGGCGCCCGTTCCGGCAAAAGTCGCCTCGCCGAAAAGCTTGCCAGTGAAAGTGGTTTGCCCGTCATTTATATCGCCACCAGCCAGCCGCTGGACGGCGAAATGAATGAGCGTGTCACCCAGCATCGTCAGCGTCGCCCTGAAGCCTGGGGTTTGATCGAAGAGCCTGTTGAGCTGGCGCGGGTGTTGCGCGAAAACGCCGCGCTTGATCGCTGCTTGCTGGTGGATTGCCTGACCCTGTGGCTGACCAATTTACTGATGCTCGATAGCCCGGAACGCTTGGCGTTTGAGCGTGATCACCTGCTTGAAACCCTGGCCTCGCTGCCAGGTGAAATCATTTTTGTCAGCAACGAGACCGGTCTGGGTGTCGTGCCGCTGGGCGAATTGACTCGCCGCTATGTCGATGAAGCCGGTTGGCTGCATCAAGCCTTGGCCGAGCGGTGTCAGCGTGTTGTCCTGACTGTTGCCGGCCTGCCCCTGACTTTGAAAGGTACTGCGTTATGACTGACACCTGGTGGCTGAGCCCGTGCAAAGCAATCGATACCTCGGCGCATGAACAGGCGCTGGCGCGCCAGCAGCAACTGACTAAACCCGCCGGTTCGCTCGGCCAACTGGAGGCGCTGGCCGTTCAGTTGGCTGGCCTGCAAGGCAAGGTCAAACCTTCGGTGGATCAGCTGTGGGTCGCCATCTTCGCCGGTGACCATGGTGTGGTCGCGGAAGGCGTGTCGGCCTTCCCTCAAGAAGTGACCGGGCAGATGCTGCACAACTTTGTCACCGGCGGTGCGGCCATCAGCGTGTTGGCGCGGCAGTTGGATGCGCAACTGGAAGTGGTTGACCTCGGTACGGTTACGCCGTCGCTGAGCTTGCCGGGCGTGCGTCACCTGAACATTGGCGCGGGCACGGCCAACTTCGTGAATGGCCCGGCGATGACCGAAGCTCAAGGGCGTCTCGCGTTGCAAGCCGGGCGTGACAGCGTGCGTCGGGCATTGGAAAACGGTGCGCAGTTGTTTATCGGCGGTGAGATGGGGATCGGCAACACCACGGCGGCGAGTGCGCTGGCGTGTGCTTTGCTCGATTGTCAGGTCATTGATCTGACAGGCCCCGGCACCGGGTTGAACGCACAGGGTGTCAGTCACAAGGTTGCCGTTATCGAGCGCGCGCTGGCATTGCATGCCGGGCAGCGGGGTGATGCGTTGCAAACGCTGTTCAACCTCGGCGGTTTTGAAATTGCCGCCTTGGTCGGTGCGTATCTGGCCTGTGCGCAGGAAGGCATTGTGGTGCTGGTGGATGGCTTTATCTGCACCGTCGCCGCGCTGGTTGCCACGCGCCTGAACCCGGCATGCCGCGAGTGGCTGGTGTTTGGTCATCGTGGCGCTGAACCTGGCCATCGTCATGTACTGCAAAGTCTTGAAGCTGAACCGCTGCTGGAGCTGGGTCTGCGCTTGGGCGAAGGCAGTGGCGCGGCGTTGGCGGTGCCATTGCTGCGCCTGGCGTGTGCGCTGCACGGGCAGATGGCGACGTTCGCCGAGGCGGCCGTGGCAGATCGTCCGGCATGACGTTGCATCTGGACCTGCTGCGCCACGGCGAAACCGAGCTGGGTGGTGGTCTGCGCGGCAGCCTGGATGATGCGCTGACCGCCAAGGGCTGGGAGCAGATGCGTGCCGTCGTGGTGGAGCAGGGGCCCTGGGACCGAGTGATCAGCTCACCGCTGCAGCGTTGTGCACTGTTCGCCCATGAGCTGGGCGCTCGGCTCAACGTGCCGGTAAGCCTGGAAAAAGATCTGCAGGAGCTGCATTTCGGCGCCTGGGAAGGGCACAGCGCGGCTGCCTTGATGGAAACCGACGCCGAAGGGCTCGGCCTGTTCTGGGCTGATCCCTACAGTTTTACGCCGCCTGAGGGCGAGCCTGTCAGCGACTTTTCTGCGCGTGTTCTCGGTGCCATCTCACGTTTGCATCAGGCTTATGCTGGTGAGCGCGTGTTACTGATCAGCCATGGTGGGGTGATGCGTCTGTTGCTGGCACGTGCGCGCGGCTTGCCCCGAGAGCAACTGCTGAATGTCGAGGTCGGTCACGGTGGGCTGTTCAGCCTGCAAGTCGCGGCCGATGGCGTGCTGAAGGAAGGAATCTGACGATGCTGCCGTTCTGGATCGCCCTGCAATTTCTCAGCAGCCTGCCGATTCGTTTGCCTGGCATGCCACAGCCCCAGGAACTGGGGCGCTCGCTGCTGTTCTACCCGTTGGTGGGTTTGCTCTTCGGGCTGCTGTTGTGGGGCCTGAATATGGCGTTGATGGGCGCGCCGCTGCTGCTGCACGCTGCGCTGCTGCTGACGGCGTGGGTGCTGCTCAGTGGTGGTTTGCACCTGGACGGCCTGGCGGACAGCGCGGATGCCTGGCTCGGTGGCTTCGGTGATCGTGAGCGCACGCTGAGCATCATGAAAGACCCGCGCAGCGGGCCGATAGCCGTGGTCACCTTGGGTTTGGTGTTACTGCTCAAGTTCACTGCGTTGGTGGCGTTGATCGAGCAGCACAATGGCATGGCGCTGATCCTCGCACCACTGATCGGACGTGCTTCGATGCTGGCGTTGTTTCTTACAACACGCTACGTGCGTGCAGGTGGGTTGGGCCAGGCGCTGTCGGATCATTTACCGAGGATCGTCGGCCAACAGGTACTGATCCTCAGCGGTCTGGCCTGTATCCTGATAGGCGGTTTCAGTGGCGGCATCGCCGTTTTAATCGCAGCGCTGTGCTTTATCGGCCTGCGCCAGTTGATGGTCAATCGTCTTGGCGGCACCACGGGCGACACTGCTGGTGCTCTGCTGGAGCTGCTGGAAGTGGCCGTTCTGATTGGGCTGGTTCTGTAACACTTTCTTGCATTTCCTTAATCCCGGGTATATACACGCTCTATGCTTGCCTCCCAATGTTTATGCACCAACCTGCGTCGTGCCGCCCGTGGCGTCAGCAGGCATTACGACGGCGCCCTTGACGGCTTCGGGATCAACGTCGCCCAGTATTCTTTGCTGTGTAACCTGCAGCGCCTCGACCAACCGAGCATTTCCAGTCTGGCGGAAGCCATGGGCCTGGATCGCAGTACCTTGGGGCGCAACCTGCGGGTACTGGAAGGTGAAGGTCTGGTGCAGTTGGTCGAAGGCGATGATCTGCGCAACCGCTTGGTGCTGTTGACCGAAGCCGGCGAAGAACGACTGGCCGCCGCGTTGCCGGCTTGGGAAACGGCACAGCAGAAATTGATCGATCAACTGGGCGCGGAAAAACGCGAAACCCTGTTGGCCTTGCTGGATGAACTCGCCTGAAGGGGAGTTTGTTCGAATACAAGCGGGTATATACCCGCGAGCGGAGAATAAGAAATGACTTCGATGTGGCGCACCAGCGGCTGGGTTCTTTTGGGGAGTGCGCTGATTCTGGCGTTGTCCCTGGGCGTGCGGCATGGCTTCGGCCTGTTTCTGGCACCCATGAGTACCGAATTCGGCTGGGGGCGTGAGACTTTCGCCTTCGCCATCGCTTTGCAGAACTTGATTTGGGGCTTGGCTCAACCGTTTACCGGCGCCTTGGCTGACCGCTTCGGCGCGACCAAAGCCGTGTTTGTCGGCGGGGTGTTATACGCCGTGGGCCTGGTTCTGATGGGGATGTCCGATTCGGCGTGGTCGTTGTCGTTGAGTGCCGGTTTGCTGATTGGTATTGGCCTGTCGGGCACCTCGTTCTCGGTCATCCTTGGTGTGGTCGGCCGCGCCGTGCCGCCGGAAAAACGCAGCATGGCCATGGGCATCGCGAGCGCTGCGGGTTCGTTCGGCCAGTTCGCCATGGTGCCAGGCACCTTGGGCTTGATTGGCTGGTTGGGTTGGTCGGCTGCATTATTGGCGTTGGGCATGATGGTGGCGTTGATCTTGCCGCTGGTGGCGATGCTTAAGGACAAACCGCTGCCGGTCATGGTCGGTCAGCAAACGCTGCGCGAAGCATTAAAGGAAGCTTGCTCCCACTCCGGTTTCTGGTTGCTGGCCTTCGGATTTTTCGTGTGCGGTTTTCAGGTGGTGTTTATCGGTGTGCACCTGCCGGCCTATCTGGTGGACCAGCATTTGCCTGCGACGGTGGGCACCACGGTGCTGGCGTTAATCGGTCTGTTTAACGTGCTTGGCACTTACACCGCCGGTTGGCTCGGTGGACGCATGTCCAAGCCGCGCCTGCTCACCGGTCTGTACCTGTTGCGCGCGGTGGTGATCGCGCTGTTCCTGTGGGCGCCGGTGACTGAAGTCACAGCCTACCTGTTCGGCATGGCCATGGGTTTCCTGTGGCTGTCCACCGTGCCGCTGACCAACGGCACCGTCGCAACATTGTTTGGGGTGCGAAACCTCTCGATGCTCGGTGGGATCGTCTTCCTGTTCCACCAGCTCGGTTCGTTCCTCGGCGGATGGTTGGGTGGGGTGGTCTATGATCGAACCGGCAGCTACGATTTGATCTGGCAGGTGGCGATTCTGTTGAGCCTGCTCGCTGCGGCCCTTAACTGGCCGGTGCGCGAGCGACCGGTGGCGCGATTGCAGGCGCAGATGGAGGCAGCATGAGTGTGACTTTGAGGTGGTTGGCCATCCCGGCAATGCTGGTCCTGTTGCTGCTGGCCTGGTGGGGTTGGCAGCAAGGTGGTCTTGCGTTGATGCAGTTGGGTATGGCGATCTGTTAAGTTCTGTGTCTGAACTGACTCAAGGACTTTCGACATGTTGAGGCGTTGGCTCGCTGTACCCGTCCTGATGGCTGTTGGCAGTGTGGTCATGGCTGCCAATTGCCCGCCGTTGCTGGAGGGCCAATTGCCCAAGCTGCGGGCCAAGGAATCCATTGACCTGTGCCAGCGCTTTGCCGGCAAGCCGCTGGTGATCGTCAACACCGCGAGCTTCTGTGGGTTCGCCCCGCAATTCAAAGGTCTCGAAGCCTTGTATCAGCGCTACAAAGGCCAGGGGCTGGAAGTGATTGGCGTGCCGTCCGATGATTTCAAGCAGGAAGCCAAGACCGGCGAAGAGACCGCCAAGGTGTGTTACGTGAATTACGGCGTGACCTTCACCATGACCGAGCCGCAGAAGGTCAAAGGCCCGGATGCGGTGCACTTGTTCAAGGTCCTGGCGCAGCAGAGCAGTGCGCCGAAGTGGAATTTCTATAAGTACGTGATCGATCGCCAGGGCAAGGTGATCGCCAGCTTCTCCAGTTTGACCAAGCCGGACAGCCCGGATTTGATCAAGGCGGTGGAAGAGGCGTTGGCTTCCAAGCCCTGATTATCGCGCACTAAAAAGCCCCGCCTCCCTTGCAGGAGAGCGGGGCTTTTTCATGCAGCGTTAGATCAGAACTTGTACGTTACGCCCAGGCCGAAACCGTTGGCGCTGTTCTCGTACTTGGCTTTGTAGTTCTGGCCCAGTGCGTTGGTTTTATTAACCGTGACAGCTTCTTCCTTGAGGTAGGAATAAGCCACATCGACGGTCATGTTATCCATCACTGCGTAACCCAGGCCAACACTGAAGATGGTCCGGTCGCCAGTAGGGATGCGCGGCGAACGATCAGTATTGTTGGTAGGCGACTGGTCGAAGGTCAGACCGGTACGCAGTACCACTTGCTTGGTGAGTTGGTACGAAGTACCCAGGGCATAGGCCCAGGTATCGTGCCAGTTCTGTGGCTCTGAGATCTGGCCGACGATGCGAGGTGCGAGTGCACCGCCAGCTGTCGTCACGCCTTCGTTGTTGACGGTAATGTCTTTCAGGCGGCTCCAGCGAGTCCAGGTTGCACCACCGTATACCTTCCAGGCGTCGTTCAAGTCTTGAGTGACCGATGCGTCCCAGGATTCAGGGGTGTCAACTTTCAACGAAGCATCGTAGCGCCCTGCACCGAGGAGGAACGAAGGAACGCCTGCGCCTGGAGTGACGTCGGTATGACCTTCGAGCTTGTACTTCACTTCCGAGTGATAGGTCAGGCCGACACGCGTGGTGTCTGTGGCTTGTACCAGGATACCGGCGTTGAAACCGAGGGCGGTGTCATCACCTTTAACCTTGATTTTGTTGTCGCCGCTGCCCACCAGGCCAACGCCTGCCAGGTTCGGCTGCGACTCCAGAGTGCCGGAGATGCGGTTGATGGTCGGACCAAAACCGATCGAAACCTTGTCATTGAAGGCATAGCTGACAGTCGGCTGGAAGGTGATGACCGCCACTTCACTTTTGTTGCCGAAAGGGCGACCTTGGAAGCCACGCTCGTAGTCAGTCTTCAGGCCGAACGGTGCGTAAACACCAAAGCCGATAGCCCACTGATCGTTGAGTTTGTTGGTGTAGAAGCCGAAAGGCACAGCAGTGAAAGGCACCATGTCGCCTTTGTTGGAGCCACGAGCTGTACCGCTGGCATCTTTGATATTCGATGTAGCGTCAATCGCTGCAACACCACCCGTAATTTGCTGGCCTTCGAGGCGAGCCATACCGGCAGGGTTACCGTAGACAGTGCTTGCGTTATCGGCAGAAGAAGAGCGGCCTGCGAAACCCGTACCCATACCGGCGACGTCTTGTTCGTTGAGGGCAAAGCCGCTTGCGAACAGTTGGGAGGATGCCATGGTAACGGCGAGGCTAAGTGTGGTCTTGAGCATTACTTTTTTCATTATTAGAACTCCGTGGTGATCACCGCTGCGGAAAGTAACAATAAATTGAAGTTAGCGCTATAGGCTGAAATGCAGGAGATAGAGCCTTTTTGTAGGACAATCAGACCAAAATAAGCGTTTTTAGCCGAATCTTGCAAAACGCCTGATCAACAAGTGACCTGATTCATGGGTGAAACACAGGTTTTCCAGGTTTGGGCGAAATCTCGCAGTCGACCTTGAGGGTGAAATATTTCTTTCCAGATACGCGCCATGGCCAGTACATCGTCAGGCGGTGGTAGTGCGGGGCGATGTTGTTCGACAAGCAGCCAGGCGATGGCGGTGGCGTAACGCAAGTTGACCGTCAGTTCCAACTGTGGGGCACTGAGGAACGCATGCTGGCTGGCCAGGCCGCGAACCAGGCTGGCACGTTCTGGGTCCAGTGCGAGGTAATCGTCCCAGAGGGCGCGGTGGCGAGGTTCGGTGATGCTGTACAGGCCATGGCCGCGCCGATCATGCAGGGCGGAGCCAAGTTCAGACTGGCTGGCGGCAATGCCCAGCAGCAGAGACTCAGCTGTCGGGTTGTGGCAGCCGAGATAAAGCAACGTCGGCCTGATCACATAACGACACAATTCGCTGGCGGCGATACCCATACAAGCCTCAATCCATGAAAGTGGTCGACGATGCCTGAGAAGGGGGCTTGGCAGCTGTGGATCGGATCTCAGGCTCGTCGTAAGCGGATCATGCCGCTTGAGTTGAAGTGTAGTGTCATATTTATGATGTAAAGGACTGTTTTTAAAACATCTTCTTCATTTAGTTATAACGTTTATATCTATTGGAACTTAGTGCAGACGCTCCAAAGCCGAATTTCAGGCAATAAAAAACCCTGTTTTTTAAACAGGGTTTTTTGTGTTTCAGCGACTCGGGTCGATCAGGCAGTCAGTGCCTGACGGGTACGCTCGATCACGGCCTGCAGCGGTTCTGCGCTGGAGTATTGATCGGGGTACAGGCGTTCGCTGTGACGAGCGATGCCGTGTTCGTTGACCAGGGTGAAGCTGAAGCAGCCTTTGCGAGCGGCCATGATCAGGCAGTTCATTGGAGCAAAAGCATTGGTGAGGGTGCGAATGGCATCCTGAGTGTGGATTTGAGTGGACATATTATTGGTGTTCCTACAAATGACACGGATAAGAACCGTGCAACGTTAAAACGTTCCAGTAACGTTGATCACCATTGATCAAACGAAGAACCCGACTGGAACAAAGCAGCCAGTTTGAAGCGCTGATAAGTTAGGCGCGCTTGGGCTGGCAGGTAGGTACTTAGGAGGGCAGGCAACACAACAGGGGCAAAGGTTCTGGGCCCGGGGTGAAGATCCTGATCAATTTGCAGGTTGGTTCGGTCAGAGTATTGAAGCTTGGCGGCACCCTTTGCTTGTTCAAAGGCAGTGTCGTCGCAAGAAATACCTGGAAACCATCGAGGTGGTCGATCCCGTGTTGTTCAGGGGAGTTATTCGACCAGAATTGACTTTCAGCTTGGTACTAACGCCGCGGATAGTAACGGATTGAAACAAGGAAGGGAAGTGTGCTAACCAAAAAACTTCAATCAGCCGCCCAACAGTCCGCGATAGATCAGCACTGTGGCGGCTGCGGCCACCGAGCAGCCTAGCCCATAAGCCGCGAGGGTCAGGCGTAACGAGCGACCAGTTTCGATGACTTTCATCACGTCACGCATGTCATTGATCCGACCGTCACCTAACTCGATGCACAGGCTCACTGCGGTAAACGCTGCCGAAAGCAGGATGGCGATGGCAAATAGTGCGCCGTCGGGGGAGGGCAGTGCCGCATTGATTCCGAGTGAGGTTGCGCAGATAGCCAGCAGCAACACAGCGAATAACAAGATTCCTTTCATCAGCCCTTACATGGTTACGTTGTCGGTGGGGCAGTGTGGCGAGCCGGGACAGATTTGAATAGTCCCTTGGTTTAGCCTACCGGTAACATCTTTCCGGTGCGTTGAAGCAAAAAGCACCGGCGATATAACCAGTGGGTGGGTACTTGTGCACATTAGTTGCGAGGTATGTAACCACTCTGTCAACTGCTTGGAAGCGTCGCCATTTGCCTGCAATGAAAATTTAAGTCAATGAAAAATATCGCTTTTTTTTATTGGTGAAAAAATCGTCAGTTTGACTGCGGCCCCCATTCCATGGGGCTTTGAGCGAGTTAAAGGAGGGTTGTCCACTGAGTTATCCACAGCTTCTGTGGATTGTCCCGAGCGCTTGCTCTAGAACGGGCGTGCAGGTTTTTTTCATCTTTACCTGTACGAAAAAAAGAGTAGAGTGGCGCGCCTTCCGTTCTGTCCCACAGTGCTTTATGAAGTTTCGCTCAGTATCACCTTCTGTTACCGACCTCCCCCAAACTGTTACCGCACCCAAGCGCTTCTCCTTGAAGGTCGCCTTGTGGCTACTTGACAGCCCGCGCCTGGGGCACAACTCCAACGTCAAACACTTCGCTGGGCGCCTGCTCAAGCAGCCGGCCCGTGAAGGTGTGGTCGCCGCGCAAAGCCGCCTGGGTCAATTGATGTGCCGCGAGTGCGGCAACGCGCGCGATCGCCGCATCGGCCACGACCTGCTGCGCCTGGCCGCCCGCGCCGGTGACCGCCGCGCCCAGCGCGAACTGGGGCAGGTCGAAGACTGAGCTGTCCAGGGCCCCCTGTGCTCCGTTAACCTTGCTCTTTTTCGGTGATGGCAGAAATGGCTATGGTTTTTGACTGGACCAGCATTGCCTTGGGACTCGCGGGTGCTGCGGTGCCTTTATTGGCCGTGTGCTGGCAGATTCAACGGCGGCTGAGCGCGCGCATGACCGGATGGGAACTGCTCGAAGAGCGTTTGGCCACTGCGCAACTGGCCCAGGAAGGGCTTGCCGCTCAGCTTGAGGCCAGTCGTGACGAAATCAGCGATCTGAGCCAGGCCAACGTCGCCAAACTGGCCGACTTGGCCGCCGTGCGCCGTGAAGTCGAGCTGCTGCAAATCGACCGCGATAACGCCCGTGATGCGGCCCATGCCTGGAATCTCGACCGCAATGCGAAGGAAGCCGAGCTGCGGCGTCTCGACGCGCTGTCAGCTGCGCTGCGCGCTGAGCTGCGTGAACAACAGGACAGTCATCAACAACGTCTCACTGACTTGCAAGGCTCGCGGGACGAACTGCGTGCGCAGTTCGCGGAGCTTGCCGGGAAGATTTTCGACGAACGTGAACAGCGCTTTGCCGAAACCAGCCAGGAGCGCCTGGGTCAGTTGCTCGATCCGTTGAAGGAGCGTATCCAGTCCTTCGAAAAGCGGGTCGAAGAAAGCTATCAGAACGAAGCGCGCGAACGCTTCTCTCTGGCCAAGGAGCTTGAGCGTCTGCAGCAATTGAACTTGCGCCTGTCGGACGAAGCCACCAACCTGACCCGTGCCCTCAAGGGCCAGAAAACCCAGGGTAACTGGGGTGAGCTGATCCTGGAGCGGGTGCTGGAACATGCCGGTCTGGAGAAGGGCCGCGAGTATCAGACCCAAGTCAGTCTCAAAGGGCCGGACGGTGAGCGCTTTCAGCCGGACGTGTTGATCATGTTGCCTGGTGACAAGCAGGTGGTGGTCGATTCCAAGGTCAGCCTCACGGCTTATCAACAATACGTTGCGGCGGATGATGACGTGATCGGTCAGGCCGCTCTCAAGCAGCACGTGCTGTCTTTGCGCAATCATGTGAAAGGGCTGGCGGGCAAGGATTACAAACGCCTGGAAGGCTTGCACAGCCTGGATTTTGTTCTGCTGTTCGTGCCGATCGAGGCGGCTTTTTCAGCCGCACTGCAGGCCGAGCCGAACCTGTTCCAGGAAGCCTTTGACCGTCATATCGTTATCGTCAGCCCCACTACCTTACTGGCCACCCTGCGGGTGATCGACAGTCTGTGGAAGCAGGAGCGCCAGAGCCAGAACGCCCGGGAAATCGCTGAGCGCGCCGGCTGGCTCTACGACAAGTTCGTGCTGTTTATTCAGGATTTGGATGAAGTCGGCAACCGCCTGCAACAGTTGGATAAGGCCTACAGTTCGGCACGAAACAAACTGACGGATGGACGCGGAAATCTGGTCAGTCGAATTGAGCAATTAAGGTTGCTCGGTGCTCGCGCCAGCAAAAGCCTGCCTGCTGATCTGCTCGAGCGTGCAATGACTGATGAAGACGGTGTGGCGCATTTGCCAGAGTAGGGGGCTGTCCATGTGGGAGCAGGCAACCAGCTCCCACAGGGTATTGAGTGAAGTCTTCTTACAGCGGCAAATGTCGGCTGAGCAACGCCCTTAGTGCAGCTGGTTTCACCGGCTTGGCCAAATAATCCATTCCCGCCGCATGCACCGCAGCCACCATCTCCGGACGCCCGTCGGCGCTGATCACCACCCCCGGAATCGGTTCTGCGAGTTGCGCCCGTAGCCAGCCCATCAGCTCAGTGCCGGTTTCGCCGTGGTCCAGGTGGTAATCCACCAGCGCCAGTTGGGGGCGTACGCCATCGGCCAGCAGCGCTACACATTGCGCCTGGTCGGTGGCGGTCCACACTTCGCAGCCCCAGCGCGTCAACAAGCTGCGCATGCCGATCAGGATGCTTTCCTCGTTATCCACACACAGCACCTGCGCGCCGCTTAATGGCAACCCATTGTCCTGCGTGGCCTTGACCGATGGGCTGGCCTGGTTACGTGCCAACGGCACGCGCACGCTGAATACGCTGCCCTTGCCCGGCCAGGAACGCACGCTCAGCTTATGGTCCAGCACGCGGCACAGGCCATCGGCGATCGCCAGGCCCAAGCCCAGGCCTTTCTCGGCGCGGGTCTGGTGGCTGTCCAGGCGTTTGAACTCTTCGAAAATCACCTTCTGCTTATCCAGCGGAATGCCTGGGCCGCGATCCCAGACTTCCAGGCACAGTTCGTTCTTGCGTCGGCGTACGCCGAGTAGCACTGGGCCGTCGGCATAGCGGAACGCGTTGGTCAGAAAGTTCTGCAGAATACGCCGCAACAACTTGATGTCGCTGTCCACTCGCAGTCGACTGCCGCGCAGGCGGAAGCGCAGGCCTTGTTCTTGGGCCAGCGCCTTGAATTCGGCACCCAAGGTGTCGAACAGCTCGTTGAGTACAAAAGGCTGGCGCTGTGGATTGATCTTGCCGTTTTCCAGGCGCGAGATATCCAGCAGGTCACTGATCAAGTCTTCGGCGGAGCGCAGCGAACTGTCCAAGTGCTGCACCAACTGCCGGGCCTCGGTAGACAGGCCATCGTTCTGGTGTGAGAGGGCGGCGGAGAACAGCCGGGCAGCGTTCAGCGGTTGCATCAGGTCATGGCTGACGGCAGCGAGGAAGCGGGTCTTCGACTGGCTGGCGGATTCGGCCACGCCTTTGGCGTCGGTCAGTGCCACGTTGAGTTGCGACAGTTCATGGGTACGCTCGGTGACCCGTTGTTCGAGGCCCTCGTTAGCCTCGGTCAGCGCCTGTTCGGCCTCACGGAACGCGGTGATGTCAGTGAAGCTCATGACAAAACCACCGCCGGGCATCGGGTTGCCGATCAGTTCGATCACTCGCCCATTCGGGAACAAGCGCTCGGAGGTGTGCGCGCGGCCTTGGCGCATCCAGTGCAGGCGTCGCGCCACATGCACTTCGGCTTCGCCCGGCCCGCACAGGCCGCGCTCGGCGTTGTAGCGAATAATGTCGGCAATCGGCCGGCCGACACTGATCAAGCCTTCAGGGTAATTGAACAGCTCCAGATAACGCCGGTTCCAGGCCACCAGCCTCAGTGACTGGTCGACGACGCTGATGCCTTGGGTGATGTTTTCGATGGCACCTTGTAGCAGCGCCCGATTGAACTGCAAGACCTCGGAGGCTTCGTCGGCGATCCGTACGACGTCCTCCAGCTGCATTTCCCGTCCTTCAATAGCGGCTTTCACCACAGCCCGTGTCGACGACGCACCCAATACGCCCGCCAGCAAACGTTCGGTATGGGCGATCCAATCGTTATCGGCATTCTGGTTGGGGTTGAAGCCTTTACCTTGGCGATAGGCGAAGCGGATAAAACTCTGTTGAGCACGTTCTTCACCGACAAAGCGCGCAGCCAGGCTGAGCAGGTCGCTGATCTGTACCGACAACATCGAGCGAGCGCTGGCACGTTGGCTAATTTCCTGACCAATAAAGCGCCCAGCCTGCCAATGCTCGGAAACGCGGGTGCGCGACAGCATCGAAACCCAGACAAACAGCGTGAAGTTACCTGCCAGGGAGAACACCGTACCGAGGGTTAACGAGGTCACGGACAAGCCAAACGGATGTGAATGCATCCATGCCAGTCCAGGGAAAAGGCTGACTGACCAACCAAGGCTTTTCGCGGTAACCGGTAGGACCAAGGTGTAGAACCACAGGAATGTGCCTGCGGCCAAACCCGCAAAAACCCCGCGACGGTTGGCCTGCTTCCAGTACAACGCGCCGAGCATCGCGGGTGCCAGTTGGGTGACGGCCGCGAAGGCGATCTGGCCGATGGTCGCCAGGCTTGCGGTAGAGCCCAGCAGCCGATAACTCACGTAGGCCAGCAGCAGGATGATCACAATGCTGACCCGGCGCACCGACAGCATCCAATGGCGGAACACCTCGAACGGCCGCTCGGCGCTGGAGCGACGCAGCAGCCAAGGCAACAGCATGTCGTTGGAGACCATGGTCGACAATGCAATGCTGGCCACGATCACCATCCCGGTAGCCGCCGATGCACCACCGATAAATGCCAGCACGGCAAGGGCGGGATGGGCTTCGGCCATGGGCAGGCTGATCACGTACGAGTCCGGCAATACCGAACCGGGCAACAGCATTTTGCCGCCGAGGGCGATGGGGATGACGAACAGTGCGGCGAGGATCAAGTAAGCCGGGAACACCCATTTGGCCAGGCGTAAATCCTGGGGGTCGATGTTCTCAACCACCGTCACATGGAACTGTCGGGGCAGGCAGATGATCGCCATCATCGCCACGCCGGTCTGCACGACCATCGATGGCCAGTTGATGGTCTCCTGCCAGTATTCTTCGAGGCGCGGCGCCAGCATCGCCTGGCTGATCAGGTCACCGAAACCGTCGTACAGGCCGTAGGTCACAAACGCGCCAACGGCAAGAAAGGCGAACAGCTTGACCAAGGATTCAAAGGCAATCGCCAACACCATGCCACGGTGGTGTTCGGTGGCGTCGAGGTTGCGCGTACCAAACACAATGGTGAACAGCGCCAATACCAGCGACACGATCAATGCGGTGTCCTGGGCGCGGGTGCCAGTGGTGTCGGGGCCGGAGCCGATCAGCAAGTTCACACCCAACACGATGCCTTTGAGCTGCAAGGCGATATAGGGCAGTACGCCGACCAGGCAGATCAGCGCGACGACCACTGCCAGGGACTGGGATTTGCCGTAGCGCGCGGCGATAAAGTCGGCGATTGAGGTGATGTTTTCCTGCTTGCTGATCAGGATCATCTTCTGCAGCACCCAGGGTGCCAGCACCAGCAATAGCACCGGCCCCAGGTAGATCGGTAAAAACGCCCACAACTGCTCGGCGGCCTGGCCTACAGCGCCGAAGAAGGTCCAGCTGGTGCAATAGACGGCCAGCGACAGGCTGTACACCCAGGCACGCATGCGCGGCGGCAGCGGCGCATGGCGGCGGTCACCGTAAAAGGCGATGGCAAACATAATGGCCATATAGGCCAGGGCAACGGCGGCGATCAGCCCGCTGGACAGCGTCATGGTAACTCCGAGCATAAGAACACCCAGGCATTCCAGGCCCGGTTGGACAGTCTCGCATGATGCTTGGGGTTAGTCAGTGTCGACCAAGGTCGTGTGAGATTTTATGTCGCAGGGGGTTCTGAGCGGGGTGGCAGGGTCTTTTGACGCAGGATGTAGAGGGTCACCAGCACGGCGCTGGTCAGCATGAACCCACGCGCCCAAGGCAGCGGCACCCAGTAGCATGAGAGGCCGATGCTCAACCACATCAAGCCGATGGCGTAGACCTTGCCCTTGAGCGGGATGCCATTGCCGTCCAGGTAGTCACGAATCCACGGACCCAGGCGCGGGTGTTCCACCAGCCATCGGTAGAAACGTGGAGAGCTTCGAGCGAAGCAGGCGGCGGCGAGAAGCAGAAAGGGTGTGGTTGGCAATACCGGAAGGAAAATACCGATCACCCCCAGCGCTACGCTCAGCCAGCCGATGGCCAGCAACACGTAACGCAGGAGTAGCGAGCGATTGCCCATGGATGTCACGGGCAAACGACTCAGTGGTGACGAGGCTTGAGGATCGCCGGTTTTTCGTCAGGTGCGTTGCACAGCAGGTACAGGGCGGTCAGGGCTTCCGGGATCTGTACGATCATGTCGTCCATGAGGTTGGCGTCGGCGGCGATGTCGGAGAATTCCGGCTGATCGTCGAACAGGCCCGAACCGACCATGATCGGCAGCAGCATTTCGCTGACTTCTTCTTCGGCGGTTTCGAACCAGGCGGCTTCGCGCAGGAACACACCTTCCATGAAACCGATGCACCAGCCGCGCAGGTCGGAGTCGTCCGGCTCTTCGCCCAGGTCCAGGTCGCAAGGCAGCTCGAACTCCTCATCGGAGGCCAGTTGGCGACCGATATGGGCCTTGAGGGCCAGCAGGGTGGATTCGATTTCTTCGCGTTGGGCGGCGTCGGCGTAATGAGGTTCTTCAGCGAACAAAGCGTCGATCCACTCACGGTCCGGCACGATATCGGAACAGATCGACAGGGCGGTCAGGTAGCCGTGGGCGGCCACGTAGTCCAGCGCCTCGTCATGCAGCTCATCGGCGTCGAGGAAGGCTTGCAGGCGGGTTAGTTGCTCAGCGAAGGACATTGAAGGACTACCTTGGGAATAAACGATGCTGAATTCTAGGCTTTCTTGAGCGCCCAGGCCAGCCGCACTGCATATTTGCCAGGTTTTAGATAGCAGTCGCTATTCGTCAGCCGCGCCCTTTGCCGGGTAACGCTCGGGTATACTGCCGCGTTTTGTGATGCCCTTGCAGGCCAAGCACCAACCCGAGAAAACTTCACTTACGGATTATTTCCCGTGAGCGCGTGTTTTTTCGGCCAGCCTGTACAGAGGGTTTCGGCACTTTTTTGGAGTTTTACATGCTCGAGCAGGCTCAACGCGTCCTCAAGGACATCTTCGGCTACGACAGTTTTCGTGGCCGCCAGGGTGCGATCATTGAGCGCGTGGCCAATGGCGGCGACGCTTTGGTATTGATGCCTACCGGCGGGGGCAAGTCGTTGTGCTTCCAAGTGCCGGCCTTGTTGCGTAATGGCCTGGCCGTGGTGGTGTCACCGCTGATCGCGTTGATGGACGACCAGGTTGCCACCCTCGAAGAGCTCGGCGTCGCCGCCGCTTCCCTGAACTCCACCCTCAGCGCTGAACAGCAGCGTGACCTGGCCGCGCGGATCAAGCGCGGTGAAGTCAAGATGCTCTACCTGGCCCCCGAGCGCCTGGTTCAGCCGCGCATGCTGGCTTTTTTGCAGAGCCTGGAAATCGCCCTGTTTGCCATCGATGAAGCCCACTGCGTATCGCAATGGGGCCACGATTTCCGTCGCGAATATTTGCAGTTGGGCCAGTTGGCGGAGTTGTTCCCCGATGTCCCGCGCATTGCCCTGACTGCCACCGCCGACAAGCGCACCCGCGAAGAAATCGTCGAGCGCCTGCATTTGCAGAACGCTGAGCGCTTTCTATCGAGCTTCGACCGACCGAATATTTTCTACCGTATCGTGCCCAAGGAGCAGCCGCGCAAGCAGTTGCTGGCGTTCCTGTCCGAGCGGCGCAGCGATGCAGGCATTGTCTATTGCCTGTCGCGCAAGAAGGTCGATGAAGTGGCGGCCTTCCTCTGTGAGCAGGGCTACCCGGCGCTGCCGTATCACGCCGGTTTGCCCAATGACACGCGTGCCCATCACCAGAAGCGCTTCCTCAACGAGGAAGGCCTGATCATGGTGGCCACCATCGCATTCGGCATGGGTATCGATAAATCCAACGTGCGTTTTGTGGCACACATGGATCTGCCCAAATCCCTTGAGGCCTACTACCAGGAAACCGGTCGTGCGGGCCGTGATGGCCTGCCGGCGGATGCCTGGATGGTCTACGGCCTGCAAGACGTGGTGATGCTCAAGCAGATGTTGCAGAACTCCGAAGGCGACGAGCGTCATAAGCGCCTGGAGCAACATAAACTCGACGCCATGCTCTCGTTGTGCGAAGAGACCCGCTGCCGCCGTCAGACGCTGTTGGCGTATTTTGACGAGGACATGCCGGAACCCTGCGGCCATTGTGACAACTGCATCGACGGCGTGCAGACCTGGGACGCCACCGAGCCGGCGCGTCAGGCGTTGTCAGCAATTTTTCGTACCGGCCAGCGTTATGGCGTCGGCCATCTGGTCGATGTCCTGTTGGGCAAGGACAACGAAAAGGTGCGCAGCTTCGGCCACGAAAAACTCTCGGTCTACGGTGTCGGCAAGGCCCGCGCCGAGGGTGAGTGGCGCTCATTGTTCCGGCAGATGGTTGCGCGTGGCCTTGTAGATATCGATATCGACGGCTTTGGTGGCCTGCGTTTGAACGACAGTTGCCGGCCATTGCTCAAGGGCGAAGTGAGCCTGGAGTTGCGCCGCGACCTCAAGCCGCAAACCACCGCCAAGAGCAGCACCAGCCAGGCCAGCCAGTTGGTGCGTGGCGAGGAGCGCGAGCAGTGGGAGGCCCTGCGTACGCTGCGGCGCAAGCTGGCGCAGGAACACAGCGTACCGCCTTACGTTATTTTTCCCGACTCCACGTTGCTTGAGATGCTGCGTGAGCAGCCGACCACCATGGCCGAAATGGCCAGGGTCAGCGGCGTGGGTGCACGCAAGTTGGAGCGTTATGGCCAGGCCTTCCTGGAAGTGCTCGGTGGCCAGGCCGAAGCGCCGAAGGAAGTCGCCGATATTCGCCACGAGCTGATCAGCCTGGCGCGCGCCGGCATGACCCCGATCCAGATCGCCGGCCAGCTGCAATGCTCGGAAAAGAACGTCTACACCTTGCTCGCCGAGTCCATCGGCAAGCAGCAGTTGTCGTTGGAGCAGGCCCTTGATTTGCCGGAAGATTTGCTCGGCGAAATCCAGGACGCTTTCCTCGACGGGGAGGGTGAATTGCCACCGGTTTCGGAGATCTCACCGCTGTTTACCGGGCGTGTTCCTGAGGGTGTTTTGTACTGCGTGCGTGCCGCGTTGCAGTCGGAATTCGAAATTTAGTGCGTCAATTACGACAATGTAACGAATCAGTACATAGCAACTCTTGCCTACTGGCATGGCTCATGCTTAGCTGACTAATAATTAGCCACACTTTATTTTCAGTCTAAAACATGAGTTTTTTATGCCGTTAACCGATCAACACCGATTTGGCATGCAGTTGGCGCAAATGTCCCGAGGCTGGCGCGCCGAACTGGATCGCCGCTTGGCGGGTCTGGGCTTGTCCCAGGCGCGTTGGCTGGTGCTGTTGCACCTGGCCCGTTTTGAAGAAGCACCGACTCAGCGTGAACTGGCACAAAGTGTTGGAGTGGAAGGGCCGACCCTGGCTCGCTTGCTCGACAGCCTGGAAGGCCAAGGCCTGGTGCAACGCCAAGCTGTGCTGGAAGACCGTCGCGCCAAGCGCATCCTGCTCTGCGACACCGCCCGTCCTTTGATCGAGCAGATCGAAACCATTGCCACGGCCTTGCGCCATGAGCTGTTTGTGGGTGTGGATGAGGCTGATTTGAGCGTGTGCATGCGTGTGCATGGGCACATTCTGGCGAATCTGGAAAAGTCCTGATCTTCGTTGGCGTAGCAGCTGTCGAGCTTAAGCGAGGCGGCGTCTGCCGCGCCTCGGTAATGTGCCGGGTTTGATAGCGGCGGCGCGGCTTACGCAGCCTCGCCAAGGCTCGGCAGCTGCTACGGGAAGAGAATGGGGTATCAGAACGTCTGCCCCAGGTTCAGATACACCGCCTGCTGATTATCATCATTGAACCCATAGCTGAAATTCAGCGGCCCCAACGGCGTATCAAACCCCAGGAACACACTTGCTGCGTTGATATACCCGCTGTCGAACTGATTGTCGTTGTTCCAGGCCCGGCCGCGTTCCACCGAGGCCCCCAGGTACAGTGGGAAATCCAACGGCAGGTACGAGCGTGGCGTCAGGCGGCGGTAGTACACCGCACGCATCAGGCTGATGTTTTGCCCCGAGATCGCATCCTCGCGAAAGCCCGACAATTGTCGCGCGCCGCCGAGCAGGAAGCTGGAAGTCACTACGTCGGATTTATCCAGGGTGCGCCCGTAGCGACCGCCCAATATTAGGGTGTCTGGGCCGTGGCTCATGGCCTTGTCCAGCTTGAACTCCCACTGTCGGTAGCGTTGGTCCGAGCCCAGGCCCGGCTCGAACTCACGCAAGGCCAGGCCAATGTCTTCGCCGGTGTGAGGGAAGTACACGTTATCCAGGGAGTCGAACGAGTACTTCAACTCATAGAAACCTTCGCTGAAGCTCACGCTCGGTAGGTCGCGGTCGCCAATACGCACGTCCGCCTTGCCCCAGGCTTCGCCGACGCCGAAGCGGATCTCGCCGCTGTTGCCGATCTGCCGCCCAACGTTCAGGCCAAAGCCATAGCGTTCCAGGCGGTATTCGGAGATGGGGTCGTTGTCCATGATCAGTTCAACGTTTTGCGCCTGGGCCCTGATATAGGGCGCGATGAAGTAGCGTGAGCCGGTGTCCATCGGTTGGTAGAACTCGCTGTACAGTTCTTGGCGATCGCCGATCTGTACCCGCGTCAGCCACTCCGCGCCGAGGTGATTGATGCCATTCATGCGGTAACTGGCGCCGATGTTGAAGGCGCTGTCACCGCGCATGTCATCCGACAGGTTCAAGCCCAGGCGCAGGTAATCGGTGCCGCTGCGCTTACCCCGTGCGCTGATCACCAGCGTGTTGTCCTGGCCTTTTTTCACCACGCGGTATTGCACCTGCTCGAAGTAGTCCAGGCCGTACAGGGTGCCCATGTCGATTTGCAGGCGGCTCAGGTTCAGCGGCTCACCCAGGGTCTGGCGGATGTAGTAGCGGATCACGTCGTCGCTGACTTTCGAGTCGTTCTCTACGCTGATCGCGGTGATCACCGGCGTGCGCTCACCTGGGGTGCGCGCGGCTACCAGCTGCGGGTCGACCGGTTCGGCGGGGCGCAGGTGCGCCAGGCGTATATCGAGGGCTCGAGTGGCGCGGTAGCCAGCGTCGATCATGTCCTTGGCACGGCCGAAGTCCGTCACGCCGTAGGCGGCCAAGGGCGGCTGGATCAGCACATCCTTCGGATGCAGAGCCTTGAGTTGTTCTTCAGAGTTGCGGCGAGTCATCAGGGTGATGGACTGGTTGAGTACGTCCACCACGGTGGCCAGTTGTTTGCGTGAGCGCAGTGGGGTGCCGATGTCCACCACGATGGCGATGTCGACGCCCATCTCCCGCGCTACATCCAGTGGGATGTTATCGGTCATGCCGCCATCCACCAGCAGCCGGCCATCAATCTCCACCGGCGCGAACACCGCAGGGATCGACATGCTGGCGCGGATCACCTGGGGCAGGTGGCCTTTGCTGAACACCACTTTTTCGCCGGTGGTGATGTCGGTGGCCACGGCGCGGAACGGGATCGGCAGTTTGTTGAAGTTACGCGTATTGCTGGTGTGGGCGAACATGCTCTCCAGCAGCAGCGCCAGGTTCTGGCCCTGGATCACGCCCAGCGGTAAACCCAGGCTGCCGTCGTCGCGGAAACTGAGTTTCTGTTTGATCAGGAAGTCTCGGTCATCCTGTTTACGTCGAAATGGCACATCTTCCCGTGGCGGTGCGTCGGACAGTGCCTGCTGCCAATCGATACTCAGCGCGAGCTTTTCCAGTTCGTCGATCTTGTAGCCTGACGCATACAGCCCGCCAATCACCGCCCCCATGCTGGTGCCGGCAATTGCATCGATCTGGATGCCTTGCTCTTCCAGGGCCTTGAGCACACCAATATGCGCCAGGCCACGGGCGGCACCACCTGAGAGCACCAAGCCGACTTTAGGGCGTGGTGTTTCAACGGCGTCGGCGAGCAGAGGGAGCAGGCACAAGAACAGGCAGGACAACAGGCGGCGCATCATGAATCTCGGGCTGGGCGATAAAGGCCGCTATTATAGCCATTCGATCCTCCGAGCCCGTTACGCCAGGAACCTCTCAAATTATGTCCACAAGCAAACCCGAGATCGTCATCACCTATTGCACCCAGTGCCAGTGGCTACTGCGCGCCGCGTGGCTGGCCCAGGAGTTGTTGAGCACGTTTTCCGATGATCTGGGTCGTGTGGCACTGGAACCGGCCACCGGCGGTGCATTTCGCATCACCTGCGATGGCGTGCAGATCTGGGAGCGCAAGGCCGATGGTGGCTTTCCGGAAGCCAAGGTGCTTAAGCAGCGCGTGCGTGATCAGATAGATCCACAGCGCGACCTGGGGCATAACGACCGCACGCAATAAGGTCACCGCCACTGAAGGACGGTGACCCGGTGTGCGCGATTATTTGGCAGCCATCTTGTTTTTGATGAAGGCGACGACAAAGGTCAGTACCAGTCCGCCGACGCCACCCCCAATGATGTTGCTGCCGAGCGCTGCAACATTCAAAGCATCACCTGCTGGTGCGCCAAGCACCCAGGCGAGGAGCTGGCCGAGTACCAAACCTCCGACACCGCCGACCATTGAATTGAGCCCGGTGGTCCCCAGGCTTTGATTTGTCATGCCGGCCAAGTTACCGCCGATGGCACCGCTGATGATCTGAACCAACAGGCTGATGAGCATTTCCATGATGAAACCCCTGCATCGCGTAGATGGGATGACCACTCGCTTGCAGCAACTTCAGAACACACCATGGCTGTCGTCGAGCTGTCTTTTATCCGTTGAACGACTACAGACTGTTACGGATGTTTAAAGTATAGATCAGGCCGTTGCCGCCGGCTGTTTGGCCTGGCTGGCGCTGCCCATCAGGCCGGACAGGACGATAGCGACAATGATCAGTACGCCGCCCAGCAGCATGCGCAAGGTCGGGGTTTCGGCAAATAGCAACCAGGCCATAGTGATGCCGTAGACCGGCTCCATGGCAAACACCACCGACGCGGTGCGCGCCTTGATCACCGCGAGGCTGGCGACAAACAGGCTGTGGGCCAGCCCCGTACAGAACACGCCGAGTAAACCGATCCATAGCCAGTCAATCGCGCGCACATCCGCCAACCCCGGCGCCGCCACGGGCAGCAGGCAGGCTGCGACCACCACGTTCTGGCACAGCGCTGCCTGCACGGCAGGAATCCGCCCGGAACTGGCGCGGTTATTCAGCGACAGCAGCGAAAACAAAAGCCCTGAGGCGATGCCCCAGAGCAGGCCGCCTGTGGCTTCGCTGGCGAGGTTGAAATCTGGTGTCACCAGCACCAGCCCGACGCTCACCAGTACGACCAGCAGCACTTCATTGGCGCGAATACGTTCGCGGAAAATCAGCCCCTCGAGGATCACGGTAAAGGCTGGAAACGCTGTAAATCCGAGGGTTGCGACGGCGACCCCGGCGACTTTAACGGCAATAAAGAAGGTTACCCAATGCGCGGCGAGTAATACGCCGCTGACCAGCAGTCGGCGCCAGTCGCGCATTTCCAGTTTTTTCCAGGTGGTGTTGCTGGCAAACCGCGCAAATACCGCAAGGGCAAGCACGGCAAACGCCGCTCGGCCAAATACGATAATGGCGGGCGAGGCGGCGGCCAGTTTGCCGAAGACACCGGTAAGGCCAAACATCAATGCGCCGATATGCAGGGCGCCGAGGGCTGAGCGGGGAGTCATTGCGATCCTTGAACCAACGGGGTAACAGAATCGCAGTCTAGAGGCTCGAGGGCGTCGGCGTCTGTCGCCGACCTCGCGTTTTTTAACGCAGGGCTCTTGTTACACCGACCGACGTAACTTTCCGGGCGAGGCGCCAAACTCACGCAGCATGGCGGCGCAGAACGCGCTTTGTGAGGTGTAACCGACGCGTTCGGCAATCTCGCCGATGGGCAGTGGTGTCTTTCGTAATAGCCCCAGAGCCATGTGCAGGCGACGGCTGCGCAGATAGTCCATCGGCGTTTGTCCGCATTCCGCCATAAAACGTGCATGCAGGCGCGCCACTGAAAGATCCGCAATCCGTGCAAGGTCGGCAACCTGCAGCGGATGCGCCGCATGGCGTTCGATATGTGCATTGAACGCCGCATACGGCAGGCGCCTGCCCGGCACCGGTCGAGCCAGCGAATGATTGAGGCTGGCCAGCAACAGCACCGCGCCTTGCTGGACGATCAGCGGATCATTCACCGGGCTATGCGCCAACCATTGCACCAGCTGGTTTTGCCGGGAGTCCAGCGCGAGGCGTGACGGTTGATCAAGCAAGCGGCGGCTGGCATCGGCGTGTTCGCCCAAAGATTGCAGCACCCAGTGTTCAGTAGGCACATCCAACACCAGGCATCGGCTGCCGTCACGGCTGCCGCAACTATGGTGGGCAGAGAAGGGCAGTACCATCACGCTGCTTTCGTGCACCTGGCTGCCACGGCCATCGACTTCCAGGTCCAGGTGCCCGGACAGGCCGAACACCAGCTGCGCATGGTCATGGCTGTGGGCGATGGGGGCTTCGAGGTAGTGGCGTAGCGTGAGGGTCGGTCTCATCGCGGTCTCCTGGGCTGGCTTGCAGAGTCTACAGCGCTTCGCCGTCGCCAGGCGCTGTCATCAGACTGACGCATATCTGTCATGGGCTATTAATCGCCGTGGCGCAAGCTCGCGAAAACACCGTCGAGGGATGCCCATGACCAGTGCCGAGTTCGTCAAACCCAGCCGCAAACAACGGGTGCGTACCCTGTGGATTTCCGACGTGCACCTGGGCACCCGGGATTGTCAGGCCGAACACTTGTCGCAGTTCCTCAAGGGTTACCACGCCGACAAGGTGTACCTGGTGGGTGACATCATCGACGGCTGGAAACTGCGCGGTGGCATGTATTGGCCTCAGGCCCACACTAACGTGATTCGCCGTTTGCTGACCATGGCCAAGCGCGGTACTGAGGTTATCTACGTCACCGGCAACCACGACGAATTCCTGCGCCGCTATTCCAAGCTGATCCTGGGCAATATCCAACTCGTCGATGAGGCGGTACACGTCACCGCCGATGGCCGCCATTTGCTGGTGATTCACGGCGATCAATTTGATGTGATCACCCGCTATCACCGTTGGCTGGCCTTCCTCGGCGACTCGGCCTATGAATTCACTCTCACGCTGAACCGTTGGTTGAATCACTGGCGTGCCCGGTATGGCTATGGCTACTGGTCGCTGTCGGCCTACCTCAAGCACAAAGTCAAAACGGCCGTGAATTTTATCAGTGATTTTGAAGAGGCGATTGCCCACGAAGTGACCAAGCGTGAGCTGCATGGTGTGGTGTGCGGGCATATCCACCACGCGGAGATCCGCAAGGTGGGTGAGGTGGATTACCTCAACTGCGGGGATTGGGTGGAGTCGTGCACGGCGTTGATCGAGCACTGGGATGGAAGTATCGAGTTGTATCGGTTGGCGGATGCACAGGCGAAAGAAGCGCAGCTAAAAGCTGAAATGGTCACTGGTTAAAGGTCCTGCTCGGTCCAACTGTGGGGGCGAGCAAGCCCGCTCCCACAGTTTGATTCGGTTTCGTCAGTTGGAAACGTCGGCAATCGCCTCAGCCAGCAGCGCCAACCGCGTCGCATCAATTCCGGCTACGTTAGCCCGCCCCGAACTGACCATATACACGCTGTGCTTCTCCCGCAGTTGCTTCACCTGCTCTGCACTCAAACCGGTATAGGAAAACATCCCACGCTGCGCACCAATATGCGCAAACTGCTCGGCCAGCCCGTGTGGCGCCAGCGCTTGCACCAAGCCGGAGCGCAACTGTGCAATCCGCGAACGCATGGCTTCGACTTCACTACTCCAGAGTTTCTTCAGCTCGGCGTCGCCCAGAATGGTCGCTACCACTGCCGCGCCATGATCCGGCGGCGTAGACCATAGGTTGCGCGCGGTATTCGCCAGTTGGCTGCGCACATCCGTCAGCTTCTCGGCATTCGCCGCGCAGACAATCAACGCGCCCACACGGTCGCTGTACAAACCGAAGTTTTTCGAGCAGGAACTGGTGATCAGCACTTCCGGCAACTCGGCAGCAAACAGTCGCACCGCCCAAGCATCTTGCTCCAGACCGTCGCCAAAACCCTGGTAGGCAAAGTCGATAAGCGGCAGCAGTTCGCGCTCACGGACGATTTTCAATACCTGGCGCCAGTCATCCTGGGACAGGTCGAAGCCGGTCGGGTTATGGCAGCAGGCGTGCAGCAGCACTACATCGCCCTTTGGCACGGTGGACAGCGTGGCCAGCATCGCCGACACATCCAGGCGGTTGTCGCTGCCAACATAGGGGTAGTGGCTGACCTTCAACCCGGCCTTGGCGAAGATGGTTTCGTGGATCGGCCAGGTGGGGTTGCTCAGCCACACGCCACGTCCGGGCAGGTTGTGGGCGATAAAGTCGGCGCTCAAGCGAAGGGCGCCGGTACCGCCAGGGGTCTGGGTTGCGCCGGCACGGCGTTCGCGGATCAGCGCTGAGTCGGAGCCGAGCACCAGCTCGCTGATCAGGGTGCCGAACGCGGCATTACCGTGGCCCCCGATGTAAGTCTTGGTGGTCTGGGTGTCCACCAGGCGCTGTTCGGCGAGTTTCACCGAGTGCGGAATCGGCGTCAGGCCCTGGTTGTCCTTGTACACGCCCACGCCCAGGTCGAACTTGTTCGGGTTGGCGTCTTGGGCATACAGGTCCATCAGCCCGAGGATCGGGTCGCCGGGCACGCGGCCAATGGCATCGAAGTGCATTACTTACGGCCCTCGGCGGTCTTGGCCACTTCGTCGGTGCGTGCGGCCATGATGAAGTCGTTGCGGTGCAGGCCTTTGATCGAGTGGCTCCACCAGGTCACGGTGACTTTGCCCCACTCGGTGAGCAGGCCAGGGTGATGACCTTCGGCTTCGGAGATTTCACCCATGGCGTTGGTAAAGGCCAGGGCGAATTTGAAGTTCTTGAACAGGAAAACCTTTTCCAGCTGCATCACACCGTCGCGTACTTCGATGTTCCAGTCAGGGATCTGCTTGATCAGTACCGGCAACTCTTCATCGCTGACTTGTGGGGCGTCGGCGCGGCAGGCTTCGCAGTGGGCTTGGTTCAAGGTGGTCATGTGGAGTGTCCTGAATTCGAGTGTTTGAAAAACGGTCGTCAGTGGCGTCACCCTAAAGCAACGCGGGGCCAGGGAACAGACTCACCTGGCATCAAAACGTAAGGTTCACGCAGCTTTGGGTTTGGGCGGAAATTTCGGTGCGTGCAAGCCAAGCTGCATTCCGCGTTCGACCATACCCATGATGTCTTCCTGCGCCACTTCGAACAGGCGCTTGAGTTCGGGCAGCACGAAGTACAACGGTTGCAGGATGTCGATGCGATACGGCGTGCGCATCGCTTCCAGTGGGTCGAAGACTTGATGTTCAGGCTCGGACGACAGGCTGTACACCGTCTCCTTGGGCGACGACAGAATGCCGCCACCGTAGATGCGTCGGCCCTCGGGCGTATCCACCAGACCAAACTCAATAGTCATCCAGTACAGGCGCGCCAGGTACACGCGTTGCTCCTTGGTGGCCGCCAGACCGAGTTTGCCGTAGGTGTGGGTGAATTCGGCGAACCAGGGGTTGGTCAGCAGCGGGCAGTGGCCAAAGATCTCGTGGAAAATGTCCGGTTCTTGCAGGTAGTCCAGTTCTTCACGGGTACGAATAAAGGTCGCCACCGGAAACTGTTTGCTGGCGAGCAATTCGAAGAAGGTCTGGAAGGGGATCAGCGCCGGCACGCGGGCAACTTGCCAGCCGGTAGTCTCGGCCAACACTTGGTTGATTTCGCCCAGTTGCGGAATACGGTCCAGGGGCAGGCCAAGCTTGTCGATACCGTCCAGGTATTCCTGGCAGGCGCGACCCTCGATCACTTTCAGTTGACGGGTGATCAGGGTGTTCCACACCGCGTGTTCTTCCGGCGGGTAGTGGATAAAACCTTGCGCATCGGGCTCGCGGGCCACGTATTGCGTCTGCTTCATACGGCTCTCCTGCTAGGCATTCGTTCTTGTTATGTCCTGCGATGAGTCTATTGATAACTCGGAAAGTGCCGGTTTCCATCAGCCTGCGGCTTAGGGATGTAGGAAAATTTACCGAATTTCGTAAAGTATTCGTTACGATTGTAGGGTTTGTCGGTGTCTTGGGCTGTGAAAAGGCCGAAAGCTGTCACATAATCTTGACGACTATCTGCGCCCAGCGACAAAAAGACGCGGCGCCTACCCACTTTTCGGGCCTTTTCATGCGTATCAAAGTGCACTGCCAGAACCGCATCGGCATCCTGCGGGACATCCTCAACCTGCTGGTGGAGTACGGCGTCAACGTAGCCAAGGGTGAGGTCGGCGGTGAACATGGCAATGCCATTTACCTGTTTTGCCCGAACCTGGTGAACATGCAGTTCCAGTCGCTGCGCCCGCAGTTCGAGGCAATTGCCGGTGTATTCGGCGTAAAACGGGTAGGGCTGATGCCCAGCGAGCGGCGACATATGGAGCTCAACGCGTTGCTCGGCGCTCTGGAGTTTCCAGTGCTGTCGATCGACATGGGTGGCTCGATCGTCGCCGCCAACCGCGCGGCGGCGCAGTTGCTCGGGGTGCGGGTGGACGAGGTCCCGGGGATTCCGTTGTCGCGTTACGCCGAGGATTTCGATCTGCCGGAACTGGTGCGTGCCAGCAAATCGCGGATCAACGGCATGCGGGTCAAGGTCAAGGGCGATGTGTTCCTGGCGGATATCGCGCCGCTGCAATCCTCCGAGCACGATGACAGTGAGGCCATGGCTGGCGCCGTACTGACCCTGCACCGTGCCGACCGCGTGGGTGAGCGAATCTACAATGTGCGCAAGCAAGAGCTGCGCGGCTTCGACAGTATTTTCCAAAGCTCCAAGGTTATGGCCGCGGTGGTTCGCGAAGCGCGGCGCATGGCACCGCTGGATGCGCCTCTATTAATAGAAGGCGAGACCGGCACTGGTAAAGAACTGCTGGCGCGCGCCTGCCACCTGGCTAGCCCGCGTGGGCAATCGCCGCTGATGGCGCTTAACTGCGCAGGCCTGCCGGAATCGATGGCCGAGACCGAGCTGTTTGGCTACGGTCCCGGCGCGTTTGAAGGGGCGCGGGCTGAAGGCAAGTTGGGGCTGCTGGAGCTGACGGCGGGCGGTACGTTGTTTCTAGATGGCGTGGGGGAAATGAGTGCACGGTTGCAGGTGAAATTGCTGCGCTTTTTGCAGGACGGCTGCTTTCGCCGGGTAGGCAGTGATGAAGAGGTGTATCTGGATGTGCGGGTGATCTGCGCGACTCAGGTGGACTTGTCGGAACTCTGCGCCCGTGGGGAGTTTCGCCAGGACCTTTATCACCGTCTGAACGTGCTTTCGTTGCATATTCCGCCGTTGCGCGAATGCCTGGATGGCTTGGCGCCGCTGGTTGAGCATTTTCTTGATCAGGCCAGTCGGCAGATTGGTTGCCCTTTGCCCAAGTTGGCACCGGCGGCTATGGATCGGCTCAGTCATTACCACTGGCCGGGTAATGTGCGGCAGTTGGAGAATGTGCTGTTTCAGGCGGTGTCGTTGTGTGAGGGGGGGATGGTCAAGGCGGAGCATATTCGATTGCCCGATTACGGCGTGCGTCAGCCGCTTGGCGATTTTTCGCTGGAAGGTGGGTTGGAGGAGATTGTTGGGCGGTTTGAGAAGGCTGTCTTGGAGATGTTGTATTTAGAGCATCCCAGTAGTCGGCAGCTTGGCAAGCGCTTGGGGGTTTCGCATACCACTATTGCCAATAAGTTGCGTGATTACGAAGTGCTTAAGGCTGACAAGTAATTTTAGGTGTATATCCGTTATTTAGGTAACGGCGGCCTATGGTTCCGCTCTTACAGCGGGTCACTTTTGGAAAGGCCCAAAAGTAACCAAAAGGCCTTCGCCCCACCACTCGGCACCTCGCTGTGGCTCGGTGTGCCCGCACGCAGTCTTGAATCCGTGGGCCGCCGCGATGGGCCATCCTTGGCCCAGCGCGGCTAACCCGGCGTCCTGCCGGGTTACCCACGGATTCAAGCCTGCGTGCGGCCAGCGTGGTTAATGGGGCGCCTGAGATCAAGATCACAAGCAGATCAAAAGCAGAGCACGGCGGCCTGAAAGCCGACCTGAGTGGTGTGGATCAAAAGCCAGATCAGAAGCAGGGCAGAATGCAGTTTCCCTGATGTATGGAGCACCCACATTACTCGACCGCTTTTGATCTACACCACTCAGGTCGGCTTTCAGGCCGCCGTGCTTTTGCTTTTGATCTTGATCTTAGGCGCCCCGTTAAACCACGCTGGCCGCAAGTAGGCACGGTGGAGCGGG